>JAKASR010000014.1 GCA_021818955.1 Acidobacteriota bacterium
CTTCTCGTAGGCCTCGACGAGGGCATCGGCTTCCGCCCGGCTTCGCCGTGCTGGTCGTTTGTTCATGCCTGCCAGTTCAGCACGGCTTTGGCTGCTGATCTACCCTGTGTTTGCTCTAACGCTTACGGTCTTTTGCCAACCCCACTTCTCTATCTGCTGCCGGGGCGCCTATAAACTCGTAATCGGAAAGCACTGATGACCGACATCAGTATATGCTCCGAGCTATTCAAGCCCGATCCGCATCTGATATAGTGTTTTGTCTTTCCATTCCGCACTTGAGCCTCCGTTTACAAAGGCTGACGCCACATGAATTTGCGCAGTAGCTTCTCGCTCATCGCATGCCAGATCGCGGCCGGTTTGCTGATTGCCTGCGGAGGCGGCAGCTCATCGCCGCCGACGCCACCCGTGAATGCACCCGACGTCAGCTTCTCGCCCTCCAGCCTGAGTTTTGGCAATCAGAACGTCAACACCACCAGTTCGACGCAAACGGTAGTGTTGAGCAACACCGGCAACGCGGCGCTCAGCATTTCCGGCATCGCCATCAACGGCACGAACCCGGCGGATTTTGCACAGACCAACAATTGCGGCACTTCCCTTTCCGCCGGCGCCAATTGCACCTTCAACCTCAGCTTTACCCCCACGGCCTCGGGCTCGCGTTCCGCCAGCCTGGCGGTTACCGACAATGCCAGCGGCAGCCCGCAGAGTGTCGCGCTTTCGGGAACGGGCGCAGCGCCCGCCGTCACCCTCTCATCGAGCAGCGTGAGCTTCAGCAATCAGAATGTCGGCACGACCAGCGCGGCCCAGACGGTCAAGCTGAGCAACAGCGGCAATGCCGGCTTGACGCTAACCACGATCGCCATCAGCGGCGCCAACGCCGGCGATTTTTCGCAAGCCAACAACTGCGGGGCCACGCTGGCCGCCGGCGCCGACTGCAACCTGAATATCAGTTTCACGCCCACCGCCGCCGGATCGCGCGCGGCGACACTAGACCTGACCGATAATGCCGCCGGCAGCCCGCAGAGCATCACCCTGGCCGGGACCGGCGTCATCCCCATCGTGGTCAATGTTGCTCCCTCGTCGGCCAGCGTGCAGACCGGCGGCACACAACAATTCACCGCCACCATTAGCGGCAGTTCCAACACCGCCGTCACCTGGAGCGTCAACGGCACGACGGGCGGGAACGCGACCGTGGGCACCATCACCGCGGGCGGGCTCTACACCGCGCCCGCCGCCGTGCCCAACCCCGCCAGCGTCACGGTGACCGCGACCAGCGCGGCCGACGGCACCAGTTCCGGCTCGTCCAGCGTGACCATCACCGGCGTACCCGGGGCCAGCGTGTCCAGCAACAATGTGAGCTTCGGCGGGGTCGCCGTCGGCTATACCAGTCCGGCGCAAGCCATAGAGGTCAGCAGCACCGGCACGGGTCCGCTGGCGATCAGCAGCATCGGACTGAGCGGCTCGAGCGATTTTCGTCAATACAACAATTGCCCGGTGGGGGGCACGCTTTCGTCCGGCGCCAGTTGCATGATCAACGTCATGCTGCATCCCACGCAATCCACTCCCGCCGAAACCGCCACGCTCACCATTGCCGACAATGCCACGGGCGGCACGCAAACCGCCCTGCTCGCCGGAGCGGGATATAGCGAAATCATGTCCGTCACGCCGGTTACCGTAACGGTGGATACCAACGATACGGTGCCTTTCCTGCAACGGCTGACCGGCGTAGCCAATACCGCCGTGACCTGGAGCGTCAACGGCATTCCGGGCGGGAATTACACCGTTGGCACCATTACCGGCGGTGGAGTATATACCGCTCCTTCCAGCGTGCCATCGCCCAACACCGTCACGGTATCGGTCACCAGCCAGGCCGCGCCCTCGTTAACCGCCAACGCCACCGTGACCCTCCAGCCGGCGGCGGTCGCGGTGCTGGTCTCGCCGGCTTCCGCCAGCGTGGCGGCCGGCGCCACCGAAACCCTCACCGCCAACATCATCAACGGCGGCGGCAATACCGCGGTCACCTGGACGGTGGACGGCGTGGCCAACGGCAACTCCAGCGTGGGAACGATTACCAGCACGGACAGCAATGAGGATGCGGTCACCTACACCGCGCCCGCCACCCCGCCATCCAGTCCAGTGACCATCGTCGCCACCAGCAGCGCCGATAGCTCGAAATCCGCCAGCCTTTCGCTAACCATCGCCAGCGGGAGCGCCCTGACGATAACCGGCGTGGATAAAAGCACGCTGCAGCCATTCAACCTGCTTACTCTTTCCGGCTCGGGATTCAATCCGCAAGCCACACCCCAGGTGACCTTTTCCGATGCCAGCGGATACTCGGTGACGGTCTCGCCCTCGGTGGTGAACGCCAACAGCCTAGCCGTTGCCGTGCCGCCTTATTTCGACGTTTCGAGCGGAACGCTGGCCGCGGGCACGGTCAACCTGCAGGTTTCGGAAACCATTGACGGCAGTCAGGCCACTTCCAATACTTATACGGGCTTCCAAATCCAAAACCTGCCCACCCTGACCGCGCCGGCCGGCTCGATAACCTTAGCGCTGTTGAACTCGCTGCAGCAGTTCCAGGCTTCGCTGCAAAGTTATTTGAACTACACCAATCCCGGCAGCTCGTTGAACACCCTGGAAATGACGAGCGCGCTGGCCAACGCCAACAGCAGCCTGAATACCTTCATCGCCAACGTCTATAACGTGGTCCACAACCCCACCAACACCTTTACGCTGGGCATGGTATCGGGGAAGATGCTGACCATCGGCGAGAACGAGCTAGCCACCAGCGATCGCATGCTGGCCGGGATGCTGGCGGCGCAGGCAGCCGCCGGATATGTGGATGCTCCAGAAGCGGGGAGCCAAGCCTCCGGCGCCAGCGATATTCTGGCTACCCTAACCGCGCAAGCCACCGAACAACAAACCGCCAGCGACGGTTATGTCCAGCAATCGCTCTGGGGAAATGCCGTGGCGCAAGCGTTCGACACCGCCTTTACAGTAGTGGGCGGCGCGGCGGCGGTGGGAGTGGGGGTGGGGGCGTTACTACTCGGGCCGGAAGCGGTGGCGATGACCGCCGCCGCCGTCGGCGGCTACATGCTCTACGCCACGGTAGTCAGCAGCGGCGGACTGACAGCGATCGGCGCCTCCTTTGGAGAAGGCAGCGCCTATGGCCGGGCGCTGGTGCAAGAAGGCGTCAAGCTCGCGGATGATTACATGAAAGACGCGCTCACCAGCACCGTCGTGAGCACCACTTTCGGTGAAACCGCGGGCAACCTGTTTGATATCGTCACCAACGCAAACGAGCTGCACCATGCGCTGGTGAACGCCCCGCCATTGAATGGCGCTCCCAGCACCGCCTCGATGTATACCCTGAACGTATCCACCACGGGCGCGGGCAGCGGCACCCTGGTTTCCTCGCCGGGCGGCATCGTTTGCGGGAACCAATCCTTTAGCTGCACCGCCTCATATCCCGCGGGAACGACGGTGTACCTGTCGAGCCAAGCGACGGCGGGCTCCAGCCTTTCCAGCTATGGCGGCAACTGCAGCGGCATCAACTGTAGCGTGACCATGAACTCGGACCAGAGCATCACCGCCGACTTCGAAACCATCCCGACGCCCGCCAACGCCATCACCTTCACCGGGACGGCCACGGGCACCGTGACGGACGAGGGCCAAGGCGGGTGCAACGGGGGCGCCGGCGGCAGCGCCAGCTTGAGCGGCAACGCCACCCTGGTGGCGGTTCCGCTCGCCAGCGGCGGCTATTCTTATTCCGGCACGGTGACCTTGTCGGAAGGCTTTGGCATTTGCGACGATTACTCCGGCACGTACAGTTTTTCCGGCACCGTGGACTCGCTGAGCGGCGGCAGCACCGCGTTTTACTTCGGCTCGGCGTTTGCCAACGGAAGCTTCACCGGCGGCAACACCTTTACCGGCACATGGTCGTTTTCGGTGAACGTCGGGCCGGATGTCGCCTCGGGATCGCTGAATTTGACGGCCCCATGAAGCAAGAAGGGCGAAGCGGCCGATTTATTGCCGCGCCAGCATCTGCAACGTCTGCATCACGGTTCGCCCGACGACGCGGAAGCTGTGCGGGCTGAGTTTATCCATGGTATCCCGCGGCGAATGCCACCAGCGGCCGAAGACGTTCCGATTGCCCGGCCCGTATGTGGCGTCGATTAAATCCACCGACGGAATGCCGACATGCAGAAATGCCAGATGGTCGTCTTCAATGGCGATGGAATTCTGAAAAAAGTACTTGGAATAGCCCAATTTTTCCGCCGCAGAGGCGACAAAATCATTGATCCATTGCGTCGATTGCGTTTCCCGCCCGATGTCGAGGTTTTTGTCGCCGATCATATCCACCAGAATCAGCGCATGGATGCGCGGCGCGACGCCTTGCGTCCGCCAGAGCGCGGCCAGTTGCCGGCTGCCATAAGTGCCATCGGTACGCGTCCAATGCACCACGTCTTCCTCGCCGTCTAAAAACACCACCCAGACGGGCACCTGCAACGGATGCTTCGCCAGCACCGCCGCGGCTTCCAGCGGCAGACCGGTGCTGGAGCCGCCGTCATTGGCGCCGACAAAGTGGAATTTTTCGATTTTGGTGTCGTAATGCCCGCACAGCACCAGAATTTGACCGGTGCGCGGCCCGAATTTGGCGATGATATTGTTCTCCGGCATGGGGCCTTTAGGAGTATGCGCGGTAAAGCGGTCCTGCACGATGCGGGCGTGATCCTGGCGCAGATTGGCGAGGATATAGGCGACCATGCGGCGATGCGCCGCCGAGCCTGGCGGCCGCGGCCCGAAATCCACCACCGCGCGCGTGTAGGCGTAGGCTTGCCGCCCGCTGAAGGCATTGGCGAGCGATACGGCCGGCGAGGCATGCGTTTGCGCCGCCGCCGGTTTGGACGCCGCCGCCGCATGCGCGATCGCCGCCGGCACGCGATGGCCGTCCGTGGCTGATCCGGTCGCGGGAGCGCGGCCTGAAGCGCAACTTGAAAACGGCGCCAGCATCAAAGCGGCCATTCCCAGGGCAAAGAACATGCGTGAGATCATCTGGCCTCATTCTAACTTGTCTGTATTTTGCCCGCACGCTTCATGCAGCCGGGCGCAATGCCCGCGGCTGAACTTATAAAAACGCCGGGGCTCCAGCCGCACGGGCAGCCTTTGGGCTTGCAATCCCACTGTATTTATGTTTTGCTACATAACGCTGAATGCTGGAGGCGCGCCATGGCCATGCGCTGCAAACTCTTTTCACTCGCGTTATGCCTTTTCCTCTTGCCGGGCTTATGCGCAACCCGCGCTTCCGCGGCGCAGCCCAAGCTGGCGCTCATCACCGCCCCAAAACGGCTGAAGAGCACGGTGCCGGGCAGTTTCTATCTGGAAGGCGACGCCATTCCGGTGGAAATGTATCATGCCGTCTTGCTGCAAGCCGGACGCAAGCAGTTCATTATCGCGCTGCTGGCCACCAGCGGCTACAGCTCCAATGTCCGGCAAAAATATCTGGGCATGATCATTTCCGAGGGCCGCTTTCGCCTGAACACCCTGCGGCTGGGCATTGGCAGTTACGGTTTCGGCCTGGCGACGATTCATCAGAACGGAAAGACGAAAACCGTATTGCGCCTCTTCAACCAGGCCGGCCGCCAAGTCGGACAAAGCCCGGTGCGCTGGGATAGCCATATGGCGCATCCCTCGCCCATTCAAGCGGCGCCGGGCAAAAGCGGTTCCGTCCGCATTTATTTGGGACGCCATTGGCTAAGGCTGCGGCCGTAAACGTTTCGCGCTCAACTTTCAGCCCGCTGCAGACAAGCCAGCGTCTCTTCCGCGATGCCGCGCTCTTCATCGGTAGGGATCACCCAAACTTCAGGCTTATTGCCGGCTGCACTGAGCCGCGCGGCCTTGCCGATGGCATTTGCATTCGCCGACTGGTCGATGCTCGGCAGCAGCGCGGGCAGCAGGCCGCAGACCCGGGCGCGGACTTCGGGCGCATGCTCGCCGATACCGCCGGAAAAGATGACCGCGTCGGCGCCGCCCAGCACTCCGTGATAGGCGCCAATGGTTAAGGCAATGCGATAGCAAAACGCCTCGACGGCCAGGAGCGCGCGCTGATTGCCACTCCGAATCGCGCGCAAAAGCTCGCGCATATCGCCGGCGACGCCGGCAATGCCCGCCATGCCGCTCTCGTGATTGAGCCTGGCTTCCGCCTCGCCGGGCGTCATGCGGAAATGTTTCAGGATGTACAGCAGCGTTCCCGGGCCGATGTCGCCGGAGCGGGAGCCCATGATCAGCCCTTCCAGCGGGGTAAAGCCCATGGTCGTATCCACCGATTTGCCGCGGTCGATGGCGCAAATCGAACAGCCATTGCCGAGATGACAGGTAATCAGCTTGAAGCTTTCAGGCGGCTGCCGCCGCAGCGCGGCGTAGCGGCGCATGAGGCAGCCATGCGAGATGCCGTGAAAGCCATAGCGCCGGATCCGCTCCTTTTCCCGCCAGGCCCAGGGCAAGCCGTACAGATAGGCGCGCGCCGGCAGGGTGTGGTGAAAAGCGGTGTCGAACACGGCGACCTGCCGCGCGCGCGGCAGGCGCCGGCGGGCGGCGGCGTAAACTTGCAGGTTGACGGGATTATGCAACGGGGCCAGCTCGTTATAAGCCGCAATTTTACGGGCGGTGTCCTCATCGAGCGCCGTCGCCCGGCGAAACTCCTCGCCGCCATGCACAATGCGATGGCCGACGGCGTGAATCGCGCCGGCGCGCGCCAGCACGCCTTCGCCATCCAGCCAATCCAAAACCGCGTGCAGCGCCGCATCGTGATCGGCAACCGGCAGGTTGCGAGCGGCATCCGGCCGCCCGGCGCGCCAGGTATCGAGCCGCGCTTCCGGCATGCCGATGCGCTCGACCACGCCCCCGAGCAACGGATCAGACCGCAAGCCATTCCGACCGGCCGCGAAGAGCCGGAATTTTAAACTCGAGCTGCCGCAATTGAAGACCAGAATCCGCATGGGCGGGCGTGATTGCAAGGAATAAGATTAGCTTCCAGCGGCCCATTGTCGCTGAATCCAGGCGTAAATGGTCGCGAGCGCCCCCGGCGCGATGGTGACGGGAATCCGGGCGTATTCGCTCACCAGCCCGGTGTGGGCGGGTTGAAAGAGGTGATTCAGGCCGGGCAACTCTTTCACCTCAAAATGCCGGTTGCCGCCGGCTACAAGCGCATTCCGGATCGCGGCCAGGTTGGGCCGCGCCGGCACCTGCAAATCCAAGCTGCCATCCAGAGCCAGCACCGGACAATGGACTTTGGCCAGCGTGGGCGCGGGATCGTAGCGCAGCATATAACGCAGCCAAGGCAATTCAAGCGTTTTAAGCATGGCATCGATCCGTGCCGGCGGAGCATGGTCGGCGAGCAGTTGCCGCCGCAACGCCATATCCAAGCGGGGGCCCTGCAGCTTGCCGGCATCAATCGCCAATAGCCGGCGTTCCCGCTTGGCGCTCTGGTTGATATTCGCCGGCGCCAAGCCCGCCGCCCGCGCCAGCGCCCGCACCTGCTCGACCAACAGCCGCGCGCCGTTTACGCCCGACCCGGCCAGCAGCACAATCAGGGCGACATGCGGATCGCGGGCCGCCACCATCGGCGCGATCGCGCCGCCTTCGCTATGCCCGATCAGACCAACCTCTTTAGGATTGATTTCCGGCTGCGCCCGTAAATAATTGAAAGCCGCTTGCGCATCGCCGGCGAAATCGGCGGTGGTGGCGGTCAACTCGCTGCCCTGGGATTCGCCTACGCCGCGCTTGTCATAGCGCAGCACGGCGATGCCGCGGCGCGTCAAGTAGTCGGCCAGAACCAGAAATGGTTTATGTCCAAAGATGGTTTCATCACGGTCGTGCGGGCCCGAACCGGCGATTAAGATCACGCCGGGAAAAGGTCCCCGGCCGGGCGGCAGGGTGAGCGTGCCGGCCAACCGAATGCCCGCCGCGGCGTTTTCAAACCGCACCTGCTTTTGCAGATAAGGCAGCGCGCCCCGGGACGCTTGCGGACGCCGGGCTGGCAACGCCGCGCGCTTGAGCCGCAATGGGAAGGTATTGCCGTTTTGCGTCCAGGCGCCGTCGATTCCGTCCTGCGCCGGGTTGATGGTGCCGGTAAATTTGCCGCCGGTGGCAGCGGAGACCAGCGTCAGGCGATTGCCCTGGCGGACGACGCTGGAAAAGGGCACGCCGAAGGCGCCCTGATCAGGAACGTCCATGGTCGCGCGCAGCCCGAGCGCGGTGGTGAAGAAGTGATAAGTCACGGCAAGTTTGACTTGCGGGGTCACGATTTCGCCTTGCCAGGCGCCGCCGATATTTGAAGGCTTGGCCGATGCGGCTGTTTTCGCCATGCGATGAAAATTTAAGGGTAGCGATCGGTTTTGCGTCCAGACGCCGGAGATCGTATTGCCGCCGGGCGAAAGAGTTCCGCGATAGGATCCATGAATCGCGGCGGACGCAAACCGCAACACGGTGCCGGTGAACTCAATCGAGCTTATGGGGATGCCCATTGCGCCCTGATCCACGCTATCGAGGCTGCCGGCCCAGGCGCCATCAGGCTGGCGGCGCAGGTGCAGAACCAAGCGCAATCGCACCGCACCGACGCGCAGCGTACCCTGCCAGGCGCCGCCCAAGCGTGGCGCCTTGGCTCCCCATGATGTACCCACGGCGAAAAATAAGACCAAACAGACAAAGATGTTTTTCATGTCTCAAGTTCCGCGCCGGCGTTTCGCCGGCCGCGCTCGACATGCACATTGTGCGCCTGAAACCAGACAGCGGGAAATGACTTCGGCCCCAAAGCCGCAAAGGCCCGCCTACTGCCCGCGGTTGGGATACGGCCATTTCCAATTCGTCAGCTCCGGACGGTCCTGGCCGTTAGCGCGGGCATAGGCGAGCGCATCCAGAATCTGATCGCGCAACCACTCTTTCACGTGCGCGGCCGCGCCCTGAAAACGCGGCACGCGGTCAATCACGTCCATGGCGAGATTGAAACGGTCCACCTGGTTCAAAATCGCCAGCTCCAACGGGGTATTGATGCTTCCCTTCTCCTTATACCCGCGCACATGCAGGTTGGCATGGTTGGTGCGGCGGTAAGCCAGCTTGTGAATGAGCCAGGGATAGCTGTGGAAGTTAAAAATAATCGGCTGGCGGGTGGTGAACAAAGAGTCGAAATCGCGATCGCTCAGCCCGTGCGGATGCTCGCTTGCGGGCTGCAGCTTGAACAGGTCCACGACATTGACGAAGCGCAGTTTCAAATCGGGCAGCTTTTCATACAAAATCGCCGCCGCCGCCAGGGTTTCGGCGGTGGCAATATCACCGGCGCAGGCCAGCACCGCATCCGGCTCGCCGCCCTGGTCATTGCTGGCCCAATCCCAAATGCCGATGCCTTTGGTGCAATGCCGGATGGCGGTTTCGATATCGAGATATTGCAAATGCGGCTGTTTGTCGGCGACGATGACGTTGATGTAATCGACGCTGCGCAGGCAATGATCCGCCACGCTCAGCAGGCAATTGGCGTCCGGCGGCAAATAGACCCGCGTGATCTCCGCGCTCTTGTTGGTCACTACGTCGAGAAAACCCGGGTCCTGGTGCGTGAAGCCGTTATGGTCCTGCCGCCAGACGACAGAAGTGATCAGATAATTCAACGAAGCGATGGGAGCGCGCCAGTTGACCTCGGATTTGCACTTTTCCAGCCATTTGGCGTGCTGGTTAAACATCGAATCGACGATATGGATAAAGGCCTCATAGCTGGCGAACAGGCCATGCCTGCCGGTCAACAGGTACCCCTCCAGCCAGCCTTCCAGCGTGTGCTCGCTCAGGATTTCCATGACCCGGCCGTCGGGCGAGAGTTCGCCGCCATCGTCGTCGGCGGGGGCGAACTCGGCCATCCAGGTTTTCCGGCTGGCCGCATAGACCGCCTGCAATTTGTTGGAAGCGGCCTCGTCGGGACTGAACAGGCGGAAATTGCCGGGATTGGCACGCAGAATGTCGCGTAAAAAATGCGCCAAGGTTTCGGTGGCCGAGGCTTCAAGGGCGCCGGGGCGCTGCACTTCGACCGCATAGTTGCGAAAGCCGGGCATGCGCAAAGGCACCCGCAAGCGTCCTCCATTGGCGTGCGGGTTGGCGCTCATGCGGCGGTCGCCGGCGGGAGCCAGCGCGCGCAGGGCAGGGGCCAGCCGCCCAGAATCGTCGAACAAATCCCGGGGATGATAGCTGAGCATCCAGTCTTCAATCAGCTTGATCCGGGCGGGATGCTTTTCCAGGTCGAGGATCGGCACCTGATGGGCCCGCCAGGTGCCTTCGATCTCATGCCCGTCGAGCGCCTTGGGTCCGGTCCAGCCTTTGGGCGTGCGCAGCACGATCATGGGCCAGCGCGGGCGGCGCACCGGCTTGACGGCCCGGGCTTCGGTTTGAAAAGCGCGGATTTGCAAGAGCGCGCGTTCCAGCGCCTCGGCCAGCGCAAGATGCACTTGCATCGGGTCGTCGCCGGCGACGGTGCAAGGCGCCCAGCCGTAGCCGCGCAGCAGGTCATCGAGTTCGCTTTGCGGAATGCGGGCCAGCACGGTGGGATTGGCGATCTTGTAGCCGTTCAGGTGCAGGATGGGCAACACGGCGCCATCCCGGGCCGGATTCAGGAATTTGTTCGAATGCCAGGAGGCCGCCAGCGGTCCGGTTTCGGCTTCGCCATCGCCAACCATCACGGCGGCGATCAAATCCGGATTGTCGAAGACCGCGCCAAAAGCATGCGAGATGCTATAGCCCAGTTCGCCGCCTTCGTGAATCGAACCGGGGGTTTCCGGGGTGCAATGGCTGCCGATCCCGCCGGGAAAGGAAAATTGCTTGAAAAAGCGGCACATGCCCGCCTCATCCTGGCTTTTATCGGGATAAATTTCGGAATACGTTCCCTCCAAATAAGCATTCGCCAGCACCGCCGGCGCGCCATGGCCGGGGCCAGAGATGTAGATCATGTTCAGGTCGTATTTATTGATCAGCCGGTTCAAATGCGCCCACACCAGCGATTGTCCGGGATCGGAGCCCCAATGCCCCAGCAAACGATGCTTGATATGCTCCAGTTTGAGCGGATGCTTCAGCAGCGGATTCTCGCGCAAATAGAGCATGCCGACGGAGAGATAATTGGCCGCGCGCCACCAGGCATCCAGTTTTTCGAGTTCTTCGCGATTGAGCGCCGGGGGCGCAGTGGCGGCCGCAATGTGATTCCGAACGGCTTTCGGCATGACCCGCCTCCCCTCTGCCTCAGCATGGCACGATCGAGCGAAAACTGCAGCCGTTGTGATCGCGATCATGCATTCGGGCTTCTCTGCGGCTGGCGCGCCAGGGGCAGGCGTCCTACGTAAGGCGCGCATTCTGGCTCGGCCGCAGCGCACGCTGGATGAGTTTCGCAAACACGTGCTAGTCTAGTTTTTACGCGGCACATACCCGAATTGGCCAGGTAGCTCAGTCGGTAGAGCAGCGGACTGAAAATCCGCGTGTCGGCGGTTCGATTCCGTCCCTGGCCACCATCCCTCCCCTTGTTCGCGTCGCTGTAGCTCAGCCATTGCCCCGGTACAGATTTTGCTTGTCGGTTAATAACTTGTATTTCACTATGAATGGAGGTTCATAGTTATCTAACTATTTTTTAAGCTTGACAACGATATTCCGCCGGGTGATTAGTAACTCTTAGCGGGCGCGATTCCCCCTGAATGCTGCAAGGAGGAACGATGCGTTTCCACGGTAATCACCTTAATTCGAATCATCTGCTACGGATTGGCCTGACTGTAGCCGCCATGCTTGCGGCCAGTTACGCCCAGTCGGGTTGGACCACCAGCGGCGTAAAAATTCTTAACCCGGCCGGCGCCCAGTACGTCATCGCCGGCGTCAATTGGTATGGATTTGAAACCAAGGCGTATGTCGCCCACGGCATGTACGCCCAGAACTACACGACCATTCTCGACGAAGTCAAACAGGATGGCTACAACACGGTCCGGCTACCCTTCTCGAACCAGATGTGGGAGACCGACCCCAAGCCGGGAGCCAACTATATCAGCGCCTGCGCGCAATGCAAGGGGCTGCCCAGCCGCGACATCATGGCCCTGATCGTCAATTACGCCGGCTCCATCGGGCTGCATGTCATTCTCGACGATCACCGCTCGACGGCGGGAAATTCCGCCAACAGCGACGGGCTCTGGTACGACACCAGCGGCGGCAATAATTACACCGAACAGAACTGGCTGCGCGATTGGATCAGCATCGAAGATTGGGTACACGGCATACCGCAGACGCTGGGCGCGACCGACAGCATAACCGTCAATTTAAACGCCGCCGACGGATTCCCCATCGTCATGGGGTTCGACCTGATCAACGAGCCGCATACGGTTTGCAGCCATTCCGGTTGCAGCTACGGCACGGGGGCGCAGTGGGGCTCGGGCGACGGGATTTCACCCGCGGTCAATCCCAACCCCAACCCCTTCTCGCCCGCCTGCGTTGCCAGTTCCACCTGCTACGATTGGCGGCTGGCGGCGGAACGGGCCGGAGACGATATTTTGGGCGAAGCGGCCAGCCACGGCTGGAGCTATCCACTGCTGTTTGTGGAAGGCGTTTCGGAGTACCCTCAGCCGGGCGGCACGCAGGCCAACGGCCCCTACGATTACTACTGGAACGGCGGGCAACTGCTGGGCGTCAACGGCAACAGCACCAATTCCGGCGCGCCGATCGTCTTCAATGCCGGCGGCAACGCCAGCAGCCTGGGAACCGCGGTGGACAATCAAGTCGTGTATTCGGCGCACGACTATGGGCCATCGGTTTATGCGCAACCCTGGTTCAACACCAGCACCTGTTATAGCAGCGGCTGCTCCAGTTCCAGCCTGGCGGATTTGTGGCACGTGCATTGGGCCTATATTGACTTAGGCGAAATCAACCCCACCTGGCCCGGGCACAGCTCTTTTCCCTGGGGCAATACCGGCGCCACGGCTTATACCTCCGCGCCGGTCTGGGTTGGCGAATTTGGCACCGGCAACAACAGCAGCGATCTGTACACGTCCGGCGCCGGCTCGGAGGGCCAATGGTTCACCGATATGGTGAATTTCATCAACAGCAGCTATGGCGCCACCGCCAGCAACAGCTCCGGCCTGGCCGTAGTCGACCTGAACTGGACCTATTGGGCGCTAAATACCGAAGACAGTTTCGCCCTGTTAGGCAACAACTACCTGGGCTTCGCCAACCCCAACAAGGAATATAGTTTTCTGTGCTTCAACCAACAAGCTCCCTTTGCGATTCCGCAGGGCAGCGGCAGCGGCCAGTGCGGCAGCACGGGCGCCATGCCGGCACCGCAGTAAACAGAAGCGGATCGCCGGCGCCGGGAAGCGGATGCCCGGCGCCGGCAATTGCTTAAAACTGGGCGCAATTGCCGCGGAATTGCTTAAGGGCGCGGCGGTTGCAGGCTGCCATAACCGGGCATATACACGATCCAGCCATATCGGGGAGTAGCCTGCACACGCGCGGCCACTAACTGGCGCTGGTATTCGCGTAAAAAGAAATCCAAAGGGCCGCGCGCCGCGGCGTTGATTATTTCCAAATCTGCGGGGCGCAAGATGGTATGGCCCAAATGCAACTCGCCTCCGCGATAGATCATGTATCCGCGGCGCGCCAGCGGCGATGGAACCGCGAGCGGCGGCGACGCCAGCCCCGAGCCCGCCCGAGCCGAACCCAACCGCAACCACAAGCGGCGTCCGATGCGGATTTTGAGCACTCTACCCAGCACATGCGGCGCCGGCAGCGCGACCGCGGGATCGAGAATGAGATCGCCATTTTGCAGCCGCAGGCCGCGGGTTTTCTTCTGGTTGATAAAGTCGCCGATATTCAACCCCACCAGATGCATCAATCCGCCCATGGGGAGATGCAGCGCCCGGATGCGCGTAGGGTGAAAGCGGATTTTTCCCAAACGGGTCGGGCGCATGGTTCCGGTCAGTTCCGCCGGCAGGGCGATGCCTTGATGAATGGTTCCCCGCTCGATCAGCTTGCCTTGCTTGAATTCAACCCGAATGTGGGTAAAGCCGGCGCCGGGACGCCCAAACACATAAGCGTTCATCAGCCGCGCCAGGCTGGCGGCGCTCATGGCGACGCGCGCCGAGGAAATCGCTATCTGAAACGAGCGTGGATTATCAAAACTGATGTACGCGCCTTGGCGCGCCGGCAGTAACGCACCGTGGATGTAATCCACATAAAGCAGCAGGCGACGGTCGAACCGATAATTGACATTGCGAATCGTGGTTTGGACGGGTTTGGCGGACAGGTTCGCAACCTGCCCGGCTGGGGCGCATGCCGCCGCAGCAGCGCCCCAGCCCGCGGTTGCGATCAACGCCGCGGCCATTTCCATGCGCAAAGATTTCATACGGGCCTGGAGGCAAATCAGGGATGAGCCGTTGCTTGCGCCGGCGCGGCAGGCGCGATGATCAGCTTCCCGGTCATCCAGAAATGGAACAGCCCGCAAAAATGCGAGCAGCGAATCCGGTATATACCGGGATGATCGGTGGGAATGGGAATCTGCACCGGACGTCCCCGGGGCAGCATTACGTTGACGCCCAGCGAAGGGATACTGAAGCCATGCGCACGATCGAGCGAAGTCACGACGAGCACGGCATGCTCCCCCTGGCGCACGCGTATAGGGTTGGGGGTGTAATGATATTTCCGGGCGGTAACCTGAATTTCACGCAGCGAGGCGGCGATTGCGTCATGGGGCAGGAAAGCAGATCGCAAACGCAGATTGCCCGGCATGGCGGACAATAAAAGCAAGAGCAGGCAGGCCAGACCGCGCGCGGGCATTTGCGCACCTCGTTTCCGCGGACGCGCCGCGGATGGACCCAGATGCTGGCTATAAAGCTAGCACGTTTATCCCGAAGCGGGCGTACTTTTCACCACGCGGACCGGGCGGCATTGGCTTTCGCTGCCTCGGGCCGTTATAATCCATCGCTTGGCAGCTTCAGCGCCATTGCCGCGAAACGATGCATCCGCCGCCCCGGCGCGCTCCGTGCTGGCCGCCTATCTCGGCTGGATGCTCGATGCCTTTGACTTTTTCACCGTCATTTTTCTGGTCGGCCCGCTGGCGGCGGAATTTGGAGTCGAAAAATCGGCGATTGTGCTCACGCTCACCGCTACCCTGGCGATGCGTCCGGTGGGAGCGTTTTTATTCGGCCTGTTCGCCGACCGATATGGCCGCCGCAACGCGCTGATGGCGAATGTACTGGGCTATTCCGTGCTCGCCCTGGCCTGCGGCTTTTCCACTTCGTACGCCATGTTTTTTGGCCTGCGAGCGCTTTTCGGCATCACCATGGGCGGAGAGTGGGGCGTGGGCGCGGCACTGGCATTGGAGGCCTCCTCGCCCAGGCGGCGCGGGTTGATGTCGGGCATTTTGCAATCCGGCTATCCCTGCGGTTACCTGCTGGCGGCGCTGGCGGCGCATTTTCTGCTTCCCGTGGCCGGCTGGCGGGCCATGTTCTGGGTGGGCGGAGCGCCGGCGCTGCTGGCGCTGTATGTCCGCTCCCGCGTACCCGAATCCGCCGTCTGGCGCCGTCGCCACGCCGGCGGCGTGCGCGAAATCCTTGCCTCGCTGCGCCGGGAAGGGCGCCATTTCCTATATTTGGTCTTGTTAATGACCATGATGATGTTTTTATCGCATGGCACGCAAGACCTCTATCCCGACTTCCTGCACAGTGTCCATAAGCTAACGCCGGCCACCGTTTCACTGATCGCGATTCTTTATAGCCTGGCCGCCATCGCCGGCTCCGCCTTTTTTGGCCAACTTTCGGAACTGCACGGGCGCCGCCGGGGCATGATTGCCGCGCTGCTGCTGGCGCTGGCGGCATTGCCGTTCTGGGCCTATGGCGGCAACCTGGTAACGCTGGCAGCCGGGGCGATGTTGATGCAGGCCGGCGTGCAGGGCGCCTGGGGCGTGATTCCCGCGCATCTGAACGAACTCGCGCCCGCCAGCGCCCGCAGCCTGATCCCCGGCCTAGCCTACCAACTTGGCATACTGATCGCCGCTCCCACCAACACACTCGAATACGCGCTCCAAAGCCGGGTCGGATACCGCGCCGCCCTGGCCGGATTCGAATTGGCGGTTATCGCCGGCTGCATGCTCGCCATCGCCGGCAGCCGCGAACGCCGTGGAATCGCGTTGTAAGCAATCCGGCAAGGGCGAAATGGATCACCCGGGGTATCGCCGGCTTTAGCCGGCGGTCACCAGCGGATGCGGCCCGCGCTCGGTCAGCCAGACGCCAAAAAGAATAATGGCCCCGACGGCGGCCAGCAACGGCGTGAGCGGCTCATTGGGCAGCAGCCAGGCGCCGGCAAGCGTCGCCAGAATCGGTTGCAGATACGACAGCGACGCCACTTGTGAAGCGGTAATCGTTCGCATAGCTTCGTAATAGATGAGATAAGCCACTACCGAACCGATCAGCGCCATATAGAGGATCCCCACCCATCCGGCCAAGGGCAGTCGCACCCAGATGGTCGCCCGCAGGGCGCGCCAGCAAAATGGGATTAAAAACAGGCCGCCCAGCCAGAAAATGGCGCAATTGTAAAACAAAGTTCCGTAGCGGGAAACCTGCGATTTGCTGCCCACCGTGAAAAGCGCGAAGCTGACCGCGCCGAAAAGCACAATCAGATCACCGGTGCGGGTGGCGGCGCCGCCGGTCACTTTCCAGAACAGCAGCCCGGTGCCGGCAAAGCAGAGCAACATGCCCGCCAGCTTGGCCATGGTCATGCGTTCCTGGCCGATGGCGACGGCAATCAGCAAGACGATGAGCGGCGTCAACGCGTTAAAAAGCGAGGCGTGCGCCACGGAAGTATGTCCCAGACCCACCACAAACCCGAGTTGATTGCCGGTAATGCCCGCCAGGCCCAGCGCCGCCAGCCGCAGCCAGTCGCGGCGGACCAGTTTGACGCGATGCGGCGGCCGGCGATGCCAATAAATCAGCCCGAAGCAAATGGCGGCCAGCGCAACCCGCCCGATCAGCACTGCACGCGCCGGTTCCGGCGACACCTGTCGCGCGGCGGCAATCGCCCATTTGCCAAAAATGTAGTTCAGCGACCAGGCCACCACCAAAACCGAGAGCAGCAGCCAGAGCCTATAGGAACGGCCGGATTCAGACATAGCGGAGGTGGCCATGGACTGCCAGAAAGCGCTCGACGCCCAGCAAAATGCCCCATTCAGACCAGCGTTTTTTCCCAGACCGTCAGCGCGCGAATGCGATCCAACTTCACCTGAAAACCCAAGCCGGGCGAATCCGGCGCGGTGATGGTCCCGTTGGACGATACCGTCACTTCCGGCTCGATAATATCCTCATGCCAATAACGCTTGCTGGCTGAAACGTCGCCGGGAAGGCTGAAATTTTCAAGCGTGGACATGGCGATGTTGTGCGCCCGCCCGACGCCGGATTCGAGCATGCCTCCGCACCAGATGGGCAAGCCGTGACGGCGGGTCAGCCGCTCGATTTCCAGCGCGGACGTGTAGCCGCCGACGCGTCCCAGCTTGACATTGATGATGCGGCAGGCGCCCAACTCGATCGCGATCTCGGCATCGCGCGCGTGGTGAATCGCCTCGTCCAGGCAAAGGGGAGTTTCGAGGGCGTGCTGCAAGCGGGCATGAAAGTAGATGTCGTCGTGCCATAGCGGCTGTTCCAGCATCATCAGCCGGAAGCGGTCGAATTGCCGCAGATGCTCCAGGTCGGCGAGCGTGTAGGCCGAATTGGCGTCGCCCATCAGCAGGATGTCGGGAAAACGACGCCGGACCTGTTCCAGCACGGCCAGGTCCCAGCCCGGCTTGATTTTGATCTTGATGCGCCGGTACCCCGCCGCCAATTCGCGCTCAATGGCCGCCAGCAAGTCGTCAATGCGGTCTTTAATCCCGATCGAGACGCCGCAGGGAATTTCCCGGCGCGTGCCGCCCAGGTAACGCCAGAGCGGGAGGGCGGCCTGCCGCGCCTCGATATCCCAAACCGCGTTTTCGATCGCCGCCTTGGCCATGTTGTGCCCGCGGATGAGCCGCAGCATGCCCGGCAACTCAGACGCCTTTTGAAAGGACTTGCCCAGCACCAGGGGAGCGGCGAAATCGGCCAGAATATGCGCCGCGGTATCGGTAGTTTCGTGGCTGTAAAACGGGGTTTCGCCGCAGGTGACCTCGCCCCAGCCGGTTTCGCCACCGATGCGGACTTCCACCAGCAGGATGCGGCGCTCGGTAGTGCGCCCGAAGCTGGTCTCAAAAAACGAAACCAGCGGCATGCGGATTTCGCGCAAAACGATGGATTCGATTTTCATTGGCCCCAATTCCCTTCCCAATGTCCCAGCAAAAATGCGCCGCTTCCGTCGAGCCGGCGCTCATACCCCAGAGCGGCCTGGCCCGCGGCAAAGGCCTGCTCGAGCCGATGCCGGTTGGCCGCCTGCAACTGCCCGGCGCGCGGATCGCCGGCCTGTTTCCAGCGGGCGATTTCGGCGGGCACTTCCACCTTAGCGGTTACGGCAAAATCCGGCGCCAGCCCCTGCGCCAGGGTTTGCACGACCCGGGGCGAGCGCAGCCACCATTCCGCCACCAGGCGATCGGTGGGCAGCGCGCCCTGCAAACGGCTGCTCGATTGGCCATACTGATTGGCAACATAGATGCGGGCAATCGCTCCCAACCGCCGCAGATTGAAATAGGCGTTTTTGATTTCCAGCGGATCGAAAGTCCATTCCATCAGCTCGATGCCGCGCTCCAGGGCGTCTTCCCGCTGGCGAAGCTTCAAGCGCCTTCCCAGACCGGAATTGCGGAAAGCCGCATCCACCGCCAGCATGTGCGAGTGCAGATAAATCCGGCCGTGACGGTCGCCGACAAAGGCCAGCGCGTATCCCGCCAGCCGCTCGCCTTCCCAGGCGCCAAACACCTGGCCTCCGGTCTTCGCCGCAATTAAAAACATGCGGCTGGGAACCAGGTCGGCATCGTCAAACCCCCAGACCCGCCGTTGCAGCTCGACACAAGCGTCAAACTCTTCCATGCGCGTCAGGGCGCGCAGTTCCAGCTCCCGCTCGATGGTGGAGCTCATGCGCGCTCCTCCCGCTTGGCTTCTTCCCAGAGGCGTTCGAGCTCTTCGGGAGTATTCCGCTCGAGTTCCCCACTCTGATCGCGCATCCGCATTTCCATGGTTTCAAACCGGCGCCGGAATTTGGCATTGGCTTGCTTGAGCGCGGTTTCCGGATCGGCGCCCAGCTTACGGGCAAGATTGACCACCGTGAACAGCAGATCGCCCAATTCTTGCTGAACTTCGCGCGAAGCCACAGTTTCGCCGGCAATCCCGGCGGCGGCAGGTTCCTTTTGCTCCCCAGCTTGCCCCGGCTGAGGAGGCATGGCCGCGGCGGCGCGAATCTCGGCAATTTCTTCTTCCAGTTTGGCCAAAACGCCTTCCGCGCCAGGCCAATCGAAGCCAGCGCCGGCGGCGCGCGAGCCGAGTTTGCGGGCCTCAAGCAAAGCCGGCAGCCCGCGGCTCACGCCGCTCAGGCGGCCTCCGCCGGTATGACGCGGCTTGCGGCTTTCCCAGCGGCCCAGAGCTTCCTCGGCGCTCATTTTTTTTCCGCTTTCATCTTCGAAAACGTGCGGATGACGCTCGACCAACTTCCGGCTCAGCCCCCGGACGACTTCATCAATGTTGAAATAGCCCGCTTCGGCGGCCATCTGGCTGTAAAACAAGACCTGCAACAGCAGATCGCCAAGCTCATCCTGCAACCCCGGCCAGTCGCGGCGTTCGATTGCCTCGGCCACTTCGTAGGTTTCTTCGATGGTGTAAGGAACGATGCTGTCGAAGGTCTGGCGCCGGTCCCAAGGGCAGCCTTCGGGACCGCGCAATCGTTTCATGATGGCAACGACATGATCAAAAGCGTTTTGGGATGTTGTCATGCGAAGCTTTTACTTTAACAAAAGCGCCGCGCAATCTCCGACCCGGCACTGAAACCGGCGTTAGCGCAATTTCGCCTTGGCGGAAGCGAGAACGGGAGCCGAGACCGGGTCCAGTTTCAACTCACGCCGCAGCCGGGCGATTGCCGGGAGGACGGGAACCGCGGGCAAAATAACCGGCTGGTCATGAGGGTTGATCCAGATCGCATGCAGCCGCAGGCGCAGCACCTGATTATCTTGCACCCAAATTTCCAGCATCAGCCCGAGCCGGGTAGCGCGCGACCATTGCTGATCGAAGATGAAATTTCCCAGGCTGTAGAAAATATATTTCCCGCGGTAACGTTCGGCGGTTTCGATGACATGCGGATGATGTCCGATGACCAGGCCGGCGCCGGCATCAATGGCGGCGTGCGCGAAGGCGATCTGGAAGCGGTTGGCCCGAGGATGGTATTCCGTCCCGGCATGCATGGAAACGATGACGAAACTTCCCTGCCGCCGCGCCGCGCGGACCGCGGCTTGCATCCGCCGAACATTCATGAAGTTCGTGCCGGCATGATGCGGACCGGCGGCGTACCACGCAGGCACGACATCGGGAGAGTTGTAAGCGAGCAGCGCAATACGCTGGCCCTTGATCGTCAAGACCGCCGGCGCGGCGGCGGAAGAGGCATCATTGCCAGCGCCCGCCCAGGCAATGCCGGCGCGGCGCAGCACCCGCATCTCGTCGCGCAAGCCGCGCGGGCCGTAGTTCGGGCTGTGATTATTGGCCAGCGAAAGCAGGTTAAATCCGGCCTGGCGCAATAGCGGCGCCAGCGCCGGGTTGGCGCGAAACACCATCGCGCGCGGCGCCACCGGAGGTCCCGGCGTCAGCGTGCATTCCAGATTGCCGAAGACCAGATCGCCGCGCCGAAGAGAATTCCGCACGCGCTCGAAAGGCCAATCGAGATCATGATGTCGCCGGATATGCATCGCCACGCCGCGCGACAGCATGATATCGCCGACGAAAATCATATGCACCGGAGTTAAATGGTTTTGAACCGCAACCTTAAGATCCGGACGGGCTTGCCGCATTTTGATGCCGGGCAAAAGCAAAAATGCAGGAATTCCAATCAATGGAATCAAAGGCGCAATGAGCAACCATCGGCGCATGATGGGTAGAATAGCTGAAATGGATATTCAGCAGTGATACACGGCAGAGGTAATTAGCGGACAAAAAAACAGCGTAATTTTACCTCCGCCGCTTCCACCTCAGACTTAATGGCAATCAATCCAGATATATACGGGTGGAAGGAGGGCGTTTTTTGCTTCCACCTTCCTTCCACCAAATGGCCTGGAGCGGGGCAAATCACGCGGAAGGTAGGCGGCACGGCCGCTTTTCCGACTCGGCCGTGAATGCTTTTGGATTGTTTTGCAGGTTGGGCTTGGATGCGTTCGCGGTGGAATGCAACGAAGCCGCGAGTTGTAATATGATGCTTGGCGGCGAGGCACTTTCGCCGCCAGGAACTTTATGCGTGTTGCCTTTGCCTGCGATCATGGCGGCTTTCCTCTCAAGCAGCGCCTGTTGGCCGAGTTGCGCGCCGATAATGCCGAGGTGCTGGATTTGGGCACCAACAGTCCAGACCCGGTGGATTACCCCGACTATGCCGAAGCTCTGGGCCTGGCCATCCGCGAGGGGCGCGCCGAGTGCGGAGTGCTGGTTTGCGGCAGCGGCGTGGGCGCATCGGTTGCGGCCAATAAACTGCCGGGCATCCGCGCCGCACTCTGCCACGACACTTTTAGCGCCCACCAGGGGCGCGAAGACGACGATTGCAACGTGCTTTGCCTCGGGGCGCGCGTGATCGGACCCGAATTGGCCGCCGAAATTTTGCGAGTATGGCTGAAAGCGCGCTTTTCCGGGCTTGAACGCCATCAGCGCCGGGTCAATAAAGTGAAAGCATTGGAAGAGAAGTACTGCGGGTAGTGTTTATTTTTTTGCTTATTTCCTTCCTGTTTCCATCTACTATTTTCTGACGGCCATCACATTTGGCGGGCAAATCCCCCTGGCGCACGGCTCAAGGCCGGCAACCGCGGTTTATGCTGGTCACGGCGGCAGCGAATGAACGGACGCGAACGCATTTTGGCCATGCTAGCCGGGGATACGCCGGATCATTTACCTTTCATGCCGTTCACCATGATGTTTGCCGCCGATCATGCCGGCGCGCGGTATTTGGAATATTGCACCGATGAACGCGTCCACGCCGAAGCCCAACTCCAGGTGACCCGGGCCTACGACATCGATCATGTAAGCGTGACTTCCGACCCCTGTTGCGAAGCTGCCGATTGCGGCGCGGCGGTGAAATATTTTCCCGATCAACCAGCGGCGATTGACGAAGCTCGCCCGCTGCTTTCCAACCGCGAAACGCTGCGCGCATTGAAGCCGCCTTCGCCGTCAGAGGCGCCGCGGATGCGGAGCCGGCTGGCGCTGATCGAGCGAATGAAACGCGAGGCGGGCGCGGAGAAGCTGGTCGAGGGCTGGGTGGAAGGCCCCTGCGCCGAGGCCGCCGACCTGCGCGGCTTGAATCAATTAATGCTCGATTTTTTCGATGCGCCGGAATTCATTGGCGAAATCTTTGAATTCACGCTCGGCATGGCGCTAGAGTTCGGCCGGGCGCAGATCGCCGCCGGCGCCGATCTGATCGGGGTAGGCGACGCCGCCGCCTCGCTGATCGGCCCGGAATTTTACCAGCAATTCGTCTGGCCCTATGAAAAGCGCCTGATCGAAGGGCTGCAAGCCGCCGGCGGGCGCACGCGCCTGCATATCTGCGGCAATACCCGGCCGCTGCTGGGGGCGATGGGCCGGCTGGGCAGCGATATTGTGGATCTCGATTCCTTGGCGCCGCTGGATGAAGCGCGAGCGCAGATGGGGGCGGGCCAGGTGCTGCTGGGCAATCTCGATCCGGTGCGGGTATTGCGCGACGGGACGCCCGCCAGCGTGTACGCCGCCGTCGCCGCATGCCATCGCCAGGCGGGCGCACGCTTTATCGTGGGCGCCGGCTGTGAAGTGCCGCGCGATACGCCGCCGGAAAACCTGCGCGCCATGGCGCGTTATGCCCGCGAACACTCGTCCGCCGCGGCCCGCGCATGACGACGCTGGAATCCATGCGGCAGGCCATTATTGGCGGACAAGCCGTCCGAACGCGGGAATTGACCGCACAGGCTCTGGCCGAAGGCCTTTCGCCGGCCGAGGTTTTTCCCGGCGCCATCGTACCGGCCATGGATGAAGTGGGCCGGCGCATGCGCGCCTGCGAGTTTTTCATTCCTCAGGTGTTGATCGCGGCCCGCGCGGCGCGCGCGGCCATGGAACTGCTGCGTCCTTTGCTGGTTGATTCGACCGTGCTGCCAGCGGCCGGCAAGGTGGTTTGCTGTACGGTGCAGGGCGACCTGCACGACATCGGGAAAAATATAGTCATCATGATGCTGGAAAGCGCCGGTTTCGGCATTGTGGATCTCGGCACCGACGTGGCGCCGGCACAACTGGTCGAGGCGGTTCGCCAGCATCACCCGGAACTGGTGGCGATGTCCGCCCTGTTGACCACGACTATGGTCAACATGCGCAGCGCCATTACGGCGCTGGAAGCCGCCGGATTGCGCGGGAGCGTAAAAATCATGGTAGGCGGGGCGCTGGTGAGCCAGGGCTGGGCCGATGAAATCGGAGCCGACGGTTATGGCGCGGATGCGCCCGCCGCCGTCGCTCTTGCCCGGCGGCTGGTCGCGCATTAATTAATTTTCGAATTTAGGCATCTTTGCCCTTACGGCACATAGACATTTGTGGCCGAGACCAGGTCAACATTGGACAATTCCGAATGGACCTGAACGGGTTGATATCCCGATTTCGTTCCCACCGGCGGCTGGAAGCTCAGCAAATATTGATGAGCCAGGTGCTGATTGACTTTCCGCAAATACGATTGGATTGAAACCGGGTTGCTTTGCGGGCCGAAGGCAAAGGAGTCGCCGCCGGTTTGGGCTGAAAGTTCGGAAAGGTAATCCATGGCCCAACTGGTGTACCAGAAGGTGTGGCTGAGGTGGCCGACGCCGGCCCAATAGATGGAATAGATGATTATGCCGGCGCGTTGCGCATTTTGGATGGCGCGGGTGGTATAGGGATTCGTGCCGCCGTTCAGCCAAAGCTCATCCACGCCGCTGGAGATCATGACCATCTCGCGCGGCGCGCGGGTGGCGGGCCAGCGCTTGATCAGCTCGGAGATGGATTCATACGGACTGCCGGCAAACCCGGTTTTCAGCGGCAGGCGCAGGCTGGACGCCACCGCGGCATGATCGGTGCTTGGCGGATGAGCAAGCTGGATTCCGCCATTGCGCATATAGGCGATACCGACGGCGGTATCCGCCGGCTGTTCGCGGATGAACCGCTTCAACTCGGAAAATTGTATGCCAATGGTATTGGGCAATTCCTCATCGAGCACGAGGTAAAGTTGGCGCCGGGTATGGGCAGCGCTGAGCGGCCGCCAAGCGAGCACGGGAATGTGCCGGCCGTTCATAAACAGCAACACATCGTTTTGAGGGACGCTGGGCGGAGTTCCGCCATGGAGGCTTTCAGCGGTCACAATCATCTTCAACGGCGCCGAACCACTTTGCGCCAGCGCCCGCGGCGCAAGCCGCGCAAGGCCGCCTAAAACGGCGAGCGCGGTCACCAAAAATAACGCTCGCCGCCCAAATTGAAACTGAGTTTGAACCGGTAAATCGTCTGTCATCCGGGGAGTGATTTTCATGCCAGCCTCCACGCGGCCGAATTCTTACTATCTTTGTGATGCGCGCGAAATCCCCTGCGTTTCGCCGCAAGCTAAAGTAACGCTTCAAGGCGCATTCCCGCAATATAGAAAGCCTATCGGCGGCCCGGGCGCTTTTACTTTCAGGCGCTGACGCTTTCGCAATGATCCGGCCGAAACCGGACGCATGGCGAATATTCATAGATGCCAAAAGTTTAAAGTTTATTGTCGTTAACAGGCGCGGGACCTAACAGGAACCCCGCGCTACGGCCTGCGAGCATGGCTAGAGGCAATTTCTTCGAAATTGGGCATACTTCAGGCAATTTCTCTGAAATTGCCAATGACAAAAACTACTGCCCAACCCGGCCATTAACACTTCCAGCAGTAAAAACGAGCCTGATTGCTGACTGAATATAATGCAGTTTAATGGCGGGGACGACGGGGCTCGAACCCGCGACCTCCGACGTGACAGGCCGGCGTTCTAACCAGCTGAACTACGTCCCCGCACCACAACAACTCAAAGCTACAACAGCCCACGGCACCAGGCATTCGCGCAAAGCCGCCGGATGGTGGGCGATATCCGGCTCGAACGGATGACCTTCTGCTTGTAAGGCAGACGCTCTAACCAACTGAGCTAATCGCCCGGCCGCAGGCGCCGTACACTATTGTAGCGAATATGGCACTCGCCAGCCAGTATCCCCGGCTTCGGCAGTCCATTTCTTTCACCGGCTGCCTTCAACGTCACGGAATTCCAGCCAAGCGGCACGGCCGCTTTTACTTTTAGGCGCTGATGCTTTCGCAAAGGTCCGGCCGAAACCGGACGCTTTGCGAAAACTCATGGCTGCCGAAAGTTTTTTTGTCGTTAATAGGCGCGGGACGTAACAGGAATCCCGCCCTTCGGCCTGCGATCTCGGACGAATACTTCTGTCCGACTCGGCCGTTAACGCTTAGAGATGCGATACAAGCGTAATGCAGACTACATTCCCTACATTTATACCAGCGTATATACTAGCCATCATGAACTCGCTCTCCCGCCGCAATTTCTTTCGCCGGACGGCCGCCGGGGCCATGGTGATGGGCGCCGCATCGTGGCTGGATTTGCCCTCCGCGCTGGCTGCCGCGCCCGCAAGGAATACCGGCCCGCTGGCCTGGACAGGTCCGATCGGGCTCGAACTCTACACCGTACGCCACCAAATGGCGCGCAATCCACTGGCGACGCTGCGCATGGTAGCGAAAACCGGCTACAAACTGGTCGAGAGCGATCCTTATCCGCGCTCGTCTCCGGGACATCCGGCGCTGCCGACCGCCACCCTGATGCGGTACCTGCATGAGACCGGATTGCAGATCATCAGCGGGCTCACGATGCAGCCGCGTCCAGGGACGCGAGCGCAGTGGCTGCGCCGCATCCAAGCCGCCAAACGCATGGGGCTGCGCTATCTGGGCACGATGGAAACCAACGTGCTCGATGCCGCTCACTGGAAGGCGCTAGCCCATCAGTACAACACCGTGGCCGGCCCGCTCTGCCGCGATCATGGGATGCAGCTTTTCTACCACAATCACATTACCGAGTTCATTCCCACCGGCGGCACCAACGGCTATGCCATCCTGCAGCAGGAGACCGAGCCGCACAATCTGGCGTTCGAGATGGACGTTTTCTGGATGACCTACGCCAAGCAGGATCCGGTAGCCTGGTTTAAGCGCGCCCCCGGCCGTTACCCGCTGCTGCATGTCAAAGACATGAAGAAGCATGTTCCGCCGGCTTATAACCCGGAAAAATTCCCGCAAGGATTTCAGCCATTTACCGAAGTTGGCCGCGGGCGGATTGACTGGGCGCGGGTCTTCGCGCATATCCATGAGGGCGGCGTAAAACACATCTACGTCGAGCAGGACCGGACGGATATTCCCGTCCGCCAGGCGATTCGCATCAGCTACCAATATCTGCGGCATTTGCGCCTACGCGGATAGTCGCCAGCCGTTTTTCCCATTTTTACGGAAATCGCATGAATTTTAACGCCGCCCATCTGCATCTGCTGGTCAATCATTTTCCAGTGGAAGGCGTGATGTTCGGGGTGGTGCTGCTGGTGAGCGGCATGGCGCGGCGCAGCGAAGAATGGATGAAAGCGGCGATGATGGTGTTCATCCTTGCCGGCATAGCGGCGGTAGCGGCGTTCTTAACCGGGCAATCGGCGGCCCACCTGATGCTCCGCTTGCCCGGCATCTCGCGCGCGGCGGTGCATGCGCATTCCAATGCCGCTGGATACGCGTTGACCGGCGCCTCCATCCTGGGCTTGTTCTGCCTGCTCGGCTGGTATGGACTGACGGCGCGTCATATCAGCCCCTGGCCGCGCTGGTTTGCCCCCACCTGCCTGCTGCTGAGCCTGATTGTTACCGGACTGATGGCCTGGACGGCTTATAAAGGCGGCGAAATCCGCCATCCGGAAGCCAGACCCGGCTTTCACTTCCCTGCACCAGGGCCACGCCAACCGCCGAGAGAGGCCGCGCCGGGTTATCAACCGAAATAAACCGCCGTCAATAATGTCGCCCAGGAAAATGCAATACAAAGTTGATTTAAGTTATTTCTGCCATACTATCGCCCGTTCCGGCACGATTCCGCTGGTTCCACCCAGCCGGGCAGAACGGGAATCGGGTTGAAAACCAAATACTTCAGCCCATACTGGCCACACTTTTTTAAGAACTGCCGATGAGGATGCCGGCAATAAAGACCAGCACGCCGCCGACAACAACTTGAAACGCCGCCGATAAAAGCGGCGTGTCCATATAGCGATGGCGGATATAGCTGATGACCGCCAACTCGGCGGCAACGATAATCACCGCGACAATAAATGCCAGATGAAAATTGGGAATGAGGAACGGCATGGTGTGGCCAATGCCGCCGGCGGTGGTCATGATCCCGGTGATCAAGCCACGCCCCCAAGGATGGCCGCGGCCGGTGAGCGAGCCATCGTCCGAGAGCGCTTCGGCAAAGCCCATGGAAATACCCGCGCCGACCGAGGCAGCCAGTCCGACCAGAAACGCCTGGAAACTATTATGGGTAGCGAAAGCCGCGGCGAACAGCGGCGCCAGCGTAGATACCGAACCGTCCATCAGCCCGGCCAAGCCAGGCTGCACCACCTGCAAAAGATACAACCTTCGCCGCGCGGCCTCTTCCTCGGTGCGCACATCGGGGGTGAGAATCTGTTTTTCCAGCGATTCCGCAATGGCCGAATGCCGCCGCTCGACTTCGGCCAAGTCGCCTAAAAGCTTGCGCACGTTGGCGTCGGAAACGCGCGCAATGGCGCGCTCATAGAACTGGCGCGTTTCCAGTTCCATGATCTCCACCTGTTTGCGCACGATATTGAGGCCCAGCGGGCGAATCCGCCAAACCGGCCGCCGCTCGACAAAGCCCTGGATATCCTGACGGCGGATCAGGGGAATGTGCTCACCGAAGCGGGCGCGGAACATATCAATCAGCGAGCGGCGATGGCCATCTTCTTCGGCCTGCATCTCGTCAAAGAGTTTCGCCGAGGCGGGAAAGTCCTGGCGCAAGCCTTCGGCAAAATCGCCGTAAATGCGGCTGTCTTCCTCTTCCAGCGCAATCGCCAGCGCCAGAATTTCCGGTTCGGTCAACTGGCTGAATTTTTTTGCCATAGAGCAAAGCGGCTTGGCCGTTAATCGACACTACATTGTATTCCAAGCCCGCGGCTATACCATCACGCCCAGGTCGAGCCGGCCGGCATCTAAAAAGGCCATGGCGGGGGTGTGGTCCGGCTATTTAACTTTCGGGCTGGTGACGATGCCGGTGCGCTTATTTTCCGGCGCGCGAGGCGAGCGGGTAAGCTTTCACATGCTGCACGATGCCGACCATGTGCGGCTGAAGCAGCAGATGGTGTGTCCCGCCGACGGGCAAGTTGTGAGCCGCAACCAGACGGTGCGCGGCTATGAATTTGCCAAAGGCGAATACGTCATCATCGGCGAAGAAGAGCTGCGGCAGGCGGCGCCGCAGACGCAAAAACAGATGAGCATTCTTTCGCTGTGCCGGGCGGAAGAAGTGGACCCGCTCTGGTTCGAGTCATCGTATTACCTGGTGCCGGAACCGGCCGGCCGGAAGGCGTATGCCCTGTTGCGGCAGGCGCTGGAAGAAAACGGCTGGGTAGCGCTGGCGCAACTCAGCATGCACCAGCGCGAATACCTGTCGTTGTTGCGGCCGTCGCATCTGGCCGGCGTGCCCGCCGATGAGGGCGGCGACAAAGAACGCACGGGGCTGCTGCTGCACACCTTGTATTACGACGATGAGCTGCGGGTAGCGGGAAATTTCGGCGCCACCGCCGGCGTCCAGACCGCCGAAGCCGAGTTGCGCCTGGCCCGGCAGTTGCTGGAAGGCATGTTGCAGCCTTTCAACCCGAAACAATTCGAAGACCGGTACCGCAAGAATCTGGAAGCTTTGGTCGAAGCCAAAGTCGAAGGGCGCACGCCCGCCAAGCCCGAGCAGGCCGCGCCACGCGCCCCCGTGGTGGATTTGATGGAAGCCCTCAAGCGCAGCCTGGCAGAGGCGCCGGAGCGCGAAGCGAAACCAGGCGCGCACGCCATCCATGGCGCTCATCCGGCCGCCGCTGAAAAAAAGCCGACGTCACGCGCCGCGCGCAAACCCGCCGCCCGCCCCCGCCGCAGCAAGGCGGCATAAAAAAGCTAGGGATAAGAGCAGCAGAAGCCTAAAAACGGACGAGACGACGGCGGTATCGAGAGCATGACCGATATACTGAAATAGAAATGACCAAAGTCACCTTGATCCGCGGCGATGGCATCGGGCCGGAAGTCGTCTCCGCCGCAATGGAAACGCTAGCCGCCGCCGGGGCCAGCGTCGAATGGGAAGAAGTCCGCGCCGGGCTGGCCATGCACAAAGCAAGCGGCGAGGCGTTGCCGGAAGACGTGCTGGCAAGCATCGGCCGCACCCGCATTTGCCTGAAAGGGCCGGTGACCACGCCGGTTGGCGGCGGATTTTCCAGCATCAATGTCGCGCTGCGCAAACAGTTCGAGCTTTACGCGAACTTGCGCCCGGTAAAAAACATGCCCGGCGTCGCCAGCCGTTTCGAAGGCGTGGACCTGGTCATCATCCGCGAAAACACCGAGGGTTTATATAGCGGGCTCGAGCATGAAGTCGCGCCCGGCGTGGTTGAAAGCCTGAAGATCGCCACCGAAAAAGCCTGCACCCGCATCGCCCGCTTCGCATTCGAATACGCCGCCAATAACGGGCGCAAAAAAGTAACGGCCATTCACAAAGCCAATATCATGAAGCTGACCGACGGGCTATTTTTGCGCTGCGCGCGCGACGCCGCCAAAGACTACAGCGATATCATTTATGACGAAGCGATCGTGGATAATGCCTCGATGCAGCTGGTGATGAATCCCCATCAATACGACGTGCTGCTGCTCGAAAATCTCTATGGCGACATTCTCAGCGATCTCTGCGCCGGGCTGGTGGGCGGGCTGGGCCTGGTCGCCGGCGCCAATTTAGGCGAAAACCATGCGATTTTCGAGGCCGTACACGGCTCCGCGCCCGACATTGCCGGACAAGGCATCGCCAACCCCACCGCGGTGCTGCTGGCCAGCATCATGCTCTTGCGTTATATCGGGCAAGCGGAGAGCGCCGACCGCGTCCAGGCGGCGCTGCGGAAAGTTTACAGCGAGCATCGCGCCCTGACCCGCGACGTGGGCGGCTCGGCTTCAACCCGGGAATTTACGGCCGCAGTGATTGCCGCATTAAAGTAACGCGGTTGATTCCAGCGCGGTTGATTCCAGCCTGACTTGCAATCCCGACAGATCGCCCGGCGTGTCGATGCGCAGAGTGGGCATGCCCAGGCGGGCCGCGGCGTCGAGATTTTCCTGGCGATCATCGATCACCAGGCAGGCGGCAGGAGCCAGTTGGGTTATGGCCAACGCCAGGCGGTAGATCCGTTGATCCGGCTTGCGCACGCCCAAATAACAGGAGCTGAAAAACAGCTGAAAGTAACGGCGCAATTGAAATGCCTCGATCCGATGCCGGTTCAGTTCCGCCGATTCATTGTTCAGCGCGGCCAGCAGCAGCGAGGGATCTGCCTTGCCAATGCGTTCAAGCACCGCCAGCGCTCCGGGGTAAGCCTGGGACTGCTCCCGCATAAACGCCTCAACCGCGTGAGCGCGCGGCGAACCGGGGTTAGCCAGAAATACGGTTTTCAGATAATCGCCGAGCGGCAGCCGGCCGCATTCGAAATCGCCGGCGATAGCGGCATGGCGGGCTTCCAGTTCCGCGGGGTCGATATCGAACCGCCGCGCCGCCGCCGCGCGCTCCCGGCGATCCCAACCATTCGTCAGCGCAACGCCGCCCAAATCGCAAAATAAAGCAGCGTAGCGCATACCGTTAAGTCAAGAACTCAGACGGGCAATTCAGGCGATTTTGCGACCGCCACTGCCGCTCAACTCGCGCTCCGCCTGCCACCAATCATCCTGATCGTTGCCATGCGTGCCGCCGCGCGATTGCCAGATAGCATAGGCGCGCCGGCGAATGGCATCCTCACTGGGATGGCTTTCCGAGCCGTTGCGCGCTTCCGCTTTCAATTCCGCTACCGCCTGAGCGGTCACTTCGGCAGGAGGCTCGGCAAAGTTTACCGGGGCTTTACGCCGGCGGCTTGAGCCCGCCACGGATTCCGGATTAGAGTTGGGCGCATTCTTTTTTCTAGGCATGGAAGTGCTCCTTCAGCAAATGCTCGCGGCCACCCGTCGAACTGCCGCTCCCAGGTCGACGTTTCACTCCGCCAGGGGGGATTTCTTTTACTTTAACGGATTTGCCGCCGCCGCCGCCGCGCTAATTTCGATGGCATAATCCCGGCCTTCCCAGCGGTCCTCCGGCAACCAACGGAAAGTAAAGCGGATACGGCCACGCTGGCTGGAAGCAAGGGCGATATCGACATATTCGATCCCCAGCGCGGTGACGGTTGAGCGCGTATCCTGCACCTGGGCCCAATCGTCCGCGCTCCAATGCAGTGAAAACGCATGCGGCGCCTGAATCCGCAAACGCCAACCCGAGGGCACGGTGGCGATCTGGCGATGGAATTGCCAAATTTCCAGCCGTTGTGGCGGCCGCGGGCGCAAATACCGGTCGGCGGCTACAGATATGCGATCGACCACGCTGCCGGCCGCCACCGAATGGACCAACTTGATATACTCCGATTGCGCCCACATTAGCGGCATCGCCGAGCCGGTCGGCCCGCCAAAACGCAAAAACTGCTCCGGGATATCAGGGCCATCCCAAATCTGTTCCGGCAATAGTCCCACGCCTTGCGCAAAGCCCTCCAAGGCTTTCAGATAAGGTTTGGGATCGCGTCCGGCGGCAAGCTCATAATGCCCGCGCTCGCCGGCCAAAAGCGGCCAAAGGCGTCCTCTACCCCAACCCCTGAAGGCGCCGCCATCATCACGCTGCCCATAACCATCATGGTTGTAGCGGCGCCAGCACGGCCCTGAAGGCGTCTCAACCCGCAAGACTTTATCCACTACGCGAAGAGAATCCTCGATCAGGGGGTCGCCGGGGCGGCGTATGCCATAGCGCACCAGTTCTAAAAAGCCGGCGTCCACGACGTCTTTAGCGGGGAAATCAATAACCGCTCCGGGAGGACGATTGGCGATGCGCAGCAGGCCATGATTGGGATCCTCATCCGCTTGGGGATTGTTCAGGTCCAGGGGATGAATCCGGATAAAATGCCGCGCAATTCCAGGTAAGAGCGAACCCTGGGTAGTCACCGTCCAGGTATCAACATGAGCCTCAAGGAAATCGGCGTAACTCTCTATAAATTCAGCAGTATCCTTATCCCCTTCGGCTCGGATCAGGTCAGCGGCACAGATCAATCCGGCGATGGTGGCGGCCAGGGTGGAAGGTGAAAAGCCGGCGGCTTCCTCCCACCGTTCCTGCGCGGTAGCCGGCCCGTGCCGGATTATATAACCGGCCGCGGCCTTGATCATGGGCAGCGGATCAAAACCGCCCAAGGCATCCGCCTGGCGCAGCCGCCAGGCAAGAATGAGGGGGAAGCTGATCTCGTCGAGCTGCAGACCACGCCAGTAAGGCGTGCCATCGACCCAGAAATTCTGATAAAAGCCGCCATGGTGCCGCTGGGTAGTCGCCAGGTAGATGAGCGCCCGCAGCGGAGTTTCGCGATAGCCGGCGGTTAAAAGACCGGTGGCGGACTCAACCAGGTCGCGAGTCCAGACCAGGTGATAACCGCCGAGATCGTCATCGCCCTGCGCTTCGCCCCAGGGGATACTCAGCGAAGCGATCATGGCTCCGGGGTAGGTCTTATCTTCGTGGGCGAGCAACAGGCTTGTGCTGGTGTGGTAAAGCTTGCCGCCATCGCCGCAGATGGTGGTCAATTCGCGTTTTCCGGCAAGCGAGGGAGCGGCTTTGCGCCATTGTTCCAGAAAATACGCATGCGCCTGCTGGCGCGGCAGCCCCAGCGATTGCAGCAGCGCATTGATGGCGCTGTGGGGCGTCGTGCCGAAGCCGAGCCCGTAGCTGAACTCGCGCGAGGAAGGCAAATCCAAGGCGGCGGTCAGCGCGATATTGCCGGGGCCGGCGCAATCGAAACGCCAATCCAGTTGAAAATTGTCGTGCAGGTCGGTCCAGCCGTCATTGACGCCGACGTAGCCGCAAGAGGCCGCCCGGATGGGACAATTCGCGCCCAAGGCCAGCCAATAATTTGCCTTATGCGCCAGCAGCAGGGTGCGGCCGGAGACTTGGGTGACTTCGCCGTAATTGTTCCAGCCGCCGCAATCGAGATGCGGGGCGCAGAGCAGGTAAAGCCGGGGCGGTTCGGCGCCGGGCTCGACCACCAGCCGTCCATGCACCAGTAAGGCGTCGAAGTGCGGGTGGGTATGGATATACTTTTCAATTTTGAAACGCCCGCCGGGATCGCTCTTGACGACCCGATAACCCAGAGCTCCGGGTTCCAGCAGTTCCACTTCGCCGCGCAAATCGCGGCGCTCTTCCTGAAAATAGCTGTGCCCGTCGGTAGCCAAAAGCTGGAGATCGCGAATTTGCGGAGTATCGAGCGTGGGAAAATAAACTTCGGTGACAATGCCCTGCGCCAGCGTGAACCAAATCCGGCTGGAGGCGGCATAGGAACAACCCACGCCATCTTTGGCGCCGCGCGTCCAGCGTGGCTCCATGCCCGGGCCACCCCAGGCCGCATGGACGCAGACATGATTGCCATTCATGCTTTGATTCTAACGCCGATGATGCGCAGTCGAATTAATGCGGCAGCCGCTGGCTGGAAAAATGGCTTTGCACCAGTTGGAGGATGCGATCGCGTCCAATCACGCCCTGCACGCGGCTCTTCTCCATCACCGGCAGCAATGGCAAATTCTGCGTCACCATTTTGTCGAGCACGTCGCCCAGCCCATCCCGCGGCGACACCGTGACCACCTGATCGCGCGGCGCCATGACCTCGCTGACCGGCGTGCGCTCCCAGGTTTCGCGCGGAATGGATTTCAGGTCGGAGGGGGAAATCAGACCGAGCAGTTCATCCTCCGCCATGACCAGGCTGGGCTGATAATCGTGCTGTTCGGCCTGCTGGGTGAAATAATGCTGCAGGGTCTCATCAGGGGAGACGCGCGAGAAAAAAGGCGACGCCAGGTCGCGCACCAGGTATTGCGAAAGCGCGTCGCGCAACTCGGTTTGTTTCAAGCTTTGATCAGCCGCGGTCAGCAGAAACCAGCCGATGAAGGCCAGCCAGAGCCCATTCCATTCGCCGCCGTGAAACACCTGCACGATGCCCACCAGGATGAACAGGAAGGCAATGACTTTGCCCACCTGGGTGGCCCATTGGGTGGCGCGCAGGAAATTGCGATTGGCCGTCCACAACAAGGCGCGCAAGACACGTCCGCCATCGAGGGGGAAGCCGGGAATCAGGTTAAAGACGCCGAGCAGGATATTGATCATTCCCAGCCACCAGGACATGGCGCCCAAGGGGGCAGAGCGCTGCACCTGGCCCGCCAACAGATAAAACAAGGCCCCCAGGACCAGACTGGTTAGCGGGCCCACCAATGCGATCAGCAACTCGGCGGACGGGCTTTTCGGCTCACTGGTGATCTGGCTGACCCCGCCAAACACATATAAGCGGATGGCATGCACTTCGATTCCGTACGCCCGCGCCACCAGGCTATGCGCCAGTTCGTGCAAAACCAGGCAGGCGAAAAACAAGGCAGTAGTAATAAGCGTCGCCGCCCAGATGGTGGCCAGCGACCATCCGGGAATGCGCTGAAATTCACCGGCCAGCGAGAGAGCAATCAGGAACAGAATAATGAACCAACTGGCATCGAATTCGATGTCAATGCCAAAAATCCGGAATAGGCGGCGTGTTCGCTGGGGCATGTGACCTTCTTTTAGATGCGCTTACTCATACGTCGGGGCCGCGTTATTGTAATCATGCTAACCTTTCGCCGGCGGTTTGCGCGCCGCGACCGACACCCCGAAAGCGCGGCCGATAGCGGCGGCACGGCCGCTTTTACTTTTAGGCGCTGACGCTTTCGCAAAGGTCCGGCCGAAACCGGACGCTTTGCGAAAACTCATGGCGCCTGAAGCGATCCTCCCCACGGCTTTTTAAGCCGGACCGGCAACCCCGGCCTTCCGATCAGCGTATGCTACATTTTGTGCTTGATCAGTTATTCCACCGGGGAGGACGATTCATGGTTTCTCGAACAGCCAATCACTGGCGAAATACGGTTATTCTGAGCCTGCTAAGTTTCAGCCTGTCACCGGCGCTGGCCGGGCAGCAGCGCCGCCGCCCGCCGATGCGGCCCCCTGCGCCGCATGCCGTCAAAGCCAAAAACAACTTTCAGCTTCCACCCAAAGGCCAGGTCGTCACCCAGCATTCCATACGCATTCACGGCACGGTGTTGAATTACACGGCCACGGCCGGCACGATCGCACTGCACGACACCTATGGCAAGCTGCAGGCGCGCGTTTTTTATGTCGCCTACACTCTGCCGCACGAGAATGCCGTTCAACGGCCGCTTACCTTCTGTTTCAATGGCGGACCCGGCTCGTCCACCGTCTGGCTGCATTTGGGCGGCATTGGACCCCAACGCGTGGTATTGCAGCCGAATGGATTGCTGCCGCGCCCGCCATTTCAAATCGCCCCGAATCCCGAGACTATTCTTCCCTTCACCGACCTGGTCTTCATCGACGCCATCGGCACCGGCTATAGCCGATCGATCAATCGGGCCACCGGCCGGCAATTTTGGGGTCTGGAAGGCGATCTGCACGCATTTGGCGAGTTTATCCGCCTGTACTTAAACCAAAACGGGCGCTGGACCTCGCCGCTCTTTCTGCTGGGCGAAAGCTATGGCACCACCCGCGCCGCCGGACTGGCTGGGTATCTCGAGCGCCAGGGCATTGCCCTGAATGGCATTTCCCTGCTCTCCACCGTGCTCGATTTCCGCACCCTGAGTTTCGCCCACAACAACGACTTACCTTACGTGCTGTATGTTCCCAGCTATGCCGACACGGCCTGGTATCATCACCAGCTTTCGCCAGCTCTCGAAAAGCTGCCGGTCAGCAAGGTATCCGCCGAAGCCAAAGCTTTCGCGCAAAACGTCTATTACCCCGCGCTGATGGCCGGCAGCAGCCTGCCGGCGGCGCAAAAAGAAGCCGTGGCGCGCCAGTTGTCGCGTTTTACCGGCTTGACATATCAATACGTATTGCGCAGCGACCTGCGGATTCCCAATGCCCGCTTCGATCGTGAACTGCTGCGCAATCGCAATCTGGCCGTCGGCCGGCTCGATAGCCGCTACACCGCATGGCAGTACAATGCCGTGGGCGAGTATCCCAGCTACGACCCCAGCGATGCCGCGCTGACTCCGCCCTTCACTTCGATGTTGTACCATTACCTCCGCCAGGATCTCAATTACAAAACCAATCTCTACTACTACATTTTAGGCGGCGGCATCGGTCCCTGGAACTTCAGCCGCGGGCCGCGGGGTTATGCCGGATGGGGGGGGTACCCGAACGTCAGCGGATCATTACGCCGGGCGTTTGAGAAAAACCCCTATTTAAAGGTATTCGTCGCCATGGGCTACTACGACCTGGCTACGCCCTACATGGCGGTGGAATACACGCTCAACCAGATGCACCTGGCGCCCAGCGCCCGGGCCAGCATCTCCACCGCTTTTTACCATACCGGGCACATGATTTACGTGGACCAGACCGCGCTGGCCAAGCTGCACAACGATCTGCTGGCATTCTATCGGAAAGCGGCACCCGGCGACGTACACTGATCCGCATTCAATTTAGGGCCAGGGTTCTTTCCCCGGCCCATTTTCATCCTCAGAAATCAGGCGGCCCGGCGGCGCGAGGTTCGACTCCCGGCGCGAGCCGCGGCGCCGCGGCGCCGACGCCCAGCGCCAGAACTCGCAGCCGTTTCCTCCAGCCCGGCGCCTTCGCTTTCCTCCTCCTCCTCTTCCCTCATCCGGCTGGGCTTGATTTTTTTCGAAAACCCTTGCAATTTTTTCAGGGCCGCGATTTCTTCTTTCAAGTTAGCCTTCAGCAGTCGAGTAACCGGAGTGTGGTTCATTTCCTCGGACATGGAAATCAGGGATTCATAGGCGCAGATTTCGTAGGTTTCCGTTTTGATACCGGCGCCAATCTCAAAAACGTCCAGGATGTCCGATTCCGGATTCTCATCCATGAACTCGCTTTTTTCCTGCACCAGGCCGCGTATGCCGGCGCATTGCGCGGCGCTCGGCTGGACGCCCAAACGCTCGAAGCACTGTTCCAGGCGCTCCACATGCCCCTCCGTTTGCCGGCCATGTTCGGCAAAAGCATGTTTCAATTGGGGCAGGGTTGCATCGGCTTCCAACTGCCGCAATGCCTCGACCAGTTGCCGTTCGGCATCGAGCATATCGCTCATTTCATAAAGAAATAATTCGTGTCCGGTCTGCATAATCACACCTCAAGGAGCCTTGGCTCGCGCCTGAAATAGCCGAAAGCGCGAGCCTGCCATCTACGGATGCGGTCGCGGCGCACCATGCCGTCTTCAGGGCGAAAAAATATGCAGAGCGGCAGCGGTTCATATTGCGATTTCAGGCGGCGGATTTGCGCTTCAGGATTTGCGTCGCGCCTGGAAAACCAATAGCGCTCCGGCGGCGAGGCCAAGACCGAGCAGGGCCAGAGGAAGCCAGCGTTTGCGGCGTTTCCGGGCCGCAGCTTCGGATGTCCGCGTTTCCGCCGAAAACTCAGGATAGGGCTCCGACAGGAGCTCGCCTCTTAACTCTTGGAGCCTCAAATCCATAGCCACGGCGGTATGAACCATTCGTCGAGACATATTCTGCCTTACCTGTTGCCGGCAACTAAACCCATCACTAATTAAAAAAGTACCCGCCCCAGCCGCCTTGGCGGCGGGTAGCAATCTTTGCGCGGCCAGCGCCTGAGATACCTCAAAATGTTCCTGCTCGAAGCCAAATCCACCCGCCATACCGCAGCAGCCAGTATTCATCTCCTCAACTTCCAATCCCAATGCGGCCAGGCAGCGCCGCTCGGCGGCCGAAGCGCCGGGCTTGGAATGACAATGGGTGTGCACATGCGCTCGCCGCGCCAGCACGGAAGCGCCGGCGCGGCGGGCAGCATACAATTTTTCGAAATCCAGATCCAGGCGATAGCGCAGGCAGAAATCCCCCAGGCCCATTGCCAGCCGGCTTAGCTTTCGTGCCGGTTCGTATTGGGGAAAAAAGCGCAATAACTCGTCTTTGAATACCGATAGACAGCTCGGCTCCAGCACAATGATCGGCAGTTCGCGTTCGATTACCGGCCGGAAGCGCGCCAAAATTCCGCGCAAGCGCCGCCGGGCCGGACCTAGCCAGCCATAATCATAGAGCGGACGGCCACAACAGAAGTGACCTTCCGGCACACGCACTCTCCAGCCCGAAAGCTCTAAAATTCGCTTAGCCGCCAGTCCGATACCGGGCTCGAAATAATTGGTAAAGGTATCCGGCCACAGCACCACTTCCGGCTCCGCCATGGTTTCCGGCCGCAGTATTACTGCCGGAGCTTGTAATTTTCGTTCCCGCCGGATGAGGCTTTGGAAAGATGCATTCGCGATGCGGGGCGGGATGCGTTCCGCCGCCAAGCCGGACAACCGCAATAGCGCGGGCCCCAGCTTAGGGGTATGCAGCAAGGCATTCGCCAAATCCGGCGCCAAGCTGCCCAGCCGAGCCCATTGGTCCACCCAGCCCAATAAGTATGCCGACAGCGGACGCCATCGATCGGCATAGTAGTGCGACAGGAACTCGGCTTTGTAGGCCGCCATGTCCACCTGAACCGGGCATTCGCTCTTACAGGCTTTGCAGGCAAGGCATAAATCCAGGGCTTCCCTGACCTCTTCGCTTTTCCATCCGGCATCTTGCAAACGTCCCGGTTGAAGCATTTCCAACAGCAGTCGCGCGCGGCCGCGAGTGGAATGCCGTTCTTCGAGCGTAACCTGATAGCTGGGGCACATGGCGCCGGTGTCCGGCCGCCGGCATTTGCCCACGCCCACGCAGCGCGATACCGCCCGGACAAAATTATCCTGGTCCTCGGGATAATGAAAATGAGTTTGCGGGCGGGTGGATTGATACTCGGGACCAAAACGCAAGTGCTCATCCAGGCGATAGGGATCTACCACCATGCCTGGATTCATTACCCCTGCCGGATCCCAAATGGCCTTAAATTCGGCAAATGCATTGACCAACTCGCGGCCGAACATGCGATCGAGCAATTCTCCACGCGCCTGGCCGTCACCATGCTCGCCCGAAAGCGATCCGCCAAAACGCACGACCAGATCGGCGGCGCATTCCATGAAGCGGCGAAATTTATCGACTTCCTCGCGCGAATCGAAGCGAAAACTCATGCGGCTATGGACGCACCCTTGGCCGAAATGGCCATAGAGCGCTCCCTTATAGCCAAACTGCCGCTTCAAAGCCGCCAGAGCGCGCAGGTAATCGGCTAATTGCTCCGGAGCGACGGCGGAATCTTCCCATCCCGGCCAAGTGTCAGGTTCGCCCGGCACGCGCGCCGAAGCGCCCAGACCGGATTCGCGGATTTCCCAGACTTTTCTTTGCCGTTCCGCGTCGCTGTAAACGCAAGATCCGCGCATACCCGCCCGGCCGTGCAAGGCAGCGATCAGCGCATGCGCCTGTTCTTCCGCTTCGGCCAGGTTTTCCCCGCCCGTCTCGACCAGCAACCAACCCGAACCGGCGGGAAGCACGCCCAGTTTGGCTCCCTGGCCGCGCTTGCGCACATTGGCGGCCAATTCCTCATCAAAACCTTCCAACGCCAACAGCCGATGCCGCATCATCGCCGGCACCGCGGCGGCAGCCGCATATACATCTTCGAAACCAATCACCGCCAGCGATCGCACCGGGGGATAAGGCAATAAGCGCACCGTGGCTTCCAGCACGGTGACACACGTGCCTTCGGTGCCGACCAGCGCCCGGGCCAGGTGAAAGCCATTTTCTGGCAACAGTTCATCCAGATTAAAGCCGGAAACCCGGCGGGGAATGCGAGGGAAGCGCTGGCGAATAAGACCGGCGTAGCGATCGCGCAAGGCGCGCAGGCGGCTGAGAATCGCGCCCCAACGCCCGCCGGCGGCAATGGCGTCTTCCAGCATAAGCTCGCTCATGGAACCAACGCGCAGACGCAAGCCATCGGCGGTGATGACCTCCAGCGCCTCCAGGTTATCGGCCATTTTCCCGCCCAGGACCGAGTGCGCGCCGCAGGAATTATTGCCGATCATGCCGCCCAGGGTGCAATACGCATGCGTGGCCGGATCGGGAGCGAAGGTCAGTCCATATTCCGCCGCCCGATTGCGTAATTGATCGCAAATCACGCCCGGCTCGACTCGCGCCAGGCGGCGCCGCGGATCGAGTTCGAGGATGGCGCGCATGTGGCGGGAGAAATCCAACACGACGGCCGTATTGCAGCCCTGGCCGGCCAAGCTGGTCCCGCCGCCTCGTGGCAGAATGGCAAAACCGTAGCGCCGAGCCCATGCCAAGACCGCTTCCACGTCGGCTGCTGAACGAGGCGTGACTATCGCAATCGGGTAGCGCTGGTAGTTGGAGGCGTCGGTGGAGTACAGCGCCCGATCCCCTGTCCCGATGCGCACCTCGCCTTCAAGCTGTTTTTGCAACTGCCGCGACAGTACCGCCAGCGGCGTGTGCTCCGCGCTCTCATTCATACTTTCAGGGTAAACGATGCTTTAACACGCCACGAATTTATTCGAAGATGAAAATCCCTCGCTCCACACGAATCATTAAATCTGCAAGCGTCGCATGATCGGTTCGGGCAGAGCGCGAATGCCAGCCATCAGCGGACGCCAATAAGCCGGCGTGTACAATACCGCCGGCCGCCGCCGTTCAAGCGCGCGCACGATTTCGGCGGCGACGCTCTCCGGCCGGGCCAGCAAGCGGCGGGGTTGGAAAAATTCGGTCATGGGCGTATCCACCGGGCCGGGCTTGATGGTAATTACGGAAACGCCGCAAGGATGAAGGCGCGCCCGAAGACCTTGTAAAAAAAGCGCCAAACCACCCTTGGCGGAGCCGTAAACATAATTAGCGGGGCGGCCGCGATCGCCGGCAACGGAGGTGATGGCCGCCAGGCAACCCTCCATTCGCTTCTCAAAATGTTCCGCAAACAAGGTCAAGGCCGCCGCCGCGCTGACAAAATTCACGGTTAACTGCCGCGTCACCCATTGACTGTCGCACACAGCCGATTTCGGGTCGAGCAAAGCGCCATAAGCGAGCAGCAGGACATCAAAATCGACCAGCTGGCGGCGGGCGTATTCATAGGCGGCGCGCTGCTCTTCCAGGTTTTCTAAATCCGCCTGAAAGATCTCCACCCTTTTGGAGCCTCGAAGCTGTAAATCCCGCCGCAGTTCCGCCAACCGCCGGGGAGAACGCCCCACCAGCAGCATTTCCACATCATGCCCGACGATTTGGCGAGCCACCTGCCGAGCGATAGCGGAGAGCGCGCCCAAGATTACAATTTTTTTCATTCACCACTCCGTCACGCGCCGCCAAAAGGATGAGGAACATTTGGGATCGATGGCTGCACGAAATCTCCGCCAATTTGGAAAGGACGATTGAAAGGCGGCGCGCGACATGCGAGCGTCTTTTGCCGGATAAAGCGCTCCCCCGCACGGCAGCACAATGGCATCCAGTTCATCGAGCAGTTGCAGCGTGCGCCGGCCCCGCATGGGAAAATCCAAGGCCAAGGTTAAACCCGGGCGCGGAAAAGCCAGTATTCCGGGACTGGCCAGATTGCCAAAACGCTTCAAGACCATCAAGAAAGAGACTTGGCCGGAAATAGAGATTTTCGCCAACAATCGGCGCAATATGCCCGGATCTTCCGGCAGCAGGCATTGGTATTGCACCAAGCCGCCGCGTCCATAGATCCGGTTCCAATTATCCAGCGAATCGAGAGGAAAGAAAAAAGACCGGTAGTGGATCAGCTTCGTCCGGGTCGACCGTTCCTGGTAATTGCGATAAGCGGCATTGAAGAGTCGAATCGTCCAAGGGTTCAGGCATTGCCCGGGGATGCCTCGGGCGACCGGAAAAGCATGGCGCTGAAGGGATGCCTCGCCGGAATGATTTTCCACCGGCGCGGGGGCATGACTTGCGCTGAAAAAAACACCTTGCGGATCAGAACGCGCGAAACCATCGAGCCAGGCGACGGTATATTCTTCGCTATCGTCGTTTTGAGCGGTTAGATAAAAAAACTCGTCGAGCGACTTAAAAACCGATTTTCTGGCCAGCAGCCAAGGACTGGAGACAGGCTTTAACTGCATTTCGGCCCATAAAATCACGCCGGTGAGTCCCAGGCCTCCAATGGTTGCGCGGAACAACTCAATTTCGCTATTCGGGCTGCATAGCAATTCCGGGGCATCGGAGCGCGAAAGCATCAATTGGCGCAGATGACGGCCGATACTACCCTGGCGATGATGGTTTTTTCCATGAATATCGTTGGCAATGGCGCCGCCCAGAGTGACATGGGCGGTGCCCGGCAAGACAGGTAAAAACCAGCCGCGAGGAACGACCATCCGAAGAATTTCATGCAAAGTCACACCTGCTTCGCAGCGCAGAATACCGCGCTGAAAATCGGCGAAAAGAAAACGATCGAGCGGCGTGCAATCGAGAAGATCGCGGCCGAAATTAAGACAACTGTCACCATAGCTTCGCCGCAACCCCCCGGGCAAAATGGATGCAGGCCCGGCATTAGCCAGGCAGGCCGGCACCTGATCAGACCACCAGGCGCGCAGCACGCGGCGATGCGCGCCATGAGGATAGCGTCCCCAGGATTCAATATCACGCCGGCCGCGGCCGAGAGACGATTCCGGAACGGGACTGGATACAGATGCACGCCGGGAGAAGACTGGAACCGCCATAAGCGATCAAAGCGGCCTGGCGGCAAGGACCACGGTGATCACGCAGGCCAAGGCGAAATAACTGAATTTGTCGGTAAGCGCGAATAGCACCAGGTCGGATGGCATTTGGCCGCGTTGAGCGACCAACCAGGTTCGGGCTATCCAGTAAAGGAAAATCGGGCAAAGAAACAGCAGCCACATGGGCTGGCGGTAGAGCCGGGTGACGGCGGTGCTGGTTACATAAAGCGCCAGAATCAGCACCGCGAGCCCGCCGGATAGAATGCCGAATGGGCGCAGAAAATCCAGATCGCCGCGCGCATAATCCCGGCCGGCGACGGGAGACGCCACCTCAGCATTCAATTCCGTCACTCGCTTCAAGACCGCCAAGCTCAAAAATATAAACATGGAAAATGCCAGCAACCAGGGCGAAAACTGAAGTTTGGCCGCCACGTTTCCGGCGATTAAACGCAAGGTATACAGGCCCGCAAGCATGAAAATATCCGCCAAGGCGAATCGTTTAAGCAAAAAAGAATAGGAAATCACCATCAACAGATATGCCGCGGAAACCGCCGCATTGAGCAGCGAAATGGATGCGGCGACCGCCACGCCGCAGAGCGCCAACACGGGAGCCACCAGCAAGCCGGCGCCCAGCGGCAAATCGCCGGCGGCAAAAGGGCGCCGCTGTTTATCCACATGGCGGCGGTCGGCGTGCAGATCCAGCAAATCATTGAGCATGTAGGCGGCGGAGGCGCAAAGGCAGAAGCTAAGAAAAATCAGAGCCGCCGAAAATACCGCCATCGAGTTACGCAGATCATGCGCCGCCAGCAGGGGCACGAAGACGATCAGATTTTTCGACCATTGATGGATGCGCAACTGCCGGGGCCAGGCGCTAGAGCGCGGCGCCGCAACAGATTCCACCGAGGGATGCCGGCGAAGCAGTTTGCGCTCCAGCCGGCGGCTATAGCCGGCATAAATTGCCGTGCGCGCTTCCTTCCAGACGGAAAAATCCGCGGCAGAGTCGCCGGCGTAGTCAAAGCCTTGCGCGCCAAAACGCCGGCGAATAGCCGCAAGTTTCGCCGCGCCCTTGACCTGTTTATGATCGCTGCTGGCAATGATGTCGTCGAATCCGCCCAGATACTCCGCGACCGCACACGCAATGCGTTCATGGGCCGCAGTGACGAGCACGATCTTGCGTCCCTGCAGGCGCGCCGCCGCCAGGCGTTGCAGCAGCGTGCGGTTGTAGCAAAGCGCCGCGGGATCGAGGCCGACACGCCGGGCTAGTTGGGCCTTCAATTCCGCCCGGCCGGACAGCAACCAACCCGGCAATGCCCAAAGCAGGCGTGGTTTGCGGCGTAGCATCAATAACAGCATTTCAATCAAGGTATTGGTGCGGCACAGCGTACCATCCAAATCGACGCATAATGGCAGATCCATCCATCCGGGAGCGGCCGCCGCGGCGGAAGTACCGGAAGCAAGAGTCCGATTTGAACCCGGCAACGCCGCGGTTGGGATTTTCGAGGCGAGAGTCATAGAACCGGGAAGATTCAGGTGCTCTGATTCTCCGCCTGTTCAAAGATGTTTTACCGGCGGTTGCGATCGGCGATTTTTACACTTTTTACGCGGGTGAAGCCGATAAGCCATCGCGCTGCAGCAACTCGGCAAACCTCTCATATAAACGCCGACGCTCATCCGCCACACTATCCATCCATTATTAACGTCGAAGGAGATAGAGAATCAGGCTCAGTACCAGGCTGAGCAGCAGCATCGTGACCCAGGGAATATAAATCGTCCAGCCCCGGCCGCGGACGACCAGATCGCCAGGCAAATGGCCGAGCGGCAGCCCCAGGCGGGAAGCGGCCATAAGCAGCAAACCCAGCGCCGCCAAAATTAAGCCGGCGCCGAGAAGGAATTTACCCAGCACGGCCATCGCATGGTTTCCGGGAGGTAAAATAACCGCCAGCCGCTTGCAGGCGCTATTCCTGACTAAGTTCGGCGCCGGAAAAGAAGAAGCCAATCTCAAAGCGGGCGGTTTCGACCGCGTCCGAGCCATGGATCGCATTGCGCTCGATGGAGGCGGCAAAGTCTTTGCGGATGGTGCTTGCCGCCGCCTTGGCCGGGTCGGTCGCTCCCATCAACTCTCGCAAGCGAGCAATGGCGGAATCCCCTTCCAGTACGGCCACCACCACCGGGCCCTCAGTCATGAACTTCACCAGCGAAGCAAAAAAGGGGCGCTGGCGATGCACATGGTAAAAGCCTTCGGCCTGCGCGGGGGTCAGGCGCAGACGTTTCAGGCCAATAATTTTCAGCCCCGCCTTTTCCAGGCGGGACAGCAGCGTACCGGTTAACGCGGCGGCAACCGCGTCGGGCTTCAGAATGGTCAAAGTGCGTTCAATGGCCATGTTTTTTCTTTCCTGATTTCAGCTCGCCCGAAGGGGCTTAGCGAGTGGAGACGCCCAGTACCTGGGCGACGCTGGCGCCAATCTCGGCGGGACTGCGGCAGACATGCACGCCGGCGCTATCCAAGGCCGCCATTTTGCCGGCGGCGCCGCCGGTGCCGCCGGAAATAATCGCGCCGGCGTGGCCCATGCGCCGCCCGGGAGGGGCGGTCTGGCCAGCAATAAAGCCGATCACCGGCTTGCGCACATGCTGGCGGATGTAGTCCGCCGCTTCTTCTTCAGCCGTGCCGCCAATTTCACCAATCATTACGATAGCCTCGGTGGCGGGGTCGGCTTGAAACAACTCGAACGCATCGCGATGAGTGGTGCCGATAATCGGATCGCCGCCGATGCCGATCGCGGTGGATTGCCCCAATCCCAGTTGGGTGAGTTGATGCACCGCCTCATAAGTCAGCGTGCCACTGCGGCTGACGATACCCACCGGTCCAGGTTTATGAATCGAGCCCGGCATAATGCCCAACTTCGCCTCACCCGGCGTGATGATGCCCGGGCAATTGGGGCCAATCAAACGGGAACCGGTATGGCGTAAAAACTCCCATGCCCGGGTCATATCCAGCGTGGGGATGCCCTCGGTGATGCAGACGATTAAGGGAACGCCGGCATCGGCGGCCTCCATGATGGCATCGGCGGCAAAAGGAGGCGGGACAAATATGAGAGAGGCGTTGGCGCCAGTGGCCTCCACTGCGGCGGCCACACTGCCAAAAACCGGCGTGCCCTCATGGGTTGTACCCGCCTTACCCGGCGTGACTCCGGCGACGATCTGGGTGCCGTATTCGCGGCACTGGCGGGCATGAAAACTGCCTTCCCGGCCGGTAATTCCCTGTACCAGTACGCGGGTGTTGCGATTGACCAAAATGCTCATTGAGTAGTCCCTGCCGGTTCAGGTGCGCGCCGCCGCAACTGCCTTCTCCGCCGCATCGCGCAGGCCTTCGGCGACGGTGATTGGGAGTCCGGAGTTGCGCAGGATTTCCCTGCCGCGCTCGACATTGGTGCCTTCCATGCGGATCACCAAAGGCAGCTTCAGGCCGGTGATCCTGGCTGCTTCCACCACGCCGTCGGCCAGTGTATCGCAGCGCAAAATCCCCCCGAAAATATTAATCAGGATGGCGCGCACGGAAGGATCCCGCACCAGGATTTCGAAGGCACTGCGCACCTGATCCCGGCTGGCGCCACCGCCGACATCGAGAAAATTGGCCGGCCGGCCGCCGGCGTATTGGATGATATCCATAGTCGCCATGGCTAAACCGGCGCCATTGACCATGCAGCCCACATTGCCATCGAGCTTGATGTAATTGAGATTATGCCGGCTGGCTTCAACTTCGAGCGGCGATTCTTCATTGAGATCACGCAGTAATTTCAGATCCGGATGCCGGAATAAAGCGTTATCGTCCAGCCGCACCTTGGCATCGAGCGCCGCCAGGCGATTATCGGAAAGCAGGGCAAGCGGATTGATTTCGAGCAGTGCGGCATCGAGCGCGACGAAAGCCTTCGCCAGCGCCATCAACAAACCGACCGCCGAGATGGAAGCCGGAGCCGGAAGCTTCAAGCCCTCAACCATTCGTCGCGCTTGAAAAGCAAGCAGGCCGCGATCGGGATCGAAGGCCTCGCGTCGCAGCGCCTGCGGATCACGAGCCGCGATTTCTTCAATTTCCATGCCGCCGGAAGCCGCCGCGATTACTACCGGCTGGCCGGCGGCCCGGTCCACCGCGATGGCCATATACAGCTCGCGTTCAATGGGCAAGGTTTCTTCCACCAGTACGCGCCTGACCAGGCGTCCTTCCGGACCCGTTTGCCGGGTTACCAGGGTCATACCCAAAATTTTGGAGGCCCATTGTTCAGCTTCCGCCGGGGTTGACGCGAGCTTGACTCCGCCGCCCTGTCCGCGGCCGCCTGCGTGGATTTGCGCCTTGACCACCACCGGCTTACCCAACTCGGCAGCGATCTGCGCGGCCTCGACCGGTTGATCGGTTACACGCCCTCGCGGCAGCGGCACGCCGAAATCCCGCAACAATTGCTTGGCTTGGTATTCGTGGATGTTCATGTACGGACCAAAGTTCAACTATAGCAAATGCAAAACTGCGAGCGCGATGAGCTGTCCATCATCAAATGAAAAAGCACAGCGCCCGCAAATTATGGCAAGGCCATTTTTACTTTCAGGCGATGACACTCAACCCATCAAGCCACCCATTCAACTGCGGTTGAGTGGCTTGACGCGAATTTGGCTTTGCCTTTCCTGGCGCAATTCCAACGATATTGCCAGCTTGCTTGACACAATGCCTGCGGAATTGCTTAGTCCTTCGAAGCGGATGAGTTGCGAAACCTCATGAAGTTATTTGAGGTCAGTAGGCGCGGAACCTTAAAATCATCCCGCGCTTCGGCCCGCGAACCAGGAAAAGCAAATTTCCGATTCGGCCGTTGACATTAATCCGCGGCGATGACCGGGCGGCGCACAATGGTCGCGCCGGACTGGCTAAATGCTTCCATCGAGGTGGAGAGCGCGCTCAGGCCGGCAAAGGCGAGCACGATAAATTCGGCAATAAAAAAGCGGTCTTGAACCATGGGGTACAGCAGAAAGTGCACCACAATCGAAAGCAGCATGGCTCCGGCCAGCAGAGGAAGCTTGCGGCCGGGATTGCCGACCTGAGTCCGGCAATTGAAAGCCAGCAGGCCAATCGTCCCCAGCAAGAGAAACTCGCTAATCATGCTGCTTTCACCCAAGGCGATGACTCCGCGTCCGAAGGCATGCAGGTACATTCTCGCGGTCAGGTTAATCGTTTGGCCGGCGGGAAAGGCCAGGTGAGATACAAAGCTGTGATAAAACAACACGGCCCAGGAGTAGCCCGGAGCCGCGAGTTGTAAAAGTTCGTATGCCGCAAGCGCAGACAGCATGCCGCCGAACCACAAACGCCAGCGTTTCGGTTGCGCCAACCAGAGCGCGGCGAAACTGAAACCCGCAACGATCAGATTATCGGGGCGTATCCAGATCGATACCACACTCAGAGCGAAAAACCAGCCATTAGCCTCGCGCGCGAGCAGCAAATATACCGCCAGGACGAGCACGAATGCGGAGAGCGGGTCCGGAGTGGCGATTCGCGGCAACTGCAACATGGAAGGACAAATAGACAAACACCACGACATCACCATCGCCGGCCAAGGTTGCATAAAACGGCTGCACCAAGAAAAGATTAAAAAGCATAAGCCCAAATAGCTCGCGATGGATACCAGCGAAACCGCGCGCACGATCGAAACCCCGACACGATGAATCGCTTGAAGCAAAGCAATATAGAGCCAGGAGATATTAAAAAACGGAAGTTGTTGATGAAAACTCTCGCTGCTTTGCATGACAATCCAGGCATAATCGCCATCCGGAGGCGAATGGGCTTCGATCAGGCGCCGATATGATTGCGCCGGCAATTCCCGGCGCAGCATCTTGTACGTCAAGGCATGCGTCTGGTTTGAGCTATAGCCTTCACGACTTAGAACGCTACCGATGTAGGGGACTAGATCCCAGTTGTACAGAGGCTTTTGCCAGGCGAAGACTGCTACCACCAATGGAACCATTAGAAAGATGAGCCCATGCAGAGCCTTTGGACGGAATGAGACGACAACCTGCACCTCGCGTCGCATATTGCCTGTTATAGATGCAACCTGAATATATAAAATCGTGAATTAACCAGCATTATGGGCTTCAAAGCTACGGCCGAAAGAGGATAGGCGGCTCTCTTGAAATATAATTCAATGGAGGTCAGCCAAAGCTTAATAATACAGGGTTGCCCGATTGGACCCCACCAGAACCCGGCGTACACCCTGGGGAAGTTTGACTTGAAATTGGCGGCTAATTTGCGGATTACGCGGCTGCACGAATTCCACTATGGCCCAATCGAGCAGCGCATTGGGGATTTGCCTTCCATCCAGGCTGAACGATTCCAGGCGAAGCGTAGCCGCGGGAGCAGATGCGTTCAGGACGCGGGCGCGGACAAAAATCTGGTGCGTTCCGTTAAATAACAACTCCGCAATCGGGTTGCCAGCCGCATGGGCGCGGCGCAGGCGATTAAAATCAACTTGGGCGCTCCCCAAGACCCAGCCCGGCTGTGAGCTTAAAAGCAGATGGCTGACGCCTGCCGGCAGCTTCCCGGCGCCTGGCCCGGCAAACCAGGAATTCACTCCCAGCGCAGTCAAAGTAACCGGCGCATGCCGCCCATGTGCACGCGCATTCGCTGCAATGAGGTTGAGTTTTTCTTGAAAGCGCCGGGCAGCGGCCATGGTGGACGAGGCCGGATTGCGGAATGCCAAGGCGAGCAATCCCGTTCCGCACAACATGATGACTGTGCAGCGAAAGCAATCTTGCCTGGCAGCATTGGGTTTAGCGAACATGGTGCTTGCCCGCCAAAGAGGGCTTTGGCTTGACTGCTGGCACCGGCGGGAGGACCGGTAAAACTTTCTTCGCCAACGCCTCTTTTCCTGTAGTTACTTTGGCAGGCGACAGCACAAGCCGCAGCCGGCGAGTGCCGGATTTCAATTCGACGCGCCAACCTTTGCCATTGAGCCATTCCCCCGTACCGCTAAAATTGCCGGCAGACGAGAGCCAAAGTACGTGCGAAAGCCGGATGCTATTGGGAGAAGCCCGATAGGAAGCACTCACCAGCCGCGCTTTGGCATAAGCGGCATGAGCGTTTCCAGGGAAAATGGCCAGGCTGGTTTCCGGCAACCGAATCTGACGGACCAAAGCCATGCCTTGGGCCATCCAATCGGAAAACAGACGGCAGTTAGGCCATCCCAGCCGTAGCCGGCCTGAAAGGTTACCCCGTAGCGGCAAGCCCGGCCATATCCGGCCTAATTGCAGCCCGATCATGCGTCCCGAGAATGAACATGAGCCTGAGCCCCAATCGCCTACGCCCGCAATCTCGCCACCGGCGAAATGAAGCTTTAAATTGCGCAAATTCCATCCCTTGGCGGAGATGGCGAGATGGCTCCGCAGGCTAAGGCGATGCCGTCCCCAATGCATTCGGGAGATGGACACACTGCCAGCGGCATTAATATCGGGCAAAAGAAAGCGAGGACGCAGGCGCAGCCAGTTGCGCAGCCAACCGGAGCGGGGAAAGGTGAAGTAATGAATGAAGTCAGTTCGTCTACCTCCCCGCATTGCAAGCACAAAGCTCACTGGGCCAGGAAGATGCCGCGGGCGAGACCAAAGCAAGCGCACGTGAATGCCCGAGGTTACGCCAGCAAGAGTAAAGCGCAATTTAGCGGGCTGATAGAGCAGTCGGGCGGAAGTCAATCGCACCGCGGCACGGGCATAAGGCAAACGAAATTGGCCTTGGTGAAGAAGGATCCGTCCCAACCAAACGGGATGGCGATAATGCGTCCAATCGGATTGCAAGTTTAGCTGGGCACTGCCTTCGCCGTGCAGCCAGCCAAGGTAGGGGGGGACCAGACCCGAGATTCTGGCCACGGCTTCCATATCAGAACGGCGCCAATGCGGCGACAGCAGTCGCAATCGATAACCACGGCTATCCAGGCTGGCGTGAATCCGCAGGGGCATCGCTGCAGCGCCGGCATGCAGCCATGCCGAGGCCGGCGCGAGCGTGAGGGCATGAGAGCGCCAATGCCAGATGGCCAACGGTAAATCCAGCGATGCGCCGCGGGACGCCAGACGAAAGTTCCGTAGCCGCACGAAACCTTGTCCGTGCCAGCGTTGCAGGCTTTTCTCGAGCGAAAGTTTTCCTGAAATCAGGCCGGAGCCTTGCAGATCGGAGGGCAAGCCGGCTTTAAAAGCCGGCGCCCAGCGCACGAGCGGCGACAGGGGTACATCGGTTAAGGTGCAATGCAGGATGGGGGCAGGGTGAGTGAATAAGTTTTGAATGACGCCTGCGAGAGCGAAACCTTTGCTATGGAGCGGGGCGAAGCTGCGGATGAACAATTGATCGTGACGGGGATCGTAGTTTGCCTGAAATTGCAAGCGCAGCGGAGCAGGAAAATTAGCAGGCAGCAGATCGTGCCGGCGTAAGGAACGAATAGCGGTCGCGCCCTGAATCTCAAATCCCCGTCCATTGCCGCTCAAGTCAACCCTGGCGCTGGCAATGCCATCCAATGGACCTTCCCTGCCCAACAGCAAAGCCGAGGCGGCGGGAAGATAGGCATGATCGAGGTTGAGGCGAAGCTGAAAAGGCAAGTTTTGGAAGCGAGCCGCACCGGATTGCCACCACCCTTTGATCCGTATTTGTCCGGCATCGGCGAGGTTGAGGTCACTCCGCATGGGAGCAAAGCTGGCCTGCAAGTTCCAACGCCCGTTGACGAGCGATAAATCGGCTTGTACGTTGCTGAGATAAAAGCGGGTTTTAGCCGAGTTCAATTTAAAATTGATGCGTCCATCCCGAATTTTCAAATAAGGAAACGGAGCGGGCTGAAACAGCGAAGCGGGAGCGCCGCTCGGCTCCAGTCTCGGCATGCCGCGTTGCGCCCGGTCAAGCAGCCGGGAAAAATTCCAATATCCCGCGGCATTTCGGGTCAGGTTCAGATCGGGAGAATCTAATTCGACGCTAGAAAACTCATACCGTCCGCTCCAGAGCGAGGCCAGCCTCAGGGTGGCAATGACCTCGTCAGCGCTGGCCATGGGTTCGAGGCCGAAGGCGGGTTGGTCGCCAAGTTGAACGTTATCCAGTTCAAAACCCGGCCAAGGCAGCAGCCGAAGATGGACAGACGAAGCGCTGACCGGACGCCCCAGTTCACTTTGCAGAGCGGACAAAATGCGTTGCTTGCCCCGCTGCCAGGTAAACATCGGCACCAGCAGCGGAATCACCACTAACACCGCGATGACGGCGATCCATCTGCGAGATATTCGAGCGACGGCCATACTTGGCCTCAGCGCACCAGATGCAGCGTGCGTCCCCAGCGCGATCGGAAGGGGAAATGGATCAGCGTCGAAAAAAACGATTGCATTCGCTGTCCCATATTGGCATAGCCCTCATCGCGCTCCTTGGCACGATAGGACCAATAGACCAGCAGCGGCCGGCCAATCAGGTTGCGCGCAGGGACAAACCCCCAATAGCGGGAATCGTAAGAATTTTCCCGGTTATCACCCATAACAAAATAATGCCTTGGCGGCACCACCAACTGCCCATTGTGAACGTATTGTTTATACGAGGCGGCCCATTGCGGGGTGGCGCCACAGGTATTGCCGCACGGAGGCGGAACACCCAACGTGGGAAAATTATCAACCACCGGCACTTGATCATCGGGGTTATGGGTGATATAGGGTTCGTTTACCCGCACTCCATTTCGATAAACCACCTGATTCACGAGCTTGATATGGTCGCCGGGAACGCCGATGACGCGTTTCACCAGATGCAGGTCGGGGGTAATGACCGACATAAAGACCACCACGTCGCCATCGCGCGGGTGCCGATAGGGCATCATTCCATCGACCCAGGAAGTTTTCGGCGAGAAGCGTACCCGATCGACCAGCACATGATCGCCTACCAGCAGGGTCTTTTCCATCGAGCCGGAGGGAATCTCAAAAGCCTGGACATTAAAAGTAATGATGAACAGGGCGGTAATAAGGGTCGGAGCCCAAACGCGTATGAAATTTTCCGCCAACGGTTTAGCGGGTTTTTCAGAAGACGCGGGCCGGCTGGTGCCAGAGGTTTTCGACCCGGCACTTGAGGATTTCGGCCTGGAATTAGAGGCTTTGGGCAAAATAGCTCCTCGAACTTTTCCGATGCGGATCGAGTTCTTTAATTACGGCACCACATCCATCCAATAAGAATAATTATAAACGTACCGGATTGGAATGGGTTAAGACCTATCTAGACAAATTCAAACTGCACAAATTTCAAGCGGCAGAACGTTTGGCGCGAGTCTCCATAGTAGGCAAGAGGGGGAGGCGATCGCGACTGCGCTGCATTCGTTCCCAATCGTAGTGAAATTCACAGCCGCAATTCAGGCAGGTCACATGCGGCATCACGGCCTCACCGCGGAAACGGTCCTGGGAAGTCAGGATCGGGAAGCTTAAGCGCTCATGCCGGCAGCCTAAGATTCGGCTCCAAAATGAAGGCATAGTTGCCTCCTGGATTCATGGATGAGGAGGTGAAGCCTTTCGTTGCGCATTTTTATAAAATCAACTTTAAATACCTGTCCAATCGCTTCAGCGCACCAGAGGGCGAGTGCGCCGGTTGACATTATCCATAACTTTGCGGTGTAGAAACGCCGGAAGCTGATGATATTGATGGCGATAGACCTGAATCGTGCTGTGACAGGTATTGACCACTACGCTACAGGAACGACAGGCGCTCAGGTGCGTCTGGGCCGCCCCTTTCAGCGATGGCGAAAGCTCGTCATCCAGGTAAGCGTTTAAATTTTGAAGCAATTCACTGCAATTCATGGCTTAACCATTCTCCGGGAGGCAAAATAACGGGCCAGCTTATTGCGGAGCTGCAGGCGGGCGCGCAGCAGGCGTGATTTTACCGCAGGCATCGAAATGCCCATCAGTTCGGCGGTTTCTTCGGTTGAGAGCTCGTCAATATCGCGCAATTGAAATACGGTACGGTAATGTAGCGGCAAGCTGGCGATGCTGCCGCGCAGGATGCGATTGAGCTCGGATTCGGCATAAAGCTGCTCGGGGTTGGGGCGCCAATCCTGCACATGGCGCGGCAAGGTGGCTTCTCCCGCCTCGATCTCCTCATCCAGCGAAACTTCCGGCTGTCCCCGGCGCTTGCGCAGGCGCATTAGCGCTTCATTTATGGCAATCCGCGCCAGCCAGGTATAAAAACGTGATTGCCCTTGAAACTGATCGAGATGGGTATAGGCCTTGAGAAAGGTTTCCTGTAAAACGTCTTCCGCATCGGGTTCGTTGCCGGTAATGTGTACAGCGAGCCGGTAAACCCGCGCTTCATAGCGCCGCACCAGCCGCTCGAAAGCGGCCATATCGTGGCCGCGGGCGGCCTGCACCAGGTCTTGTTCCTGATCGGAGATTGGCAGCGGCGGGGAGGCGGACATTCGACACCGTTCCCGACGAATTTCAACACTCATCTCATCATCTCGCAGGGTGCAGGCGCGATCAAGTATTCTTTCCCAATTGGATGATCGGCCGCAAAAGACGAAAACTACAGCGGCGACCCGCTCTCGGCTCTACAATCGTGGGCGGAGCCGGATATGAGTTTCGACCCCGATACTGCCGCCTCACAGTTGCGCGATTTCCTCAGCACGCAGGTAAGCGTGCTGGTCATGGAACATGACGAGGTGTTGCTGCGGCTGGAACCGGGCGACGCCTGCGGTTACTCGATCCAGGCCGAGCCGAGGCGGCTGATCGTTCATTGGTGGTCGCCAGAACGCAATTTAGTGCGCCGAGTCGAATCAATTGAAGCGCGCCCGCCGAGACTGCGGCTAATGGCGCGCCGTCTCGGTCAAACGCAACTCACGCCGCTCTGGTTAGCGCCGGGAAGCCAACTGGCTCCGCGCACGCGCGAGCGGCAAGAGTTCCGGCGGAGACTGCTGGGAAAGCTGCGGCAATGCTGGCCGGAATGGGAGCCGATAACCGGCGATTCGCCGGTGCATGGCGCGCCCTGGCAACATCTCGCGCTGCGCCGCGGCCAACAGCATCTGTTATGCCTGGCGTTGTCGCCGGATGAACCCTCGACTCTATGCGAACAGGCGCTGACGCATTTGCTGCTGTGGCAAGACGAATGGCGCCGTCGCCATCCGCGCGCATTACCGCCGAAGACCCGGCTGTTGCTACCTGCCGGGGGGGCGCGCGCGGCGGCGCTGCGGCGGGAAGGGTTGCGGGCGGAGCGCAGACCGGAAATTTATTGGCTGGATGACGCCTGCTCACCCCAAATTGCCGAACCCCTGCCGCTAAGCGCGCTTGCAAGCGGCATTGCGCGCGCCCCGGCCCCAGCCTGGGAGCCGCCGGCGGAGGCGCTGCAACTGTTTTCACGCTTGCGCGCCCTTTGCCCGGCCGCGCAGCTTACGCGTGGCGCCTTTGGCGGGGCTTCCTTTCGCTTGCATGGACTGGAGTTTTTGCGTCCGGCGCGCGCGGAAGAACGCGCTCACGCCGCTTTCGTTTTCGGCTATGGACGCGAATTCTCGCCCTTAAATGAAACCAACTGGCCGCTGTTTGAAGCCTGGTTGCGCGAGTTGGCGAGCCTTCGCCGGCCGGGCGGTTCCGCATCTTCGATCTGGTACGCGGCGCAGCCGGAAGCCTGGCTGGAGGAGTCCTTGCGCGGGCAATTACCAGCGCTGGCGCCGGATTGGGATACGCAACGGCTTTACTCGCAGGTTAGCTTGAACGCGGCGGAAGACGCCATGCGACTCGATCTGCTTTTTTGCCATCGCGACGGACGCCTGGGCATTGCCGAATTCAAAACCGGCGAAGATTTACACTTCGCGCTACAGGCGTTGGATTATTGGTTGCGCGTCCGGCAACAGCAACTCGGCGGCGAATTATTCCGGCAGGGCTACTTTGCCGATCGGGAAATTTCCAACCTGCCGCCCCGCCTCTACCTGATTGCCCCGGCGCTTTACCGCCATCCCAAATTGGAAGCATTGCTGGCCGCCTTCGCTCCGGAGATTCCCGTCGAACAATGGCTGCTCAATGCGGATTGGCGCGAGCGGGCGCAGGTGTTGGAGCGCCGTAAGGACGACGCCATTTCGGACGAAATCGGAAGTGCGCCACTGTCCCTGGAGTCATCGCGCCCTTAGTTTTCGCGCCAGCGCTCCAAATTACGCCTGGTTATTTGGCTTGCAGGTTGCCCGGCAAAAACGATTTTTCAGCATCGTCAAATATTTCTTTTTCAGCCCGAGTCGATGGCGGGAAACTGAGGGCAGAGGCGGTGTAACCACCGCGGATTTTTCTGGAGGCAATATGGCCCAACATAAGCCAATCGGTCACGGCGATCTAACGGGACGTGTCGGAGTGGAAGTCATTCGCGCGCGCGGCGTGGATGTGGATCTGCTGATTAAAAAGCTGATCGCGAACGCGGCGGCGGAATTTTCCAGCACCTATTACTACTACACGATCTTGCGCATGCATCTGGCCGGGCATGAGGATTACAAGGAAATCTGTGAAGACGCCCGGCTGGAAGACCGCGCGCATTGGGAACTGATCGTGCCGAGGATTTACGAACTGGGCGGCGAGTTGCCCAACGACCTGCCCACGTTTCACAACCAGGCCGGATGCGCGCCGGCCAAGCTGCCGGATCCGCCGACGGCAGTGAATATTCTGACCCTGCTGCTGGAATCGGAGCGCTGCGCGATCCGTAGCTGGATTGAGATCTGCGATATGACCTTCGGCAAAGACCCGCGCACCTACGACATGGCCTCGCGCATCCTCAATGAAGAAATCGAGCACGAGGCTTGGTTCATCGAATTGCTGGCAAAAGAGCGGGATGGCAAAAGCATTCCTTCCGGCCATTTCCGGCGTGGTGAACCAGGCGAGGCGCCTTACAGCAAAAATCGCCAGTTCTATAACCCGTAGTGCTGGTTTAGCCAAGATTTCGAATGCGCTTTCCCGGCCGGTTCAGCGCCAAGAGGCGCCTGGCCGGCCGGGAAGGGCCCGCGCGACTCGTTCCTTTCAGCGCTTCGCATCATGCCAGGCTACCCGGTTACTTTTTTATTGCCGGACGAAACACGGACGCTGGAAATCGGCGCCGACCAATACATTTGGCATGCGGCCGAACAGGCTGGACTTCGGCTGCCATCGCGTTGCCGTGTCGGCTGGTGTTTGACCTGCGCCGCCCGCCTGGAAGCGGGCGAGGTTGATCAGTCTTCCGCGCGGCGTTATTTCGAAGCCGATCGCAGGGCGGGTTTCATACTTCCCTGCACCGCCCGCCCGCGCTCGCGGTTGCGCTTGCGCACGCATCAGGAAGAAGCCATGCGGCAATTCCGGCAATCACTTGGGCTGGCGGCCTCCATCGGCTGAGCTGTGATTGCGGAACAACTCCTCCCCGGAGCAGCCGGCAAAGGCTACCCGCGCGCGACCTGACAACGCCATCCAGCCGCTTAAGCCTGGGGCTGAGTCTGGCGGCTGGCAATCGAAATCAGAAATGCCAGCGCTCCCAATTCCAGCAGGGTATGCGGATAAATCGTCCACTTCTGCACCAAATGGACGCCGGTAAGGCTGAAGGTTAACATGCGCATGATGACCGCGAGTAAAATCAGCAGCCAGCCGAGGTTATAACAATGCTTGCCCAATGACTTCATACGAACTCCTTGAGCAGACGGGTGGAAAACTCACGGCGATTCTAGGCAATCGCCCGCCTGAATGCAACCGGAAAAAAATAAAAGCGGCACCGCCGGCTGAGCCGTTAGCGCTTCCAGATGCTTGAGTTGACGCCCCGGCCGGGGCGGTATCCTCATGGTTTCGGTTCAGGCATTAAAGCACTCATCCAGAAAAGACTGGGTGAGCGCCCAAGCCTGGCGTGCGGAAGCGGCGTGAAAGCTGGGCCGGGCGTCGCAAAAAAAACCGTGTCCGGCCTCGGAAAATTCGGTCATGGTAAACGGCTTTTTCGCCTTCAGCATGGCGTCGGCAACCGGACGGCGTTGTTCAGGCGGAATGTGCGTATCGCGTTCACCCCAGAAAAACAGCATGGGTCCGGCCAGACTGGCGACGCGGCCGAGCAGCGGCTGCATGCCGCCACCGTAGAAGGAAACGGCGGCGCGCAGGGGCAGCAGCGTGTTGGCCAGAAAGGCAACGCGCCCGCCCAGGCAAAACCCGACGGCGGCGAGATGCGTATTCAGTCCATGCCGCGCCGCCAGCCAGGCGTGCGCGGCGGAAATATCCGCGGCCATGCCCTCCGGCGTTAACGCCTGGAAATGCTCCTGGCAGGCGGCGAAATTGTCGTAGCCGGCTTCGAAGCCGGGCGCCGTGCGGTGATAAAGTTCCGGCGCGATCACGCTATATCCCTGCCGGCTGAAGCGCATCGCCACGTCGCGAATATGCGGATTGACGCCGAAGGCTTCCTGAAACAGCAGCAGACCCCGCCGCCAGCCGGCTGCTGGCATCGCGGTCCAGGCGCGCATGCGCGTGCCATCTTCCACCTGCAACTCCACCCACTCATGCTTGTCCATAGCGGCCCTCAAGCCTAATCTGGCGCGGCAACATGATTCGCCCCGCCACTTTATTGTAGGATGCAACCCATGCCTACTCCCATCGTTTTTAAACCCCTGCGCCGGGCCTTCGCTCTGGCCGTTTCTTTCGGGGCTATAGGCTCCTTGCCCTGCCTGGGACAGAATCAGCCCAGCGGCTCTCTTTCCGCGCGGCTGCGGCCTTTTCAGGCCCGCCTGCGGCAAATCATGCGTGATCCGCGCTATCGCCATGCGGATTTCGGAATCGCCATATATTCGCTGAGCCGCCGGAAAATGCTGTTCCACTGGAATGGCGGCAAGCTGTTCACACCGGCTTCGACGACAAAACTGGTCACGGAAGGCTGCGCGCTGCAATTATTCGGGCCGGATTACCGGTTTCACACGCGCATCTATCGCACCGGCGCGATTCGCCGCGGCACGCTTGCCGGCAGCCTGGTGCTGGTCGCCGGCGGCGATCCGAATCTTTCCGCCCGCGTGCAGCCTGATGGGACATTAGCCTTTGAGAATTGGGATCATTCCTACGATGGCAGCCGCTATACCCGCGCGGTGCCTGGAAATCCCCTGCGCGTATTGAATCAACTGGCGCGCCGGCTGGCGGCTCAAGGCTTGCGCAAGATCAACGGCGGCGTGTATGTGGATACGACCTTGTTTCCCGAGGGCCGGCGCGAGTTGGGCACGGGCGTGGTGATTTCTCCCATCGTGGTCAACGATAACCTGGTGGATCTCACCCTCGGCCCCGGCACGGCCGCAGGGCAGCCGGTCACAATCGCCATCGCTCCCCAGACTGGCTATGTAAGCTTTATCAATCAGGCCTTGACCTCGGCGCCGGGCAGTCTGCCGAACATTCGCTTCAGCCAGGATGTGGCCGCGGCCGATGGCACGCATCGGGTCACGATATCCGGCGAATTCCCCGCCGGGCAGGCTCCCATTCTCTACGCCTATGCCGTGCCCCAACCCAGCCGTTTTGCGCAGTTTGCATTGGCCGCCGCGCTGCACAGCGCGGGCATAGCGGTACAGGTGCCGGGCAATGACGCGCTTCCCGCAGCTGGCCTATCCAGCCTGCAACAGCCCGGCCGTGAATTATTGGATTACGCCTCGCCCAAATTTGCGCAGGAGGTGAAGGTGACGCTGAAAGTCAGTCAAAACCTGCATGCCAGCATGATGCCTTACCTGGAGGGCTCGCTTTTGGCTCATCGGCGCCGGCATATAGTCCAGGGTGGATTTGCGCTGGAACGAAAACTGCTCTCCGCGGCCGGGCTGGATTTGAGTGGGGCTTCGCAAAGCGATGGCGCGGGGGGATCGGGCGCGGCTTTTTTCAGCCCCGATTTCATGGTGCATTATCTGGCCTGGATGGCGGGCCGGCCGCAGTTTCCGTGGTTTTACCGGGCGCTGCCGGTGCTCGGGCGCGATGGCACGCTCTTCAATATCCAAACCCATTCGCCGGCCGCCGGCCATGTGCGCGCCAAAACCGGCACTTACGATGAATACGACGCCTTGAACCGCGATTTAATCGTGACCGGTAAAGGGCTGGCCGGTTATATGACCACCGCCGCAAACGAGCGGCTGGCGTTCGCCTTTTACATCAACCGTGTTTCCCTGCCGTTGGGCGGCCTCGGTTCGATCGAGCGCACGGTAGGCGAATCGCTTGGCCAATTAGCGACTGCCGCTTACGAACTTCCCGCCCCCGATGTTCATAATAAGAACTGAAAATGATTCATTCTGAACCTTGGATTTCGGTGCTTCTTAACGAGCCCCGAAATCCAAACGGCGGAAAATCAGGCGGCAAGCTTCGTATTTTGCCCCATGCCGGCTTTTCCGGCGTGAATCTTGTGCGCGGAAGCGTTCTCCACCGGCAAAGTGTTCACCGTCATCGAAGCCGCCAGAATGGGCGCTAGTTTGCGCGTCATTTCCTGGAACAGGCCTTTGCCGTAGCGTTCTTCGTCCGCCGGGGTTTGCCACAGGGTGATGCAGCAGAATTTGCCGGTATTCGGGTCGAGCGATTCGATATTCTCGATAAATCCCGCTTGCGTCTGGATCTTGGGAATGAATTCTTCATTCAGCGATTTTCTGAATTCGCGCATCCGGCCGGGCTGGACTGTGAGTAGCACAATGCGGGAAATCATACGATCTTCTCCTTCATCAAGCATTAACGACCGAGTCGGACAGAAGTATTCGTCCGAAATCGCAGGCCGAAGCGCGGGGTTCCTATTAGGTCCAGCGCCTATTAACGACAATAAACTTTCGGCAGCCATGAGTTTTCGCAAAGCGTCCGGTTTCGGCCGGACCTTTGCGAAAGCGTCAGCGCCTAAAAGTAAAAGCGGCCGAGCCGCTCGGCGCGGAGTCGGGCCCGCGGCGCCACAACTGCGATGCCTCGGTTAAAAAGGCGGATGCACAAAATCGGGAAACATTCCGGCTATCCTCCATTATGCCGCGCCGCGCATCCGGAGGTTCGCTATATAAACGGCCTATAATGAACGCCATGCGGCGAATTTTCATGCTGGCGCTGGCCTTGGCCGGCCTGTTTGTCAGCCTGTATTTAAGCTGGGAATACACCTCCCCTTCCCACCCGATGCTTTGCCTGGGAACCGGCTGCGACTTCGTGCGCGCCAGCCGATACGCCCATTTTTTGGGCGTGCCCACCCCGTTCTATGGCGTCGTTTTTTATGTCCTCCTGGGCTTGTTGATTTTTAGCGGGAGTTTGAGTTCAGGGCTGATGCGCCGCAGGCTGCGGGCAATGGTCTTGCCATTAGCCTCGGCCGGATTGCTGGCCTCGGCTTTCCTGACGGGAATCGAGGCCTTTGTGCTGCACCACTGGTGCGAGTGGTGTTTAGGCTCGGCGGCAGCCGCAAGCCTGATTTTTTTAATTGCGGTTATCGATGCGTTGCGCGCCCCGGTTGGCCTGGAGCCTTGCCGGCGCGGCGAAACTCTGGCGCAGGCCCTGGTTTTGATCGTGGCGGCGGCGCTTGGAACGCCTTTATTCATTCACCTCGTTCATCGTGGAAGCTTTTCGGCTGCCCCGTCGCTGGTTCATCCCGGCCCGGCCGCCCTGGCCCGCCTCATCCGTCCCGATAGCGAAGCGCTGGGCAGCCCGCGCTCCCGGGTGACCATCGTTGAATTCGGCGATTTTGAATGTCCGATGTGCGCGCTGGCGCAGGCCAGCATTGAACGCGCGCTGGCGCAATATGGCAGGAATATTCGGCTTGTTTTTCGGCAATTTCCCCTGACCAGCGTGCACCCGCAGGCGGAAAAGGCCGCGGAAGCCAGCTTATGCGCCGCGGCGCAGGGGCGTTTCTGGCGGGCCGAGCGTTTGTTCTATCGCAAGCAGGCCGATTTGAGCGTGCCCGCGCTGGAAAGATATGCCGCTGAATTGCAATTAATGCCCGGCCCCTTCCAAGCCTGCCTGGCCAGCGGGAATATGTCTAAAGTTGTGCAGCGCGATCTTGCCGATGGGCGGGCCCTGGGAGTGCGTGGCACGCCTACGTTTTTCATCTTGCGCAGCCGGGGCAACGCCAGACCTCCGGCGATTCAGACGATTTACGGCCCTCCGCAATACGCCGTCTTGTCGGCCATGATTCAACAAGCATTAACCCGGCCGGTGCAAGCTGTCGCCGGCCCGCCATTAGCCAACTTGCGTGCCCGCCCGTCCGGCAACTCGCATCCAGCGGCCGCCGTCTCCCCTGCGGCTGGCTTCGGCGGCAATCCCTTTGGCGGCGACGATCCGCTGACCTGCAGCGCCAATGAAGCCCGGCGGGCGCAGCCGGCGGAGATTCGCACGCCCGCGGCCAGGCAACTCTTCCAGCACCGGCCACGCGCTTTATTCATTGATGTGCGCCCGGCTTCGGATTACAAGCGCGGCCATATTCCCGGGGCGTTGAATATTCCCATTGAAGCGTTCGAGCCAAGGAGCGCGGCGTTATCACGGCGGCGGACGATAGTCCTCTACCAGGGCGGCGAAGGCAGTGGCGAAGATGCCTGCGCGTTCAGCCGCGCCGCCGGACGCATTCTGCTGGCGCGCGGATTTTCCAAGCTTAAAGTGCTGGTTTACAAAGACGGCTTGCGCGGCTGGCATCAGGCCGGCTTGCCCATCCAAAAGTGATTGCCAAGTAGCCGGCGGCAGGGCGGGCGCGTCGCGGTGGACGCCAAGGAAGCTTCTGGATTCCGGCTTTTATCTTCTCCAGCCTGATTTCGCGCGGCGATACTGCTTAAAATGTTAGCTGGCCATATTGACACTACCCGCCCACGTTGCTATAAAATGTCGAGTCTAAGCCTTAAATTAAGGGCATTGACGGAAGTTGCCGCCCGAATTTTTCGAAGGCTCTCCGTTTACATAGAGAATTGGCGTCTGGATGCTGCTGGAATTGGAAGCAGGTTTTGCCCGGTCTGCGCAAAGGCTTGCAAGGAAACAAACCAATGTTCAATGGCGTGATTAAGTATGAGCGGCTGGCCTTGGCCGGCATGGTCGCATTTACCCTGGGGGCGGCGGCGCAAGTCAGCCCCAGCCTCTTCGCCGGTCTCAAGTGGCGCAACGTGGGCCCTTTCCACGGCGGCCGCATATCCTGCGTCACCGGGGTGGTTGGCCAGCCGAATGTATATTACTTTGGCACGCCGCTGGGCGGCATCTGGAAAACCACCAGCGCCGGCGTCACCTGGTTCCCCATCTTCGACCAGGTGAAGAATGTGGATAGTATTGGCGCGATCCGGGTCGCCCCCTCCGATCCCAAAATCGTTTACGCCGGCGCTGGCGACCCCATCCTCGGCAGCCTCGGCGACGGCATGTGGAAATCCACCGATGCCGGCAAAACCTGGCGCCATATCGGCCTGCAATCTACCGTAAAAATTGACAGCATTCTGGTCGACCCTGACGATCCCAACCTGGTGATTGTCTCGGCGCTCGGCGATGCCACCCATCACGGGGGAGGAGTTTACCGCTCCACCGATGGCGGCCAGACCTGGACCAATGTTCTCAAGCCCGCCGGTTACCCCGGCACCCGCCAGGTGACGTTTGCCTATGATGATCCCAGCGTCATGCTGGCCGTCACGCAGGGCACCGGAAATATGTTTGGCGTCAAGCAAAAAAAAGCAAAGCCCCCGTTGCTATTCAAATCCACCGACGAGGGCCTGACCTGGAAGCCGGTAAAAATTCCGCCTTTTCCGGGCCGCGTTGCCGTGGCGATTGCCATGCACACCGACGGCCAGCGCTTTTATCTCATCGGCAACAATATTGAAAACGGCTCGGGTCTGTTTCGTTCCGATGATGGCGGCGCGAACTGGCGGCACATGGCGGGCAAGGACACCCGCATTGAAAACGGCCAGGGCGGCTACAGTAGCGGCGTTTTCGTGGACTCGGAAAACCCCGATATCGTTTATACCGTCAGCACCGCCATGTATCGCTCCACCGACGGCGGCGTTACCTTCCACGCCTTCAAAGGCGCGCCCGGAGGGGAAGATTATCACAAGGTTTGGATTGATCCCCATAATGGCCGGCACATCTTCATCGGGGCGGACCAGGGGGCCAGCGTCAGCCTCGATGGCGGCCACACCTGGAGCCTTTGGTACACGCAAACCATCTCCCAGATCTATCACCTCGCCACCACTCATCAATATCCTTACTGGATCGTCGGTTCCCAGCAGGATACCGGCGCGGTCATGATTAGCAGCCGCGGGAATTGGGGGCAGGTCAACTTTACCGATTGGAGCCCGCTTCCCTCCTCCGAATTCGGCGTCCTCACGACCGATCCCCTTCACCCGAACATCATTTATGGCGTCGGTTATGGTCCCGGCAGCGGTGGTAGCGGCATGATCAAAATCGATATGGCCACCGGACAGTGGGGCAATGTTGCGGCCAATTTCGGCGTCGAATCCAAAAACTTTCGCGCCAGCCGCGACCAGCAGAAATTATTCGACACCGCCTTCGATCCGCGCGCCTTCTATGTCGCTTTCCAATGTCTGCTGGTCTCCCGCGATGGCGCTCATAGCTGGAAGTATTTCAGTCCCGACCTTACCACCCCGAAAGGGAAACCGCGCGTAGCCTGCGGCGTGCCTGTGCCGCCTAAGCCGCCGTCGCCGGCCGGCAAGCCCTGCCCCGCCCCCCACGCCGGCATCAGCTCCGGCAAGCCTCAAAGCTCGACCCCCAAGGGTACGCCCGCGCCGCCCTGCGTTAAGCCCAAGCCGCCGCGCAATCCCTTCGGCGGTCCTTCCGCCCCCGTCATCGTCGACTTCTCCATTTCCAGGGTGAAACGCGGCGTGGTCTGGACCGTAAGCAGTAACAACCAGATCTATAACACCACGGATGGTGGCCGGCATTGGCGCAACGTCACCAACCTTACCGGCTTGCCGCGCCAGATTCACCTCGAGTCGATCGTCGCCGGCGATAGCGTGAATACCGCTTACATAACCGGCCGTATCGGCTCAAGTAGCTTTTTCGCAACTCCAACGAAAAATGTGGATGCCGACGTGCCCCTCATCTGGCGTACGACCGACGGCGGTAAAACCTGGGCCAGCATCGTCAACGGTCTGCCCCGCGATCAGCGGACCGGAAGCTGGGTCAATGTTTTGCGCGTTGATCCTAAACAACCGGGACTGCTGTTCGCCGGCACCGAAACCACCCTCTACGTCAGTTTTGATAACGGCGAGCATTGGCAGTCGCTGCGCCTGAACCTGCCCAGCACCTCCATCCGCGACCTCGTCGTCCACACCGCCTTCCACCTGAACGATCTGGTCATCTGTACTTATGGCCGCGGCTTTTGGATTCTCGACGATTTCACCCCCTTGCGCCGGATTGCCGCCCATGGCCAGACTATCGCCAGCTCGCCGGCTTATCTCTTCAAACCTGAGGAAGCCATTCGCGCCCGCGAAAACGCCAACTGGGATCAGCCTTTTTCCGTCGAAGTTCCCCATGCTCTCAATCCGCCTTATGGCGTCATCGTGGATTATTACCTGAGCCGGAAACCAACGGGGCCAATCCAGCTTCAGGTCTTCGACTCTCGCGGCCATCTGGTCCGCACTATCTCCAGCAAGCTGCCGCCGCCGATTGAAAACCAGGCGTATCCCCGCTACTGGTTGGCTTCGCCCCAGTCCCGGGCATTGTCCACCCATGTCGGTGAAAACCGCTTCGCCTGGAATCTGCGCTACGATCCGCCGCCGGCTTTCCTGCACGATCTCGAGAACCAAATGAATTCCGTGGCTGGGACCACCACCCCCGGCCCCCACGGTCCGCAGGTGATCCCGGGTGTCTATACGCTCAAACTCACCGTCGATGGTCAGGTTTATACCCGCCACGTCACCGTCATGAACGATCCGCGTGTCGGCCAAAGCCGCTTGATCATGGCCGCTCTGCGCGCCCAGCACCGGATCACGATGCAGGCCTATCGCGCTATGCAGCAAACCTACCAGGGCCACAAGGAAGTGATGGCGGTTTCGGCTCAGATTGCCTCTCTGCTGCAAAGCAAGCCGCCCGCCGCCGTCGCTGCGCAGGCTAAAACGCTGCAAGCCAGCCTGAATAATATTGGCGGAGTCATCCCGAAAGGCGGCTTCTCCTTCCTCTACGACCTTATGCATCATTCCAAACAGCCCAACGCCCTGCGTTCTTTCCTGCTGCTGAACAACAATTTCAATACCCTGGTCAGCATGACGCAGGTAGGCATCGACGAAGCGCCCACGCCTGCCCGGATCGCTACGTTGCGGGATGATTGCCAAAATTACAACCGCACCCTAGCCGCCTGGAAAGCGTTGCAAACGAACCAGTTCCCCGCCTTCAATGCCTTGCTGTCTCATAACAACCTGCAGCCACTCCACTTCGAGCCTACCCGGCTCGCAGCTCAGTCCTGTAATGTTCGCTCCGGCTCGCGCAAATGAGGATTGCCGTCATGGGGCAGCCGCCAGTCGCGTTGAACCGGCAAGGTCGGCTATGTAGGTCCGGTCTGTTTGAGCTGCCCAACTGCGTTTGGAGGGGTGGCTGGATGAGGCGAGCGTCTGCGCCTAAAAGTAAAAACGGCCGAGTCGCCGCAATCTTGCTTTCACCGCTTCGACCCTGGGGAGCGGTGTGTAGCGTGCAATAGCAGAACCCAGTCGGTGTCTCCTGTGCCGTTTTTTCCCGGAGGCGTGAATTGCCGCGTTCCAGCATTGGCAAATGGGCTTCCAGGAATCGTCCTATAAATGCCTAGCGTGGGATCAAACCATCGTGCAGTGGCCGGCGCGTTCAGGCTCGCCATATTGACGGTGATCGTTCGTGCGGTGGGCATATAGGCCACGACATACGTGCCGCCAGCCGTCCTGGAGGCGGTGCAGTAATCGCTTTCGCTGACATGCGTGGCGCGAAGATTTCCATAATGTCCCAGTCCGGCGGTGACCACCCTATGAGCCGGATCCGGAATTAGATGCTGCCAGGGCATGGACTCGAAGAATTTCTTCCAGTATTGCAATTGAGCTACCCCGGCGGTGTCGAGATGGGTCTGCCATCCTTTCGCAAAGGACCAGGTGTAATGGTTGCCATAGAGTTGCCCTTTTGCTCCGCTTAGCATGGCCCAGTATTCTTCGCGCCTCAGCACGGATGGGGTTCCATAGTCGGATGGAGTTCCAACATTTTCCAAATCATAATGCGCTTCCATCAGGAACACAGGCAGGGTCGGCTTCTGCTCGTAGTTATGCAGCACTTGAATATATGTCGGGCCATATACATAGGCGCCATTGATGGAAACGATACGCCTCCAGGCCGGGTCGTCGAGAGAGGAGCCGGTGTCCGGCATGAATTCAATCGTCTGCAGAGCTTCGGGATCCGTGGATTTGATCCCTGCGGCCACCGCCAAAACCACGGCGTCATTTTTGGGGTCTTTCCAGCTTCCATAATCATTGCCGTTAAACCAGACAATATTGGGAAATCGCTTGTAGCGGTTACCCAGGAATTGTCCGTAAACGCGCGCTGCGGCCGGCCCATTATTGCGAAGCGTCTGCAGCCATTGACCTGTTTCGATGGGGTCAAGAAAGACCAGGAAGCCATCCCTTTTCGCAAGCCTCAGCATACGATCTACGCGGCCAAAGTAAGCCTGGTTAGGTTTTGTAAGGTCGTAATGCGCGGTATTTTTGGCGTCGCCTATGTAGCCGCGGAAAGGAAGAATTCCATCAAAGGTGCCGCCGTCGGCCCGGCAGTCGGGAAAATAAGGGCCGGCACAAAGCACGTTGATCCATACACTATTAAATCCGTGAGCCTGGCGATCATCGAAATATAGCCTGGCTTCCGCTGGAGAAAGCATCGCCGGCATGGCCTGGGGCGAATCGCCCACGATCAGGAAAGGTTGATGGTTCTGGTCGGTCAGATAGCGCCGATTGGCGCTGATTTTGAGCGGATAGGCTGGATGGCGAGTTTTGGCGTCCGGTGTTGGGCTTCTGCTTATTTGCGCATTTGCCCCGAATGCGCCCATCCGCATGAGCAGGATCAGTACGGCCACGATCCTTGGATTGACATAGTTCTTGAGGTTCACGGATTTTAGGGATGGTTCATTGCATTTACCCATCAATTCGCAATTATAAGCAATTTAGTTTTCTTCTCGTGGCCAGTCTCCGCGAGAATTGAATGGAAAATTTTAAGGGAGGTTTTGGTGGAGGCGGCGGGAATTGAACCCGCGTCCGAGAGTGCTGCCAGACAAGAGCCTACGTGCGTAGTCCGTTCCGCGTGTCTCGCCATTTCCGATGAGAACGAACAAGAATCGGATCCGGCCAGCCTGTAAGTCTCGCCCGCGGCATCCAGGCCCATGCCGCCGGCCAGCCCACAAAGATGACGCTCAGTTACGGCTTATGGGCGCGCCGTAGTGAACGCGTTGCTTAAAAATTAAGCAGCGTATGCCAGTGATTGATTGGCATTTCAGGGTTTCCATGTGTTTTGCGGGCACATGGGGCCCGACACGCCTCTTATCCTCATCCACTCCCGTCGAAACCGGGACGCCCCCCTCCTATCCTTCGCTATTTTAACATTTTATTGATGCGGGCAGCGGCCGGCTGGATTCAACCTAAGAATTCTTGTATCCCCCGCGCAGCGGCCTTTGTATGCTGGAAATATGCCCCCCTGGAGTCGGGTGTCGGTTATTTTATTAGTGGCGCTTTACGGCACTTCACCCTTTTTGCGGGCGCAATCGCCGCATAAACCCTCCGCTTGCCATAACCTGGAATCCGCCGCGCACATCTGGCTGCGAAAAAATAGCGGCGCGGCTCAATCCCAATTGATATTGCGCGATTGCGCCCGGTATGGCCCTGCGCGCCCGAGCGCTTTGGCGCATTTAGTGCTCGGGGTGGGCGAATCCCGAGCCGGCCTGTTCACTCAAGCGGTAGCTGATTTTCAGGCCGCTGGCAAGTATGCGCCGCTCGCGGACGTGGCCGATTTTGAGCAAGGGCGGGAGCTTCTGAATCATGGCCAGGCGGCCATGGCCTTACCCCCGTTATTGAGCTTTCTGTCATCTTCACGCAGCTCGCCGCTGCGCGGAGCCGCGCTTTTAAAAGCCGCAAAAGCTGCGCAACAGACGGGCAATTGGCGGGTCGTGCTGCAGGTTGCGCCATGGTTGCCCTCCAGTCCGCAACTGGAGTTTTGGCGGGGCGAAGCCGATGAAGCCCTGGCGCGCGCCGCGCCGGCCGTCGCGGCCTACAAGCGCGTCTATTTCGATTCACCCACCTCCCCTTTTGCCGGCAAAGCCGGCCTGCGGCTGCGGCGCATCTGGCGGCGGCTGCCGCAATTTCAAGCCGGTTGGAGCCTGTACTACCGCCGCGGCCTGCGGCTGCTGCATGCCGGCCGCGCCGCCGCCGCCCAACAGTCTCTTTTGCGCGCCCGCACCTTGGCGCCGGCCGGGGAATCTTCGCGTTTTTCACTGCCCTTGGCGGAAGCCGAATTGGCCTTGGGCCGGAATGCGGCCCTGCGGCGGCAATTGCCGGCACTTTTATCCGGCAGATACCCCGCCACCGCGCACTGGCTGGAGCTTCGCTTGGCGCTGCGTGAAAATCGTCCGGGCGAGGCGGCCCGCGCGTTGAATTTTCTGGCCCGGCAGCGAGCGGCTCCCAATCTGTACGCGCGGGCGCTGGTGCTCTCTGCCGATCTTGCCTTAAATCAGCATCATCTGGTACAGGCCGAACGCGGCTACGATCGTTTTGAAGCGCGTTTTCCCCGTGCTTCTTTTGCCGCCGCCGCCGCCTGGCGCGCCGCCTGGCTTGCTTATCGCTTGCGGCAACCTTCCGCCCGCGCCCGATTCGAGCGCTATTTACGGCATTATCCACGCGCCGCCCAAGCCGGGGATGCATTATATTGGCTGGGCAGCATGGCCGATAAATCCGGGGAAAAGGGCCTGGCGGCGGAATGCTATCGCGCGGCGGCTATCCGCTACCCGCAAACCTACTTTGGCCATCTCGCGGCATTGCGGGCAGCCCGGCTGCGGCGCTACGGCTTAAAACGCTTGCCCCGGTATTTTTATCATCTGGTCAAGCCCGAAACCGCGCCTCGAACTCGGCCGATTCCGCCGCCGGCCCGCTGGCAATGGCGGCGCGGAAAGTGGCTAAACCGGGTATGGCTGCCCCATGCGGCCGTACGCCTGGTGTTGCCTCAGTTCTGGCATTATCCGCGTTCGCTGGCGCTGGCCGAATCCCTGTCCGATTGGGAAGCCCGAAACCGGAATTATTCGGCCTCGATTCAGATTTTGAAGACGGCCTTGCCGCCGGTCGAACGCTTGTCCTTTAACCAGCTTCCGCCGCGCATCTGGAAACAACTTTATCCTTATCCCTTTTCCCGCGCAATCGAGGCGGCGGCGCGCCGCTTCTCCTTGCCGACGCCTATATTGCTGGGCCTGATTCGTCAGGAATCCGATTTTAATCCGCTCTCGCTCTCCTACGCGCATGCGCGCGGTCTGATGCAATTGGAGTTGGCTACGGCGCGCTCCCACGCGCGGGAATTGGGACTCGATGCGATCAGCGCCGCCAACCTGTTTTTACCGCGTCTAAACCTGCAACTCGGGGCGGCGGAACTGGCCAAGCTGCGGCGCCGGTTTTCCAATAATCCGGCTTACATGCTGGCCGCCTACAATGCCGGCCCGTACGCGGTGGAAAATTGGCTGAACGCCGATAGCCCGCATTCGCAAGCCTATTTTATCGAGTCCATCCCCTATGTGCAGACTCGGCATTATGTGCAAATTGTATTGAGCAACGCCCGCATATATTCCCTGCTTTATAAAAACCGCCGCTATCGTATCACTCCTACTCGCCTGAGCGGCCAATAGGCGAACACCGCTTTGCCATAAATCAATTGCCGCGGCACCATGCCCCAATCGCGGCTGTCATCCGAAGCGGCGCGGTTATCGCCCAGGACGAAATATTTATCCTGCGGCACGCGGGTAAGCGGAAAACTGGCCTGGCCGCGCAATCCAAGCCGCAAGTAGGGCTCGGAAAGCCGGCGGGAATTGATGAAAACCACCCCGTGTTGCATGCTGACCCAATCGCCGGGCAGTCCGATCACGCGTTTGATGAAGCTGTCGTGGGGATTTAAAGGAAAGTAAAAAACAATGACATCTCCGCGGCGGATGGGAGTGAGGCGATATAGAAAACGGTTAATCAGCAGGCGTTCATGATTGCTCAGGCTCGGTTTCATGCTTTGGCCCGAAACCCGTACCGGCTGATAGCAGGTAACGACCACTAGCGGCGCCAGGACCAGGCCCAACAGCAGATCGCGCGCCCAAAACCCTTCCCTGGCCTTGCCCGGCATGCTCCTATGCTAGCGCATGCGGCGCTTGGTTCTTGAGGTTGTCCTGTGCGGTGGATACTGGCAACACTTTTAAATCGCCATTTCCGGGAGAAGACCGAGAAACATCAAGGCCCCTTGCGCGGCATGTTGTTCCGCGTCTTTTTTGGTGTGTCCGGCGCCCGTGCCGGTATAGACGCCCTCAATTGTCACTTCAACCTGAAAAATCTTGCCGTGGTCGGGGCCGGTGGCGCCCACGATGCGGTAATGCGGCAAGGTGTGACCTTGGGCATGCGCCCATTCCTGCAGTGCTGATTTATAGACAAATTCATGCAACTGGCTCACGCTCAGCGCTTCCAGCGCGGGCAACACGCTCCGATCGACAAAATCGGCGGCGTAGGCATACCCTCGATCGCGATGAATGGCCCCAATCACGGCTTCCAGGGCATTGGCCAGCAAGCGCTGTTTCCCCCGTCCTCCAACCCGTTCTTCGTTGGGACTGAGGCGCAGGTACTGGCCCAAATTTAAGCGTTCCGCCATCTGTGCCAGATGCCGCGAGCTGACAATCCAGGCGCGAAGCCGGCTTAGCTGTCCCTCGCTGGCCTGGGGAAATGCCTGCAGCAGCCGTTCGCTGGCCCGTAAGCCGAGCACGGCGTCGCCCAGGAATTCCAGTAGTTCATTATCCTGTTGCCGCTCGCCTGGCGTTGAGCGTTCCGCGCTCCAGGAACGGTGAGTCAGGGCCTGCAGCAACCATTGGGGCTGGCGAAATTTATACCCCAGGCGGGTTTCCAGGTCCGTCGTCCCCGGGAGGGCCGGTGCGGCTGGCGATTTTCGCGGCATCGTGGCGCGGCGGGGAATAGCTTGGCGTCTGCGCAGGCGCATAGCGCGGGCCCGGCGCTCAGAAATGAGGCGTCAACGTGGGCGCACCCGGCGGCGTTGTGGACGTAGCCGGAGTTTGCTTGCGTTGAATCCGTTTGATTTCCGCTTGCACCAACGTTTGCAGAGTGGCGTTATTCGCGCCCATCGATGCGGCCATATGCAGCGAGTTCAAGGCATCCGGATACTGATGCAAATTTTCCTGTTGCACGCCCATGCGAAAGTAATCCTGCGCCGCGCCGGCGGGCGAGTCCAGGGCCACGGCTTTTTGAAAATCCGTAACTGCCAGCGCCGCTTGACCGCGATCGGAAGCAATCCGTCCATAGGCGCTCTCGGCGGCGGCGTGTATGGCCTTTTTCCAAAACGCCGCCTGGGCCGCCGTCATCGGCGGGTTTCCCGCGCCTGGCTTGATTTCGGTGTGCGCCAGCGCCAGCGCCTGTTGGGCATAGGTCTGCGCTTGGTTGAGCATTTGATCGCGATTCAAGTCGGTAGGCCGCACCGCCACCGGAATGACCGTGGCCAATTGGATGAGCACCAGCAAAAAATGTGGCTGGGCTTTCAAGGCTTGCTGTCCATAAGCGATTTCCTGCTGCATCATGCCCCGCTCGCGAAAATATTGCATCGCCAGGTAGTCTATCCCCAGCCGGCTTTTGCTGGCGGGATATTGCTTTTCAAAGGTTTGTATATCCCGCAGGACCTGCGCCGCCGCCGATTTGGGGTTATTCATCTCTTGGGCGAGATTGCGCGCGGCGGCCAGGTCGGGAGGCGTCGGGCCGGCCAGGCTGGGGGGATTGTTGGCGGGGGCCGTTGACGTGGTGGTGGAAGGTGAGGCGTTGGCCTGGCTTGTCGCCGGGGCCGTGGAAGCCGCAGTAGCTGGGGCTTGCGCGGCCATGACGGCGGCGAGCGTGAATGCGGCCAGGATTGCAAGCGCGGGATAGGGTTTCATAGGCACATTTTCCATTCAGGGGGCTAATGCGAAGGGATCGTGGGTGGTTTCACCGCCGCCGGTGGCCTGGCTTGAAATGCCTGCGCGATTCCTTGTAGGGCAATCTGCCGTGCCGACGGAGTTGCGGCGGTGGCGAGCGCCGCGCGGTAATGGTCAATCGCCTGGGCTCGATGATGTTCCAGATCGAGTATGCGAGCCAGGTAGATATTGGCCCAGGTGCGAACATGAGTGTCCGAATAGGTGGCGGCGGCCAGCGCGCCTTGAAAATGCCGCTGGGCGGCGTGCGGCCGGCCCTGCCGGGCGGCGATTTCCGCCAGCAGGTATTCCGCTTCTGCCGTATTGGGCTGGTGGGCATGTAGGCTGGCGCGCGCTAATTGGGAAGCGCCCTGCAAATTGCCGGCGAGTATCAAATCCTCGCCTTGCTTCAACAGGCTGGGCGCGGCCGGCGGGCGCGGCATGGCTTGGGGCGGGGCCGCGGCAAACAAAATTTTGCCCTTTTTGACCTGCGCTTCAATCGTGCGTACGGGAACGTTATAGGCGGCGTGAGGATAGAATGCCGCGAAATTGGCGACGCCGCGATCATAGCGCAATAATTGCCGAAAAAAATACCCGCAGAGCAGCAGGCCGTGTGCCTGGTCTTTGCGGATGCGCTGCCACTGCAGGGCCAGCGGGCCGCCGTCCAGATGGGCTTCGACCGCGCGCACCCAGCATTCGATATAAAACAGCGCGGGGGTTTCGCGGAAGGGCTTTTCCAGCGCCGGCGCCTTTTGCGCCAGCGCCGCCAGGGGCAGTACCCGCGCTACCGCGCCGGGATACTCGCGCACCAGCGGATCGAGCACGTAATGCAGGTAGGTATGGCGGATGTCGTGCATCTCCGCCGCCGGATTTAAGCTCACCACGATGAAGTAATTGCCCAGGAAATCGCGCGCGTGGGTTTCCAGCGGCGAGGCTAAAAACTCGGGAAAAATGTACAGCCGGCGGCCGAGATAATTCTGTTGCAGGCGAAAATAATTATCCACCTGCGCGATCGCCTGGCGGGTTACGGGCGAGTAGGCGCGAATCGCTTGCCGGTAATAGGGCGCATATTGCTGCCAAAGCTGCGCCAGTCCGGCCTCGTTATAAAAACGGCGCAAGAGCGGCAAAAATCCCGTCAATTGGGCCGCGTCCGGCGGCAGATTGGTAATCGGTTCGGTTAAAGCCAGCCTGGGAGGCGAGCTCAAAAACATCGAAAGCGAAATGTATTGCGCCAGATTGGAAGCGGGATTCGAGAGCAGATGCTCATGATAAAACATCCGCAGCCGGCCATAGATGGCCAGATTTTTTGCCAGCAATTGGTGCCGTAACTGCATGCGCAGCGGGCTGGCGCCGCGGGCGTGTAAACCGTCGCGGTAGCCCGCGACATTGATCGCCGCTAATACGGTGAATAACGTGGGATTGGCATCCAGCCGGATATTAGTGCGGACGGACTCGTGGCGATTGAAAGCGGGAGCGGGCGCCGCTCCCGCCTGTGCCCAGGCCGTGAAGCCCAGGCAATAAACCAACATGCCGGTCAGGCACCAGCGGAGAATGAGTCGGGGGAAAGGCACGGAAATCTCCACTAGTGTAGCAAAGCTCGGCACGGCTGTATTCGGCCCCGGCGATCCTGGCCTTATACGCCAATACCCCCTCCCGGCATTACCGGCCGAAGTCTGACGCGGTGCGGCCGTCGCGGTCTTTTCTTCGAATTGCGAAATCCGGATTCCTGAAAATCTTAATGTCCGGCCCGCATTTTCTCTTTCTTCTTAAAAAAAACGCCCGGAACCGGAATCCGGTCCCGGGCGTGTGTTTCGATAAAAGTTTCAGAACGTCAGGTGGAGTGACATCTGGATAAAACGTGGACTGCCAATCGTGTCCTGAATCATGCCGAAGCCGGGCACTTGCGAAAAGTTTGGAAAATCGCTGTAGCTGGCATTCAGCTCTGAATTGTTATTAGGCGCATCGAAGCTCGGTGTATTGAACAGGTTGAAAAAGTCCGCCTGGTATTTCAAATTGAAGCGCTCGCTCAGGCGGATATTTTTAAAGACCGACATATCGAAGCGCGTCTGGAACGGCCCGCGAAAATTATTGCGCCCGGCGGGTCCATAGCCCGTCTCGACGTTATCGCAATAATTCCCGTAATTATCCTGGGTGGGGCCGCAGGGCGGCACTCCCATCTGTCCCGGATTCACCAGGGGAGGTGCAAAGGCATTCGGATCCAGGCCGGGTATGCCGTTTTGATCCTGCTGCGCGGTTTGTACATTTTTCCCGGCGGCAATGGGAATCAGGGGATTCGTGATCACATCGTTGGAGCTGTAGTAGAGCGAGGCGGCGCCGCCGGAATAATCCCAAACGCTGAAGGGCATGCCGCTTTCCAGCACCGTCACGCCGCTCAAACCCCAGCCATTCAGCAACCGTCCCGCCCAGGCAGTGTCGCTCGATACCGCCTTGGGCAACTGGTACATATAGCTGAATGCGAAGACGTGCGTGCGGTCGAAGCCGGACGTGCCATACGCTGTGCGTGGATTGTTGGGATCGTTACCGTTATAGAACAACTGCAGCCCGCTGCCTTCATCCAGGGCGTGCGACCAGGTGTAGGAGCCGTTGACCTGGAGACCGTGCGACAGGCGCTTGTTGACCGAAAATTCCAGCGCGTTGTAATGCGAGATGCCTTCCGCTTCCCACAATGCCAGGTTGGGGCTGTAGCCGACGTAGGGAACGCGCAAGTCCACGTTTCCGCCATCGTAGCTGCTGTTGTAATTGCTGTAGGGCTCGCTCACCAGTCCGCCCCAGGCATAAGGCGAATAGGGACCCCAGGGGTTGCAGTTGGGGTCGGAGGGATTGCAGGGATTGAATCCATAGCTGTATATCTGGCCATGGACAGGATGCGAGGGGGTCGCTATCTGCGGCTGGTTGATCGGAATCGGCAGCACTTCATGCACGCCGTGATTCCCGCTGTAGCCCAGCGTAAGCACCAGGTTGTTGGAAGGCTGCCATTGTGCATCCAGCATCCAGTTTTCCGAATAGGGCAGCTTGTTATTGAGATCGTAGCCGCCGATCTGCGCCGCGAGCGCCCCGCCATCGGCGGTGTCGGGCGCGTCATTATTGGCGCCGCAACCATAAGGCCCGGGCATTTCGCCCGCGGGGCATCCGGCGGTCGCGGTGAGGTTGGGAATGGTGGCGGCAAATAGCGCCGGGTTGCCGGTGGCAATATTGGGCGCGGTCGGTCCCAGCGGATTGGAAAGCGTCGAGCCCCTCGGGCTATGGAAAGGCACGACGAAGGGCAACTCTTGCGTCACCCCCAGCGGTCCGCTGATGCCATAACCGGCGCCGGGCGAGAATTCAGTGAAGAATTCGCCACGATCGTAATAGATCCCATAGCCGGCGCGCAGCACCAGGTTTTTACTGAATCCGGGCGTCCAGGCCACCCCCACCCGCGGCGCAATTCCCCACTGATTCTGCGTCAGGGTGGAGGCGCTCACGCCGGAGGTCGCATATTGAGAGTTGTTCCCGGCCACGATTAAACCGTCATTCACCACCGTATCCGTGGCCGCGTCATACTTGTATCGCGCCGGGTCGAAGTTGGTGAGCAGCCCGTGTTCTTCCGTGAGCGGGCCGTCGTAGTCATAGCGCAGGCCATAGTTGACGGTCAACCTTGGCGTAATCTGCCAGGCATCCTGAATGTATGCGCCCGCTTCATGCGCCCGGTAATAACGGTTGGTCGAGCCTTGCAGCAGCGTGGTTCCGCGGAGAGACCCGGTCAGGAAACTCTTAAAATTCGAAAACGTAATCTGCGCTGCATCGTTGGATCGGTTGATGATGTTGAGCTGATTGTAGTTGTAGTTGAAGCCGAAGGCGATATTGTGCGAGCCGACCACCCAGTTCATGTTGGTGTTGTAAGTGAACTGGTTTTGATAGACGCCGCCATTGGTGAAGTTTCCGGCGGAGCCAAAACGAAAGCCGTTGCCGATATTCGGGTCGGCCGTGCGAATCGTAATGCCCGGAAACAGGCCGATGCCGAACAAATTGATGCCAAACTGCGAGGGCGTATATTGCTGCTGAATGTTGGCGTAGGCCAATTCCCGGATGAATCCCGCCCTCTGTTCCCAGGTCAGCGTGGGACTCAATACCAGCGTGTTTTCCAATGAAAAGACCTGGCTGCCGGCGTCTAATTGTTGCGGAAAGCCCAGAAGCCCGCTGACCGCGAAGGGTGAAACCGTCGGGTCGTGCTGGTAATAATATTTTTCCGCCAGGCGGTCGTTTTGGTTGACATTGTAATCCAGGTTGGCGTTCACCTGATTGGCGGAAAATGAGGGCGTGCCCTGCACGATCGCGTCATAGCCGAGGTTTTGCGCGGTTTGCTGGTTGGTGATGCTGGGCGTTGGAATCAGGTACTGCCCGTTGATCTTGGTCTGCATCAACTTCAACGCCACCGGATTAATCTGCGCAACCCCGAACTCCTGCTCCAACGTGCTTGCGCTGCGGTCGTTCGTCAGGTTTAGCGGCACCGTCAGCTCGGAAGTGCCGTTCAGTTGATCTTTCGTCCGTACCCCTTGATAGGAGCCGTAGAAAAACAGCTTGTTATGCACGAGCGGGCCGCCCAGCGTGGCGCCCGCCACGTTCCGATGCAAGTCGGGCACTTTTTGGTTCTGGGGTATGCCCGGATCGGCGTTGTAGAAGAACGGCGCCGCGTTCCAGGCGCTCGACTGGTGATACCAGTACAGGTTGCCGTGGTAATCGTTAGTCCCCGACCGGGTCATGACCGCCACGTGCGCGCCGCTGTTGCCCCCTTCCGAGGCATCGTACATCGAGCTATTGACGCGCAATTCTTCGATCGTTTCCGGCGGCGGCGTGGGCAAGCCCTGGCCGATCGCGTCGTACACCGAGGTATTGGTCTGAATCTGGCCGCCCGCCAGAAAATGCTCGCCGGTATTGAAGGTAAACCGCGCTTCGCCCACCGAGCTGGACGATTTGCCGTTGAACAGGTTATTGGAATTGATGCCGTTGAAACTGAAGCTATTGCTCGTATCGCGTTGCCCGTTGGCCCAGATTTCCTGGTTGCCCAGGCCGGAGTTGGTTCCCGAGCCGCTGAGTAAATCGGCATTGACGCCGGGACTCAACGTTGCCAACTGGGTAAAGCTGCCGGTGCCTAAGGGAATGGTTTGAATCGTGTGCGGCGTCAGGATATAGCCGTTGGTGGTGTTGACCCGATTCAGTAGCGGCGTGGCCGTAACGGTAACGGTGGTGCTGATGCTTCCTGGCTGGAGCGTCACCGTTAGCGTCGCGGTGCGATTGGCCTGCACCAGAATGCCGGTATGAACGACTTTCTTGAATCCGGTTTTGCGGAATGAAAGCTGGTATGTGCCGATCGGCAGCCCGAAAAAGAAATATTGCCCGCTGCTGTTCGTTCGGGACTGGCGTACCAATCCGGTATTGACATTGAGTAAACTGATTTGCGTTCCGGCAACGGCGCCGCCGGAAGCATCGAGTACGGTTCCGTTAATGTTCCCGACGGTTTGCTGCGCTGCGACCGGAAGCAGCCCTAAACCCAGGATCAGGAAAAAACAATAAATCAGCCGGACGGCAGAGACGCGACCACCTGCGTTGCAGTTCATGGCTTTCCTCTCCATTGCGTACCCCGGAAACTCCGCACACACTCACTTTCTCACTCACTCACTGACTTGCTTCCAGGAAGCGGTTATTCTATAAATCTTCGCGCATGTAATTCAAGCTGGTTTTTTTGTATTCATAAAACCTTGATTTTCTTCGTCTTTCTGGCAATAGCGGGCTCGAATTCTCTCCACGCTGGCGCGCGCCTGGCTCAACGCCTGGGCGCGCAGGCTCAAATCCACCCCGGCTTCTTGCAGCGCTTCAATGGCCGCTTCCGTGGCCAGATTGCCCACCAGGCGGTCGCCCGCAAATGGACAGCCGCCCAGCCCGCCCAAAGCGCAGTCGAAGCGGCGGCAGCCGGCGGCATACGCTCGTCGAATTTTTTCCCCCGCCTGCTCTGGCCGCGAATGTAGGTGTAAACCCAGCTCCAATTCGGGAAAATGCTCTCGGGCGGAAATGAATCTTTCGGTGATCAATTCGATGTCCGCTCGACCGGCGGTATCGGCTAAGGCGATTTCCCGAACCCCGGCCGTTTGCAGGCGTTCCAGCTCTTTCAGCATCAGCTCCGTGCTGTCGGCGTCGCCAAAAGGATTGCCGAAAGCCATCGAAAGATAGACCATCAGCTTGCGGCCGGTGTCTGCGGCGATTTTTTGCAGCTCGACGGTAATCGCGAGGGCTTGTTCCGGCGTCTGGCGGGCATTCTGCCATTGAAATCTCGGCGACATGGAATAGGGAAACCCCAAAATTTGGATGGGAGTGCGCCGCGCGCGTTCCGCGCCGCGACGGTTGAGCACGATTCCAATGAGCTCGGGGGCGTCGCCCTGGGCTTCCAGTTCGCGCAGCGTCGGGGCGATCCGTTCCAGCACCGCTTCCGAGTCCGCCATTTGCGGTACGGCTTGCGAAGAAACGAAACTGGCGCAATCCAGATGGCGAAAGCCGGCTTCGAGCAGCTTCAGCAGCAATGCGGCTTTTTCCGCGGTGGGGATCTGTTGCCGGCAGCTCTGCAGGGCGTCGCGCGGGCATTCGATCAGCTTGACCGTTTCGGACATGGCGGGCGGCCCTTCAGGTTTGCAAAACTCCGGTCCGCAACGGCGGAATTTCCGGATTCAGGGCTGCGGCTTCCAGCGCGACCGCCAGCCCGGCCCGGGTTTCTCGCGGTTCCAGGATGCGATCGATCCATAGCCGCGCCGCCCCATATTCGGGCGCCATCTGGCCGGTGTAGGTGTTTTCGATTTCGCGCAGCAGGCGCTCTCGTTCTTCCGCTGGCACCGAAGCTCCATTGCGCTCGCGCTGGCGAATGCGGACTTCCAGCAAGGTTTGCGCCGCCTGTTCGGCGCCCATCACCGCGTAACGCGCGCTCGGCCAGGCGAATAGCCAGCGCGGATCGTATGCCTTGCCGCACATCGCGTAATGGCCGGCGCCGAAACTGCCCCCGATGATTAAGCTGATTTTTGGCACCACGGAATTGGATACGGCGTTCACCATCTTGGCGCCGGCGCGTATGATGCCTTCGGCTTCCGCCTGCCGGCCGACCATGAAGCCATTCACGTCGTGTATAAAAATCAGCGGCGTCAATGCCTGATTGCAATCGAGAATAAATCGCGCCGCTTTATTCGCGCTGTCGGGGTAAATCACTCCGCCAAATTCCACCCGCTGGTCGGGGCGCCGCGTATGCGTGCGCTGATTGGCGACAATGCCTACCGCGAATCCTTCCAGCCGGCCATAACCGCACACCAGGGTGCGCCCATACTCGGCGCGATATTCATCGAACCGGCTGTCATCCAGCAGGCAGGCCAGCAGGTCGCGAACATCGTATTGCGCCTGCGGCTCCCCCGCAAAAATCCCTTCCAGCCATTCCGCGGGATAACGGGGCGGCTGGGGCGCGGCGCGGTTGAACGCAGCGCGCGGGCGCTCGCCCAATTGCGACATCAGCGAGCGTATGCGGCGCAGGCAGGCGCCGTCATCGGGCTCTTTAAAATCCACCGTGCCGCTGATGGCGGCATGCATGCCGGCGCCGCCTAATTCCTCTCCTCCGACTTTTTGCCCAATGGCTGCCTGCACCAGTGCCGGCCCCGCCAGGTAGAGCCCGCTGCCTTCGGTCATGAGCACGGTGTCGCACATCACCGGCAAATAGGCGCCGCCGGCAACGCAACTGCCCATAATGGCCGCGATTTGCGGTAGGCCGCGCGCCGACATCACGGCATTGTTGCGAAACACCCGGCCGAAATCGTCCGTGTCGGGAAAAACATCTTCCTGCAGTGGCAAAAATATGCCGGCGGAATCCACCAGATATACCACCGGCAAGTGGTTTTCCAGCGCGATGGTTTGGGCGCGAATCACCTTCTTCGCGGTGAGCGGGAAAAAGGCGCCGGCCTTCACCGTGGCATCGTTGGCAATCACCATGGTCAGGCGGCCGGAAATTTTGCCGACTCCGCATACTACGCCGGCGGCGGGTGCGCCTCCCCATTCCGTGTACATGCCATAGGCGGCTAACGCCCCCATTTCAAACCAGTCCGCGCCGGAATCTAGCAACGCGGCCAGGCGTTCGCGTACCCCCAGCCGCCCGCGCGCATGCTGGCGCTCGAGCGCCTCGGCGCCGCCGCCGGCGCGCGCTTCGGCCTCCTTCGCCTTCCAGGCCTGCAGCCGTTCCTGCATGGCGCGGCGGTTTTTTTGAAATTGCGGCGATTCCGGATCGGCGCCTAAGCTCAGGATTGAGCGATCCGGGTTTTGACTCATCGGCGTCGCGGGCGCCCGTCAATGGCGGGCGGGATTAGAGCGTGTTCATGGAGCCGAGAAATTCGGCGTTGGTTTTGGTCTTCAGCAACTTGTCCCGTAGCAGTTCCATCGATTCGGTTACTGACAGCGGGTTTAGCACCTTGCGCAACACCCAAATCCGGTTGAGATCGTCTTTGGGAATCAGCAGCTCTTCCTTGCGGGTTCCGGAGCGTTGGATATCGATCGCGGGAAACACGCGCTTATCCACCAGTTTGCGGTCGAGAATAATCTCCATGTTGCCGGTGCCCTTGAATTCTTCGAAGATGACGTCGTCCATGCGGCTGCCGGTTTCGATCAGCGCCGTGGCGATAATCGTCAGTGACCCGCCTTCTTCGATATTGCGCGCCGCTCCGAAAAACCGCTTGGGGCGTTGCAGCGCATTGGAATCCACGCCGCCGGAAAGCACCTTGCCCGAGGGGGGAACGACGGTATTGTAGGCGCGGGCCAGCCGCGTAATCGAATCGAGCAGGATCACCACGTCCCGCTTGTGCTCGACCAGGCGCTTGGCCTTCTCGATCACCATTTCGGCCACCTGCACGTGCCGGGTGGCGGGCTCGTCGAAGGTCGAGCTGATGACCTCGCCCTTGACCGTGCGCTGCATGTCGGTCACTTCTTCCGGCCGCTCGTCGATCAACAGCACGATCAGCACGATTTCGGGGTGATTGGCGGTAATGGAATTGGCAATCGACTGCAGCAGCATGGTCTTGCCGGTGCGCGGCGGCGCGACGATCAGCCCGCGTTGCCCTTTGCCGATCGGGGTAAGCAGATCCATGATGCGGCCGCTGACGTTTTCCCGCACTGTTTCCAGCCGCACCCGCTCGCTGGGATAGAGCGGCGTCAGATTGTCGAACAGAATCTTATTGCGCGCTTCCTCTGGCGCTTCGAAGTTGATGGCCTCGATTTTGACCAGGGCAAAGTATTTTTCGCCTTCATGCGGCGAGCGCACCTGGCCGGAAACGGTGTCGCCGGTGCGCAGGTCGAAACGGCGGATCTGGGAGGGGGAAACGTAAATGTCGTCGGGGCCGGGAAGATAATTATAGTCGGGGGAACGCAGAAAGCCGTAGCCGTCGGGCAATATTTCCAGCACCCCTTCGGCGAAGATGTGGCCTTCTTTCTCGCTCTGCGCCTGCAAAATCTTGAAGATCAGATCCTGCTTGCGCATGCCGCTGGCGCCTGGAAGCTCCAGCGTGCGCGCGATGCGGGTCAACTCGGCAATGTTTTTTTCCTTCAGTTCGGCAATGGTCATAAGGTTGGTTGAATCAGGCGGATAACAGGGGCAATTACCGCGGCATCCTTGCCGCAACTACCAATCGGGGATTTTTAACGGATAGCCGCGATCCACAACTCGCGGTAACTATGGGAACTTCAGCTTAACCTCGCCACCCTGGCTTGTCAAGGTCTCATCCGCTTTTTGAATGCCGCGGCTCGCGAACGGCCGGGGTCAATCCAGGTCGAAATCCCGCAGCGGGGGGGGTTCATCGCTATCTTTGGCGCGTTGCATGCCTTCTTCGAACTTTCGCGCCAGCCGTTCGCTGGCGGAACGTTGGTCGGCGCGAGCTCGTTCGAATCGCTGCTCGCGCTCTTGCTCTTGCCGGCGTAACAGGCTGGCCGCCTGCCCGAGATCGAGCTCGCGGCCCGGTTCGCCCCCGTCCCCGGCCCGGCGTAAGGCGCCTTGCTCCGGATCCATTTCCAGCGCTGCGCCGCAGGCGGGACAATGCACCCGCTTGACCTGATGCTTCGCCATGCCCTGAGCTTATCATGGCGCGCGCGATTAAGCTCGAAGGCAATCCCAGCCGCCGCCGCAGTTGGGCTTCCCTTTCCGCCATTTCGCCGTTATCGGTTTCATGGTCTTCGCCGTCCAGGTGCAATAACCCATGCAAAGCCAGCACGCGCAGCTCTGTCTCGATACGGTGCCCTTGCTGGCGCGCCTGCCGCCGGGCGGTATCCAGCGAGATGGCAATATCGCCCAGGTACCCGCTGCCGTCGCCGGAGGGAAACGAGAGCACGTCGGTGGCCGAGTCGTGGCCGCGATAATTGCGATTCCATGCGCGAATCTGGCCATCGCTGACCAGCTTCAGGCCGAACTCGCCGCAAATTCCGCATCGCTTGGCTAAGCGGTGCAGCCAGGCGCGGAAACCGCCGCCCTGGCTGAGTTGCCGTTGCGGACGGGGCCGTCGTATGCGGCTGCTGCTTCGATGGCCGAGCGTCCCTGCCGCCATGAATTTTCCAGCCTCGTTAATTTTCCAGCCCCGAGGTCGTGCTCATGCCGTCTTCGGCCGGCGGTGATGGAACTGCCGCCTGCGGCTCTTCCGTTTCCGCCGTGGGCAAGAGCGGAAGTTGTTGTGCGGCGCGCAGTTCCGGGTTTTTCTCTTCTTCGTAGGCGCGAATGATCTGTTGCACCAGGCTGTGACGCACTACGTCCCGTTCGTCTAAATTCACGATGCCGATTCCCGGAATCCCCTTCAGGATGCGAATGGCCTGCAACAGGCCGCTGGTGCGCCCGCTCGGCAAATCGATTTGGGTGATGTCGCCGGTGATGACGGTTTTGGAGAGGAAACCCATCCGCGTCAGAAACATTTTCATCTGTTCCTGCGTCGTGTTTTGAGCTTCATCCAGAATAATAAAGGCGTCGTTCAGCGTGCGGCCGCGCATGAAGGCGATGGGCGCGATCTCAATCGTGTTGCGCTCGAGCAAGCGCTCCACTTTTTCCGCTTCCAGCAGATCATATAAGGCGTCATAGAGCGGGCGCAAATAGGGATCGACTTTTTCCTGAATCGTGCCGGGCAGAAAGCCCAGCCGCTCGCCGGCTTCGACCGCGGGCCGGGCCAGCACGATGCGATTAATCTCTTTCTTCAGCAGCGCCGAAACCGCCATGGCGACGGCAAGATAGGTTTTGCCGGTGCCCGCCGGCCCCACCCCGAATACCATATCGTTGCGGCTGATCGCTTCCAGGTATAGCCGTTGGTTCAGCGATTTGGGCTGTACTGGTTTTTTGCCGAAGCTGCGCTGCTGTCCGCTGCGCGCCAGGCCGAGCAGGGTGATATTGCGATCGGACGCGACCACCCGCAACAGGTCGTGCAGATCGCCGTTCTCAAACTGCATCCCCTCCCGGCGCAATTGCCGAAAATCGCCGAGGATGCTTTCCATGCGGTCCAAACCCGCCGGATCGCCCTGCAACTCAATCGCGTCGGTCTGCAATTGCACGGTGATCCCGAGGTTCGATTCCAGCATCCGCAGGTTCTCGTCAAGCGGACCAAACAAGGCTTCGACGTCCCGGCTGTATTCGAGCGTTCGCTTCATGAAACTCTATAGGGGAGGCGCGGGCAGGGGTGAAATTCGTGACGACGACCGGAGAAAACGTACATTTTTTTGATTATAACACGCGATGGCTTTCGTCGCACCCCTGACGAATGGGCCTGAACTGTGTTTTTTTTGACAAGCTGCGGGACGAGGCTCTAAAATCAAAGGGCATCGAAATTTTGCAAGGAGCCTTTGCCGGCATAACGGATTTCCGGCATGACCGCATGGCCAATCATGCTTCCGCATTGAAACGCGTCCGCCAGACGCGGCGTCGCACGACCCGCAATCGCGCCAACGCTAGCCGTCTGCGCAGTACGATCAAACGCCTGGAGCAGGCTTTGGGCTCCGGCAACCGCGGTGCCGCCGACTCCCTGCTCCGCCCCACCCTGGGGGCGATTGACCGGGGCATTCAAAAGGGCATACTGCATGCCAATGCTGCCGGCCGCTATAAGTCCCGGCTGGCGCGTGCCTATAATCGGTTGCTGACGCAATCGTAAGTGGATGCGGAGGGCTTGCCCGGCTCCGGAAATTTGACCATTGCAAGGTTTATAGCCCGGGCCTATCTTCCAGGCCGCGTCTTTCCGCCTCCGAAGCCAAAGCGGCCGCCCCTGACCTGTAATTGCGGCGTCAGCCAGATGCGTACCCCCATGCGTGAAGGCTGGCCGGCCTGGCTGAAACGCAAATCGGTGATCCATACTTCGGTTAGGTGATGTGCGGTGCGGCGATAACCGGCGAGCGGAAAGCGCGCGAACTGTAGAAAAATCCGGGCGATTCGGGTGCGCTCAGCCGCCAGTATGGCGGGCGTGGCCTCGGGTTTATAGATTACCGCCGGAGCCTGCACCCAGCTTTCCGCTGGCGCATCTACGCTTCCCTGATAATAACGGTCGGGTAGATTGACGATGCCGTTCCAGAGCAAAGGACTGGCAATCGTCGGTATCGCGGCGTCGCTGCGCCCGGCCGCGGCGGGAAACGGATCGCGACGGATGGCCGCCAGCGCGCGGGCATGCATGTCCGCGCGAAAACCCCACCAGGCGCATAAGGCCACCAGCGCCAGGATGGCGCTGAATCGATGCCGGCTGCTATGGCTGCCAATTTCACGCCCCACCAGCCCTAAAACCATCGGCAAAAGTAAAAAAATTCCCAAAATCAGCCAGAGCCAGGGATCGACGATGGGCATCCAGTCCAGCGCGAACCAGCGCCCGCTGAAAGGCGAAAACAGGCGGATGCCATAGGCGTTGGTCCAATCCAGCAGCAGATGGGAGCCTACGCCCAAAAATCCGGCCCATAACCCCAGGCGCCAGGAAACCGGATTTTCCGGCCGTCGCCGCGGAGGCGCGGCGGCGGCGCCTAGGGTCTCCATCGCCCGCGTTTCGGGCGCGGCCCGCCAGGTGCCGCGCTCGCGATTCCATGACTTCCCATCCCGCATCCGCCACCGCGCCAACCCTCGCCAAAGCAGCGCCACGAGCACCATAAAAACCGGGAGTAATAGTAACGAGTGCGTCAGGTTACGATGCCAGGCGATGTAATCGATTCCGTGCCAGGATATTAAAACGTCAATATCCGGGGCGTTCGCGGCTAACACCAGCATGGTGGTGGCCAGCGGCGCTTTATCTTTGAAGTATGCGCGCGAAAGCACCACCCCCACCAGCGAATGGGTCAGATTATCCATGTTTTGCTCATGCCGCTGCGGCCTTCGGTTCGGCCCATTTTATAATGCATGCCATGGCGGCTCCGGCGGAAACTGTTGCTCAGGAAATCGAACGCCTGCGCCGCGAATTGCGCCGGCACGAACATCTCTATTACGTCCTTGATCAACCCGAGATTACCGACGCCGAGTTTGATGCGTTGATGAACCGCTTGCGGGAACTGGAGCGGTTGTATCCGGAACGGGTGACGCCCGATTCCCCGACCCAGCGGGTCGGCGGCGCCCCGCGCGAAGGTTTCCTCAAGCATCCCCATTCCTCTCCCCTGCGCAGTCTCGATAATGCCTATTCGGAACAGGATCTGCTGGCCTTCGACCGCCGGGTACGGGAAGGTCTGGGAACGGATTCGGTCCAATATGTGCTCGAACTGAAGCTCGATGGGCTCAGCACCGTGGCGAGATATCGCGCCGGAAAATTTTATCTGGCTCTGACCCGCGGGGATGGCGAATTTGGCGAGGAGGTGACCGAAAACCTGCGCACCATTCGTTCCCTGCCCCTCGAAGTGCCTGCCCGCGAAAAAATTCCGCCGGATTTTGAAGTGCGTGGCGAAGTGGTGATGACCAGGTCGGCGTTCGAAAACCTCAATCACGAGCGGCAACGGGAGGGTTTGAGCCTGTTCGCCAACCCCCGCAATGCCGCCGCCGGTTCGCTGCGCGTGCTCGATAGCCGCATTACCGCTTCGCGCCGCTTGGATTTTTTTGCTTATTACCTTTTGGCCGATGGCCAGCCGGTCTTGCCCTGCCAGTCGGAAACTTTGAAACGGCTGCAAGCGTTGGGATTCAAAGTCAACCCCGAATGGAAGGTTTGCCAGGGTATCCACGAAGCCTGGAGCTTTATCGAAAGCTGGGAAGCGCGCCGGGAAAAATTAAAGTTTGAAATTGACGGGGTGGTGATCAAGCTCGACGATTTGGCTGGCCAGCGGCGGTTGGGCTATACCAGCAAATTCCCCCGCTGGGCAATCGCCTATAAATATGCCGCGCGCCAGGCGGAAACCGAATTGCTCGGGATTGAAGTGCAGGTCGGCCGTACCGGGGCATTGACCCCCGTGGCAATTTTAAAACCCGTCGCCGTAGGTGGCGTGATGGTATCGCGCGCCAGCCTGCATAATCAGGACGAAATCGAGCGCCTCGGCCTGCGCATCGGCGATTGGGTAAAGATTGAACGCAGCGGCGATGTGATTCCCCAGGTGCTGGAGGTGGTGCGGGAAAAACGGCCGAAACACGCGCGTGAATTTCATATGCCGGCGGCCTGTCCCGTCTGCGGCTCCAATGTGCATCGGGAACCGGATGAGGTGGTTTGGCGCTGCCTCAATGCCGATTGTCCCGCCAAATTGAAGGAATCGCTCCGGCATTTCGCCCGCCGCGGGGTGATGGATATCGACGGGCTTGGCCCCGCCCTGATCGACCAACTGGTGGACCGCTTGGGCGTTCGCACCATTGCCGATTTATATAAACTCCAACCTGAACAGCTCCAGGCACTCGAGCATATGGGCGAAAAATCGGCCGCCAAACTGCGGGAGCAAATCGAAGCCAGTCGGCAACGCGGGTTGGGTCGCGTCATCCTGGGCCTCGGCATTCGCCATGTGGGTGAACGGACGGCCCGCCTCCTGGCGAACCACTTTGGCAGCATGGATAAATTAATGAGCGCCGATCAGGAGCAGTTGCAAGCAATCGAGGAAGTCGGACCCCAAATCGCGCTGGCAATTCGGAATTTTTTCAGCGAGCCTTCGAACCAGGATCTGATAGCGCGCCTGAAAGCGGCGGGTTTGCGCATGACGGCTGAACCCCGCCGCCTGCCTCCGCGAGAATTGCCTTTATCCGGCCTGACCTTCGTCTTGACCGGAACCCTGCCCCATTTCACCCGGGAAGAAGCGACGGCCGCAATCGAAGCTGCTGGCGGCAAAGTCGCCCCATCCGTCAGTAAAAAGACCAGCTATATCGTAGCGGGAGAAGATCCAGGTTCGAAACTGGCCAAGGCGCAGTCCCTGGATATCAAAATCCTGGACGAATCCGCACTGCGCCGCTTACTCGACGGCGGCAATTAGACACTGCCTGATGTGGATGTAGTGGATTTATATTCCATTATTAAAGCTTTTGATGGAAAGTGAGACACTTTATTATTCTTGAACCAGCCTCCAGAAAAAGATTTATCTCAATATATTTCTATAACTTGCGTTCTTCTATCAATACTTCCGATCCAATCATGGTGTCTCACCCCTGCAGTCTCTTCATTTCACTAATTTGAGGCTCTCTTTCTGCAAGGAACGCTGAATTTGCCGCCGGGCGTGTTCCGCCCAGGGGCCATAACTATCGATTTGAAGATACCGCCGCCAATGCTTTAATGCTTTGCGGCGCTGGCCGGATTTTTCCAGCGCTAGCGCCAGATTGTAATGCGCATCGGCATAGCAGTTTGAAAACATCACCGCTTGGGAATAAGCCGCAATCGCCTCCGCCGCCCGATTGGTTTCATCCAGCACATTGCCTAGGTCAAACCAGGCCAAGGCATATCCGGGATGGGTGTCCAGCGCCTGGCGATAGTAATTTTCCGCCTCGCTGAACTCCCCGCGATGATAGTGCAATGTTCCCAAATTGATGGCGGCGCTTGCAAATCTCGGCTCCAGTTCCAGGCAGCGCCGGTACGCGGCGGCGGCCTGCTCACGCTCTCCCGGGCTATCTTCCAGCGATATGGCAAAACTAAACCACATCTCCGCCTCCGCCAAAAGTTTGCTCCGAGGTATTTGGAACTCGATTATGCTTGCCGGGGCGCTGGGACGCAGCGGCAAGCGCATCTGGCCGCTGGCAATTTCGATCTCCTGACCTGCCGAAGGAATTTGAAGCAGCCGGCGGCATTGAGGCTCGGCGCGAAGTTGTGCCCAGGCTTGTTCCCGGTCCAGTCCCTGTCGGCAAAGCGTCAGCAAGCTTTCCCGAATGGTTCGCGCCGGCACGCGGTCATGGCTAAATTGCTTCAATTTGCGCAGCGCCATCAATTCGTACCCCTCGTAGGTCAGCCGGTATGGAATCAGTCCCTGTCGTTCCCAATAAATCAGTTTTTGCAGAGAAATTCCCAAAACCCGCAGCATGCGAGGCCGTGAGAGACGTAACTGAAGCAGATCACCTGTAGCGAGAGAAGGCACAACCGGGTACCTCGATAATCTTCATACAATGAAGATGCTGTACAAGACAAGGGGTATTTGAAAAATTTAAATACATGATCTTGTGCCAGTGTACTTTTAAGGCACCGCTGAATCAAATTATTGTTAATTTTAGTACATTGCGTCTTGCCTCCGTTTCAAGCAATCTCCTCGCATGCATTTAAGATATTGGGCGTTTTGCATATTCTTGGCGTCTGTCGTCGCCTCAGGACAAAACTTTGCTTCCGGGCATAAGGGCGCTGTAACCAGCGCGGAAAGACATGCCACGCTTGCAGGTATTTCCATTTTGAAACATGGTGGAAATGCAGTGGATGCGGCGGTAGCGGTAGGGTTTGCGCTGGCGGTTACGCATCCCGCTGCAGGCAATATTGGCGGCGGCGGTTTTATGTTAATCCGGATGGCGAATAGGAAGTCCTATTTCCTTGACTTCCGCGAAGAGGCGCCCGGCCAAGCTACACCCCATATGTATCTGGATAAAAACGGGAACTACATTCCGAATTCCAGCATTATTGGATACCGCGCGATTGGCATCCCCGGCAGTGTGGCTGGATTGACAAGTGCGCGTAAACGCTTTGGGAAATTGAGTCTGGCGCGTGATATGGAGCCGGCAATTAGGCTGGCCTCGCAAGGCTACCGGCTTACCCAGGCCCAGGCGAAAAATCTACGCAGCCCTTATTTGAAACAATTTTCAGGAACCCGCGCCCTCTTTCAGCGTGATGGCCATCCGTATCATGGCGGCGAGCGTTTTCGACAGCCACAACTCGCAACCACGCTACGTTCCATCGCGCATGGCGGTGCGAAGGCTTTTTACCAGGGCGCCATCGCGCACGAGCTGTCCGCCTTTTTGCGGCGGCATGGAGGCCTGATTACGGCATCCGATCTGGCGCATTACCACGCACGCTGGCGCCAGCCACTGGTCGGTCATTATCGCGGATACACGATCATCACTTCGCCGCCGCCTTCCTCGGGCGGGGTTGTCATTTTGGAAATGCTGCATATGCTCGAGCCTACGCATTTTTGGCGGGATGGGTTCCACTCCGCGCAAAGCCTTCAATACCAGATCGAAGCCATGCGCCGCGCATTTGCCGACCGAGCCGTATATCTGGGCGATCCGGATTTCGAGCGTTTGCCTTTGAAACAGCTATTGAGCCGTTCCTGGGCTCAACAACGCTGGTCGAGTTTTCGCGCCGGTAAAGCAAGCCGGCGCGTTGGCGCAGGGCCCATTCCTGGATTTGAATCCACACAAACCACGCATTACGATGTCGTGGATAGCCAGGGCAATGCGGTTTCCGTAACCTATACGCTCAACAACTGGTTTGGATCGGGCGTGACCGATCCGCGCTTGGGCTTTCTGTTAAACGACGAGATGGACGATTTTACCTCCAAGCCTGGCGTACCGAACATGTTTGGATTGATTCAGGGCAAGGTCAACCAAATCGAGCCCTATAAGCGCCCGCTCTCCTCCATGGTGCCCACCATCGTCAGCCGCCATCATCATCCTTACCTGGTTGTAGGTTCCCCCGGCGGGCCGCGCATTATCACCACGGTTTATGAAATCATTTCCAATCGCATAGACTTTCATTTATCACTGCGGGAAGCAGTCGCAGCAGCCCGCTTTCACCAGCAATGGAAACCCAAGCAGGTAGATCTGGAGCGCTATGGATTTTCCCGCGACACGCGTCGGAAATTGCAGGCCATGGGTTATACCTTGGCCGTGCAACCCCCCTGGTGTGATGGCGAAGCCATTGGCATAGCGCGATCCAGGCTGTTGCAAGCGGTCAGCGATAATCGCTGGCAAGGCGCCGCGGCCGCCTATTGAGCTTTAAGATCCTGCCCGGATGTTTCGGGTTGAGGGTGCGAGTAGGATGGATGCTGATGCCAATCTTGGTATCCACCCATTTGTTTGTGAACCAGCGTTTGCATACGGCATTATTCGACCGCATGCTGCAAGCGGGCGCGGATGGTTTTGAGATCTTCTGCGCACGGCAAAGTTTCGACTATACGCGTCCGGGTGAAATGGAATCGCTGGCGGCGTGGTTTCGCCATAATCCTGGCCGGCTTCACTCTCTCCACGCGCCCATGTACAGCGATGACTGCTGGGGCCGCAGCGGCGCTCCAGCTCTGAATCTGGCAGCAACCGATCAGCGCCAGGCTTTATGCGCTTTAGAGGAAACTGAGCGGGCGCTGACTTTTGCCGAACTGGCGCCGTTTCGTTATATGGTGCTCCACCTGGGCATTGGAGGTGAGGAATATAGCGAGGCAAAAGCCGAGTCCGCCTGCGCACAACTGGAACGGCTGCGGGTGAAAGCAAAAACATTGGGCGTCCAACTGTTGGTCGAAAATATCCCGAATGGCCTTTCCACTCCTTCGCGTCTATTGCAGTTTTTGAAACAGAACCATCTGGACAGCTTGGGCATCTGTTTTGATTCCGGCCACGCCCATCTGCCCGCAGATCGTTTCGGCGGCGGTGGCGCACTAGAAACTTTCGAGTTGCTTGCTGCACGGGTTGCTTCCACGCATCTTCATGATAATCACGGAGAAAAGGACGAACACCTGTGGCCCGGCGAAGGCCGCCTGCCTTTTGAACGTTTATTGCCTCAACTGGCACGCCGGCCCGATCTTCCATGGTTATTAGAGATTCATGACGCTCCGGCAACCGAAGCCACTTTCGACCGGCTACGGCAGATCATTGCGCGCATGCGTCAATTTCAATAAGGTTCACGGCTTTACAATGGCAGACATGACGGAAACTCCAATCGATCCCGTCCCTGTAGTCGAAATCGCTCGATTAGGCCAGCATATCGGCGAAGAAGTACGCATTCAGGGCTGGGTTTACAACTTGCGGGAAAGCGGGAAACTGCTGTTTCCGCTATTCCGGGACGGAACGGGGCTCTTACAAGCAGTCGTTTTCCAAAAAAACGTATCCCCCGAGCTGTTCGCTCAGGTGCGCAGCCTGACTCAGGAATCTTCGATCCACGCGCGTGGCGTCGTGCGCGCCGACCAGCGCGCGCCAGGTGGCGTGGAGCTGGATCTTCATGTCTTGACTGTTTTGCAACTGGTGCCCGCCTCCGATCCCTACCCGATCTCGCCTAAAGAGCATGGCATTGATTTTCTGATGGATCATCGCCATCTCTGGTTGAGAAGCCAGCGGCAGGCGGCTATCTTGCGCGTGCGGCATCAAGTGATCCGGGCCGTACGCGATTTTTTCGATAATGAAGGCTATGTCCTTGCCGATGCGCCCATTCTCACCCCCGCCGCATGCGAAGGCACCAGCACGCTTTTCGAAGTGCAATATTTCGACGATAAGGCTTTTTTGACGCAATCCGGACAGCTTTATGCCGAGGCCGCTGCCATGGCGCTCGGCAAGACCTATTGCTTTGGACCTACCTTCCGGGCCGAAAAAAGCAAGACCCGGCGCCATTTAACCGAATTTTGGATGGTTGAGCCGGAAACGGCCTTCGCCCAACTGGACGATATTATGCATTTGGCCGAAAAGTTGGTGACCGCGGTCGTTGCGCGTGTGCTGGAGCATTGCCGTAATGAACTAAAGACATTGGAACGCAATCCGGCGCCGCTAGAAGCTATACAGCTCCCCTTCCCACGCATCAGTTATGACGAAGCCCTCAGCCGTATCCAAACTGCGGGCAGTGAGATGAAATGGGGTGATGATCTGGGGGGAGGGGATGAGACCCTGCTTTCGAAACAATTTGACCGGCCGGTTATGGTCCATCGTTATCCGGCTTCGGCCAAGGCCTTTTACATGCAGCCCGATCCGGAGCGGCCAGAAGTCGCGCTCTGTGTAGATATGCTGGCCCCGGAAGGTTACGGCGAGATCGTCGGCGGCAGCCAGCGTATTCACGATCTGAATCTTTTGCGCCAGCGGCTTGAGGAGCACCATTTGGCGGAAGCCGATTTTCGCTGGTATCTCGATCTACGCCGGTGGGGCAGCGTGCCCCATGGCGGGTTCGGCATGGGAATTGAACGGGTCGTGGCCTGGATATGCGGATTGGAGCATATTCGCGAAACGATTCCCTTCCCGCGCACCATCTACCGCATCTTTCCTTAAGGTTATGGCAAGATCCGATCGCATACGTGTTATCGGCGTGCCGCTCGATCTAGGGCAAGACCGCCGCGGGGTCGAAATGGGACCATCCGCACTCCGCGTAGCCGGCCTCGTACAACGATTGGCAGCGTTGGGATTGCAAGTCGAGGATGCGGGCAATGTTCCCATTGCACCTGCGCACCCGGAAGATTTGGGTGATCCCAACGCGAAATATCTGGGGCCGATTGCGAAAAGCTGCCGGATGCAATCGGAATGGGTGGAACAGGCGTTACAAGTTGGGGATTTCCCGCTGGTATTGGGCGGGGACCATTCGATTGCGATTGGCGCCACCGCGGGCATGTGTTCTTTTTTCCGCAAACGTGGGCAGAACCTGGGACTCATCTGGCTCGACGCCCACGGCGATTGCAACACGCCCGCAACCACGCCCAGCGGCAATATCCATGGCATGAGCTTAGCCTGCCTGCTGGGCCAAGGGCCCCGCGAATTGATCCGATTAGAGGGCTACAGCCCGATGGTGCAACCCCAAAACGCGGTACTGGTGGGAGTTCATGATCTTGATGCCGGGGAAAAAACACTTTTACGCCAGGTGGGGGTGAAGGTATATACCATGCGCGACCTGGATGAGCGTGGAATGCGCGCAGTCATGGAAGAAGCCATTGGCATTGCCGGGCACGGCGCGGCGGGCATTGTGGCTTCTCTGGACATGGATTTTGTGGATGCGGTGTATGCCCCTGGAGTCGGAACCCCGGTGCGCGGCGGTGCGACTTACCGCGAAGCTCATTTGGCCATGGAAATTCTGGCCGACAGCCAGTTTCTATTTGCCCTGGAAGTAGTCGAAATCAATCCCGTGCTGGACGAGCATAATCGTACGGCAGAGTTGGCAGTCGAGTTGATCCTCAGTGCGCTGGGCAAAAAGATCTTCTGAAACTATACCGGAACCTTTCCATCAGGCGGCTCTAGACTAAACCCATTTTCTAATCTG
>JAKASR010000015.1 GCA_021818955.1 Acidobacteriota bacterium
GTTAGAAGTTATCGCCTGAATGGGCAAAGTATTATGCTCAAAGCGTTAACGGCCGCGTCGGACAGCAGTTTTCGTCATCGGCAATTTCGAAGAAATTGCCTCAAGCCATGCCCGCAGGCCGGGTTCACGCGGGGTTCCGGTTAGGTCCCGCGCCTATTAACGACAATAAACTTTCGGCAGCCATGAGTATTCGCCCTGCGTCCGGTTTCGGCCGGACCCTTGCGAAAGCGTCAGCGCCTAAAAGTAAAAGCGGCCGTGCCGCTAGAATTCGGCATGTGAATTTTCCCGATTTTATAATTCCACTCAAGCGTAGTGCAGTAAAACGTCATGCAGGACGCGTCCAGGCAGTTTGCTGATTCGGCCGCGCTATCTAAGGTGTCTTTCCGCCCACGGTTGGGGGAGATGGCTGATCCGCAACGGTTGCTTGCCCGAACCAAACTGATCTTGCCGATTCTCGCCCTAGAATTTTCTCCGCCGTGGCTAAGATGTATTTTCCCGCTATATTACGTACCGGGCTTCGGCCCCACCGGGCCCTGCTCGCTCTAGCGCTGGCGCTCGGTCTTGGCGGCGCGCTGGCCGGATGTCTTGAGCCCCTGTTTTTACGCCACCTGCTCGATTTAGTCCTGCGCATTCACCCCGGCGGCAATTGGCAGGTCGTTTGGCAGCATGGCGATTTCCATCGCGTCCTGGTCACCATGCTCTGGCTGGTGGCGCTGGGGCTGATGCAACAGGCGCTTCAGACCGGACTGGCGCTGGCCGCCAACCAGGTACGCTTTGGCGTCAGTTCGGAGCTGGCGCGGCGTGTCGTCGGACGCTATTACGAACAATCGCTGCAATTTCATCAGTCCAACGCCGTCGGCTACCTGATGACGCGCGTCGATCGGGGGGTGGCCGCCGTCGGCGAATTGCTGGGTGGGTCGCTGCTCACCCTCGCCCCCAACCTCGCCAATCTCGGCCTGATGCTGATGATCATGTTTCGCCTCTCGCCCCGGCTGGCGGGGATGGTGCTGCCTTTATTGCTGCTCTTTCTCGCCACCGCGCATTGGGGAGCGCAAAACCAGGTGCGGCATGAGAGCGTGGTTCAGGAAGGCTGGAGCCGCATCTACGGCCGCGTCAGTGAAATGCTGGCTGCGATCAAAACCGTCAAATCCCTGCATGCCGAATCCGTCGAGCTGGAACGATATTGCCAGGCCTCGGCGGGCCTGTTCCATCGCCTGTGGCGCATGGTTCTGGCCGGCGCGGCTTACGACAATGTGAAAAACTTGCTGGCGCTCGGAGCGCGCACCGCCGTGCTGTTTTTTGGTGTGTTCATGGTGATGAAAGGTCACCTGACTCCCGGCACCTGGATTGCCATGGTGGGCTACGCCGGCATGATTTTCGGTCCGCTGGCGGGCCTGACCGGGGCGTACGACAGCGCGCGCAAAAATTTGGTGGCCGCGGATGCGGTAATGGAGTTCCTGGATGCGCCGCTCGACTCCTCCCGCGCGACGGGCGTGGACGATGCGGCTCAAGCCCTCCCCGTCCGTCAGGCCGCCGTGGAGTGCGGCGAGCCCGCGCCCCCTCGCGGCGCGTGGCCGCGCCCACGCGGCGAAATCGAATTCCGCAACGTCAGCTTCGCCTACCCCGCCGATACCCTCGGGGCTTCCCGGCGGCTGGTGCTTAACCGGGTTTCGTTTCAGGTCCAGCCGGGGCAGACTGCCTTATTGGTGGGCCGAAGCGGCGGCGGTAAAACCACTATTCTCGATCTGCTGCTTGGTTTGTATGCCCCGGACAGCGGCGAGATCCTGCTGGACGGCCGCAGTCTCGCCGCATGGCCGCGCCAGCCGTTGCGTCAGGCATTGGCTTTGGTTTTACAGGACCCGGTCTTGTTCGCCGGCAGCGTCGGTGAAAACCTGTGCTTCGGGCTGACCGGCATCACCGCGGAACAAATGCAGTGGGCCGCGCGCGCCGCCCAAGCCGAGGAATTTATTTTGCAAATGCCACATGGATATGAAACCCGTCTGGGCGAACGCGGCGCGCGGCTTTCCGGAGGACAGCGGCAACGCCTGGCGATCGCCCGCGCACTGCTGCGCGATCCGGCCGTGTTGTTGCTCGATGAGCCCAGTTCACACCTGGACGATGCCAATGCCGATGCCCTGTTTCAAGCGCTGCGCCGGCTTATGCATGGACGCACCAGCCTGATTGCCAGTCATCGCTCGGTGGACGCGCTGCGTCCCGATGCCGTCTACCACCTTGCGCATGGGCGCCTGCGCTTGTTGCCTGCGCCGGCGCAGCCCTCTCCCGCGCTGGCCTGGGCCGCGGATCAGGTGGAAAATTAAATTACCGCTTCCAGCCAATGAAATAGCCGATCAAACTCTAAAGTTAAAAACCAAAACGATGAGCTTTCGGTTGTGAGCCGGGCAGCCGGAAAATCAAATTTCTCTCTGAAACGTGGGTTGCCTGCCGCTTGTTACACTATTGCCAATGTCTTCGCTGATAACTTTACGCGAGCCCTTACGCCGCCGCCAGGCGCGCCATGCCCGTGGCCGCTGGTGGCGCGCCGCGCTTTATCTTTCCGCCACCGAAACCCATACCTTTGCCTTTTCCATTGCCGCTCAGGCCTTGCTTTCGTTTTTCCCTTTATTGGTTTTACTGCTGACGCTGATTCGTAATGTTTTCCATTCCCGCAAGCTCTACCATGGCCTGCTCAGCCTGCTCCGTTCCTATCTGCCGGTTAGCAACGTGGCGCATGAGAGCGGGCGCGCCTATATCCTGCGCAATCTCGAACGGGTGGTCATGCATCATCACGGATTGCAATTGGCCTCTCTGGCGGTGTTGGTGCTGACTTCCAGCGGTATCTTTCTGCCGCTGGAAGTCGCCTTAAACCGTGTCTGGGGCGCCAGCCGCAACCGTAATTACCTCCATAATTGGCTGGTGGCGATCGCGCTGGCTTTGGCGTGCGGCACGCTGGGCATGCTCTCGGCCTCATTGAGCGCGCTCAGCGAAACCTATTCCGTCCGCCTGGCCCGCTATCTGCTCCGTAATAACCCGCTCAACCTGTCTGCCCTGAATCATCTGGTGCGCGTCCTTTCCGTGTTGCTCATCCGGGTCAGCGCCATCCCGGTCACGATTACAGTTTTCTTCCTGATTTATTGGCTTCTGCCCAATATTCGCGTTCCGCTGCGACGGGTGCTTGCCGCGGCCATTTTTGCCGGACTGCTTTGGCAGGTGGCGCTTTATATTTATATCCTTTTGCTGCCCTGGATGAATTTTCGCGGTCTTTATGGACCCTTCGCCATGTCGGTTTCGCTCGTTCTCTGGGCCTATATTTCGGCGCTCATACTCCTGGGCGGAATCGAGCTGGCACTACCGCTGCCAGCTGTGCCAGAAGAGGAAACAGCGGGTAAAGCAGCCTCAAACTAGACGCTCCGCCAAAGCAGAACAATTTAAAAATCAATAACATGCGGGAATGGGGGTGATATACTACATCTAGTGGCCGCTGGCCGACGGCAACAACATTTTGTGATTTTTTCGTTTTTCCCTATTGACATTACTTTCCTACTGACCAAAAATCGACATCGTTTTCTTGCGAATCTTTATCTCATCGCAAGCGGCGATTTTTAGACAATTTGGCAGGGATTGATTAGCCATGAACGAACCGCTTTCCGCAATCTCAACCCCGGTTTCTTCGCAGCAGGAAATTCCGGAAACCAGTGGTGGCGCGCGCCGCCGCGGCTTGGCTTTCCGGAGATATTTTAGCGATCCGCGCGTTTCCCCCTATGACGAAGTGAAATGGGATAAACGCACGGCAATGATTCAAAACGAAAAGGGCGAAGTGCTGTTCGAGCAGAAGGAGGTGGAAACACCGGTAGATTGGTCGCAGACGGCGACCAACATCGTGGCTTCGAAGTATCTGCATGGGCGGGTGGGTTCGAGCGAGCGCGAGTCGAGCATCCGGCAAATGGTGGCGCGGGTGGCGGAAAGCCTGCGGGAGTGGGGGGAACGCGATGGTTATTTCCGCACCGTCGAAGACGCGCGCACATTTCATGACGAGTTGGTGCACCTGCTGCTGCACCAAAAAGCCTCGTTCAATTCTCCCGTTTGGTTCAACTGCGGCGTGGATCGGCTGGAGCCGCAGGCCGACGCTGCCAACTGGTACTGGGATGCCGCCGCCGGCCGCCCGGCTTTTGGCCGCATCGGCTACCGCCGGCCGCAGTGTTCGGCCTGCTTCATCAACTCCGTCAGCGATTCGCTGGATAGCATACTGACGCTGGCCAAGACTGAAGGCATGCTGTTCAAGTGGGGCTCGGGCACGGGCACGAATCTTTCTCCGCTGCGCAGTTCGCGCGAGACTTTATCGGGAGGAGGCATTGCCAGCGGTCCGCTGAGCTTTATGAAGGGCTTCGACGCTTTCGCGGGGGTGATCAAGTCGGGCGGCAAAACGCGCCGCGCCGCCAAGATGGTGATTTTGAACGTCGACCATCCCGACATCGAGGAGTTCATCTGGTGCAAGGCGAAGGAAGAAAAGAAGGCCTGGACGCTGGTGCAGGCCGGCTTTGATCCGGCGCTGGATGGTGAAGCCTACGCTTCGATTTTTTTCCAGAACGCCAACAACAGCGTGCGCGTCAGCGATGAATTCATGCAGGCGACCGAGCGCGATGGCGAATGGCCATTGCGCCGAGTCTCCGGCGAGCAGCCCGGCGAAATTCTGAAGACGGTGCCGGCGCGCGCACTGCTGCGCCAGATCGCCGAGGCCGCTTGGCAGTGCGGCGATCCCGGTATGCAGTACGATTCCACCATCAATCGCTGGCACACATGCAAAAACACCGCCCGCATTAACGCCTCCAATCCCTGCTCGGAGTACATGTTCCTCGACGATTCCGCCTGCAACCTGGCGTCGCTGAACCTGATGAAATTCGCCGGTTCGGCCGCCGGCTTTGATGTCGAGGCGTTCCTGCAGGCGGTGAACGTGCTGATCACGGCGCAGGAAATCATTGTCGATAATGCCAGCTATCCCACCGAATCCATCGCCCGCAACTCGCACGACTACCGGCCCTTGGGGCTGGGCTACGCCAATCTCGGCGCGCTGTTGATGTCCAACGGTCTGCCCTACGATAGCGATGCCGGCCGCGATTACGCCGGCTGCATTACCGCGCTGATGTGCGGCGAAGCCTATGCGCAATCGGCGCGAATTGCTGAAGCCCTGGCGCATGAACCCGGTAGCGGCGCCTTTGCCGGTTTCGCCAAAAACCGCGAACCGATGCTCGATGTCATTCGCATGCATCGCGCCGCGGTCAACAATCTCCACAACGGCGCCCTGCCCGAGCCCATGCTCGCTGCCGCCCGCCGCGTCTGGGACGAGGCGCTCGAACTGGGCGCCCGCCATGGCATCCGTAATGCCCAGGTCACCGTGCTGGCGCCTACCGGCACCATCGGCTTCATGATGGATTGCGACACCACCGGCATTGAGCCTGATCTGGCGCTGGTGAAAGAGAAAAAACTGGTCGGCGGCGGCAAAATCAAAATCGTCAACCAGAGCGTCGATAAGGCCCTGCTGCGCCTGGGCTATACCCCACAACAGACTACCGATATGGTGGCTTATGTCGATGCGACCGGCACGATCGAAGGCGCTCCCCATCTCAAGCCCGAGCACCTGCCCATCTTCGATTGTTCATTTAAGCCCGCCAATGGCACGCGCAGCATTCACTACAGCGGCCACCTTAAGATGATGGCCGTCTGCCAGCCCTTTCTTTCCGGCGCCATCTCGAAGACCGTCAATCTGCCCGAAAGCGCGACAGTGGAAGAGATCATGCAAACCTATATTGACGGTTGGAAGCTGGGGTTGAAAGCGGTGGCTATCTACCGCGACGGCAGCAAAAAGGCTCAACCGCTATCTGCCGCGCGCGATACTTCTAAAGACAAACGCGAAACTCAGCCTGAGCCTATCGAGGTGCCGCACTCGCTGCCCGCCGCTCGTCCCTATCGCCGCCGCTTGCCGGACGAGCGCCAATCGATCACGCACAAATTCAAAATTGGCGGCCATGAAGGCTATCTCACGGTGGGCATGTACGAAGACGGACAACCGGGCGAGATCTTCGTCACCATGGCCAAGGAAGGCTCAACCATCAGCGGTTTGATGGATAGCTTCGCTACCGCCATCTCCCTCGCCTTACAACACGGCGTGCCCTTGAAACTGCTGGTCGATAAGTTCTCGCACACCCGTTTTGAGCCCAGCGGCTGGTCAGGCAACTCCGAAATCGGCTATGCCAAATCCATCATGGACTACCTGTTCCGCTGGATGAGCTTGAAGTTCCTGGGTCAGCAGCCGGCCGCGCCCGCCGCCGTCGGTGACTTGCATAATGAACGCGGTACGATGAAGGAAGAGTTGGAAACCGCCGGCCAAATGCCGCTCATCTCGTCCAAAGGCGCCCCCGGAGCCCCGCCCGTGGATACCGAAGCCGTTAACGTTACCGCGGCTGATGCTCCCGCCTGCCATAACTGTGGCAGCATCATGGTACCCAACGGCTCCTGTTACAAATGCATCAATTGCGGCGAAACTAGCGGCTGCTCATAGGCGGGCAGCTGGCGGCGGAAAGCTGTTAGCTTATAAATATGCAAGCCCGCAAGCTCGGCCGCACCGGGTTGAAGGTTTCCGCCTTCTGCCTGGGCACCATGACCTTCGGCCATCAGACGGATGAGGCCGAGGCCCGCGCCATCATGGACCGCGCCTTTGATGCCGGCGTGGACTTTTTCGATACTGCCGATGCCTATCCTGTGCCGCCTACTCCCGCCACAGTCGGACGCACCGAAGAAATCGTCGGCCGCTGGCTGAAAGAACGGCGCCCGCAAATGGTGCTGGCGACCAAGTGCCGCTTCCCCATGGGGCCGCGCGCCTACCATGGCGGGCTTTCACGCCGCCACATTCTCGATGCCTGCGATGCCAGCCTGCGGCGGCTCCAGACCGATTGGATTGATCTTTACCAGGCCCACGCCCCGGATCCCGATACTCCGCTGGATGAAACTCTGCGCGCTTGCGACGATCTGGTGCGCGCCGGCAAGGTGCGCTACCTCGGCTGTTCCAATTTCTCCGCCTGGCAACTGGCCCTGGGGCTGGGCATTAGCGAACGCGCGGGTCTGGCCCGCTTCGATTGCGTGCAGCCGCGTTATAACCTGCTGACCCGCGATATTGAGCTGGAACTATTGCCTCTCTGCCGCGATCAGGGCGTTGGCTCGATTGTTTACAATCCGCTGGCCGGCGGGTTACTGACGGGAAAATATCAACCTGAGGAGCCACCGCCGGCGGGCACGCGCTTTGCCTTGGGCGGACAGACCGGCCCTCTCTATCGCGAGCGCTATTGGCAACAGGCCAGCTTCAAGGCGGTGCAGCGGCTGCTGGAGTATTGCCGCCGCCGCCAGTTGACGCCGGCGCAGTTGGCCATTGCCTGGGTGCTGGCTCAACCGGGCGTTACCGCCGCGATTGTCGGCGCCAGCCGCGCCGAACAACTTACCGCCACACTCCCCGCGGCTGATCTGGAGTTGGGCCGGGAAGACCTGGAATTTTGCGATGAACTCTGGTATCAATTACCACGCCGTCCCGCGCATATCGGCCAGCCTGACCCCAACCGCCGCAATTAATTAAAAAAAGGGGCGGAAGCTCGGCTTCCGCCCCAAATGAAAAATAAAATCTATTTAGCGACCATGACGATGCGCTTTCGCCATCCCGCGCTTCTTCGCCCGGCCGGCGGGAGCTTTGCGCCCGTGGCTGTAGTGTCCGCGCGCCAGATGCTTGCCGCGCGCTACCCGGCGCCGTGCCGCATGATGAGCAACACGACGGGTGCGGGCTACACGCGCTACACGATGCCCGCGCTCAGCCCGAGCTTTGCGGGCTACGCGATGAGTGCGCGCTACGTGGTGGCGCGCAACGGCATGATGCGCGGCCTTGGGCTTGGGATGATGCTTAGGCTTCGGCTGAGCGCTCAAGCTCAGCGCCAGCAACGGCATCGCCATTGCAGTCAGGGCAATCTTCAACCATTTCAAAGACATGGATATTCCCCCTCAATTGATCAATTGCGAGAAGTTACTCTCAATCGGTATTATGCCGAAGGTAAGTAACCATACAATGAATGAGAGAAGTTAAAAACCTGGAGGATTCAAAATATTATGACTACTATTGTAGTAATCCAGACTTTAATTCAACAGCCGAATTTCCTGGATCTCCCATCCACGGAAGGTTTGGCATAATTGAATCACTTAATTCGCAGGAGAACCCATGCCCTATCCAGAATTGATGATTGCTCCCATGCGGGAAGAGCTCTCGCGATTGGGGATTGAGGAAGCGCGTACGCCCGAGCAGGTTGTAGCTGCGGTGCAGTCCACGCCCGGCACCTTATTGATCGTCGTCAATTCTGTGTGTGGCTGCGCCGCCGGCAGAGCGCGTCCAGCGGTACGCATGGCGTTGGAGCAGGCGTCGCGTCCGGATCGAGCTATCACCGTTTTTGCCGGCGCGGATATTGAAGCCACTGCTAAAGCACGCGAATATTTCCAGCCGCATCCACCCAGCTCGCCGCAAATCGCGCTGATGAAGGCGGGGAAGCTGGTTTACATGCTGCCGCGGAATCGTATCGAAGGCCGCGAAGCAGGCGAGATCGCTGCCGATCTGCGCGAAGCTTTCCAAAACTACTGCGCTGCCGGCGCTATGGCCAAGTAAACGCCTTGCTGCCAAGCGCCGGAAAAATTTAATCTAAATGCATAGAGGCGGCGACGAGTGCATAAACATGGCCTCAGCCCGGAGCGGGAAGACCGCATTTTGCGATGGGCGGCAGGAGCCACGCTGGCGTATGTGGTTTTAGCTTTCAGCGCCGGCCTGATTGGCCACTCCCTCGCGCTGATCTCCGAAGCGGGCCACAACCTGGCCGACTTTCTGGCGATTGCAATGAGCTGGCTGGCGGTTTTTTTGCAAGCCAAGCCCCCCACCACCAGTAAGACATTCGGTTATCACCGCGCCGGCGTACTCGCCGCTTTCCTGAACGTGCTGTTATTGGCGGCGTTGACTTTGGGCATCGTGATCAGCGCCATCGAACGCTTCGGACACCCGGAAACACCCGCGACCGCGGCGATGCTGGTCGTCGGCGGTATTGGCGTGCTGATGAATGTGGGTATTGCGTTGGCCTTGCATCACGACCGTAGCGATGTCAATATTCGCGCCGCCTTTCTGCATATGGTCGGGGATGCGGTTTCCACTGCGTTGCTGATCCTGGCCGCGCTCGCCATCCAATGGACCGGACGTTCATGGTTCGATCCGCTGCTTTCGCTCGTGATCGCCGGCTTCATCGTCTGGTCTTCCTGGGATGTCTGGCGCGAGACGGTCAATATTTTGCTGGAAGGCACGCCGCGCCATATCGCTGCGGAACAAGTCAGCGATGCGATCTCGCGCCTGCCTGGAATTTACAGCGTGCACGATCTGCATCTCTGGAGCCTGGGTTCAAACGCGCACGCGCTCAGTTGCCACATTGCCATTGCCGACCTGCCGTTATCGGAAAGCCGTCCCATACTGGAGTCGGTGCAGCGGCTTTTAGCGGAACGCTACCAGATTCACCACGCCACGATTCAATTCGAAAACGAACTCTGCGTTACATGCGACGGCTGTCACATTCGTTAATTAGCAGCTACAAAAATCGCCCTAAAAGGATTAATTGCAGAATGCCTCAGTCTGAAGACAGCAGCCGGGACAACAGGAACTTTCGGCCGTTACATCCCTGCTCGATATGAGACGGAGTTACCTGGGGATAGCGCTCGGCTTTCTACTGTTCTTCTGGCCATTCGGTTCCAGCCAGAAAACTTTTCATCTTAGCGCCTCTTCCGCGGTGCCCGCCGCCAGCGCCACAGTCAAGCTGGGCCAGGATAGCAATGGCAATACCACCATCGATCTTCGTGTATATCATTTAGCCTATCCCACGAAACTTACTCCGGCTTACATGGCATATGTAGTCTGGATTCAGCCCAACGGCCGGCCCGCCGAAGAATTGGGCCAGTTGCGAGTTAACTCCCATCTGACAGCGCGGTTTAAGGCGATCACGCCGTATAGCAGTTTTCGGCTGCTGGTCGCGGCGGCCAATAACACGCAAGCGATCGAACCGGGCCCACATATTATTTTCCATGGCGAGGTCAGCCGCTAGCGCGAGCTGAAGCTGCCCGGCACGAAACAGAAAAGCACCCTTATTCAGTTTCGCGCTGCCGGCGCATGCGATGAAATATGCCGTAGGGATCGTGGTGAAAGTGATAAATCTTGGCCACTTCCACCTGCAGCCAGCGTTCCATGCCGGCCAGCCGATGGAAACTCAGCGCAAGCAGAAAACCGGCGCCGGGTCCAAGCCAATACACCCACCAATCCTGCCAGCGTCCGGAAATCAACGCCGGACCAAAGCTGCGTGCGGGATTGGTGCTGGTGCCCGATAATGGCGCTTCCCAATACACCAACCCGGCGTAGAGGAAGGGAAACAGGGCGGGAGTAAAGGGACGCAGCTTGCGGCGGCCTAAAAACAGGAATAAGCCGGCGAGCAAGGCGAAGGTGGCCAGCGCTTCTCCCGCGACCGCCAGCCAGGGACTGACGCCGGAACCGGGCCAGGTGCCGCCATAGCCAAGTACGCGGCCCATGCTCCCCCACAGCAATAAGGGCAGCGCACCCAATGCGGCGCCGGCCAATTGCGCCAGCCCGTAGGCCCAGGCCAGGCCCGCGGTCATGCGTTTCTGGGACCAAAACGCCAGCGTAACCACCGGGTTTAAATGCGCGCCGCTGATCTTGCCCAAGCCGGAAAGGGCGATGCCGCCGCCCACGCAGCCAAAGAAAAATCCAGTCAACGCGCGCCGCCCGCCCGCCGACGGCAGCCAGCGTACGACCGGGCTCCCGCGGCCGAAATCCAGTATCACCAGGGACAGACCGACAGCGAGCAGCAGCGCCGTTCCCATCAATTCGGCGGCCAGCATGCGGGCGGATGGATGAAGCCGGTTCAGGTTTTTTGCGCCGTTCCCGCCGGCGGGTGATTTTGGGTGCATTGCCAGACTGTATGACCGGCTTGATTTTGGCTTAAATACTGCGTCCAGCCGGCATGGTCGGGGCATTCGCGCCGTTGCTGGGTTGCGGAAGACAGCTTGCGGTCATCGAGCAGTTGAAAATAGCCGAACTGAGGATGATAATTGCGCCCGCAACCGTCTTGCAGGCAGACGTAGACCTCGTTCCAATTCTGCCCGCTGGGCGTTCCGGCAATGAAAATTACGTCCAACCCCATCGCTGAATGATGGCGATCACAGAGAATGAGTAGATCCTTTCGCATCTCCAATCTTTCCCGCGAGGCTTTGCTGGCCACAAAGGCCTGTATTTAGCCTACAAAGATTTTATGCCGCTGGGAAGCGCTCGCGCGCGTTCACTCTTCCAGCACGCCTTCCAGTTCTCCTACCCGCACCCGCTCGCCAGGCTGGGCATCGCGCACATAGCCAAGCGCGGCGCCTTCGCCGCTGGAGAGCCGCGCCGCGCTAGTAATCTCGCCCGCCGCCTGCCCCGCTTTCAGTATCGCCATGCCCGCCTCCACCGGACCAGGAAAATGCAGGCGATATAAGCCGCGATGCACCTGCCCGCGGGCACGGATGCGCTCGACAATTTCCTGGCCGAGGTAGCAGCCTTTGTGGAAATCGAGCGCGTCCATCTGGCGCGTTTCCTGGGGTAAATCGCGCTCACGGATATCCTGACCAAAGAGTGGCACGCCCCAGGCCACGCGCGCTCTCTCTTGCAGCGCCCCCAATTCCCAAGCCGCGCCCGCCGCTTCCAAGCGCCACGCCCAGTCTGCCAAGCCATCGCCGGCGCTGGCCAATTCCCAAACTTCGCCCATCCCCCAGCGCATGTGCAACAGCCAGGCTGACTCCGGCTTGAGCGTTTCCATGCGCATGCGCGGCGGGGTGGGCAGACCGGCGCGATTCAGGCAGCTTTCCGCTTGCGCTCCCCAGATGGCTAGCGACGCCACGCTGGATTCGCCATAGTCGCAAAACTCTACTTTTTCCCGAATGATGTATCGCCGCAAATGCGAATAAAGTGAAAGGCGTTGTTGTTCATCGGTCAGCAACACAAAAGCATCATCTGCCAAGGCGGCGATAAGAAGTGTACCCAAAATATGACCCCGTGCATTCAATACGAAGGAGGGGGCCAACGCGCCGGGCGCGAGTTCGCGGACATTGGCGGTCAGCATGCCATGCAGCCAATTGCGCGCATCCGCACCGCGCGCGCCGAGCAGTGCGCGCCAACTCCAGTCCCACAATATGCAGCCCGTGCCGTTCGAAACCATACGTCCGTGAGGGTCTTCCCAGGCCAGCATCGCGCCGCGATAGGCCTGAGCCGACTCGAAATCGGTGGGCAAAAATACGGAGGTTTTCATGGCTCCACCCTAGAAAATATGAACTTGTGTGCAACAGTTTTGCAAATGCGCATCAGCCCAGACTGGTCATTTATCCCAGTTTGGAAATCCAGAACGAACAATTTACCGTGACACTTTCCGAGTTGTTGCCTCGCGAGCAAGGGTTTTACCGGATGCAGCTTGTCGGCTCAGAGATGCCCGCTGAGCACATAAATCCGCACCGTGTAAGGAGTTGTTTTTTTCGCCTTCAAGTTTTCCACAACTACAGGCCAAATCCAGGATCAGGCATTCGATACGGGCGATTAAGGGTGGTAGTTCAAGTGCAAGCTTCAATTCCGAAGCAAGCGATTCTTCCCATGCGCGGGTGTGCATAAACAGTCATATCCGGCTGACGAAGAACGAACAGAAGATCAGGCAGGAGTATTCTCATGGCGACTCGGCTGCAAATTCAGACGCGAATCCCACTTGGAAACCGTAATGCCCTCTGTAACCATATCTATGCCCAGCATCGGCGCCGTATTTACGGCCTGTGTCTTTGGATGCTCGCCGATGCCGAGGCCGCTGACCGTCTGGCACAACTTGTCTTCACCCGTTGCTTGCGGCTGCTGCAACAAGGGTTAAGCCCCAGTGAGCTGGAAGAACAGCTCGACCGTTACCTTATCTTCCATCTGCGCACGCGCGCCACCCATGGACGCAGTGAAGTGCGTCTGCCGCCGGCACGGCCCCGGCGCAGACTCGATCATTTCTTGTCGGCCTCCAGCCTGATCGAGGCGCTCCAGGCCTTGCCAGCCGAGCCGCGCTTATTGTTGTTGTTGCATGATTGGTTAGGTTACACCGCCGATAAGGTAGCTGACCTGATGGGCATGGAAACTGGCCATTGCAAGCGCGGCATCTTCGATGCCCGGCTTCGGCTACGCTCGCACTTGCTGCATGCTTGAACCTCCGAGGCTAGAATCGACAAAAAACAAAATTGTAAATTCAACGGGTCCGGCGGCCGCCGGACCCCGAATTTATTCTGCGCAAAACTCCGGCAATCGCGCCGCACGGCGCACCGGAGATCGTCTTTATTCGCGCCTCGACTCGAATCGATAATGTCCTGAGCCAACCTGGAAACGAACTCCATCGGCGACGGATTGTGCGGCGGTGATGCCGCTGTCGCCAGGCACAAAATGTCCGTCTTGCCAGACCAGCTTTGTGCCTTCGGTAACTGTTAACGTGCTCGCGCTCATTTGTAATTCTTTTGGAACCAGGACTTCCGCCTGGCTGCCGACGGGAATCGTGACCGTGAGCTTGATCACGCCGGGAGCGTGCAACCAAATCGAGGACACCCGGCCTTGAATGGTGTCCATGGTGGCGCTGGCCCAGCGCAAATCCTCGGTCATCCCAGGAACGATAACCAATTTACGGTAACCGGCGGTCGATGGAGCCTGCCGGATGCCCCCCAGAGCGCGATAAAACCAGGCGCCAAGGCTGCCGAACATGATGTGATCGTGGGAATTCATGGAAGGACCGGTCTTGTCTTGCCACAATTCCCAAAGTGTGGTGGCGCCCCGTTTGACCATATAGCCCCAGCTCGGAAAAGTGGTTTGGGTGGCCAGCTCATAGGCGAGGTCGTTGCGCCCATATTCGGTTAACACCGGCAGCAGGTACTTGACGCCGATGAATCCCGTGGTCAAGTGGGTGTTGTGAGCATAAACAATGTTATTGGTCAAGTTGCCGAAAACCGGGTTATAGCCGTATTGGGCTTCAGCAGGAGAGACCGGAACCATGTGGAGAAAAAGCGGTAACGCCTGCGCCGTCTGGCTGCCGTTCGCATAAAAACCGGATTGCGGATGGTAAAAGGCCTGGTTGAAGGCCTGCTTGATTTGCCGCGCCTCGGCGGAATATGAGACGGCGTCGGCGGTTTTTCCCAGCACGTTGGCAATGCCGGCAAGAATCCGGGTGTCGTAATAAAAATAGAAATCCGACACCAGCGCGCCGGGCGTGGGCTTGATCGCCACCCAATCGCCGTAATAGCTGTAGCGAAGGACATTGCCCTGGGCGCGGTGGCGCAGGAAGGCGAGATATTTTTCCAAGCCGGCGTAATTTTGTTCCAGAATCCGCCGGTCGCCGTATTGTTGCCACATATACCAGCAGAGCAGCGGATATGCCGTGCCCCAGGCGGGATCGGCGGGGTACAGGCCATATTTATGCGGAACGGTATCGGGCACGGCGCCGTCAGGGTGCTGCGAATCGTGGATGTCGCGGATGAAGTTGGTATAAAACGCCGCCATGTCGAAATTCATCATGGCTTCTTCGGCGGAAACCTGCGCGTCGCCCATCCAGCCTTGGCGCTCGTTGCGCTGATCGCAGTCGGTGGGAATGCTCATTAAATTCGATAGCTGGCCCCAATAAATCATGTGCTGGATCTGATTCAGAATCTGCTTGGAAGCGGCAAAGCTTCCGGTTTCCCCGACGGCGGTGTGCACCACGCGGGCGCGCAATGTATCCAGGCCCGGCGTGCCGGGATAGCCGGTAAGCTCGACATAGCGAAAACCATGATAGGTGAAACGCGGCTGGTAAACTTCCGGCCCGCCGCCGCGCAGGATGTAAATGTCGCGCGATTTGGCTTGGCGCAGGTTGGCGCGGTTGATCATGCCGTTGGGATACACCAACTCGCTGTAGCGCAGCTTGACCGCGGCGCCGCGCGGACCGCTGACGCGCAGCTCCGCCCAGCCGGCAAGGTTCTGGCCGAAATCGTAGACGTAAACGCCCGGCTCGGGATTGGTCACGCCCCTGGGCGCGAGGCTGTCCACGAGACGAATGGGTGGCATCATCTCCGAAGCGCGCGCGCCCGGGGTTCCGGGCAGAATTTTTACCGCGGCCCAGCCCATCGGGTTGAGCCCCGGCCTGTCCCAGCCGGAAACTTCGCGCCGGGCATCGAAAACTTCGCCGTTATAAACGCTATCTCTCACGACCGGGCCTGGCCGGCCTCGCCACGAGGCGTCGCTGACGATCGAAATTTTTCGGCCGTTTTTCAGTTCAATGTTCAATTGCAGCAGGAAGGCCGGCTGGGAATAATACGGATGTCCCACGGGCAAGGTGGCCCAGCCGCCGCCCAGCATTGCGCCCATGGCGTTCGAGCCCGGCCTGAGCATCCGCGTCACGTCATAGGTGCTGTAAAGAACCCGCTTGGGATAAACCGTCCAAGCCGGGTCGAGTACGCGATGGCCGACCCTATGCCCATTCAAATGCAGCTCGTAGTAGCCGAGCGCCGTGACATAGGCGCGGGCGCGTTGAATGCCGCCTGGCAGCATGAACTGCTTGCGCAGCATATTGAATCCGCCGATCCATTGGCCCTGCCAGTCGCTGCGGCTGAGCAATCCCATTTCAAAATAGGCCGGAGCGCTGTACTGGCTGGACGCGCCTTCTTTGTTCCAGTAGCGGATTTTCCAGTAATAGCGTTCGCCGCTCACCAGCGGTTTGCCGGCATAAACGATTTGCGCCGAATCGCCGGATGCGACTTTTCCGCTATTCCATTGGCCGCCAATGTTTTCCGCCAGCGATGCCAGATTCGCCGCCACCAAAATTTGATACGCGGTCTGCGCCTCGCCGCGCTTGGAACTTTCGTCAATCCACTGAAAGCGCGGCGCCCGGGCATCGACGCCCAAGGGATTCACCATGTATTCCACCCGCAAGCCGATCGGAGCTTCGGCCTCGCTTGCCGCCACGCCGCGCGAAGGCGCCCAGGTGAATGCCACAAGCGTCAAAGCCGATGCCAATGCAAGCAAGCTGTGCTTCAACGCCGTCGATCTTGGTAGCGCCCGAATCAATTTCGATCCTGAAGCCATCGCCGCCTCCTGTAGTGGACAAGGCACAATATAAACCGAAAGCGTTAACGGCCGAATCGGACAGCAGTTTTCGTCATTGGCAATTTCGGGGAAATTGCCTGTAGACATGCTCGCAGGCCGGGTTTGCGCAGGGTTCCCGTTAGGTCCCGCGCCTATAAACGACATTAAACTTTCGGCATCCATGAGTGTTCGCCAAGCATCCGGCTTCGGCCGGACGTTTGTGAAAGCGTCAGCGCCTAAAAGTAAAAGCGGCCGTGCCGCCTTGCGCGGAGGATATGGTTTTTTTGCTGTTTCTCTTCAGCTTCCAAAGGCGGCGGTTCGCCTTCTGTCGCCTGTCTTCCGACTTCTGTATTCTGGCGACATGCTGGAACTTGATGCGCTGGTGCTCGACGCCGACGATACGCTCTGGGAGAACAACATCTATTTCGAGCGTGTCATCGGTCAATTTCACGATCGCCTGGGGCATGGCGAATTGAAGCGCGCCGAAGTGCGCCTGCGGCTAAACGCGATCGAGCGCCGCTTCATTGCCAGCGATGGTTATGGCGTGCGCAGCTTCTCGATGGCGCTGGCGGCGGCCTATAGCGAACTGGCCCACGAGCCGCCCGACCCGGAGGCGGTGGCCGAAATGAGCGAGCTGGCGCTGGCCATCGCCGCGGAGCCCATCGAGCTCTTGCCGGGCGTACGCGAGACACTGGCCGAACTCAGCCGCCGCCGCCGTTTGGTTTTGCTGACGAAAGGCGATGAGATCGAACAGCACAATAAAATCGCCCGCTCGGGTCTGGCAGATTTTTTTACCGAAGTGAGGGTGGTGGCGGAAAAAGACGCCCGCTTGTACCGGGCACTACCGGCAGAGCTACAATCCGCCCCGGAACGGCTATGGATGGCGGGCAATAGCCCGCGTTCCGACATCAATCCCGCGCTTACCGCCGGCTGGTGTGCGGCCTGGATTCCGCATCCCCACACCTGGGTGCTCGAGCACGAGCCGCTGGCGGAGGCGCCGCCTGAGCGCTTGCTCCGCTTGCGCGAGTTTCGCGATCTGTTACGGTATTTTTAAGACCGGGGAAGGGAAAGAGGCCCCGTGCCGGTATATGGAACTGGAGCCAGGGCCGCTCCGCCTCAAGCGATTAATAAATCGCCGGATTTTTTTTCGCGGGTTTTGCGGGCTGCGCCGCCTTGGCTTGGGCGTATTTGCGCTGGAAGCGCTCGACGCGTCCAGCCGTATCCACCAGCTTCTGTTTGCCGGTGAAGAAGGGATGGCATTGCGAGCAGATTTCCACGTGGATGTCGCCTTTATGGGTCGAGCGGGTGGTGAAGGTATGCCCGCAGGCGCAGATGATACGCACCGGTTGATAAGCAGGATGGAGATTCGGTTTCATAAAGCTTGAAAACTTGAGGCGCGTCCGGTGTGGAACAGAATCTTCTCCACCGCGATGGATCAACGCCGTAAAATCAAAGCGGCCGAGCCGCCAGGGAATCCTTTTTATTATACATTCCCCTATACTGAAATGTCGTTTCTGCCGGGCGCCGAGGTAAATAAGGAGACGGATGAATGGGGCGAAATAAGAGCGAGCAGACTCCGGGCGGGCTGACCTACGAGACGGCGGGAGTGGATAGCGCCGCCAAAGAACGCGCCATGACCCGCCTGACCGGCTGGATCGAGCGCAGCTTTGCGCTGCGCTCCGGCCTGGGAGCAGTCAAGCTGCCGCTCGGCTATTTCGCCAATGTCATTGACCTGGGCAACGGCCAGGGGCTGGCGCTTTCCACCGACGGCGTGGGCACCAAGATCCTGGTGGCGCAACTGCTGGGCAAGTACGACACCCTCGGCATCGACTGCGTTGCCATGAACGTCAACGACGTGCTCTGCGTCGGCGCCGAGCCGCTGGCCATGCTCGATTATGTCGCCGTCGAGCGCCCCGATGCCGAACTGCTCGAAGCCCTGGCTCGCGGGCTATACCGCGGCGCTGAACTGGCCGGCGTCTCCATCCCTGGCGGCGAAATAGCCCAGGTCAAGGAGATGATCCGCGGGGTGCGCGACGGCTATGCCTGCGACCTGGTCGGCACCTGCGTCGGCACGGTGGCGCTCGATCGCATTCTCACCGGCAAGGAAGTGCGCGCCGGCGATGCCATCGTCGGCCTGCGCTCCAGCGGCGTGCATAGCAACGGCCTGACGCTCGCGCGGCGCGTCTTCTTCGACCGCCTGGGATGGGCGGCCGACCGCCAAGTGGCTGAACTCGGCCGCTCAATCGGCGAGGAATTGCTCGAGCCGACCCGCATTTACGTTAAACCGGTGCTGCGCATGCTGCGCGCCGGCTTAAAGATCCAGGCGCTGGCCCATATCACCAGCAGCGGCTTTCTCAACCTCAGCCGCGCCGAGGCCGAGATGGGCTACCGCCTCGACCGCCTGCCCGAGCCGCCGCCCATCTTTCGCCTGCTGCAAGCGCAGGGCGGCGTCAGCGACGAAGACATGTTTTACACCTACAACATGGGCATCGGCTTTTGCGTGGTCTGCGACGCCGCCGACGCCACCGCCGTCGAGGCCGAAGCCCGCCGCGACGGCATCGAGGCCTTCGTCATCGGCGAAACGTTCGCCGACCCCCGGCGCCGCGTGCTCATCCCTTCGCGCCGCCTGGTGGGCGTGGATGATCATTTCCAACGGCAATAAAAAAGAAATCGGAAGCGATAACGAGCCGTTTATTTATGCCGCCGCACCGCCTTTCGCCCACGGCGCTATGCTGAAGGCATGCGCATTCTGATGTTTACCGGCAAAGGCGGAGTGGGCAAAACCAGCCTAGCCGCCGCCACCGGATTCCGCCTGGCCGCGCTCAACTACCGCACCCTGGTGATGAGCATCGACCCGGCGCACAGCCTGGCCGATTCGCTCGACCTGGATACCGATCTGTTCCACGGGCGCACCGCCGACCCGCTGCCCATCAGCGACCGGCTCTCGATCATGGAACTCAACATCCAGAAAGAGATCAAGCGGCATTGGCGGCAGATCGCCGCCTATATCAGCTCGGTGCTGCGCACCACCGGCGTCAGCGGCGTCGAAGCCGAGGAACTGGCCATTCTGCCGGGCATGGAAGAGCTGAGCGCGATGATGTACATCAACCAGTACCATCGCGAGCGGCGCTTCGACGTGGTCGTGCTCGACGCCGCGCCCACCGCCGAATCCATGCGCTTTGTCAGCATGCCCACCACGCTGGACTGGTACATGAAGCACATCTTTCCCTTCCAGCGCAGCTTGCTGAAAGCGGTGCGGCCGCTGGCCAACTACGTAGCCCCCTTCGAGCTTCCCACTGACAGCTACTTTGCCAACATTCGCGACTTATTCGAAAAGCTGGAAGGCGTGGACGTGCTGATGGAAGACCCGCAAACGACCAGCGTGCGGCTGGTCACCGCGGCGGAAAAGATGGTGCTGCGCGAAACCCAGCGCGCCTACGTTTACTTTTCCCTCCATGGCCTGACGGTGGATACGGTAATCGTGAACCGGCTGCTGCCGGCCGCGATTCAGGACGCCTGGTTTCAGGAATGGCGCGCTTCCCAGGCGCACGTGCTGGGGGAAATCGAAGCTTATTTCGCCCCGGTGCCGGTCAAGACGGTGCCGCTGTTTTCCCGCGAGGTGCTGGGCTCAAAGCGGCTGGAAGAATTAGCCGGCTTGCTATACCCTGAAGGCGAGGATCCGGCGCGCGTGACGCGCACCGAAAAGCCGTACTCTTTCGAACAATCGAAGGACGGCGGTTACGAAGTGCGCATCCGCTTGCCGTTTGCCGCCAAAGGCGAGGTCGAATTGTTCAAGAAGAACGACGAGCTGATCGTGGAAATCGGCACCATCCGCCGCCATATCGGCTTGCCGCGGGCGCTGGCCGGGTTGCAGCCGGTGCGCGCCCGGTTGCAGGATACGACCCTGGCCGTGCAACTCAAGGAGACGCCATGAATCAGCCAAACACCCCGCCCGCCGCCGGCTCCGCCGCGGCTCCGGAACGCTGCCTCTGCCGAGAAATCGTGGACCAGATGCGCGATTGCCTAGGCGTCTCGCCCGAGGTGCGCCAGCACTTCGCCAACTCCCGCATCGAGTTCCTGAAGGCGATCCGCACCCTGCTCGATCAGCGCATCGAGCGGTTGTCGCGCTCCAGCACGCCCACCGGCAGCCACATCACCGTGGAGTAAAGGCGAGCGCGCGGCAAGCGCATCATCCTCACACCCGTTTGCAGCCTCCACCCTTCGGCCCAAACTTCTCCAGCTCTTTAATGCGCCGGCTTGACTTCGCTCGCCAGTTCGCGCGCGGCGTGAAGCGCGGCTGCCAGCGGTATGGCGCGAATGCAAGGCGCAGCGCCCTGGCGCAGGCAGCCGGCCGAAGGGCAAGTGGCGCAGCCGCCGCCGGCGCGCAGCAGGCGATGCGGCACGCGCCAGGGATACCAGACGTCCGGATCGGTTCCGGCAAAAAAGGCAATCACCGGTTTGGCGAGCGCCGCGCCCACATGCAGCGGGCCGCCATCATTACCGACCACCCATGCCGCCCCCGCAATCAACGCAATCAGCTCGGCGGCGCTGGTGTCGCGCAGGCATACCGCGCGCACGCCCGGCTGCATTCCAGCCAGCACCGCCTCTTCCGCCCGGCGATGGGCGCCCGGCTCGCGCGCCATCACCGCCGTCCAGCCCTGTTCAGCGCACAGCAGATTCAGCCAGGCCGCCATGCGCTCCGGCGGCCAGATCAGGCTTGGGTCGCGCGCGCCGGCATGAACGAATACATAGGGGGCGGTGATGCCGGCTTGCTCGAGGCGGCTGCGCACAGTTGACAGCGCCTCCGGCTGCGGCGCCAGTCGCGCCGGACCGAGCGGCGCCGGGGGCAGACCCAGGGCAAAGAGCAGGGAGGCGACATGCTCGGCGCAGTGCAGGCGGCGGCGTCCGGGCGGCGGCGGCGCCGGCGGAGTGCGCAGGTTCAGCGCCCAAGGGTTCGCCCCGCCGGCAAAGCCCGCCCGCCAGCGCGCGCCGCTGGCCAGCAGCAACGCCGTTGCCCGGCTGCCGCCGTGCAAGTTAATGGTTAAATCCGGGCGCCAGGCGCGCAGCCGGCGCGCCAGCGGCCAGAAAGCTTGCGCGCGGATTATATGCGCGGGCGCTAACTCGCCGCGGACGGCGGCCGCCGCCGCACTCCCGGCCGGAGTGCGCAAAATAAACAACTCGGCCTGGCCCTCCAGCGCGGCGGCGAAACGGTCTTCGATGACATAGCCCAACCGCAAGTCGGGACGCCAGGCGCGCAAGGCCTGCAGCGCCGGCGTCGAGCACACGGCATCGCCCAGGCTGCGCAGGCGAATAAAGGCTATGCGCGCCCCATCCGGCAAATCGGGAAGTACACGTTTGAGGGTATGAGCCAAACAGCAATTATCGGTTATCGCCGCAGTGAAAGCGCTGGCGATTAAGGGGCTGAAGTATTCACTTGATGAACGTGCCGGATTCGAGTTCGCGATAGGCCTGGCGCAACTCGTCGCGCGTATTCATCACGATGGGACCGTACCAGGCGACCGGCTCCTCCAGCGGCTTGCCCGAAACCAGCAAGAACCGCAAGCCTTCTTCGCCCGCCTCGACGGCGATCTCGTCGCCACGATCAAACAGCACCAACGAACGATTGGCGGCTTCGGGGGAGTTTAAACCCGCCCGAGACGTGCTGGCCGCAGCGATATCGCCGGAGGGCGCCGCGGTTCCCAACGGCGCGCCCACAGCTTCGGTCATTACCGGGCGGGGGGTGGAGGCGCCGGGAAAACGCCCTTTGCCGGAAAAAATATAGGCAAAGGCATGGCGCGTGGTCTCGACCGGCAGGATTTTCCGTTTGCCGGGCGGGAGGGAGATATCCAGGTAAATGGGATCGGCGGCGATCTGGTCCACCGGACCTTTTGCGCCCCAGAACTGGCCCGCGACGATGCGCACCGCGGCGCCATCGTCGTCGGTAACGACCGGAATGTCTTCGGCCTTAACCTCCTGATAACGCGGCCGGGTCATTTTCAGCGACGCCGGCAGGTTGGCCCAAAGCTGGAAGCCATGCATCCGGCCGCGGTCGTCGCCGTGCGGCATTTCCTGGTGCAGGATGCCGCTGCCGGCGGTCATCCATTGCACATCGCCGGCGGCGATAGTGCCGGCGTGTCCCAGGCTGTCGCCATGCGCGACGGCGCCGGCCAGCACGTAGGTGATGGTTTCAATGCCGCGGTGCGGATGCCAGGGAAAACCGGCGAGGTAGTCTTCCGGCTGCTCGTTGCGAAAGTCGTCGAGCAGCAGAAAAGGGTCGAAGTCGCCGGTTTGGCCGAAACCGAAGGCGCGGCGCAGTTTTACGCCCGCGCCTTCCAGCGTGGGCTTGGCTTCCACGATGCGTTTGATCGGACGCAGCGACATGAGTTCTCCAGCCGTGCCAACCGGCAAACAGAATGATTGCGGGAGTTCATTGGATGCGTTTCTTTCCAGTTTAGATTCAGGAGGCGCGCCGGGCGGCGGCCTTTGCCGGGAGCGCGCCGCATCGCGTCCATTCTTTTTATTTGGTTAAAGTACCTGGCTCAGTAAACTAGGGGGCGATGAGAATCGAAGTCACCCCAGCCAAGCCCTGGCGCTGGAGCGCGGTCACGCGGGGGCAGCGCGCGGTGCTGATAGCGGCAGCGCTGGGCTGGATGCTGGATTCCTTCGATGTCATGCTTTATGCCCTGGTGCTGGCCGATCTGATGCGTCATTTCGGCATGCGCGCCGCGACCGCCGGCCTGCTCAATACGCTGACCTTATCCGCCTCGGCGCTGGGGAGCCTGCTGTTTGGTTTTTGGGCCGACCGTTACGGCCGCCGCCGCATGCTCGAATGCAGCATCCTGACCTATTCGGTTTTCACTTTCCTTTGCGGCCTGGCGCCTTCGCTGCTGTGGTTGGGCGTGTTCCGCTTCGCGCTCGGGCTGGGCATGGGCGGGGAATGGAACACGGGCGTAGCGCTGGTGGCGGAATCCTGGCCGGACGCCTGGCGGGGGCGGGCGCTGGGCATCGTGCAAAGCAGTTGGGCGGTGGGCTATGCGCTGGCCGCCGCCGCCGCCGGACTGGCGCTGCCGCGCTGGGGCTGGCGCGGGGTTTTTTTTCTGGGCGTGCTGCCGGCGCTGGCGGTGTTCTGGATTCGCCGCCATGCGCCCGAATCCGAAGCCTGGCGCAAAGCCCGATCAGGCCGCACGTCAACGCAGGCGGCCGCGCCGGGCGCCAGCCAGCCGGCGCCGCGGCACCCGGAGAAACTTTCCCGCAAGGCGCTGGCGCTGCTGCTCGCCATGAACACCTTTGGCATGTTCGCCTGGTGGGGCTTGTTTACCTGGATACCGGCATTTCTCGAATTACCGGCGAGCCGCGGGGGGCGCGGCTTTTTTCCCGGCACCATGATCCTGCTGATGCTGGCGCTCAATCTTGGCGGCATGCTCCCGGGGTATTTGAGTTTTGGCTGGTTTGCCGATCGCATCGGACGGAAGAAAACGCTGGTGACCTATCTACTGCTTGCCGCCGCGCTGGCGCCCGCCTTCGCCTGGGCGCATGGTCCCGGCGCGCTGCTGGCGGCGGGCATTCCGCTGGCCTTTTTCGGCACGGGATTTTTCACCGGCTCGGCCATCGTCGGCAGCGAACTGTTTCCCACCGCAGTGCGCGCCACCGCGCTGGGCGCCACCTACAATGTCGCCCGCGGCTTGAGCGCGCTGGCGCCGCTGATCATTGGCAGCTGGGCGGGAAGCCGCGGCCTGGGCACGGCGCTGGCCGCCTGCGGGGTGGCTTACCTGCTGGCCGCCGGCTGCGTCCTGCCGCTGCCGGAAACGAAAGGGAAGCAACTGATGGCGGCAAGCTGAAAGCGGGGAAGGGGCTGAAAGCTGGGCTATTGCTTTTCGTATTTTGTTCGCCTAGTCTAACAGGCGACAGGCCATGGCGCGCGCGCTTCCACCCCGCTCGATGAACTCGATGCTGACCCCGCGGCAAAAGCGGGTGCTGGATTTCATCCGCCAGTTCATCCGCCAGCGCGGCATGGTTCCCAGCCTGGCCGAGATCGGCGCCGGCTTGAAGTTGAATTCGATGGCGACCGTGCACAAGCACCTGCGCACGCTGGAAATCAAAGGCTATATCCGCCGCCCCCCCGGCCAGTACCGCGCGATGGAGTTGCTGCCGTTGCGGCGGCCGCCGGCGGAAGCAGAGCCCGGCAGCCTGCCGCTGGCCGGACGCATCGCCGCCGGCCAGCCGCTCGAGGCCATTCCCCGTCAGGACGCCATTTCACTCGCCGCCATTACCCGCGGCCGCGAGTGCTACGTGCTTGAAGTGCGCGGCGACAGCATGGTGGATGCGCATATTCTCGACGGCGATTTTGTCGTGATCGAGCCGGTGACGCGGGTGCGCGATGGCGATATGGTGGTGGCGCTGATTGACACCGAGGAAGCCACGCTGAAGACCTGGTATCGCGAGCCGGATGGAATGATTCGCCTGCAGCCGGCCAATCCGCGCCTGCAACCGATCCGGCTGGAGCCGGGGCGGGTGCAAGTGCAGGGACGAGTTTTAGGCGTGCTGCGCCGCTGCGGAAGGTAAAAAAAGCCACACCCGTTGTTCCAAGCGCAAGCCCGTTGTCTCAAAAAACAGCCCGTTGTCTCAACCCTGGAATAACGGGGAAAAGATATTAAAATCAAACAGATAGGCCCCGTTATTCCAAATTTCTCAGTTGGAATAACGGAAGATCCTTATTTTTCAATTACTTGCTTAGTTTGAGCTGGTGCCAAAACGGGAAAATCGTTTTTTAGACACAAGTTGTGGCTTTCTGGAAGTCGGGGGACAGTTTTAAGCCTGCGGAAGCTACCAGGGGAAAGCTCAGGGAATCAGCGGGGAAATCCGGGCGGCTGGATAGCGGCCAAGTCAGGCGCGATTTGAGCCCAGCCGCCCGCGGCCGTGATGCGGCCGGCCTGGAGCAGCAAAACCTGATCGGTCATTTGGGCCAGAGCGGGAAGGCGATGATCGGCGGCCAGCAGGGTCCAGCCCCAGCGGCGCTTCCAGTCAAGCAGCGCCGCGATGATGGCTTGTACGCGGGCCGCGTCCTGATCGGCAAAGGGTTCATCCAGCAAAAGCAACGGCGGGCGGCGGGCCAGGGCGCGCGCCAGCGCGACACGGCGGGCTTCGCCGCCGGAGACTTCCGCCGCGGGCGCGTGCCAGATCGGCTCCAGTTCCAGCCGCGCGCGCAGTTCCTCAATCCATGCGGAAGCGGCGGGCCGCGCGCGGCGATCGAGCCCGAAGCAGACGTTGCCGGCGACATTCAAATGGGGGAACAAGCGTTCATGCTGCGCCAGCCAGCCGAGCGGGCGGCGGGCCAGGGGCAGCGGCGGAGGATGGAGCGCCAGCCCGCGCCAGCGAATGACGCCGCGATCGGGAGGTAAAGCGCCGGCAATACAAGCCAGCAGCGTGCTTTTACCCGCGCCGGAGGCGCCGGTCACGGCCAAGCTGCCGCCTTCCGGCAGGCGCAGCTCCGCCCGCAGTTGGAAATGGCGGCGGTGTTTTTCAATCCGGAGTTCGAGCATGGCGGCAATGCCCACTTAGGCTGGAGCGGAGTCCTCATGCCGCCGCTCGGCCAGCAATTGCAGCAGCCAGGGCAGGGGCAAAGCGGTTAAAAGAAAAATCACCAGCAGCGGCAGCACCGCGGACATGCCCGCATCCTGCAAATTGATCCAGATCTGCACCGGCATGCCGGCGGGATAGTATGCGGTCACCAGCACCGCGCCCAACTCGCCCAGGGCGCGCACCCAGGCCAGGCTGAGCGCCGCCGCCAGGCCGAGGCGCGCGAGGGGGAAGGTGACGCGGCGAAAGACCCGCGCCGGAGATTGTCCCAGCAAAGCGGCGGTAATTTCCAGCTCGCGGGGCACGGCGGCCAGCGCGGCGCGGGCGGCGATGACGTAATAGCCGATGCTGACATAGAACTGCGTCAAGACGAATGCCGGGGCGCTGTTGGACAGGGGCAAGCCCCAGCGCAGGAGCCAATGCCCCAGCCGCGCATTGGGGCCAAACGCCAGCGAAAACAGGATGCCCAGCGCCAGCGGCGGCAGCAGCGCGGCAATCAGTATGGGCGCTTCCCACAACAAGCGTTCGCGGCGGCGGCAGCGGGCCAGATAAGCGGCCACCGGGGTGCCGGCGGCGGCGACCAGCAGCATGGCCAAGCCGGTTAAGCCGAGCGAAACTTCGACCGCGGCGGCGGTGGAGTGCGGCACCAGCCCATTCCATTGCCATGCACCGGCAGGAAGGAAGAAGCCGATAAAAGGATAAAGCAGCAGCAGCGTGAAGGCGGCTAAACCGCCGCGCGCCAGCAGCGCGCGCGCGGGCCATCTCCGTGAACCGGGTGCTGGCGTGGGCGGAACGGAGGACGAGGCGGCGTTCATCGCGATCGCGCCGCTTCCAGCGCGGGCCCCGAGGGCGGTTGATACCCATAGCGGGCGAGCAGGGATTGCGCCTCGGAGCCTTGCAGCCAATTTAACAAGCGCGCGGCACGGCGCGGGTGGGGCGCCTGGCGCAGGCGCGCGGCGTAAAAGATCAGCGGCTGGGCATGATAGAGCTTGCCCGCAAGCTTCAAGCCGGCGGCTTGATAGCCGCGCTGCCGCGCGGCATCGCCCAGATTGACGTTCGCGGATAAACGCACATAGGGCAAGTGAAAGGCGATGGGTTGAAAGCGATAGGCGGAGCTGGCATCCAGTTGTCCAGCGGCGAGCCGCGCCATGATTTCGGCTTCGGGAAAGATTTGCCGCGGGTTGAGCAGCGGTCCCAACACGCGGCGGGCAAGTTGAGGATCGCGCCGGCGGCGGGCCTCGAGGCGAAGCGCGATGATGATATTGCGTCCTTGAGGATCGGTAAGCGGGTTGGTGCGGCCGAAGCGGAAGCCCGGCAGGGCGAGCAGGCGCCACCAGGGCGGCTGCCCGGGCTTGCCCGAGTTGGCCAGCAGGCGGGCGAAGCGGCTGGCGGGGCTATAGGCAATCACCATCTCGGTGCGGGCAATCGGCACAGCGCGGCGCGCTTTGCCCGCCTGAAACAGGATGCGCATCGGACCGGCGGTAATCGAAATAAAGAGGTCGGGCCGCAGACTGCCGGCGGCGATCAGATGCGCCAGGCCATAAGCGCCCTGGGCGCGGCCGTGGATTTGGAGTTGCAAGCTGCGCGCCGCGGCGGGGGACAGACCGCCATCCACCAGCGGCCCCATGGAGCCGGCGTAGGCGACCTCGATCGGCCGCAACCGCGCCTGGAGCGGCGGAGCGGCGGAAAGCGCCAAACCCGAGAAGAAAACGCAAGCCCACCGTCGTGGTTGCAGCGCCAATGGCCGAGGAGAATGCATGATGGTTAGAATGGCAAACGGAAAGTAAAGATCAAGTTGTGAACATTTCCCGGAAAAGCCGATAGCGGGAACTGCTCGCCGACGCCGAAAGTGAAGCCCCAGGATTTATGCAGGCGATAGGGACCGAGCACGATGCCCGGGGTTAACCAGTAGGCCGTCATGCCTGGTTGATTACCGCCGCGCAACCAGGCGGCATTGAGTTCCAATTCGGGCCAGAGTTTTCGAGCGGCATAATGATATTGCAAGGCAGTATTAAGGCTGAGCTGATGATCCGGCGGTTGCAACAAGCTATTGCCCGCAGGCGAGGAGAGGGTAAAAGAATGCAGGCCGGTAATAAAGCCAAAGCTGAACGCCTGCTGGATATCGAAACGCCCCCAGCCCTTGCCCCAGCCCGCGCCGGGAGCGACCTGCCCAATGCCGCCCGTGAGGGCATGACTGGCGCCCAAAAAAGCGGTGACGACATAATTGCCGGCAGATTCGGGAGCGGCGGCAAGGCGATATTTCAGCAGCCCACCATAGGATTGCCAACTGCAATTGAAGCCGTGCCCGGGACAAAAGAAATTGGGCTGGGTAATGATGACCTCAGTCGAGCGGGTTGGAATCAACTCCAGACCTTTCCCTCCGCCCCATTGCCATGCCGTCAGCAAGGGACTGGATTGCCGCTGAATATCGAAGCGATATTCCTGCTCGAGCAGCGGAGTTAAGGTGGCGACCGGGGTGATCCAATGCGGCTGGCGATTGCGGGTGCGGTGAGTCATGGCATACCAGCCGTTTACAAAGGAGGATGCGATGTGCTTTTTCCTGGTGCGGGGATGCGCGGCCATAGCGATGACCGCGAACACAATCCATGCGGCCCCAACCCGCCGCATGGAGCCGCAGGCGGTGAAGTTAGCCGGGAGATAGGAGGAAAAGCCGGGCATGGCGGATAGGCAAGCAAAAGGGGATTCAGCGCATGATCATGACTTCGGTGGCCTTGATCAAGGCCAGGGCGGGCACGCCAGGCTCGAGGCCCAGTTCGTCGGCGGCTTCGCGCGTAATCACGGCTTGAATTTTCTGATCGCCGATGGATAGGGTCACTGCCGCCAGCAGGCCATCGCGTCGAACTTCGGCCACGATGCCGCGCAGCTTATTGCGCCCGCTGATCTTGCCCGCAGTCCCCCTTGCGGCGGAAACAGCAGGCGATTGGCCGCGCAAGCGCTCCAGCTCGGATTCGTGGATACGGTAATGTCCTCCCGGAGTACGAGTAGCCTTCAGCTTGCCACTGTAAATCCAATGCTTAAGCGTGGGGTACGAAATCCCCAATTCCTGAGCGGCTTCGGAAGGTTTCTTCATCATATTTGAAGATAAAATAGCATAAATTCATATAAAAGCATAAAAATTCAAAGGTTGACAGTATTCTGCTAAAAGAATAGTTGACAACAACTCACTCATATTTATAAAATAAACTAGAAATCGGCCTGTATATCGGTTGAATGGCAGGCCGGGGAGAGAGTGATGGCAAAAATTATCGGCATTGATTTGGGCACGACCAACAGCGTAGTTGCGGTCATGGAGAACGGAGAGCCGAAGGTGATAGCAAACTCCGAAGGCGGGCGGACCACGCCTTCGGTGGTGGCCTTCACCAAGAACGGCGAACGCCTGGTGGGCCAGGTGGCGAAACGGCAAGCCATCACCAACCCGGAGAATACGATTTATTCCATTAAGCGCTTCATGGGCCGCCGTTATGACGAGGTCACGGAAGAAATGAAGATGGTGCCGTACAAGGTCGTGCAGCAAGGCGACCATGTGGCGGTGGTGGCGGCCGGCAAGAACTATACGCCGCCGGAGATCTCGTCCTACATTCTGACCAAGCTCAAGCAGGCGGCGGAAGATTACCTGGGCGGGAAAGTCACCGAGGCGGTGATCACGGTGCCGGCCTACTTCAACGATGCCCAACGGCAAGCGACGAAAGACGCGGGAAGAATTGCCGGCCTGGACGTGAAGCGCATCGTCAACGAGCCGACGGCGGCGGCGCTGGCGTATGGTCTGGATAAAAAGAAGGATGAAACCATCGCCATTTACGATTTTGGCGGGGGCACCTTCGATATTTCCATACTGGAAGTGGGCGAAGGGGTGGTCGAAGTGAAGTCCACCAACGGCGATACCCATCTGGGGGGAGACAATCTCGATCAGCGGCTGGTGGACTGGCTGGTGGACGAATTTAAGAAAGAAGAAGGCATCGACCTGCGCGGCCGGGGCAACGAGATGGCGATGCAGCGGCTGAAGGATGCGGCGGAGAAGGCGAAGATGGAACTCTCCACCACGATGGAGACCGAGATCAATCTGCCCTTCATTACCGCCGACGCCAGCGGTCCCAAGCACCTGGTGAAAAAGCTGACGCGGGCGCAGTTCGAGCGCATGGTGGAAGACATTCTGCAGCGCTCGGTGGGGCCCTGCAAGCAGGCCATGGCCGACGCCGGGGTCACGCCGGAAAAGATCAATGAAGTAGTGCTGGTGGGCGGGATGACGCGCATGCCGCGCATCCAGCAACTGGTCAAAGACCTGTTCAACAAAGAGCCACACAAAGGCGTCAACCCGGACGAGGTGGTGGCGGTAGGGGCGGCGGTGCAGGCAGGCGTGCTCTCGGGCGAAGTCAAAGACTTGTTATTGCTGGACGTCACCCCGCTTTCGCTGGGGATAGAAACCATGGGCGGCGTGTGCACGCGTTTAATCGAGCGCAACACCACCATTCCGACGCGCAAGAGCGAGATCTTCTCGACCGCTTCGGACAGCCAGACCTCGGTGGAAGTGCATGTGCTGCAAGGCGAGCGGCCGATGGCGGCGCAGAACCGCACCTTGGGCAAATTCCACCTGGTGGGCATTCCGCCGGCGCCGCGAGGCGTGCCACAGATCGAGGTTACCTTCGACATTGACGCAAACGGCATTGTGAACGTCAGCGCCAAGGATCTGGGCACGGGCAAAGAGCAGAAGATCACCATTACCAGTTCGAGCGGGCTCTCGAAGGAAGAGGTCGAGCGTATGACCCGCGAGGCGGAGTCGCACGCGGACGAGGACAAGCGCAAACGCGAGGAAGTGGAGGCGCGCAACGCCCTGGACGGGCTGATTTACTCGACCGAAAAGACCTTGTCGGAGCATCGCGACAAGCTGACGGGCGAGGATGCGCAGGCGCTGGACGCGGCGCTGGCGGAAGGCAAGCGGGCGCTGGAGAGCAGCGACGTGCAGGCGATGCAAGCCGCGCACGCCAACCTCACCAAGGCGGCGCACAAGCTGGCGGAAGCGATGTACCGCCAGGCGAGCAGCCAACCCGGCGGGGGCACGACGCCCGGGGCCGGGGGGGCGGCCGGCGCGGCGGGCGGCGCCGAGGGGCAAGCCGGCGGACCAGCCGACAACCAGGCCGGCAAGCCCGGCGAGGTGATTGACGCCGAGTATGTGGATGTGGATAACGAGAAGAAGTAAGTCGTTTAAGTTATGATCCTAGCGGGCCGCAGCCGGCGGAAGCCCACCGCGGCCCGGGACTACTATGCCGGCCAGCGCGCAAAAAGATTATTACGCCATCCTGGGGGTGAAGCACGGCGCGAGCGCCGAGGAGATTCGCAAAGCGTACCGGCGGCTGGCGCGCAAATATCATCCCGACGTCAACCCCGGCAATAAAAACGCGGAAGAGCGCTTTAAAGACCTGCAGGAAGCGTATGACGTTTTAAGCGACGCGAAAAAACGCGATTTTTACAATCGCGCGGGATTTTATTCCGACCAGGCGTTTCAGCAGGGAGCGGAAGCCTACACACCGCCGCCGGCGGGCGGGGGCGGGGCGATGCCCGACTTCGATTTTTCCGGTTTCGATTTTGAGCCGGCAACGGACGCGGGGCGGCGGGGCGGGTTCCGCGATTTATTCGGCAACCTGTTCAACCGGCACGCGGCGGCGGCTGAAGCGGTGGGCAGCGACCTGGAGTTTCAGGCCACCATCGGTTTTTGGGATGCGATCCGGGGCGCGGTGCTACGGCTGCCGGTTCCGCGGCTGGATGTTTGCCCGCAATGTCATGGCAGCGGCACGGGCGGCAAGGGCGGCGTTTGCGGGGAGTGCCAGGGCAAGGGGCAAGTCACGCAACAGGTGGGCGGCATGCGGTTTAACCTGCGCTGTCCGCAATGCCAGGGCACCGGCAAGCAGGGCACGGCCTGCCCGCGCTGCCACGGCCAGGGCCGGGTTCGGATGGAAGATCCGCTGGAAGTGCGGATCAAGCCGGGCACGCGCGAAGGGGCGCGGCTGCGGATTGCGGGCAAAGGCAACTGGGGCCAGCAAAGCTACGGGGATCTGTACGTGGTGCTGCACATCCAGCCGCATCCTTTGTTCCGCCGGGAAGGCGACGATATTCACCTGCAGGTGCCGATCACGCTCGCCGAAGCCGCCTTAGGCGCCAAAATCGAGGTGCCGACGATCGAAGGGCCAGCGCTGCTGAAAATTCCACCGGGAACGCAGAACGGGCAGCGCTTCCGGTTACGCGAGCGCGGGGTGGCGTCGGCGCAACGGGAAGGGTTGCGGGGGGACGAATACGTGGAAGTGCGGGTGGTGGTGCCGCGCCCGGCGGATGAGCGCAGCAAGGAACTGCTGCGCGAGTTGGCGCGGTTGAACCCGGAAGACCCGCGCGCCAGCCTGGCGCGCGAAGCGCAGGCGGGCAGATAGCGGGATCCGACGATGGTCAAGAAACGCGGGCGCGCGGCGTACATGATTTCGGCGGTGGCGGAGCAGTATGGCATTCATCCGCAGACCCTGCGCTTATATGAGCGCGAAGGCCTGCTCAAGCCTTCCCGCACCGAAGGCAATACCCGGCTGTATACCGATGAAGATCTGCAACGGCTGGAAGTGATCCTGGCGCTGACGCGCGACCTGGGAGTGAACCTGGCCGGGGTGGAGATTGTGCTCAACATGCGGGCGCGGATGGAACAGATGCAGAAACAAATGCAGGAATTCGTGAACTATGTGCAGCACGAGCTGCTGGCGCGCTATCCGGCCGAGGGCGTGAGCAAGGAAGCTTTGATGCCGCTACGGCGGCCGCGCCGCAGCCATTCCTAGCAGCCAAGCGCTCAGGCGGCCGCTGCCGTTATCGCGCATAATGGATTTCAATGCCGGCGGCGCCACAGCCTTCTCATTCACCAAAAATCAAGGGGCAACGCCTACCGCGCGGCGGCAGCGCGGTCGAGCGGTGGCTGACCTGGCTGGCGATGGCAGGGCCGATAGGGCTGATTCCTTTTGGTCCGGGTACCTGGGCATCGCTGGTTGCCGTGCTGGGCTGGCATGCCTGGGTAACGCATCTGCACACCAATGCGGGGGCGGCGGCGCTGATGGCCGCGGCAATCGTGTTCGCCGCCGGGGTTCCCGCGGCCACAGCCGCCAGCCGCTCATTGCAAGCGAGCGACCCTTCCGGCGTGGTGATTGACGAAATCGCAGGTCAACTGCTGGCATTTACCGGAGCCGCGCCGGTGGCCTGGCCGTGGGCAATCGCCGGCTTGCTTTTCTTCCGGCTCTTCGATATCACCAAACCTTATCCGATCCGGTTGCTGGAACGATTGCCGGGCGGCTGGGGCATCATGGCCGACGACATCCTGGCCGGCATCTATGCCGCCGCGGCGTTATTCGCGCTTCACCTGGCCGTACATAGCTGGCTGGGATGAGAAAAGCGAGGCGATTCGATATCGCATCGCCGCGCTCTCGAATGCCCGGCGATTCTCATCTATTCCCCCATATAAAGGCGCGACTCGCGGCATGGGTTTTGACCCATTCCGCGAAATTGATTCGCGGTTTCGCCCCGCTCGCGGTTTCTACTGGCGCTTCACTTCGCGCCACGCTTGACCTCGCCTTCGGCTTCCCCAATTTAAAGCGAAGAACTTGTGGTCCGCACCGCTAAACTGCCCAAATGGTTGCTTGCCGGGGTGTATTTTTCCTAACTAAGATTTTTTTTTGACTTTCCAGGTACTCAGGGTTTTTACTGATTTTCCAGTGTTTTTTGCAATTCGGAGTAACTTGCCAGTTGTGCAAATCAAAAATTGGGCGAGATTACCGGAAAAATGCGATATTTCCCGCCGTCCCTTGCGCCTATCTTAATGGAAATAACAGAAAATAAAAGACTTAACCTAAAGCTTATGATTTAATTCAACACGAACTCCCGAGCCTACGCGCATAGCGGCCGCGGGGTATTTCAGCCGGGTTTCCACAAGATTTCCACAGCCGCATGAATCAGCCATTACCGAAAATCCTGAATTAAGGCAGTTTTTTGGGCCTGCGCCCCAGGTGTGGTGCAAGCGGCACGTCCGCATTTACTTTTAGGCGCTGACGCTTTCGCCAAGGTCCGGCCGAAGCCGGACGCTTTGCGAAAACTCATGGCTGCCGAAAGTTTATTGTGGTTAATAGGCGCGAGACCGATCCGGAACCCCGCGCTTCGGCCTGCGATTTCGGAAGAAAACTGCTGCCCGACTCAGCCGTTAACGCAGTTCGAAGGCAGACGCGGGAGGGGGCGGACGCGTCCGCCCCGATAGGGAGGAATCAGGCTTCAGCCAGGCCGACCTGGACCAGGACTTTCCCGCCCTGGCGGGTGCGCGCCTGCGCCAGCGCGCCGCCAAAATCGCCGAGGCGGAAGCGATGGGTGATCATGCGGGTAGGGTCGAGCAGGCCGGCGGCGATCATGCGGATGACATTGGGATAAGTTCCATAGCCGGTATTGCCCATGGCGCCGATCAGGTTGGCTTTCTTGACCTGGTAATTTTCCAGAAACAGCGGCGGACGCATTTTATCGCGACCGATAATCACGATTTGGCCGCCGTTGGCGAGGCTCAGTTCCATTTGCCGCAGGCTGCGGCTGAAATCGCCGGCTGCTTCCACCTGGAGGTCGGCGCCGGCGCCGCCGGTTTCCCGCAGCACCACCTGATGCGGCGCTTCGTCTTCGACCGGAAAAGCGGCATGCGCGCCATAGGCCAGCGCCAGTTCACGGCGGGCGGGCTGATGCTCGAACGCCAGGATGCGGGCGGCGCCGGCCGAGCGCAGCAGGGCGAGGGTGGCCAGGCCGATCGCGCCCGCGCCATACACTACGGCATAAGCGCCGGGCTTGATCCGCGCGGCGCACTCAAACAAGCCGTTATAGGCGACGGTAAAGGGTTCAATGACCGCGCCGGCTTCGAGAACGCGCTTGCGGTCATGGCCATAGCGGGGAAGCAGGGAATTGATTTTCCAGCAATTGGCCTCCGGCACCCGCAGCAGTTCGGCCATACCGCCGTTCATGGTGAAGCCGACGTCTTCCAGGTCTTCGCATTGATTGGGAAAACCGCGCCGGCACGATTCGCAGCGGCCGCAGACGACCATATCGTCCAGGCAAACCAGGTCGCCCGGGCGCAGATGCTTGACCTGAGCGCCGACGGCGGCAATTTCTCCGGAAACTTCATGGCCGGGAACGCTAGGAAAGCGGGCCATGCCGGGATATTGCATATAGCCCTCGGCATCGGTTTCAAAAAAGTGCAGATCGGAGCCGCACAGTCCGGCCGCGGCGACTTTCACCAGCACATCGGTGGGGCCGCAAACGGGGGAGTCGAGCTGGCGCAATTCAAAGCGGGGATGGCGCCAGACGCTGGAGCTAAGGCGCGCCATGCGGGTGCGCTCTTCTTCCGGGCTGAGGGCATAATCGGGACGCGGAGACCAATCCGCCAAAATGACAGCAGCTTGCATGCGAATTCCTTATGAAAAAAGCCGGGGCGGGGTTCGTCCCCGGGTCAGGGCGCGCGTTCAGGAGCGCGGCGCCGGGGCGGGCGCTTCCGGCGGAGCGGGAGCGCCGAGGCGCCGCAGCCGTTCGACGGCGGCATTCAGGGTAGCGTCTTGCTTGGGAAAACAGAAGCGGATCTGGGTGCGGCCCAGCCGCGGGTCATGATAAAAGCTGGAGCCGGGCACGCCGGCGACGCCGATTTCGCGCACCAGGCGGCGGGCGAAGGCTTCATCGGTTTCTTCCGCGCTGGAAAGGAAAGGTTCGATGCCGGCGAGAACGTAGTAGGCGCCCTCGGGCCACTGGCAACGGAAGCCGGCAGCCTGCAGCGGCGGGACCAGCCAGCGGCGGCGCAATTCATATTCCGCGGAAAGATTCCGACAGTAATCGTCGCCGTGATTGATGGCATGCGCGGCGCCGATCTGCAACGGGGCGGGCGCGCCCACGGTGAGGAAATCGTGCACTTTGCGGATGCCATTGGCGAGCGCCGCGGGCGCCAGCGCCCAGCCAATCCGCCAGCCGGTGACGCTGAACGTCTTGGAGACGCCGCTAATGGTGATCGTCCGTTCCGCCATGCCGTCGAGGGTGGCCAGGGGAATATGCTGGCGCCCGTCGTAGAGGATATGCTCGTAAATCTCATCGGTGATCGCCAACACGTCCCAGCGAACACAGAGATCGCGGATGATCTCCAGCTCCGAGCGGGTGAACACTTTGCCGGTGGGATTGTTGGGGGTGTTGATGATGATGGCGCGGGTACGCTCATTGAAAGCGGCGGCGAGCTCTTGCGGATCGAAGTTCCAGCCGGCGGGGCCGCCGCGCAAGGGCACGAAACGGGGATGGGCGCCGCTCAGAATCGAGTCGGGGCCATAATTTTCGTAAAACGGCTCGAAGATGACGGTTTCATCGCCGGGGTTGAGCAGGGCGATCAAGGTGGAAATCATCGCCTCGGTGGCGCCGCAACAGACGGTCACGTGGCGATCGGGATCAATCGGCATGCGATAAAAACGCCGGTATTTTTCCGCAATCGCCTGGCGCAGGGCGGGATCGCCCCAGGTGACGGAATACTGGTTGACCTCGTCGCGAATGGCCTGAATGGCGGCTTCTTTAATGAAGGCGGGAGCGGCGAAATCGGGGAAGCCCTGGGCCAGGTTGATGGCGTCGTATTCCATCGCCAGCCGGGTCATTTCGCGGATAACGCTTTCAGTAAAATTTTCGACGCGATGAGAAACGCCGCGGGTCAGGATGGCTGAGGGCACGATACCAAGCTCCTTCCGGCTGCCGCCGAAATAAATTCAAAAGCGATCGACGACGCCGGCACTGCCGGCGGTCAGGCAATCGGCGGTTTCCAGTTCGCCCGCCTCGCCGGTCTGCGAAAAGGGATCATCATGGCCGGGAATCACGACGCCTTCAAACCGCTGCAGGCGTTTCCGGCTGCGCGCCGCCAGGCGATGGTTCCAGGGGGGCATGTCCTGTTGTGGATTATTGGCGGTATCGTCGGCGAAGGGACGGGCGTCGCCGGCCAGCAGATAGTCGCCGTCGCGCGCCGCCACCAGCAACGAGATATGGCCGGGAGTATGGCCGGGCGTGGCCAGCAGGCGAAGCCCGGGAAAGGGAAGCGGGTTTTCTTCCAGCCAGCAATAGCGCTCGCGCGGTCCCAGGACGCTGGGGTCCCACATCCAGCGCAACAGTTGGAGCAGGCGAGCCTGGTCCATGCGGTCGAATTCTTCATCCGTAGCTTCGGGGTAAAACTGGCGGAAAATTTCGCGCCGGGTTTCGCCGCCGCAGACGCTCTCATAGATGCTGACGGCCCAATCCAAATCGCGCCGGGAGCCGTAAATGGTCGCCTGCGGGAAGAGGAAGTTGCAGCCGCAATGATCGAGATGGAAGTGGGTATTGATGACGGCGGTCACGGCTTGCGGGGACACGCCGGCGGCGGCGAGGCCATCGAGCAGCAGCGTATCGTGCTGGGGAAAACCGCTATCCACGACGATGTGTTCGCGTCCGCGCGAGAGCAGCACCGAGCAGGCCTGCAGCGGCAAGCCCGGCATGAGGATGCGCAGATGCCAGCGGGCGCGGGCGGCGGCGGCGCGCTGGGCCGAACGCCGGCGGGGTTGTGCGCGCAGGGTGCTCATGCGGCCCCCGCCAGCGGCAGCCGCACCAGAAAGCTGCTGCCCTGGCCGGGCAGACTACTGACTTCCACTGAGCCGCCGTGGATTTCCGCCACCCATTTCACGATCGGCAGCCCCAGGCCGCAGCCGTCCGCCCGGCCGTCGCGGGTGCGCGATTTATCGGCGCGGTAGAAGCGCTCGAAGATGTGCGGCAGGTCTTCCTGGCTGATGCCGATGCCGCTGTCGCGCACCTGCACCTGGGCGGCGCTGTGCCGCCGCTCGACGCGCACTTCGACCCAGCCGCCGGCGGGAGTGTACTTCAGGGCATTGTCAATCAAGTTGAGCACCATTTGGCGCAGGCGCAAGCTGTCGGCCCGCACCGGGGTGGGGGCCGAGGTGAAGGTGCGCAGTTGCAACTCGCGCGCGGAGGCGACGATTTGCATCTGTTCGACCAAATCGCGCACCAACTCGTTGAGATCGATCAGCTCCAGGCGGGGTTGAACTTCGCCCGCGTCCGCCTGGGCCAGCACCAGCAGATTGCGGATCATGCGGTTCAGGCGATCGATTTCCTCCAGATTGCTTTCCAGCACCCGGCGGTATTCGGCCATCGAGGGCTGGCTGACCAGGGCCAGCTCGGTTTCGCCCTGCATGGCCTGCAGCGGCGTGCGCAGCTCGTGGCTGACATTGGCGGAAAACTCGCGCATGCGCTGGAAGGATTCTTCCAGCCGGGCAAACATGGCATTGAACGTCTCCGCCAGCTCGTCCAGTTCATCGCCGCGGCCGCGGGTAGGCAGCCGCCGGCCGAGGTTGGTGGCGGTGATGGACTGGGCGGCATGGGTCATGTCGGCGACCGGTTTCAGCGTGCGCGCCGCCATGACCGAGCCCCCCGCGGCACTGAGCACGATGGTGACCGGCAGCAGCATGAGCAGCACCCAGAGAAAGGTGTCGAGCGCGTCATTAATGGGCTTCAGCCGGGTGCCGATCTGCAGCAGATAGGGGTGCCCCTGGGGGCCGTAAATGATCGCGTTGGCGAAGCGAATTTCTTCCGAGCGCGGCGCGCCCCAGCTATAAAAATTGGGGCGCTCCACCAGGATGTGCTTGAGCTGGCTAGGGCGCAGCGAGAAACCCAGCATGCTCAGCACCGGCGACTGCTTGATCAACTGCCCCTGGGCGTCGGAAACCTGGGCCAGGCGAAAAATGGTGTTGAGCGAATTGATCTGTTCGGCGCTGGCGCGGGCGGAATTCAGCGCCAGTTGCGGCTTGTGATGCAGAATCTGGACGTACTGTTTGACCCGGTTGGCTTCGTCCTGCAGTTCATTATCGATGTTCCAGTAAATGATCCAGTGCAGGATGCCGAACAACAGTCCGGCGGCGATGAGCAGGATGATGCTGAACAGCAGCGTGTATTGGAAGGTGAGTTGGCCGCGCATGGTCGCCGGTTTCCAGTGCGGCCATCGCCACCAACGCCGGCGCCCGCTCACTGCACCACCTCGTGTTTCAGCATGTAGCCGACGCCGCGCACGCTCTGGATCAGCTTCGGGTCGCGATCCTTGTCGATTTTATTGCGCAAGTAACTGATATAGACGTCAATGACGTTGGTGAAGCTGTCGAAACTGGCGTCCCAGACATGCTCGGCAATCATGGTGCGCGTGACCACCTGATTGGCGTTGCGCATCAGGTATTCCAGCAGCATGAATTCCTTATTGGAAAGCTCCAGCTCATGCTCGCCGCGCCAGGCGCGATGTTTGGCGGGATCGAGCACCAGGTCGGCGACCCGCAACTGCAGGTTCAGCTCGCGCCATTCGCGGCGCAACAGCGCGCGCACCCGCGCCTTCAACTCGGCGAAGGCAAAGGGCTTGATGAGGTAATCGTCGCTGCCGATTTCCAAGCCGCGCACCCGGTCTTCGACCGTGGTTTTAGCGGTCAAAATCAGAATCGGGACATTGGGGTTTTTCTTGCGCACGGTGGCAAGCACGGACAGCCCCGGCACTTTGGGCAGCATCAGATCGAGAATAATCAGGTCATACTCGCCAGCCTCGGCCAGGTACAAGGCTTCTTCGCCGTCGGAGGCCAGATCCACGGCAAAGTGATCCTGCTGCAGCCCTTTTTTGATGAATTGGGCCACCTTAAACTCGTCTTCCACCAACAGGATACGCATACTGCACTGGCTCCGCCGGCATGCACCACCGCAATTGTAGTCTGCGGTGCGCGGGTTAAAATCCAATTAAGCGCAGATTAAAAAATTTTCATTCTTGCCGCTAGGCGGAGGGGCCGGATCATGCCCAGCACCTATTATAATTAAGGTTTGGCCGAATTCACCGGCGATCCGGGAGGGCAGGCCCGTCCCTTCCGCTGGAAGCGCGCCAGTGCGGCGAGGGCTCGATGGGGAAGGACGCTGCCAAGGCGCAAGAGCGCGGAATTAATAGCGGACCATGCCGGTGCGACGTCAACCGATTCATCCTGCGAGAATTAACGGCGGCGCCGCCGCAACGGCCCGGCGCCGCTCAAGCAGCGGGCTGGGGCTGGCGGTATTTTTGCTGGCGGCGGTGGGAGCAGCCGCGTCCGCGCCCAAGCCGGCGCCGCTGGCCCAGGCGCGGCAATGGGTGGAGTGGGGCGATTGGAGCCAGGCTCGCGAGCTGCTTGCCCGCGCCCTGCGCGCGACCCCCAACAATCCGCAACTGCTGGCCTATGATGCCCACGTTCTAATCGCCTTTGGACAGGATAAACAGGCAATCTCGCTCACCCGCAAGGCGCTGAAAGTCGATCCGCAGTGCGGCACCTGCCATCTTTTTCTGGCCGAAGCCCTGGGCAAAAAAGCCAAAGGCTATAGCCGTTTTCGCGCTTTATTCGAATTGCGGCACATTCGCAAACACCTGCTACGCGCGCTGGCGCTGTCGCCGGGCAATCCGGACGTGTATTGGGGTTTTATCAACTATTATCTGCAGGTGCCGCCTTCGGTTGGCGGCGGGGTGCCCAAAGCCTTCGCCTATGTCGGCCGACTCGCCCATTACGACGCGGTGGATGGCGCGATCGCGCTGGGCGAGGTGGAAATCGCCGCCGGACATCCCCAGCAGGCGCTCGCGGCGTATCGCAAGGTGGCGGCCGAGCATGCCCGCGATCCGCGCGCGTTGTTTGTTTTAGGGGAGGCGCTGTTTCGTCAAGGCGAATTCGCCGCCGCCGAGCCGTGGCTGAAACGCGCCCACCGCATGGCGCCGAAATCGGCGTTTTATACCGGCTACGAAGCCGCGGCGCTGGTTCACCTGAACCAGCAAACGCGCGCCTGGCAGATGCTGCGCGCCTTCGACGCGCGTCCGGGCCTCAGCCGCCTTCCCGATTTCATGGTTGCGCAGGCGCTGAAACTCGTGGGCCAGAATTTTCCCTGGGCGCGGCAATTGCTGGAAAGCTATCTCGCCGCGCCGCGCGAGCCCAATCAGCCCACGCACCAGGCCGCGCGCACTTTATTGGCCTCGCTCGGCTAAGCCCCGGCGGCCGCGGCTTTGCCCGTCCTATACTGGGCCTTGATTGCGATGCAGTTGGAAAAGCAAGCCCTGCCGTTTTGCGTGCAGCCGCGCTTTGTGCCGCGGCTTTGGGGCGTGCGCGAGCTGGGCGAGATCTATCGCGGCCGGAAGCAGGAAGCGGAACCGATTGGCGAAACCTGGCTGACGGCCAACGACTGTGCCGCCGGAGCGGAAGGCGAAAGCCTGCAACAGGTTTTAAGCCGCGATCGCGACCAGTTGATGGGGCTGCCGCGCTATGCCGGAGATGATTTCCCCGTGCTGGTGAAATTTCTATTTCCCGCCGACCGGCTCTCGGTGCAGGTCCATCCCGGCGACGACTATGCCGGCCGCCATGGGCTGGGGCGGGGCAAAACGGAGATGTGGCACGTGCTGGCGGCGCAGCCCGGGGCGCGGCTGGGCGTCAATCTGCGTCCCGAGGTGAAGATGGCGGAGTTCGCCGCCGCGTGCCGCGCCGGACGCGGGGCGGAATGCCTGGAATGGCAAAGCGCCCGGGCGGGCGACACGTTTTATATTCCCGCCGGCACCATTCATGCCATCGGGCCGGGACTGGTGATCTGCGAGATACAGCAGCAGTCGGACAATACCTTTCGGCTCGATGATTATGGCCGCCTGGGCGCGGATGGCCGTCCACGGCAACTGCACTGGGAGCACGGTTTCGCGGTGGCGCGTCCGCATGCGGGCGGAGGCAAGCTCAACCGCGATGCCCAGGCTGAAGGGCTGCTGGTCAATTGCCGGTATTTCCGGGTGGAAAAATACCGGCTGGAAAACACGAGCCAGCCGCTCGCGCCGGGGAAAATGCATGTGCTGGCGGCGCTCACCGAGGGATTACGGCTGGAAAAGGCCAGCCGCTCAGCAATCGCCTCCGACTCGCCGGGCCGGAGCAAAACCGTCTCCATGAGCGCGGGAAAGCCGGAGGCGGCAATGGAGAGCCACGTCTCGCCGCTGGGATTAACGCGCGGCAGTTGCGCGGTGCTGCCGGCCGGCTCGGCCGCGGGTTGGGAACTGGCCGGCCGCGGCCTCTGCCTCTGCCTGGATGTGACCTTGCCGGCCAACTTGGAAGGGTAGATTCGAGAGCGTGCCGTACGGCTTGCAGGAATTGAGGATTTCACCCGGCATTGCCTGCGCCACACCTTTGCAAGCCGGCTTATCATGAAAGGGGTGGACATTCGAACCGCTGCCGAACTTCCGGGGCAATGATTTTAAGCGTTCCACGGGAATGAGTGCAGTCAAGAAAGAAAAGTTAATATAGAGTTCACCGCGCGTGGCGCCATCGTCTAGCGGCCCAGGACGTCGCCCTCTCAAGGCGAAGATCGCGGGTTCGAATCCCGCTGGCGCTACCAGATTCCACGCGAGTTCCGTGCCGCCCTGGCGCTGGTTGCAGGCTCCCGGGTTTCCAGGGACACGACTCAAGCCGGAGGAGCCTACCGGCAATCCGCGCCCAGTTGCGTGATTTCAGCCGTGACCTGCGGCATTTCACCCACATGAATGCATGCGGCCGCAGTCGATTTCAGGTGCCTTTGAGGGCTTCCAGATCGCGAGGCTTCATCAACAGGAAACCATTGCCGCGGCGCCGCAAAATACCCTGCCGGCGGAGATCGGAGAAGATGCGGCTGACGGTTTCGCGCGTGGTGCCGATGCTCTCGGCAATATCTTCCTGCGTGACCGGGAAGGAGATCAGGGTTCCTTGCGAGCTCTCCTTGCCGTGTTCGGCGGCGCGGTTCAACAGCAGTTCGGCCAGCCGCGATACGACATGCCGATGCAGCGCCAGCATGCGGGTATGTTCCCAGGCTTTCTGCAGTTGCACCGCCAGGGCTTCAATCACCACGCGATAGCTATCGGGTTGTTCGGCCAGAAATTTCAGGAATTGGACGCGGGGAATAAAAGTGATCTGGCTGGGCAGCAGGGTTTCGGCGCTGACCGGGTAGGGGCTGCCGGTTAAGCTGCTGCTGATGCCCAGCACTTCGCCCGTGCCCACGCGCCGCAATATAACGGTTCCGCCCTGCTGGGAATGGGCAAAAGTCTTAATCTCGCCCGAGCAGACGACATAAATACCGCGCGTGGCTTCGCCTTCGAAAAACAGCACCACGCCCCGTGGATACCAGGCGATCTGGCGAATTTCCTGCAGTCTGGCCATTTCCTTTTTTTCGAAACGGCCAAGAAAGCAGGTCTGCGCGCGGGGGCAAGAACTGCACATCGGAATCGGAATCTGGCTGGCGGGCCAAGTGCCGGCATGATCATTCCCGGAGGCTGCCAACCGGCTGGAGATTTTAGGTTCCATGACGCGTCCCTTTTTGCGCTTGGCCGTTCGGATGGTAAGTCCGCGCCGGCTATGGTGCCGCTGCTGATGGTCATGCATATATCCAGCCATTCCCGGTGAAATTAATGGTCCAGTTAACCAACTTGACGGCGATCACATTCCGCTGTTGCCGCCGCCGCGCGGCCGGTGGCTTCCCTCCCACGGCCGGAACGCCAGTGTCCGTAACGTTTGGCCATCCCACCGTGACGCGTCTTCACGCCCTATTGCACGCCAACCACGTCTGCCCGTCGTTGATTCGGGTTACGGGTTCTAGTGATGGATATCACTGGCGGCGAGCCTGGCAATGTGCTTTCTCACGCGCATATCCAGGCAGGCTCACTGCGGCAGGGGAGCGGGGCGGGTAGTGTAAAAACATCCGGCGATTGCCGGTTCGCGGCTTGCATTCCCCAGCCGACAGGACCGGGGGCCGATGCAGCTCTTCGGTTAGGATGGCCGCCCGCGGCTCGAGTCCTCCCGCCCGCGGTCATCCAGCCGGGAGCCTCTCCCGATTCTCAAAACGTTCACCGCCGAGTCGGACAGCGTCGTTTTCATTCCAGGCCAATTCGAAGAAATTGCCGGTTGCAGCCGGCGAGCGATATCAATGCTGAGTCTGTCCGGCCGCCTGCGCCGGCGCCAGTTGCCGCGCCCAGTCCGCGGCCTGCCGCACCCAATCGCGCAGTTGGCCGGCGGGGATTTTTTTGCCGGCCTGATAGATCAACAGCCATTGTCCGGCGCCATCCACCTGGGGGCGAAACTGGGATTGGGCGATCCATTGTTGCCGTGCCGGGGTGAAAAAGGCGCGCACCGCGCCGGCATCTTCGCCCTGCAGTTGGTAGAGCTGGCTGAGTTCAGGGCTGAGCTCGATATCCGTTTTATGCAAGCGTTCCGAGAGCCGGTGTAACGTGTTTTGCGCGGCCAGGTGAAAAGGCGGCAGATCGGCTTGAGGGAATTGAAAACCCGCCACGGTTTGGGAAGTATATTTCGTGACTGAGCCGGAGGCGGATTCCGGATCGGGAATTTCGGTCTGATAGGTATAAACAAACAGCACGCCCGGCAGGCCTTCCCACTCGCCTTGCATCAGGTGGGAAAAGCCGGGTTGATTGCCGGCATGGCGCCGCAGCAGCGAGTAATTGCCGCCGGCCATAGGCGGGGCGACGGCACCCAAATATTGCCAGCCCATTGCCGCAGCGAGAGCCTGCATTTGCTCGCGGGCGCGCGCTTCCTGGCGCTTGGCATGGCGCGCCCATAGGATGAGCAGCCCAGCGATTAGGGCGATTAACAGCACGGTAATGAAGGTAGCCATGGATTTCTCCTACACGCATTTCGAGTATCGCGTACTATAGCATTCAGTCTGGCTCTCGGAAAACGGCAAAGATCCGCGGCCGGCGCCAGCAGAGGCGGCCCAGCGTAGGGGTTCGCGGCCCATGATCAATCGCAAAATTTGGGTGCTCGTCCTGAGCTTGCCGGCGATAGCCGTAACCGCCGGGGCGCAAACCGCGGCGCATCCGCTGACCAGCGCCGCGGCGATCTGGCGTCTGAAGCGGCCTCAGGCGGCGCCGCCGGTCTATTTCCGCTTGCGGGGGCAGGTGCTGGCGTATGCCCCGAGCGGGTTGGCTCAATTTCCCGTCCTGATTCTGCGGCAGGCGAATACCGGGCTGCAAGTGCGGCTGAGCGCGCCCGTGCCTGGGCTGGCGCCCGGAAACCTGGTGCAGGTCCGGGGCTCGCAGATCGAAACCTTCCCGCATCCGCATGTCATCGCCTCCGGCATAAAAATCCTCGGGCAGGCGCCTTTGCCGGCCGCCAGTTCAGTGGCTTTGGACGATTTGCGTTATGGCATGCTGGACGGCCGATGGGCGCGGCTGCAGGGGGTGGCCGTACGGGTTGAGCTCAAGCGCGGCGGCACGCGATTGATTCTGATGAAAGACGGAGTAGCCGGCCGGGTATGGCTGGCGGGACCCTGGATGGAACGGCCGCAAAGACTCATCGGCGCGCGGGTAAGCGTGCGGGGCGGGGTGCTGTGCCGCTGGCAGGCGGATCACTGGGTGACAGACCTGATTTCGACGCCGGCCAATCTGGCCGTCATTACTCCGGGACCCGCCGATCCATTCAGCTTGCCGGTGATGCCGCTATCCCGGGTAGATCAGCAGTTGCGGTCTTTTCCGCGGCTGATTCACGTACACGGCGTTGCCACCGTGCAGCAGCCCTGGGGCGCGGTCACGATTCAATCGGGGAACCGGGGTTTATATCTGCGGGGTTACCATCTGCCGCGGCTCAACCCTTGCCAGCAAGTGGAGGCGGCAGGATTTCCAATCTCCTCCGGGTCCACCGTCATCCTGCAAGACGCGATGCTGCGGCCGGGGGCGGCGGTAAAATGCCCGGCGCCGATCCGGGTACTCGCCGGCGAGCGGCTGAACCCGGCCTGGTACGACCGGCGGCTGGAAGTTTCCGGCAAATTGTACGCGCTTCATCTCACGCCCCAGCATCGGGCGCAATCGCTGTCCCTGCTTGCCGGGAACCGCATGTTTTATGTGGAATTCGCCTGGCCCGGCGCCCGCGCCTGGGCATCGAAACTGCTACCCGGCATGGGCTTGCGCGTGCGCGGCGCTTATTACGCCACCCTCTATGCGGGGCAACCCGAGCTGGCGCTGTATCCCGGGCGGGCGGCCGACATTCAGATTCTGTCTTATCCGCCGTGGTGGACCGCAACCCGGCAGCGCTGGCTGCTGGCGCTGCTTGTGCTGGCGATGCTATTGGCCTTCGGCGGAGCGATGGTTTACAAAATCCAGGTCCGGCGCATTGGCCGCCTGGTGGAAATCCGCACTCGCGAGCAGCGTGAACTGGAAAAGCAACTGCAGCAAGCGCGGCACATGGAAGCCCTGGGCCGCTTGACCGCGGGCGTGGCGCACGATTTCAACAACATATTGACCATTATTCTCGGGCGCACCGAACTGCTGCTGGCGAAAGCCGGCAATGGGGAAACCCTGCAACAGTTGCAAATCATCTCCGATTCGGGCCAGCGCGCCGCCCGGCTGACGCGCCAGTTACTGGCCTATGGACGCCGCCAGGCGCTGCAACTGGAGAGCGTGAACCTCAATAGCGTGGTCAGAGGCATGGGCGACATGTTGCGGGCGCTGATGGGAGAAGCGGTGCGGGTCGAGCTGCGGCTGGCGCCGCAACTCGATCCCGTCATGGCCGATGCCGGACAGATCAGCCAGGTGATTATGAATCTGGCCGCCAATGCCCTGGATGCGATGCCCCAGGGCGGGGTATTGGAAATTGAGACGGCCAATTGCCAATTATCTGCCACCGAGGCGGCGCTATACGGTTCGCTGGCGCCCGGGCACTACGTCCGGCTCAGCTTTCGCGACAATGGCGTGGGCATGCCGCCGCAGATTCGCGACCACGTCTTCGAGCCTTTCTTCACGACCAAAGGCGAAGGGCAGGGAACCGGGCTGGGCCTGGCCAGCGCCTATGGCATCATCAGCCAATCGCAAGGCGGCATCCGGGTCGAAAGCGCCGTCGGCCGCGGCACGGTGTTTCATATCGTTTTGCCGCGCGCCGCCAGCGCCAGCGCCGCCCGGCACGGCGCCTGAGCCGCCAGCGCGCGCAGCCAAGCCGCGGCACGGCCGCAAACCCTAGACGACCACTGTTTTTACACGCCCGGTCCGCTTTCCCACGGCGCGCCGCTGGGCAGGAAAATAATATACATCCGCCCCCGGCTGGGGAAGCTGCGGCAGACCCGCACCCGAATCGAGCCGCGATATTTTTCCACAATCTGCCGGGTCAGCCACAAGCGCACGCCCGCCGCCTGCGCCCCCGAGTGCGTGAGCATGGGTTCGAAGATGCGGGCTTCCTCCTCGTTGTAGGGCGTAGAGGCGTTATCCACGATGCGAATGCGGACCCCGAGGCGGGCGGGGTTGGCCCAATCGCGTCCATCCCGCACGCGCAGGTGCATGGCGCCGTGCTCGTCCAGCAAGCGCTCCTCGGCGGCCAGCAGGTTGGCGAGAGCCTGGGTCAATTCGTCGGGCGAAGCCTGCACGGTGCGCTCGCCCCTGAAATCGCTTCGGACCTCGATGCGCCGGCTGGCATAGCGGTTGGAGAGCAGCCCGATGGCCCGCAGCAGCGCGTCGGCGGGGCGCATATCCATGACCGGCGCGCGGGTCTGATAGAGGCTGAGAATTTCGCGGATGATTTGCGTCAACTGCGACATCTCGTGCCGCATGATTTCGACGTAGTTCCACGCTTTTTGATCGGCCGAGCCGAGGTGCTCGCCCAGCAGGAACAGGCTCTGGGTCAAGGCATTCAGCGGAGTATTGATTTCGTGCGCCAGCACCGAAGTTAACGACCCGGCCGCCCAGATGCGCTCGGCGGCCAGCAACGAGCGCAGCGTTTCTTCGCTCTCGGTCACGTCTTCCATCATGATCAGCAACAGGCTGGGCTGCGCCGCCCACAACCGCTGGGCATTCATCCGGAGTTTGCGCCAGCCCCGCGGGGTCGCCTGCTCCACTTCCAGGCCCATGACCGGCAGGCCGGCGCGGAGCGCCTGCCGCAGGGCCTCGCGCACCGGCGGAACGCCGGCCCGGCTGCCGTGGGCTTCCCAGAAGCTGCGGCCCCGAACCGGCATCCCGTACAGGCGGTCGCAGGCTTTGTTCGCGGCGACAATCTTGAAATTTTCGTTCAGCACCAGCAGCGGCTCGCGCATGGTATTGATGATGGCCTTGGTCAGATTCAACGAATGGCGCAGGCGGTTTTGCTCGCGCTTGAGCGCGTCCACGTCCAGCAGGCTGAGCACCAGCCCTTCGGTTTCGTTCTCGCTGGTGCGGTAGGGCGCCAGCCGCAGGCGCAGCCAGTGGCCTTCGTTATCGCGTAGATCCTTTTCCTGCAGCGCGCCGTGCGTGAGCACGTCCACCATCAACTGGTTCAGGCCGGTCATTTCCAGGTGGGGCCGCAGGTCGGCCAGCCGGCGGCCGATATCGGCGGGGAGGAGGCGAAAGATGCGCTCCGCCGCCGGGGTGGCGCGCCGCACCCGCAATTCGCGGTCGAGCATCAGAATCGGAATCTCCACCGCGTTCAGCAGATTATTCAGGTCATTGTTGGTCTGGTGCTGCTCGATTACCCGGCGCCGCAGTTCCTCGTTGACCGTGTTCAGCTCTTCATTCGCCGACTGCAGTTCCTCTTTGGAGGTTTCCAGCTCTTCATTCGTGCTCTGCAATGCTTCATTGGCGGAGGCGATTTCCTCATTGGCGGCCTGAAATTCCTGGCGGGTGGATTCCCGCTCTTCAACCAGCGAGCGCAGGGTCTTCTGCGCCGCCGCCAGGCTTTGGCGCAGCCGCGGCAGCTCGCGATGGTTATCTTTGCCGGCGGCGGCGGCTTGGGGCCGCTCGGGTCCCGGCAGTTCGCGGAACAAAACCTGAAACAGCGGTTGGCGGGGATGCCCGGCTTGCAGCGGCAGCACCTCCAGGGCGAAATGCCGTGGCCGGCCCCGGCGCAGGATTTGCACCCGCGGCTGGAGCACCGGCGCCCGCCTTTGCGCCGCCTGGCGCACGGCGCGGCGAATATAGGCGGCCAGCTCGTCCGGCACCATTTTCAGCAAGTTCATGCTCGCCGGTCCGGCGGCGGGCGCGAGGAAAGCGTGGGTATCGCCCCGGAGGTGCAAGATCACAAAATCGGAATCGATAATCACCCCGGGTGGGGTAAAACGCTCCAGCACCTGCCGTTCGGCTTCCGCCAAGACTGGTTCCGTGCTGCCTGGATTGCGGATTTTCGCTGCGGCGTGTCCCGGTTCGGCAAAAAACGGGCGCGCCGGCTGCAGCGGCACGATGCCGCTGGCGGAACTGGTGCGGGTATAAAGTTTGGCCTTGCGGTCGAGCGCCGCGAACAGGCCCGGCACCGAGCCGGCGCTCTCGGAACTGCCCAGCAGCAGCATGCCATTCGGGCGCAGCGCATAATGCAACAACGGGAAAATGCGCCGCTGCAGCGGCGGTTCCATGTAGATCAGCACATTGCGGCAACTGATTAGATCGAGATGGGAAAAGGGGGGTTCGCGCAGTACATTATGACGGGCGAATATGCAGGCGTCGCGGATGATTTTGCTGATCCGATAGCCGTGTTCCTCCTTGATAAAGAAGCGCTGCAGGCGTTCCGGACTGACGTCGTGGACGATGTCGGCCGGATAGCGCCCTTGGCGGGCGCGGGCAATGGCGGCTTCGCTCAGATCGGTGCCGAAGAACTGCAGCGGAACATGCGGTTGCACCGCCGATAAATATTCGAACCAGCAGATGGCCAGCGAATAGGTCTCTTCGCCGCCGGAGCAGCCCAGCGACCAGACCCGGATCGGCTGGCCGGCGGCGTGATCGCGGAGAAGGCGCGGGAAAGCTTCGCGTTGCAGCAGCTCGAACACCTCCGCATCGCGGAAAAAATGGGTGGCCGGAATCAGCAGGTCGCCGGCCAGGCGGCGGGCTTCTTCCGGCGAGCCTTGCAGCAGGCGGATATAGTCGTCCAGGTTTTCGAATTTGAGCAGCGCCATGCGGCGCGAAATGCGGCGGTGGATGGTGTTGGAGCGGTATTGGGTGAAATCCATCCCGGTATGGCGCAGCAGCAGGTTGAGGATGGTGGTTTGCGGCTGGAGGCTTTCTTCCCCGGCGCCGGTTTGCGGCTGGAGGGCAAGCCAATGCGGATGGCGCGCCAGCCGGGTCAGTTCCCTGGCGATTTCGGAGGGCTCCAGCACGAAATCGGCGCAGCCGGCGGCGATGGCATTGCGCGGCATGTCTTCGAACTGCGCCGAAAACGTGTTTTGCGCGAACGTGATGCCGCCGACGCCTTTGATCGCGCCCAGCCCCAGCGTGCCATCCGTGGCCGTGCCGGAAAGCACCACGCCGATCACGCCGCCATCCTCGCGCTCTTCCGCCAGCGAGAGCATGAACGTATCAATCGGCATGTAATGGCCGCTGGCGCGAGCTTCCAGACGCAGCCGGCCTTTGCTCAACCGCATGCTCTTATTCGGCGGCAGAATATAGACGTGATCGGGTTCGGGCCGGGTGCCGTCCTGGGCTGCTTCGACCGGCATCCAGGTGGCGCGGCGCAGCAGCTCGGGCAACAGGCTTTGGTGCTTGGGGTCCAGGTGTTGCAACAGCACGAAAGCGAATCCGGTGCTCTCCGGCAGGCTTTGCAGCATTTGTTGGAAAGCCTGCCGGCCGCCGGCCGAGGCGCCCACCGCGACCAGCTTCGGCGGCGCGGCCTCAACGGAGATGGCCTTTACCGCGCGCGCAACGGTCCCCTTGCCGTTGCCGCTTGCGTGGGCCGGTTTTTTTTCTGAAGCGCCCCTCATAGGCGGCCTGCCGCGCTCGCATGGGGCCGGTGTGGTGTTCCGGCCCTGCTTATGAGTTAGCGGGTTACATCCAGCGCTACGCTTTGAGTTTGCGCCGAACTGGGGCCGACTTCAAGATCATACCAGCCGGGTTCGACCGTGCGTTGCATCCGCAGATCGAGGATGCTGAAAGAAGCCGCATGAATCGGAAATTGCACCCGGCGCGTTTCGCCCGGCGCAAGCCGCACCCGGCGAAAGCCGCGCAACTCCAATACCGGCTGCACTACGGGCGAGACGCGTTGATGGAGATAGTATTCCACCACGGCAGCGCCGGCCCGAGTGCCGGTGTTGGTGACGTCAACGCTGAGCGTTGCCCGGCCTCCGCGCGGAATCGCCGCGGGCGTGACCTGCAAATGATGGTAGGCAAAGGTGGTGTAGCTCAAGCCAAAGCCGAAGGGAAATAACGGCCCATTTTTCGTGAACTCGTATTTGCGGAACAGCGAGGGTTTGTGGTTGTAATAATCGGGCAGCGCGCCCGCCGAGCGCGGCACGCTGATGGGCAGCTTGCCGCCGGGATTGATTTTGCCGAATACCGCTTCCGCTACCGCCGTGCCGCCCTGCTCGCCCGGATACCAGGCTTCCAAAATGGCCGGGACATGGGCGGCAATCCAGCGGATGGCGAGCGGTCGTCCATTCACCAGCACGACCGCCGTGGGTTTGCCCGCCGCCATCACTTTCCGCACCAGCTCCCCTTGCGGCGCCAGCAGGCCTAAATGCGTGAGGTCGCCGCGATGGATATCCGACCAAGCCTCGCGATCGGTGGTTTCGTTGTCGCCCACCACCAGCACCACCGCATCCGCCCGGCGCGCCAGCGCGGCCGCCTGTCGGATGGCGGCTTCCTGCGAGCCGGGGGCGGGACGAGTCACGTGATTGGCATAGAAGCCGGCCCAGCCGGCGGGCGTGTTGGTGATACGGCAGCCGGGGGCGTAGAGCACGCGGACATGAGCCGCCGCCGCCAGTTTGCGGATGCCCTCCAGAATGCTGATCTGATGTCCGGGGCCGGGATCGCGGCTGTAGCCGCCCAGCACCACCGGCGCGGCATTGGGGCCAATGACCGCCAAGGTATGGAGGCGGCGGAGGTGGAAAGGCAAGATTCCGCCCCGATTTTTTAATAACGTGATGCCCTCTTCCGCGGCGCGCAGCGCCAGCCGCCGGTGCGCCAGGCTGTTCATGACGCGGGCCGCATAGCGGGGGTCGGTGTAGGGATGGTCGAAGAGTCCCAGGCGGAATTTTGCTCGTAAAACCCGGCGCACCGCGCGGTTGATGGCGCGCATCGGCACGCGTCCGGATTGCGCTTGCGGCAGCAGCGTGGCGAAAATGCCGGCGCCCAGTTCGTAATCCAAGCCCGCCCGCAGCGCTTCCCGCGCCGCCTGCGCTGGTGTGGCGGCGACGTGTTGCTCGGTAATCAGCGTGTTCAATCCGCCGCCATCGGAAGTGACATAACCGCGAAAACCCCAGCGCTGCCGCAGTTCCCGCGTCAGGAGCCAATAGTTTTCGCCGGAAGGGACGCCGTCGATTTCGTTATACGACGCCATGATGCTGCCGACGCGCCCGCGCTCGACGGCCACTTTGAAGGGCAGCAGAAACTCCTGGCGCAGGGTGCGTTCTCCCAGCGAGGCGGGAGCGGTGTTGCGGCCGCCTTCCGGCTGGCCGTGGGCGGCGAAATGCTTGGCGGTGGCCAGCACATGATGGCGATTGATGCGGTCATGCCGGCCCTGCAAGCCTTGCACCTCGGCCAAGCCCATGCGCGACACCAGATAGGGATCCTCGCCGAAAGTCTCTTCGGTTCGTCCCCAGCGCGGCTCGCGGCCTAAATCGAGGTCGGGAGCAAATACCTGGTCCACCCCTTCCGAGCGGGCTTCGTCGCCGGCGGCGCGGTAGATTTGCCGCACCAGACGCGGGTCCCAGGTCGAAGCCAGGCCCAGCGGGTTGGGGAAGCTGGTGGCGTCGTATTGCATGAAGCCATGCAGCGCTTCGCCGAATTCCAGGACCGGAATGCCCAGCCGCGTTTTTTCGATTTGATATCGCTGCAGGGCATTGCGCAAAATCGCCGTGCGGCGCGGGCCGAGCTGATTGTGGAGGCGGAACAGTTCCCGCAGGGCCTGTTCGCCGCTGGCGGCGGTAAACGTTCCGGTCGTATCCAGCAGGTTCACCTGCCGGCGCAGCGGCCGGCCGGGACGCAACGCCATGGTCAACTGCCCGATTTTTTCCTCCAGCGTCATCCGGCGCATCAGGTCGGCGACGCGGCGATGAATCGAAAGCCGCGGATTTTTATAAGCCGGCATCGGGCTGGCGGTGCTTGCCGTGGCCCGCCCCGCCCGGGCTGCCGCGTTCCGCCGGGGCGTTTGCGCCCGCGCGGCGCCGAGAATCAGCAACAGGCCAAGCAGGAATCGAAACTGGAGTTTTGGCATGGTTTTGCCTTTTGGAAAAACGGCTGTAATTTTCCGCGGCAGCGCGAGATGACCTCGCGCAAGTGCTCATGCCCGGCACTATAGCATGTTCCGGAACGAGCCCTGCTCGTCCGCGCTTGCATTTTTGGTTGGTGGAATCCGGCGGCTATATCGACGCGATCGAACTCAGCACGTTTTCCCGCTGCGCCCGCACCGGCGCTTCCTCGATGCTGACCACCCGCCAGGTATTTTTTTGTTTCAGCAGGCGCTTGACCAGGGCGGTATGCAAGGCGTGGCCGGCCTTGTCGGCATGGACGCGTCCCAACATCGGCATGCCCAGTAACGCCAGGTCGCCAATCAGGTCGAGCATTTTATGCCGCACGAATTCATCCTCGAAGCGCAGCGGCCCGTTGACCACCCGCCGTTCGTCCAGCACGACGGCATTTTCATAGCCGCCGCCGCGAATCAGGCCTTGCCGCCGCATCGCCGCGACATCGCGCAGAAACCCGAACGTGCGCGCCGGAGCCAGCTCGCGGCGGAAATTTGCCGGGGTCAAATCCAGCTCGAAGCGCTGGCGCCCGATCGCCGGATGCGGGAAGTTGATCTCATAGCAGAGCTGCCAGCCGGAACCAGGATAGACGCCGATGAATTTGCCCCCCTCCTCCAGTTCCAGCGGTTCAACGATTTTCAGGTAATGGCGCGCGCGCAACTGCTGGCGAGGCTGCGCCTGGTCCAGCATTTCAATGTAGGGCTGGGCGCTGCCGTCGAGAATCGGCAATTCCAGATTATCGATTTCAACCGTAACATTATCGATGCCGCAACCGGTTAAGGCCGCCAGCAGGTGCTCCGTTGTGGAAATGAACACGCCTTTTTTCATCAGGCTGGTCGCATAGCTGACGCGGGCTATATTGGCTGCGGCGGCTTCCACTCGAAACCCTTCCAGATCGCTGCGCCGGAATTCAATCCCTTGGTTGGGCGCTCCCGGTTTCAGCCGCAGCTTGACCGGCGACCCGCTGTGCAAGCCCACGCCGCTGGTTTCAATCGCATGCCGGATGGTGGTTTGTCGGGGCATTGGGACATCATGCCATGAACGCTGGATTTTCAGTAAATGCAATCTATTCTTTTAGTTGCAAACTAGAGACCGGGGTTGCGCCGTGGCTTTATTGCCACAATTTACGGCCAATCTATGTGGTTTTGGACACGGCGAAATCGCTTAACATTCAGTGCCAGCCGGCCTGTCCCCGCACCGACTCGATCAGCTTGCGGGAATCGTAGCCCACGCCGTCTTTGAAAACGATTTGCGGATGCTCGATGGCGCGGATGTTGGCGCCCAAATTGCCGCGCACCACCAGCAGGTCGGCGCGTTTTCCCGCCGCCACGGTGCCGATGGTGGCCAGGCGGCCGAGATAACGGGCGCCGTTATAGGTGGCGATATGCACCGCCTGGGCCGGGGAAAATCCGGCCTCAACCAGCAACTCCAGTTCGCGCTCGTCGCCGAAGCCGGCCAGGTCGCCGCCGTAGCCGGTCGGATCTTCGCCCGCCAGCAGCAGCCCACCCGCCTGGGAAAAATCGCGCTCGAACCGCATTTCTTCTTTCAGCAGCCGGGGCCAAAGCGAATGCGCCTGGCCAGCGATGCGCGCCCGGGTGGTCAGGTAGGCCAAGCGCGCGGCAGGCATCAGCGCCGGCAGCGCCCGGCTTTCAAACCGCATCGAGGGCCGGTTGGGCGCGAAGGTTTCAAACACCGGCAGGGTTGACGTTACGGCCACATGATGCCGCACCAGCGCTAGAATCGTTCCTTGAATCCGCTTGCCGCTCACCCGCATGCCCGCCAGGGTTTTTTCCGTCAATGCCTGCGCAGGGCAGACGTCGGGGCGTTTGCCGGGATCGAATTCGGTATCCACCATCAGCCCGTGTTCGAGGTCGTCGATGCCCAGCCGCGCGGCTTCGCGAAAGCCGACCGCGCAGAGGTGGCCGGTGATTTTCGTCGAGTGCGCATGCGCCGCCCGGATGGCCGCCGCCAATTCGGCGCGGGTGATATGCATGTACGCCTTAAATGAAGTGGCGCCCTCTTGCGCCCAATAATTCACCATCCGGGTGGCGTCCGCCGGGCCGGTCAATTCGTGCATTTGCGGCGTATAGGCGCCTTGGCCTTCCAGATAGGGGCCGGTGATGTCGAAATCCGGCCCGGGAATGCGTCCGGCGTTGATGAGATGGCGGAGCTCCAGATCGGTGTAGGGTTCAATCGAGCCGGTGGTGCGGGCGGTGGTCACGCCGCAAGCCAGATAAAGCCGGGGAAAGCTGTAGCCCATTTCGCCATAGAGCGGCGGCTGCCCGCCCACCGGGTAAAACAAATGTTCGTGCAACAACACCAGGCCGGGCAGCACGGTATCGCCGTCCAGTTTCAAAATGCGGGCGCCGGGCGGAATGCGCACCTGCCCAGCGGGCCCGACGCCGGCAATGCGGCCGCGTACGATCAGGATGGTCTGGCCGGAGCGCGGCGGCGCTCCGCTGCCGTCCATCACCCGCGCCCCGGTCAGCGCTACCACCGGCGCTTCCACGGCGACATAGGGCCGCACCGCGCGCGCAATCGGCGGCGGCCAGGCGCGGGGTTTTTGCGCGCCGGTGGGCGGCGCGGCCGCGCCGGCCAGCAGACCAATGCCCGTCATGACGCCGAAAAGCGGATGTCGTTTTCGCATGCTGCTGTCCCAGGGCTGAATGGAAATCACGGCCGCCGAAAATCGCCTTAACTTAGCATGAAATCGGCCGGGAATGGAGAGGACGACTGGAAGCCCGCGAGCGCCGCCGCCTTGGGCCGCCGCGCCGGCCGCGAGTTGCGTCCGGCCTCCGGCTACTTCCAGGCTACGATAGTGCTGATGTCCGCTGGGAACGCGTCCGGCTCGTTTTACGATTTTTTCGGCCCGCGCGGCCGGCTGGCCCAAGTCTATCCCGGCTACGAATACCGCCGCGGGCAGTTGGAGATGGCCGAAGCGGTGGCGGCCGCGCTCGTCGAGCGCCGCCATTTGATTCTTGAGGCCGGCACCGGCACCGGCAAAACCCTGGGCTATCTGGTGCCGATCGTGCGCAGCGGCCGCCGGGTGCTGATTTCCACCGGCACGCGCAATCTGCAGGAACAGCTCGTTTTCAAAGACATTCCCTGGCTGGAGCGCGCGCTCGACCGCAAACTCAACGCCGTGCTGGTCAAAGGCCGAGGCAATTACGCCTGCCGCTGGAAAGTGCAGGAGTTGGAAAAGCAGCCGGCGCTGCTGGAACTGGAAGAGTTGGGCTGGTACGGGCGCATCCGCGAATGGGCCGGCGAGACCGCGGCCGGCGACCGCGCCGAACTGGATTTTTTGCCGGAAAACGCCCGCCTCTGGGAGCGGCTCAACGCCCGCCGTGAAACCTGCGCCGGGCAAAAATGCCCGCTCTTCGAGGCATGTTTCCTGACCACGCTGCGCCAGCAGGCCGCGCAAGCCGACCTGGTGGTGGTCAACCATCATCTTTTCTTTGCCGACCTGACGCTCAAGCAGCGCGACCTGCCGGGCGTGCTGCCGCCCTACGAGGCGGTGTTGTTCGACGAAGCCCATGAGCTGGAAGAAATCGCCGGGCAATATTTCGGCCTCGGCCTGAGCAACTTCCAAATCGAGGATTTTTGCCGCGATCTGGCGCCGGCGCTGAAGCAGCGCGACCGCTGGCAGGAGGCCGCGAGCGCCGCCTCCCGCCTGCGCCTCAGCGCGGCGCAGTGGATGGAGGCGTTAACGGAAAAGGAAGGCCGTTTCCGCTTTCAGCGCCGCGCCGAATTTCTCGCCCGGCATGCCCTGGCGATCCGCCGCTCGCGCCGCGCGCTGGCCGCGCTCGACGGCTTGTTGCAGGTCGCCGCCGATCCCGAACTGCGTCCGCTGGCCCAGCGCTGCGCCGAGCTGGCCATTCGCCTGGAGTTTCTGCTCGAACACGACGAGGCCGGCATGGTGTATTGGTGCGAGCGCCGCGGCCGCGGGCTTTACCTGCAAGCCACGCCGATCGACGTCGGTCCCTATTTGCGCGAGTCGCTGCTGGCCACGGTGGATACGGTCATGCTCACCTCGGCCACCTTGGCCGTGGACCGCGGCTTCGACTACATTCGCGGCCGCCTCGGCCTGGAGACTGCCCGCGAATGCCTGGTGGAGTCGCCGTTTGATGCCGCCCGCCAGGCGCTGCTGTATCTTCCGCCCGAGCTGCCCGACCCGCGCGCCCCGGAATTTTTTGCCGCCGCCGCCGCCGAAGTCGAAACCCTGCTGGCCGCCTCGCGCGGCCGCGCCTTTTTGCTCTTCACCAGCCATGAGCAGATGCGCCGCTTCCACCGGCATCTCGCCCCCCGGCTCGGCTTTCCCTGCCTGTTGCAGGGGGAGGCGCCGCGCCACCTCCTGCTCGAGCGCTACCGCCAAACCCCCGAAGCGGTGCTCTTCGCCACCAGCAGCTTCTGGCAGGGCGTGGACGTCCAGGGCGAGCAATTGAGCTGCGTCATCATCGACCGCCTGCCTTTCGCCGCGCCCGGCGATCCGGTGACCGAGGCGCGCATCGAGGCGCTGCGCCGCCAGGGACGCAATCCCTTCGCCGAATTTCAGGTGCCCAGCGCGGTGCTGGCGCTCAAGCAGGGCTTCGGACGTCTTTTGCGCTCGCGCCGCGACCGCGGCGTGCTGGCGCTGCTCGATGTCCGCATCCGCCAGGCCGCCTACGGGCGCCGCTTTCTGGAATCGCTGCCGCCCTATCGCCTGACCCAATCGCTTGAGGAAGTGCGCGCCTTCTTCGCCCAGAGTCCAGCGACGCCCGCCGCCGCGCCGGTGGCCCCCGCCGCGCCGGTCGCTTCTCTATAGGGTGAGATTGGCAGGCGCCAGAAGCGGTACCGGCTGCTGATGTCTCGGGCGACTTCGAAGAAATAGCCTCAAGCCGGTCCAGGAATTAATTGCCCGCAGCCATGCCCGCCCCGGCCGGGTTGGCGCGGGCTTCCTTTTAGGTTCTTCTGCAATGGGACGGGAGGCTGGATGGAATGAGCGCCCGCGCCCGCAAGTCAATGCGGCCGTGCCGCATTTTTTGAGCTGGCCGCTGCAATCACGGTTGTTTACTTCAGCCCCACCAACTCGTCCGCTTTCCAGGTATAAACCAGCCGCTTGCGCCGCGCCGCCAGCTTGCGTTGCAGGGCGTAGCCGGCCAGCAATGGCAGCGAGACCGAGGGCTCGACGAAACACATCGCCGTGGTCGCCTGCGAGCGGATCTTGCCCCAGCTCACGGCTTCTTTCAGGGTGCTGCCCGAGAGCCCGCCCCAGTGCGGATTATCGGCGGTCAACTGCACCGCATAGCTGTGCCCGCGCTCTTCGTGAAAGATGTAGGCCATCACCACCGAGTCGTTAATGTAGTTTTTCGGCACGCCGCCGGCGATATAGATGGCCGCCGTTTTTTTCGACTTCACCACGATCTGGGTCAGCTCGTAGTTGTCGCGAATCGAGTCGATTGCCAGCCGCGGCCGGCCTTCCTGTTTGGCGCGATAGTAATGGTGCGTCAAGCCGATGCCGATGGAGGAATCGTTGATTGCCGGCACGAACATGGGCACGCCGCGGCGGTAGGCGGTGCGGACGATGGATTGCTCGTCGTCGAGCTTGGAGCCGACATATTCCATATAGGCGCGGGATGAATAATTGCCCGGCGGCAGCTCGTCCGCCAACTCACCCAGCCAGGTGTCGGTGGCGATGAATTTTTCTTCGTCCACGTAAGTGTCGTAGATGCGGTCGATCAGCAGCGCGTGCAGCTTGGCGTCGTCGGCCGCCGGGTCGCCCTCATAATGGCCCCAGCCGCGCGCCTGGTAAATATCCTGATAGAGAATGGCGCCGGTGGAAACGATGACGTCGATATAGCCGCCGGCCACCAGGTCGCGCAGCACCTTGCGCAATCCGGCGGCGATCAGCGGTCCCGCGAGGCCCAGCATCACCGTTGGCCGGGCGCGGTCGGCGTAGAGGTTGCGCAGCACTTCCGCGCAGAGTCCCAGATTGCGCGCCTGCACCGAAGCGCCGCGCATCGCCTCGACCAGGTCGGCGACCGAGCTGACGCGATCGAAATCCACCGGCGCGATGCGTTTTTGCAAAAAGCGGCGCTTGGCGCGGGCGTCAATCGGCCCCGCGCCGGGAATGGTGATGGCTTGGCTTTTCGACATGGCCTTCTTCCGGTTACGGCGTCAGGTTTGAGTCTAAACGATTTCCGCGCGCCGCCGCGCCCCCTTAGCGCCGCCGCCGCCGCTCGCGCTGGCGATAGATTTCAAGCGTCTGCCCGCGATTTGGCGGATAGATTTTTTCCAGCGTGCGCAGCCGCAGTTGCAATGCCTCCGGCGGCAGTGGCGGCTGTTCGTCGCGGCCGTCGAACAGGTCTTCGTAATAGATATCCATGAACAGCGCGCCCAGATAGAGTCCGAGCGCGTCGGTTTCGGCGGTGCGCAAATAATTTTGCCAGGCCTCGCCTTCCCGCACCGGCCCGCCGTCTTCGGTTTTGACCTGTTTGCGCCAGTCCCAGGCGTCGGGCGTGATCTCGCCCGCCGGCGTCTGATTCCATTGCTCGGCCAGCAGTTGCTGGAAGTCGTCGCGCGGCGGCGGCTGCAGGGCCGCCAGATAGGCGATCTTGTCGTAAAACTCCATCGCCATGCCGTACACGTCGTTGGCGAAAAATTCGTAGCTGATGATGCCCAGCGCTCCCTGGTTGCGGAAATCGAGATGATGGCAGAGTTCGCTGCGTTCTTCGGCTTCGGCCTTGGGCTCGGTGGCGATGCTGACGCCGCGGCGCTGCTTGACGATCCAGGGGACGAAATAGATGGCGCAGCGGCCCAGGCGCGGCACCAGCGAGGCGGGCACGGCGGACACCAGGCGCTCCAGCGGCAGCCAGACCGGTTCGTTGCCGGCCAAGCCGAAGGTGAGCCCGTTATCGGCGGTGCGCGCCGCCTGCGAGCGCAACATCTGCTCCACGGTCATCATGTTGAAAGTGTAACGAAACCTTGCGCCGCTCGCCAAAACGCGCCGGCCCGGGCGGCAAAAATTTATTCCCGCAACATTGAGAATCGGCCTGCCACCGCCGGGCGGCGGGATTCACCTCCCTTGCAATCATTCGGTTACTATGGGTTTTTCGATGGACAAAACCATGCGAGTCGGTAATTCCTGGAATCGCCGCGAATGGGCCCGCGGTTTGCTCGGCGGAGGCGGCGGCGCGCTCTGGGGCGCATCCGCGATCAGTGCGGCCGCCCCAGGCGGGGTGGCCGCAGCCGGCGCGCCAGGCTGGTTGGACGCGCGCGAATTTGGCGCGCGCGGCGACGGCAAGCACGACGACACCCGCGCCTTGCAGCGGGCGCTGGATGCGGCTGGCCAGCACCGCGGTGCGGTCTTCGTCCCGCCCGGCGTCTACCTCTGCGGTCATCTGCGCTGTCATCCCAATACCGCCCTGATCGGCATTCCCGCCTGGGATTATCGCGGCCCCGCGGGAACGGTGTTGAAGCTGGCCGATCCCCAGGCCGCCTGCCTGCTCGACATCACTCGCGCGCATGGCTTGACGCTATCCGGCCTGGCGCTCGATGGCGGCGGCTTGGGCCGCCAGGTGCATGGCATCTGGCTGAATAATCCCGCCTATCTGCGCGAAGACAGTTTTCGCATCGACACCTGCCAGGTCGTCCGCTTCAGCGGCGACGGCGTGAATTTGACTCGCGCCTGGTGTTTTTCCGTCCGCCACTCCATGCTCGCCTATAACGGCGGCGATGGATTAAGCCTGCGCGGCTGGGATGGCTTCATTCTCGACAACTGGTTTTCCGGCAACCGCCGCGCCGGCTTTGCCGCGCGCCAGGAAAACGCCTCCGTCACCTTCACCGCCAATCGCGTCGAGTGGAATCACGAAGAGAACCTGCTCATCGCCGGCGGCGATGGCTACCAGATCAACGGCAACTTTTTCGACCGCGCCGGAAACTGTGCCGTCGCCTTGCGCCGGCGCGGACGCGTGCCCTGCACGCAAATCACCCTGACCGGCAACTTCCTCAAGCGCAGCGGCAAGTTCGCCCAGCCCGGCAGCTACGATTCCGCGCAACTGTTCCTCGATCGCGCCCGCGGCGTCACTTGCACCGGCAATAGCCTCGAAGCCGGCCGCGACGATGGCGGCCAAGGCCGTTGGAGCCCTTCCTTTGGCATCGTCTACCGGGGCCTGGAGGATTGCGTCATTCAAAACAATGTCCTCTATCAGGCGGCGCTCGAACGCCTGCTGGTGGATTTAGGCGGCCCGGGGAATGGCAGCCTCATCGGTCCCAATCCCGGCCGCCTGCTGACCGTAAGCTAAAACCAGCTAAACTCCGGCTGGGGCGAGCTGAAACGGGATCGGTTGCCGATCCTCTTTTTCTCCGCATGCGTATTGCCATTGATACCGGCGGCACATTCACCGACTGCCTGCGCGAGCACGCGGGGCGGATTGATGCGCTCAAGCTGCCTTCGACGCCCGGCGATCCGGCACGGGCCATCCTCGCCGCCTTGCGCCAACTCGAAGCCGCTCCCGATTGCGAAATCCGCCACGGCACCACGGTGGGCACCAATACGCTGCTCGAGCGCAGCGGCGCTCGCGTCGCGCTGGTGACCACCGCCGGGTTTGAAGACGTCATCGAGATCGGGCGCCAGGCCCGCCGCGATCTTTACAACTGGCTGGCCGAGCCTGAGCCGTGCTTGGTGGCCAGGCGCATGCGCCTGGGCGTGGACGAGCGCGTTGCGCCCGGCCCGGGAGGCCGTGGACGCGTGCGGACACCCCTGCGCCCGGCCGAGCTGCGCCGCCTCCGGTCGCGGCTGCGCGCGCTGCATCCGGAAAGCATCGCCGTCTCGCTGCTGTTTTCCTTTGCTTATCCCGCGCACGAGCGCGCCATTGCCGCCGCCCTGGCCGGCCTGGGCGTGCCGCTGTCGCTGTCGCATCAGGTGCTGCCCGAGTTCCGCGAATACGAGCGCGCCACCGCGACCGTGATCAATGCGTATCTTGCGCCGCGTATGCGGCATTACCTGCGCAATCTGGAAGCGGCGGTGTCGCGCGGCTGGCCGCGGGCGCGGCTGCAGGTGATGCAATCGTCGGGCGGCATCTTGAGCGCGGCGGCGGCCGCGCGCGAGCCGGTGCGGACGCTGCTTTCCGGCCCCGCCGGCGGCGTGCTGGGCGCCTGGCGCGTGGCGCGACAGGCCGGGTTGCGCCAGGTCTTGTGTTTTGACATGGGCGGCACTTCCACCGATGTGGCCTTGATCGCCGCCCCCGGCCCGCGTCCGGCGGTGGAATCGGTGATTGCCGGGTTGCCGGTCGCCGTGCCCATGCTCGAAATCCATACCGTCGGCGCCGGCGGCGGCTCGATTGGCTGGCGCGACCGCGGCGGCGCCTGGCAGGCCGGCCCGCGTTCCGCCGGCGCCGATCCCGGCCCCATCGCCTATGGACGCGGCGGCCGGGAGCTCACCGTCACCGATGCCCACCTGCTCTTGGGCCATCTGCCCGGCCGCCTGGCTGCGGGGCTGGAACTCGACCGCGAGCGCGTGGCGGCGGCCTTCGCGCGCGCCGCGCGCGCCGATAAAATCGTCCCCGAAGCCCTGGCCGAGGCCCTGCTGCGTCTGGCCGAGGCGCGCATGGAAAAAGCTTTGCGCGTGGTTTCACTCGAGCGCGGCCATGATCCTCGCGGCTTTGCTTTATTGGCCTTCGGCGGCGCCGGGCCGCTGCACGCCTGCGCGCTGGCGCGCGCTTTGGGCATGCGCCGCGTGCTGGTGCCGCGCCTCTGCGGGCTGCTCTCCGCCTACGGAATGCTCGCCGCCGATTGGGTGCGCGATGAGTCGCGCACCGTCATGCTCGCGCCCGACCCGGCGCTCATCGAGCCGCATTTGCGCGAGCTCGAGCGCGCCGCCCGCGCCATGCTCCATCGCGAAGGCCCGGCCAAGACCAACGCCGGCCTCGCGCTGCCCTCCGTCGATCTGCGCTACCGCGGCCAGGGCTATGAATTGAATCTCGATTGGGGACCGGATTTTGTCGCCCGCTTTCATCGCGCCCATCGGCGGCGCTACGGCTATGCCGACCCGCGCCGCGCGGTCGAAGTGGCGGGCGTGCGCCTGCGCCTGATTGCCGCCGCCCCGCCTCTGCCCGCGCCGCCACGCTCGCGTCCGTCTCGCGCCGCCCCGCCGCAACCCCTCGAGCGCCGCCGCGTTTTTCTTCAAGGACGTTGGCGGCTCACGCCGGTTTATGAGCGCGAAACGCTCGCTCCCGGTCAGCGCCTGCCCGGCCCGGCGCTCGTGTTTGAGTACAGCGCCACCACCTTGATCGAGCCCGGCTGGCAGGCGCGCGTCAACCCCCGCGGCGATCTGCTGCTGGAGCGATAAGCCGGCGCTCCCAGCCGCTGGCTTTTCCAGGCATGGGCGTCGGCGGCAATCCTCGGTTCTATAGACGAAAAAAGGCACTTGACCGCGCATTTTCCGCAAGCGCGCGGGTTGCCGATGCGGCCAGCAACGCCAGCCGCGCCGGACGGTTTCCGCAATCCCCCCGCCGCTGGCCCGCTGGGCTCGTTGCCGCGGTTTCGCCGGCGCTTCTAGCGTAATTTTCGGGCTTGCCATGGATGTTTGCAGCTACTTCCCGGGGTTGCGGAACGCGCTATACTCCCCGCATGCCGGCCGCCCTCGAGCTCGCGCTCTTTCATCACGCCTTCCACTCCATCGCCGAGGAAATGGGCGCGGTGCTGCGGCGCACCGCCTTCTCGCCCAATATCAAGGAGCGGCGCGACTACTCCTGCGCCGTCTTTGACGCCGCCGGAGAAGCCATCGCTATGGGCGACCACATGCCAGTGCACCTCGGCTCGATGCCGAGGTCGGTGGCCGCGGCGCTGCGCGCCGGCCCGATGCGCCCCGGCGACATGGTGCTGCTCAACGATCCTTACGCCGGCGGCACCCACCTCCCCGACCTCACCCTGGTGGCGCCCGTCTTTCTCGCCCGCGGCGCCGGCCGGGAGCATGGCCGCCGCCCGGATTTTTATGTCGCCGCGCGCGCCCATCACGCCGATATCGGCGGCGCCGCCCCGGGCTCGATGGCCTTGGCGCGCGAGATTCAGGCCGAAGGTTTGCGCATTCCGCCGGTCTGGCTGCTGCGCCAGGGCCGCATCATGCCGGAAATTCTCGCGCTGCTGCTGGCCAACGTCCGCACGCCGCAAGAGCGCGAAGGCGACTTGAGCGCGCAAATCGGCGCCTGCCGCACCGGCCTGGCGCGCCTGCAGGAGATGGCCGCGCGCCATGGACGCGCCACGCTTCCGGCCCGCGCCCGCGCCCTGCTCGATTACTCCGAACGCTTGATGCGGGCCGAGCTGGCGCGCCTGCCGCGCGGGACTTTCCGCGCCGAAGATGCGCTCGACGATGATGGTTTCGGCCACGGCCCCGTCCGGCTGCGCGTGGCCGTTCAATTCGATCCCCGCCGCCGCCGCGCGGCGGTGGATTTTGCCGGCTCCGCCGCTCAGGTCGCCGGCGGCATCAACGCCGTCTTCGCCATTACCTGGTCGGCGGTGTTCTATGTTTTCCGCTGCCTGCTGGGCGGCGACGCTCCGGCCACCACCGGCTTGATGCGCCCGATTACGGTGCGCGCCCCCGAAGGCTCGGTCGTGAACGCGCGCTGGCCGGCGGCGGTGGCCGCCGGCAATGTCGAAACCTCGCAGCGCATTGTGGATACGCTGTTGCGTGCGCTGGCTCAGGCCGCCCCCGATCGCGTGCCGGCCGCCAGTTCGGGCACCATGAATAATCTCGCCATCGGCGGTCTCGATCCGCGCACCGGCGAGCCTTTCGCCTATTACGAAACCATCGCCGGCGGCATGGGCGCGCGTCCCAACGCCGATGGCCTCGGCGGCGTTCATACCCACATGACCAACTCGCTCAACACTCCGGCCGAGGCGCTCGAATATGCCTATCCGCTGCGCCTGCGGCAGTACCGCCTGCGCCGCGGCTCGGGTGGCGCCGGCCGCTTTCGCGGCGGCGATGGCCTGGTGCGCGAAGTCGAATTGCTGGCGCCGGCGCAGGCCACCGTGCTCGCCGACCGCCGCCGCACCGCGCCCTATGGCTTGTCCGGCGGCCGGCCCGGCCGGCCCGGCCGCACCCTGCTGCTCCCGCCTCGGGGCGGGGTAGAAACAATGCCGGGCAAATTCAGCCGCCACTTGCCCGCCGGCGCCCGCCTGCGCATCGAATCCCCCGGCGGCGGCGGCTGGGGCCGCCCCAGGCATTAGTACGCATTTCGAATAAACGCAATGTGACAGACTTTAATGTGCGATGCGGCGAAGCGGCGGGACGGGAGATAACGTGCAAGAACTTATGCGAAAAATACTGGACACTACCGAGCTTTTCCTCGCAGTATTCGCGGCACATCAGCCCATCGGCAGCACGGCTTCGGCACAAGGGAGAGTCCGCACGTCACAATCATATGTGAGAATAGCAATTCAGAAAATAACTGATGACCCATTATGGACTTATTGGCTTTAGAACTAAATGATATGTGGCGTTGGAGCGCAGGATGATCGTTTTCTTGATCATATGCCAATCAAGAATACTGGCTGGAAAAGTACCGTTATTGGGCCTGGGTATTATAAATGTGCGTACAATATATCTGCCTGCGGGTATTAGGCCAAAGGAATTTGAGCCTGTTCCCGTCAGGACATGCCACTCATGGTAACCGAGTGCATTACGGGTAGGGCTATCAATCGCAATTCCTATATTCGAATAAGGTAATGGCTTGGAATCAAGTGATTTGATATAAAAAGATATGGTGTATAGCTGTTGGCGTTGCAGTGTAAAATTATATCTTTTTAAATGCGAACCGGCTCGAATATTAATCTTATCAGCCTTGGAATATTTCATTACGCCGGGATAATACGCGACCCATCGAGTATATTGCTGGAAATTGTCAAATTCGGCAGTAAGAATGTATTGGCCGGTTCGTAATAAGGGTATGCAATAGCGGCCATCGGGTTTGGATAAATTCGGATCGCCCGCTTGATATGGCGGCAGCCAATGGCTTCGAATTTGCCACATTTCGACGTCGATATTTTCAGCCGGACTTCCATCTGCCTTAGTGACTCTTCCACAAAGCGTGGCATACCATTGAGCCTCATGTCGCGCCCAATATTGTTCAGGATTAAGTTGATCTTCAGGGCTGGCCGGCTCGCCGCGTAAATATCGCAATTCGGGGCCTGAATGTTCTATGGGGGCGGTTCCTGTACAAATACTTGTAAACAAAAATCGCCCATGTTCAATCCAATTCGCGTAAATGAGATAAGCGTGATGGGTTTCAAAATCAAATCCGCAATCACTATCTCCATATCCAGTGACGATGGAAACATATTGTTTTAAATGACCCCGGTATATTCGCATAACTTTTACGATTACGATCCGATGGGTGTTTCTGAAGGTAATGGAAAAAACATTGACTGGGATTCTGGCATGCCCAGCTTGTAGTTTCTGTCGAATCACGACTCCTTCAAAAACTACTTGGGTCTGCTGACTTTGTTGTCGGGCGAGCTCACGCATGGACTTGGCATTTATAGGGGGACATGTACAGGCCATCGCATCAAATGTGACCCCCCAAAATAGAATGCTGAAGAGAATCAACCATTTCCTTAGCCGGAATTTCCAATTTAAATAGCCCCGCATGGAATCATCTGTTATTTTCCGATGGCGGCGGAACAATGCTGTAATTCCGATGGATAGGCCAAAGTGAATCTTTGGCTGGTTCATGGAAAAATATTAATGCTTTCTGATCTTTTATGCCGGTGCATAAAAAAATAATTTCGGCCTTCGTGCTATAGTCGCCAAACGATGTGCTGCCCGTTTTTTGTGCCGCGCCAATTGACCTTCGCCGCCGCCGGATGGCCCCTGGGCGGACGTTGGAGCGGCGCCTGCGCCGCGGCGCTCCGGCCGCCCGATGGCGGCCATGCCGGCGATAGCGGCGAATGGGCGATTGACGCCGCCCAGCTTGAGGGCTGCAATCTGGGCTATGCACTGAAATGCCCGCGCCTGCCCGCTACGCGCGCCGCCGACCGGGTCTCTTTCGCGCTCGGCCGCAGCCACGCCGGACGCCTGCTCCTGCAATTCGCGCTCGAGCGCGAACACGCGCCCGCCGCCTGCGGACATCTGCTTTTCGATCTCGAGCGCCAGGCCTGGCTGCGCCCGCACACCGATTCCCGCCTGCAATGCCAAGCGGAGGCTTTTTTGCATGCCGCCCGCCTCGCTTCCGCCTCCGCGGGCGAAAAGCAGCTTGGATTGTTTCGGGAAAACGCTTAGCTATCCGCACCCCACTGAAGCGCTGGCGAGGCGGGCGGGGATGCCGCAAAGCGGCTCGGGCGCTTGCGGCGACGCTCAGCGCTGATTCAATTTCGCCAGCAGCCGCAGGATCTCGATATACATCCATACCAGCGTCACCATTATGCCGAACGCGCCATACCATTCCATGTATTTGGCCGCGCCCGCATGCACGCCGGTTTCGATAAAGCCGAAATCGAGAATCAGGTTGAGCGCGGCGACGATCACGATCACCACGCTGATGCCAATGCCCAGCGGGCCGGAGCTGTTCAGCAAAGGCACGCCGGCATGAAAAAAGCCCAGCGCCATATCGATCATATAGACGATGAAGATGCCGCCGGTGGCGGCCACCACGCCCATGGTGAATTTTGGCGTGGCCCGCAATTTTCCCGAGGTGTAGAGCATCAGCATGATCACGGTGACGCCCAGCGTGGCTTCCAGCGCCTCGAGCGCAATGCCGTGATAAGTCTGGTTGAGCACCGCCGATAGGCCGCCCAAGGCCAACCCTTCGCAGAGCGCATAGAGCGGGGCGGTGGCCGGCGCCCAGGTTTTTTTAAAGACCGTTACCAGCGCAAAAGCCAAGCCGCCGAGAGTGCCGCCCCAAAGCCAGGCGGGCAGGGAGGCGGGCTGGGTCAGGGCCAGATGCCAGGTCCAGGCGGCGGCCGCAAACGCGCAGAAGAGCAGCAAGCCGGTCTTGTTGATCGTGCCCTGCAGCGTCATCGCTTCGCCGGAGGCGGCAAGGTGATTTTGAAAGGTTTTTGCGCTAAGCGCCGGGTTCGAGGTTTTGATCAGTGCGGCCATGTCCGGTTCCTTGGCGTGCGGTCCATGCAGGTTGGTCGGCCGATTATAAGCTGAATTCCTGGCGGAGCGAAGCGGTGAGAGTTTGCATAGCCAATCTCGGATGCAGGCGGGTTATGCTGGTGCGCAATGGCTTCCTCAACCCAGCCGCAGCCGCCGCCCCAGCTCGAGCGCAGCTTTTCGCTGCTGCAGGCCACCGCCTTCAACATGTCCAACATGGTGGGCATCGGCATCTTCATCACCGTGCCGTTGATCCTGGCGCAGTTGCCCGGGCCGCAGGCGATGCTGGGCTGGCTGGCCGGCGCGCTGCTGGCCTTCTGCGACGGCATGATCTGGTGCGAATTGGGGGCCAAATGGCCCGGCTCGGGCGGTTCCTACCTGTTTCTGCGCGAAGCATACGGGCCCGAACGCTGGGGGCGGCTGCTGGCGTTTCTCTTCATCTGGCAGTTTCTGCTCAGCGGCCCCCTGGAGATCGCCTCCGGCAGCATCGGCTTCGCCAACTACGCCGGCTATTTTTTTCCCCACCTCAGCCTCACTCACCACGACCTGATCGCCATGGGCGTGGCGCTGGTCTCGCTGCTGCTCTGTTATCGCCGCATTCAATCGGTGGGCAAAATCACGGTTGTACTCTGGGTCGGCATGATCATCACGCTCGCCTTGACCATCGTGGCCGGCGTGACCCATTTCCACCCGCAACTGGCCTTTCACGGCCAGCCCTGGCATTGGAACGGCGCGGGCTTCGCCGCGCTGGGCGCCGCCATGGGCCTGGTGATCTACGACCTGATGGGCTATTACGTCGTCTGCTATATGGGCGAAGAGGTGCGCCAGCCGGAAAAAACCATTCCGCGCTCGATCGTGCTCTCGCTGTTGGCGGTGACGGGGCTCTATCTGGCCGTCCATCTCGCTTTCGTGGGCGCCCTGCCGCTGGCCGAGGCGCGCGCCAGCAATTATGTCGGCAGCCTGTTTATCCTGCGCGTCTGGGGTCCGAAAGCGGCGGCCATCCTGACCGCGCTGATTCTCTGGACCAGTTTTGCTTCGGTCTTCGCGCTCATGCTGGGCTACTCGCGCATTCCTTATGCCGCCGCCCAGGACGGCTACTTTTTTCGCGTCTTTCGCCACGTCCATCCGCGCGGTAAATTTCCCGACCTCTCGCTGGTGGTGCTGGGCCTGGTGACCATGCTGGTCAGCCTGCTGCCGCTGGAAACCGAAATCTTCATCCTGTTGACCTCGCGCATCCTCATCCAATTTCTGGCGCAGGGCTTTGGCGTCTTCCTGCTGCACAAAAAATATCCCGCGCGCGCGCGCCCCTTCCGCATGTGGCTCTATCCCCTGCCGGTGCTGCTGGCCATGGCCGGTTGGATCTACGTCTTCACCCAGTCCGGCTCGACCTCGCTGCGCCTGGCCGGCCACACGTTGACGTTGAGCAATATGGTCTGGAGCACGCTCAGTCTGGTGATCGGCGTGCCGCTGTTCTTTATCTGGGCCTGGCGGCAGCGCGCCTGGCCCTTTGCCCGGCGGCAGCAAATCCAGTCCGCGGGTTAGATTGCTTGGCGGCGGCGCTGGCGCTCGGCCATGCGATATTCGTGCCGCTGTCCGGCCTGCTCATAGCGCCGGCGCTCCTCCCCGGTCTGGGGCAGGACGGGCGGGATTTCCTTGCGCCGGCCCTGGGCATCGAGCGCGACGAAGGTGAGATAGGCGGAGCTGGTGTGCTGGCGCTCGCCGGTCAGCACGTTTTCGGAAAACACCTTGACGCCGACTTCCATGGAAGTATGAAAGACGCGATTGACGCTGGATTTCAGCACGATCAGCTCGCCTACGCGGATGGGATGCAGGAAATCCATGTGGTCGATCGAGGCGGTGACGACGTAGCTGGAGGCATGGCGGTGAGCGGCAATGGCGCCACAAACGTCCACCAGATGCATGACTTTGCCGCCCAGAATATTGCCCAGCGGATTGGCGTCATTGGGCAGCACCACTTCGGTCATTTCCGCCTGCGAGGCGCTGACCGGGCGTCCGGCGATCGCTTCCGTTTTCATACCAGAGACAGCATAACAGCTAGTTTTGCATTCAGCGAAACCGCCGCCGCGGGGGTGGGCCGGGCGGCGGCGCGCGCGCGGCACTGGCCGGCCGCATAATGAATGCGCCGCGCCGCCCCAGCAGACCCGCCGCATCCAAGCGCGTGGCGGACGGCCATATCCTTTATACTGATGCTAGACCGCGCCTGGGACTTACCCCGATGAAATCACTGCGCACTTTTACTACCCTGTCGCTGTTTTTAGTCGCCTGCTCGCTCGCCGGCGGATTGCTAGGCCCGCGCATGGAGGCGACCCAGCAGGGCGGCGATCATACGATTCAGCAGGATCTGAAAAAATTCGCCCGCGTTTATGAAATCGTGGCGCAAAACTACGCCGAACCGGTGAAACCCCGCCAGGTCATCTTTCATGGCGCCATTCCCGGCATGCTGCGCGTGCTCGATCCGCACTCCTTTTTCCTGGGGCCGCGCGGCTTCGCCCGCATGGAAGAGCAGCAGAGCTCGCATTACTATGGCGTGGGCATGGAAATTCGCGGCGAAAATAACCACACCGTCATCTGGATGCCCTTTGTCGGCTCGCCCGCTTACAAAGCCGGTTTGCGTCCGGGAGATGTCATTGTCGGCGTGGATGGCCAATCCACCACGGGGATGAGCACGGATAAAGTGGCTACCCTGCTGAAAGGGCCCAAAGGCACTACGGTCCACATCGAGGTCATGCGCGAGGGCCATTCCAAGCCGCTTCAATTTAAGGTCGTTCGCGCCGCCGTTCATGAAAGCACCGTAGTTTGCGCTTTTCTCATCCGGCCGGGAATCGGTTTCATCCACCTGGGCAACGGCACCACCGGCTTTGCGGAAAGCACCCATCATGACCTGGTGAAGGCGATAGATGATCTGGGCGGGCCGGCGAAGTTGAACGGCTTGATCCTCGACCTGCGCAATAATCCGGGGGGCTTGCTGACCCAGGCGGTGAAGGTGGCCGACATGTTCCTGGCCAAGGGTCAGGTGGTGGTCAGCCATCACGGCCGCTCCTCGCCCGAAGAGGTGCTGACCGCCGAGCATGGTAACCACGGCCACGATTATCCGCTGGTGGTGCTGGTCAATAACGATACCGCCAGCGCCGCCGAAATCGTTTCCGGCGCGATCCAGGATCACGATCGCGGCATCATCGCCGGCCAGACCACCTTCGGCAAAGGCCTGGTGCAGACGGTCATTCCCTTAAGCGATAACACCGCCCTGGGCCTGACCACGGCGCATTACTATACGCCCAGCGGCCGGCTGATCCAGCGCGATTACAACGGCATGCCGCTCTACGATTACTTCTGGGCGCACGACAATACCACCAGTAAAGCGCATCGCCAGGTCAAGCTGACCGACAGCGGGCGCATTGTTTACGGCGGCGGCGGCATCACTCCCGACGTGGTGCTGCAAAAACCGAAATTGGATGACTTTCAAAAGAGCCTCTTTCCCAACCTGCTGACCGACCGCTTCCTGGAATTCGCCGACTTTTATCTCAGCCGGCACAACTCGGTGCCGCTCGACTGGAAACCGGACGCGCATACGCTGACCCTGTTTGAAAAATTCCTGAAGAGCAAGCGCATACCCTTTACCTCGCAACAGATGCAGGCGAATGCCGATTGGATCAAGCTGCAGATTCGCGAACGCATCATCACCAATCTTTACGGCCAGAACCGCGGCTTGGAAATTGCCTACCGGCACGATCCCGAGGTCACCAGCGCGATCACGCTGCTGCCCCAGGCCGAAGCGCTCGAAAAGCACGCGATGAAACTGCTGGCGGAGCGCGAGCACGCCGGGATGAGCCGCTAAGCCCGCGGCCATCACCATGAAACCGGAAGGGAACGGCCACGGCCTTCGCCTGTACACCACCCCCTGGTGTCCCGATTGCCGCCGCGCCAAAGCCTTTTTACGCGAGCGCGGCATCGAGTTTGCCGAGATCAATATCGAAGAAACGCCGGGCGCGGCCGAGTTGGTGATGGAAAAGAACCAGGGCCGGCGCAAAGTGCCCACCTTCGAGGTTGACGGGCGTTATTTCGATTGCAGCCCCTTCGATGCCGGCCGTTTGAAGCGCGAGTTGGGGCTGGAATAAGCGGCCGCTTTCAGCGAGCCACTGCAATTTATCCTAAAAGCGTTAACAGCCGGGTCGCAAAGCGTCCGGCTTCGGCCGGACTCTTATGAAAGCGTCAGCGCCTAAAAGTAAAAGCGGCCGAACCGCGGCGCCAAGCTTAAAAGCTCAATCCAAAGTCCCGCGGCGGATTCTATTTTGATGCCGCTCTTCCATCGCAGCTTTTACTGGTGCCAATCCGAATGCAGGCTGCGCGCATGATGGGCTTGCTGATCCCAGGCGCTGGTGCGCCAGTTTTCACGAACGTGTTCTCCCGGCATCCAGGGAGGCAGATCCATTAACAAGCGCTGGCCCAAGCCGGCGAGATAAGGCTCGTATATATGGCGGACTTCGGCCAGGCGGTCGTAACAGGTGCGGCTATTCATCCAGGGAATGCGTTCCTGTTCGAGCATGGCCTGCAAGCGCTCCAGATCGGCGGGAGACAAATTGCGCGAGGGCGCGACCCGATCCGGACGCACGCCCAGCACCTGCGCCAGGTCCACCAAGGTATGCCGGGCCATGGCAAAGGTCAGCTTCGCCTGGCGGATCACCGGCGCATGATCGCCATTCAGCGGGGCGGCGGGGGAGAGGCTGACGCTGCAACCCGCGCCCAGCATGACCAGGGCGCTGGTGTCGAGCATGGTCGCCAGCGCCGCCAGCCAGGATTGGTTATCGTGTTGCGAGCGGAAGTACCCCAGCACCGGATAAGAGAGATGGCTTTCGAGCAGTTGCGCCGCCCAGGTTTCGAAGTCCCGCAACAGCGCGATCAGCTCCGCCTGGCTGCGCGCGCAGCGGCGGAGCAGTTCGGCGGCGGAGGGCGGCGAGCCGGCGCGCGCGTCCAGCAGGGAAATATGCACTTCGCGCTGGCTGAAGGCCTGATACATGACCGGCAGATAACCGATAATGATCGCGAGAAAGCCGAAGCCGGTGCCGGCCTCAAACACCGCCAGGCCGCGTCCGCCCGGCGTTTGCGGCTGTTTCAAGCCCAGGGTAAAAAAGCTGCTGCCGCTGGAAAAGAGTTCCGCAGCCCAGGGCTGATGATCGCCCCAAGCCCAACCCAATAAGCTAAAAGCCAGCACCAGCGACACCGCCCAGAGCGCCAGCAACCCCAATAACGAAAGCGGGCCAAAAATGGCCAGCCACTCTTCGCGCCGCCGGCCGCGCGGCAGGCGGCGCATCAGGGCGCGATACGGCCGCCAGGTGAGCACATAGAAAAAACGCGCCAGGCGGATGCGGCGGGTCACGCGCCGCGGCAGGATGATGGTTTCAAAGCCGTCCCAGAGGACGGCAACCAGCAATAAAAGGCCCGCGATGCCGGCCAGAGCGTGCATGCGCGCGTCCTCCCGCCTTTATTCTGACAGGGAAAGGGAAGATGCGAGCGGGAAGGGAAAGGGCGAATCCGCGCTACTTAACGCGCAGTTGATTGTAGACGTGGATGTTTTTCCAGTGATCGTGGCGAGCGACCAGGCGCGCCTGTTCGGTGGCGCGGCCGCGGTTTTCAGCGCCCTTCACCCAACCGTTCAAATGGATAATCCGGCCGGAGAGCTGAACTTCAATATGACCGCCGGCCAGGCGACCGTGGTTGAGGGCGGCATCCAGATCTTTTTGGAATAACGGAGCAGGCTTGGGGCCGGTAAATTTGTGGACGGCAACGCGCTTGTGCGCAATCGGATGACGCCGCGCCAGACGGTGGGCGGCAGCATGCCCGGTCTTCGACTTTCGGGCCGCCCAGGCGCGCGGCGATGCCGACAGGGTTGCGAGCAAGAGGCCGATTGCCAGCGTGCGATTCATGTGCCAAGACCTCAAACGCGGCCGAAGGGATAAGGCTCGAGCGCGCCGCATTCAGAGTAGCACGTTGCACCTTAAAAGTAGTAGCGGGACCGGTACGCTGCCGGGCTAAAATTTGATCATGACGCCTACCTCCACCGCGGAAGCTACCGCCTGGGACCTGATTATTATCGGCGCCGGCCCCACCGGACTTGCTACCGCGATTGAAGCGGAAAAACTGGGGATCTCAACCCTGATCATCGAAAAAGGCTGCCTGGTTAACTCGATTTATAACTACCCCACCTCGATGGTATTTTTTACCACCAGCGAGCGCCTGGAAATCGGCGATATCCCCATGACGGCGGCTTCGGCCAAGCCCACCCGGTTGGAGGCGATGGCCTATTACCGCAAAGTGGCGCAGCACTATAAATTAAACGTCCATCAGTACGAGCGCGTGGACCGCATCCTGCCCGCCACAGCGGGTTTTACGGTACACGCCACCCACGCCAGCGGGCGCAGCGCCCGCTATTCCACCCGCAAGCTGGTCATCGCCACCGGCTATTACGATCTGCCCAACCGCCTGGGGGCGCCGGGCGAGGAGCAGCCGCACGTCCATCATTACTTCAAGGAAGCGCATCCGTTTGCCGGCAGCCGGGTCGTGGTGATCGGCGGGAAAAATTCCGCCGCGGATGCCGCGCTGGAGTTGTTTCGCCATGGCGCCCAGGTCACGCTGGTCTACCGCCGCCCGCAGCTCAGCCCCAGCGTGAAATATTGGGTGCGTCCGGATATCGAAAACCGCATCAAGGCGGGGGAAATTGCCGCGCGCCTGGGTTATCAGGTGCTGGAAATCGAGCCGGAGGCGGTGCGCATCGCGCGCGCGGCGGAAGATGGAAGCGCCGCGCCGGAAACCGAACTTCTGCCCGCGGATTTCGTTTTCGCGCTGATCGGCTATCACCCCGATTTCGATTTTCTCGAAGCCGCCGGGGTGCGCTTTCATCCCGACAACCAGCGCCCGATTTGCGACCCGAAGAGCTTTGAATCGAACGTGCCCGGCCTCTATCTGGCCGGGGTGGTCGTGGGCGGGCGGCAGACCGGCGAGATCTTCATCGAAAACGGACGCTTCCACGGCCAAGTCATCGCCGCGCACCTGCACCAGCAGCTAAAAGCCAAAGGTTAAAAACTTACAGCCGCGGCCGCGAAAAATCCAAGCCGAGCGGCTGCCCAGCCTGAGATCAAGGCATGGCGGTCGCTTTCAGCAGCAGCACGCCATGGCGCGGCACGGGCGCGGCAAAATGTCCGTCAAATATCCCTAAATCGCTATGCCGCCAAAGGTCGCGCAGGCGCAGCCGCGGCGGCAGGTGGAGGCGGCGGAAGTTGAGCGTAATGGGCAGGGTCGAGCCGCCGCGGTTGAACAGGCCGATGGCCCAGTCGCCGCCGGCCAGCGGGCGCATCCAGATTTCGAGCGGACCCTCGGCCTGGTAACGGCGGGCGGCAATGCCGAGCGGGTCCTGATCCACGGCAATGACTTCCGGGTTGGTGAGCAGCGCCAGCGTGGCCGGCGTCATATGGGTGAGATCGTTGCCCGCCAGCAGCGGTGCGGCTTCGAGCGACCACAGGCTCATCTGGGTGCGTTCCCCGGCGGGATGGAGTTTGCCCAGCCCGATGAGCAGGATGTCGGGATCGTTCCAATGTCCCGGGCCGGCGAAGCGGCCCAACCCGCTCTGCTGAAAACCGATCAGCGACATGCGATTGTAATCGCCGCCATCGGCGCCCACATCGCCGGCGGTGCGCCACATGTTGCCGCCGACGGACGCGCCCCAGCGCCAGACGCCTTCCAGGCCGTATTGGCACAGGCTGTAGAGCATGGGGCGCCCGGTGGCCACAAGCGCCCGGTGCATGAGGCGATAGGCGTGCCGCATCTGGCTGGGAGGATAGACCTCGCCGGCGCTGCACCAGTCGTATTTCAACAGGTCCACGCCCCAGCGGGCGTAGGTTTCCGCATCCTGTTTTTCGTGGCCATAGCTGCCGGCATAGCCGGCGCACGTCTTCGGGCCGGGCGAGGAGTAGATGCCGAACTTCAAGCCCAGATGGTGCAGGTATTGCCCCAGCGCCTTCATATCGGGAAAACGCGAATTGGGATGGATAAATCCTTGCGCATCGCGTTGGCCCTGCCAGCAGTCGTCGATATCGACATAACGGTAGCCGGCGGCTTTCATGCCGCTGCGCACCAGGGCGGCGGCATTGCGCTCGACAATCGCTTGCGAGACCCGGCATTGGTATTGATACCAATCGTTCCAGCCCATCGGCGGCGTGGCGGCGAGTTGGGGCGCCTGGCTCCATAACCCCGCGCCGGCGAGCGCGAGCGGCATGACCCAGCGCAGGGCCCGGCGTGGCAAGTGCATGTGCATTGTTTTCTCCTCGGCTAAGGCCGAATTATAAATCGTAGCCGCGGAATTTTTGTTAAGCTCGTTAAGCGTTAACGGCCGAGTCGGACAGAAGTTTTTATCCGAGATCGCAGGCCGAAGCGCGGGATTCCTTAGTTCCCGCGCCGTAACGACAAAAAACTTTCGGCAGCCATGAGTTTTCGCAAAGCGTCCGGCACCGGCCGGACTCTTGCAAAAACGTCAGCGCCTAAAAGTAAAAGTGGCCGAGCCGCTTCGGTTGCAACCAGCCCAGGGGGCAGGGACGCTTGGCGCATGCGCAAAATTCGAGTGCCGCGGCATCTCCCGCGCCGGAGCGCACCGGCTATGTGTACTGGATGGCGGGGGTGGCGGCCACGGCCGGGTTGCTGTTCGGCTTCGATATCGCAGTCATCAATGGGGCGCTGGTTTTTTTGCGCCGGCAACTGCACTTAACCGAACTGGGAACGGAAATTGCCGCTTCCAGCCTGCTGCTCGGCTGCGCCGCCGGCGCCGGCATCGCCGGCTGGCTGAGCGACCGCTTCGGAAGGCGCCGGGTGCTGATTCTGGCGGCGGCGCTGTTTGCGGTTTCGTCGCTGGCGGCAGCCTTGCCGCGCACCCTGGCCGAATTTGTCGCCGCGCGCCTGCTGGCCGGCGTGGCGACCGGCATCGCCTCGGTGCTGGCGCCGTTGTATATTTCCGAAAACGCGCCGGCGCGCATCCGCGGCCGGCTGGTAACGCTCGATCAGTTGGCCATCGTGATCGGGATTTTGCTTTCGTACATCGTCAACTGGTCGCTGGCCGGCTTGGGAGCGGGCAGTTGGCGCTGGATGTTCGCCGCCGCCGCCGTGCCCGCCGCCGGACTGGGGCTGGCCTTGCTTTTCGTGCCGGAAAGCGCCCGCTGGCTGGCCAAAGAAGGCCGCCGGACGGAGGCGCTGCAAGTTTTATCACGGCTGCATGGGCCGGAAGCCGCCGGGCGCGAGCTGGCGGAAATCGAGCAAGCGGTGCGCGAGGAGGCGGTTTCCTTTCGCGAACTGTTCCGCCCGGCGCTGCGCCGTCCGCTGCGGCTGGCGCTGGCGCTGGCCGTGTTGCAGCAGATCACCGGCGTCAATACCGTGTTTTATTACGGCGCGCTGATCTTTCGCGACCAGGTCAAGAGCAGCCGCGCCACCGCGCTGGGCCTTGATGTCTATATCGGCCTGGTCAATTTGCTGGTGACGCTGGTGGCGATCTGGGTCATCGATCGCCTCGGGCGCCGGCCGTTGCTGATGCTTTCCTCCGGCGGCATGGCCGCCAGCCTGCTCTTGCTGGGGCTGGAGTTCCGTTCCGCACAGGTGGCGGCGCTGCCCGTGCTGCTGTTGATTTTGGCGTACATCGCCAGCTTCGGTGTGGGCCTGGGGCCGGGGGTTTGGGTGGTCTTATCGGAATTGTTTCCCACCCGGCTGCGCGGCCGCGCCATGGGCGTGGCCACGGTGAGTCTGTGGCTGGCCTCCTTGCTGCTGACCATGACCTTTCTCTCGCTGGTGCGCGCGCTCGGCGCCGGCGGCGCGTTCTGGATATACGCCGGGCTGTCGCTGTTAACTTTTCTGCTGGTCTGGCGCGGGTTGCCGGAAACCAAGGGACGCAGCCTGGAGCAAATCGAAGCTTTCTGGAAAGCGAAGGCGGCGGAATGAACCGGAGTCGAGCCGCCTGCAAGCAGCCAGTCCGCGTTAGGGAAGAGACGGTGGTCATGCCGGAATACGCCGCGGGGGCGCCGGAGCGGCTGCCGATGTTTCTGGAAAACCGGGTATATCAGGGCAGCAGCGGCAAAGTCTATCCCTGCGCCATTACCGAGCGCATCGCCGCCACCGCCCGCCCGCGCGGCTTTCGCGCCGTATTTCTCGAAAACGGCTACCTGCAATTGATGCTGCTGCCGGAAATCGGCGGGCGCATTCATGCCGGACGCGACCAGACCAATGGCTACGATTTTTTTTATCGCCAGCGGGTGATCAAGCCGGCGCTGGTCGGCCTGCTCGGCCCCTGGATTTCCGGCGGAGTCGAATTCAACTGGCCGCAGCATCATCGCCCTTCCACCTTTCAGCCGGTGCATTACCGGCTGGAAGCGCGCGCCGACGGCGGCTGCACGGTCTGGCTGGGCGAGCACGATCCCATGGAACGGATGAAATGCCTGCTGGGCATTTCTCTCGCGCCCGGGGAAGCGCGAATCGAGGCGAAAGTGCGGCTTTTCAATCGCACTCCCCGCCCGCAGACCTTTCTCTGGTGGGCCAATGCCGGCGTACACGTGCATGACGAATACCAAGCCTTTTTCCCGCCGGATGTCGCCAAGGTCGCCGATCATGCCCGGCGCGCGGTGACGGAGTATCCCATCGCCCGCGGTCAATACTATGGCGTGGATTACGGTCCGGGAACCGATATTTCCTGGTGGCACAACCTGCCGGTGCCGACTTCCTACATGGTGGCCGCCTCGCATTTCGACTTTATGGGCGGCTACGATCATCGCCGCCGGGCGGGGCTGGTCGCGGTCGCCGATCATCACATCGCACCCGGCAAGAAGCTTTGGACCTGGGGCAATTCTGAGTTTGGCCGCGCCTGGGAACGCAACCTGACCGACAAGGATGGCCCCTATATCGAGCTCATGACGGGGGTTTATACCGACAACCAGCCCGATTTTTCCTGGTTGCAGCCGTATGAAACCCGCGAGTTTTCGCATTACTGGTACCCCATCCAGCGCATCGGGCCGGTGAAAAACGCCAATCGCCGCCTGGCCGTCAACCTGGAAATCGGGCCGCGCCGGATACGGGCGGGCGTTTGCGCCTGCGAAACCATGGCCGCTCGCGTGGTGTTGCGCGCCGGCGAGCGGCGGCTGTGGGAAGCGGACTGCAAGCTCGCGCCCGGCGAGCCGTTCGTGCGCGAATCGGCGCCGGCGCAGGGCGCAACGCCGGAGTCCTATCGGCTGCAAGTTTTCGATCGCGACGGCCGGGAGCTGATCCGCTACCGGCCCTGGCCGGCGGAGGCCCGCGCGGTTGCCGGCGCCGGGGGGCAAGCAGCCGGGGAAGCCTACGAAATTGAGGCGGGCATTGCCGCACGCTGCGATGGCGCCTGGGCGAATGCCGCGCCGGCGCGCGAGCCGCCCCCGCCGGCGCGCGCCCGTTCCAGCGACGAGCTGAATTTAATTGCCGCGCATCTCGAACAGTATCGCCACGCCACGCGCTCGCCGGAGCCGTATTGGCGTGAAGCCTTGCGCCGCGATTCCGGCGATCCGCGCGCCCACCTGGGGCTGGGCCGGCGGCATTTGCGCCAGGGGCAATTTACCGAGGCGGTCAATCATTTCCAGGCCGCCATCGCCCGGCTGACGGTTTACAATTCCAACCCCGAAGCGGGCGAGGCATTTTACCTGCTGGGCGAAGCGCTGCAATATCTTGGCCGGCGCGAGGAAGCCCGCATTGGCTTCTATAAATCGGTCTGGAGCGCGGCCTGGCGCGGCGCCGGGTTTTACGCGCTGGCCAGGCTTGCCGCCCGGCAAGGCGAATATCCGGCCGCGCTCGATCACCTGGAAGCCAGTTTGGCGGCGGACGGCGCAAATCTGAACGCGCGCAACCTGAAAGCCGCGCTGCTGCGGCGGCTGCATCAAGGCGCCCGCGCTCGAAAAATCGTCACCGCGACGCTTGCGCTGGATCCGCTCGACTTATGGTCGCAGCATGAAGCCAGCCTGTTGGGCCTGAAAACATCGCCGCCAGCCAGCTTGTCCGCCGATCCGCAACTGGCGCTGGATGTGGCCTTCGACTATGCCGGCGCGGGCTTCTGGCGCGAAGCCGGCGAGGTGCTGGCGCCGCATTGCCAAGCGCCGCGGCCGCCGGCCATGGCGCTTTACGCGGCCGGCTACCTGGCTTTGCAAGCCGGCGAAGCCGCCTCGGTCCGGGACTGGTATCGCCGCGCCGGCCGCGCCAGCGCCGATTATTGTTTTCCGTCGCGGCTGGAAGAAATGCTGGCGCTGGAAGCCGCGCTGGCCGAAATGCCGGGCGACAGCCGGGCGCATTATTATCTCGGCTGCTTGTATTACGACAAGCAGCGCCACGAAGACGCCGCCCGGCATTGGGAGCGGGCGGCGGCGCTCGACCCCGATTTCGCGCCCGCCTGGCGCAACCTGGCGCTGGCCGAGTACCGCGTTCGCCGGCATGCGGAAAAAGCGCGGCAAGCCTGCCGCCGCGCCCTGGCCGCGGCGCTGGCGGCGGTGGAAGCGGAAGCACAAAAGGCAGCGGCGGAGGCGAGCCAAGCCGAGCCGCCCGGGCTGGAGCTGGCGCGCAACGATGCCGCGCGAATCCTGGAAGAGCTCGATCAACTGGAAGACCGCCTGGGAGCGGCGCCCGCCGCACGCCTGGAGCGGCTGGAGCAGGCGGCGGCACTCGTTCGCCGGCGCGATACGCTGGTGCTGGAACGCGCCGCCTTGCTGCTGCGGCTGGACCGTCCTCGCCAGGCTTTGGCGGCGCTCGCCGGCCGCCGCTTTCATCCCTGGGAAGGCGGCGAAGGGCGGGCGGCGGAAGTCTATACCGAAGCGCATTTGCGCTTGAGCGAGGCGGCGCGGGCCGACGGCCAAGCGCGGGCCGCGCTGGCACATTGCCGCGCCGCCCGCCGCCTGCCGGAAAACCTGGGCGAGTTCCGGCATCCGTTAAGCCCATTGAACCGGATCGAGTATCAAACCGCGCTGGCGCTGCGCGCGCTGGGCAAGCCGGCGGCCGCCCGGCAAGCATTCGAGCGCGCCGCCGCCGCACCCCATCCCGCCATGCCGCAAAGCCCGGCCGCGGAATACTGGCGCGGGCTGGCGCTGCGCGCGCTGGGACGCCGGCCGGCGGCGCGCGCCTGCGTTCCGCGCCTGCAGGCGGAGGCGAAGCAACGGCTGCGGGCCCGCCCCGCGGCCGATTATTTCGCCACCTCCGTTCCCGATTTCTCGGCATTTCCGAAAGATCCGACTAAAGCCGCCGCCGCCGAAGCCCGGCTGCTCGCCGGCCTGGCGCAACTGCTGGCCGGCCGCCGCGCCGAGGCGCGTAAAAATTTAATGGCGGCGCTGCGGCTCGATCCCATGCTGCCGGGCGCGGCGAGCGCGATACGCAGCATGAATAAGCCCAGCCAGCCAACGCGGTAAGCTTTTAATCATGACGCTGCGCGAACGATTGCGGGATTGGCTGCTGGGACAGCGCGAAACCGAAGCGGGCGAAAGCGCCCCGGAAGCCGCCGGCCTGGAAAGCATTACCGTCATCGAAGCCGAAGTGGACGACAGCAATCCGGAATGGCTGGGCTACGCCGGCGAGCGCGCCCTGGAGCTGGGCGCGCTGGATTTTTTCTACACTCCGGTGGTGATGAAAAAAAACCGGCCCGGCGCGCTGCTGACCCTGCTGGCGCGCCCGGAGGATGCCGAGCGCTTTATGGGCTTACTGCTGGCCGAAACCACCACGCTGGGAGTGCGGCAATACTCCGCCCGCCGGCGGGTGCTGGAGCGGCGCTGGGCGCAGGTTGAAACGCCCTGGGGCCCGGTGCGGGTGAAGGAAGCCTGGTCGGGCGGGCAGCGCCTCAACTCCGCGCCGGAGTATGAAGACTGCCGCGCCATTGCCCGCGGCGCCGGCGTGCCGCTCAAAGAGGTATATGCCGCCGCGCTGGCATCCCATCGGGAACACCCGGCCGCGCCGCCGCCGGACAGGCAGCACTCCAACCCCAAAATCGAAAAACAATAACGGCCACTGGTAGAGCAGCGGAATGCGGAAAACGGCCGAGTCGCCGCAAAACTCCTTATACTGAAATTTGCGCCGGGCGCGGCCGCCGGTCCCGCAGAGGCGGAAGGGGCAGCCGCCGCGCCGCGTATCCAACCCCATGGCTCGCTTTTTCCTGACCACGCCGCTCTACTATGTCAACGCCCGGCCGCATCTGGGGCATGCTTATTCCACCATTGTGGCCGACGCGGTGGTGCGCTTCCGGCAGCAATTGGGCGAAAACGCCTCATTTCTCACCGGCACCGACGAGCACGGACAAAAGATCCAGCGCGCGGCCGAAGCCGCCGGGATCACGCCCCAGCAATTTGCCGACGCCAATGCCGCCCGCTTCCGCGAGGAATGGGACCGGCTGGGGCTGCGCTACAGCTATTTCATCCGCACCAGCGAATCGCGCCACAACGCCGCCGTGGGCGAGGTGTTTCGCCGCATGCAGGCGAAGGGACATATTTACAAGGGCGAATACAGCGGCGCCTACTGCGTCCATGACGAGCTTTACGTGGAAGGCGAGCCGGGCACGCCGTGTCCGACCTGCGGCCGCGCGACCGAGAAGCTGACGGAGGAAAACTATTACTTCCGGCTTTCCGCGTTTCAGCAGCCGCTGCTGCAGTTTTATCAGGAGCATCCGGAATTCATCCGTCCGGAGGCACGGCGCAACGAAGTGCTGGCGTTCGTGCAATCCGGGCTGCGCGATCTTTCCATCAGCCGCACCTCGATCCGCTGGGGCATTCCCGTGCCCGGCGACGAGCGGCACGTATTTTACGTCTGGCTGGACGCGCTCTGCGGCTACCTGACCGGCATCGGCTACGGCTCGCCCCTGCCCGCCGATCAGCAGCGATTCCACGAGCTGTGGCCCGCCTGGCACCTGGTAGGCAAGGAAATCGTGCGTTTCCATGCCGTTTACTGGCCGGCGTTCCTGATGGCGGCGGAACTGCCGCTGCCGCGCGGCATCATCGCCCACGGCTGGCTGCTGTTTGAAGAAGAGAAGATGTCCAAATCGCGCGGCAACGTGGTCCGGGCCGAGCCCATCCAGCGGGTGATGGGCGCCGACGCGCTGCGTTATTTTCTGCTGCGCGAGGTCAGCTTCGGCCAGGATGGCAGCTTCAGCTACGATGCGCTGGTGGCGCGCTACAACAGCGACCTGGCCAACGACTGGGGCAATCTCGCGGCGCGCACGCTCAACATGATCCAGCGCTATTTCGGCGGCAAAGTTCCTTATCCCGCCGCCGGGGTAGCCTGGCTGCACCAGGATCTGGAAATCATGCGCCAGGCCGAGCAGGCGCGCGACAGCCTGCGGGCGGCGTTTCTCGATTACCATTTCGCCCGCGGGCTGGAAGCGGTCTGGCAATTCATCGCCGGCTTGAACCGGTATCTGGTGGACCAGGAACCGTGGGCGCTGGCGGAAAAAAGCGACGCCGAGTCGCGCTCGCGCCTGGCCACCGTGCTGCACATCGCCGCCGAGAGCTTGCGTTTCACCGCCATACTGCTGGCGCCGGTGCTGCCGGAGAGCGCCAACCGGCTATGGCAACAACTGGGCCTGGAAGGCGACGCCGCCCAGCGCATCGACGGCCTCACCTGGGGCAAAATTCCCGTGGACCAGGCGATCACGCAAATCTCGCCGCTCTTTCCGCGGCTGGAAAAAGCCGCGGCGGTGGAACAACTGCGGAAACTCGAAGCCGAAGCGGAGGCCGCCAGCTTGCCGCCCGCCGCGGCGGCAGGCGCGGCCGCAGCCCCGCCGGCGGCGACGCCGGCTTCCGCCAACCAGGCCGCGCCCGCTAACCAGGCCGCGCCCGCCAATCAGGCTGCGCCCGCCAACCCGCCCGCTTCATCCGCACCCGCAGGAAAGGCGTCCTCACCTCCGGATGCGGCCGCTTCGCCAGCGGTTCCGCCCGCCGCCGCCCGCATTCCGATTGACGATTTCGCCAAGGTGGAAATGCGGGTGGGCGAGGTCAAAACCGCCGAACGCATTCCCGGCGCCACCAAGCTACTGAAGCTGACGGTGGATATCGGCACGGAGGCGCGGCAAATCGTGGCTGGCATCGCCGAAGCCTACGCGCCCGCCGACCTGATCGGCCAAAAAGTGGTGATCGTGGCGAATCTGGAGCCGCGCAAATTGCGCGGGGTCGAGTCGAACGGCATGATCGTCGCCGCCTCGGTCGAGCCCTCGGGCAAGCCGGTGCTGGTCAGCGTCCCGGCCGACACCCCCAATGGCTCGCGGCTGCGGTAGAAAAATTAAAAGCGGAAACAGGAGAAGCTTCCCGCCGCCTAGCCGCTTTTTCCCGCGTACCTTTCCCGGATCTTCACCGTCTTATCCAGCTCATCGACCGCCTGCAGGATTTTCAGCCGCAGGGCGGGAGGAATCCGCGCGGAGTCGAGGTAATGATGGACGATGGCGTCGGCGCGGCGCGAGTGCTGGCCGCCGATGAAGGCGTCCAGCCAGGCGACCAGGAAAAAGATTTTGCGCCGCGTCTGAATCCGGGGCAGCGCCTGGAGCGCCGGGAGCAGATAGGGTTGGGTCAGCCGCGACTGATTCCAATAGTTGAAAGCCCCCAAGCTGGTTTGAATCCAATCTTCCGGGCGGGCGGGGTTATCGAGATAATCGTGGAAATAGCGCCGCTTGGTGGCCGCCCGCGGCCGCGCCGCCCCGGCCATGTAGGCGAATTTAAGCCCATCGGTGGTAGGGTCGCGACGCTGCTCGCGGGCCAGGACCTTTGCGGCCCGGGGATCGTTGAGGGCGACCAGGGTGGTGACCAGGTTCCAGCGATCGAGCGGGCGCAGGGTCACGCCGCGCAAGCGCAGCGAGCCCTCGAGCAAATGCACGAGCGTAGCGCGCGAGGCGGCGTTTTCCGCCAGCGCGCGAAACCCGCGAAACCAGATAATGCGCAGGTCGCGGCGGGGCGCCTGGCGCATTTCGGTTGCCGCCAGCCGGGCCAGGGGCGCATCCAGCCGGCGCCGGTCCGCGGCGGCAAGATAGCGGTGCAAGGCCAGGGCGGCGTGGCCGAGCATGCCGGCCAGGATGGTCTCATCTTTTTCTTCCGGCGAGAGCCGGGCGGCGAGCGCGAGATAGCGGCGCGGATCAAGCCGGGCGACGCGCACCGACTGCCACAGCGAGTTCCAGAGCAACGAGCGCTCGAAGGGGCTGCGGATGCCGCCCAACTGCCGCATGACCGCGCGCCGGCTGCGCCGATCGAGCAGAAAACGCCCGTAGGCGTAATCGCGATCGTTGGCGAAAATCCAATCGGGGCAGGCTTGGCCGACGGCCGCGGGCACATCGGCCGCCGCGCTGGAAAATTCCACGCGCAAGCGCACCGGCCGGCCTTGCGGCGGATGCAGCAGCAACTCGGTGGCTATCGGCCACAGGACCCCCTCATGCAGCACGTCGCGCTGGGTCAAGGTCAGGCGCGACAGCCTGCCCTTGGAGCAACTCCAGGCAGTCGAGACCTGGGGCATGCCGCGTTTGAGGATCCAAGCCTGCGCCCAAGCGCCCAGCGGGCGTCCCGAGGCGCGTTGCAGGGCATGCACCAAGTCGCTCCAGGTGGCATTGGCGTAAGCATGGGCGCGCAGGTAATCGCGCAGGCCATTGCGAAAATTGCGGTCGCCGAGCACATACCAGAGCTGCTTGAGCACGCCCGGAGCCTTGGAATAGACGATGGCGCCATAGGCGGACTTGGCGATATCGAGGTTGCCAATATCCTGGTAAATCGGCGTGGCGCCGAGGGTTTCGTCAATCGCGTAGGCGCCCGGCTTGATGGATTCGGAAAAGCGCTTCCAGATCAGGTCATGGGGACGAAGCGAGGCGAGGGTCCGGTAAGCCATGAACTGAGCAAAGCCCTCTTTCAGCCATAAATCGTCGAACCAGCGCATGGTGACCAGGTCGCCGAACCACTGGTGGGTCAGCTCATGCAAGGTCAGGATGTCGCGGCCGAGAATATCGTTGCGGGTAGTGGCAGTGCGGAACAGCACGTCTTCTTCCCGCAGGAAAGTGCAGCCGGCATGCTCCATGCCGCCATAGGCCATACCGGGAATCAGCACGATATCGTATTTAGGAAAAGGGAAGGGCTGGGCGAAATAGCTGGAGAGGAAGCGCAGGCCGCGGGCGGTGATCGACTGCAGTTCGGGGACATCGCGCCGCGCCCGCGCCAGTTGCGATTTGCGGAAATAGACGGTGGGCTTGCCGGGACTGGTCATTTTTAAAAACGGTCCAGCGGCGAAGGCGACCAGGTAGGTGGGCAGCGGGCGGGTCACGCCAAAGCGCACGGTTTCGGAGACGCCATGCAAGGCGGTGGCGACGGGCGCGGTATTGGAGAGAAGCGTCCAGGCCCGGGGCGCGGTCAAAGCGAGCTGGAAGCGGCCTTTGATATCGGGCTGGTCGAAGCAGGGAAAGACCATGCTGGCGTCCATGGGAACGAAGAGGGTGTAGATATACTCGGAGCCGTCGTCATGGTCTTCGTACTGGATGATGGGCTTGCCGGCGGCGGCCATGTGCGCGGTGAAGCGCGCGCGGAAGGTGTTGACGCCGGCGCGCAAATCGGCCGCGGGCAGCAGGATGTGTCCGCGTTGCAGGCGCGGCGGCAAGGCCTGGCCGTTCACGGCGAGGCTGTGCAACACGCCATCGCGGTAATCGAGCAAGGTCGTGACCGCATGCTTCAAGCGGAATCGAATCTCGACGCTGCCGGGCACGTCGCGGGCATGCGGCACGAGCGCCAGCGCGATGCGGTAACGGACGCCGGAGATGTTGGCGGCGCGGCGGCGCGCCAGCGCGCGCGGTATGCCGGCGGGAATCGGGGCGGCGGCCCGGCCGTTTTTACTTTCAGGCGCTGACGCTTGCGCAAACGCCCGGCCGAAGCCGGTTGCCCATGACGAAAACTGCTGCCCGGGCCGGCCGTTAACGCTGAAAGCGGCCGCGCCGCCAACCAACAGCGCGGCCAAGCTGATGCACGCCGATATTTTTTGCATGAAGGTCATGTTCTTGCGAGACGCGCTACCGAGGCGGCGGCACGGCCGCTTTTACTTTTAGGCGCTGACGCTTTCGCCAAGGTCCGGCCGAAACCGGACGCATTGCGAATACTCATGGCTGCCGAAAGTTTATTGTCGTTCATAGGCGCTGGACCTAAAAGGAACCCCGCGCTTCGGCCTGCGGGCATGGTTTAGGCAATTTCTCCGAAATTGCCTATGACGAAAACTGCTGCCCGACTCGGCCGTTAACGCTTAAGGAAAAGGCTCGTTTCCATCGGCCCTGACGATCAGCGAAACGCTACCGATCTGGCCGCTAATTTTATCTTCCACCAGCGCGCGGCAGAGGTACGAGCCCTTGAGTCCGAGCACGAACCTGCCGGAATAACGAATCTCGCGCGAGCGCAGCACGGCCGCCCGGCGAAACGACAATTTACGGGAAAAACGCTCGAGCGGCATGCGCTGGATCTCGCCCGTAGCCGCCGACACCATCAGTGCGGCCACTTGGAAGTTATAACCAAAGCCGGCGCCATGCGGCCGGGCGTGTATGAGGCGGGCAAAAGGGATTTCGAGCGTGAAAGGCAGCAAGCGAACGCGAAGCTGGCGCGGCGCGCCCCGCCAATAGGGTTTTTCCGGAGCGCTTAAGCTTCCCGGCACCATCGCCAGCGGCAATCCGCGCAGCTCCATCGGGCTCAGCGCCATTTGCCGAGCGATCGCCGGTTGACTTTGGGAGAGGGCCGGCGGCGCGCTCCCCGGAAAATTGCGCGCCTGCTGGAGATAGCCCTGGCGGTAGCGAATGCGCGCATCGGCACGCAGCAATTGGACACGGATGCGATGATATTGCGCGGCGGCGCGGTAACGGAATGGCGGCCGGAAATATAAAACGTACTGATCTTCGATCTTGCGAATTGCCTGCTCCGCCAGCGCGGCCAGATTATTGGTTTGCGGCAGCGCTTCGCCCCCGGTTTTTTTCGCCGCCTGGATAGCGACGGCGCGGGCGGTATAGCTGACCGCCATTTGCCGCAGATGGAGTGAATTGCCGTCTTTGCTTCCAGTCACCCCGGCGCCGCGAACATAGGATTTGAGCCCCAGCGGATTGATGAAGTAGAGCGAAGCGTTGGCCGCATTCAGATTGCGAACGGCAAGATGGATAAAATTCCGAGAACGGGATTCCCGTGCCCGCGCATTTTCAAGCCGGGCTGTCTCTTTTGCGCGGGTAATGGCATCCGCGCCGGTGGCGAAAATGGAAAAGGCGAAGGAGGGGTCGGTAGAGATCCAAAGCACGAGCTTATGGCCGGGAATGCCGCCGAGAATTTGCGCCAGCAGGCGTAGCAATTGCAAACGATGAAAATACTGGTAGCGCAGCGCGGGCACGACCAACTCTCGATTGCCGGTTGCGAGCCGGTTTAAGATGATGCTCGCCTGCTGATCGGCAAAATCGCCGGCGCCGGCCGGCGGGATCGATTGGGTGAAAACGGGCAGCGCGGCATTGGCGCCAAGGCCGCCGCCGACGCCGGCAGCGGCAAAAGCATGCGGGGATTTTAGCATGCGGTTCAAGGCCAGCCGCAAACGATCCTGATTCCGGCTGAAAGGCTGAAGCACCCGCAAGCCGGCGGCCAGGTCGAAAATCGCGACATCCACGCCCGGCGGCAATGGATGAGTAAACAAAGTGCTCATCTGCCGCTGCAAATAAGGCAGTGCCGAGGCCGGTGTCCGCAGATAATCGAACAGCAGCACGACATGATTGGGGCCGACGGGGGCGAGGTTGGTGACCGCGTTCGGCGGCAACGGCGCCGGCCATTTCGCGGCCGAATTCAAAGCCGGCGGGAGCCGGCGCATCAGGTCGAGCGCGACAATGGGCATGGGCTTGCCATCGACGAAGAGCCGGAAGTCGCGGCGGCGCAGCCCGGGAAGGAAACGCCCGCGGGCATCGAGCACCGTGACCGGCACTTGCACCAGGCGCGCGGTGATTTTGAATTGCGGGGAGGAAGGCTGCTGCGCGGCGAGATGCAAGCCGCACAGCAGGCCGGCGCCGAACCGCAATAACTTCCAGGCTAATTGGCGCCGGTTGCGCTCAGGATGGAGGGCATAGCTCATGCTTTCGCCTTACGATTGCCGCGTGAACTCATACTTCAGCGCTCAAACGCCAGGTTTCCAACTGCCGTTCCAAATCGCGCACGTGGTGCAGCAGCAGCGCCGGGCGCCAGCGGAGCAAATCTTCCGCCGGGGTCGGGCCGGTGGCGACGGCGATGAAGGGCACGCCGGCGGCACTGGCGGCGGCGGCGTCCACCAGGCTGTCGCCGACGTAATAGCAGGCGGCGGCGTCCACCGCCAGAAGCCGCAGCGCCAGGCGAAGACCCTCCGGGGCGGGCTTAGGCTCGGCGACATCGTCGCCGCCGACAATAACGTCAATGGTCTCGCGGCAGCCCTCGCGCGCCAGCACGGCTTCGATGCGGCGGCGGAATTTGGTGGTGACGATGGCCTGGCGCAAGCCGCGCAGGCGCAAGGTTTCCAGGGTTTCCCGGGCGCCGGGCAGCAGCACGGTGCGCTCGACCATGATCTCATCGGCGCGGGCGATGAACAGGCGCAAGAACTCGGCTTCAAGCTCGGGCACGGAGGCGGAGGGGACGGCGCCGTCGGAGAGCGCGCGAAAGGTATCGGGCAGAGAGCGTCCGATGGTGCGGCATATGGCTTCGGCTTCGGGCGCGGGCAGGCGCAGGCAAGTGAAGGCATGCCGCACGCATTCGACGATGCCGGCGGACGAGTCGGCCAGGGTGTAATCGAAATCGTAAATCAGGGCGGAGAGCGGCATGGTGAAAATAGCTGCCAGCTATCGGCTAACAACCGCCAGCTAGCGGCACGGCCGCTTTTACTTTTAGGCGCTGACGATTTCGCAAAGGTCCGGCCGAAAACGGACGTATTTGGCGCGGGACCTTAAAAACCAGCGCTTCGGCCTGCAATCTCGGACGAAACTACTGCCCGACTCGGCCGTTAACGCTTAAGGAAGAAGAATAACCTTAACGGCGCAAGTATAGCCGCCGGGATTGCAGAAACCAATGACGAAGCCCACATGCAAACCTTAAAAAACGGGCCAGAGGCCGGCCATTCCCGCGGAATTGTTTATTTTGCCGTTCCCAGGCGCGGGTCCTAATCGGAACCCCGCGCCAACCCGGCTTGCGAGCATGGCTGCAGCAATATCTCCGAAATTGAGCAGGCTGCAGACGATTTCTTTGAAATTGAGCATGCTTTAGGCAATTTCTTTGAAATTGCCATTGACGAAAACTGCGGCGACGAAAGCGGCACGGCCGCTTTTACGTTTAGGCGCTGACGCTTTCGCCAAGGTCCGGCCGAAACCGGACGCTTTGCGAATACTCATGGCTGCCGGGCATTGCCAGGCGCAATTCCTACGGAATTGCCGGCTTGCTTGGCGCAATTCCTGCGGAATTGCCGGCTTGCTTGGCGCAATTCCTGCGGAATTGCCGGCTTGCTTGGCGCAATTCCTGCGGAATTGCTTGGTATTGTCGTTAATAG
>JAKASR010000039.1 GCA_021818955.1 Acidobacteriota bacterium
CCGGAATCGGCATGCCTGGTCCACAGATTCCCTGAAGCCAGTCTCGAATCGTAAAAGGTTAGATTAACTTCCGTTCCCGGCCTGGCCGAGAGTATTACCACGGGATAGGGCTCGATGCGTTTCCGGGATCACCTCTACGGCGTTTTGACCGGCAGAGATCGCGGCTCAGCCGCTTTTACTTTAAGGCGCCGGTTGCGCAGGTGAAGTATCCACGTCCGGTCCCTGTCCCACGATTCACGTAAACTGAAATTCTGCATGCAACGGGAAATTTTAAACGCGGCGCTCGAGACGCATCCGGAGGGGTGTTTCCGGCTGACCTTCGCGGATGGCGCCAGGCGGCGGGTGCGCGAGCTGCGGCTGGCCGGCGATGCCGCCAGCTTCCAACTGGTGGAGGAAGTCGAAATCAATCCCGGCATTTGGGGCATCAGCGCGACGCGCTTTGCCGCAATGGAGTCGATCGCCGCCGCTGAACCGCTGAGCGAAGCCCAATGCCGTCCCGCGGCCAAACCGAAAAACGCGGGCGCGGGGCGCCAGGGCGGGAAAAAGCCGGCTTTGCCGGCGGGATTTTTAACGCCGCCCTACGGCTTATTCGGGCTGGCGGCGTTGGCATTGTTTTTATTTGCCGCCGGGCTGATTTCTTTTTTGCTCGCGCCCGCGTTGTTGCGGCACTTTCATGGGCGCGGCCTGCGAGCGGCGCTGGCGCTGGCGCCTTATCCGATAGCGGCCGCGCTGGCGGCGGCTTGGGCTTTCCGCCGGAGGCGGGTGTACCGCCTGATCAACCGCTTTCGCTTCGACCCGCGCACGTTGCTGCTGGCCTTTCTGACCGGGGTGGGATTTACGCTGGCGCTGCAACTGGTGCAGCACGGCTTTCATCCGCCGCAAGCTTCTCCCACGCTCGCGAAATTTGGCATTGCGGCCGTGGTGATTCAACTGGCGGCGATCGCGCCGGACGAACTGCTGGAGCGCGGCGTATTGCTGGCGTCGCTGCTGGCCTATATGCCGGCCTGGCCGGCGATGTTGCTGGGCGCCGAAGCCGCGGCGCTGCTGCACGCCAGCCCGTTTGGAGCGCTGCCGCTGGAACTGGCGGCGGCAATCGTGTATCGCAAGGCGGGCAATTCGGCGCCGGCGTCGGCGGCATTTCATGCCGCCAATGCGGCGACGGTGCTGATGCTGCCGCTGCTATTGCATTAAGGCGGTATGCGCCATCCCGTTACCCGCCGGGCTGGATTCCGCCGCCGGTTTTCAGTACCATGCTGTTTTTTGCCGGTTTAGCCGGGCGAAGATTCCAGTTCAGGAGCTCTTTATGCGAACTTGCCGCCTGCTACAGGCCTTAAGCCTGGTTTTGAGTCTGGCCACGATCGGGGCGGCGGCCAAGCCGCCGGCCCCATCGCATGGCGTGGATCTCAGCGCAATCGATCCGCAGGTCAACCCTTGCCAGGATTTTTACATGTATGCCTGCGGCAACTGGAAAAAGAACAATCCCATTCCGGCGGATAAGCCGATCTGGGGAAGGTTCGAACAGTTGGAGGAACGCAACCTGCACGAGTTGCGCGGCTTACTGCAGCAAGCCGCGCAGGCGGGCGCGAAAGCCACGCCCTTGCAACGCAAAGTGGGCGATTTTTACGCCGCCTGCATGAACCGCGCCGCGATCGGACGGCGTGGAGCGGCGCCGCTGCGGCCCACCCTGGCGGCGATCGCGGCGCTGCGCCGGAGGACGCAATTGCCCGCCCTGGTGGCGCGGCTGCAACGCGAGGGCGCCGGCGCGGGTCCGAGATTTTATGCTTACCCGGACGCGCACAATGTGATGCATGTGATCGCCAACGTAGACCAGGGCGGGCTGGGGCTGCCCAGCCGCAGTTATTATCTGAAAACCGACGCGCATTCGGTCAAGCTGCGGCAGCAATATCTGGCGTACGCGGCCAAACTGTTTGAACTGGCGGGCAAGCCCCGTCATCAGGCGGAAGAAGATGCCGCCGCCGCGCTGCGCCTGGAAACCGATCTGGCACAGGCCGCGCGCTCGCGCGTCTGGCGGCGCGATCCCAATCACACCTATCACCGCATGAGCTTGCGGCAATTGCAGCAAATGACCCCGGGCTGGAACTGGAAAACGTACTTTCGCGGCGTGGACGCGCCGGCGATCGGGCCGGTGAACGTAGCCTCGCGGCGATTCGTGCGGGTATTGAATCACCTGGCCGCCAGCGAGCCGCTGCCGGTCTGGCGGGCTTACCTGGAGTTGCATGCGCTCTCGCAAGCGGCGCCCTACCTGTCGCATCCTTTCGTCGCGGCCGACTTCAACTTTAACGGCCGCATCCTGGAAGGCGCCAAAAAGAACCTGCCGCGGTGGGAACGCTGCACCCGGTATACCGACCGCCAGCTGGGCATGGCGCTGGGAAGACTATATGTGCAGCGCTACTTTCCGCCGCAGGCCAAGGCCAAGGCGCTGCGCATGGTGGAAGCGATTCAGGCAGCGCTAGGGAGCGACATCCAGCAATTGACCTGGATGACGCCGGCGACCAAGCAAAAGGCCCTGATCAAGCTGCACGCCATCGCCAACATGATCGGCTATCCCCATCGATGGCGCGATTACCGCCCGCTGGCGGTCTCGCGCAGGAATTTCTACGCCGATATTGCGCGTTCCGCCGCCTTCAACCTGCACCGCGACCTGGTGAAGATCGGGCATCCGCTCGATCGCCATCATTGGCAGATGACGCCGCCGACGGTCAACGCCTATTATTCGCCGACGCGCAACATCATCGTTTTTCCCGCCGGCATATTGCAGCCGCCGTTTTACGATCCGTACGCCGACGCCGCTTCAAACCTGGGGGCGATGGGGGTGGTCATCGGCCATGAAAACACGCATGGCTTCGACGATGAGGGCAGCCGCTACGGCCCGCACGGCAACCTGCATAATTGGTGGACGGCGGCGGACAAGCGCAATTTCGACCAGCGCGAACGCTGCCTGGTCAAGGAATATTCCGGGTTTACCGTCAACGGCCGCCAACACCTCAATGGCCGGCTGACGCTGGGAGAAAATACGGCCGATAATGGCGGCATCCGGATTGCGTTTATGGCGCTGCTGACGGACCTGGCAAAAAGCAACACCAACATTTATGCGGCGGCGCCGGGCAGCCGGTATTCGCCCGCCCAGCGCTTTTTCCTCTCCTATGGACAAATCTGGTGCGAAAACGCCACGCCGCAGATTCAAGCCCTGCGGGCGCGCGTAGATCCGCACTCGCCGGGACGCTACCGTGTCAATGGCGTGGTTTCCAACTTCAACGCCTTCGCGCACGCATTTCATTGCGGCCCGGGCTCGGCGATGGTGCGCGGCCCGAAGGCGTGCCGGGTCTGGTAAGGACAGGAGAGAGATAAAAAGGGGAAAGGAAGGCGCGGGGATGCGGCTCGGCCGCTTTTACTTTTAGGCGCTGACGCTTTCGCAAAGGTCCGGCCGAAACCGGACGCATGGCGAATACGCATGGCTGCCGGGCTGCCGGGCGCAATTCCTGCGGAATTGCTTTGGATTGTCGTTCCTAGGCACGGGACCTAACCGGAACCCCGCGCGAAAGCGGCCTGCGGGCATGGCTTGAGGCAATTTCTTCGAAATTGAGCATGGCCGTAGGCAATTTCTTTGAAATTGCCAATGACGAAAACTGCTGTCCGACTCGGCCGTTAACGCTAAAGGGGAGCGAGGCTTAAAAGCCGGAATTGAGCGCGGCCCAAATCACCAACGCGCCGGCGACGATGGCAAGCAGCCACCAGAGCAGGCGCGAGCCGCGTTTGGTGGGCTTAGTGGCGGACGATTGCAGGCGCAAGCGGGCGCGCTCGGCCTCGGTGAGCCGATCAAAGACACTCTGCCGCGAATGCGGGCGGCGATGCTCGGGCGCCATGGCTATAGGATAAATCGAGGCCGAAAGACAGTGCTTCAATCCGTATTCAGAATGCCGCAAGAGCAGCGTGGAGATCCTCCGGGGGGGGAAGCCGGAAGCGGCCGAGGAATCCATCCGACCGCCAGCGGCTCGATCCCAAATTGTGTATCGCCGAATACGGATGGATAATCAATAAAAGACCGTAAACTTATCGCGCGAAATGGCATGCAGCGAAAATGGCCGCGCCGATCAAATCACCACTCGCCCAAGATCCAGCGCCACCCGGGGTCGCGCCGCACCCGGCGGCGGCCGCCGCCGCACAACCGAAGCAACTCACGCATCAAATTCCGCGCCGCGATCTGTTGCGCATCGCGCTGGTGCTGGCCGCCGCCGCGGCGGTGGGGCTGAAGCTCTGGGAGCCGTGGCGGCAGGTAAGCGTGATCGGCTTGGGCGCGGCGCTGGCGGGCGGCTACCCCATTTACAAGCATGCGCTTCGCAACATCGCCGAGCGCCGCATGACGATGGAGCTTTCCATGACAATCGCGCTGGCGGCGGCGCTGGCCATCGGTGAATTTTTTACCGCGCTGTTGATCATCGTATTCGTGCTGGCGGCGGAGGTATTGGAAAAGCTGACCGTGGACCGCGGCCGGCAAACCATTGGCAACCTGCTGGACTATTTGCCGCGGACCGCCAGTGTCTATCGCGGGCAGCGCATCGAAGAAATGCCGACGCAGGCGATTCAGCCGGGCGATCGCGTGCTGATCCGTCCCGGGTCGCGTATTCCGGTGGATGGGGAGGTGGTGGACGGGCATTCCTGGGTGGAAGAAGCGGCAATCACCGGCGAGCCGATGCCGGCGGAAAAATCCGCGGGCAGCCAGGTTTATGCCGGCAGCTTGAACCAGGTGGGCACGCTGGAGGTTCGGAGCGAGCGCCTGGGAAAGGAAACCACCTTCGGCCGGATCGTGGAAGCCGTGGAACGGGCGGAACAGTCGCGCGCGCCCATCCAGAAAACCGCCGATCGCCTGGCCGGCTACCTGGTCTATTTCGCCCTGGCGGCGGCGGCGCTGACCTATGCGGCGACTCGCAACCCGCAAACCACGATTTCGGTGGTCATCGTCGCCGGCGCTTGCGGCATTGCCGCCGGCACGCCGCTGGCGATCCTGGGCGCGATTGGGCGGGCGGCGCAGCGCGGCGCCATCATCAAGGGCGGCATTTACCTGGAAATGCTCTGGCAACTGGATACGGTTTTTTTCGATAAGACCGGCACCCTTACCTTCGGCCATCCCCGGGTAGCGGCGTTATGGACGGCGACGGGCATCACCCCGCAGCAACTGCTGGAAGCCGCCGCCTGCGTCGAACTCAGCTCGGAGCACCCGCTCGGGCGCGCCATCGTGCGGCGGGCGGAAGAAGACCACGCGGTGATCGAGAAGCCGGAAAAATTTCAATATCGCGTCGGGCAAGGCGTGCTGGCGGAATGCCGGGGGGAGACTATTCTGGCCGGCAGCCGCCGGCTACTGGCGGAACATGGACTGGCCATGCCGGCCAACCAGGGCGCGGAGACCGGCACCGAGGTGTGGGTGGCGCGAGGCGGCAGATTGTACGGCTGCATCCGCATTCAGGATGCGTTGCGCCCGAGCGCCTACGGCGCGGTGCGCGCGCTGAAAGCGCAACGGATCCAGACGGTATTGCTGACCGGCGACAACCGGCGCGTGGCCGAAGCCACGGCCCGCGAGTTGGGGATCGCGAGCGTGCATGCCGAGCTGCTGCCGCACCAAAAAACCGCATTTGTCGCCGAGCTGGCGCGCGCGGGCAAAACGGTGGCCATGCTCGGAGACGGCATCAATGACGCGCCGGCGCTGAGCGAGGCCAGCGTGGGCGTGGCGATGGGCGCGGGCACCGATGTCGCGCGCGAAAGCGCCGATGTGGTGCTGATCGGCGACGATCTGGGGAAATTTGTCGAGACGCTGGCGATCGCCGGCGCCTGTCACGGCATTATCCAGCAAAATTTTTACGGCACCCTGCTGGTGGATGGCATCGGCCTGGCGCTGGCCTCACTGGGCATGCTCAACCCGCTGCTGGCCGCCTTCATTCACGTCGCCTCGGAAATCACCTTCATTCTCAACTCTTCACGCATGCTGCCGAAAGCGCCCTCCGTTCGCCTCGCGCCGATGCGGCCGCTTGCCGGCTAATGGGCACTAGCGCCGCGAGAGCGACGGGGGAGCGTCCTGCGCCGCGGCGCCCCAGGCGCGATTGGGCGCGCCGGCCAGCACAAAGCTGAGGCGCCCGCCGCGGGTGATGGCGTGCATATCAATCCAATTGCGCGGCCAGTTGCGGCCATTCAGGCGCGCACTCCGGATATAGGGCCTGCCCGCGGGATCGGGCGCGGCGGTCACGACGAATGTCCGGCCGGGATAGGGCGAATGCAGATGAATGACGATGCGGCGGAACACCGGGCTGCTCAACTCATAGGCCAGGCTGGCGGGATCCACGGAATAGAAACCCATCATCGAGAACACCGCCCAGGAAGACATCTCCCCGCAGTCATCGTTGCCGGGAATTCCATCGGGTGTGAGCAGGTAATTTTCGCGCAGCACCCGGCGCACCGCGGCTTGCGTGCGCCAGGGCTTGCCGGAGAAATTGAACTCGAAGGGAGCTTCCAGGTCGGTTTCGTTGTAGGGGTTGTAAAACCGTCCATTCCAGGTGGGCTGGGGATAGTTGAAGAAAGCTTCGAGGCGGCGGTTGAATTGCTGGACGCCGACGGCATGCACCAGCCAGCTCATGTCTTCAGGATCGAGCCATTGATAATGCCAGGCTGAGCCTTCAATGAAGCCGTGACTTTTAGCCGGATTAAAAGGATGGACCCAGTGGCCGTCGGCCAGCCGGGGGCGGAAGAAGCGGTCGCGCACGTCAAACAGATTGCGCACATATAGCGCGCGGCGATAAAAGGCGCGGGCCTGGCGAGGGTGCCCCAGTCTAAGCGCCAGATGATAAAGCGAGGCGTAGGCGATGGCGTCTTCCTGCAGTTGCGAGACGGAGCCGTAGCGGACTTTATCGAACGGGACATAATGCAGGCGGTTGATGGCGTTGATGCCGGCCTCACCCTGATAAGGGCGTCCCGGCGGAGGCAGCTGGGTGGCATCCTCCACCATGCCGCGCCAGGCGGATTGAATATCGAAGCCGCGCACGCCATCGAGCCAGGCCGTCGCCAGCGTTACCGTCAGCGGGCTGCCGGCCATGACATTGGTATAGCGATTGATTTGCGGCCAGCGGTCGATCCAGCCGCCCTGCTTGTACATGAGCACGATCGACTGGCACATATCGCTCATGCGGCGCGGGGCGATCAGCGCCAGCAGCGGCATTTCGCTGCGATAGATGTCCCAGCCGGAATAGTTGGCATAGACGAGATGCCCGGCAGCGACCCGATGTACGCGGTTATCAAAGCCGAGATAGCGCCCGTCGGCATCGCTAAAGACGCTGGGCATGAGCAGCGAGTGGTAAAGCGCCGTGTAAAAAATCCGGCGATGGGCGGCGCCGCCGCCCTGAACCTGAATCACCGACAGGGCGCGATTCCAGCTTCGCCAAGCGGCGCGGCGGAGCGCGCCGAAACTCTTGCCGGCGGTTTCCGCGCGCAGGTTGCGGCGCGCGCCGGCGAGATCGACGTAGGAAATGCCGATTTTGACGGTCACGATACGGGGGCGCGGCGCCGCCGGCCAGCGCACATAAGCGCCCACCCATTGCCCATGCCGCCGCTGGGTAACGCTCGTCGCGCCGCTTCGCCATTGGGTTCCGGGCTGCCCGAGCGCGCCTTGCCAGACGCCGGAGGCGTGAAACGGCTGGCTGAAACGCATGACAAAATACACGCGATAGGTGGAGCGATTGCCGCAAAAAACGCGGTTTTCCACCCAGCCGGAAATTTCCCGCGGGGCTTGAATGTTGACCTTGGCGGCGGCGGTGTAGTTGAGGGTGTGGCTGATGGGAACGAGGAAGTTGGCCGGGCGTCCGGCGGGAAACGTCAGCCGCGCCACGCCCGCATGAAGGGTGGCCGTCAGCTCGGCGCGAATGTTCCAGCGTAAAAGCTGCACGCGGTAATAGCCCGGAACGGCGCGTTCCCGGGCGTGGTCGAAAGGCGAGCTGAAATTGCTCACCTGAGCATGCAGCGGGCCGGTGGAGGGGGTAAAAAATACGTCTCCTTCATTGGGGCAGCCGGGGCCGCTCATGTGGGTCATGCTAAAACCCTGGATTTGCTTCTGCTGATAGTGATAACCGTAGCCGTGGCTTTCGGTATCGGGACTCAACTGGGTCATGCCGAACGGCAGCGACGGCCCGGGAAAGAGATTGATGCTGCCGCCGGGACCGCCGCCGGTGCCGACCATGAGATTGACGGCGGCGGCGGGCGAACGGCGAGCGGCGGAGGGCGGAGGCACCGCCCGCCGCCGCGGCGGCGCGGCGGCAAACAGCGCCAGCGCCGGCATCAGGGCAGTGCTTACAATGACGAACCTGGCGGATCGCGAAATGGTCATGAGAAGAATCTCCCCGGCACTCAGCGCAGAAACGGCCCAAACTCATAGTAACTCCGCCGCACGCCGCCGTTTCGGCGAATTCGCCAACAAGCCAAGGATGCGGCGATGCCGCCGGAGTTCATGAAAAAAGCGGGGGCGGGATTCGCGCCGGCGGAGGCCGCGCTATACTGCCCATGCCGGCGCGGCACGCGCCGCCTTTCATTCCAGCGCAAGGATAAATTATCCGATGAATAGGAAACGCGCAGTGCGGCTGATGGTTGCGGCGATGGCGATGAGTTGGGTTGCCGGCGCGCGGGCGCAAAGCCGCAACCAGGGGCGCTCGATGGTGGTCACGCGTTACGGCATCGTGGCGGCGGAAAGCCCCCTGGCGGCGCAAGCGGGGGCGCAGGTGCTGGCGCGCGGCGGCAACGCCGTGGACGCGATCGTGGCGACCAACGCGGTGATGGGCGTGGTCGAGCCGATGATGAACGGCATGGGCGGGGACCTGTTCGCCATGGTTTATCAGGCCAAAACCGGCCAGCTCTACGGACTCAACGCCAGCGGCTGGTCGCCGAAAGCGCTGACGCCGGCCTGGCTGGCCAAGCGCGGCATCCATCGCATGCCGCACTATGGGATCGATTCGGTCACGGTGCCGGGAGTGGTCGATGGCTGGACGAAGCTGCTGGCGCAGTTTGGCACGCGGCCGCTTTCCGCCTTGCTGCAGCCGGCCATCACCTACGCCCGCCAGGGCTTTCCCGTGCCGGAGTGGGATGCGATGTACTGGCACGACCTGGCGCCGGCGCTGCGCCGCAGCCCGACCGCGGCGGCGGTGTACCTGATCGACGGCCATGCGCCCCGGCTGGGCCAGATGTTTCGCAACACCGAGTACGCGCGCGCGCTGCAGTTGGTGGCGCGCGGCGGAAGCCGGGTTTTCTATCGCGGCGAGCTGGCGCGGCGCATCGTTGCTTTTTCGCGCCAGCAGGGCGGCGCCATGACGCGCGCAGACATGGCGGATTATTCCGCCGCCTGGGTACAGCCGCTGGCGGTGACGTACCGCGGCTGGCGCGTGTACGAGCTACCGCCCAACGGGCAGGGCATCGCCGCACTCGAAATGCTCAACCTGATGGCGCGTTTCCCGCTGGCGCAGTGGGGGCACAATTCCGCCAACGCGCTGCAGGCAATGATTGAGGCCAAAAAGCTGGCTTACGCCGACCTGCTGCGCTATGTCGGCGACCCGCGCTTCAGCCACATTCCGATTGCCGGGCTGCTGTCGTCCGGCTATGCCCGCCAGCGCGCAAAGTTGATCAACCTGCAACACGCCAACTGCCAGGCCGCAGCGGGAACGCCGCCGCCTTTGCGGGGCGATACCACGTACATGACGGCGGTGGACCGGGAGGGGAACATGGTGTCGCTGATCCAGAGCAATTACGAAGGGTTCGGATCGCGGCTAGTGCCCGATCATCTGGGTTTTGTGCTGCAAGACCGCGGCGCGCTCTTCAACCTGCAGCCGGGCTCGCCGGACGAGTTGGCCGGGCACAAGCGCCCGCTGCACACCATCATTCCCGGCTTCATGAGCAAGGGGCGGCTGCGCATCGCCTTTGGCATCATGGGCGGCTTCAACCAGGCGCAGGCGCATGCGCAATTTGTCGCCAACGTCGCGGATTTCGGCATGAATATCCAGCAGGCGCTGGAAGCGGCGCGCTTCGATAAATACACCTTCGGCGGCTGCGACGTGCAGATGGAATCGCGGGTGCCGGTTTCGGTGCGGAACGAGCTTGAAGCTCGCGGGCAGCAGATCAAGGTAGTCGGCGCCTACTCGGCGGTGATGGGCGGCGGGCAGGCGGTGGAGCGCAACCTGGCGACCGGCGTGAATTTTGGCGCTTCCGATCCGCGCAAAGACGGCGAGGCGATACCCGAGCCGGCGCATTAATCTCAGGCGGATGGCAGCTCAATACCAGGCCATGCGCCCAAACGGAAAAAGATGTCACCTTGTCACCGTCTAAAACTAAGTACTCTAAATTCAGTAATTTATCGGGTGACATCCTCGTAAAAAAGATGTCACCCCGATGTCATCAAGATGTCACCGGACGGGGCTGCGCGACTTGGCCACGGCGATGATTTTTTCAATCGTGGCGCGATATTTCGCGAAAGTATCATCCACCATGGTAATGGTCGGGATCTGATCAGGGTTCAGGTTCAGGGTTTTGGGATTGAAGCGGCCAAAGCCGAATTCATGGCAGCCGGTACTGCCGCGCCCAGGCGCGGGGGTGCTGAGATGCTCGAAGGCGCGAGCGTAGCGGCTGAAGGTGGGATAGCTGCGGCCGGAGAATACCTGGAAGATGGGCAGAAAATTCAGCAGCGCGTCATAGTGCATTTCGCCGCAGGCGAGCACGTTGGGCAAGCGCCGGCGCAGAGATTCGGCGAGTTGGCGATTGCCGACAAAATTATCCGCGCTCAGGTTATTAACCCAGAAGCCGGCAATATCGAGGAAATAGCCATCGGCGCCGCTTTCGACCAAGGCGGCATGAATGCGCCCGGCGAGCCAGTCGCGCCAAGCGGGCTCGCCCAGGTTCATGTAGGGCATCCAGCCCTCCGACTGGCGATCGTTATCCCAATCCACCCAGTCGATGTAATAGGGGTTGCCATCGATGCGGCGCTGCGCTCCGGCAGCGATTTGGGGAAAGACGGGGAGCTTGTCATTAGCGCCATTGGCGCCGAACATGAGCACGAAGTGGAAGCCCAGTTCGTGGCCACGGCGGATCAACTGCCGCAACCCGGCAGCGCCGCCCAGGCGGGGATCGGGGCGGTAGAGCGGATAATTCCAGTAATAGCGGCCGTCCCAGGCGGGCAAAAAGATCATGACCCGGCGGCCGGGAATGCGCGCCGCGGTCCATTCGAGGATGCGGCGCATGCGGGCGAAATCGTTAAAGATGTAGCCGGTCCAATGCATGCCGTGGAGGGCGAGCACGAGCTGAATGTCGCGCGCCCAAGCGGGCACGTCGCGGCGCGCTTCCCAACTGACAAGCCGAAAGGCGCGTTCGACATGAGCCATGTGCGGCGCGTAGGCTTGCTGCAGGGAAGGCGCCCAGGCGGCGCGCCAGTTGGGGGTTTGGAGGCGCGGGCTTTTTTCCCAACCCGCCGCCTCGTACACCAGTTCGGCGCGGTACATTTCCGGGCCGGGCTGGAGATAAAAGCGGTTCGGGCGCACCTGGGTATCACGGCAGGAAAGCGAGAAGTAGCGTTTTTCCGGCGTCTCGATCACCACGGCCGGGGTGGTGATGCCCGGCGGCGGATAGCGGAACAACAGTTCGTCGTCGCGCGGGTCGAAAAAATCATCGCCGTTGACCGAGATTTTTCCGCGCGGAACGCGCCGCAGGATGGCGGCAAGGGATTTGACCGGCCGCTCCATTTCCACCTCGGCGCTCCATTCGACGCCCTGCTGCAGGCGGCGGAAGCGCGCCCGCAGCCGGCCGGCGGCGGTTTCCTGCCCGCCGGCCCAGACCAGGCGGTCGCAGTCGAGCGCGAGCGAGCCGTCCGTCCGCCGCAGGCGGATGTGGCCGGCAGCGAGACCATAGGTATTTTCGAAGGTATAGACGCGAAAGGAAAACAGCAACCCGCCGAACTCGATCGAAGGCTCGGGGAAGCCGTAGCTGAATTTCAGCAGGGCGCGGCCGCGGGGGGGAATATAGACGTCGCTGGTGCTCGCCAGCGGCAAGACGCCAGGCGCGGCCGGGGGCGCGACGCCGAGCGAGAAGGGCGCGGCGCCGGCATCAAGCGGCCAGGCGGCGCCGGCGACCGCCAGGCTTTCCATCAGTTTGCGGCGCGATACACGGATAGACATCGAGCGATTCCTGCAGGCGGAATGGAGAAAAACTTCTAAGAAATGTATGCAAGATCGAATACAGTTGTCAAACCCGCCGGCATTTTTTTAAGCTGGATACACTTTTTTGCCGTGACCACCCGCCGCGATTTTCGCGCAGCTCGGCCGCTTTTACTTTTTAGACGCTAACGTTTTCGCAATGGTCCGGCCGAAGCCGGACGCTGGGAATATTTGGGCAATTTCTTCGAAATTGAAAATATTTGGGCAATTTCTCCGAAATTGCCCATGACGAAAACGGCCGCCCGTCTCGGCCGTTAACGCTTAGGGCTTCAATTTCGCCCTGGCCTTTCCCTGGAGGAGCGGGGCGTGGGCGCAAGCGGCCACGCCAGCGGCGCGATTCGTGGAGGTAGCCGCCGCCAGCAGCCCTCCGCAACGATTTACCGGATTGTCCTTGAACTGTTACGTTACACTTACCGAAGGCGAGAGCGAAGGGAAATGAGCCGGCGCGTAAAAACACCCACCGAACCGCAACCAGCCGGCCCGCGCGAAAGCCAGAATGCGGCCACGCTGACCGAGGTGGCGCGGCGGGCGCGGGTCTCGGCGGCGACAGTATCGCGGGTGCTCAACCAGCCGCGCACGGTCAAGCCCGCCACCCGGCAGGTGGTCGAGCAGGCAATCCAGGAGCTGAAATTTCATCCCAACCTGCACGCGCGCATGCTGGCCGCCGGCACCAGCCAGACGCTGGGCCTGATCGTCTCCAACCTGGAAAATCCCTTTTTTCTCGACATCTTCCGCGCCATGGAAGACGAGGCGCACCGGCACGATTTCGAATTGATGGTGCAGAACACCGACTACGACCGCGTTCGGCTGGTTGCCGCGGTACACCAGTTGCTGCAATACCGAGTGGCCGGGGTGGCGATTATCGTCTCGGAAATGGAGCCGGCGCTGCTGGCGGAGCTGACCGACAGCCGCATACCGGCGGCCATCTACGATGTGGGCCAGCCGGGCGAGCATATCACCAGCATTAAGGTGAATTATCAGTTAGGGGTGCGCAAGGCGGTCGAGTACCTGTTCGAGCTCGGGCACCGCGATATGGCGTTCGTCGGCCACCATCCCGGGCTGAAGCCGCTGCAGGGCCGGCGCGAAGCCTTTCTGGAAATCATGCAGAATTACCGCGGCCGGATTCGCTATGCCACCGCGACCGGGCCGGATTCGCCGGCAGGCGGGCAGCAGGCGGTGCGGGAAATACTGACGGGCGGCTTTCGGCCGACCGCAATTCTGTGCGCCAACGATTTTATGGCGCTGGGAGCGTTAACCGAGCTGCGCGGGCTCGGATTGGAAGTGCCGGCGCAGGTCTCGCTGGTGGGCTTCGACAACATCAAACTGGCGCAGCACACCTGGCCGCCGCTCGCCTCGCTCGACATTCCGCGAGAGGCCATCGGGCGCGTAGCCCTGCAGGCGATCTTGCCTCGCGGGCAAGGCAAGCACACGGGGCGCGAGTGGCTACTGGAGCCGAAATTGATCGTGCGGGAATCGATTGCCGCGCCGCCGGGCGCGGTTCGCCACACGGCGCAAACGAATGCCTAGCGGCTAAGACGCAGCCAGCCACACACGAACCGCGCGCGGGCTCAAAGAACAGCAAAAAACTGCTGTCGAGGTTGGCATCGCCCGGGGTGCGATCGATCAGACCTGATCCGTTCAAGCCCATCCGTCAAGCCCACCCGTCAAGCCCAGCCGATAGAGATGCGCCTGATCGAGGATGCGGCTGGAGCGGGGCGTCCGACAAATTATTTTCCGCCCCGGTCTCTGGCCCACCAGGGCCGGTCCGGGTTTTTGACTTTCCAGTACACGCCGTAACGCTGAAGCGCGATCTGGTAAAGCGGCTTAAAGGTCAGAGTTGGCTTTTGCCCGATAGTGCGGAAGGTCAGCGGCGAGCCGGGGACGGGTTCCAGGGCGCGGGTCAAATCGCCCTGGGGGGCGACCAATTCCGGCTCGTAGGCGGGCTGGCCCTTTTCCCAGTTGCGGTACTTGCCATACATCATGTTGCGGGTCAGGCGCTCGTCGCCCAGCGCGGCGGCCAGCACCAGCGGGCCGTACATCACCGCCTGGACGCTGTAATCGTCGGGCATGGGCGCCAGGTGCAGGCGCATGGGCAGTTGCAGACTCACCCGGTCGCCATTGCGCCAGGTGCGCCGCAGGCTGAGATAGCTGCCGGGGCTGGCCAGCGCCGGCAACTCGCGCCCGTTCAGGAGCAGGCGACCGCCCGCGACGGCCCAGTAGGGAATGCGCAGGTTGAGCGTGAATTGGCGCGGCTGCTGCAGCTTCAAGCGGAAGCGCATGGTGTCTTCTTCCGGGAAATTGGTTTGCTGCAGCAGTTCCAGCCCCATTTCCGGCCAGGCCAGCCGCGAAGCCAGGTAGAGGTTGACGTAGAGCTGCTCGACACCGCTATGGAAATAAATGCTGTCGCCGAATTTGGCGAATTCCTCAACGCCGGTGCCGGTGCAGCACCAGAAGGAATCGTAAGGCGAGTGATAGAAGGTCCAGAAGCCCGGCTTGAGGGGCACGAAATACATTTTCATGCCGTGAGCATCCTGGGTGCCGAGGCGGCTGTTGAACAGGGTGCGCTCGTAATAATCCATCATGCGCGGATCGCCGGTCCAGGCATGGACGTGCCGCGTCAGCTTCAGCATGTTGTACTGGACGCAACATTCCTGATTGCCGCGGCCCAGTTGCCTGGCGAGCACGCCGGGCGGGGTGGTCCACCATTCGCCGTTGCTGGTGCCGCCGGTGGCGTAGGCGCGGTGGCCGGTGACTTCGCGCCAGAAGTACTCGGCCACGTTACGGTAGTAGCGGTCGCCGGTCAGCTCGTAGCGCCGGGCCGCGCCGATGACCTGCGGCACGTGAGTGTTGGCGTGCAGGCCCTTCAACTCGTCGCGGAAGCCGGCCAGCGGCGCGAAAAACTCGGGGTGATCGAAGCGATGGGCGGTGGCGGCGTACTGCCAGTTGCCGGTGATGGAGAACAGATTGTAGAGGGCTTCATTCATGCCGCCGTATTCGACGTTGAGGATGCGGGCCATCTCGGCATCGCTGATCGGGCCGGTCCAGCGCCCAATCCAGCCGGCCAGATTTTCGGCCATCTCCAGCGCCTGGGCGTTGCCGGCGTGCTGCTGCATGTCGAGCAGCCCGGCCAGGATCTTATGCAGGGTATAGAAGGGAGCCCAGACCGGCTCGCCCATGCGCAACTTGTCGAACAGGGTTTCGGGAAAAGCGCTGAGGTAGCCGTTACCGAGCACCTTCTGGCAGGCGTAGAGCTCCGCCACCAGGGCGTCGGCCTTGGCCTTCAGCCGCTGGTCGCCGGTCGATGCCACCATCAGCGCCGCGGCCGAGAGATAATGGCCGCCGGTGAAATGGCCGCGCAACTCGCATTTCGGGTTTTCCCAGCCGCCAAACGGCGGCGCGGCGGAGGAGCGTCCGGCGGTGAGGTTGAACATGTGCGCCAGCCGGTCGTTGGGCAACTGGCGCAGGTAGCGGCGATTGATTTCGAGCGCGGCCAGAAACGGCCCGGGCTCGAGCCGCACCTGGCGCATGAGAAAGGGCCGCACCGGCTCGGGCACGCGATCGGCGATTTTTGGATGATCTACACTGAGCGAGACGGGCGCGGCAGCCGCCGGAGGGAGGGCGGCGGTTGCGGCGGCGGCGACCGCCGGTTCGCCGGCAAGGCCGGAGGTGAGCAGGGCGCCGGCGGCGCCGGCGGCGGAGGAGGTTAAAAAGCGGCGGCGATCGAATGCATGAGCCATGGCTGCTCCCGCTTGGTATACAAATTCGAATACATCATAGGGGTTGGGCGCGCCAGGCGCAAGCGCTTTCAGCGCCGGCGGATTGCGCTGTTAAGGGCCAATATACCAGCATCGAGCGATCAGCCCACCGCCGAGAGTTCTTCCACACCCTCCCGCACGCAACCATTTTCCGCCGCGCGCTTACGGCCTTTTCCTTTAACCGGCGGCCGGCGGCTATTTGCTATGATGGTGCCGGTTATGCCCAAGCGAGCGCCGAAAATCGCGCCGATTCCGCCAGCGGCCAACGGGCTGCACAAAGCCGTGCAGGTGCTGCGGGATTTGATTGTGATGGGGCATCTGGCGCCGGGCAGCCGGCTGACGGAAGCCGAACTGGCCGAGCGCCTGCATCTCAGCCGCACGCCCATCCGCGGGGCGCTGCTCTGGCTGCAGCGCGAAGGCTATGTGATTGCCACGCCGGGCAAGATCAAGACGCGCATCATGGTCGCGCCGCTGACGCACGAAGACGCGGCCGAAATCTACGCCATCATCGGACGGCTGGAGGGCCTGGCGGCCTGGCATGCGGCGCAGTTGCCGGCGGCGAAGCGGCGGGAGCTGATGAACCGGCTGGAGCTCTGCAATAAGCAATTGATGCGCCTGGCGGCGGGCGACGAGCGCATTCCGGGGCGCATATTCGAGCTGGACAAGCTTTTTCACCGCAGCATAGTGGACGCCGGCGCCGGTCCCCGGCTGAAGAACATGCATAAAGCCATACAGCCGCTGACCGAGCGCTACTGGCGGTTGTACATGAGCGCCATCATCGACAAGCTGGACGCCTCCACCGCCGAGCACCGCCAGATTATGCACAGCCTGGAGCGCGGCGATGCGAGCGCCGCCGAGCGCGCCATGCAGTTGAACTGGGAAAACGGGGCGCAGCGGCTCTATGGAGTGATCCAGGCCTGGGGCGAACGCGGCGCCTGGTAAGCGGCATGCGGCGCAGATTACGGCGCTTGTACGCCAAAGCCGCATTCCGAGGGCGCAATACGCCAGCGGCCCTTTTACTTTTAGGCGCTGACGTTTTCGCAAAGTCCGGCCGAAACCGGACGCCGCGATGTTCGGATGTCTCCGGCGCCAGGTTACGTTCAAGCCGGGCAGGCAAGGCATGATGACGGCCAGGATGGCCGGGTGTTTATGAATTTGGCGCGATCAACGTTAAACTCTGGTCACGAGCCTGGAGCACCAGCACGCAAAGTTTCGGCGCTCGCTTGGCTTGCCGGCCGAGTTCGTAATACACTCGTTGAGGCACAGCTTTTGCACGCGGTTAGGCGAAGCCGGGGACGGAGCGTTCGAGATGCAGCGTATGACCGAACATCACTCGATAACCATATCGGAGCGGTACATGCATCCTACCCCGGATGTCAGGCTGCGGGCTATGGCGCGGCTGGACACGGCCAATGCCGGGCTGGCGGCCAGGGAAGCCGGACAGGGCTGTTCCGGGGACAAAACAGCCACCAGAACAGCCACCGGCCATAAGGCACTGGCTGTAAGTCATTGAGGGGCCGCTAGCTCAACTGGCAGAGCAACTGACTCTTAATCAGTAGGTTCCAGGTTCGATTCCTGGGCGGCTCACCAACAAAATCAATAACTTACAGCAGCACCTCCCGCTGCACATCCGCCCCGGATGCTGGTAGATCATCGCCATTTGGGCGCTCGCATGGCCCATAGCCTTCATCACCACCGCCAGATTGCCGGTCGCGGCCAGGGCGTAGATAGAGAAGGTGTAGGAGCAATTTGGTGTGGCGAAAATGAAATGATTTTAATAAGGGGGATGCCCGGTATTATCAAATCCAAAACCAAAAAAAGAGAGAAAAATCATGAATGCAAAAATGTTACGAATTATGATTGCCCTGATATTATTAACTGTTACAAATTCAGCCCATGCAAAAACAAACTGTAAGCTTCATATTCCACTTTTCGCTTCGCAAGTTCGTCATTATAAAAGACTAAATAGAGAGGTTATAAATATTGTTAAAATATATAACCAATTGAAATATTCTCCATCCGGCTCAATCGTAAGCGGCCGCTCAAGGCCGTCTAGACAGGTTCGATAGACCGACTCAAGCTTGGGACGTGGGCACTTCCGCAAGTGTCCATGTTCTTTAGCTAATGGACACTTCACACCCCACTCAACGCAAGCGTCAGTCCTGGCCATTGGCCGAGAAGCGCCGGATT
>JAKASR010000040.1 GCA_021818955.1 Acidobacteriota bacterium
TAGCTGGTGGTGATAACTGCTGGCTGAAATATGCGCGCCTGATGGTTGTTTTTCCCGCTCCGCCAGAACCCCGCGATCCGTGTGCCCGCGCGCTGGCGTTGCGCTGCCCCATTCGCAACCAAATATTCAAAACTTATAGCCCATGATCATTCAGCTATTAACCAGCGACTAACAATTTGTCACTATTAACTTATTCTAATGAGAATTGAGACGCCTTGAAATCTTGGTCTTATCCTCATCTTGCAACGAAGCCCTGTCCCATCACGGGTTTACTTTCCGTTTCCGGCTGCTCACCAACCCCGCCTGTCTCACCTCGCCGCTGCCTATTCCTCGACTTGGATGCGGCGGTCGGCGGAGAGATGCTGCAGCCGCTGCACGCGTCCCGAGGGCCAATGCACGATCAGCTCCTCCACTTGGCGGGCGCGGCCCAGGCCGAAGTGTACCGGGCCGTGGCTGGAAGAGGCATAGCCGACGCTGCTGGTCATATGGTTGTATTGCCAGCGATCGCCGGCTCGCAGCGCGATGCGGGCGCCGATGCCGTCGCGGTTGCTGGGGCCGCCGTGCAGCTCGATCTGGATCCAGTGTGCCTCGGGCGAACGGTTCAGCCACAACTCCGCCGGTGCGCTGAGGGCGGAAACGACGATATCGACGCGGCCGTCGCCATCGAAATCGCCAAAGGCGCAGCCGCGATGGCGGGCGCGCGGCAGCGCCCGAAAACCGGCTTCGCCGGTCAGCGCCTGCCAGCCGCCGCTGGCGCCCAGGTTGCGAAAGACGGTATTATGCTGGCGAATGCGGGTGCCCGGCTTAGGCAGCGCTTCCACATGCCCGCGCGCGACGAAGAAATCTTTCCAGCCGTCGTTGTCGAAATCGTAAAAGCCCACGCCGTAGCCGCCCATGTTGTAGCTCAGGGCGCGCATGCCGCTCGAATAAGTGACATCGTCGAATTCCCGGCCATGGCGGTTGCGGAACAGCGGAAACGTCTGGCGGTTGAGCGCGGCGTAGCCGATGTCGGCCCAGCCATCGTTATCGAAATCGCGGAAATCGGCGCCCATGCCGGAGATGAACTGTCCGTTGCTGGACATGGCAACCCCGCACTGCAGGGCGACTTCCTCGAATCCGCGGCCCTGGTTGTGGAAAAGGAAATTGACCTCGGTGTCGTTGGTGACGAATAAGTCGGGGCGGCCGTCATGATCGTAATCGGCCATGACCACCGACATGCCTTTGCCGATATGGCGGCGCAATCCCCAGGCCGCGGAAACGTCCTCGAAGACGCCGTTCCCGCGGTTGAGAAACAGCTGGTTGGGGGTGCCGCGATAGCGGCCCGGCTCGCAATAGTCGTACAGCTTCTGGTACCCGCATAACGGCTCGCGGGCGTAATTCCACTGCAGGTAATTGCAGACGAAGAGATCGAGCAGGCCGTCGTTGTTGACATCTACCCAGCAGGCGCCGACGGCCCAGAGCGGGCCGTATTCGGCATCGAGCCAGCGATCCAGGCCGGCGCGGGCGGTGACGTCGGTGAAGGTGCCGTCGCCGTTGTTGTGATACAGCGTGTTACGGTGCACCCCGGCGACGAACAGGTCGGGATAGCCATCGTTGTCGTAATCGCCGGCGGCGACGCCGGTGGCGTAGCCCAGGCCGGACAAGCCGGCGCGGGCGGTGACGTCGGTGAAATGCCCATGGCCGTCGTTGTGCAGCAGCCGGTTGGCGTATTTGGGGTGGTCTTTTTCAAGCGTGGCCAGATTGGCGCCATTGGCGAAAAAGATGTCGGGATGTCCGTCGCGGTCGTAGTCGAAAACGGCGACGCCGCCGGCCATGGTGGCGGGCACGTGGCGGATGTTGGTTTCGTCGTTTTCCAGCCGGAAAGGGATTGCGCGCGGCTCAAAGCGGATGGGCAAGGCGGCGGGCGCGGGCGGCGGCAGGGCCAACTCCGCGCCATGCCAGGGCGAAGCCAGGCCAGCCGCGGCCAGCATCTGCAAAAGCTGGCGGCGGTTGGGATTTCGGCTGGGCATAAATAGGCCGATTATAGCGGCCCTGGAAGGCGGCCAGCGGGCGAAGCGCCGGCGAAGGCGACCGGCGTCAGTTTTCAAGCAACAATTATGTATTTAGGTTTTAGTGATTACCCCTTAAGGGCCGGCCCATGGCCCCGGTCCGCGCATGCGCTGCTGCTCCTGGCCTCGGCTTCAATGGGCTTTGTACCGGGTTTGAACTTTGCCCGAGAGGGCTTGCAAGGTGGCGCGGACGGTGGCGGCGTGGGGACCTTGCGGCTGCAATTGCAGATACTTTTGCAAGGCGGCAGCCGCCGCCGGCGGAGCGACGATCTGGCCGGTTTTGGGGTCGACGGTGGCGCTCGACAGCAGCGCCATGCCGCGCAGGAACCAGGCTTCGGCGAGGCTGGGGTCGAGTTGGAGCGCGGCCCCCAGCGCGCCCGCGGCCAGGTGCATGCGCGACTGGTTATAGAATTTCACGCCTTCGTTGAAGAGGGCGATTTTGGCCTGGCTGGGATTGACGCCGCCGGCTTGGCGAAAAGACTGCATCGCCGCATGCGGATGCCCGGCGCCGAGCTGGGCATTGCCCAGCCCGATCAGGTAATCGGCGTTTTTCGGCTCCAGCGCAATCGCCTGCTGATACGCCGCCAGGGCTTGCGGGTATTGCCGGGCGCCGCTGTAAGCGTCGCCCAGATCGGCATGCAGCACGCCCAGACGCGGATCGAGCGCGATGGCTTGTTGGATGGTGGCGATGGCTTGCGGCCATTGTCCCGCCTTGACCGCGGCGTCGTGTTGCGCCACCAGGGCGTTGATCTGCGCCACCAGCTTCTGCCGCTGCTGCAATTCCCGTACGGCGGCCGCCGATTGTGCGTTGACCGCGCCCAGGGCTATGCCGCCCGGCGGCGGCGGCGGCGCGGCGGGCGCGGCATGCAGCATTTTGCGAAGATCGAAATTGAGCGTCTTGGTGACTGCCATCTGGGTTTGCACATCGTTGACGGCGGCCACCACTTTGCCATCCGGGCCCAGCAGGCTGACTTTGTACAGGCCCAGCGGCAGGCCATAGTGCTGGTAAAAACCCTGCTTGTTGGTTTTGACCCGGTATTGCTGGCGCACGTCCAATTCTTGAAAGACGATGGTGGCGCCGGCGATGGGCTTGCCTTGCTGATCGATGCAATGGCCCACCATGGCGGTTAGTTGGGCTTGGGCGGGGGCGGAAAAACCTGCCAGGCAAAGCAGAATCGCCAACCCATACTCGGCAATGTCCATTCGCTTCATGGTCAACGTTTGCGCAGTAAACGCTTGCTCATTATAGGTTATCCCTGTTTGGGGGCGACGATTTCAAATTTGGTGGAGCGCACGGCCGACTGGGTTCCGGCCTGCACCTGAATTTGCATTTGGTAAGTTCCGGGCGGGAAGGAGCCGGAAGGGATGTTGGCAATGTAGGGAATGCGGCCCGCCGCGTCGGGCGGCGGCAGCGGCAGCGTCGCCCGTCCGATGGGCGAGCCGCCGACGGAAATGGTCATGGTCATGGTGGCCGCGGGCAATCCCTTGGGCACATAAGCGATGAAGTAAAAACCGATGATGGCGTGGGGGTTGCCCGGCTCGGCGGTCATGACATGGTTGTAGTTGGGGATGATGCGCGCCGCCTGGCCCTGCACGACATAGTTAAAGGGATCGTAGGCGGTGGGATTAGCTTTCAGCGGCATCGTGCTTTCGACCACCACCAGACTGCTCAAGCGGACCGCATCGGCGGGGGCGGCGGCCACGTGCAGCGGCTCCTGTATGACGCTCGCGGCCTTGTCGTCAGGCTCATAGATGGCGGTTTGCACCACATAATCGCCCTGCGGCAGGTTGGTCTGCTTATCGAAGACCACGTTTTTGCGCCGGATCTGCGCCAGGCCGGCGGCGCTCACCGACCATTCGTACTGGCGGCTGAAGTTTTGCACGATCTGATTTTGCCGGTCGCGAATCACCTGCAACACCACCAGATGCAGCAGGCTTTTGTCCTTCAAGCGCGGATCTTGCGCGATCTGGGCGGGGGTCGGCGCAAAAGGCTTGAGTCCGGCCAGAGGAATGGTGGTGAGCAGGTTGAGGGTGGGCATGGCGGCGATTTGGGGAAACTGGTAATTCGCCGTTTGCAAAGGCAAAGTCTGTGGCGGGGCCTGGTTGGATTGCAACAGCGCCAGCACCGGCAGGGCGTAATCCTCGACCGGGGTGGAAAGTTGCGGCAGGGCGTAATAGCCGCGGCGGGCGCGCACCCGCCAATCGGGGTGGCCAACTACGCGAATTTCGATGCTGTGATAAGCGCCGTTCAAGCCGGAAGCCGGGGCATAGGTCAATTCATAGTGGCTGTTGATGTCGCCCGCCAGTTGTTGCATGAAGGGATCGAGATTGTTGGTGTGCGCGGCCAGGAAGCCGCCGGTGGCGGCGGCGATCTCGGACATGGTGGTCAGCCGGCCGGCGTATTTAATGTTGGAAACGGATTGAAATTCGTTGGCCTGCTCGGCCGAAATCACGCCGGTGGAGCGCTGCGACTGGCTCACATTGACGGCGTAGTTCATGGAGTTGGTGATTTCGCTGGCGCTGGATTGTTGCGCCAGACCCTCGGGATCAACGGGATAAAAGCTGACGTCGGCGCGGTTGGCGTCGCGCATCAGATTGCGGAGCATGAAGCCGGTATTGGCGTCCACCGGCAGGTTCTGGCTGAAATAGATCAACTCTTTGCGTCCGGGCAGCGACTCGAGCGAGTTGACGATGCTGCGCAACGCGGTCAGCGTGGCCCAACTGGCCTGCTGGCCTTTCATGTCGGCCGCGCCCTGCAGGGCGCGGGCAATGATGCGGTTCATCATCGCATCCACCAGCGCCGCGCTCGCGCCCGACGGCACCCCGCTGGAAGGCCCGCCACTGCCCGCCGAGGCGGCGAGGCTGTTCAGGTTGGCCTCGGCCGCCTGCTCCTGCTGATCCGCCTGCGTCATTAATTTGTTGGCATTGAGCGCCATCTGGCGGTAGGCGCTGCTGCTGCCCCCGGTGGCGGTGGCGATGGCTTTCAACAAGACGGGTTTTTGCGTGGTGAAATTCTGCAGCGCGTACAGAATCTGGTCAATGTCGTAAACCGCGACATAGTCGCGCGGGCCGAGATTTTGCTGGATGAAATGGTCGGCGGTGCGCTTGGCCAGGAAACGGCTGGCGTTATCCATGCGATCGAAGACCATCACGATCAGATTGAATGGTTGCGGGCGCAGCGCGGTGTTGAAGCCGGCATGCAGCAGTTGCGCGTTGGTCAAATCCACGGAATGGCTGACGAGGCGGAAACTGGCAATGGTCCGCGGCTGATTATTATCCAGCACCTGCAACTCGCCAGGCTGAACGTTTTGAATGATTTTGCCGTGCGCGTCGGTCACCACCAGGTCGACCATGACTTCGCCGGCGGTTTTCCGTATGGTAACCGGCGCCGCCGGTTTGGCGGACGCCTGGACGGCGGCTTGCGGCCGGGCGATCTGTGGGACAAGGCCGGCCAGGGCGGCGGCAAGCAGGTAAAAACCCAAATACCGTACAGCGGATTTCATTGCGGATACCTCGGTTATAGGTAGCGAATCATGAGTTTTGCGTGATGAATCTTGCATGGTGAAGCCTCGACGTTCATCGATCAGGGATGCGAAGCCGCGGCGGGCGCGGGCGAAGCGGGTTGGGTATAGACGAAGGCGGGCAGCACGCCTTGGGTCATGTACACCGATGAAATTTTGCGCAAACGCTCAAACGCCCGCTGTTCGCGGCGGGCAGCGGCCGCGCGATGCAAGCGGATGTCGATTTGCGCCAGCAGATAACGAATCTGGCTATTTTCGGGGTTCAGGATGCGGCTCTGCCGCGCGGCTTGTAGCGCGGCATGAGGATGCCCGGAACGAAACCGGATCATGGCGAGCATGTAATAAACCACATAGTCATGGGGGCGCAGCGCCCCGGCCCGCTTGACCAAAGCCAAAGCTTCGGCTTTGCGATTGTCTTCCAGCTTGTCGGCGGCGAGTTGCAGGATGGTGGTTGCCGATTTCGGATTGACCTGCAACTCGCTTTGCAGCTCCAGCTCCGATTGCGCCTTTTTCCCGGCATTGCGCAGGATATCGGCATAGGCATAGTGCAGGTAGGGCACCCGGGGGTCTTGCTTGACGATGACGGCCATGCGCCGGCGGGCCAGGTCGATTTTGCGTTCGGCGGCGAGAAACTCGGCCTCGCCCACGCGCCGCACCAGGCGCATCCGGGCAGGATCGAGCATGGCCGACAGGTTTTCGGTGGGCAGGGGATAATGCAGCGCGGCCAGCCCGGCGGCCAGAATGGCGCCGGGAAAGGCTTGATGCGCATGGGCGAAGTTGCGCAAGATGAAGCCGGCCTGGACGAAATTACCCATCACCAGCAGGTCTTGAATCTGGTGATAAATCGCCACCGCCTGCAGGTTTTTATCCGGCGGCAAGCCTAGCGCGCGGCCTTCGGTGATGTGCTGGAGCGACAGGCCGAAGTTACGCATTTCGAAGTCGCACAAGCCGAGCATGACCCAGGGAGCGCCGGCGCGGGGAACAAGCCGGGTCAGGCGGGCGTAGGCGACGGCGGCGGCGGGATATTGATTGCCCTCGTAAAGCAGCGTGCCCATCTCCCACCAGCCCTTCACCCATTTGGGATCGGCCTTCAGGGCTTGTTGCAGCCGCCGGGCGGCCTGGCGCTTGTGGCCCTGGTTCAAGGCGGCATTGGCGGCGGACTTCAAAGCGGCGGCATCAACCTGTGGCGAGACCGGCACCGCCGCGGGCGCGTGGGCCGGCGCTTGCGCCAGCGCAGCGGCGGCAAGCAGAGCGGCGACATACGCCCATGGAGCCAATAATTTCATGGCTGCGCTTTAGCGGCGGTAGTCGAGGTTGAAGCAGGCCTGGACGGCTGTGCCAGCAGGCGGCGCAAGCGGGCCTGCTCGCGCGCGGCCTGCCGCGGCCGCCGCAGGCGGAAATAAAGTTGCGCGAGTTGGGCATGCAGCGAAACATTGAGCGGCTGGCGGCGGGCGGCGTAGCGCAGCAGCGGCAAGGCTTGCCGGGGATGGCCAGTGGTCAGCTCCAATAACCCAAGTTGCAGCCGCGGGCTGGCGGCGCGCGGCCGCAGCGCCAGGGCGCGGCGCAGATAGGTTTCCGCCTTCGACCAGCCGCCCCGCTGGCGATATAGGAAGCCAAGGTAAAAATTGGTGTCGTAACTGCCCGGATCCAGGGCTTCAGCCTGTTGAAAGCGGCTCAGGGCCTGGGTGGTGTGGCCGGCATGCAGCAGTTGCAGCGCCAGCCGGCCCTCGGCATCGGCCAGCAAGCGACGCACCTGCGGCGAGGCAGCGTGACCGGGCGCACCGCCTGTGCCGGTGCTTTGCCGATCGAGGCGCCGCAGCCAGCGATTGCCGGCGGCGATGTGGCCGGCGCCGTAGGAGGCGACGGCGAGAATGTAATCGAGCAGCGGATTGCGGCGGGCGGCGGGCAAAAGCCGGCGGGCGAGCGCCAGGGCGCGGGGATAATGTTTGAGGTTGAGCTCGCAACTTGCTTGCAACAAAGTGGCGCGAAAATCGTTGGGAGCGAATTGTTGGCGGTAGCGCTGAAATTCGGTGGCGGCGGCGGCATATTCGCCGTTTTTCAGGCAGGCGAGCGCCAAATTCAGCCGGGCGGCAGCCAGGCCGGGCGCGAGCGCCAGCGCCTGGCGATAAGAGGCTTCGGCGGCGGCAAACTGACCCCGCGCCGCTTGCGCGTTGCCTAAATTCGCCCAGGCGCGCGGATGCGCCGGATCGCGCCCGAGCGCCCGCTGCAGAGTTTCAATCGCCGCCGTTGAATGGGATGGCGGATGGACGGCGGGTGGCGCCGGCATCTGGGCCGGCAGCGCGCAGCGGCCAAGGCAAAAAATGAACCCAAGCGCCAAGATCGGGCGCATCGCGGCCAACCATTCCGGAATCCGAATTCTTCGCCGGTTGCGGCTAGAGTGCGGACGGGAGGCCCGCCCCGCCGGACGTATAGCCCGCGCTGCCCGACGCGACCCATAACTCCCCACTTCGTAAAACCGCATACTTGATTGTGGAACTTTCGCGAATCGAGCCGCCATAAAAATCATGGGAGGCATGGGTAATCATGCCTCCCATCATGTTTCCCGGCCGCCGACGCGGCCGAATTTATCATTTTTAGAATATATATTTCACTTCAAATTCCATGATGCGGTTGCCCGACTTCTCGGTCAGGAACCCCGGCCCTTGTCCGCCCGTATATTCCGGGGCAATGGAATAGGCGTGCTGGTTATAGCCGGTAAACTGCAAGCCAGTATTGGTGGGGGTCCAATTGGCGTGGTTGAGGAAGTTGAATCCCTCTATGCGCACCTGGATCTTTTGCGATTCGCTCTTGCCCAGAGCAAAATTCTTGAAGACGCCCAGATCGTTGCTCATGAATGAGGGCCCGTGAATATAGGGAAACTGATATTCGCCGTTGTTCCCCGGGCTGGGCGATTTAAAGCAGTTGGCATTGAAGAACTGATTAGGCTTCAAATTCGCCCTGGGATCGCAGACCACGAACATATTGACAGTGGAATCGGGCGTGCCGTTGATGGTGTCGCCATTGAAATTCACGCTATAGCCGGCCGGCGAAGGCGTGCAGCGATAGCCACTGGGCATGACGCCGTTACTGGGACAACCGATTTGGCTAAAGCCGTGCGACTGGCCATTTTGGCCACTGCCGAAGTTAAACGGCGCGCCGCTGCTGAAACTGCTGATGCCGGAAAACTGCCAGCCATCGAGGAAGCCCTCGGCGACGGGGTTGCCGCCAAACCAGCGCTTGCCGAAGCTGGGCAGGATGAAACTGTAAGTCAGGTTCAGCACCTGGCTGCGGTCATAGGGCAGCGGGCCGTAGCTGCGGCCGCGGGCGTCGAAGGGATCGACGACATTGCCATTGGAGTTGAAAACGCCGGATTCGCCCAGTGCCTTGCTGAAAGTATAGTTGGCGGCATAACTCAAGCGCCCGGTAGTACGAGTGAAGCTCAATTGGAAGCCGTTGTAGTTTTGGTCGAGGCTGTGGGTGTACCAGGTGATGGTGCTGTAGTTCTGGTAGGGCCGCCACCAATCGTCGTTATGTCCGCCGCAGTTGTATTCCGCGGGCGCATTCGGGGCGTTGCAAACTTGTTCGTACTGCAACTCCGACCCCCAGGGGACGTAATTAAAATCGAGGCCGCCGTTGCCGGTTCCACCGGGAGTGTCCTGATGGAAGCTGGAGTTGCCGACATAGCTGGCTTCCATGACGGTGTGGAAGCCGAGGCGCTGCGACCAGGTCAGGCTCCAGCTTTCGGTCATGGGGATCTTATTGTTATAAGGATCGAGCACGCTCAGCCCAACCTTACCGACGCCGGGAATATTGGCCGGGTTATTGGCCTGCGCCAGCGTATAGACATTGCCCGGCGAACTGTTCAATAGATAGGGCGGGTTCTCGATGGAGTTGAAGAAGAAGTTGCCCTCATCGCGGTAGTAGTACATGCCGAAACCGCCGCGGATGACGGTATTGCCCTTGCCGGTCAGGTCGTAGGCGAAACCCACGTTCGGAGCATACTGCAGGCCGGGCGCGGGGAAACCGCCCATCGAGACACTGGGATTGGTTTGATGGCTTTGCAGCCCGGAGAAAGATGAGAGCGGAGCATTGCCGCCGCCTACAGGATTCTGTAAGGGCCCACTTCCGCAACCCATAATGCCAGGATTCAGGCAGGAGGGGCCTTTATAAGCTTGAAGATTGAAGACGCTTTCGCGGCCGCCGGACTCTTCCATAAAGGGCGAGTAATAGACGCGGAGGCCGTAGTTCAGGGTCAGTTGCGGGGTAGCCTTCCAGCTATCCTGGCCATAGAAATCGAGTTCGTTATCGTAGGTCAAGCCGGTGAGGGCCACATTGGTTTGTGACCAGCCACCGCTGCCGATTGTACCGATCAGCAGGTCGCCGACGACGTTGTTGACATCGTACTGATCCCAACTGCAGGCATTACAGCCGCCCCAACCGAGTTGCGCAGTACCGCGCGGGTCGCCGACCGGCTGGGTATTGGTCGTGTGCTCATAGTACACGCCCAACTTCACCACGTGATTGCCCATCACCTTGGAGAGGTCGTCGCGCACATCGTTGAGCCACTTCCAGGCATAGTCATTGGGCCCGGGCGCGCCGGACATGGTATCCATGGTCGGGAAGCCGCCGCCCCAGCTCATGAAGCTCGGCACGTAACCGGTGGTGTTTTTATAGAGGCCGTTATAGGTATAGCCAACGCCGGTCAATGACGCTTTGGAGGGATCGGCGAGCCCATTGTTGAAGACGATACGAGTCGAGCCCACCTGCACGGAGTTGGTCAAGGTTGGGCTGATCGTGCTGAGGAACGTGCCGGAAAGCTGGTAGGAGTGGTCAAAGGCATCCTGCTGGCCGGGATAGGGGACATCGGAGCTGTGCCACCACAAACCGTACGGCATGTATTCAAATTCGGAATCGCGATCGCCGACGACATAGAGCTTGGTATTGGGGCTGAAGTCGTAATCCACGCGCGCACGGAAAGTTTTGTGATTGGTGGGCGCCAGAACCTGGGAGACGAAGTTGTTGCCGAAGTGCTGCGCCGGGTTCGCGTTGGGCTGAGGCACCATGCTCATCAGCGCGACGCCATTCTTATCGAAGGCGGCCGGATTCATCACAAAAGGCGACAAGCAGGAAGGCGCCGCCGTGCCATAATTCGGCAAACCATTGGCATTGGTAAAGCTTGCGCCAGCCGGGTCGCAGGCGGCCTGGCTCTGGCTCCAGAAAGTACCCGGCGCCACATTCCAGGATTTCGGATAGCCGGTATAGACGCCATTCTGCATCCCGGCCCAGGGGTCGTTGGTGAAATTGCCGGCGCGCATCGCGGGGGTAGGCACGACGGTATCGAAGAAACCGGTATCCTGGTTCTGCTTCATGTACTCGAAGCCGGCCCAGAAAAACATTTTGTCGTGATGCTTGTTGAAGCTGGTGCCGGGAATGATCACCGGTCCGCCGATATTGCCGCCGGGGTAATAGAACTTGGATGCCGGCCGGGCGACGCCATTCTGGTTGCTCTGCCAATCGTTGGCGTTGAACTGCGAGAGGCGGGTGGAGTAATAGAGCTCGCCGTGGTAAGCGCTGCCGCCGGCCTTGGTAACCGTGCTAATCACGGTCGGGCCCTTGGGATTGGAAGCGCTGAAATTCGAGGTCTGCACCGTCACCTGCGAGATCATGTCCACATCGGGCATGGCGGCGTTGCCGCCGTAGTTGCCGGGGTCAATGTTATCGGCGCCATCGAAGCTTTCCTGGATGGTATCGCCGCGGGTGCCATTGATGGTGAAGGTGTTGTTGCCCACGCCGGAGCCGTAGCCGGAGGCCTGCGCCGGGTTATAGCCGAAATTCACCACGCCGGGCAGAATCTTCAATAGCTCGACCGCATCGCGGGTTTCCACCAGCGTATTCTGAATCTGTTGCGAAGTGAGCACGTTCTGCTTCGCACCCGAGCTGAGCGGAATGGCATAGTAAGCGTTGCCCTTGACCGAGACAGTTTGGGTGACCGAGCCCGGTTTCAGGTTCAAATCGGTCACCTTGATCGTTTCCGACGCATTCACCGCGATATCGGTTTTAGTGAGCGCGGCGAAGCCTTGCTTGGTCACCGTGACCGAATACAGGCCTTGCGGCACGGCGGGGAAGTTGAAAACGCCGGCGCTATTGGTTTTAGACTGTCGAATTTCACCCGATTGCTGGTTGGTCAACAGCACCTGGGCGTTGGGCACGACGCGATGGGTGACGTCATAGACGGTGCCGTTCACCGTTGCCAAACCACCCTGCCCCCATGCGCGCCCCAGCGGCAGCAACAGCCCCAGCGCCAGCGCCAGGAGCCAGATTCTTGACAATGAAAACGTTGGAATAAAAGTATGCCGTGACATCCACACACCCCTTGGTTCTTGCGAACTCATATGGTTCCTCACGCTAACCGTTGACCACCACTAACACATACAAATGAAGCGCCGAGTAGTGATAATGGACTAAATGTTAGCGTTTTCAAGATTTAAAATTGTGCCCGATGCCCTAATTTGACGACGGTCATAAATCAAGCCAAAGCTTTACTGGAATAGCATTAGTCGCGCCGACGATAAAACCGACCCAGGTCAAATATTTAGTGACTGCGGTTATATCGAAATGGAGGAGATACAGGGGATCCGGGTTCTGAAAAAGGGCGCGGGCGGGCTCCGGCGAGCATCAACCCTGATCAGGCGGCAATGATTTAAAAGCTTGCTACGGACGGAGGCCGGGGATTTTGAGCCGCAAGCGATAAACGCTGGTATCGGCCATGATGAACAGGGTGCGGTAATCGCGTCCGCCCCAGGCGCAGTTCGCCATGACCTGCGGCAGATGCACGATGCCCAAGAGCCGGCGTCCGCGCGGGGAAAAGATCCACAGACCGCCGGGGCCGGCGGAATAGATGTTGCCGTCGCGGTCAACCCTCATGCCGTCAGGACTGCTTTTTTCCGAGCGTTGGGAGGCGTCGTAGAATAGGCGTCCACGGCCGAGGGCGCCATTGGAGCGGAGGCGGTAGCGCATCCAAAAGCGGCGGGGAGCGGAGTTATCCACATAAAGGTAATGGTGATGCGGGGAGAAGGCGATGCCGTTGGGGCGCGGCAGGTTGGAAATCAGCAATTGAATATGGCGGGCGGGGCGGCTGCCGGGCGGGCGGGAGGCGGCGCGGGGAATGCGGTAGACGCCATTGATTTTCAACTGCTTGCCGGGATCACGATCGTTTTGCATGGGCAAGCCGTAGGGCGGGTCGGTGAAATAGAGGTCGCCATGCGGCCCATAGACCAGGTCATTGGGGCTGTTGAGACGGCGTCCGTGATAGCGGTCGGCGAGCACGGTAATGCGGGCATCGCGCCAGCTCCGGCCGGGGCGGGGGAAATGGAACGATTCCAGGCGCCAGACGTCGCGCTGGGCATGGCCGGCAACGGTCAGGCGTCCGCGGGGATCGAGGGTCATGCCATTGGAGCCGGATTCGGGGCCGCCGTATTTCCCCGCGCCAAGATAGCCGCTGGGGTGCATGAAGACGCTAAAGCCGCGACCGGGCTGCCACCGCATGATGCGATTGTTGCGGATATCGGCAAAGAGCAGAAAACCGGAGCGAGTCCAGACCGGGCCCTCGACCCAGTTAAAGCCGCCGCCGAGGCGCTCGAGGCGCGGGTGGCGGGGCAGGATGCGATCGAGCGCCGGCGAAAAACGCTCGACGCGAACTGGAATTTGCGCAACGGCGCTGCAGCCGGCGGCTAAGACGAGCAGCAGACAGGCGAAACGCGCCCAGCGGGCAGGAAGGAAGGCCATGGCTGAGAGCTTAAAGCCAAATGCCGAAAGCTAAAAGCTTAAAACCGCTGTCCGACGCCGCACGACCCGGGCATGCGGGAAGCGGCTTGGCGAAAATAAGATCACAATGTATGAAAGCAGATCAGCGCATGGATCAGCGGTGATCGCTGGAATGTAGCAAGGCTTCCCTTTATAATTTCAGTTGTGGAGTCAAGCCGTGGACGAGCAGCACTCATTCATGAAATCCGTAGCGGGACCGGAACCGACGCAAGAAGATGTGGCCCGGGCCTTGTTCGAGACCGAGCAGGCAACGGAAGCGGCGGCCAAAACGGCGTGCCGGCGGGAACTGATGGTGGCGGAAAATCCGCCCCGGGCGCGGGCGACGCTGCAGCGCCTTTATTATGTGCTGATTGGCGCGGGCGCCACGCTCTTGCTCTGGGGCGTGGCCCGGATTCTCCTCCGCATAAAATAATATTTCCGCGGCGGCCCGGCGCGGACACCTTGCACGCGATATGCCCGGCATGACCGCCACCCTACCTAGGCATCTGAAGAGTGTTCGCCGGCGCTATCGGCGCTGATCGCCTATCTTCTTTACCGCATCGCCGCTAGCTGGATCAAGCGCCGCTTGCAAGACGAAGGCGGGAAAAGCTGCGCCAATCTATTGGCGTCCCCGACGGGATTTGAACCCGTGTTACCGCCGTGAAAGGGACCCGAGTGACCGTAACTGATTGAAACTAAAGAGCACGATTGGCCTCAAATAGTGCGTTTTGGCTCCCTCGGGAACCGTTATCGAACCCTTATCGAACCCGGATTCCGTGTTCGCTTTTGCGGGGCGATAACATCGTGAATCGAATCCAAGAAACGGATAAAACTCTCGGAGAGTATGATGATTCTCCGAGGAAAGTATCCATTGGTTTCCCAGCCCAATCCGGGTTCAGCAGTTCATGCTCACCGCACGTTTGAGACGCACGGAGGCATTCTCAGTACCAGTCAGGCGCTCCGGCTTGGTATCCATCCCCGAACCCTGTACGCTCTCCGCGACGAGACGAAGCTCGAACGAATGGAGCGGGGTCTCTATCGACTGGGCCCATTCTAAACCGCTCGGCAATCCCGACCTGGTGACGGTTGCCCTCAAAGTGCCGAAGGGCGTTGTATGCCTTATTTCCGCCTTGGCGGTTCACCGAATGACAACGCAGATCCCGCACGCCGTTTACCTTGCTATTCCAGCAAACGACCAGGCACCGGCTCTGCAATTTCTGCCTCTGCGACTCTTCTGGTACTCCAAAGCCGTCTACGAGAACGGGATTGTGCAGGAAAAGATGGATGGTACGCCCATTCGGGTCTACTCGCCGGAGAAGACTCTTGCCGACTGCTTCAAGTACCGCAATAAACTCGGTATCGAGGTGTGCGTCGAAGCCCTGAATCTGTATCGACGGCGCGGCCGGATGAAAATGGACTTCATAGAGCGGTTCGCGAAGCTCTGTCGCGTCGAGCGAGTGATGCGCCCGTACCTGTAGGCGATTCTGTAACCGTTCCGCGCCGCGATTGCGAAAGCCAAAGAGCGGACAGGATCAATCACGGCAGCGGCATTGCCTCATTCGTCGCGCAACGTCTCCGCGGGAGAGATTCTTACCACGCGCACACTGGGAACGGCTGCCGCAATCAGCGTTACTACCGCAAGCAGTAGAACAACGGCGAGCATCGTGGGCCAGTCATAAACATCCACACCATAAAGAACACTATGCAAGATCCTTAGAGTTCCCGCACAGAGGATCAGCCCTACGATGAGTCCGCACGCTGAGGCTCGAACTCCCGGCACTCCGGCATGAACGATGGCTCGACGTACAGACGAGCCAAGGGCGATGCGGATGCCAATCTCCCGAGTCTTCTGTACTACCAAGCTTGCCACCAGAGAGAAAATTCCGATGGCGCTCAGCAGCAGCGCGAGGCCGGCCATTGCGCTCAACAGAGCCACTTCGATTCTTTGCGTTGCCAGGGACTTTGCCTGCAAGTCGCTCATACTGTAAAAGCCAGAGAATGGTAGGCCGGCTTTCTGGCCAGATTCACTCGGACTCGCTCTTGCAAGAGGGTTTGAAGAGAATTTCCGCAGGGGCAACCTTACTCCGCTTCGCCAGCAGGACGTCGAGAGCGCTGCCGCGGAGCACGCAATTCAGGCAGATCGTCTATTGACGGAGATTCGTCGCGCCAATGCCACGACGTTTGCGGCTCGGCCACTGACGCTAAAGATGATCTTCGGGATTTTCAACGAGCACAGCCGGCTTCCCGGCACTCAAGCAGCAATGTACCAAGAGGGCTGCCGGTATCTGGCAGGTGAACACAATGCCGATGTGCTTGAAGGCCATCGTTTATCGAGCGTATCGCTCGATCGAAGAATGGCGATTGTCGAACGCATCGCGGCGATGAGCGTGTTCTGCGATCGACGACTCCTTCAACACCCGAACGCCGCTGACGCCCCCTTACCAGAGGGCACCCTAACGGCATCCGAAATCTGCTCGAATGATGTGACGCCCGCTGAACTGCGCGAGGTACTGGCATCAGCTTTGTTCAGTTTCCAGAATCCAGATGTCTTGGCCTGGACCAATTGGAGCTACGCGGAATTTCTCGCCGCATCGTGGTGCATCTCGCAGGAAATGACGACGGCCAGTATCCGAAATCTGATCTCGGTGGCCGGGGACCGAGGAACAGGCATCCCCCAGCAACTTTCGTCGACCGCCCTCTGGATAGGTGAACTTCGGCGCGAGTTGCAGCGTTACCTCGTTCAACTAAACCCCAGTCTGCTCCTGTTCATCGACGAGGGCGCCGTCAACACTGCCATCGGGTGCTGGGCTGGAGAGCTGTGTACAAATTGGCGTCGAGCGGAGTGGTTGCGCCCTGCGGCAGGATGCCGATGACCGTGTACGCCTCGCCCTTTAGCTGAATGGCCTGACCCACGATGCTTCGGTCGCCATCGAAGATGTTGCGCCACAAGCGGTAACTCAGGATCACAGCGTAGGGTCCATGCGGCGTGTCTTCTGCCGCAGTGAAATTCCGACCAGCAGCAGGTTGAATACCCAGAACATCGAGATAATGCGTAAGCGCCCGCTGAAGGCCGTTGGGATTTAGGCGACAGAATTGCTAGCATCCGAAGCCGCCAGATTCCAGGGCAGCAGTTCGGCGATACGATTGATGGGATGGTCCGGCAGCCGTTCCAGTATC
>JAKASR010000016.1 GCA_021818955.1 Acidobacteriota bacterium
CCTGCGGAATTGCCGGCTTGCTTGGCGCAATTCCTGCGGAATTGCCGGCTTGCTTGGCGCAATTCCTGCGGAATTGCTTGGTATTGTCGTTAATAGGCGCGGGACCTAATAGGAACCCCGCGCGAAAGCGGCCTGCGGGCATGGCTTGAGGCAATTTCTTTGAAATTGCCAAGGACGAAAACTGCTGTCCGACTCGGTCGTTAACGCTTACTGCGGCCCGACCCGGCCATTAACGCTTACGGAAAAATCAAAATCAATTGTCACTACTGTCACCATCCGGATTAACTCCATTAAATTCAATAATTTAGATGGTGACAATTGAATGCATTTCAATTGTCACTCAATTGTCACCAACTGTCACTGGACTGCATCCGGCCTGATTATTTACGCGCATTCGCGAATTGCCGTCATGCTGTCATGGCCTCGGCGATGACAGCGCAGAGCGCAGAGCACAGAGCGCAGAGCGCAGAGCACAAAGCACAGAGCACAGAGCGCAAGGCGCAGGGCCAGAATTTGTCTGGGCGCAGCCCGCAAGCGGGCTGCTTTCCGCGGAAGGAAAAAAGCGGGCCAAAGACCCGCCACGGCGGGGCTTACGACCCACGTTCCCAGGGAAAAAGCTGCCGAAAATAAAAACAGCGGCTGGAATAGCCGCTGGGTATTTTTTGGGCGCACCATACCGCAATGCGGACCGGCGCTTACAGGCACACTCGGGCTGACCCTTTACCGCAAGTCCTGGCCGGTTTGAACGAAACGAACCGCCCTGGACGACCGCCCCTGAGGCAGATCGTCCGCCGGCCGCAGACTGCCAGCCGGCGCGGGTTAGGCGATAGGCGCCCTCAGCGTAAGTCGTCTTTCGGCACAGCCTATCTGCGCAACAAAACTATTATAACATACGGATTATTAGAGCCGGTTTGTAAATTACTGAAATATAAGGTGGTTATCTGACATTTACTTATCAATAACATTTTAACTATATTTACTTGGCTGGCTGTGACTTACGGCGGAAATTGACCATCATCAATTTTTAATAAACCACTTTGGCAAGCGGAAGCGGCTCGGCCGCCCTTATTTTCAGGCGCAGACGAACTTAAGGACAGGATCAGCCAAAGCGGATGCGGCTGAGCGGGCGGCGGTCGAGGTGGACGCTATCGGTAAAGCGGACGAGTCCCTGGGCGCTGGACATGACCAGGGCATGGGTGCGGGCGCCGTCGCGGAAGAAGCGGACGCCGCGCAGCAGGCTGCCGCCGGTAACGCCGCAGGCGGCGAAGACGAGTTGATGTCCGGGGGCGAGGTCGTCGGTGCGAAAGATGCGGCGGGAATCGGGGATACCCATGCGGGCGATGCGCTCGCGCTGGGCCTGGTTGGCGGGGGCGAGGCGGGCGAGGATTTCACCATTGAGGCAGCGCAAGGCGGCGGCGGTGAGCACGCCTTCGGGGGCGCCGCCGGTGCCCATGACGACGTGCACGGCGGTGCCCTGCAGGGCGGTGGCGATGCCGGCGGAGAGGTCGCCATCGGTGATCAGGCGGATGCGGGCGCCGGTGGCGCGAATTTGGGCAATCAGGTTTTGATGGCGGGGGCGGTCGAGCACGACCACCACCAGGTCTTCGATTTCGCGGTCGAGGCGGCGGGCGATGACGCGCAGGTTGCGTTCGACCGGGGCATCGAGATCGACGGCGCCGCGGCATTCGGGGCCGACGATGATTTTTTCCATATAGCAGTCGGGGGCGTGCAACAGGCCGCCCGTCTCGCTGGCGGCCATGACGGCGATGGCGCCGGGGGCGCCGGTGGCGCAGAGGTTGGTGCCTTCGAGCGGATCGACGGCGATATCGACGGTATGGAGGCCGGCGGCGGTATCGGACATGGGAGGAAGCGGCCCGGCCGCGGCGGGCTGGGCCGCAACGGATGGAGTCTCGACCGGGGCGGCAAGATGGGGGTTGTCCTGGGCGACCAACCCGAGTTGGGCGGCAGCGGGCCGGGCGGCGGCGCGGGCGCCGACGCGCTCGCCGATAAAGAGCATGGGAGCCTGGTCGCGCTCGCCCTCGCCGATGACGATGCGGCCATCGAGCGGAGCGCGCGCAAGCGCGTCGCGCATGGCTTCGACCGCGGCCTGATCGGCGGCATGGGCATCGCCTTGTCCCATCGTGCGGGCGGCGGCGAGGGCGGCGGCTTCAACCACGCGCAGCAGGCAGAGGGCCAGGGTGGGTTCCAGGCTGTGGGCGGGCGCGGTCAGGCTGGGCAAGGAGTATTGGGCTTGCATGATGGCGGCTTCCCAACCGTTCGGTTAGAGGAGCGGCGGACAGCGGGGATCCGCAGGAAGGATGCGAAGGCACCGCGCGGGGGTTTTCCAAGCGGCTATTCGAAGGCGGCGATGCCGGTGATTTTGTGGCCGACGATGAGGGTATGGATATCGTGCGTGCCCTCGTAGGTTTTGACCGATTCGAGGTTGGCGAGATGGCGGAAGACGGGATACTCGCCGGCGATGCCGTTAGCGCCGAGAATATCGCGCGCCAGGCGGGCGGCATCGAGGGCGATGGCGACATTGTTGCGTTTGAGCAGCGAGATCTGGGCGGGATCGACCTGGCCGCGGTCTTTGAGGCGTCCGACCTGCAGGGCCAGCAATTGCGCCTTGCTGATCTCATTGATCATCCAGACCAGCTTTTCCTGCACCAACTGGTGGGAGGCGATGGGCTTGCCGGCGAACTGGAGGCGGAACTGGGCGTACTGCAAGGCGGTGGAATAGCACTGCATGGCGGCGCCGATGGCTCCCCAGCCGATGCCGTAACGGGCCTGGTCGAGGCAGGCGAGCGGGGAGCGCAGCCCGTCGGAGCCGGGCAGCAGGTTGGCGGCGGGGATTTTGACGTCGCGCAGCGCGAGGCTGGACGTGACGGAGGCGCGCAGCGAGTATTTGCCGTGGATATCGGCGGCGGAGAAGCCGGGGCGATCGGTTTCGACCAGGAAGCCGCGCACGCGCCCGGCATCGTCTTTGGCCCAGACGACGGCGACATCGGCAATGGAGCCGGAGGTGATCCACATTTTTTCGCCGTTGAGGATGAACTCATCGCCGGCGCGGCGGGCGCGGGTGCGCATGCCGCCGGGGTTGGAGCCGAAATCGGGCTCGGTGAGGCCGAAGCAGCCGACGGCTTCGCCTTGTTGCAGCGCCGGCAGCCAGCGTTGCTTTTGCTCGTCGCTGCCGAAGGCGTAGATGGGATACATGACCAGCGCGCTCTGCACGCTGGCGAAGCTGCGCAGGCCGCTATCGCCGCGCTCCAGCTCCTGCATCACCAGTCCATACTCGACGTTGGACATGCCGGCGCAGCCATAGCCTTGCAAGGTGGCGCCGAAAAAGCCCATCCGGCCCATGGGCGCGATCAACTCGCGCGGGAAGCGGCCCTCGCGGGCGCAGGCTTCGATGATCGGGATCACGTTGTCTTCCACCCACTGGCGGGTGTTGTCGCGCACCAAGCGCTCGTCATCGCTCAACAGCGCCGCCAAGCCGATGAAATCCACGTCGCGAAATTGGAGCATGAGGATAGTTTATAGTTCTTAGCTCATCGTTTTCAGTTTTCAGCCAGATTGCAATGCCGGCGGTCAATTTTAGGTCAACGGCCATGAGCTAACCGCGCCAGTTGAAGGACGCTGAAACTTAAAACCGTATCGCGCCAGCCTCCGCTCTATACTTATAAAGCCGGTGAAACTGAAGACTTATATCAAAACCGGATACCGTTGGCTGGCCGCCGGACTGGCGGCGGTGTTGTTCTGGCCGGCGTTGCCATTGACCCGGTGTTCCGGCAATGGCGTGCTGCCGCCTTGTTGCGCTAAAGGCCGGATGTGTCCTTTGATGCGCATGGCCGGGAATTGTCCCGGGATGAATGCCGGGCATCACTGTGCCTGCCTGCTGTCTTCACTTGCCGGAACCCGGCGGCAAACAACGCCCACCTACAACTTATGGCCGCACCCGCGGCCGGCAGCAGTGCGGCCGGCGGAGATGCAATTTCGCCCGCCCATTATCGAAGAAAGCAGCCGCGCTATCGCTCCGCTTGATCCGCCCCCGCGTCCCAACTTTTCGATCCATTCTCCGATTTTCTTGAGTCGCGCGATCGCCTGACCCTTTCCGCCGGCAAGCAGCGAATACGGGCATAGCCCAGGGATTCCCGCTTTCCCCGCCGCAGGATGGTGGCCGGCGCGAAATTGAGCAGGCTGCGGCAATTTCTCCGAAATTGAGCAGGCCCTTAGGCAATTTCTTCGAAATTGAGCAAGCCCTTAGGCAATTTCTTCGAAATTGAGCAGGCCCTTAGGCAATTTCTTCGAAATTGCCAATATTCAGTCAATTTCCGCGAAATTGCCAATGACGAAAACTGCTGTCCGACTCGGCCGTTCACGCTTTCTGATGCATGCGATTGCAATGCCGAAGACATTTCCCTGGGCATGATTACGCGGAGGATTTCCCCCATGACTTTATATGCTTCGCTGGCGCTGGTCTTAGGGCTGGCGGCCGGCCTGCCGGCAGCGGCTCAGAGCAGGCCGCTGCGCGGCATTGTGCACGATCCCAGCCATCGCCCCATCGCCGGCGCCACGGTGAAGCTGCAGGCGATGAGCCATCCCCAGGTACGAACAACTATTGCGAACGCAGAAGGAGAGTTCGTCTTTTCCGCCGTGCCCAATGGAGCCTATACCCTGAGCGCCCGCGCGCCCGGATTCCAGCCGCTGCAGATGCCAATCCGGCTGCAGGGACAGCAGCGGCCGATTGTGCATCTGGAATTATCTCTGACCGGGCTGCGCCAACAAGTCAATGTTGTCGCCCGCACGGCGCATCTGAATACACAAACCGCAACCACGCAAACCGAGATCACCGGCCGGCAAATTCAGCGCGCGCCCGGCGCCGACCAGGCCAACAGCCTAGCCATGGTGACCGACTTCGTCCCGGGGGCATATATGGTGCACGATATGCTGCATGTGCGCGGCGGCCACCAGCAAGCCTGGTTTCTGGATGGAATTCCAGAACTCAGCACCAGCATCGCCAGTAATGTCGGGCCGCAGATCAACCCGGCCAACATCGAAGAACTGCAAGTGCAAACCGGCGGATATTCGGCCGAGTACGACGACCGTGCCTACGGGTTTTTCAACGCCATTACGCCTTCCGGCTTCAATCAATCCCGGCAGGGAGAACTGATCGCCGCCTTCGGCAATTATGACCAGACCAACGATTTGTTGCGCTTTGCCAGCCACACCGAACGGTTGGCATATTACGCCAGCCTGAACGGCAACTTTTCTCACCTGGGATTGAACCCGCCTTCGTTGCCGCTGCATCACGATCACGCCGCCGGACTAGGCGGCTTGCTGACCGGCATTGCCAATCTCTCCACCGAAAACCAACTCCGCTTCGTGCTCTCGCTTCAAGGCAACGATTATCAGATTCCCAATACGCCGGAGCAGCAAGCGGCCGGCATCGCCGACCGCGACCTGGAACGCGATCGTCTGGCCGGCCTGACCTGGATCCACAGCGGCCTCGCCGGCTGGCTGCTGACGGTCACGCCGTTTTATCATTTCAATCGCGCCGACTATGCCGGCGGTCCAAACGACACGCCGTATATATTGCACGACAATCGCCGCTCCAATTACGCCGGGGTATTGGCCAACCTGGATATTCCCCTCAGCCGCACGAACCATTTCTCGATGGGGACCTATCTCTGGCACGAGCACGACCGAACCTCGTTCCGGCTGCAACAGAATCCCGGCAACTCGGCTACCGCGCAAACCCTGGCGCCATCCGCCAATTCCGAATCCGTCTATTTTCAAGATACCGACCGCCTTACCTCCCGGCTAAAGCTGAATGGCGGCATCCACCTGTTGCGTTACGCGGGACTGATTGATGAAACCGCGGCGGACCCGCGCGTGGGCGGCTCGCTGCGCCTGCCACGGCCGTTCCGCGGCTGGCCGGCGTGGACGCTGCACGGCTACTATGACCGCTATTACCAGGAACCTCCGCTGGACACGCTCTCCGGCCCGCTGCTCAGCTTTGCCCAAACCCAGGGTTACGGCTTCATTCCCCTGCACGGTGAGCGCGATCGGCAATGGGATGCCGGCCTGTCCATGCCTTTCGCCGGCTGGTACTTGAATTTCGACCACTTCCACACGCGCGCCGCCAACTATCTCGATCACGACGAGATCGGCAACTCGGACGTGTTTCTGCCGCTTGCCGACGCCGAGGCCCTGATGGCGGGCAACGAGCTGAGCCTGCATTCGCCGCGACTGTTCCAGCGGCTGAATTTCAACGCGGTCTGGTCCAACCAATTGCTCAAGGGCGAAGGTCCGATAACCGGCGGACTGGTCGAATTCGCTCCCAGCGGCTTTTTTTATTTAGATCACGACCAGCGCAACACACTTAACGTGGTGGCCACAGCGGCGTTACCCGCCAACAGTTGGGCCAGCCTGGTTTACAGCTACGGTTCCGGCTTTCTCAATGGCAACGGCCCGCAACATTTGCCGCCCCATTCCGAGGTCAGCCTGTCAATGGGCAAAACGTTTACCGAGGCGCTCTCGGCCAGCCTCAATATCACCAATTTGACTAACGCCAGCTATATGCTCGACAACAGCAACACCTTTGGCGGCACGCATTGGGCGTTGCCGCGCGTTATTTACGGTGAGCTGCGCTGGAAATTCCATTACTAAGGATAAAAAAACCCGGGCTACCGCGATATTCATTGGAGTATTCTTCTGAAACGATGATCAATAGCCAAACCAAGATGAGAATCGCGGCGCGTCGCGGGCTGGGGCTGGCACTGGGGCTGGCATGGATGCTGGGAGCGGCGGGGCTGCGCGCCCAGAACTTCACGCAAATCCGGCCCTCGCCGCCGCAGTTGGAGTGGCAAGACCTGGAATTCGGCGTGATCATTCACTTCGGGCCGAACACCTTTCTCAACCAGGAATGGGGCAACGGCACGGCCAGCCCGCGGGTATTCAACCCGACGCATTTCGATCCGGCACAATGGATGCGGGCGATCAAGGCGGCGGGGGCGAAATACGTGGTGTTCGTGGCCAAGCACCATGACGGCTTTTGCCTCTGGCCCACGGCGCAAACCGATTACAGCGTCAAGAGCAGTCCGTTCGAGCAGGGCAAAGGCGACGTGGTGGGAGCGGTGGCGCGGGCGGCGCGGCAATACGGGCTGAAGTTCGGCATTTATGTATCGCCCTGGGACCGGCACGATGCGCGCTATAAAAATTCAGCCGCCTACGACCGGCTTTACGAGGCGGAGATGACCGAGCTGCTGACCCGCTACGGGCCGCTGGTGGAATGGTGGCTGGACGGGGCGGGCAGCGCCGGGCACGTGTACGATTTTCCCGCCTATCTGCACCTGTTGCGGGAATACCAGCCCAACACGCTGGTGTTTGCCGACATGAATTTGATGAAGTGGGGCGACATCCGCTGGGTGGGCAACGAGCAGGGACGGGCGCCGCGGGAAAACTGGGACGTGATCGACCGCAGCGGCTACCTGCGCTGGCGTCCGGCGGAATGCGATACGCCGCTGCACCGCGGGCACTGGTTCTGGCATGCGCATGACGCGGCCACGCTCAAGACGCTGCCGGAACTGCTCCAGACCTACCAGCGCAGCGTCGGGCGCGGCTGCCAGCTCATGCTGGGGGTGGCGCCGGATACGGCCGGGCGGCTGCCGGCGCGGGATGCGCGCCGGCTGCGCGAGTTCGGGGCGGCGCTGAAGAAAATTTACGGGCACAACCTGGCGCCGGAAAGCGAGGCGGCGGTTTCCAGCGCCGGCGGCAATGCGCGCGCGGCGGTGGATAACGATCCGGCGACGTTCTGGATGGCGCGGCGGGGCGAGTATGCCGCCAGGCTGAGCTTAACCTTTCAGCACGCGGTCACCTTCGACCGCGCGGTGACGATGGAATGGCTGAACCGCGGGCAGGAAATTGAAAGCTACCGGATCGAGGCCCGGATAAACGGCGGCTGGAAGACGCTGGCGCGCGGGACGAGCATCGGGCACAAGCGGATCAATCGATTTGCGCCAACGACCACCCGGCAGGTGCGGCTGGAAATTCTTTCCGCCGCCGGCCGGCCGGCGATCCGGGAATTTCAACTCTACGATGGGCAGGGAGCGCCGTGAAGGCGCAGAGCGCAGAGCACAGAGCGCAGAGCACAAGGCGCAGAGCGCAAGGCGCAGGTTAAGGTTAATTGCTAGCACCGCTCTGATACAGTAGCGGCTTCCCTGTCGGAAAAGTAGCGCGGTAGTTGGTTTAGAAAACGATCCGATCTACTTGCTGGCTTGACTAACTGAGCACGTGACCCGGAAATCGCAGCTACGACATTTCCACGGCTTGGGAAGATGGGGTCGTTCCCCTCTATCTACTCCTGCGAAGGCAGTCAAAGTTTCCTCCGCCCTGGCGCGATCTACCGGTTGCTCATAGGTATCGGTATTGCTCTCTTCACCGATCTCGATTTGCACCCGCTTCTTCTGACGTTGGAAAAAATAACCGTACAAATCAGCCTGCGCAATGGCGACCGGCTTCACAAAATTCATGAGGTACCGGTTCCGCGTACTCTTGTATTCGTAGACAAACTCCTCGGTGAGCCCGTCCGGCTCACCGACGACGGTATATGTTCGCCAAGGAAAATTCCATCGCACAGTAGGATGCCATTCGGCCCGGGATGAGTGAAAGAACATGCCACGCATCAATGGGTGTTCCTCAACATCACCTATGCGAACATTGCGTGCCGCGGCCTCACGTTCAAAATCTCTTTTCATCTCTTTCGGCTGATCGGGATGGATATACCGGACCGGTTTGCCCCCCTTATCTACCGTGTCGAAGGCACTGTAATAGACTTCGACATCAGCCGGCTTTTTTGGCGTTTGCCTGCGCAACATTTCCACGTCAGCGAGCGTAATCTCGCGACCGATGTCCAGCAAAGCCTCGCCGCGCCGAGGTAACTTGTCGATGAGGCCCAGCCGATGGGCATATCCTATCCGGTCTTGCAAATAAACGGCAAAGAACATTAGCTCATTAGCCCGACTTTTCAGGACTGCTTGTTGGGTACACCACCAATGCTGCGCCACATTATGCACGCCGACAAAAGTAAGGCCGGTTCCAGCGCCTCTCCTCTTCTTTTCCGCTGTAAGCAAGCGCTCCATGACCTTACGGTCTTGAATGAGTTCGCTTGCCTTACTTTCGATGTCACTCATGGTAAATCCCGGAACCAATCCTCAAGCGATTAGGCGAGCGCATTAGGGCAGGGGGTTGGTGAAGCCCGGGGGCGGGGTGAGCGAAGCGCCGGGGATGACGACCGGGGTGACGCCGGTTTGGGCGCAGCTCATTGGCGGCGGGAAATGATTGACCACGCCATCGGGGATTTCCGCCTGCGCGGCGGGGATGGGCGGCAGGGCGCCGGCGAGGCGGGCGGGATCGAAGCCGCCGAGCAGATCGGTCAGGCGGGGATTGGCATCGCGCGGGCCGGCGGGCAAGTAGGGTTTTTCGTCCGGCAGCGAGGCCAGCGCCGGCAAGCGGAACAGCAGGTCGAGGAATTTGGCGAAGGAGCCGGTATCGCCGGGGGCGGAGACGATGGCGCCGGATTTGGCGTAGGGGGAGATGAGCAGCAGCGGGATGCGCGGGCCGTCGCCGCAGGGATGGCGATCGGGGCAGGTTTCAAAGCGCGGCGGCGGCACGTGGTCGTAGAAGCCTTCCGAATCGTCCCAGGTCACGATGATGACGGAACTTTTCCAATAGGGGCCGCGGGCGACGGCGTTGACGACTTTGGCGACCAGCGATTCGGAGAGCTGCGAATCGGAATAGCCGGGGTGATCGTCGTCGCCATCCATGCCGGCGGCGAGCGGATTGGCGGGCACCCAGCCGAAGGGGTTTTTGAATCCGCCTTTGATGAAGACCACGCTGCGCGCGGGCAGGCGGCGATTTTGGAGGGCGGGAAAGAAAGCGGTCAGATCGTGTTCGCCGCGCCAGAGCGGCGGGTTTTGGCGGATATAGCCGAAATACTGCGGGGCGTTGTGATGCGGGATGTAGGCGGGGTGATGATTGCCGCGGCCGTTGCCGAAGCCTTCCTGATACCAGGCCCAGGGCACGGCGCGGCGATCGAGGCGCACCAGCTCGGCGATATCGGCTTGAATGTCGCCATCGTCTTTTTTAGCCAGACGGGCGTTGCGTCCGCTCAAGGTGAGCATGAGGGTGGCGTAGGTCTGATCGAGCTGATGCGGCGGGAGGGCCTGGCGGGGAGAGGCATAAGGGCCGAAGGCGGGATTGATGTCGTTGACGACAGGCTCGCCGGGCGCGTACAGGGAACGAAACGCTTGGCGCGGATGGCGGGCGGCCTGGGTCATGCCGGTTTGGGCGGCGATCAAGTCGATATTGCCGGGGGTAGAGGGGCCGGTCATCGCCTGGAAGATGTGATCGTAGAGGGCGAAGCGGTGGGCATACATCCAGAGAAAGGGGATGGTGGCGCAATCCTCATGCGCCATGGTGAGCAGGCCGAGCTGATGCGCGTATTGCGGGCTGGCGTGCTGTTGGAGCAGGTGCTGTTCTTCGCCGGCGATGAAACGATCCATGCGGCCGCCATCCATTTTGGCGAGCAGCGCCCGGCGGGAGTGGTTGGCGTCGGAGGAGTCGGCGGCGTGGAGCAGAAAAGGAACGATCCAGGTCCCGCCGATCGGGTCCCACTGGCGGAAACCGTGGGCGCGAGCTTCGGCGGTGGCGAGATTATCGGCGCCGGGAAAGGAGCCGAAATAGGAATCAAACGAGCGGTTTTCCTGGTAAACGACGAAGACGTGGCGAATGCGGGCGCGCAGAAGCGCGATGAGCCGGCGGCGAGCGCCTTGAGCCGCCGAAGCGGCACGGCCGCTTTTACTTTTAGGCGCTGACACTTTCGCAAAGGTCCGGCCGAAACCGGACGCATTGCGAATACTCATGGATGCCGGGCATGGCCAGGCGCAATTCCTGCGGAATTGCTTTGTATCGTCGTTAATAGGCGCGGGACCTAATAGGAACCCCGCGCGAAAGCGGCCTGCGGGCATTGCTTGAGGCAATTTCTTCGAAATTGCCAATGACGAAAACTTCTGTCCGACTCGGCCGTTAACGCTTGAGGCGGCCGGGGCTTGGGCGGCGGCGGACAAGCCGAGGCCCACAGCAGCCAGGAGGAGCCAGCGGAAAATGCGGGCGCGAGCGGAGGATGCGGATGAAGACTGAACCAGCAAGGCCAAATCTCCCCAAGCGGCCCGGATTGCAGCCGCGATTGTGACTGCGGGCGCAAGGCGCAGAATGCGAAAGCTCTATTGTATGCCGGCCCGGCATAAAACCAGGGGTGATCAAGCCCGCACAATTTTAAAAATTGCGAAAAACCACGCTCAAGCCATGACTGCCGAAGCGGTGAAGCGGAGCGGCGGTATTATTCCCCATCCCAGGCGCGGATTTCGCCGGCCAGGGCGCTGGCGGCGACGGTCAGCGGGCTGGCGAGGTAGAGCTGTCCGGGGCCGCTGCGGCCGGGGAAGTTGCGGTTTTGGGCGCTGATGGCGATCTGATCGGGGCGGGTAGTGACGCCGGGGCCGGCATTGATGCAGGCGCCGCAACCCGGCTCGATGACGAGCGCGCCGGCGCGCGCGAAAATTTCCAGATAGCCGCGCTGGCGGCAATATTCGCGGGTGGCCTGCGAACCGAACTGGATATAGAAGCGCACCGAATCGGGCACGCGGCGGCCGCGCTTGAGCGCCGCAGCGAGCACGCGGGCGTACATATCCATATCCTCATTTTTACCGGCGGTGCAGGCGCCGCCGTAGGCGATTTCGACGCGCACCGGGGCGGGCAGCTCGTCGATGAAGACGCCGCGGCCGGGATCGCCGGGCAAGGCGACCAGGGGGCGGAGGGCGGAGGCGTCGATGGCGATTTCGGCGGCGTATTGGGCGCCGGAGTCGCTTTGCCAATAATGCCCGGTGGAAGGATCGCGGCAGAGGCGGTCGGCTTCGAGCCGGGTGAAGCCGCGGCGGTCGCATAAAAATTCCACGGCGCGGCGGTCGGGAGCGACGATGCCGGTGAAGCCTCCGATTTCGGCGGCCATGTTGGTGAGGGTGGCGCGCTCATCGACGCTCATCGCCTCGACCGCCTCGCCGGCGTACTCGATGACTTTGCCGATGGCGCCGCCGCTTTTTACCAGCGGCTGGCGGAGGATTTCCAGGATGACGTCTTTGGCGGCGAGGCGGGGAGCGAGGCGTCCGCGAATGGCGACGCGCACCGACTCGGGGGTTTGGACGCGGACGTCGTGCGTCATCCAGGCATTGAAGACGTCGGTGGTGCCGATGCCGAAGGCGAGCGCGCCGATGGCGCCGGAGTGCGGGGTGTGGGAATCGGAGCCGACGATCAACTGACCGGGCAGGGCATAGCTTTCGAGCACGATGCTGTGGCAGATGCCTTCGGAGCCTTTGCGGCCGGCCAGCTCGCCATGCAGGCGGATGCCCTGGCGGCGGGCGAAGTCTTCCTGCTTGAGCTTCAATTGAGCGGCGAGGTCGAGCAGGCCGAGGGCGCGCTTTTCCGGCGGCAGGGTTTCATCGAGGAAGGTGAGATGGTCGCGGAAAAAGACGATGGTTTCCGGATCGTTGACCGGGGCATCGGCGCCGACCAGTTGCTCGAAAAAGATCGCCGCCATGGGGGTGACGTACTCATGGCTGAAGCGCAGATCGGCGCGGGCAAAGCCGGCGTCGCCGGGCCGGACCGCGGGGGCGCCGTCCTGGGGTGAAAGGTTGAGCAGGTGGCGGGCGAGGATTTTTTCCGCCAGGGTCATGGGGCGCGGCGGGGTGGAGATGGGGGGCAAGGCGATTTCGCCGGCCAGGCGCTGCCGGTTGTAATCGAACAATCCGCCGGCGCGGATGATGCCGGCGGTAATCGCATCCTGGCCGCGGGTGAATTCCTCGAGCGGGATGGAATCGCCGCGGCGAATGCGCTCGATCAGGCCGAAATCGGTGGAGGTGAGCAGTCCGAGATTCTGGCAATTCTGGCGGTAGATGCGCTCGTGGTTTTCGGCAATCACCAGGCGGATGCCGGCGCAAAGCTCGGCATAGGGCGACTGCTCGCGGCTGGAGCCTTTGCCGCGACGCTTGCCGGAAACGCAAACGGAGAAGCCGCCGCGGCGCACGTGGTTGCGTCCGAGGGGCAGCTCGCCGCCGCATTTCAGCCCGGTGTAGGGCCAATCGCCCAGAGTCTGATCGAAATAAAAGCAGATGTGCGCGGGGGTGATCTCGTCGGTGGAGATATCGTCGCGCAGCTTGATGGAGGGATTCCAGTCGAGGTCTTCGCCGGCGAGCTGGCGGCGAATCAGGGCGGGATCCTCGGTAAGAAAAAGGATGCGTCCGGGAAAGCTGACCTGCTGCGCTCCGGATGCGGCCGCGCGTCCCATGCGCTTAGTTTAACGCGAGAAGGCGGATTGGGAAGGCGCAGAGCGCAAAGCACAGAGCACAGAGCGCAGAGCACAGAGCGCAGAGCACAAAGCGCAGAGCACAAAGCGCAAAGCACAGAGCACAAGGCACAAGGCACAGAGCGCAGAGCCGGAATTTACCTGGGCGCAGCCCGGCATGCCGGGCTGCTTTCCACGGAAGGAAAAAAGCGCAGAGAACAAAGCACAAGGCACAAAGCGCAGAGCGCAGAGCGCAGAGCGCAGAGCGCAGAGCAAAGGGCGCAGGGCACAGGGCACAGGGCGCAGAGCGCAGAGCGCAAAGCGCAGAGCACAAAGCGCAAAGCACAGAGCGCAGAACTGAAGAAGGCGGGAGACAGAAAAACAGCAGGAAGTAGAAAGCAGAAAGCGGCGAGGGCGGATTCCATTGACATTGGAACGATGGAGCGGATAATTACAGTCAGATATATGAAATCTGGATTTATAAACTTATGAAACCCGGATGCGCAAAGCGGCTGCTAATAATTTTATTGACGCCGGGATGCGCGGCGGCCGGGGCGCAGGCGCAGAAGCCGCCGCCGATCAAGTTTCACAAGCAGGTGACCAACGTCCACCTGACGCTGCACGCGACGGACCGGCAAGGGAACCCGGTAACCGATCTGAAGCCGGGAGATTTTGTGGTGTTGGAAAACGGGCGGCCGCAGCGGCTGACGGAGTTCCGTCCGGACTGGAGCAACCCCGCGCTCAAGCTGAATACCGAAGCCACCGGAAACGCTGCGGGCGCGCCCGGGCAATTAAGCCCGCTGATGGCGCCAATCTATACCGCTTTCGTCGTGGATGAAATGCATTTGACCATGGAGGGCAGGAATCGCGCCCTCGAGGCGCTGGAGCGCTACAGCCGGAATTTGAACGGCAATCGCATGTGGGCGCTGTTCACGCTGCGGCGGCAGGCGCACATCGTGCAGTTTTTCACCCACGACGCGGCTCGTTTCCGGCAGGCGGCGGCGCGAATCCTGCACGATCCGCTGCCCTACGCGAATCAGCAGAATTGGAACGAGCTGCTGCGGGAGCTGAGCGACTGCCATCGGCTCGATCAGGAAACCGGAGGATTACTCTCAAACGATGCCGATGCGGGACAGACGGTCAGAGGGTTGAGCGGGGGCAGCGCAGTACAGCAATGCGGCATCGCCTCGGTGGATGGTTACGCGGAACGGGCGGAAATGGAAAACCAATTCGCCCTGGATGAACTGCAAGAGCTTATACAATTTCTGGGCGGCCTGCCCGGCGACAAGCGCCTGATCTACTTCGGCGACGGATATTCGCTAAATCCCGGACGCAACGCGGCCGAAGCGTTCAGCATATACGGATTAGATCAAGGCAACAGCAACAGCATGATGCTGCACGTATATCAGCGCAACAGCTTGCGAGGCTTATCCACGGAAGCGGTGCGGGCGCAGGTGACGCTGGACATGATCAACGCGCGCGGGCTGGAAGCGCCCTATCCCGGCGGCATCAAGCCGGGGCAGCCGCGGCTACCCGTGCTTGCGGTTCCCGCGAACCGCAATTTTAAAAGCGCCAATATCGGCATGATGCCGGTGCTGGCGGAAGAACTGGCCGAGGCGCGGCAGGTGGGCATGATGTCGGTGGCGGGCGCGACCGGCGGGCGGGCGTACTGGCAGAACAACGATCTCGATGCCGAGATGCGGCGGGCGATTGGACGGCGCGAGGGCACATATCTGGCCGCTTACCAGCCGGCGGACACGCGCCTGGACGGCCAATTCCGGCGCATCAAGATCCGGGTGCTGCGGCGCGGAGTGAAGATCCGCACGCGGCGGGGCTATTTCGCGGTGGCGCCCGCCAGCCTGCCGATTACGGCGCAGGCGGAGCCGCGGCAAATGATCCGGGGGCAGTGGTTTACGCCGCTGATGCTATCGGCGCGCAACCGCGATTTGCGCTGGCAGCGGCTGAAGAAGCTGGAATACGATCCGCTGATCCTGCTGGTGCAGGTGGCGCGGAGCGGCGCCAAGCATGCCCTGTACCGGCGGCTGTGGCTGGTGACGCTGCACCCGGGGCCGCACGGGACCACCGTTTTCGGCACCGCGCTGAAGCTGCCGCCGGGGCAATATCGCTGCCGGCTGCAGGTTTCGGAAGCCGCGAGCGGACGGCGGCGGACGCTGGTGCTGCCGATCAGGGTGGCGGAATAGGCGGAAGAAAGCAAGCCAGACGGCACGGCCGCTTTTACTTTTCGGCGCTGACGCTTTCGCCAAGGTCCGGCCGAAACCGGACGCAGGGCGAATACTCCTGGATAGAAAGAAGAAAGCAGTGCCGATTTTTATTCAAGCGCGGAGGAAATGCCGGTATGGATAAAAGCCTGTCCTTTAAATAAAAGCGGCTCGCCGGAAATTTTGGCGAGCGCGTAAGCGAAGAAATCGCCCAAATTCAGCCGGGCTCGATGTCCACTGGCCTTACCAAAATCACGACAGGCTTCACGCGCAACTCGCGCCTGTTCCGCAGAGACCGCTTCAACGCGCTCACTCCGCTTGCGGCTGCGCGGCCGGGCGGCGGTAGCGGGTACGGCGCATGAGGAAGACGAGGGGGGCGACCAGGAAGAAGACCATGGCGAGGAAATGGAAATCGTCGAGATAGCTCAGCAGCGAAGCCTGGCGCAGTAAGCCGGCATAGAGCAGCGCGAGGGCATGCAGGCGCGCGCCGGCGGCGGGAACGCCGGCATGTTGCAAGGCGCCGCCCAGGAGCGCGAGGCGCTGGCGCAGCAAAGGATTTTGAGTGGACAAGCCGGCATTGAGCCGCACCTGGTGAAACTGCTGGCGGCGGGCGAGCAGGGTGGTGGCGAAGGAGATGCCGAAACTGGCGCCGAGATTGCGCATGAGGGAAGTGATGCTGGTGGCGAAGCCCATTTCGGGATTGGGGATAGGATCGACGGTCAGGGTGCTCATCGGCACAAAAGTGAACGCCAGCGCGCTGCCCATGACGATCTGGGGCCAGAACAGGTTCCAGACGCCGGTTTGCAAATTCATGCGGGAGAACAGCCACAAGCCGAAGCCGGCGGTGAGGAAGCCGCCCAGCAGCAATTTGCGCTGATCGAAGCCGCGGCCAATCATGAAGCCGGCAATGGGCATGAAGATGAGCGAGCCGAGGCCGCGGGGGCTGGTCCAGAAGCCGGCCTGGATGGGATCGAAGCCCAGCAAGGTTTGCATATAGAGCGGGAGCAGCACCAGGCTGCCGAACAAGACAAAGCCGAGCACGGCGCCGAGCGCAGCGCCGACGGCAAAGCTGCGGTAACGGAACAGGCGCAGGTGCACCAGCGGGTAGGCGATGCGCAACTGGCGAAGGACGAACGCGACCAGCATGACGAGGGCGAGGATGGCCAAGGCGAGGATGAAATGGGAGCCGAACCAATCATCCTCCTGGCCCTTATCGAGCATGATCTGGAGGGCGGCGATGCCGATGGCCAGCATGCCCAAGCCCCAGCCATCGATTTTTCCGCCGCGCCGGCGCAGGTAGGCGGGATCGTGAATGAACATCCGGATCATGAACAGGCTGAACAAGCCGACGGGCAGATTGATGAAGAAGACCCAGCGCCAGCTATAGTCGCTGGTCAGCCAGCCGCCGAGCATGGGGGCGAGGATGGGGGCGGTGACGATGCCGGCGCCCCAGAGCGACATTGCCTGGCCGCGTTTTTCGCGTGGAAAAGTTTCCAGCAGGATGGCGCGGCTCAAGGGCTGCAGCGAGCCTCCACTGAGGCCTTGCAGCACGCGAAAGGTCACCAGCCAGGTCAAGGAGGGGGCGATGCCGCAGAGGAAACTGGCGCCGGTGAAGCCGAGGATGGCGGCGATCAAAAGGCGGCGGCGTCCAATGCGGGTCGCCAACCAGCCGGCGAGCGGCAGCACGATGGCATTGGCGACCAGATAGGAAGTCAGAATCCAGGTGGACTCGGAGACGGTGGCGGACAAATTGCCGGCGATGTGAGGCAGGCTGACGTTGACCACGGAGGTATCGAGCAATTCCATGATCGCGGCCGACATGACGGCGGCGGCGACGATCCAGCGCGCGCGGGGGGGCAGAAATTCATCCCCCGAAAGAGCGGGAGGGGCGGCGTAGGCGGAAGCAAGGGCCATGGCAGGGATCAGTGGGCGGCGACGGCGCGGCCGGAGCGGGGGCGGCGCATGATCCAGACCAGCGGGGTCATCAGCAGGAAGATGACGGCAAACACCCAGAAGCTATCGACATAACTGAGCAGCGCGGCCTGCTGTTGCAGCAGGGCATAGAGCAGCGCCAGGGCCTGATGGCGCGCCACCGGGGCGCTGGCGCCGTGGCTGACCAAGGCGGATTGGACGCCGGCGAGGGCGTGTTGAATGGCGGGGCGGAAGCCATTCATATGCCCGGCGAGGCGCTGCTGGTGGAACTGGCTGCGGCGGGCGATCAGGGTGGTGGCGAAGGAGATGCCCATGCTGCCGCCGAGATTGCGCATGAGATTGAAGAGGCTGGTGGCGTTGCCCATTTCGTGATTGGGGATGGGGTCCATGGTCACGGTGGTCAGCGGCACGAAGACGAAGGCCATGCCCGCGCCCTGGATGAGTTGGGGCCAGAAGATGTTCCAAGTTCCGGATTGGAGGGTAAATTGGGAAAACATGTAGAGCGCCGCGGCGGCAATCAAGAGGCCAAAGGCGAGCAGCCCGCGCGCGTCCCAGCGCCGGGAGAGCAGAATGCCGCAAATCGGCATGAAGATGAGCGAGCCGAGGCCGCGGGGGCTGGTCCAGAGGCCGGCGGCCAGGGGGGTGTAATTGAGCAGAATCTGTAAAAACAGCGGCAGGGCGACCAGGCTGCCGTAGAGCACGAAGCCGAGCAGCGTCATCAGAAAGACGCCGGTGCTATACGTGCGATTTTTAAAGACGCGCAGATGCACGATGGGATCGCGGGCCATCAACTCGCGAATGATGAAGGCGGCCAGGCCGGCCAGCGCGATCAGGCCGAGGATGACGATGAAATGCGAACCGAACCAGTCGTCTTCCTGGCCTTTATCGAGCACGATCTGGAGCGCGCCGATGCCGACGGCCAGCAATCCCAAGCCCCAGACATCGACGCCCGAGCCGCGGCGGCGGATGTAGGAAGGATCGAAGACGTAGAGCTTGGTCATGATCAGGCTGGCGATGCCGATGGGCAAGTTGATGTAAAACACCCAGCGCCAGGAATAGTTGTAGGTCAGCCAACCGCCCAGGGTGGGGCCGAGGATGGGGGCGACGACGATGCCCATGCCCCAAAATGCCATGGCTTTGCCGCGCTGCTCGGGGGGGAAAGTTTCGAGCAGCACCGCCTGCGAGATGGGCTGCAGGCAGCCGCCGCTGGCGCCCTGCAGGATGCGGAAAAACACCAGCAAGGGGAGGGTGGGGGCAATGCCGCAGAGAAAGCTGGCCAGGGTGAAGCCGGTGACGGCGGTTAGCAGCAGGCGCTTGCGGCCGAAATAATTAGCCAGCCAGCCGGTGATGGGCAAGACGATGGCGTTGGCGACCAGATAGGAGGTCAGCACCCAGGTGGCTTCATCGACGGTGGCCGAGAGGCTGCCGGCGATATGCGGCAGGCTGACATTCACCACCGAAGTGTCGAGCACCTCGAGAAAGGTGCTCAACATCACCGCGACAGCGATGACCCAGGGATTGATTCCCAAGGGCGCATTCGAATTGGACGTCTCAGGCATGCGAAACAGCCGGGAGCGGAACTACCGCGACGGAAAAAATGCGTTCAAGTCCGGCCACGCCGGGGCGGCCGGCGACGAGTGGATCAGCGCGAGGACGCCGCCGCCGGAGGCCTGGCGCTGGGAAGGTGGCGGTCTTCGCGGTTGAGCAGCACGGTGGTTTCCACCGACATGCCGGGGCGCAGCAAGGCAAGGTGCTGATCGGGATCGAACAGGATTTTCACCGGCACGCGCTGCACCACCTTGACGTAATTGCCGGTGGCGTTTTCCGGCGGCAGCAGGCTGAAGATTTCACCGGTGGCCGAGCCGATGGATTGCAAATAGCCGCGGAAGTCGCGGTTATAGGCATCGACGTGAATATCGACGGCCATGCCGGGGCGCATGCGGCGCAGATCGGTTTCCTTGTAGTTGGCGATGATCCAGACGCGATGCACGGGAATAACGACCATGACCGGTTGTCCGGGAGCGAGGCGCTCGCCCAGCTCGATGGTTTTGTTGCCGACGCGGCCGTTGGAGGGGGCGCGCACGACGGTGTAGCCGAGATTGAGGCGGGCGGCGGCGACGGCGGCCTGAGCGGCGCGCACCTGGGCGGAGGCGGAGCGGGCACGGGCGCGAGTCATGGCCACCTGCTGCGGGGCGGAAAGGGCGCTGGCGACGGCGGCCCGGGCCTGAGCCACGCGGCTGCGGGCGGCGGCGACGGCGGCCTGAGCGGCGCGCACGCCATCCTGCGCGGCTCGGACCTGGGCCTGAGCCGAAAGCAGGCCGGAGTGGGCGGCGATGGCGGTGGTGCGAATAGCGTCGTAACGCTGGCGGCTGACCTCGTTTTTGACGACCAGGGCGCGGTAACGCTCCAGATTGGTGGCGGCGTTGCGGTTCTGGGCGCGAGCCTGCTGCAAGGCGGAGTTGGCGGCGCTGAGCTGGGCACGGGCGATGGATAACTGCTGCCGCGCCCCGGCTTCGCCGGCCTGGGCAAACTGCAAACCGGCGCGGGCGGCGGTCAAGCTGCCGCCACTGGTGATGCGCACGATGGGGATGTTGGTGGAGGCGCCGAGCGCCGCCGCTTCCGCGGTGGCCCGCGCCGCCTGCGCGCGCTGGAGCGCGACCTGAAAATCGCGGGGATCGAGCCGGAACAGCACCTGGCCTTTGCGCACGTACTGGTTTTCGCGCACGTCGATTTCGACGACCGTGCCGGGAACGCGCGGCGCGATGGGCTGCAGGTGGCCGTTAATCTGAGCATCGTCGGTGGAAACCCGGTTGCGGTAATACAGCCACAGGAAAAACAGGGCCGCCAGCACCAGCACGGCGACGAGCACGATGAGGCGTTGGTGGCGGCGCAAACCGCGCGGGGGTTCAACCGAGGCGCCGCTAGGAGTGACAAGTTCAGAGGACATCAGGGGGCTCCTGGTGCAGCCGGCCGCGGCAGGCGTCCCAACGCGGTGGCGAGGGCGGCGCGGGCGGCATGGTATTGATATAAGCCGGCGATATAGCCCTGGTCGGCTTGAGCGACGGCTTGTTGGGCACGGATTTCATCGAGGTTATCGGCGACGCCGGCGCGAAAGCGGTCGCGCGCCAAGCGCAGTTCCTGGCGGGCGAGGGCGCGCGCCTGGGCGGCGACCCGCACCTGGTGATAGCTGGAGTCGAGGTTAAGCAAGTCGATGCGGACCTGGGCGGCGACGGCGGCGCGCAGGTCGGCGAGCCGGTCCTGGGCGCGGCGCAGATGCTGCGCGGCGGCGGCGCTGGCGGCGCGGATCTGTCCGCCGGCGAAGACCGGCAGGCTGAGGCTGCCTTCGACCAGAAAGGTGGGGTGGTCGCGGGTGAAGGTGTTGCCGATGGTGCCGTAATTGGCGTCCAGGCTGAATTGCGGCACGCGGCTGTCGCGGGCGGCGGCGAGTCCGAGTTGGGCGGCGCGCACCGCCAGTTGGGCGGCGCGGATATCGGGCCGCCGGCGCCAAGCTTCGGCGATGGCGGCGCGCGGGCGCAACGCGGGCGCGGGCCGCGGCGGGCGCAAGCGGTCCGTGAGGATGAAGGCCTGGGCTTCGGGCAGGCCGATCATGCGCGCCAAGCGCAGCCGCTGTTGCGCCAGGGCGTAATCGGCGGCAATCACCCGCTGTTGCTCGTTGGCGCGCTCCACCTGGGCGCGGACCACGTCGAGGGCATTGACCAGGCCGTTGTTTTCCATATCCCGAGCCTGGCGCCAGGATTGGGTGGCGGTGGCCAGTTGCGCGCGCGCGGCTTGCAAGCTGGCGGCGTCGGCGAGGGTGAGCTGATATTGATCGCGCACCGCTTCGACCACCAGGTTGCGAATTTGCCGGGCGGTGGCGCCGGCGGCCCGGGCGCCGGCGCGGGCGGCGCGCCATTGCTGCAAATCGGAGAGCGAGAGCAGGCTATCGTGCAGGTAAAGCCGGGCATCGGCGACGTTGAACGGGCCGACGATTTTGGGGACGCCGGGGATATTGAATTGGAAGCCCAGGGCGGCCAGATTGATTTTCTGCCGCAGGTCATACGCCTGGGCGCTCACATGAGGCAGCATTTGCGACAGCGCCGCCAGGCGCTGGGCGCGCGCGCTGCGCGATTGGGAAGAAGCCAGCAGGATGGCCAGATTGGATTGCAACCCGCGCGCCACCGCCTGCGCCAGGCTCAGGCGCAGCGGTTGCGCGGCGGCCACGCCGCGCGGGACGCCGCCCATTAAATCGCCCGCCTGGGGCGCCGAAACAGCGGCGGGCGAAGGACTCGAGGCGGGCGCGGGCGCCTGCGCCGGGAGCGCGGCAAGCAGCGCCAAGGCCAGGATGGCCGCCCGCAGGCGGAAGAGCCAAGCTGCGAAACGAAGCGGAGGGGCGAGTCGGGTCATAACGTACCTGACGCGGGGGCGATGGTTTCGCCATGCACGCCCCGCCAGAAGAGGTCGAAGATGAATTGCTCAGGCTCGGTCTGGTCATCGAACAGGCCCAGGAAACGGCTGGTAAAGAAATCGCGCACCATGAGGGCAAGCATGAGCGCGGTTTCCAGGGGCGGCACCGGACGCAGCGCGCCTTCGCGCACGCCCTGCTCGATCACGACCGCCAGATCGCGGGCCAAATCCAGGTAGAAGTCGCGGAAATTTTTACGATAGCGGGTGGGATGAGCGCAGAGGTGGCCAAACTCGGTGAGATAGATGCGCATGAATTCGGCGTCATTGCGCATCAACTCGCAGCGCACGACGACGGCGGCGCGCAGACGGCCGCGGACATCGGGAGCGGCGTCCATGGCCCGCCGGGCGCGCTGGCGCAGGGTCTCGAGGCACTCGCGCAGGGCTTCCCAGAAGATGGTTTCCTTGCTGTCGAAATACAAATAGAGCGTGCCCTTGGCGAGGCCGGCGGCGGCGGCGATCTCGTCGAGTGTGGCGGCCTCGAAACCACGCCGGGCAAAGACACGCCGGGCGGCGGCCAGGATTTCGCCCTGGCGGAACTCGGCCAGGACTTCATGACGGCGCTTGCGAGGAGGGGAAGGCTCAGGCATAAAACTGTTCAGTCATTAAAATGACCAACGAGTCATTTTATTATACTTTAATAACATTGGACGCGCACGCCGGGGAGAGGGGCAAGTTGCGGCGGGGGCGAGCAAAAATTCAGAGCCGGGCGATGACGGCGGCGGCCATGGCGCGGCAGCCCAACGGCCGCGCCGCGTCCAAATCGCGGGTACGCAGGCCATCCTCGAGGGCGCGCAGGACGGCGGCTTCGATGGCGGCGGCGGCTTGCGGCTCGCGGCAGCTATGCCGCAGCAACATGGCCGCGGACAGGATGGCGCCCAGCGGATTGGCGACATCCTGACCGGCCAGCGCCGGGGCGGAGCCATGCACCGGCTCGTAGAGTCCGACCGGGCCGCCGAGCGAGGCCGAGGGCAGCAAGCCGAGCGAGCCGGCCAGCACCGCGGCTTCATCGCTGAGGATGTCGCCAAACAGGTTGGCGGTGAGGATGACGTCGAAGTCGCGGGGGCGCAGCAGAATCTGCATGGCGGCATTATCTATATAAAGATGCTCCAGCGACACGCCGGCGAAATCCGGCGCCAGGCGGGTGACGGTTTCGCGCCACAACTGGCTGGTTTCGAGCACGTTGGCCTTATCCACGCTGGCCAGCTTGCCGCGCCGTTCCGCGGCCAGGGCGAAGGCGACGCGGGCGACGCGCTCGATTTCCCCGACGCTGTAGCGCATGGTGTTGAAGGCGGCCTGGCGGGAAGCCTCGAAACCGCGGGGCTGGCCGAAGTAGATGCCGCCGGTCAATTCGCGCACGATCAGGAAATCGGCGCCGGCGGCCCACTCGTCCTTAAGCGGGATGCTGCCCACGCCGGGATAATGGCGGATGGGGCGCAGATTGGCGAACGCTCCCAGGGCGGAGCGCAGGCGCAAGAGGCCGGATTCAGGCTTGCGCGCCGGCGGCTCGCGATCGAATTCGGGCGCGCCGACAGCGCCCAACAGCACCGCATCGGCGGCCTGGGCGGCGGCGAGGGTGGCGGCGGGCAGGGGATCGCCGGCGGCGATGAGGCCAGCGCCGCCCATCGGGTAAGAGCCGGATGCCAGGGTAAAACCAAAGCGCCGGGCGGCGGCGTGGAGCACCTCGACGGCGGCCGAAATCACCTCCGGGCCGATGCCGTCGCCGGGCAGGAGACAGAGGCGATAGTGGCGTTCAGGCATGGTTTCAGTTTTCCAGTTTTCACCGCTTCGTAGCCAGTTAAATTTTACGGCGCGGCTGAGCGGCAAACGGCGAAGTTAATGCAAACCAAGCCTTGTCATTGTCAAGGAAGAGGAGTCAGCGGCAGGCTCACACGCCCCAGAGATCGTCGCTGGTTTCGGTGTAGTGATAGACCAAGCTTTCTTCCAAAGCTTCCAGGCGGCAATGAGCGCCGGCGGGGATGCTGGCGGCATCGCTGGCGCGCAGGATCATGGTTTCTTCCGGATCGAGCTGGAGCCGCAGTCGGCCCTGCACCACGGCGGCGACGGCAGGCACGGCCGGATTAAGCTCGGCCACGTCACCGGCGGCGTAATGACGATACTCGCCGTGAAGTTTATGCGCGCGGGGCGAAACTGGCGTGGAGGCATTCATCATTGGGTAGCAACGGCGCTGGAATGGGCGGCGGGAGCCGGACCCGGGAGTTGAGCCAAGCCGGCGCCGAGGGCGATATCCCGCAAACAGTCGTCGGCCACCAACTTTTGCCGGTCGGCGACCTGTAAAAAGGCCTGATAGACGGCGTCCAGTTGCTCGCGTTCGACCCGCCACCCGAGTTGTTCCAGGCGCGCCTGCAAAGCATGGCGGCCGGAATGCTTGCCGAGCAGCAACTGGCTGGAGGCGATGCCCACGGTGGACGGGGTCATGATTTCGTAGGTCAAGGGCGACTTGAGCATGCCGTCCTGATGGATGCCGGCGGTATGGGCGAAGGCGTTACGGCCCACGATGGCCTTATTCGGCTGCACGCCGATACCGGTAATTTCGGCCAATTGCAGACTGACGGGATAAATTTTTTCGGTGCGAATGCGGGTGACGTAAGGCAGGGCGTCGGCGCGCACGCGCAAGGCCATGACCACTTCCTCCAGCGAGGCATTGCCGGCGCGTTCGCCAATGCCGTTGATGGCGCATTCCACCTGGCGGGCGCCGGCGGCGAGCGCGGCCAGCGAATTGGCCACGGCCAGACCGAGATCGTCATGGCAATGCACGCTGAGAATGGCTTTATCGACGCCCGGCAGGCGCTCGCGCAAAAAAGCGATCAGGGCGGCATACTCGTGCGGCACGGAGTAGCCGACGGTATCGGGGATATTGAGCACGGTGGCGCCGGCTTCCAGGGCCGCCGCCAGCACTTCCAACAGGAAGTCGCGATCACTGCGGGTGGCGTCTTCGGCGGAGAATTCGACCTCATCGGCGTATTCGCGCGCGAGGCGGACGGCGGTATAGGTATCGGCCACAACCTGGGCGCGGGTGCGTTTGAGCTTGTGCTGGAGGTGAATGTCGGAGGTGGCGATAAAGGTATGCAGCAGCGGACGGGCGGCAGGGCGCAGCGCATCGCCGGCGCGGCGGATATCGGCCTCGACGGCGCGGGCGAGCGCGGCCACGCTCGTCTGGCGGCACTCGCGGGCAATGGTTTGCACGGCCAGGAAGTCGCCCTCGGAAGCAATGGGAAAGCCGGCTTCCAGCACATCCACGCCGAGTTCTTCCAGCGGGTGCGCCAGGCGCAGTTTTTCTTCCGGGGTCATGCTGAAGCCGGGGGACTGCTCGCCGTCGCGCAGCGTGGTATCGAAGATGCGAATCGGCTCGGGCATGGGAGCGGGTAAGCCTCCGTTAGGGATTGCTTCAGCCCAGCTTACCGGCCGGTCGGTCGCTTGTCAAGCCGAAGGGGACGATTCCGGGGATTCGGGCCGAAAGATTTCGCCGCGCAAGATGCCCAGGTCGGGGAGATTGCGGTAAAGCTGCTGATAATCGAGTCCATAGCCGACGACAAAGCGGTCGGGAATTTCGAAGCAGCGGTAGTGTACGGGGACGGGAAGCAGGCGGCGGGAGGTTTTGTCAAGCAGGGTGCAAACCTGAAGGGTGGCGGGATGACGGGCGGCGAGGGTTTCCAGCAGATAACGCAGGGTAAAGCCGGTATCCACAATATCTTCAATGAGCAGGACATGTTGGCCGGTGATATCGAGGTCGAGGTCTTTTTCAATGCGGACGCGGCCGCCGCCGGGGCTGCTGGCGAAGCTGGAGATGGCGAGAAAATCCAGGCGCAGCGGGAGGCTCAAGGCGCGGGAAAGATCGGTCAGGAAAAACACCGAGCCTTTCAAGACGGCGACCAGCACCAGGCCGGGGCAGGCGGCATAATCGCGATCGATCTGGCGGGCCAGGGCGGCAATGCGCTCCTGGATTTGCCCGGCAGTGAATAAGACGCGCTCAAGATCGGGATGCATGAGGACAGGATAGCGGCATCTTCAAGCTATAAGGCGGGCAGTTCAAGAAAGCGCGAGCAAGGTATTACGCATAACCGTCCAGGGGGCTAGAATGCAGGTAGCGTAGAAGCCAAGCACGTAGAAGCCAAGCACGATGAAATCCACAACCGCCGCCGCTGTACGAGGAGTGATGGGGGCGATTTGGGCGCTAGCCGCATGCGGTTTCGCGGCACAACCGGCAGCGCGCCCACCGGCGCCGCGGCCGATGGTATGCCTAAAACGTTCGCACTGCCGCGGGCCGAAACTGGGGGGGGAACGGTTTGCGCTGCTGAGCGACCGGCAGAGCGGGCTCAGCGTGGCCGCGGCGCGCCAGCGCTGGGGCGATTACGACAAAGTCTATCTGGTGATCACCAATTTTGGTTCACGCCTGGTGGAATTTCATGCGAGGCAAGTCAACATCGGCGGGCGCGGCGGGGCCTGGAAGAAGCCGGTGAATTTGACCATTCTGAGTTCCAATGGCGGCGGAGCGGGGATATATTTTGGCGGCGATCCGACCGGCGTGATGCCCAGTACGGCGGTATGGGAACCGGTGCCCACCAGTCCGCAAGCCCGGAAGGTGATAGGGCAGGATCCGATCTCGCAAGCCGATCTCAAACTGGAGAGCCAGGAACTGCAAAAACTATCGTCACAACTGAAGCCGGCCCTGAGGGTGCAACTGCACTCCAGGCTATTGCAGCCGCAAGTCATTCTGGCCGGCTGCTTATTTTTTCCCCGCCGGAGGCATGGGCATTGGCGCCAATTGCGAGTCGAGCTGGCGGGGGTGAAATTTGTGCTGCCGTTGAAATAAAGCCCAAAACGCGGCGATTTCAGCCCCAACGCTTACGGTCCAGCCACTTTTTTAGATTGAGACGGCGGGGGCTGGAATTGCGCGTCGCGGCTGGAGCGCCAGAGCCGGAAGATGGAATAAGCGCTGGCCGCAACCGCGATCACGACCAGAAATTCAATCAGGTCTTCGAACCAGGGCCGCCGCAGCCAATTCACCACTTCACGGCCAACCCAGAGCACCAGGATGCCTTCGGCGCCGAAACGGAGGGCGCGAAAAACAGCCAAGGCGGCCAGGAAACGGGTGCGGGGCACTTCCAAGGCGCCGGCGGCCATGACCCAGGGGCTGAAGGGAAACGGCGGCGGCACAATGCCGGGCAGGGCGAGCATGAACGGTCCGGTGCGGGAGACCTTTTTTTCCATTTGTTTATAACGGGCGGAGGAGACATGGGCCTCAATCAGTTTTTGTCCACTTTTGCGTCCAAACCAATACATGATGGCGCACCCCAGGACCGAGCCGGCAGTCGCGGCGGCGACATAGAGAGGAATCCGAGCGTGATGCAAGGAGCACAGAATGATAACCGCCAAGTCGTTGGCGAGAGGCAAGACCAGAAAACTGGAATCCAAGGCCGCCAGCAGGAGCATGCCGAACCAGCCCAGATGGATAAAGAAGTAAAAAAAGCCGGTCAACCATCCGTGTTGAAGTGGCACTTGAAAAACCTCTATTACTTGGATGGCGAGTACCGTAGTGTCCGATCAAGGTTTTGGAGTTCCAGCCGGGCGGGGTTTAATAATAATCGGCAGAGAGCGTCATTTTAATCAGCCGATGAGCAGCATTAAAACTGCATTCCAAAACCTGAGGCTTATCCGCACCTGCCCAGGAAAACTTAAATGACACATAGAGCACCTGGCGCCGATCGAGGACGGACGGGCCGGAGAAAAAGGGAGGCCCATAGAGAGCGCGGGCGCGGGCGGGGGACTGGCCGAGGCGGAGTCCAAGACCGGTGCGGGCCGAGCCGGGGGGCAGAACGGTAGAAGCCAGAGCGAGGCGATGGCGCCAAACGGTGACGTAGCGCACGATGCCCTCGCGGCTGACTTCAACCGAGATTGCAAGCCGGCGGCGGGCGTCGTACCACTGATAAATATCGTGTTCATCGCCGGAAGGATGCGACCAGCGCGGGCCGAAGCGGCGCAAGGCGCCGGACAAACGGCTGACGCCGGGGCGCAAGCCGGCCAGGGTCAATTCAAAATGGCGATGGGCCTGGGCGCGCACGGGAACGCAGAAGCCCAGGACGCCGACCGCCGCAAGCCAGCCGGCGACCCAGCGGCCAAGAGAAAATTTCGAAAGCGGGCGCAGCCACGTTGTCATCGGTTTTTTCAGGCTTACTGCAACGGGTAAGCGCGGGCCTGGAGTTGCTGCACCAGGTCCCAACCGGACTCGGTACTCACTTTGCGTTTTGAGAGTCCGGATCGTTCTAATTTTTTGACATAGCCCAGCAAGGATTCGAGATTGGCGCGGATACGTTGATGAGTAGGCCGCGTCCAGGGGGCGCTATCGGCGAGAAACAAACCGGAATCGACCCACTCGATGCGCACCTGACCGGTATCGGGATCCCTGCCGGCAGGATCGAACCGGGCGCCGGCCGCGACGATCAACACCGGGACCGGAGTCAAATTCCAGGCGGCATTTTGGAAATGCCAAAGGTCCCAATGGGCGGTGAGTTCAACGGCGAAATCATCGAGGTCGCAAGCGGCGCCCAGCGCGTTTTCCAGTTCCGGCCAAAGTTCGTCCAAGCTCAGCCCGCCGGGATAGGTTTCATCCAGCAGCGGCGGCTGCGCCCAATCCAAGGCGAAGATGCGCGCGCCGGCGATGCCGGGGCGGCGCGGGGAAAAGGGAAAGGCCGACAGCGCCCGGCGGAGGCGGGCCAGGGCGTGGGGACCCGCGCGAAACCAGAGATCCAGATAGACCCGATCAGGCATGTACTTTCAGGCTATCAAAAAACATTTCGGAGGCGGGGAAGATGCCCTGGGGCGTTTTTTTTCTTGACGGGTATCAGTTCCACAGCTTACGCTTTCTTCTTAATCGGGTGGAAGCCAGCTGCGAGCGGCTAACTCCCGATCCCAGGTGTGCTGCGGGCAGAGAGGACTCAAGCAGTGAGCAGCATTTCCACGGGCGTTCATTCTTGAACGCCGCGCTCTCAGCCCAAAATCAAGACGCATAAAAGGCGCGGCGAGAGCGAAGGCGCCACCGCAGTCTTTTATGCCAAGCCTGCCGTTCCAGCGGGAGCCGGGGAAAACCGGGCTTCAGGCGGGGCGGATCGAACCGCGAATGGCGAAATTCTATTGGCAAAAGCGCTGGCGCCTGCTAGCGCTGATCATAGCCCTCCTCGGCTTTGGCGGCTGGAAGCTCAGCGGACTGTTTTCCAATGTCGGCTATTCACCGAGCCAGCCGATACCGTTCAGCCACCGGCTGCATGCCGGCATCAACCATATTCCTTGCATGTATTGCCATGCCGGGGTGGAACGGGGCAAGGTAGCGCCAGTGCCGGCGTTGAACGTTTGCATGGGCTGTCACAGCGTGGTGGACGCCAACCGGCCGCTGATCCAAAAGATCGCCACCGCCTACAACCAGCGCAAACCGTTCCACTGGGTGCGCATTTACGCCCTGCCGCGTTTCGTAAAATTCAACCACCAGCCGCACATATCGGCGGGGATTGCCTGCCAGACCTGTCATGGCCCGGTGCAGACCATGCGCCAAGTGGCGCAATACAAGGAATTCTGGATGGGCGAATGCCTGGATTGCCATCGCGCACACAACTATCTGCCGGCGCCGCGCGATTACGCGCATCGCGATCTTTACTATGTGCACGGGCGCATGACGAATGCGCCGGTGGATTGCAACACCTGCCATAACTAAGGAAAGAAATCCGGAACCATGAGCGAGACCCGATTCTGGAAGAGCCCGGCCGAATACGAAGCGCAGCCCGAAGTGGAGCGGCAGCGGGAAGAGGAGTTTGCGGCGCCGCCGCAAGCTTACTTCGAGGCGCAGCCGCAAGGAGGGCTGGATTTTGGCCGGCGCGATTTCCTGAAATGGTCCACCGCGGCCCTGGCCGTGGCCAGCGCCGCCTGCACGCGCAAACCGGTGCAGCACCTGGTTCCCTACGCCCAGCAACCGGAAGAAGTCCTGCCCGGCAAGGCCGATTATTACGCTTCCACCTGCATGGAGTGTGCCGCCGGCTGCGGGCTGTTAGTGAAGACGCGGGAGGGGCGGCCGATCAAAGTTGAAGGCAACCCGCTGCACCCGTTGAACCAGGGCACCGCCTGCGCACGCGGGCAAGCGACCTTCCTAAATCTTTACGATCCCGACCGGATGTCCGGCTCCTTGCGATTTCGGCGCGGCCGCGGCGCGGCCGCGCCGCTGGCGCTGGCGCAAGCGGATCAGGAACTGGCGCAGGCGTTTCGAGCCGCCGGCCCACAAGGGGTGGTCCTGACCGGGACGATAACCGGACCCGCCCGGCAGCAACTGCTGGCGGATTTCAGCGCCGCATTTGGCACCCGCCGAGTGATCTACGACGCCTTCAATCCGGACGCGCTCCGCGCCGGGCAAGCCGCCGCCTATGGCGCGGCGGCGACGCCGCACTTCCATTTCGATCAGGCGGAAATGCTGGTCACTTTTGGCGCCGATCCGCTGGGCAGCGGCTACTCGCGGGTGGAATACGAACTCGGATTTGGCCGACTGCGCAAGCTGCGCAATCCCGCCGCCATGTCGCGGGTAGTCGCCTTCGAGCCGGCCATGTCGCTGACCGGCATGAACGCCGATTCGCGCTATCTGGTGCGGGCGGACGAACTGCTGGAGGTGGCGCTGTCGCTGGCGCATCAACTGGTGCTGGAAGACCGCCGTTCGGTTTTCGCCACCGACGCCACGGTGAAATATGCGCTGGCCGCCTATGCCCCGGCGCAAGTCGAGCCGCGCGCGGGGCTGGCCGCGGGCACGCTGGCCAAGCTGGCCGGCGAGCTGTGGCAAAACCGCGGCCGCAGCCTGGTGTACGCCACCGGCTTGCCCCTGGATCCGGCGACCGCGCCGGCGCTGGAAGTAGCGGCGGCGTTTCTGAATTCCGTGCTGGAAAATGAAGGCGTCACCGTGGATGCGACCGCCAGTCCCAGCGGGCAGGCGCAAGGCTCGGACGCCGACATGCTGGAATTGCTTGCCGAGATGCGCGCGGGGGGGGTGAAGGCGCTGCTGGTGTACGGCACGAACCCGGCCTACACGCTGCCACCGGCCGCGGGTTTTGCCGAGGCCTTGAAGCAGGTGCCGCTCGTGGCGGTGCTGAGCGAACGCCTGGATGAAACGGCGCGGATGGCGGACCTGGCGCTGGCGGGCTTGCATGCGATGGAATGCTGGGGCGATGCCGAGCCGGTCCAGGGAGTTTACAGCCTGGCGCAGCCCACGGTGCGACCGCTATTCGACGGGCGCGGGTTGGAAGACACCCTGATCGCGATCGGGCGCGCCGCGGGCGCAGCCCCATTCCAGTCCGTCGCGCCCGCGGCGGCGGCGCCCGCGGCCACGCCGGGCGTCCAGCCCGCGACGCCGGCGGCCGCAGCCACGCCGGGCGCCCAGCCCGCAACGCCGGCGGCGAAGACAACCGCGACGGCTCCAGGGCAGCCCGCCGCGACCGCGACCGCGCCCGCCGCGCCGGTTAATCCGCCCAAGCCGCTCAATTTTCATGCGTACTTGAAAAATTATTGGCAGACGAAAATTTACGCGGCCAATCATCTCGCCGGCAGCTTCGACGATTTCTGGACTTCGGCGTTACGGGACGGCGTCTTCGTTCCCAACCCGCAGCTCAATGCCGCCGGCAAGCCGCGCAATTTCAAGCCGGCAGCGCTGACGGCGGCGGCCGCGGCCGCCGGCGCGGTCAATAAAAGCGTGCCGGCGGAGGGTGCGCTGCTGCTGAGCCTGACGGTCAGCCCGATGTTGGGCGACGGGGCGCGCAACAACAATGGCTACCTGCTGGAGGCGCCAGATCCGGTGGCCAAGATCTGCTGGGATAATTTTCTTTCAATCGCGCCTGCCACGGCCCAGCGGCTGGGGCTTGCCGACAATGATCTGGTGGAGTTCGAGGCACAAGGCAAGCGGGTACGCGTGCCGTTGCACGTTCAACCCGGGGTGCAGGCGGAGAGCGCGACGCTGGCCCTGGGCTGGGGACGCCGCGCGGTGGGCACGATCGGCAATCAGGTGGGGGTAAATGCGTTTCCGCTGGCGCGGGTTGAGCCGGCGGCGAAAGCGTTTGCCGCGCCGGAAGCCGCGCGTCCGGCGGCGGCCAAAGGGGCGAAGACGGCGCCGGCGCCGGCCCCCGCCGCGGCGCAGGCCCTGGCCTTTGGCGGCTTGCGCATCCGGCCCCGAAAAGTGGGCCAGTATTTTCTGGCGCAGCCGCAAGGCGGGAATAATTATCTGCTCGGCCGGCCGATCGTTCAGCAAACCACGCTGGTGCAGATCAAGGCCCATCCCCACGCCGGCCAGAAGCCGGAGGGGCCGGACGAAAACATCTGGAACAACGGCCAAGCGCCCGCCGGATATCAGAACGTGCCGCAAGCGGGGCGCGCCACCGCGCAACTCTACCCCGGGCATCACTGGGGCATGACCATCGACCTGAACGCCTGCACCGGCTGCAATGCCTGCGTCGTGGCCTGCTACGCGGAAAATAACGTAGCGGTGGTCGGGCGCGAGCAGGTGCAGATCGGCCGGGACATGGCCTGGCTGCGCATCGACCGCTATTACAGCGGCGAGTTAGAAAATCCGGACGTCGTCAACGAGCCCATGCTGTGCCAGCAATGCGCCAACGCGCCGTGCGAAAGCGTCTGCCCGGTGCTGGCGACAGTGACCAATGACGAAGGCTTGAACCTGCAGGTCTATAACCGCTGCGTGGGCACGCGTTTCTGCTCCAATAACTGCCCCTACAAAGTGCGGCGCTTCAATTTCTACGGCTACATTCACGACCAATACAGTTTCGGGCGCGGGACGCCGCTGGAGCTGGCGCTGAATCCCGACGTCACGGTGCGCGCGCGCGGGGTGATGGAGAAGTGCACCTTCTGCGTGCAGCGCATCAACGCGGCGCATTGGGAGGCGCAGGCGCTGGGGCGTCCGATCCAGGATGGCCAGATCAAGACCGCCTGCCAGCAGACCTGCCCCTCGCAGGCGATCTATTTCGGGGACATGAACGACGCGAACTCAAAGATGATGCAGGCCCGCACGCCGCGCGGATTCCGCGTGCTGGCTGACCTGAACACCGAGCCTACGATCACCTATCTGACCAAGGTGCGCAACGCGCCCGCCAGCCAGGAGGGCGCATGAGCGTGGAGCACCCGGCGACCACGATCGAGCGCCATCCGATGGCGCTGGTGGAAGATCCGCCGCTGTATCGCGCCGATCTGACCCTCAGCCAGGTGACGCGAGACATCGTGGCCCCACTCGACCGGCGGCCCAATGGCTGGTGGTGGCTGGCGTTTTTCATCTCGGTCAGCCTGTTGGGGGTGGGGGCGGTTACGGTGGTCTGGCAGTTGCTCCAAGGGCTGGGCATCCTCGGCCTCACCTGGCCGACGATGTGGGGGACCTACATCACCAATTTCGTGTTCTGGATCGGCATTGGCCATGCCGGCACGCTGATTTCGGCGATTCTGTTTTTATTCCGCCAGCGCTGGCGCACCGCCATCAACCGCGCCGCCGAGGCGATGACCATCTTCGCGGTGATGTGCGCCGGGCTGTTTCCGCTGTTGCACGTGGGCCGCACACTGCTCGCCTACTGGCTGATTCCGTATCCCAATTATCGCCAACTGTGGGTAAATTTCCGTTCGCCGCTGATCTGGGACGTTTTTGCGGTTTCGACCTACGCCACGATCTCGATTTTGTTCTGGTATCAAGGCATGGTTCCCGACCTGGCGACGGTGCGCGACCATAAGCAGGGCAAGTGGGCCAAGCGGATTTACGGCATCTTCGCCATGAACTGGCGGGGCACGGCGCGCGACTGGAACCATTACGAATCCGCCTACGGCATGCTGGCCGCCATCGCTACGCCGCTGGTGTTGTCGGTGCACAGCAACGTGTCAATGGATTTCGCCGTAGCCACCGCTCCGGGCTGGCACTCGACCATCTTTCCGCCCTACTTCGTCGCCGGCGCGATCTTTTCCGGATTCGCCATGGTGGTGACGCTGATGGCGATCGTGCGCAAGGTTTACAACCTGGAAGACTATGTCACGATCGACCACATGGAGCTGATGTGCAAGATCATCCTGGTGACCTCGCTGATGGTGGCCTATGCCTATGCCACGGAGATGTTCAGCGCCTGGTACACCAGCGATATCTATGAGCGCAACCGGTTTTACGGGGTGCACTTCGGCCTGACACGCACGTTCTTTACCGGCCCTTACGCCTATGCGGCCTGGATCATGGTGGCCTGCAACTGTTTGATTCCGCAGTTATTCTGGTTCCGGAAGATCCGCCGCAGCCTGCCAATGATGTTTCTGATCAGCCTGGGCGTGAACCTGGGCATGTGGTTCGAGCGCTACACCATCGTGGTCAGCTCGCAGGCGCGGCAATTTTTGCCCTCCAGTTTCGGTTATTTCCGTCCGACGCGATTCGACTATGCGGTGCTGGCGGGCTCATTTGGCCTGTTTTTCACCCTCTTTCTGTTATTCGTGCGCTTCGTGCCGGTGATCGCGGTGGCCGAGGTCAAGGCCGTATTACGCCAGCCGGTGGGCGAGCCCGCAGTGACGCTGGAGGAGAGCCATGCTTAAATCGAAAGCCCAGCAGCCGGCGGTCTTGGGCATATTCCGCACCCCGGAAACGCTGCTGGAGGCGGTGCGCGAAGCCCGCGAAAAAGGTTATCGCGGCCTGGACGCGGTGTCGCCGTACCCGGTGCACGGCCTGCCGGAGGCGCTGGGGCTGAAGGTGAGCTGGATGCCGCGCGTCACCAAGACCTTCTTTTTCGTCGGCGCGGGCCTGGGGTTTTATTTCGAGTATTGGACGATGGCGGTGACCTGGCCGATCAATGTCGCCGGCAAGCCATTTTTCTCGATTCCGGCCTTCATGCCGGTGACGTTTGAATGCGGCATTCTGCTCACCGGCGTGCTGACGTTCCTGACCTTGTTCGCCGCCGACCGGCTGCGGCCGAATCCGGGCTTCAAAGCCCTGGACCCGCGGCTGACCAACGACCGTTTTGCGCTGCTGATTCCGACCGGATTTGAAGGGCCGAAGCCGGCGTCGCAGCTGCTGCAGGAGGTGGGGGCATTGGAGGTTCATGAAATTCGCGCCTAAAGCTCTGGGGCGGATGCTGAGCTGGGGGGGGCTGGCGCTGCTGGCGGCCGGGCTGCTGGGCGGCTGCCGGCAACGCAAATCGCAGCCGGAGCTGGAATTCCGCAATCCGCTGTTGCCGGAGATGTATCGCCAGGAGGCGATGCAGGCGCAAGAGCTGGACCGTTTTCGGGGCGACAAGCCCGCCATGCGCGTACCGCCGCGCGGCACCGTGCCGGTGGGCTATGTGCCGTTTCCCCGGCCGGCCGATCTGGCCACGATTGACACCATGCTGAACCCGCTGCCCATCACGCCGCGCGTGCTGGAAGCCGGCCGGCATTATTTCAATACCTTCTGCATCGTCTGTCACGGCCCGCTGGCCAACGGTTACGGCTACATCGTGCCGCGGATGACGCAGCCGCCGCCGCTGATTCTGCCGCCGGTGACGCAGTGGTCGGACGGCCGCATCTTTTTGACCATCACGCAGGGACTGGGGCAGATGCCGTCCTACCGCACCGAGATGGACCCGGCGCAACGCTGGGCGGTGGTGCGCTATGTGCGTGTGCTGCAGTTTGCCGCCAATCCACCGCCGCAGGCGCTCGAAGAGGAAGAGCGCAAAGCCATCAGCTACGCCGGCGACATACCGCCGAAATTGGAGCCCAACCGCAAATGTCGAGTTTGCACGAAGCTGCCGTAGTCAAGATCGAAGATCCGGGGCCGGCGCGCTTCGCCCCGGGCCTGCGGCGGTTCTGGATAGCCGCCGCCGCCGTGGGGATGGTGCTCACGGCCGTGGGGCTGTGGGCCAACCCGCAGCAGGCCTGGCACGGCTACCTGATCAATTACCTGTATTTTCTGATTCTGTCGCTGGCGGGCGTGTTTCTGGTGGCGCTCGAATACGTCACCAGCGCTACCTGGTCGGTGGCGTTCCGGCGGCTGGCGGAGTCGCTCACCCGCTACCTGCCCATCGCGTTCGTGGCCACGATCGTATTGCTTTTCGGTTTTCACGATCTGTACCGCTGGGCGCAGCCAGGCTATCATTTCCATCGCGCCAGCAAGCAGGCTTGGTTTAACATCCGCTTCGTGGGCGCGCGCGCCTTGATTTACGTAGGGCTGTGGACGCTGTTCGGCTGGTGGTACGTGCGCCGCTCGCTGCGAGTCGACGATGCCTGGCGGCGCGGGGAATCCACCGCCGGATATCAGCCCCGCCGCACTCCGGGCGGGTTTGGCAAGCTGCCCAGCCCGGTCGGCCGGCTCAGCGCCGGCTTTATGGTGTTATTCGCGGCGACGTTCACGCTGGCGGCATTCGATTGGGTGATGTCGCTGGAGCCGCGCTGGAACACCACGATGTACGGCGTCTATTTATTCGCCGGATTATTCGAGGCGGGATGGGCGCTGGTGTTGTTGCTGGCGGTGCTGCTGCGGCGGCGCGGCATGCTCGGCGGGTTGCTGCGCGATCATCAGTATGTGGACCTGGCGCGCATGCTGCACGCCTTCAGCATCTTCATGGTGTACATCGGTTTCGAGCAGTACATGCTGATCTGGTACGCCAACTATCCGGCGGAAACGGTCTTCTACCATCAGCGCATCGTCAACGGCTGGGGATGGGTATTCCTGTTCCTGCTATTCGCCAAGTGGGTGTTTCCGTTTACCGTGTTGTTGCACCAGAAAATTCGCCGCAATGAGAAGGTGCTGCTGACGATGGCGGGCCTGGTGCTGGTGGGCGAATGGGTGGATCTCTATTGGCTGATCATGCCGTCGTTCCATGCTCATTTCGTCTTACCCGACTGGATAGTGCTGGGCGAGTTCCTGGCCTTCCTGGGGCTATTCGGGCTGGCCGTGACCGGATTCCTGAGCAAGCACTCGACGGTGCCGGTGGGCGACCCGCGGCTGGCCCATTCGGTGGCGGGAGATTATCTATGAACCCGCATGCGACCCCGCCGCCCGCGAATACGCCGCCGCCCAGCCTGCCCCGCGTCACGCTGGGCCAGATATTGATTCTCAGCCTGGTGCTGGTCATCGTGCTGGGCGTGATCGCCGGCATTTTCAAGCACGAATACAAGCGCGCCGGGATGCGCGCGCGTTTCAGCCTGCGCACGCCCAAGACGATTGGCGGAGCCGCGCCGCCGGTGAACCTGCGCGCGCTGCTGAAAGACAACCCCAAGCTATATGCCGAAGGCCAGCAGGTGTACGCGGTCAACTGCGCCGTCTGCCATGGAACCGACGGATACGGGAACGGACCGCGCGCGGCCGGCTTGAATCCGCCGCCGCGCAACTATCACACCGGCACGTTCCTGTACGGGACCTCCAAGCTGGCGCTGTATCACACCATCAGCAACGGCATTCCCGGCAGCGCCATGCCCAGCTTCGCGATGATGCCGCCGGAACAGCGGATGGCGGTGATTCAATACATCCGCCACTGGATTCCCAACCCGGAGCATGACACCCCGGCGCAACTGGCGGCGCTGCCCGCCGCTACCGCGGCCAGCGGCCTCGCGCCGCTGCCCAAGCTCAAACCGGTGCCGGAAGGACCCCACGTTCCCATCGCGCTGGCGATGCAAATGATCGAGCAAATATCGAAGACCGGGCCGGCGCCGGCGGCCGGGCCAGCGCCAGCGCCGGTAGGACAGTTTGCGCTGGGCGCGGCGATATACCAAAGCCGTTGCGCGCAATGTCATGGCGCGGACGGCGCCGGCGGCATCCCCACCGAATTCATCTGGTCGCATCCCTGGGCCGAGGTGGAGGCGGCCAGTTTCCGACAGCCGCAGATGGGGCTGAACTGGACCACCGACCCTGCCGTATTTGCCCAGTTGGTCACGCATGGCTTGGCGGGGCGGGTTATGCCGGGATTTGGAACGCTGACCCAACCGGAAATGACAGCGCTGTACGCATACGTTGAAGCGCTGGCCGGGGTCGCGGCTCCAGCCCCCGCCGGCAGCCCGCCGGCTTCCGGAACTCATCCGCCTGCCGCCGGCAATTCCGCCGGATCGGCTCCGCGCTCGCGAGGTGCGCATTGATGCCGCTGTTTTGGACCGCATGGATTCACCCGACCGCCTCCGGCCTGGACGCCGCACTGGCGGCGGTGCAGCCGCTGCACAACTGGTTGACGTCGCCGGGCTCGCCGATGGCGAGGCGGATGCGCAGCAATATCGGCTACGAGCTGGAATTGACACTGCCGTTCATTATCGCCGCCTGGGTGCTGCTCGCCTATTGCCTTTACCGGTTTCGGCGCGGGCGCGGGCATAGCGCGGCAAAGTTTTCGCACAACAACAAGCTGGAAGCTACCTGGACGGTGCTGCCCATCCTGGCGCTGATCGCGGTGATGTTTCCGGCTTACAAGCTGCTGCATCATATCGATTACGGCCCCCGTCCCGATCTGAGCATCAACGTGGTGGGGCATCAGTTTTTCTGGGAGTTCAAATATCCCGGCTACGGCATCGATCGCGCCAACCAGGCGCTGGTCGTCCCCGCCAACCGCAATATTGCGCTCCACATCACCAGCGTGGATGTCATTCACGGATTCTTTGTGCCCGATCTGGGAGTACAGATGGACGCCGTGCCCGGACACATCACCTACGCCTGGTTCCGGGCGCAACCGGGAACCTACCGCGGGCAATGCTCGCAATTGTGCGGCACGCTGCATAGCGAGATGCTGATCAAGATCATCGTCCTGCCACCGGAGCAGTTTCAGGACTGGCTGAGCCGACACGCCAAGGCCACCGGCAGCACCCGGCTGCGGCGGCCCCCACGGTGGCACCGGGAGTTCCGCGCCGGGAGGACCGCATGAGTACTGTTGCCGCCACCTTACCGGAAACGCAGCCGCGCTATCACGGCCTGCGGGACTGGCTGACTACAACCGATCATAAAAAAATCGGACTGCTCTACCTGGGATTTGCCTTTATCAATGTCTGGGCAGGCGGTCTTCTGGCCGGACTGATCCGCCTGGACCTGTACAACCCCGGCTGGAAGATCATCTCGCCCGATTTCTACAACCAGCTCATCACCATGCACGCCACCCTGATGATTTTCATGGCGGTGATGCCCGCATTCGCCGGCATGGGCAATTACCTGGTGCCGCTGATGATCGGGGCGCGCGACATGGCGTTTCCCAAGCTCAACGCCTTCTCGTTCTGGATCATGGTGCCGGCGGCGCTGATGATGTACGCCAGCTTTTTCGTGCCCGGCGGCTCGGCGCGCGGCGGCTGGTGGAGCTATCCGCCGCTTTCCACCTTCCAATTCATGGGCGGCCACGGCGAAGATCTCTGGATTCTAGCCATCCTGCTGCTCGGCATCTCCTCAGTCACCGGCGCGATCAACTTTCTGGTGACCATCAGCGATATGCGCGCTCCCGGCATGGGCTGGTTCCGGCTGCCGCTGTTTGTCTGGAGCTGGTTTGTGACCGCGACCATGCTGCTGGTGGCGCTGCCGGTGCTCAGCGGCACGCTGATCATGCTGCTCAGCGACCGCCTGTTCGGCACCGGGTTTTTCCGGCCGGCGCTGGGCGGCGACCCGCTGTTGTACGAACACCTGTTCTGGTTCTTCGGGCATCCCGAGGTGTACATCATGATACTGCCGGGCTTTGGCATGCTCTCGCACATCCTGCCATCGCTCTCGGGCAAAAAGGTTTTCGGCTACAAGGGCATGGTGTTTGCGCTGATTGCGATCGGCACGCTGGGCTACCTGGTCTGGGCGCACCATATGTTCACCAGCGGCATCACCCCGGCGGCGCAGGTGTTTTTCTCGATCTGCAGCTTCGCCATCGCCGTGCCCACCGGGATCAAAATTTATTCCTGGATCGCCTCGATGTGGGGCGGCGTGATCCGCTTTGTGACGCCGCTGCTATACTGCGTCGGCATGATTGCCATGTTCACCTTTGGCGGGCTGACCGGCATTATGCTGGCCAACGTGCCTTTCGACATCCTGGTGCACAACACCTATTTTGTGGTTGGGCATTTTCATTACGTGCTGGTGGCCGGATCGGTGATGGCGCTGATTGGCGGCATCTACTTCTGGTATCCCAAGATGACCGGCCGCATGTACAACGAGAAGCTGGGGAAATGGAGTTTCTGGCTGCTGTTCATCGGCATCAACTGGGTGTTTTTCCCGATGCATATTCTGGGCATCATGGGCATGCCGCGCCGGGTGGCAATCTATCGCCCGCAGTTCGCTTTCTGGAATCAATTCATATCACTGGGCTTTTTCCTCCTACTGGCGGGCGGGCTGGTCTTCACCTGGAATATGGTGATTTCGCTGCGCCGCGGCGAGCGCGCCAGCAACGATCCCTGGCAGGTAAACGATATCCAGCATGCCTTTGAGTGGACGACTTCCAGCCCGCCGCCGGCGTACAACTACGCCGAAATTCCGGAGCTGGAAGCGTCGGAAGCGTAAGCACCGCGGAGACAGTTCAGAGGGGGCATCATGCCGGAAGTTCAGCCCGATCATGCATCCGCCAGCGCAAGCACCGGCGGCCGAGGCCGGCGACGCAGAAGGCTGGCACTGGGACTGGTAGCCTTCGCCATCTTTATGTTCGGTTTCGCCTACATCAACATTCCCCTGTTCCGGACGTTTTGCAACCACTACGGCATCGGGATCGCGCCGGTCAATGCCGCCAGCACGGCCGTGGTGAATAGCAAACGCAAGGTGACGATCATATTTTCCGGCGAGGTGGGGTCGGGCCTGAGCCTGGAGTTTCATCCGCGCCACGCGATCGAAACCGTGCCCATCGGCCAGCGGGAAGAGAATTTCTACACCTTCGTCAACGCCAGCAACCAGGCGATACAGTTTCGCGCCATTCACGCCCTGTATCCGTACACCGCGGCGGAGAACGTGGCCATCATCCGCTGCTTTTGCTTTAGCCAGCAGACGCTAGGCCCGCATAAAAGCCGCACGCTTCCGGTGATCTATCAGATCAATCCGGGGCTGAAGAAAGACGTAAGCCGCATCAGCTGGCTGTATACCCTATTTCCGGTGAAGCAATGAGCACAGCGCCAATTTCATGCAAACGTCCGGCCGCAGGGCTGGACCCGAGAATTCGACGCCGCAACCGGCGGCTGGGATTGCTGCTGAGCTTCCTGGCCATCGGATTCGCCCTCAGCTCGCTCTGGTTCGTGCGGCATCATTGGATTTATCCCGCGCCCGTGAAATGGTGGCGGCCGAAATGGTAGGCAGGGGCGAACCCGTCCCGAGATCAACTATGGAATCGCAAGCCTTGACCGCACATACCGAAGCCGAGCCGCATGCGGCAGCGCATGCCAGCGTGCATATGCCGGGGCCGAGCTACTGGCCGATCCTGCTCGCCACCGGATTTGGACTGCTGGCCATGGGATTCTTTTTCTGGGCGACAGGCGCGTCCGACACGCTCTGGCTGATTTTGGGCGCGGTGCTGACGCTGGTTCCCGCCATGGGCTGGGCCACCACCATCGCCGCCGAACGCCGGCACATGGATGCGGACCAAACCGGCCAGGATCTGCATAAAGGCTTCCTTTTATTTCTGGTTTCGGAAGGCTGCATCTTCGGGGCCTTCTTCGCCCATAACTACTACATTCGGCTGACCGCGCCCGCCTGGCCGCCACCGGGGGCTCCGGTGCTGGCCACCACCCTGCCGGCGATTGGCACCTTGGTGCTGGTGCTTTCCAGTTTCGTCGTCAATCTAGCCCACCATGCGATCAAGAGCCGCCGCCTGTCGGCAGCCAAAAACTGGCTGTTGCTGACCATCGCCATGGGCATCGGCTTTTTGGCAATTCAAGCGTATGACTGGGGCTTTCTGCTGCAGTTCGATAAATTTACCCTCTCCAAAGGGGTCTTCGGTTCCGGCTATTACATCATGACCGGCTTTCACGGCATGCACGTCATTGTCGGCCTGCTGATGCTGTCGCTGGTGTATTGGCGCCTGGAGCGCGGCGATTACAACGACCCGAAGTACAGCTTCTCCACCGATGCCGCCACCTGGTATTGGCATTTCGTGGATATCATCTGGATCTTCCTGTTTTTCACGATTTACCTGCTGTAACTGAAATTTATATATTCGGCCAAGCTTCATGGGCCACCGCCGTACGTTCCAATCGCTTGGCTTATATCGGAAGATGACGGCGCGCTACTCAGCATTGCGGAAACCGCGCGCCGGGCTTAACCTTGCCGCTGACAAAAATATTAGCCAGTAAAAAATTAAGGGACTAAGCCGCCGGCCGCAGCGCCAGAAACCGCAAGCGGACGTAATCGGCCCACCAGCCCTTTCCCGAATCGTAGAGTAGCGGCCGCAAGCGGTTTTCCAGCTCCGCCAGCGCCGCCGGACGCGCCGGGGCGGGAATGCGCTCCAGCCATTCAGTGGCGAAGATTTCGTACCAATTGATGACGCCCTTGGGCAAGGGCGTGGGGCGAGGGAAATATTGGATTAGCTGAACTTCGAAGCCGGCCTGTTGCAACGCCTCATGAAAAGCGCGCGGGGCGGGGTAATATTTCAGGCTGACCGGATGCGGCGCCGCCGGATCGAAGCGCCGCACGGTTGCATACAGAGCCTCATTCAAGGCATGAACATTGCCCGCGCCGCCCATTTCGCCGACGAAGCGCCCGCCGGGCTGGAGCGCGTCAAAAATGCGAATCAATACCGGCGCGATGGTGAGCGGCGCCGCCGCGGCAGGCGAAGTGGATGGAAGCGGTTCAGGCATACCCATCCAGTGCAGGGCGGCATTCGAGAAGGCGGCATCGAACTCGCCCCGGAACGGCATCTGGCCGGCGGCCATCAGGCGAGCGTCCAGGCCGCGGCGTTGCGCCGCGGCGATCATGGCCGGACTGGCGTCAATGCCGACGACCGCGCAGCCGCGGGCGGCGATTTTTGCAGTTAGAGCACCATCGCCGCAGCCGCTATCGAGCACCCGCTCGCCGGGCCGGGGCGCCAAAAGGCCGAGCAACGGCTCGCCCAGCTCGCTGACAAAGCCGGCGTCGCGGCGATAACGATCGGGCTGCCAGGATTGCATGCAGGCGTAATTTGAACCAGGGAACCCGTTCAGATGGTGCGGGGCGCCTGTTCCGGCTCGCGGTCGAGGTCAATCGGCTGCAAGACCTCGATCACATCCACCATCACCCGCCAGTCGCGGCAGATTTGGGCGATGTGCTTGGGATTGGCACCGACGATGGCGGTGAGGCGGCCGGCATCGGCATCCGCTTCAGCACGCACGGACTCGAAATCGAGCCCGCGGCGGGAAATGGCATTCAGCAGGCGCAGCAGCGCGCCTTGTTCATTGCGGTAGCGAACCTCGAAACGATGGCGGCGGGGCGCCTGCGGGTCGAGCCCGGCGGGGGGAGCTTGCAAGCGGGCGTCGGCGGCGGGCGATTGCGAGAGGATCGGCGGGTTCATAGGTACGGTTTCCAATTTCAACTTTTGGCCTGTTCCTGCAAAAGCATTTCCGAAAGCGCGGCGCCGGAGGGCACCATAGGGAAGACATTGGCTTCGGGCGCGCACTCGAACAGCAGCAGCCGCGGCTTGGGATCGTCAAGCATGCGGCGCAGCATCTCGCCGCGATTTTTGGGCAACCCCTGCGGACCGCCGGGATCCAGTTGCAGGCGCTCGCCATCGATGCCGTAGGCGCGCGCCAGGGCCAGGAAGTCAGGGTTGTCGCTCAGATCGGTTTCGGCGTAGTTGCGGTCGTAGAAAAGCTGCTGCCACTGGCGCACCATGCCCAGGTATTTGTTATCCACCAGCAGCAGCTTGATCGGCAGCGAGCAGCGCTTGATGGTGGCCAGTTCCTGGATATTCATCTGAATCCCGCCATCGCCGGCGATACAGACGACCTTGCTGTTCGGCCGCGCCAATTGCACGCCGATGGCGGCGGGCAAGGCGAAACCCATCGAGCCCAAGCCGCCGGAGGTGATGAAGCCGCGGGGATTGGCGCTGCGGTAGCGCTGCGCCGCCCACATCTGGTGTTGGCCGACGTCGGCGACGATGTAGCTGTCTTCCGGCAGCAGGGCATAAAGCTCATCCAGCAGTTGCAGCGCCGGCACGGACAAGGCGGAGGCGGCCATCTCGGCGCGCTCGGGGCCGCAGGCCAACTCGCGCCACTCGCTCCAATCCGGCAGCGGCTTGCGTCCAATCGCTTCCAGGCAGAGCGGCAGGGTATCGGCCAAGTCGCCGGGGATGGAAAGATGCGCCGGGCGGACGCGGTCGAGCTGGGAGGAATCAATCTCGAAGTGGACGATGCGCGCCGCCGGCGCAAAGCGGGCGGGATCGCCGGTGACGCGATCGTCGAGGCGCGCGCCGAAGACCAACAACAGATCGGTTTCGTGCAGGGCGGTGTTGGCGGCGCGGGTGCCATGCATGCCGACCATGCCCAGGTTATAGCCGGCCTCGGGGGCGATCGCGCCCAAGCCGTGCACGGTCATGCCGGCGGGCAATTGCAGGCGGTCGAGCAGGGCGCGCAGCGGCGCCACCGCGCCCGCCAGCTTCACTCCCGCGCCGACCAGCGCCAGCGGGCGCTTGGCCTCGCGCAGCAGGGCGCTCAAGGCGACGCCGGGGAAGGCGGCGGATTTGGCCGCAGCTTTTGCGGCGGCGTTGGTTTTCGGCGACGGCGGCGGCGGCAACTCGCCGGCCACGGCCTTGAGGCAATCCACGGGAATATCCACCAGCACCGGGCCGGGACGCCCGCTTTGGGCGATCTCAAAGGCGCGCCGCATGACTTCGGGAATCTCCTCCACACCGCGCACCAGCCGGCTCCATTTGGTGATGGGCAAGGTCATGCCGAAAATATCGGTTTCCTGAAAGGCGTCGGTGCCGATTAAATTACTGCGCACCTGGCCGGTGATGCAGACCAGCGGGGTCGAATCCATGCGAGCGTCGGCGATGCCGGTAATCAGGTTGGTGGCGCCCGGGCCGCTGGTGGCAATGGCCACGCCGGCCCGCCCGGTGGCTCGCGCCCAACCTTCGGCGGCAAAAACCGCGCCCTGCTCATGCCGGGTCAGGATATGGCGCACGCCGCTGCCTTCCAGCGCATCGTAGAGCGGAATGACCGCGCCGCCGGGATAGCCGAAAACGGTATCCACTCCCTGCTCGCGCACCGACCGCCAAACCAATTCCGCGCCTTTAGGCATGGTTTATCGCTCCTTGCCGGCCGCTTTGGCTTGCGGCAGCCAGCTCATCATATTGCGCAGTTCGGCGCCGACCCGCTCGACCTGCAACTGGCGCTCGGCCTCGCGCAGGCGGTTGAAGTGCTTGCAGCCGTTTTTGTTTTCGGCCAGCCATTCGCGGGCGAAGCTGCCATCCTGGATCGCGGCCAGCGTTTCCCGCATGGCTTTTTTGACGCTCTCGCCGATGATCTTCGGGCCGCGGGTCAAATCGCCGTACTCGGCGGTATTGGAAATCGAATAGCGCATGCGCGCCAGCCCGCCCTCGTAGATCAGGTCCACGATGAGCTTCATCTCGTGCACGCACTCGAAATACGCGCTTTCCGGCTGATAGCCGGCGGCCACCAGGGTTTCAAAGCCGGCCTTCATCAGCGCCGACAATCCGCCGCAGAGCACCGCCTGCTCGCCAAACAAATCGGTTTCGGTTTCTTCCTTGAAGGTGGTGCCCAGCACGCCGGCGCGGGTCGAGCCGATGCCGGCGGCGTAAGCGAGCGCGAATTCCAGCGCGCGGCCGCTGGCATCCTGATGCACCGCGACCAGCGAAGGCACGCCATTGCCCTCGCTATAGACCCGGCGCACCAAGTGGCCGGGACTTTTAGGCGCGATCATGACCACGTCCACCTCGGGCGGCGGCACGACGGCCTGGAAATGAATGCTGAAGCCGTGGGAGACGCCCAGAATCTTGCCCGTTTGCAGATGCGGCTGGATGGAGGCTGCATAGACCGCCTGATGGGTTTCATCGGGAAGCAGAATCTGGATCCAGTCGGCGCGGCGCGCGGCCTCGGCCACCGGCAGCACCTCAAAGCCATCGTTGCGCGCCTGCTTCGCCGAGGCCCGTTCCGGCTCCAGGCCAATCAGCACTCGATAGCCGCTATCGCGGAGATTCTGCGCCTGGGCATGACCTTGGCTGCCATAGCCCACGATGGCGAAGGTTTTGCCCGCCAAAGCCTGGGGATTGGCATCGGATTGATAGTAGATAGTAGCTGCCACCGGGATAGCATCTCCTCTTGCAGAGCAATGGTGGCCGCCAGCGGCGGCCAGCTTACCGACCGGACGGTAAGGAACAGATTAGCGGTATTGCCTCGGGCCTGTCAATGGGAAACCGGGTAATCGGGCAGGCGCACGTCCGGAAGCGCGAGCGTTTTGGCGGCACGGCTTTTATTTTTAGGCGCTGACGCTTTCGCAAGGGTCTGGCCGAAACCGGACATAGGGCGAATACTCATGGCTGCCGGGCATGGCCGGGCGCAATTCCCGCGAGGCGGACGGGCGAGCGCGCGCTCTTCCCTAAATGTCGTAATAGAGCGCGAACTCGTAAGGGTGGGGGCGCAGGCGAATCGCATCGACTTCCTTCAGGCGCTTGTACTCGATCCAGGTCGCGATCAGGTCGTGGGTAAAAACGCCACCTTCGAGCAGGAAGTCATGATCCATTTCCAATTCGTTGAGGGCTTCGTCGAGGGTGGCGGGCATGACAGGCACGCGGGCCAGCTCGTCGGCTGAAAGCTCGAAGATGTCTTTATCAAGCGGCGGGCCGGGATCGATTTTGTGCTTGATGCCATCCAGGCCGGCCATGAGCATGGCGGAGAAAGCCAGATAAGGATTGCAGGCCGGATCGGGGGGGCGGAACTCAACCCGCTTGGATTTGGGCGAGGCGGAATACATCGGGATGCGGCAGGCGGCGGAGCGATTGCGCTGGGAATAAGCCAGGTTGACGGGCGCTTCATAGCCCGGCACCAGGCGCTTGTAGGAGTTGGTGGTAGGAGCAATCAAGGCAGCCAGCGCGCGGGCATGCCGGAGCAGGCCACCGATGTAGTAGAGCGCCAGTTGCGACAGCCCGGCATATTGATCGCCGGCGAACAGCGGCTGTCCGTCTTTCCAGAGCGACTGGTGAGTATGCATGCCGCTGCCGTTATCCTGAAACAGCGGTTTGGGCATGAAAGTCACGCTTTTGCCGTACTGGTAGGCGGTCATTTTGGCAAGGTACTTATAAAGCAGCATGCTGTCGGCGGTTTTCAGCAAGGTATTGAAGCGCAGATCGATTTCGGCCTGTCCGGCGGTGGCGACTTCGTGATGATGACACTCGACCTGCAAGCCGGCGGCTTGCATCTTCAACACCATTTCACTGCGCAGATCCTGATAATGATCGGTGGGAGGGACGGGGAAGTAGCCTTCCTTGAAGCGGGGGCGATAGCCCAGGTTGTCTTCCTCGCGGCCCGAATTCCAACAGCCTTCTTCGGCGTCAATAAAGAAAAAACCGTGATGTTCTTTCTGATCGAAGCGGACGTTGTCGAAGATAAAAAACTCGGCTTCGGCGCCGAAATAAGCGGTATCGGCAAGGCGGCCGGCTTGCAGGTAAGCTTCCGCCCGGCGGGCGACGCCGCGCGGGTCGCGGCCGTAAGGCGCGCAGGTCACCGGATCTCTGGCATCGCCGAACAGGATCAGGGTGGGCACGCTGGTAAAAGGATCGAGCACCGGCCAGGAGGGATCAGGCACCAGCAGCATGTCGCTCTCATGAATCGACTGCCAGCCGCGGATGCTGGAAGCATCAAAGCCCAAACCTTGGCTGAAGGACTCTTCGGTCAACTGGCCGATGGGAATCGACATGTGCTGCCACACACCGGGCAGGTCAATGAAGCGCAGATCAACGAACTTGACCTCATGCTTAGCGCAGAATTCAAGCACCTGTTTGGGGGTGGACACGTTGGCTCCTAAGCGGACGTACTGGCCGGCCCATCGAATCACCGGAAGTATACGCGCGCATCCCGCCGAGACACAGCCGGGGGGAATGGGCGCGCGAGTAAACGAAAAGCTAACAAGGCCGGCGGCATAATGCCAGTGGTTTCTTTAGATAGGGGGAAGATGGCGAGCCGATGCCGCCCAGGCGACCGGAATTGCGCCGGCTAACGCCACCGCGCATTACCGCTGAAGCGCCATCCACCTGTTTTTCCAAGGGGTGTATGCTGAAGAATTCGAGGTACTTACCATGAAAAGCCTGCGTCATTTCTGTCTAGCCGGGCTGGTGGCCGCAAGTTTATCCGGCTTAGTCGATGCCGCTCCCCGCAAACTACTCAGCCCGCCGGGCAAGGCGCAGATACGCCTGGCCGGCGCGAAGATCACGATTACTTATCACCGGCCGAAGATACGCGACCCGAAAACCCGGCGCCCGCGCAAAATTTTCGGACCCGGCGCGGGCTATCTGGTGCCCTATGGGCAAGTCTGGCGGCTGGGCGCCAATCAAGCCACGACCCTGAGCACCACCCGCGGCATTACGCTGGCAGGGAAGCCGTTGGCGGCCGGAAGCTATACCCTGTTTGCCATTCCCGAAGCGCGGCAGTGGACGCTGATTATCAGCAAGAAGACCGGCGAATGGGGCATCCCGTATCCCGGCAAGCAGTACGATCTGGCGCGGGAGCCGATGCAGGCGCATTATGCCGCGCACCTGATCGACCCTTTCACCATCAGCCTGCACCGCACCGGCGCCCGCACCGCCGAGCTGCGCCTGGCTTGGGCACACACGGTGGTGACAGCGCCCTTGAGCTTGCATTAATCGCAGCCGGAGGCGGAGGCAGCGCCGCCGGGCGGGCGCGGAAGGGCGCAGTGTGTGTGCGCGGGGTCACACCGATTTGCCACACCGGAAGCCGGATGCTATGGTTTTTAGTTCGGCTTTTTCGGGCCTTCCAACCACGAAACCACCCTCGACGGCGCGGGACGGAAAAGCAAATTCAACTATGGAGAATGCATGGCGGCTTCTTATAACGGCAATCCGGTACCGGCCGATGGCCGGGCCATCACGCTGGAAAACGGGCGGTTTCAGGTTCCCGAACGGCCCATCATTCCCTTCATCGAAGGCGACGGCACCGGCGCCGATATCTGGGCGGCCAGCCGGCGGGTGTTCGATGCGGCGGTGCACTGCGCCTATGGCGGCAAGCGCCAGGTGGTCTGGTATGAAATTTACGCGGGCGAAAAGGCCTATCAAAAATTCAATCAATGGCTGCCGGAGGATACCGTCGCCGCCGTTCGCCAATTCCGAGTGGCGATTAAGGGGCCGCTGACGACGCCGGTGGGGGGCGGCATCCGCAGCCTGAATGTAGCGCTGCGGCAGTTGCTGGACCTGTACGCCTGCGTGCGTCCGGTGCGCTACTACGCCGGCGTGCCCTCGCCGGTGAAGCATCCGGAGCAGATGAACCTGATCATCTACCGCGAGAACACGGAAGACGTCTATGCGGGCATCGAGTTCCGCGAAGGCACGCCGGAAGCGAAAGAGCTGATCGAGTTGCTGGGCACCAAGTACGGCAAAAAGATCCGCCCCGATTCCGGCATCGGGATCAAGCCCATCTCCAAATTCGCCACCCAGCGCCTGGTGCGCAAGGCGATCCAGCACGCGCGCGACCACGGCCGCAGCGTGGTTACGCTGGTGCACAAGGGCAACATACAGAAGTTCACCGAAGGCGCCTTCCGCGACTGGGGCTACCAGCTGGCACAGGAAGAATTCGGCCAAATCTGCGTCAGCGAGGAAGATCTGTATCAAGCGCCCTACCACGGCACGCTGCCGGCGGGCAAGATCCTGGTCAACGACCGCATCGCCGATTCCATGTTTCAGCAGGTGCTGACCCGGGCGCAGGAATACCAGGTGGTATGCACGCCGAACCTGAACGGCGACTATTTATCCGACGCCTGCGCGGCGCAGGTGGGCGGGCTGGGGCTGGCGCCGGGCGCGAATATCAGCGACGAGTATGCGGTGTTTGAAGCCACGCACGGCACCGCGCCCAAATATGCCGGCAAGGACGTGATCAACCCCGGCTCGGTGATTCTGAGCGGGGTGATGATGTTCGAGGCGATGGGCTGGGAAGAGGCGGCGCGGCTGATCGAAAACGGCCTGGCCGCCACCATCAGCCAAAAGCGCGTGACCTACGACCTGGAGCGGCTGATGCCCGGGGCGACCAAGCTGAAAACCAGCGAATTCGCTTCCGCCATCATTGAAAATTTGCAGGCCTGATGGGCAAAAGCGACGGGCCTGAAAAAGGAAGGCAAGCCATTATGAGACCGAAAATTACGATTGTGGGCGCCGGCAATGTCGGCGCCACCACCGCGCATTGGATGCTGACGCGCGAGTTGGGCGATGTGGTTTTGACCGATATCGTCGAAGGCGTGCCGCAGGGCAAGGGGCTGGACTTGTACGAATCCACGCCCATCGCCAAAAAGGACGCGCGCATCACCGGCTCGAACAGCTACGATGAAACCGCCAATTCCGACCTGGTAGTGGTGACCGCCGGATTTCCGCGCAAGTCGGGCATGAGCCGCGACGACCTGTTGAAGAAAAATTACGAGGTGATGCAGGCCACGATCGACAAGGTGGTGGCGCTCTCCCCCAACGCCATTCTGATCCTGGTCACGAATCCGCTCGACGCCATGGCGCAGGCCGCCTACCGGCTGAGCAAGTTTTCCCGCAATCGCGTCATCGGCATGGCGGGAGTGCTCGATTCGGCGCGCTTTGCCTCCTTTATCGCCCAGGCACTGGAAGTTTCGGTGGAAAACGTGCAGGCGTTCGTGCTGGGCGGGCACGGCGACACCATGGTGCCGCTGCCCCGCTACACCACCGTGGCCGGAGTGCCGATTACCGAGTTGCTGCCGGGGGAAAAGATTGCCCAGTTGGTGCAACGCACCCGCGATGGCGGCGCCGAGATCGTGAAACTGCTGAAAACCGGCAGCGCCTTTTACGCACCCGCCGCCGCGGTCACCGACATGGCGGAAGCGATACTGCGCGATAAAAAGAAAATTCTCCCCTGCGCCGCCTACCTGGAGGGCGAGTACGGCATTCGCGGCCTCTTCATCGGCGTGCCCTGCAAGCTGGGAGCGCGCGGCATCGAGACGGTGATCGAGGTCAAGCTGACGGCGGAGGAAAAGGCGCAACTGGAAAAATCCGCCGCCGCGGTGAAAGAGTTGACCACGGTCCTGGGGGTTTAAGCCCGGCCGCCGGCGCTGTTCCCCGGCGGAGCGGCAGTCGGGAAGGGAAAAAGCCCGCATTCAAAGCGCTGGAGGCATGGCATGGAAGCAAGCACGCCGGAAACAGCCTTGGCCATACGCGATCTGCTCTGCGAAACCCTGGAGCGGGAGATGCGCACCACGCAGGCGGTGATCGCCGCGGTGCCCGAATTCGGGCACGACTTCCGCCACGAGCCACGCGCCCGCTCGGCTTTCGAGCTGGCCTGGCATGTCGCCTCCAGCGAGGTCTTTTTTCTGGAATCGGTGGCCGCGGGCGGCTTCGATTTCGAGCGCCGGCAAAAACCCAAGCCGCCGGCCACCATTCGCGAGGTGGTTCTCTGGCATGCGGAAAACGGCGCGGCGGCGCTGGCCCGAGTGCGCGGAATGACCGCCGAGGCGCTGCTCAAGCCTATCGCCTTTCGCGCCAATCTGACGCTGCCCGCTTACCGTTTTCTGCTGCTGGATCTCACACACATCAGTCATCATCGCGGCCAGCTTTCCACCTATCTGCGCCCGCTGGGCGCGCGCGTGCCGGCCATTTACGGCGAAAGCGCCGACTCCGCGCGCCCGGGCGGCGCGGCCGCCCGCTAGCAGGCTATAAATCCCGCCTCTCCATGCGTTACCCTGGAATGGAAAGGAAGGTTTCTAGCACACCATGAGCCTGGAACGACCGAATGCGGTAACTCTGCGCGGCAAGCCCTTCACCCTGCTCGGACCGGAGCGCAAGCCGGGAGACAAGCTCCCCGAATTTAGCCTGGTGGATAACGGCTTGCAGCCGGTCACGGAAGCTTCCACCCGGGGCGCGGTGCGCATTTTTGCCGCCGTGCCCTCGCTCGATACCCCAGTCTGCGACCTGGAAAGCCGCCGCTTCAACGAGGAAGCCGCCAAGCTGGGGGAGAAGGTGAAAATTTACGTGGTCAGCATGGATTTGCCCTTCGCGCAAAAGCGCTGGTGCGGGGCGGCCAACGCGGAGCGGGTGCAAACGCTCTCGGATTACCAGACGGGCTCGTTCGGTCTGGCGATGGGGACGCTGATCAAGGAACTGCGCCTGGAATCGCGCGCGGTGTTCATCGCCGACGCCGGCGATACGCTGCGTTACGTCGAATATGTGCCCGAAGTCGGCCAGCACCCCGATTACGACAAGGCGCTGGCGGCGGTACGCGCGCTGTTGTAAGCGCGGGGAGGCGGATCATGGGCAAGCTTCGCTGGATGGCTGGAACCCTGGCGTTTGGACTGCTGGCCGGCTGCCATTCGCGTCCGGCCAGCCAAGGGGCGGCGAGCGAAGCCAGGGCGACTTCCGCGGCAGCCGCAGGCCCGAAATTGCGCGGCGTGATCTCGGCCAAGCCGGCGGGCTTGCCCGCCGGACTGGCGCCAGGCGTATATGCGCATTTTCAAACCAGCGCGGGCAGCATCGTGGCGCGGCTGTTTGTGCGCCGCGCTCCCCGGACGGTAGCCGATTTTGTCGCCCTGGCCACCGGGCGGCGGCCCTGGAACGATCCCGCCACCGGCACGCTGAGCTGGCATCCGTTGTATGACGGGCTGGAATTTTTCCGCGTCGTGCCGGGCTTTATCATCCAGGCGGGCGATCCCGCCGAGACCGGCAACGGCTCGATCGGCTTTAATTTTCCGGTCGAGACCAATCCGGTGCGCTTCAACCGCGCCGGGCGGTTGAGCCTGGCGCAGGCGGAAGGCGATCCGGCTTCGCGCTCGTCGCAATTTTTCATCACCCTGCGCCCCGCGCCCGAGCTCGATCGCCAGCATTTCATCATCTTTGGCCAGGTAATGCGCGGGCTCGACGTTGCCCGCAAAATCGCCGGCCAGCCGACGGTGGGCAGCACCAGCAGGCCGCGTCATCCCGCCATCATCGAGCATCTGAAAATCGGGCGCGTGAGCTGAAACCCGTCGCTGGAATCAACCCGCTATCATCAAGCCCTGCCGGGCCTGGCCGGCGCCGCATAACATCAAGGCGCGAAGTCCATGAAGACCAGGGGCATAGAAAATATAGCTTTCGGGTGTAGTGCCGGATTATGCTTGGGCGTATGCGCCTTCGCACATTGGCCCTGCTCCTGGCCGGCCTGATTTGCTTGCCGGCCGTCCCTATTGCCGTTCTGGCTCAATCGGCGCGCCGCACGCGCTTGCAACGCGCCGCCTACCGCCGGGCGATGGAAAGCGCCGATCAGAAGATCAAGGCCGAGGTTGAAGCGCATCAGCAGGTGGTGGCCAATCTCGACTATCTCAGCAGCATGATCGGCCCGCGGCTGACCGGTTCGCCGCAGATGCAGGCCGCCAGCCAGTGGACGCTCAAGCAATTTGAACAGTACGGCTTGCAGGCGCACCTGGAAACCACCACGGTGGCGCACGCCTGGTATCGCGGGCAGGAAACCGCCGAGATTCTCTCGCCCATCCGCCGCCGCATTTCGATTCGCGCGCTAGGCTGGAGCCGCGCCACTCCCGGCCCAGTGACCGCGCCGGTGCTGATGGCGGATCTGAGCCATCCGCGCCAATTGCGCGGCCGCCTGCGCCAATTTCGCGGCGCGATCGTGCTGCTGGGCCGCCCGCACCCGGTCAACACCGCGCCGGCCGACAACTCTTACGACGCGGTGATTCCGCCACCCAAAGGCGTGCCGCCGCCGCGCCCGGCGGGCTGGCAATTGCGTTTTCAGGTGATGCGCCAACTGATGGGCGAGAAACCGGCGGTGGTGATTCTCGACAGCGGCAAAATCGACAACCTGTTTACCATGGGCAGTTTCGGCGGCAACTATCAGCCCTCAAAAGTGCCGCTGGCATTTTTGCCGCATGAAGATTACGACCTGCTCTACCGCCTGCTGCACGATTTTCACCAGACCGTGCGGATGCGAGTCAACCTGGCCGATGGTTTCAGCCCGGGACCGGAGCCGGCTTCGATCACGGTGGCGACGATTCGCGGGGTGAAGCATCCCCACCAGACGGTCATCATCGGCGGGCATCTGGATTCCTGGGATCTTGGCCAAGGCTCGCTCGACAACGGCACCGGCGCCATGGCCGTGCTCGAAGCGGCGCGCGCGCTCAAGGCGCTGGACTGGAAACCGGACCGCACCCTGGTGTTCATCCTGTTCACCGGCGAAGAGCAGGGCGGGCTGGGCGCCAAACTCTACATGAAAAACCATGCCGCCGAAATCCCCAAAATGGACGCGGCGCTGATTGACGATGTCGGCACCGGCAAAATCTTCACGATCCCGCTCGAGCATCTCTGGAGCACCGGGCCGCTGATGTGGGAAATTTATCGTCCCCTGCGCGAAGTCTTCGACCTGCGCGCGTTGAGCACGCGCTATTACGGTTCTTCCGATCACGTGGAGTTCATACGCGCCGGGGTGCCGGGCTACCTGGCCGTGCAAAAGCCGGCGCATTATCGCGAAGTGCATCACAGCCAGACCGACACCTTCGACAAGCTGCGCCCACATCAGGAAATCGAAAACAGCGCGCTGATCGCCGCCTGGATGTGGAACGTATCGCAGATGCCCGAGCCGCTGCCGCATCATCATCCGAGCCAGCGCCGGCCCTGATGATGAAAGCAAAAGGCCGGGGTGAACTTATGCGCATAGCCTCTCGCTTTATTTTCCTGGCGATTCTTTTAGCCATTCCTTCAATCATTTTCGCCACGGCGCCGGCCGGCGGCGCGCCCGCGCCCCTGACGCCGGCGGAGTTGCTGGCGCGAGCCGCCCTGCGGCCCGCGCCCGCCGGCCATGAGCGCGTTTTCATGGACTGGCTGCGGCGCCAACTTCCCGGCCCGGCGCCGCTTGAAGACAATCTGCACAATCTCATCTACCGCTTCGGTGCCGCCACGCCGGCCTCCGGCGCCGCGCCGCTGCTGATCGTGGCCGAGCTGGATCAGCCCGATTACCTGATCTCGCGCATTTTGCCCGACGGCAATCTGCGCCTGCAGGCGATGCGTTCCGGCGCGCCGCCGACGCCCGGCTACTCCCGTTTTTTCTTCGCCGCGCCGCTGGAGATATTGCGTCCCAACCTCGCCCGCCGCGGCGAGGACAACGCCGGCTGGTCGCCGCTGGCCGCCGCCGGCTATGGGCCCTCGATTCACCTGATGACGCTCGCGGCGTTCCGCCGGCTCGATAGCCGCCTGCATCTGGACCAGGTTTATGTCACCACCGGCGCTGCCACGCGCGCGGCGGTTATGCGCGCCGGGGTGCGGCTGCTGCAACCGGTGATCGTGCGGCCGCAACTATTCGCCGCCGCGAACAGTCCCTATTGGTTTGGCACGATGCTGTCCAGCCGGGTGATGGCGCCGGTGGCCGCGCGCTTGCTCGCGGCGCTTGGGGCGCAGGCGCCTTCGCGCCCGGTGGATGTCGCGCTGGCGACCCAGGGTTGGTTCGGACACGCCGGCTTGCGCCGGCTGGTGCAGGAATTAAGCCCGGCGCAAGTGATTGTCCTGGGCACGGCCCGCAGCGACACCTTTACCGCGGCCTCGAACGATCCCCAACTGGGCCGTGTCTGGGGCGAGCACACGGCAATGCCGGTGGACATGGCGCTCTCCGCGCAGACCGATCATGGCGTTGCGCGCGCGCTGGGCAAAACCCCCAGCCTGGTGCTTGGCTTTCCCATTCGCTACGCACACACCGCCGCGGAGATGGCCGACTTGAACGCGCTGCGGCTGTTTAGCCATTCGCTGACTTCGTTCGTGCTGCAGCAGGCCGGGGTTCCGGGCCGGCGCATAGGCGGCGTGGTGGCGTTACCGGGCCGGTCCGCGACCGGATGGGTGTTATCCCGGGCGGTGATGGCGCCGGCCAAAACACCGCCGATCGCCATGCCGTCTCGCCGCCAGATCACGCCTTCGCCGGCGGTGGTTTCGCCGCTGCTGGAACACGTAGTGCAAGTGGCCGCGGCCAGCCAACACGAAGCGCCGATGCGCCAGGAGGTGCGGCGGCTGATCGCCCGCATTGCGCCCCGGCTGCGCGTGCACCGCGGCCCCGCCGGCACGCTTTGGACGCAGCTGGGCCCCTCGCGCGGCCCCGCCCTGCTGTTTATCGCCCACATGGACGAGATCGGCTGGAATGTGAACGGCATGCTGCCGGATGGCGAGCTGGCGCTCACTCCACTCGGCGGCTTTCTGCCTCAACTGTATTCCGGACGCATTCTGCTGGTGCACACGGCGACGGGAGTTATTCCCGGAACCCTGCATTATCTGCCGACACGCGAAGGGCATCGCCCGCTGGCCCGGCTCGATGTGGGCTTGAGCGGACCGGCGCTGCAAGCCAGCGGCATCCAGTTGAACGATTTCGTGACCGTGCCCAAGCGCTACCAAACGCTGCTCGAGCAGCGCGTGACCGGGCGCTCGCTGGACGACCGCGTCGGCGACGCCGCGGAGCTGGCCGCCATCCGCGAACTGGCCGCCGCGCCGCCTCGCCGGCGGGTGATTATCGCCTTTTCCACCGGCGAAGAACTGGGGCTGGACGGCGCGCGCGCACTGGCCCAGCTCTGGAAAAACGATGAGCCGGAGGCGGTGTTCGCGCTCGATACCTTCGTGAGTTCCGATTCTCCGATCGAAACGCATCGCTTCGCGCATGCCCGCCTGGGCGACGGTTTCGTTATCCGCGCCGCCGATAACAGCCTGATCGCGCCCTTTGCCATGACCCGCCGCATTTTACGGCTGGCGCGCGCGGCGCGCATTCCCGTGCAATACGGCGTCACCGGCGGCGGCAACGATGCCTCCGCATTTATTCCTTATGGCAGCGCCGCCATCGGGCTGGGCTGGCCAATGGCCTCTTCCCACTCGCCGGCGGAACTGTCCGACTTAAGGGATGTCGCCGCCCTGGCGCGTATTGTGGTCACGATTTCGAGAGACTGGACGCCGGCCCGATAACCTAGCAATCAGGATTCAGCAATGATCATGAGCTTGAACTTTCGTCGTTCCCTCCTGGCCGCCGCGGCTTTGGCGGCGGTGATGCTTTTTCCCTGCCGGATGCGGGCGCAGGCGCCCGGCAAGCCTCAGCGGGTGATGGTTCCCGCGCCGTCGTGGCAAGCGGGCGCCTACTGGGCCCAGACCGATCACCAGTTGCTGACCGATTTTGCCAACCTGGCGCGATTTCACGCCGAGGATTTGAAACTCGGGCCGGCGAAGCCGGGCGAAAAACGGGTGGTTTTCATGGGCGATTCGATTACGCAAGCCTGGAACCTGACGCGATCGTTTCCCGGCAAGCCTTATATCAACCGCGGCATCAGCGGGCAGACAACGCCGCAGATGCTGATCCGCTTCCGCCAGGACGTGATCCAGCTCCAGCCGAAAGTGGTCCTGATTCTGGCGGGAACCAACGATCTCGCCGGCAATACCGGGCCGATGACGCTGCCCCAGACGGAAAATAACCTGGAATCGATGGCGCAATTGGCGCAAGCCAATCACATTGCCGTGGTGTTGTGCTCGGTTCTGCCGGCCACGCATTACTGGTGGCATCCGCAGGTACCCAACCCCGCGCATAAGATCGTTATGCTGAACCGCTGGATGCGAGCCTATGCGAAACGCCACGGCTATGTCTATGTGGATTACTATTCCGCAATGAAAAATGCCGCCGGCGGGCTGCCGAAAAGGTTGAGCAAAGACGGCGTGCATCCGTTGCCGGCAGGTTATGCAATCATGGCGCGGCTGGCCGAGGCGGGGATTAAGAAAGCGATGAAGTAAGACGGGCGGGCGGCGAACCACTCTCCAGAGTTGACGACTGTAATTACGCCGCTTCGGGTAGCGTGATGCGCGGCACCTTTTCCATTCCCGCGATGGGCCGCCAGGCCAACTCACTTTCCGGCGGCTCGCCCGCTCCCGGCCCAGGTTCATTCTGCCAGCTTCCGGGATCTTCGGGGCGATTCGTGGCGGTGTGCACCAGCTCACCCGAAATGGGCGGCGCAATGGTCATGGGCGGCACCAGCCTCAGCTCATGTGAGCGCCGCTTGCCTTGAGGAGAGTGGAAATGTACGGCAACGTATTCGACTTTTGACATAAATAAAAAAGATGCCAACCGGAATCATTCCGATCATGAGGCATACTCAATAGCCCAATCTGAATGCGCCGAATGCCGGGCTAGGCATTCATACACAACAGCACAATCAGACGGCGGGGGCCGTGCGCGCCGAGCACCAGCAATTTTTCAATATCGGCGGTGCGGCTGGGACCGGTCACGACGCTGGCCATCGAAGCGCGATCGAATAGGCTCTCGTTTGCGGAAGCGCCGCCGAGCGATGCCAATGCGGTTTCCAGATCGGGCGCGATCTGGGAGGCGCGGGCATAGACGATATGCAGTTCGGGGAGCACGGAGGCGGCGCGTCCGCCGCAATCGGAGCCGACGATGACGGAGCCGGTTTGGGCCACCAGCGCCTCGGCCAGGGTGAGGCCGGCGGCGCGATTTTCTTCGCAGGCCGTGGCGCTCGACCAGAGGATGCGCCCGGAAAGATTTTCAAGCAGCGGCGAGAGCAGGCGGCGCAACGCGGGCGCGTCCTGGACATAGAGGCCTTCCGAGCCGGCCGCAACGACTGCCGTATTACCGGCCGGACCGGCGCCTGGAATGGCGGCCGGGTTAGGTTCCAAACCCATGACGGATTCAAGAATTTTGATCAACACCGCGGAGGCTTGTTCCTCGGAGCCGATTTGAATTACTTCGGTGCGGTTGGCGGCGCACTCTTCGAGAAAGCGTTGCACGCCGGCTTCGCCCGGAGCGGGAATGGAGAACAAGCCGCGCGCGGGGAATTCCAAGGCGGAACGGCTTGCCTGGGCTGGCGCATCCCGTTCCGCCGGGTTACTGGCAGCGTGCCGCAGCGCCTGGCGGACGGCGCCGAGCACGGCTTCGCGGTTGCGGCTTTCGGGGATAGGGGAGGTCATGACGGTGGCTCGGCGGCCATCGAATTCGGAGCCGGCGGCGAGTTTCGTTGCCGCCACCATGCGCGAAAAGATTGCGGAGGCGGCTCGGGAGCCTGGCGATAGCGCGTCCAGGGGCGCAGCGGGTCGAGCCGGGTGCCGTCAATTGCCTGGGGACGGAGGCGCAGCAGCCGGCGCGCGAGGCGTCCGGCGCGCTCAAAGCGGCGCGGCTTGGCGGCGGCCCATGCCAGGGCGCGAATTTCCAGGCGCTCGCTCCACGGGCGGCGGCGGGCGGCGGCGGCCTGGGCGCGGTCGCGCAGCAGTTGATGATGAATCTCGATGCCCACCGGGCAGGCTTCGGCGCAGGCGCCGCAAAGCGAAGTGGCGTAGGCGAGATGATCGTAAGCGGGGCCGCGCAACAGCGGGGTCAGCGCCGCGCCAATCGGGCCGGGATACGTGGTGGCATAGGCATGGCCGCCGATGGTTTGGAAAACCGGGCAGGCGTTGAGGCAGGCGCCGCAACGGATGCAATGCAGCAGCTCGCGCTGGGCGGCGTCGGCCAGCACCCGGCTGCGGCCGTTATCGAGCAGCACGATATGCAGCTCGCGCGGGCCATCCGGCTCGCCGCCGCGGCGCGGGCCGCCGAGGAGCGAGTTGTAGCAGGTGATGGGCTGGCCGGTGCCGGCCGTGGCCAGCAGGGGCCAGAACAGCGCCAGGTCGGCGAGGCGCGGCAGCAGTTTTTCAATACCGGTGAGCACCACCTGCACCGGCGGCAGCGAGGCACACAGCCGCGCGTTGCCCTCGTTTTCGGTGATGGCCACCAGACCGTGATCGGCAATCAGGAAATTCGCGCCGGTGATGCCCAGATCGGCGGCGACGAAACGCTGCCGCATCTCGCGCCGCGCCGCCCGCACCAGGGCTTCCGGCGAAGTTTCATCCGCCGGGGTGCCCAGTTTTTGGTGAAACAGCCCGGCGATATGCTCGCGCCGCAGGTGCATGGCGGGAGTGACGATGTGGTAGGGCGGCTCGTTACGGAGCTGCACGATGTATTCGCCCAAGTCGGTCTCGAGCGTTGCCATACCCGCCTGCTCGAGCGCCTCGCGCAGATGAATTTCTTCGCTGACCATGGACTTCGACTTGACCACCCGGCGCACATTATGCCGGCGGGCAATTTCGAGGATGATTTCCCGGGCGGCGGCGGCGTCAGGCGCCCAGTGCACCGCCGCGCCGCGGGCGATAATGCGCCGCTCGAATTCCTCAAGGTAGCGGTCGAGCTGGGCGATGGCGTCGCGCTTGATGGCCTCGGCCCGCCGCCGGGCTTCGCGCCAATCGAGAAAACGGCCGCGGCCCAGCGCCACAGCGGCATCGTAGGTGGCGATATTGAAGCGCAAAATGCCGGCGATTTCGGCGTCCTGCGCCGCGGCGCGGGCGGCATGCCGGAATTGGCGGGCGGCATTCATGCGCTGGCCAGGCCTCGCGCCAGCAGGCTGGCCAGATGCAGCGTCCGCACGCGTCCCGGGCGCCGCGCCAGCACGCCGGCAATTTGCAGCAGGCAGCTCGGATCGCAAGCGGTGACGTAATCCACTTCCGCCGCCTCCAGCGCATCCGCCTTGCGCGCCGCCATCGCCTCCGAGATCATGCCGTAATTGACGGAAAAACTGCCGCCGAAGCCGCAGCAGCGCTCGGCATCGTCTATTTCCACCAACTCGAGGCCGCGCACGCGGCGCAGCAGCTGGCGCGGTTCGTCTTTCAAATGCAGTTCGCGTAGCATGTGGCAGCCGTCGTGCACGGCTACGCGGTGCGGGAAGGCGGCGCCCAGCTCCGTGATCCCCAGCCGCCGCACCAGAAATTCGGAAAACTCGTACACCCGCTCGCCGACCCGGCGCGCCGCCGCCGCCAGCGCCGGGTCGCTTTGCGCCAGTTCGGGATAAAACCCGCGCACCATGGCAGTGCAGGAACCGGAGGGACAAACGATGGCCTCGGAATTGCCGAAAGTATCGAGAAAGCGCCGCATCAGCGCGCGGGCTTCCTGGCGGTAGCCGGCGTTAAAGGCCGGCTGCCCGCAGCAGGTTTGGTCCGGGGGAAAGCGCAGCCGGCAGCCAAGCCGCTCCAGCACCGTCACCAAGTCGCGGCCGATTTCGGGGGTGACCTGATCGACGAAGCAGGGGATGAAGAGCGCCACCTCGGGCGGCGCGCCGGCGGCGGCCGGCCATCTTTCCTGGCTTGATTCCAAACTCAAAATTTCAGCTCCGAATGCGCCTTCGATTCGAGTTTCAGCATAACCTGCAAATCGTCCGGATGCATTGCTCTCACCAGCGCATCCTCGCGATGGATTTGGCCGGAGAAGACGAGTTTCGCCAGCGATTCTTCCAGCGTGAAGGAGCCGTTGCGCCGGGTGATGGTGATTTCCTGATGCAGGTGCTGCAGCGCGTTGTGGCGAATATGCTGCCGGGCGCCATAACTGACCAGCAGCAGTTCGGCGGCCGGGACCCGCCCGCCGGCCGCGCCCGGCAGCAACATCTGCGTGAACACGGCGGCTATCGCCATGGCCAATTCCTGGCGAATCGTGTTTTGCCGTTCGGGCGGAAACGAATCGGAGATACGGGCGACGGTGGAAGCCGCGTCGGTGGTGTGGAGGGTGGAGAGCACCAGATGCCCGGTTTCAGCGGCGGAGACCGCGATCCGCATCGTTTCCAGGTCGCGCATTTCGCCGACCACGAGCACGTCGGGGGCCTGCCGCAGGGCGGCGCGCAGCGCGGTGGGAAAATCGGGCGCGTCCTCGCCGATTTCGATCTGCTCGATGATGCTGCGCTGATGCCGGTGCTCGTATTCGATCGGATCTTCGACCGTGACGATATGGCGGGCATCGCGCCGATTGATGGCGTCAATCAAAGCCGCCAGCGTGGTGGTCTTGCCCGAGCCGGCCGGCCCGCCGATAAGCACCAGGCCGTGAGCCAGGCGCGAGAGCTTTTCCACCGGCGCGGGCAGATGCAATTCTTCGAGTGACGGCACCCGGCTGGGCAGGGCCCGAACCGCGGCGGCCGCCTGCCCGCGCTCGCGATGGAGATTGACGCGGAAGCGGCCCACGCCGCCGAGGCGATAGGAGGCGTCGGTGATCCGGCCGGCGCGATACCGCTCGAGCGCATGGGGAGAAAGCGCCGGCAACACCGCGGCTTCGATTTCAGGTCCGGCCAAAACCTGCGAGTCGAGATTCCGGACCTGGCCGTGGAGCATCATCGAGGGCGGCGCGCCCGGAACCAGCAGCAAATCGCTGGCGCCCTGCCGGGCGATCTCAGAAAGCCAACGGTCCAGGATCGCGGCGGGCGAGGGCGGCTGCGACGGGGAGTCGAGATCTTCTTTCAATTTACGCCTCCGGACCGCATCCGCGTTTCGTTTCCAGGACAAAGGCGGCTGGCCGCGGGGAACGGGCAATTAAAAATGATATTGCCCAATATTGGCCCGGGTGAAATCAAGCGGCGGCCCCATGACGATGGTATGCGTAGAGAGGTTGACCCGCAGCGGGCCGATGCCGCCCAGTTGCATGCCATTGGCGATCGGGCGTCCGAGCGCGACCTGGCGGGCGACCTGCATCACCAACGCGCCGAGCCGGCGGGGATCCCACAGGGTGATGTCGGGCGCGGCGCCATCGACGATGTAGCGGCGCATCAGGTTGGGGGTGGAAAGCCCGGCGACCACGACCTGGCCGCGCTTGCCCGCCTGCTCGACCGCGCGCGCGGCGGCGGGAGGAGCGGCGGAGCTGTTGCCGATGATGCCGCGCAGATGGGGCCAGGCTTGCAACAGTTGCTGCGCCTGGCTGAAGCAGAGCTGCTGATCGTCGTTGCCGGGCTCGACCGCGACGAGCCGCATACGGGGATACTTTTCCCGCTGCTCGACCTTCATCCAGTGCATCCAGATATTCAAATTGGCGGCGGTGAGCGCGCCGGTGATGATGGCGTACTGGCCCTGGCCGTGCATTTCCCGCGCCAGCACGTCCATGACATGGCGGCCGAGGGTTTCCGCATCCACCTGGCTGACGAACCATTGACGGGCTTGCGGGCGGGCGTCGGAATCCCAGGTGAGGACGTGGATACCCAACTCGCGGGCGCGCTCGAGCACCGGCGCGACCGCGTCGGGATCGTCGGCGGAAACGGCAATCACGGCAGGATGGCGGGCCAATAAACCGGAAAGCACCTGCACCTGCTGGCCGGCGTCGGCGGCGGTGGGTCCGGTGTAGATCAGGCGCAGTTGCAGTTGCCGCGCCGCCTGGCGAGCGCCCTGGGCGGCGGCGTTGAAGTAGGGAATACCCATCAGCTTGGGCACCAGCGCGACTTGCAGCCCGCCGGCGGCGGGACGCTGACAGCCGGCCAGCAGGCCGGCCGCCAGTGCCAGCGGGGAAAGCCGTGTGCGGAGTCTCGGCATGTTCAACAGTGTAAATGGTTTCCGAAAACGTACTCTATTTTTCGTGCATTTGAATTGACCCGAGCTGGTCTGGTACAAAACCGCGGCACGGCCGCTTTTTACTTTTAGGCGAATTTCTTCGAAATTGCCGATGACGAAAACTGCTGCCCGACTCGGCCGTTAACGCTGAAAGCTGGCGCCGCTATTGTGAAATTTCCCGACCCGGCCGAATGCCGAAAATGAAGCGGCCCGGCCGGTTCTTCCAATAACGCCGGAGCGAACAGGACGGGCCGCAGTTTGAATTTTAAATTTCCGCTGTCGGCTTGCCGCTTTTCTGAACCTCCTAAAACTTGTTCCAGAGGTATTGGTTATAGACCTCGTGGTGATACTGCACCTCGGGGGCTTTGACGAAGGTGCCAAGCAGGCGCGGGCAGCGGTCGGCGGAGGCCTGTTTCAGGTCGGCGTAGCGGCCTTTCACGTCCTCGCCGAACAACTGCGTGGTCCAGGCACTTTTGCGGAAATCCTCGAGCGCGACATAGATGTTGTCGGGCAAGTAGCGCTCCGCCTGGCGGAGGTTGGCGATTTTGGCAATCTGGCCTTCCAGGCCGCTGCGGAAGATGGCGTAGAGCGTCATGTAGGGATTGGCGTCAGGGGCGACCGAGCGCACTTCGGTGCGCATGCTGCGCTCGTTGCCGATGGGGATGCGGATCATCGAGCCGCGGTCCACGGCGGAAGCCTTAAGCTGGTTGGGCGCCTCAAAGTGCGGATCGAGACGGCGATAGGCGTTGACGCTGGGATTGAGGATGAGGCAGATGTCGTTGCCGTGGCTGAGGATGCGGTCCACGAACGACCAGCCGAAGGCGCTGAGCATTTCTTCGCCCTGGGGATCCCACATCAGGTTTTTGCCGCCTTTGCTCACCGAGACGTTGGTATGCATGCCGCTGCCGTTGACACCAACGACGGGCTTGGGCAGGAAGGAAGCGCTCAGGCCCATCTGGGTGGCCACCTGGCGGCAGGTGAGCTTGTAGAGCTGAATCTGATCGGCGGCGACGACGACCTCGGCGTAGCCGTAGTTGATTTCAAACTGCGAGGGCGCCACTTCGGGGTGATCCTTTTCATTCTGAAAGCCGAGCGCGCGCTGCACCTCGGCGACGCTGTCGATGAAGCGGCGCAGCGGATCACTGGGCAGGGAATGATAGTAGCCGCCGGTGTTGACGTAATCGAAGCGCCCGGTCTCGTGGAAATGGCGCTCGGCGTCGGCGCCGTTGAACAGGAAGCCTTCGATTTCGTTGGCAGCGTTGAGGGTGAACCCCTCTTTTTTACGCAGGGCATCGGCATAGCCCTTGAGCACGCCGCGCATGTCGCCGAGGTAGGGTTTGCCGTCCTTATCGATCACTTCGCCGAAGACCAGCACCTTGCCTTCGCCAAAGACGTCGGCGGGAACCCAGTAGAAGGCGCTCCAGTCAAGGCCCAGGCGCAGATCGCTCTCGCGCTGGGCGGTGAAACCGCGGATAGAGGAGCCGTCAAAGGTCAAGTTTTCATGGCTTTTGAGCAGGAATTTCTTGTCGTAATCGAGCATGTGCAGGCGGCCTTCCAAGTCGCTGAACAGCACGGTCACGGCCTTGATCGGCTTGGTGTCGGTGAGGTATTTGAGCCGCTCTTCGCGGATTTTGCCGGGATCGACCCGGCTTTGGCGCTGCTCTTTGGCGCGCAAGTTGAGCTCTTCCAGCTCGTCATAAGGCAGCATTAAAAATTTACGCAGTTCGTTCATACCGGATTCCTCATAGTGAACAAAACGGTGGCGAACATCGATGGTGAATGGCCGGGGGGCCGGGGTTCAGTAAAAGCGAGGCGATAAGCTGAGCATAGCTGCGCGCCTGCCAGACGCAAAACCTGCGGTTTTGCTAGGGGCTGCTCGGCGATCCTCATGTATTTCCCGATACACTGCGGTCGCCTCGCGGTTTTCGTTGGGACAATTCCATGAAATTGTCCTGCGGCCTCGCTCTGCTCGCTTCTCGTCTCGCCCTGAGCTTGTTTTGCAGCAGTGGTCCGGGATCTAACAGCAACCCCGGTCTTCCCACTCGTTCTCGGCTTCTCTAATTCCAAGCAGATGACTCGTGGTCTGCTTCAAAGGGTAAACGGAAGCCTAGCAAGAATGGCGGGGGTAAGGCCAATCATTTATTTAGATTTTGAGAATACGGAGGGCTAATGAGGGAGTAGCTAAGGCGAGCTAAGGCAAGCCCGGAATTTGCCTGGGTACGCAGCGCAGAGCACAGAGCGCAGAGCACAGAGCGCAGCACGCAGCGCGCGACAATGAAACTTATCGCTTCGACTTCATGCGCCACTGATAGGCGGCGACGGCGGCAATGAGCAGCGCGCCGGCGGCGGCGTCCTGCAGGTATGGGGAAACGCCCTGCAACATCAAGCCATTGCGCAAAATGTAAAACGCCAGTAGGCCGGCGGCGGTGCCGGCGATGGAGCTGGAGCCGCCGGCAATGGGGGTACCACCGAGCACGACGGCGGCGATGGCGGGCAGCATGAGATTGATTCCCATATCGGCGCGGGCGCTGGCGAGGCGGGCGATCATCAAAGCGGCGGCGAGGCCACACAGCCCGCCTTGCAAAAGATAAAGGCTGAAGCGGCGGGCGGCGAGCGGCAGCCCGCTGACGCGGGCGGCGGCGGGATTGGCGCCGATGGCGGCGATTTCGCGCCCCCAGGCGCTCTGGTAGAGGGCGACGCCCAGAGCGGCGGCGGCAAGAGCGAAGATCCAGAAAGCGGGCGGCAGGCCGGCCCATGGGCTCAATCCCAAGGCGGCCCAGGCCGGGGGGATGTGGGAGTATCCGCCGCCGCCGCCAAAACTCAGCGCCAGGCCTTGAAAAAAAATCATGGCGCCGAGGGTGACCAGGATGGGCGGCCAGCCAAGGGGGCCGATCAGGAGTCCATTAAGGGCGCCGCAGGCCAGGCCGGCGGCGAGCGCGACCAGCAGCAGCGCCGCCACGCCATGCGGCCCGGCGCCGGCGGCCAGCACGCCGGCCAGGCTGACGATGGCGCCAATGGAAAGATCGATGCCGCCGGAGGCGATGATGGCGGTCGTGCCCAGCGCCAGCAATCCGGTTTCGGCCAGCGGCGAAAGCAGCAACTGCCAGTTTTCCGCGCTCCAAAACTCGGGCTGGCGCACGCCGGTAAAGATCGCGAAGGCGAGCGAGAGCAGGAGCAAGATCGCCGCCTGGGGATTGAATTGTCCGTCAAGGCGAAAGCGGCGTCGCGCCGGGGAAGGGGTCGTGGATGCCGGGGTGGGGTTCATGTTGGGCTAGCAGCTATTGCTGGTTCTCATCGCGCGAGCTCGCGGGCGCGGCGGAATTGTCCGGCGCCGACGCCGACCAGCACCAGCGAGCCGGTGACCACGCCTTGCCAGAAGGCAGGCACGTGCAGCAACACCAGGGAGGCGGAGATGACGGCGAGCAGCAAGACGCCCAGCAGGGTGCCCAGGACGCTGCCGCGTCCGCCCAGGATATCGGCGCCGCCGAGCACGACGGCGGCAATCACGGTCAGCTCATAGCCGACGGCGGCATTGCCTTGGGCGGCGCCGAGCTGGGCGACATAGAAAATGCCGCCCAGCGCAGCACAGAAGCCCATACCGGCATAGACGCCATAGAGCAGTTTTTTTTCCGGAACGCCCCAGCGGCGGGCGGCGCGGGGGGCGCCGCCGTAACGGTAGAGATTGCGACCGGGCTGGGTGCGGCCGAGGAGCCACCAGACGGCGGCGGCGAGGGCGGCGGCGGCGGGCACGGACAGATCGAAGCCGAACAGGTTAGGGCGTCCGAGGGCGCGCAGCCAGCCGGGCAGGGAAGTGATCCAGTTGCCGCCGGTTGATTCCAGCAGCAGGCCGCGATATAGGCCCATGGTGCCTAGGGTAGCGACAATCGGGGGCACGCCCAATTCGGCGATGCAGGCGGCATTGCCGGCACCCAAGATCAGGCCGGCGGCCAAGGTGGCTGCTAAAGCCAGGGGCGCCGGCCAGCCCATCGCCGCCAGCTTCGCGACCAGCACGCTCGAGATGGCCAGCATGGCACCGACGGAAATATCAATACCGCCGGTCAGCATCACCATCAACATGCCGAGCGAGAGGATGGAAAGCACGCTGGCATTGCGCAGCATGGAGACCAGACTGCCGGCGGAAAGCAGGCGGGGCGCGGCCAGTCCGGCAACCAGCAGCATGGCAGCGAGGCCGAGGCCCAGGCCGGTTTCATAGTGGCCAAAACGAGCTAAGGCAAGCCTAAACGAGCGAAAACGAGCTGAAATTTGCCGCCTTTCGCGGATGGGAGCGCGGCCCGCCACTGGACTGGTTGGCGCGGCAGGCCAGTGGGAAGTGGCCAATGGCAGGTCACCAGCGGGTAGAGGCGGTTCGGAATTTTGCGGATTGAGATCTAAGCCATCCGTCGCGAGCGCAGCCGGGTCCGGCATACCGGCACCCACCAGCGCGGCGATCAGGCGAGCGCGCTCGGCCTGGCCGCGATGCAGGCTGGCGGCTAGGCGTCCAGCGCGAAAAATAATGATGCGGTCGCCGAGCGCCAGCATTTCTTCCAATTCCGAGCTGACGACCAGCACCGCCCAGCCCTCGGCCGCCAACAAGCGGATGCGGGCATGCATATCGGCCTTGGCGGCGATATCCACCCCGGCGGTAGGCTCGTCGAGAATCAGCACCGGCACTTCCGCCGCGGGGGTTGCCTCGGCCGGCGAGTAAGCCAGGGTTTTGGCCAGCAGGAGTTTTTGCTGGTTACCGCCGCTCAAGCTGCCGGCGAGCGAGCGGCGGCTGTGGCAACGAATGCCGAAGGCGGCAATCTCGGCATCGGCCCAAGCGGCGGTGCGGGGAAACAGGCCGGCGAAGCGGGTCAAGCGGGGCAGCGAGCGCGGCCATTTTTTGGAAATTGCCAGGCGGGCGAGGGCGAGATTTTCTTCGACGGTAAGCGAGGGAAACAGGCCTTCGCCGGCGCGGTCGGCAGGCAGATAATGCACGCCGGCGGCCAGCGCCTGGCGAGGCTGGCGCGGGCGCCAGGTTTTTCCGCGCAGGCGAAAGGAGCCGCGATCGAGCCGGCGCAAGCCGAACAGCGCGCGGGCGAATTCCGACTGACCGGCGCCCACCATGCCGGCCAGAACGGTGACTTGGCCGGGGGCGAGTTGGAGCGAGACGCCGGCAAACGCGCCCGCGCTGCCGGCATTCTCGGAGACCAGCCAGGGGGCGGGGGCAATATTTTCGCCAGCCAACGTTGCGGCAGTTTTGCCACTGAATGCCGCCGCCGAAGGCGGAGCCGCCGCCGTTTGGTTTACGACATCGCCGGCGGCAAGGGCGGAGGCAGCCTCGCCGAACATGGCCTGATGCAGAACGGCGTCGCCGGCCTGGGCGGCGGGCCGATCGAGCACTACGCGCCCGTCGCGCAAGACCAGAAAGCGATCGGCGATTTGCCGGATTTCGCGCAGGCGATGGCTGATGAAGATGATGGCATGACCGGAGTCGGCCATGCGCCGCACCAACTCGAGCAGGCGCTGGGCTTCGGCTTCGGCGAGCGCGGCGGTGGGCTCATCGAGAATCAGGATGCCGGCTTGGCGCGCCAGCGCGCGGGCGATGGCGGTCAACTGGCGATAGCCGGCAGCCAACTCGCCGGCGGGGCGATCAAGCGGCAGCGGCGCATTCAGCCGCGCCAGCGCTTCCGTCGCCGCGCGGCGCACCTGGCGTGGATGGTATAGCCGGCCGGCCCGCAGGTCGCCGGCAATGTTTTCCGCGACGGACAGATTGGGATAAAGCCCTAAATCCTGAAAGATGACGGCCACGCCCAACTCGCGCGCGCGCGCGGCGCCGGAGCCATCCATGCCGGCATTCCCTTCCGGGAAGGGGCGCCAGAGCGGCTGGCCTTGAATTTCGACTGCGCCCGCATCGGGAGCGAGGGCGCCGGCGAGAATTTGGATCAAGGTGGATTTGCCGGCGCCGTTGGCGCCCAGCAGCGCCAGCACCTGGCCAGGTTCCAGACGGAATCCGGCGCCGCGCAGCGCCTCGACGCCGCCAAAGCGTTTGCTGACAGCCCGGGCTTCAATCGCCGCCGCCATAGAGGCAGAGTATAAGCTACCAGCTATCAGCTATCAGCCACCGCTGGCGGCACGGCCGCATAATCAAGGTGCCGACGATTGCAAGGAACCGATCTAAATACAAAGTTTAATTTAAAGAGCGGCGAGAGGTCCGCCGCGGCGGACGCAACGACTCGCGCTCCAGGAGCGGCCCAGGCGGTCATTTTTCGAGAATTGCCGGTTGTAGTGCGCGGGCCGTAACCTGCGGCGTTCAGGGACGTAATCCACAATTAAGCGGTCTCCCGCCATTTTGCCGAGCCGCTAAAATAGTCAGGTAAGCCGAATTGACGATCATCACAACCCCGGATGATCACCGGGAATAGAAAGGCATTAATTTTGTTGAATATGCGTTTACGCTGGCCGCTTTTATCAATATCGGCCCTGACGTTGGTGGGGCTGAGCGGTTGCCGGCAGAAGGCGGCCAAAGCCAGCGCCCCGCCTCCGGCCCCGGTAACGCTGGCTCGGGTGCGGATTGCCAACGTGCCGCAGCAATTGCGCGCCATCGGGATGGTGACGGCCTTTTCAACGGTGGAGGTGAAAGCGCTGGTGAGCGGCGAGCTGGTCAGCGCCGATTTCCACCAGGGCGATTATGTGCGCCGCGGGCAAACGCTCTTCGCCATCGATTCGCGCCCCTTTCAGGCGGCGCTGGCGATGGCGGAAGCCAACCTGGCCAAAGATGAAGCCAGTTATGCGGCGGCCGCCGAGGAAGCCCGGCGTTATGGCCAGCTTGCCCGTCAGGGAGTGGTGTCGCGGGAGCAAAACGAGCAGATGCAGGCGGCGGCGCGAGCGCTCAACGCCTCGATTGCCGCCGACCGGGCGGCGGTGCGCAGCGCCAAGCTCAACCTCAGCTATTGCACCATTGCTTCTCCGGTTGAGGGGCGCACCGGGGTCTTGCTGGTCAAGCCGGGCAATGTGATTCAGGCCAACAGCACGGTGCTCGTGACCATCAATCAAATCGAGCCGATCTACGTCAGCTTTTCCGTGCCGCAGCAGTATTTAGGGCAATTGCGGGACCTGGCGCGCCGGCAAAACCTGCCGGTGCAGGTCTGGCCGCAAAACGACCGGCGGGCTTCCGTGGGTCGCCTGACCTTTGTGGATAATGCCGTGGACAACTCGACCGGCACCATCCGGCTGATGGCCACCTTTCCCAATGCCAACCGCCGGCTCTGGCCGGGCGAGTACGTGAACGCCGCAGTGACGCTGTCGGTGGCAAGCGGCGCCCAGGTGGTGCCGGCGGCGGCGGTGTTAACCGGCCAAAATGGACCTTACGTGTACATTGCCACGCCGCAGGGAACGGCGGAAAACCGGAATGTCACGACCGGCGTCACCAGCGGCGGGCTGACGGTGATTCAGCAGGGGCTGCGTCCGGGCGAGATGGTGGTAACGGATGGCCAGATCGGGCTTTATCCGGGCGCGAAGATCAAGGTCACCCCAACGCCGGCGGCCAGTTCCGCAGCCGCTTCCCGCGCCCAGCCGGCGCACCTGCACGTGGAATAGGTTGGCGCCATGAATATCACCAGCCTGTTTATCCGCCGCCCCATCGCCACCACGCTGGTGATGTTCGCCATCTTGATCTTCGGCATTGTGGCCTATCTCCATCTGCCGGTCAGCGATTTGCCCAGCGCCGATTTTCCCACCATATCGGTCAATGCCGGCCTGCCCGGCGCCAGCGCCGAAACCATGGCGGCGTCGGTGGCGACGCCGCTGGAAAAACAGTTTGCGACCATCGCCGGCCTGGACGAGATGACCTCGTCGAGCCAGCAAAACTCGACCTCGATCACGCTGCAATTCGCGCTCAGCCGCAACATTAATAACGCCGCCCAGGACGTAGCCTCGGCAATTGCGGCCGCCGAGGGACAACTGCCGCCGGGCATGCCCTCGCCGCCGACTTACCGCAAGGTGAACCCGGCGGATACGTCCATCCTCAACCTGGGCTTGTCGTCTTCGACGCAGCCGCTGTCAAAGGTGGATTACTACGCCGAAGACGTGCTGGCGCAACGGCTGTCGATGGTGGATGGCGTGGCCGAGGTCAACGTATTCGGGGCGCAGAAATACGCGGTGCGGGTGGAGCTGAATCCGCTGGAGATGGCGGCGCACAACATCGGCCTGGACGACGTTCAGACCGCCATCCAGGGCGGTAACGTCAACCTGCCCACCGGAACCATGCGCGGCCGCCAGACGGCTTACACCGTGCAAGCCAGCGGGCAGTTGAACGACGCCGCCAAATACCGCCCGCTGATCGTCGCCTACCGCAACGGCGCACCGGTACGGCTGGGCCAGATCGGCGAAGTCTTCGATAGCGTGCAGAACGACCAGACCGAGAGCTGGCTCAACGGCAAGCCGGCGGTGCTGCTGTTCGTGATGCGCCAGCCGGGCGCCAACACGATCGATGTCGTGAACCGGGTGAAGGCGCTGCTGCCGGCCTTGCGGCACTCGATTCCGCCCTCGATCCAGTTCGGGGTGGAATACGACAAATCCATACCGGTGCGCGCCTCGGTCAACGACGTGAAATTCACGCTGCTGCTGACCATATTCCTGGTGGTGATGGTGATCTTTCTGTTTTTAAAGAACGCTTCGGCAACCATCATCCCCAGCCTGGCGCTGCCGTTTTCCATCATTGGCACGTTTGTAGTGATGTCGGCGCTGCATTACAGCCTCGACAACCTGTCGCTGCTGGCGCTGACGCTCTCGGTGGGCTTCGTCGTGGACGACGCCATCGTGATGCTGGAAAACATCGTGCGCCACATGGAGATGGGCAAGCCGCCGATGGCGGCGGCGGTGGCCGGCGCGCGCGAGATCGGCTTCACCATTCTCTCGATGACGCTGTCGCTGGCGGCGATCTTTATTCCCTTCCTGCTGATGGGCGGCGTGCTGGGCCGGCTGCTGCACGAGTTCGCGGTCACTATCGGCGCGGCCATCCTGGTCAGCGGCTTCGTCTCGCTCTCGCTGACGCCGATGCTGTGCAGCCGCTTCCTCAAGCCGCATGCGGCGGATGAGCGCCACGGGGGGCTGTATCGCGCCCTGGAAGCGGGCTATCAGAGCATGTTGCGCGGCTACGATCGCAGCCTGCAGCTAGTGCTGCGGCATCGCGTGGCGACCATGCTGCTGGCGGGCGCCATGCTGGCGGCCACGGTTTGGCTGTTCCTGCTCATCCCCACCGGCTTTTTGCCAAACGAGGACAACAGCGAAATCGCCACTTCCATCCAGGCGCGGCAGGGCATTTCCTGGCCGGAAATGAAGCGGCATCAAAAAGAGGTGATGCGCATCTTCGACCAGGTTCCGGGATCGCTGGCGGTGATGTCGTTCGCCAGCGGCAACACCGGGCGCATCTTCGACCACCTGGTACCGCGCAATCAGCGGCGGTATAGCGTGGACCAGATGATTGCCCGGCTGCGGCCCCAGGTGAGCCGCATTCCCGGCGTAAAAGTCTATATGCAGAACCCGCCGGCCTTGCACATCGGCGGCCACCTGACCAACGGGCTTTACCAGGTCGCGCTGCAGGGCACTAACCCGAATGAGCTTTATCATTACGCGCCGCTGCTGATGCGCCGCCTCGAGCGTTTTCCCGCGATCCTGACCGACGTCAACACCGACATGCAGCTCAACAATCCGCAGATCAACATACGGATTGACCGCAACGAGGCCTACAGCCTGGGGGTTTCGGCGCAGCAGATCGAAGAAGCGCTCTATACCGCCTACGGGCAGCGGCAGGTTTCGCTGATTTACGCACCGCAGGACGAGTATTACGTCATCACTCAATTGCTGCCGCAGTTTCAGACCGGCCCGGGATCGCTGCAGGACTTGTACATTCACTCCTCCAACGGCCAACTGGTGCCGCTGAGCGCGGTCACCACGGTGCGGCAAACCACCGGTCCGCTGACCGTCAACCATATCGGGCAATTTCCCGCGGTCACCATCTCTTTCGACCTGCCTGCGGGAGTGTCACTGGGGCAGGCGGTGCAGTTAATTCAAGACCAGGCGCGCCAGATCCTGCCCGGAGACGTCACCCTGGCTTTCCAGGGCACGGCGCAAGTGTTCCAGCAATCCATGACCGGCATGGGGATGCTGCTGGCGCTGACGGTGCTGGTGATCTACATCGTTTTAGGCATTCTCTACGAGAGCTTCATTCATCCGCTGACTATTCTCAGCGGACTGCCGGCGGCCGGCTTCGGAGCCTTGCTGACGCTGTGGTATTTCCATGTCGACCTGGACATTTACTCGATTGTCGGCATCATCATGCTGGTCGGCATCGTGAAAAAGAACGCCATCATGATGATCGATTTCGCGCTCGAAGCCGAGCGCAACCAGGGGCTGGCGCCGCAGGATGCCATTTACCAGGGCGCCTTGACCCGCTTCCGCCCCATCATGATGACCACCTTTTCCGCGCTCGCCGGCACTGTGCCCATCGCCATCGGCGTGGGGCCGGGAGCGGAGTCGCGCCGCCCGCTGGGCCTGGCGGTGGTGGGCGGGCTGCTGTTTTCCCAATTCCTGACGTTGTATATCACCCCGGTGGTGTACGTCTATATGGACCGCTTCCAGACCTGGGTGGGCGGCGGGCAAAAACGCCTGCGCCGCCCCACGCTGGCCGCCGCGCCGGCGCTGGAGCCGGAACTGGCAGCGCAGCCGTAAGCCGTTTGCCCCGACCGGTTCCGAGCGGTACATGCAATGCTCGAGGCCCAGGCTGCCGGCCCAGGTTGCCATTATGGCGGGACGTTTTTCCGCACCCTTTTCCGGCGAGCCGGAGACCGGATCGTTGCCGCGACAGCCCAAATACTCGAGGCGAATCCGATTACCGCCGATGAACGCTTGCGCTCTATTCCGGAAATCAAACCCGCCGGGTGATTTGAACTCTTTTTCCGATGGATCGATTGAAGCCCTGAATTTCCGCCCATCGTCAATCATTTCTCCGCGGCTAAGCACAGCCAGTCGCGATAAGCTCAATTTGTGTCCCTGAACCGCCGCAATCTGCTGGCCGCCTCCAGCCTGATGCTGGGGCGGCGCTGGCTGGAATGGATGACGACGCCGCTTTCGCGCTGGCGGCGGCCGCCGGAGCTGGAAGTCACGCATGGCACCGGCGCGTCGGGATCGCCGGTCACGTTCGTGGACGTCAGCCGCCAGGCGGGATTGAACAGCATCAATGTCTGGGGCGGGGTCAAGAAAAAGCGCTACATTATCGAGGCCAAGGGCAGCGGCATCGCCTTTTTCGATTACGACCAGGACGGCTGGCTGGATATTTACCTGACCAACGGCACCCGGCTGGGCGAGCACTGGCCGCCGGGCCAGGCGCCGACCACGCATCTGTACCATAACAATCGCGACGGCACCTTTACCGATGTGACCGCCAAAGCGGGCGTGGGGCTGACCGGCTGGCAGACCGGCGTCTGCGTCGGCGATTACGACAATGATGGCTGGGACGATCTGTTTCTCACCTTCTGGGGCCACAACGTGCTGTTCCATAACAACGGCGACGGCACCTTTACCGACGTCACCCGCAAGGCGGGCTTATGGCTTCCGGAAACGCGCTGGGGCAGCGGCTGCACCTGGATCGATTACGACCGCGACGGCTTTCTCGACCTGTTCGTCGCCAACTACATCGTGCTCGACCTGGAGAAAATTCCGGCGGCGGGGCAAAGCGCCTACTGCGATTGGAAGGGCATGCCGGTGATGTGCGGTCCGCGCGGGCTGCCGGCGGGAACCAATCTGCTCTATCACAACAACGGCGACGGCACCTTCACCGACGTCAGCGAGCGCGCCGGCATCCACCAGCCCGGCCCGCGCTACTCCATCACCGCCGTCGCCTACGATTTCGACAACGACGGCTGGCCCGACATTTACGTGGCGGTGGATTCCGACGCCAGCATTCTGTTTCACAACCAGCGCGACGGCACGTTCAAAGACATCGCCGACATCGCCGGCTGCGCCTACAACCAGGACGGCGCCGAGCAGGCGGGCATGGGCATCGGCGTGGGCGATTACAACTGCGACGGCTGGTTCGATATTTTCAAAACGAATTTTTCCGACGACACCTCCGACCTTTACCGCAATAACGGCGACGGCACCTTCACCGACGCCACTTACCAGGCGGGCCTGGGCGGCGATACGCGCGACGTCAAATGGGGCTGCGGATTCATCGACTATGACAACGACGGCTGGCCCGACATTTTGCAGGTCAACGGCCATGTCTACCCGGAAATCGACGGCTGGCACCTGGGCCAGAGCTTCAAGGAACGGCGGGTCATGTACCGCAACCTGGGCAACGGGAAATTTCGCGACGTCTCGGCGGAGCTAGGCCCGGGCATCAACGCCCGCTTTTCCAGCCGCGGCTGCGCCTTCGGCGATTACGACAACGATGGCGACGTGGACGTGCTCGTCAACAACATGAACGATTACCCTTCGTTGTTGCGTAACGACGGGGGCAACCGGAAGAATTGGATCAAGCTCAAGCTGATCGGCACGAAATGCAATCGCACCGCCCTCGGCGCGCGGGCGCGGGTGGTGACCGGCAAACACATCCAGATCGACGAGGTGCATAGCGGCACCAGCGTGATGTCGCAAAGCGACCTGCGGCTGCATTTCGGCGTGGGCGAGGCCAAAGTCATCGACCGGTTGGAAGTCAAGTGGCCCACCACGCAGAAGATCGAGGTCTTTCACCGCCTGCCGGTGAATCAGATACTGACCATTAGAGAAGGCGCCGGCATCGTCAGGCGCGAGCCGCCGGCGGGGAAAAAGAGGCTGCCGGTTGCCAGCTCCCAGCCGCCGGCAAAAGGCAAAAGCTAGCGGCTCGGCCGCTTTACTTTTAGGCGCTGAAAGTTTTTTTGTCGTTCATAGGCGCGGGACCTAAAAGGAACCCCGCGCTTCGGCCTGCGGGCATGGCTGCAGGCAATTTCTTCGAAATCGAGTATGCTTCAGGCAATTTCTTCGAAATTGTCCATGACGAAAACTTCTGTCCGACTCGGCCGATAACGTTTAAGGCCAGTCGCGCGGCATATTTTCCTTCCAGCCGCGGCAGAGCCAATAGCGGTTGACCGGGTAAGGAATCATAAAGCCGAGATCCCGATCCGCATGAAAACCAGAACACCGCCGGGATGCCGCGCAGATGCGGGGCATGCGGGTTGATGTGCATTGCCCAGGATGATGGCGGCGCTTGCGAAGGCAAGCGCCAGCCAGACTCGGCCAGAGCCTGCAGCCATGCCGGATACGGTGGCATAAGGTTCCAGAAGCGGTGGAGAGCGTAACCGTTTCCACGAAGCTGGCAATGGAGCCCTGAAAGCGGCATGATGTCGAGTGATGAAGCCCAAGCTTGCCGACGAACGCGCGCTGGCCGCGCTCGAGCGTTTCGAGATCGAATTGCCTTCCTGGGGCTTTGCCGATACCGGCACGCGGTTCGGCAAATATCCGCAGCCGGCGGCGGCGCATACGCTGGAGGAAAAATTCGCCGACGCCGCCCAGGTGCACCGTTTCACCGGCTGCTGCCCGCGCCTGGCGCTGCACGTGTTATGGGACCTGCCCGGCGGCGACGCCCGCTCCGCGCGCGAGTTGGCCGAGCGGCATGGCCTGCGCGTGGGCTCGCTCCATCCCAACCTGTTTCAGGAGCCGGAATACAAGCACGGCTCGCTGGCTAACGAACTCGAGCCGGTGCGCGAAAAAGCCCTGGCCCAGGTGCGCGAGACGATTCGCCTGGCAGGCGAGCTGCAATGCGAGGAGATTTCGCTTTGGCTGGCCGACGGCTCGAATTATCCCGGCACCGCCGACATCCGCGCCCGGCGGCGACGCCTGGAAACAGCGCTGCAGGCGGCGCATGCCGCGCTCCAGCCGGGACAACGGTTGTTGGTGGAATACAAGCCCTTCGAGCCGGCCTTTTACCATACCGATATCGCCGATTGGGGCATGGCGCTACTTCTGGCCCGCGCCGCCGGCCCGCGGGCGCGCGTGCTGGTCGATACCGGCCACCACTATTCCGGACAAAACATCGAGCAGATCGTTGCCTGGCTATTGCATGAAGATATGCTGGGCGGCTTTCATTTCAACGACCGCCGCTACGCCGACGACGACCTCACGCTGGGCTCGATCGATCCTTACCAGATCTTTCGCATCTTCGCCGAAATTCAGGCTTACGAAGCCGAGCGCGGCCTGGCCGCCGGCCTGAGCTACATGATCGACCAGAGCCATAATCTAAAGCCCAAGATCGAGGCCATGCTGCAAACCGCCATGCGCGCGCAGGAACTGTGGGCCAAGGCGGCGCGGGTGGATTATGCCGCGCTGGCCGAACACCGCGCCGCGCAACGGCTGATCGAGGCGGAGGAAACGCTGCAGACCGCGTTTTGGGACGATGTGCGTCCCTTGAGCCGGCAATGGCGGGAAGCGCGCGGCCTGCCCGCCGATCCGCTGGCCGCCTTTCGCGCGAGCGGCTATGCGGAACTAGCCGCGGCGGCGCGGAAGCATCATCACGCCAGCGGGGCAAGCTACGCATAAAACAGTTATCCGTGGCCGGTGATCAGTTGTCAGCCGGAATTCATCGGGACGCGCCGGTTATGCGGCGCCAGGCGCAGTTTCAGATGCTTTATCCTGAATCCATCATGATTTCGGAATGGAAGCTGGAGTTGTTGCAAGATCTCTGGGACGAGCGCGAGGCGGCGCAACTGGATGAGCCGGAACGGCTGCGCTACCGCTCGAACCTGCTGGGCGCCGACCTGCGCATCACCAACTTTGGCGGCGGCAACACCAGCGCTAAATTGACGCTGTCCGATCCGCTGACGTATGAGCCGGCGGCGGTGTTATGGGTGAAGGGCAGCGGCGGCGACCTGGGAAGCATCAAGCGCTCGGGCTTCGCCACGCTTTATCTGGACAAGCTACACGCACTGGAAGCCCGCTATCGCGGTTCGGAGCATGAAGACGAGATGGTGGGCTACTATCCGCTCTGCACCTTCGGGCTCAACCCGGTCGCCGCCTCGATCGACACGCCCCTGCACGGCTTTCTGCCCTTCGCTCATGTCGATCACCTGCATCCGGATTGGGGTATCGCGCTGGCGGCCTCGGCCAATGGGCGCGAGCGCATGCAGGAATTCAATCGCCGCTTCGAGCGCCATCTGGTCTGGCTGCCGTGGCAGCGCCCCGGCTTCGAGCTGGGACTGATGCTGCGCCGCGCGGTGGAAACGAATTCCGGCTGCGACGGCATCGTGCTCGGCGGGCATGGCTTGTTTACCTGGGGCGAGACCGCGCGCGATTGCTACCGGCAAACTTTGCTGACCATCGATCAACTGGGGCGTTATCTCCACAGCTTTCCCAATTACGCCGCCGGCCAGCGTTTCGGCGGCGCGCGCCATGCCGCCCTGCCCGAGCGGCGCAACCTGGCCCAAGCGCTGCTGCCGTTACTGCGCGGTCGGTTATCGGGACGCCAGCCGCTGATTGGTCACTTCAGCGATTCGCCGGCGGCGCTGGAATTTGTCAACTCGCGCGAGGCGCCCCAACTGGCGGCGCTCGGCACCAGTTGCCCCGATCACTTTGTGCGCACCAAAATCCGCCCGCTGTATCTGGAATGGCAATTGGCAAATACCCTAGAGGCCGTCGATTTTGCCGATTTGGAGCGGCGGCTGGATGAAGCGCTGGCCGCGTACCGGCGCGACTACGAGGAATACTACCGGCGCTTTGCGGTTGCCGATTCGCCCGCCATGCGCGATGCCAATCCCACGGTGGTGCTGCTGCCGGGCGTGGGCGTGTTCAGTTTCGGACGCAGCAAGCCGGAAGCGCGGCGCACGGGCGAGTTTTATCTCAACGCCATCGAGGTGATGGCGGGCGCCTCGGCGCTGGCCGAAGCGGGAGAGAGCCAATCCGCGGAAAAGGCCGCAAACAACGGCGAGGCCTTGCCGCAAGCGGGCGCGGCCGCGCCCGCCTCGGCGTTTGCCGTGCACGCCAACTACGTCGCCTTGCCGTTGAGCGAAGCGTTTCGCATCGAGTACTGGCCACTGGAAGAAGCCAAGCTGCGCCGCATGCCTCCGGAAAAAGAATGGAGCCGCCGGGTGGCGCTGGTCATGGGCGGCGGCAGCGGCATCGGGCACGAAACCGCGCGCCTGCTGGCCGAACGCGGCGCGCATGTCGTGGTCGCCGACCGCGACCGTACATCCGCCGAAGCCACCGCCCAGGAGCTGGCGGCCACGGCAGGCGCTGAGGCGGTGCGGGCGGAAGCCGCCGATTTGACCGATCGCCTGGCGGTGCGGGATTTATTAAGGCGCGCGGCGGAAAGTTTTGGCGGCCTCGATCTGGTCATCAACACCGCCGCCGTTTTTCCCGCCTCGCCCGACGGGCGCATCAGCGACGCGCAGTGGCGGCAGGCGCTGGAGCTGAACGTGTGGGCCAACTATATGCTCGCCGACGAGTTGGCCTCTTTCTGGAAACGCCAGGCGATGCCGGCGGTGCTGATGCTGGTGGGCTCGGCCAATGCGGTCGTGCCCAAAACCGGCAGCGAGGCTTACGATGTCAGCAAAGCGGCGGTGAATCATCTGGTGCGGGAACTGGCGATTGGCCTGGCGCCGCGGGTGCGGGTCAACGCCATCGCCCCCGCCACCGTGGTCGAAGGCTCGACCATGTTCGGTCGCGAGCGCGTGCTGGCTTCGCTGGCCAAATACAAGCTGCCACACACGCGCGAGGAAACGGACGAGGTTTTGCGCGCGCGACTGGCGGAATTTTATGCCGGCCGCACTCTGCTCAAGCGTCCGGTCACGCCGCGCGACTGCGCCGAAGCCCTTCTATTTGTCGCTTCCAGCCGCGCCGCCTGCACCACCGGCCACATTTTTCCCGTGGACGCCGGCCTGAGCGAGGCGTTTTTGCGTTAAAGCGCGATCTGATCATAGGCGCGCCTGAAAATCTAAACGATTATTCGAAAACCGAATGGCTACTGCCTGCATAGCGATTGATCTGGGCGCCGAAAGCGGGCGCGTGCTGCTGGCGCGGCGCGCACCCGCTCGGGCGCTCGAAGCGAGTATCGTGTATCGCTTTCGCAACCATCCCGTCGAGCGCGAGGGCGGATTGTACTGGGATTTGGCTTATCTCGAGCGCGAGATCGAACGCGGCGTGGATGCGGCCGCGGCGCAGGCTTCGGAAGGGATTGCCAGCTTAGGCGTGGATGGCTGGGCGGTGGATTACATCTGGCTGGACGCCGCCGGATGCGTGCTGGCGCCGCCGCGCTGCTACCGCGATCCGCGCACCGAATCGGCTATGCCGCAACTCTGGCGCCAGATTCCGGATGCCCGCCTCTATGCCTTGACGGGAGTGCAATCGCTGCGCTTCAACACGCTCTATCAGCTTTATGCCGACCGGCGCGATCACCTGGCGCTGCCGGAAGGCGCCGGCTGGCTGAACCTGCCCGAATACTTTTTGCATCACATGGGCGCGCCGGCGGTTTCCGAATACACCATGGCGACGCATACGCAAATGCTCGATGGCCGCCGCCGCGCCTGGTCGGAGGAAATCTTCACCGCCGCCGGACTGAAGCTGGCCGCGGCGCCGCGCCTGGCCGAGCCGGGCACGCTGCTGGGCCCGCTGGCCGAACGCTGGCGGCGGCGCTGGCCGGCGCTGGCCGCGGCCCAACTGATCGCTCCCGCCTGCCATGACACCGCCTCCGCCATTGCCGCCACCGGCGCCGACGCGCTCGATACGGCGTTTTTGATTTCCGGCACCTGGTCGCTGATCGGCTGCGTGCTTTCCGAGCCCTGCCTGGCCGATGCCGCCCGCGCCGCCGGCTTTACCAACCAGGGCGGCATCGGCGGTTCGATTTATTTTTTGAAAAACGTTAATGGGCTGTGGCTGCTGGAGGAATGCCGGCGGGCCTGGAGCGCGGCCGGCCGCGCTTGGCCGCTGGAGGAATTGATCGCCGCCGCCGGCGAACATGGCCAGGGCGCGCCGATTTTTCCGGTGAATGCCCCGGAACTGCTGCTGCCGGGCAACATGCCCGAGCGCATCAATCGCGAATTGTCGCGCGCCGGGCACGCTCCGCTGCCATTGTCGCCCGCAGCGGCCCCCCGCATGACCGCCTCGATCTTCGCCAGCCTGGCCGACGCCTATGCCCGATCGCTGGAACAAGCTTCGGCCCTGACCGGACGCCGCTTTACCCGCCTGGTGGTTGCCGGCGGCGGCAGCCGCAATCATCTGCTGAATGCCTGGATTGCGGAACGCACCGGCTTGCAAATCGAGCACGGGCCGGCCGAGGCCTCGCTGGCGGGCAATGCCGCGCTGCAATTCGCGGCGCTGGAACGCGACGCCCTGCGGCGCGCCGGACAGACGAGTTGGAGTTCTCCCGCGCTGGCCGAGCTGGCCGGCGAAATTTCCGCCGCGCTGGAATCGAAAACCGCCGGCCGCGGAGCATGAAGCGGAAGGAAGAAGAAAACACAAAGTGCCCGCAGCTGGCAACTAAAGGAAAGCGCGGCTGAACACACACGCTCCGAGCGGCCGTTAATGCTTATGGTAAACTGTCGCCCGTTTGGGATAAATTTGACGGGATTAAAATCAAAGGGCTCAGTATGAGCACATTTTTACTTTTATTCCTAACCATATTTCCATATTACAGGCTGCAAAAAATATTGCCTAAACCCAGGAATGCACAAGAGGAATATGCGCGAGCATTAGCTTATGGCAATGGCAATGGCAAAGGCGTTGTTAAAAACAATGCTAAATGTTTTTTCTGGATGAAACAATCCGCCCATCACGGCTACGCCCCGGCAGCCTTGCTGCTATCATTCATGTATCTGGATGGGGTTGGAACACAAGCGGATAAATCGCGGGCTTTATATTGGCTGCGCAAAGCCGCGCAGCATAATAATGCTCCGGCAGAAGTAGATTTGGGCTTCGATTACAAGCATGGAATCGGGGTTAAGCCCAATTGGCTACGCACGCTTTATTGGTATCGGAAAGCCGCAAAATCCGGATATGCGCGCGCCCAATATCAATTGGGTTGGTTCTATTGGCCGCCTGGAAATGGTCTGAAGCCGAACCTTGAAAAAGCCGTTTACTGGTGGGAAAAGGCGGCGCATCAAGGGTATCAAGCCGCGGAATACACATTGGTATCCCCATATTTATTTGGAGGTCCCGGCATAAAACCGGATTTGGCCAGGGCCACAGCTTGGGCCTTGAAGGCGGCCATGCCGCATCCGTCTCAACCCGACAGCCAGGATGAGGCCGCTTTGAATTTAGCCGGAAGGCTTTATATTTCCGGAATCGGCGTAGCCCGTAATTATTCGAAAGCGTATTCGTATTGGCGAAAAGAAGACGCTATCCATCCCATGCTGCCGAACGATCAGCTTTGTATATTGTATGAGTATGGGCTCGGGGTCGAGCAAAACTACGCTCGTGCCGCTCAATGCTATCAAAAAGTAATCAAGATATATAAACGCGATGCATTTTGCAAAACAAAACTCGGGCTGTTATATCTTCAAGGACGGGGAGTAAATAAAAATTATCTTAAAGCCTTGAACTTATTCACACTGTCATCCGATAATCCCGTGAGTGATTATGAATTAGGCAAAATGAATGAAAACGGCCAAATTTTATATAAAGACCTGGTTGATGCCGTGATGTATTATCGCAAAGCCGCTCGAAAGGGTTATGTGTACTTAGCGGATGATCAGCGGACACTCGGGGTCCCGAGTGGCGGGATCAGTTTAGCTCAAGCCACCCCGGCTTGAGCGGTGAATGTGCGGCCGTCCAGGAAGGCCTGGTAGGGTGTGCGGCCTTG
>JAKASR010000017.1 GCA_021818955.1 Acidobacteriota bacterium
CGCGTCGCGCGCACCAGGATCATGCCCGGCATGCGAGAAACGCTGAAGATGCCGCTGGCTTCGGCGGCGGCAATGGTTTCGCTGGCCGCGGTCACAGGCATACGGCCGCTGACTTGCAGCGAACCCGCATTTAAGTGAAGCGCGCCCGATTTCAGGCTGAAGCGGCTGCCCGCGCCGGCCAGAATCGAACTGCCGGCCAGGACCAGGCGGGCGCCCGCGCCCTCACCGGTTTGAATCCGATCTCCCGGATTGACGGCTTCGCCTTGAAGCGCAGAGTGACCGTTAAGAGTCACTGAGCCTGCAAGCGGAGTCATGATGGCGGCTGGCGCAGCATTTAAAGGCAGGCCGATGATGCCCCAAGCCAGGAATGATGCTAGAGCTATACGTAATCCATGCATTTCAACACACCCCTCCACTCGTATGATGCGGAAGTTTGTTGACCATGTCAAGTATATTCAAAAAAATATAGAGCCACTATTTCAGACACTTTGTAGATTTCAGCGCTTAGGAAGGGGATATTGAGTGGCGGCACATCGGACTGCGCGCCCAGAAAAAGATTGATTTTGTTGATTCAACTGAGTAGAATGACAACCCATAAAGTTCAATTTGTTTGTGGGAGTTGCAGGACGAAGGTGTATGCATAAAGTGCGTCAAGCTTAAATTTGCTTTTTCATGGTTTGTATTTAAAAAGGCCACATGCTATACATCCTCCTGATCATGATCGCGGTTTTTGCCGCAAGCTTAATCAGCACGCCTTTGGTTCGCACCGCGGCTCAAAAACTGAAATTGTTGGACTTTCCCGGGGAGCGTAAAGTTCATGCTATTCCTATACCTCGAGTTGGCGGCATCGCTGTCCTCGGCAGCGCATTATTGGGATTGTTTTTAGGTCACTGGCTGATCGGGAACGCCGCTTTTAAATTTCCTCATGAAGGCAGCCTGATTCTGGCGTTGGGCTTGATCTTGCTCGTCGGCCTGATCGATGACATCTTTCGGCTGAATGCCTGGATCAAGCTGTTGGGGGAAATTGCCGCCGCCCTCTTGCTTTGGTTTTCAGGGCTACGCATCCATGATATTCATTTCATAAGCTTTAATACGGCGCTGGCCCATTTCTTAAGCTTAGTTGTAACCGTACTCTGGCTGGTCGCTTGCGCCAATGCGATTAACTTAATTGATGGTGTGGACGGCTTGGCGACCGGGGTCGCACTAGTCGCCACCACGGCCTTGTTCATTCCCGCGTTGCATGCCCACATTTGGGTTTTGGTTGTGGTGCTGGCCTCGCTGGGAGCCTCGCTGTTAGGATTTCTAATTTATAATTTCTCGCCAGCTTCCATTTTCCTCGGCGATTGCGGCAGTTTAACCATCGGTTTTTTACTGGGCGTAATCGGGCTGGTCTGGCAGCAGAAGAGCACTACATTAATTGGCCTCACCGTCCCGCTGCTGGCTCTAGGGCTGCCGCTGCTGGATACCAGCATTGCGATTGTCCGCCGCGCGCTTGTCGGCGAGTCAATTTTCAAACCTGATCGGCGCCACATTCACCATCGCCTGCTTGCCTTAGGCAATACGCCGCGTCGGGCGGTACTGCTGCTCTATGGGGTTTCGGCCCTGTTTGCGATTTTATCTTTGCTGGCCGCCGCTCATATGATGGGGCTGGTCGTGGTGCTGTTATGCATCATGATCTGGCTCGGCTTACAAGGTTTAGGCTATGAGGAATTCAATGAAATTCGGCTGGCGCTCAGCCGAGGTTTGGGGACACGGCGCAGCATCACGCGTATGCTGCAATTGAATCAAGCCGCCGCCGCCGCCGCCGAAACCTCAAACCTGGAAAGCTTTTATGCTTATTTGAGCGATATTGCCACCCTTTTGGGCGCTTCCAGCGTTTACCTGCATTGGAAGGACGTCCAGGCGCCGGAATCGTCCGCTGAAGCCGGCTTGGAGGATTTGGGTGGCGTGGGCCCCGAATTGCGACATGAGATCAGTCTCTCGAGTGCCCCCACTTGCTGGATGTTTTACTTGCCCCTCAGCCTGAACGGGGTGCAAAACGGAGGAGATGGCAATGAAGAGCAATATTTAATTTTCCGTTTTCCGCAGCCGGGCACAGACGCCAGTATCGTCTGGTCGCGAGCGGTTCCTATTTTATTCCGGCATTTATGCAACCGGGCTCCCGCCGCGCTGACCAAATGGCAAGTGGCCCATGCACCCCTCATGGCGGGCATTTCCGCCGAGGCCAAAGCAGGCAAATTGTAATCAGTACTTTGTCTCCTGCTATCGACTAATCCCAATTTGAGCATAGAAATGTCCAGTCCCACCCCTGCTCCCCTCATACCAGTCAAACCGGAACCTGCCGCCCCTGCGCCACTGACGTTCCCCGAACTGCCCGGTGGCGAGCAAGAGCAGCCACTACTGCATTACTGGCTGGTAGTGCAGCGGCAGCTATGGAAAATCATAGCCGTCGCGTTCGTAGTCACCCTGGTGACGGCCATTTATGTGCTGCGACTGCCGAAAGAATATGCGTCGACCGCGGTAGTGCGGTTGGACATGAGTTCGCCCAGCGCGAGTTTGAGCAATCAATCCAATCTCAGTTCAGTGGCCGATGCCGCCCGCATGCTGGAAACCGACCGCGTTGAGGCCACCAGCTCCTCGGTAGTCATTCCCACGATCTTGCGCATGCAGCTCAATCGCCAACCCGGCGCCGCTGTAGAGGGCAGCAGCAATCCGGTGCCCGATAAAATCCTGCGCGCGGTCACTTCCCGCATCAGCATCAGCGTTCCCGCGAACACCTATCTGCTGAACATTACTTTCCGTTCGCATTCGCCGCAACAAGCCGCTGCCGTCGCCAACACCCTGGCCCAGGAATTTATTAATCACGAATTTAAAACACGCTCCGCTGCGCTGCTCAATCTTTCGCAGTACATGCGCGGCCAGCTCAATGAGCTGCGCGCGCGCATGGAACAGAGTCAACTGGCGCTCAATCAATTCGAGCGCAGCAACAACATCGTCAATCCGGAAAATACGACTTCATTGCTCTCGCAAAACATTGCGGAGCTGCAAAAAGAATGGGAGGGTGAGCAGGAACAGCAACGTCAACTGGAAGCCAACCTGCAATTGGTAAAAAGGGGCGACCTCAATGCCTTGCTGGTGTCGCAACGCGGGCAGGCGCTGCAGCCGCTCATTCGAGCCGAACAACAACAAGAACTGCAGTTGGATACGCTGGGTTCCTATTACGGCCAGAAAAATTACCATTATCTGGAAGCAAAGCGCAATCTGGCACGCATCCGGAAAACGATCCGTGCCGAAGAGCAAAATATTACGGCTCAAACTCAGGCCCAAGCCCAATCGCATGCCATGTTGGTGCAGTTGACGGGCCAGCAGTTAGATTTGGCCAAGCTCGAATCCGAGCGATTCAATACCAAGGCGGTGCAATACGATTTTTTAAAGCAGGAAGCGAATACGAATAAATCGCTTTATGACGACCTTTTACGACGGCTAAACTATGCCGATATCTCGGCCGGCTATCGTTCCAATGCTTTACGGGTGATCAGCCCGGCGCGGCCCAACTCCAACCCGGTGGCGCCCCGCGTGGCTCTCGATATTGGCCTGGCCGCGGTTTTTTCACTGCTGATCGGGGTGTTTGTCAGCATTACGTTGAGCAATTATGAACGCACGATGATGGATCCGGAGAGCGTACGCATGGCCCTGGGCTTCCCCGTGCTGGGCTCTCTGCCCAGCACCCGCGACCGCACCGATCTAGTTTCGCTGCAGAAATTGCCCACGCAGAGCCAACATCGGCGATCGTCTTATGCCGAAGCGGTGCTCAGCATACGCTCGGCCTTGCTGTTGGGCAGCGAAAATCGCTTCCGCCTGCTTGCGATCACCAGCGCCCAGCCGCGCGAAGGCAAAAGCACCACCGCCGCCAATCTGTCCTTGGCCTTTGCGCATCAGGGCATGCGGACCGTGCTGGTGGATGCCGATATCCGGCGCCCTACTGCCCACCAGCTCTTTGGACTCTCCAACCTGCATGGGCTGAGCACGCTCTTGCAATCGGCGGGCAGTATTCAACAGGTCGTGCAGCCCGCCGGGTTGGAAATGTTACACGTGATCACGGCCGGTCCTTCCATCCCCAATCCATCCGATTTAATCGCGACGCGGATGGGCGCGATTTTGGAAGAATTGAAAAGCCGGTTCGATATCGTGGTGGTGGATACCCCGCCTTTGCTGGGATTCTCCGATACCCTGACCATCAGCACCATGGCTGACGCGGTCGTGCTGGTGATTCGCGCCGGTGATACCGCGCGTGAAATCGCCCGCACCGCCATCGATCAATTGCGGCATGTGCGCGCCAATTTTGCCGGCATTATATTAAATGCCGTCAGCCCCAAGATGAGTCATTACTATTCGTACTACCAATACCACAAGTATTATTCCGGTGATGACGACAACCAGCACGAAACAACGCACCAGTTGCAGGGGGGAAGCAATGATGAGGCAAAGTAAACGAACAAAAACCACCGGCCGGCCCCGGGCAGCCATCGCCCTGACCGGGTTGATATTGTGCGCGGGATTAGCGCTGTCCGGGCAATCTCCCGCGGGCGGCGGCGCAACCAGCGGCTTGTCATCCGGCAGCAGCGGCGTCGCAGCTATCTCGCCCATGTCTCCGCTGACTCCCGATAGCGGCAGCAACATGAATCTTTCCATGACGCTGGTCCCGCCGAACTACACCTTAGGCCCGGGGGATCTTGTGGCGATCACGGTCTATAACATGCCGGAACTGAACCGCACCGCGGTGGTGGCGTCCAAAAATCTCCACCTTTCTTATTTAGAACAGTCCTTGCCGGCCGAGGGACTCACCACGGCTCAATTGCGGCAGGAAATCAGCAATGCCCTGCGCCAGCAACAGATACTGGTTTTCCCCCAGGTGGATGTATCGGTGCTGTCGGTGCAGAGCCGGCCGATTACGGTGATTGGTGCAGTGGTCAAGCCCAGCATCATTCAAGAGTACCGGCCGATAACCGTGCTCGAAGCGATTATTCAAGCGGGCGGCCCCGCGCCCAACGCGGGCAATACGGTGGTGGTGACTGGGCCGGCTTCCGACCTGGATACAGTGACACCGGCCAACAACAACGCCGGGAGTTCTCCCGACCCCACTCCGGCGCCAGCCTCATCCACTTCCTTCTCATCACAAGCGGCCGCTTCCCCCTCCGGTCATAAGATCACCGGACTGGTCAGCTTGGCGCTGCCATTAACCCAAGTGCTGGCCGGCACCGATCCGCGCTATAACATCACCTTGCATGCGGGCGATTATGTGCGCCTCTTGCCCGGCGGCCAAGTGTATACTGCCGGCGCGGTTAAACATCCCGGCGCGTTTCCCATTCTGGCCGGGCAAACCTTGAGCATTGACAATCTGGTTTCTCTGACCGGCGGCTGGCTTCCCTATGGCAAACCGGAAAAGGCCTTTATTGTCCGGCACGATGCTGCCGGCGGCACTCATATCATCCACGTCAATCTGCCGCGGATCATGAATCGCAAAGACCCGGACGTGGATTTGCGGTCGGACGATATTTTGTACATCCCCACCAGCACCTGGAAAGAGACCAGCTTGTTTGGGGCCAAGGGTCTGGCAACTTCGGCCTTCTGGGCTTTGGGCTATCTCATTATTAAATAGCCTGGCCGGCTTGGCCGTGCTGTCGATCGCCACCTGCTTCTGAGAGTGCGTTCATAAGTCATCTCTGGAACGTCTTCTGAACTTATCAATCTAGCGGCATGCCCTCCTCTCACTCGAAACTGCTCCCGATCCGGGAAGGCCAGCAATGGAGTTGGCAATTTTGGCTACAAGCGATTTTGGCCGGGCTGGCGAGTTTGGCCGGCCTCTTTCTGGCCTGGATGGCCTGGCAGACGTGGCAAGCCGACTCCGCATTGCTGCAGGTGCAGAACATGCCGGAGATGAGCTTGGATCAGGTTCGGCATGACCTCAAGGCGGCGATGCGCGCTCGTCCGGATCTCAGCCGCGCCTGGCGCGCCGATGCTCGACTCGAGGCTATGGAAGATCCCCAACGAGCGCTGCAACTGGCGCAGCAAGCGGTTCGCTTGAATCCTCAAAACTGGAATAACTGGAGAATTTTGGGGATCATCGATTTCCAACTCGACCACATTGACACCGCCAAAGCGGCTTTTTACCAGGCCGTGCGCTTCGACCACGGATTTAATGCCCATTTTCAACTGGCCAATTTTTCCTGGGTCATTGGCGATCCAAACGCCTATTGGCGGGAAATGCAACAAGCCTTGAGCATGGTGCCGAGAGATGATGTGCAGGCGACTGTGGACTCCGTCTTGCACCTGGCTAACGGCCAAACCAGCCGGTTGTTGGCTATTCTGCCGTCGCGCGATGATGTGCTCGCAGCGGCCACCGCCTCGCTGGCGGAGGCGGGAAAATTACATGCGGCTAACCAGCTATGGGGCCGGCTTTCCTGCCCCAAGTGGAATATTTATGAGTGCCACCTGGCCAGTTGGAATCTGATCGAAGCCTTGCTGTCGCGTGCCCGCCAGGATCCAACCAACGCCGATCCGGCCATCCTGAATGCCGTGCAAGTTTGGAATTTGGCTATTCAGCGAGACTTATTCAAAGCAGCGCCCGCCCACTTCGGCAAAGTTGCCGACGGCGGCTTTAAATTTCCCCGTCTCGGCCTGTTTGCATGGTCGTCTCCATCTCCCTTGCTGGTTTCGCGCTTGCGGTCGTCTTCGTCGTATTTCAACCTGCTCGAAATCCAGTTTTCCGGTTGGGAAAATAGCACTGCGCCTATCAGCTTCGCATGGGTGCCGGTACGGCCGGGCGCCTCTTATCGTGTCAGCTACTTCATTAAAGCGATGAATACCAGTTCGAGACGAGGGGTCCAAATGGTGGTAAAACTAGCGGATGGAACACCGATAGTCACCGTACCCGCAAAGCTTGCCGATAGTTGGCACAAGACTATCGGCGCCTTTACCGTTCCTCCCCAAACCGCACTGGTTGAGATCGGCTTTCAGTATCAACGCCCGATGGGAGAAGTTCCCCTCAAAGGCATCGTACGTATTTCCCGGGTGGCGATGCAGCCGGTGGCGGCTGCGGCCCAATCCCCGAAATTGCAACGGCCCGCATGAACGCTGCTGCCACCCAACGCCTCTACGTCCCCGAGCTTCGGCCCAACCCCGCGCCTTTGTGGGCTGTTTACGCCCTCATGTTGTGCGTGTTCTTCGCCATCGCCGGTTTCGGCGGAGTCTACAGCTACATTTGGGCGCCGACAACCATCGCGCTGATTTTCTTCGTACTGGTGCTCGCCTGGCAAAAAACTGTCCACCATGCCAACTGGACCTGGCATCCGATTTACCTGCCGATGCTTGCCTATGCCGGATTGATCCTCTGGCAATGGGCTAGCCGCCATACGGCCTATCCCGGCAACACCCTGACCGGGTTGGTGCAACTGGCCGCCTGCGGCGCGGCTTTTTTTCTGGCATTGAACAGTCTGACCCAGCCGCGCGCGATGCGGCATCTGTGTCTGGGCTTATGGATTTTCACCGGATTGCTGTCGCTCGAAGCGCTATTACAGCTTTCCACGGCCCGAGGATACATTTATTGGTTTCATAATGCCACTTACGCTTCCCCGATGGGACCTTACGTCTATCACAATCACTACGCCGGCTGTCTGGACCTGCTCTTTCCACTGGCGATTGCGGGCTCGCTGGGCTGGCGCCCGCGCCAGCGCGGCTGGGAAATCTGGACATTGCGCGCCTTGATTCCCCTAATCGCCTTTGCCTCGCTCGTCGCCTGCAATTCGCGCGGCGGGGTGCTGATCTTCGCTTTCGAAGCCTTGTTGTTTTTATTGTTGGTGGGACGCGAATTGCGGAAGTACCGCCATTTCGTTTTGAGCAGTCTGGTTTTATTGGTTTTGATTGGCGGTATCGCGAACTTTTCGCCTCTGTATCATCATTTGGAATTGCTCGGAAATCGTCGCACCAGTTATAGTGATCGGCTGCGTGTGACTGAGGATTGCCTGCATATTTTTGCCCAGCATTTTTGGTCCGGGACCGGCTTTAACACCTTTGCCGTCGTCTATCCCGCCTATCAATCCAAGGATAATGGGCAACTTTGGCTATTTGCGCATAATGATTATGCTCAGATGCTGGCGGAAACCGGCTTTGCCGGCTTAGTTTGCGTCGCCGCTTTCTTGCTTTTCTGGATCCTCGCCGGCTGGCGTATCTTCCGCATGCCGGCCAAATCGCCGCAGCGCCCCTTTCAGTTGGCCGCCTGGATTGCCGGCAGCGGCTTTTTAGCCTATAGTATCGGCGATTTTCAATTCCACGCCCCGGCCAATGCCCTGCTCTTTTTCTTAATTGCAGGTATGGTTTTCGCTCAGGTCTCCGCTCCGAAAAATATGCATCTAGCCGGCCAACCCTGAGCGCCGCCGCAACCTCTTTCGTTTTCCCGCGAGATTAGAGTAACCTTCCCGCGGCTTCTCAAAATTTTTCATTCCTTGCTTCTGAATTGCAAACCTCCATGGCAACCCCGGCAATAGCTCCTCGCGATCTGATGGCCCGCATCCAGTCCCGCACCGCCGAGATTGGAGTAGTCGGCTTAGGCTACGTAGGCCTGCCTCTGCTGCTCACCTTCCACCGCGCCGGTTTTCCGGTCAGCGGCTTCGACCTCGATCCGGAGAAAATCGCGCGCTTGAATCGCGGCGAAAGCTACATCCGGCATCTCGGCGCGGAAGCGGTCGCCGCGGCGCGGGCCGCCGGGCGCTTCCGCGCCACCGGTGATTTCTCCGCGTTGCGCCACATGGACGCCATTATCGTCTGCGTCCCGACGCCGCTGAACGAAACCCAGGAGCCGGATCTCAGCTTTATCCAGGCTACCGGCCGCACCATCGCGCAATACCTGCAGCCGGGGCAACTGGTGTGCCTCGAAAGCAGCACCTATCCGGGCACGACCGAAGAAGTACTGTTGCCGTTGCTGGAAGCCAGTGGCCTGCACTGCTCGCTTGATGCCGTCTCCGCCGGCAGTGCCGCCATTCCGCCGGCCCTCGAGTTTTATCTCGGCTATTCCCCCGAGCGCGAAGACCCCGGCAATAAACGCTACACCACCCAAAGCATCCCCAAGCTGGTGGCCGGACGCAATGCCGCTTCGGCCGGGCGGGTGGAGGCGCTCTATGCATCGGCCTTCGAAAAGGTTGTCCGCGTTTCCTCGCTGCAAGTGGCGGAGATGGCCAAGATTCTGGAAAACACCTATCGCGCCGTCAATATTGCCCTGGTGAACGAACTCAAGCAGCTCTGTCTCCGCATGGGTATTGATATTTGGGAAGTCATTGACGCCGCCGCCACCAAGCCCTTCGGCTACCAGCCCTTTTATCCCGGCCCCGGCTTAGGCGGCCATTGCATTCCGATTGATCCGTTTTACCTGGCTTGGAAGGCCAAGCAGCATGACTTCACAGCCCGCTTGATCTATCTGGCCGGCGAGATCAACACGGAAATGCCTTATAAGGTGATCGAAGCGGTCTTCAACGGCCTGAATCGCTCGCACAAGGCGGTCAACGGGGCCCGCATCCTGGTGCTCGGTGTGGCCTATAAAAAGGATATTGACGATTTGCGGGAATCGCCCGCATTAAAGATCATCGCGCTATTGCGTAAACTCGGAGCTCAGGTGGACTACCACGATCGCTTCTGTCCGGAGGTGCGTCCGGGCCGGCAAAACGATTTCCACCTGCGCTCGATTGAATTCACTCCCGCTGCCGCCGCGTCCTATGATTGCGTGCTGATCGCTACCGATCATTCCGGCCTGGATTACGCCGCCATCGCCGCCCACGCCCCGCTGGTGGTGGATACTCGCAACGTCACCCGCGGTCTTCACTCCCCGCATGTCATCCGCTGCTGAATCCTGGTCTTCCCCCCGCCGCCTCTCGTCCATACCCCATGCCGGAAATCTGCTACGCGTCCGCTGCCTCCCAGGGCGATGCCGCCGTCGTATCTGCCGCCACCGGCCCGCGAAATCAGCCGCGCCGCGTGCTGCTGCTGTTGGGCGAATTGGCGACCGGCGGCGGAGGCATCGAAAGCTTCAATGCCAGTGTGCTAGCTGCGCTGCGCGGGCACGGCGACGGGGGCGCCATTGTGGCGCTCAACGATCCCCGCCGCGGTTCCGCGCCGGAGTTGACTTCGGGCTGGAGTTATTACCCCTGTGGCGGACGCCACCGGCGCCTCGCCCAGCTGCGCTTTGCGGGCACAGCCTTCGCCTGCGCCTTGCGCCATCGCCCGCTCTTCGTGTTTTGCGGGCATCTGAATTTTTTGGTCTTGGTGCGCGCGCTGCGCCTGCTGTTGGGCATCCGCTGTGTGGCCATGCTTTACGGCATCGAGGCTTGGTCGCCGCGCGGGCGCGCTATCGCCTGGGCCATGCGCGGCGAGGCGCATTACCTGGCCATCAGCCGCTATACCCGCGACCGCTGCCTGGCCTGGGCGCCGCTGCGGGCCGGACAAATTGGCCTGCTGCCTTGCACCTTCGATGCCCGCCGTTTCTCTCCCCAGCCCAAATCGGCGCGCCTCGTGCGGCAATACCGTTTGGAAGGCAAGCGCGTTCTGCTGACCGTCGCCCGGCTTTCCGCCTTGGAGCGTTATAAAGGCCACGAACAGGTGCTGCGCGCGCTCGCCCGCCTTCGCTCCGCTCATCCGGAGCTCTGTTATCTGATCGTCGGCGACGGCGATTACCGGCCGGAACTGCAGCGGCGGGCGCGGGAATTGGGCGTGGCGGAAATCACTATCTTTGCCGGCCGCGTCCCGGCGGACGAGCTGGCCGCTTATTACAACCTTTCCGACGCCTTTATCATGCCCAGTCGGGGTGAAGGCTTCGGCATCGTCTTTCTCGAAGCCCTGGCCTGCGGCAAGCCGGTGATCGCCGGCAACGGCGACGGCGCCCGCGATGCGCTCTTGGATGGCGAGCTGGGCTGGCTGGTCGATCCGGAAGATTCCCCGGCCATGGCCCGCGCCATTCTGGATGCGCTGGCGCCGGATCAGGCCGAGCCGCGCCGCAATCCCGCCTTTTTGCGGCGGCGAACGCTGGAAGCTTTTGGGCCCGAGGCCTTCAGCCGGCGCCTGCTGGCGGCTTTGCCATGTTGATCTTCCGGGCAAGTTCCCGGCCTGTCCACGGCATTTTTTCCGTATTGAGTGAAACGTTTGCCCTCGCATCGCATGCTTTATTTCCCCCGCGCCGATTTTTGGGTCGCTCCCGAGGCGCTGGGGACCTATTCACGCTGGGCCTTAAAACGCCATTTGCAAGCCGGAGGCGGATGGCGCGGAATGGCGCAATATTTCCGGCATCCCTCCCGTCCCGCGAATCCGACTGATGCCGTCGCTCACTGCCTGGCGCGGGCCCGCCTGCTGCACGTTGAGCCGGCCTGGCTGCGCGGTCACACCGATGGCACGCGCGTGCAGGTCTTTGACCGCCGCGGTGACCGCATTGCGCAGTTGGCGCTGGGCGACCGGGCCCGGCGTTTTATGCGGCGCGAGTTATGGGCGCGCCGGCGCGCTCAGGACCTGGCGCCGCGCATTTTGCATTCGTCCCCGGACGCTAGCGGGTATGTGGAGGAATGGGTGCCGGCCCGTTTCCAGCGTTCTTCCCCCAGCCGGCAACTGCCGCTCATCCTGGAGCAATTGCAAGCCCGCTTCTATCGGCCGCGGCCGCTGGCGTTGGCGCCCTTCGTGCGCCGGCTTAGCCGGTTGTGTCCCCTCCAGCCGCTGGAAACGCGGGCGATCGATATCGCCGCGGTGTGCTTGCAAAATCGGCCGCTGCGGGTGAGCTGGGTGCATGGCGATTTGTGGACCGGCAATATCCTGCTCGATCGCCACGGCAAATATGTCTTCCTTGACTGGGAATACACCCGCCCGAGCCTGGTTACGGCGGATGCCTGGTTCTATCTTTATCACCGCCTCCGGCTGGAGGCCGGCGACCCCGCCGCCTTTCGGCGTGGCCTGCACGCCGTCTTGCGGCAATGCTACGGCATGGAGCACGAGTTGGATGTGCGGGCCTGCCATCTGCTGCATCTGGTCGAGCGCCGCCTGCTGCTGCGCAGCCTGGGCCAGCTCGGCTCGCGGCAATATGCGCTGCTCGAACTGGATATTCGCTCCGAACTTCAATCCGCCCCGCTGCAGTCCCGCCGGATGGCCGTCTAAACCCGCCTCCGGTCTTGGACACTCCGCCACCGCGGCGCTTTTAATTCCAGGCCTGGCCTTGAGCCTGGGCCAATCGCTTCAAGACCGTTGCCCCCCAAAATTATGGCCACCAGCACCCAGCCTGAATTTCGCTTGAGCGAGTTGTTCCAGCAGGATCCGGGAAGCACTTTTCAGCGGCTTTGGGAGCGCATTCAGGCAATCGCCCCCGATGCCTTTCTCATGCGCGCTCCCATCCCCTCGGCCGAACCCTTTGAAACCGCCGGCGGCCGCGATCTGGATATATTGCTGAGCGACCAAAGCATCCCGCCGGTGCGCGACTTCCTTTTGCAGGAAGGTTTCCGCCTGGAATACGCCCGCCCGAGTTATTTGGCAAGGTACCGGCTTCGCTTGCCTCAATTTCCCGGTCCCGTGGGAGTGGATCTCTACCGGGCGCGCGCCTGGGGCGACGGCTACCTGGCCTCGCCTTCGGTTCATATGACGCCGATTGCCGGCCTCCTGCTCCGCGCGGTTGTGGATGGCAAAGGCCCGGGCTATTTCGCGCAACGCAGCCAGGACGCCACTCCCGCCATCCAATTGGGGGAACGGGTGTTGAGCGGCTCTCGCCTGCTGACGCTGCGGGGCCTGCTCCTCCGTGGGGTGGTCAAGCCGGATCTTCGCTGGCTGGCGCGGACGGGCTTGCGCCGGCTGGGACATCTGTTGCACCGCTTGCGTCACCATTCTGGATTGGAAATCTGCCTGCTCGGCGTGGATGGCACGGGTAAAACCAGCGTGGCCGCGGGCCTGGCCGCCATGAGCCCGATCGTGCGCACCATTTATCTCGGCGACAATTTTTGCTCCTGGCCCGTCCGCTTTGTGCGGCGCTTTTCCCTGCCCCGCCCGCTGCCGCAAATGGCGCGTCATTTCGAGCTGTTTACTCGCCGCCTCAAAGGCCTCATCCTGGCGCGCCGCGGCTACATTGTGGTGTACGATCGCCATCCCATGGAACGGCTGGCGATCGCCCCTCGCACCTTTCGGGAACGATTCAATAACCTGATGGCGCGTGCTTACGCCCGCCCGGTGGATTTTATTTATTGGTTTCAAGGCGATCCGCAGCGGTTATGGGAACGCAAAAAAGAGCATCCTCCGGAAAAATTGCGCGATTTGAATGACCTGCTGGACCGTATGCTGCGCTCGCGTGCCATGCTCTTCGAATCCATCGACGTTGTCGCCAACGGCTTGCCCGAAGTCTTGCGCCTCGTCAGTCGAGACATGGTTGCCCGCTACAGCCGTCATCTGGATATTGCCCGCGTTCCCGGCCTGTCGGGAAAATTGATGCGAACCGCCGCAATCATGCCGCCACGGGCGGTTTAAGCCTGCGGCCTCGATTCGCCGCAAAATCCACTGCTGGCGCCGGCGGTGCTCGCGCCGGCTCTTTTTTTCAAGCTAGCACTCCTGCTCGGATCTCCTATGAACTTTGAAAACCAATCCATTCTGATCACTGGCGGCACCGGCTCCTTCGGCAAAAAATTTGTCGAAATCGTGCTCGCCGAATACTCGCCCAAGCGGCTGGTCGTCTTCAGCCGCGATGAGCTGAAGCAGCACGAAATGCGGCAGCGTTTCCCCGACAGCGGCAGCTCGCCGGTGCGCTACTTTGTCGGCGACGTGCGCGACCGCGACCGCCTGATGCGCGCCTTTCACGGCGTTGACGTGGTGGTGCACGCGGCCGCGCTCAAGCAGGTGCCGGCCTGCGAGTACAACCCCTTCGAAGCGGTGCAAACCAATATCATGGGCGCCAAAAACGTGATTGACGCGGCCATCGATTCCGGCGTTAGCCGCGTGCTCGCGCTCTCCACCGACAAGGCGGTCAACCCCGTCAATCTCTATGGCGCCACCAAGCTGGTGGCGGAAAAGCTCTTTATCCAGGGCAACGCCTATGCCGGCGGACGCGGCGCGCGCTTTGCCTGCGTCCGCTATGGCAATGTGATCGGCAGCCGCGGCAGCGTGGTGCCGCTGTTTGTCGAGCAGCGGAAATCCGGCCGCCTCACCCTCACCCATCCGGAGATGACCCGCTTCTGGATCACGCTCGAGCAGGGCGTGCGCTTCGTCATCCGGGGCATCGAGTTGATGCGCGGCGGCGAGATCTTCGTGCCCAAGCTGCCCGCCTCCAGCATCCGGCAGTTGGCCGAAATCATCGGCCCCGACTGCCGCGTCGAGGTCACCGGCATCCGCCCGGGCGAGAAGCTGCACGAGGTGCTGATCGCCGATGGCGAGGCGCGCAATGCCGTCGAGCTGGATCACGCCTACGTCGTGCTGCCGCAGTTTTCCTGGTGGGATGGCGATGGCGCGCACCAGGGCCGCAAGCTGCCCGCCGACTTCTTCTATAGCAGCGACCGCGCCCGCCGGCTGACGGAAGAGGAAATCCGGCAATTGATTTCCGGCTTCCATCCCGCCGTCCGGGCGGCTGCCGTTTCGCAGTAAAGAAAGCCCTGGCCGCTCCATGAAACCGGCATCCAGCTTCGCGGAAAAACTGGCCTTGGAAGGCGGCGTCCCGGTGCGCTCCACCCTCCTGCCCTATGGCCATCAGGTGATTGAAGATGCCGATATCGCCGCCGTAACGGAGGCCTTGCGCTCCGATTTCCTCACCACCGGTCCGGAGGTGGAGCGTTTTGAGCAGGCGGTCGCGCAAATCTCCGGCGCCCGCTACGCCATCGCGGTCAGCAACGGCACCGCCGCGCTGCATGCCGCCGTGGCCGCGCTGGATCTGTCGCCGGAAGACGAAGTCATTGTCCCCGCCCTCACCTTTGCCGCCAGCGCCAATTGCGTGCGCTATTGCGGCGCGCGCGTCGTTTTTGCCGACGTGCGGCCCGATTCGCTGACGCTCGATCCCGCCGCTGTCCGCGCCGCCGTCACCCCCCGCGCCAAAGCCGTCATCGCCGTGGATTTCGCCGGCCAGCCGGCCGATTATGCCGAGTTGCGGGAACTCGCCTCGCGCCACCATCTGGCCCTCATCGCTGATGCCGCGCATTCCCTCGGCGCCCGCTATCGAGACCGCCCCTCCGGCAGCCTGGCCTTGATGACCACCTTCAGCTTTCATCCCGTCAAGCACATCACCACCGGCGAAGGCGGCATGATCGTCACCTCCGATGAGCGCCTGGCCGCGCGCCTGCGCCGCTTCCGCAACCACGGCATCGCCACCGATTTCCGCCAGCGCGAGGCCGGCGGCGACTGGTTTTACCGCATGGAAATGCTCGGCTTCAACTATCGGCTCAGCGATCTGCAATGCGCCCTCGGCCGGGCGCAACTGCAACGCCTGCCGCGGTGGCTCGACCGGCGCCGGGCGCTCGTGGCCGCTTACGGCGAAGCGCTGGCGGCGCAGCCGGCGCTGGAATTGCCCATCACCCTCCCCGGCCGCGATTCGGCCTGGCATCTCTATGTGGCGCGGCTCCGGTTGCCAAACCTGCGCTGGGAGCGCAAGCAAATCTTCCAGGCGTTGCGCGCGGAAAACATCGGCGTCAACGTGCATTACATACCCGTGCCCTGGCATCCTTATTACCAGCAACTCGGCTATCGTCGAGGCGACTGGCCGGTGGCGGAAGCCGAATACGAGCGCTTGCTCTCGCTGCCGCTCTGGGCCGGCATGGACCGCGCCGATATCGGCGACGTCGCCCATGCCCTGCGCAAAGTGCTCGCCGCCGCCGGCGCCAATTAGCCATGCCGGCTCCGTCCAAAAGCTCGCCGGCTTCTCCTCCGGTGCTGCTCGTGCGCGCCGATGCCGGCCCCGCCATCGGCCTCGGCCACGCCATGCGCTGCCTCGCCCTGGCGCAAGCCTGGCGGGATCAGGGCGGCGGGGTGCATTGGCTGGGGGCCGCCGGGTTTCCCTCCTCGTTGCGCCAGGATTTGCGCCGGCAAGGCATCGTTTTTTCCGGGCTGCGCGTTCGCCCGGGCAGCGTTCGGGATGCCGCCCGGACCGTTGCCCTCGCCCGCCGCTGCCGCGCCGGCTGGGTGCTGCTGGATGGCTATCGTTTCAAAGCCGATTTTCAGGCGGCCATCAAAAAAGCCGGCTTGCAACTCTTCTGTCTCGATGATGACGGCTCTGCCAGGCGTTACTGGGCCGATTGCGTTTTGAATCAAAACGCCGTGGTTGCGCCCGCGCTTTACCGCCGCCGCGCGCCTGGTACTCGGCTGCTGTTGGGCCCGTCCTATGCGCTGCTGCGCCGCGAAATCCTGCTTTGCCCGGCCCCGCGCCGCATTCGCCCCCGCGCCCGGCGCTTGTTGATCTGTTTGGGCGGGGGCGGCTCGGCCTCCGTTTCTATGCGGCTGCTGCAGGCGCTGGCTGAATGCGAGCTTCCGCCCTTGCAAATCGTCCACTTCATCGGCGCAAATGAGGCTCGAGGCCATCGCTTGGCTAAACTGGTCTGGCCTTCATCCTGGCGGCTTCGTCTGGAGCATGATCCGCGCCGCCTGCCGGAATATATGGCCTGGGCGGATGTCATCCTCGCCGGCGCCGGCGTTACCTCCTTGGAAAGCGCCTTTCTAGGCTTGCCTTCGGGGCTGGTGCTGATGGCGAAAAATCAGCTTGCCAATTTTCAAGGCTTGGCCCGGGCCGGTGCCGCGGTGCGGCTGGCTCGCTATCCGCATTTTCGTTTCAAGCTGGCTCTTCTGCGGAAATTGCTCCAGGATCCCGGGCGGCGTCGCCGCATGTCCATCGCCGGCCGCAAGCTGGTGGATGGCCAAGGAGTTTGGCGCTGTCTCCAGGCCATGGGTTTGCCGCCGGTGCGGTTTCGTCCCGCCGAAGCCCGCGATTGCCGCCGGGTTTGGCAATGGGCCAACGAGCCCCATACCCGCCGCAATTCCTTTCATTCCGAGCCGATTCCCTGGCCAACCCATCAGGCCTGGTTTAACCGCATACTTCGCCATCGCTCGTCCCGGCTCTGGATCGCGCATGCGCCCGATGGCAACCCGATTGGACAGCTTCGCTTCGAATCGGCCCGCCGCGGTGAATATGTCCTCAGCGTGGGTTTAGCCCCCGCATGGCGTGGCCAGGGCTATGGCCGGCGCGTGATCGAAGCGGGGGTGGCGGAATTGTTTCGCTCCGATCATTGCCGTGGCGTTCATGCCTATTGCAAACCTTCCAATCCCGCCGCCAACCGTAGTTTTGCCGCGGCGGGATTCGTTAATTTGGGGGTGGCAACGGTTTCCGGCCAGCCGGCCATTCATTGGCTCGCCCTGCCTCCAGCCGCCGCGCGGTCACGGTCTGCATGATTACCATAGGTCAGCGAAAAATCGGCGCCGGCCAGCCCGCCTATATCATTGCCGAGCTTTCGGCCAATCATGGCCGGCAGTTCGACCAGGCGGTCAGGCTGGTTCATCTCGCCCATGGCGCCGGCGCGGATGCGATCAAGCTGCAAACTTACACCCCCGACACCCTAACCCTGAAATCCGACAAGCCTTGCTTTCGGGTTTCCGGCAACACGCTCTGGGACGGCCGCACCCTCCACGATCTCTACGCCGAAGCCTATACCCCCTGGGAATGGCAGCCGGAATTGCAAGCCATCGCCAACCGGCTCGGCATGGATTTGTTCTCTTCCCCCTTCGATCCCACCGCCGTGGATTTCCTCGAGCAAATGCGGGTCCCGGCCTACAAGCTGGCCTCCTTCGAGTTGGTGGATATTCCCCTGATTCAATATATGGCGCGCACCGGCAAGCCCCTGATCGTCTCCACCGGCATGGCGTCGCTCGATGAAATTGACGAAGCTGTGACCGCCGCCCGCGCCGCCGGGGCAAGCCAGATCGCGCTGCTGCACTGCAATAGCGCCTATCCCGCCCCCCCGGAAGAAATGAACCTGCGCGCCATCCCCATGCTGCGGGCGCGCTATGGCCTGCCCGTTGGCCTTTCCGATCACACTCTCGGCATTGCCGCCGCCATTGCCGCCATCGCCCTGGGCGGCTGCATCATCGAAAAGCATTTCACCGAATCCCGCGCGGTTCCCGGCCCCGACAGCCCCTTCTCGCTCGAGCCGGCGGAATTTCAGCGGATGGTCGAGGCGGTGCGCATCGCGGAAAAAGCCCTGGGCCGCCCCGAGTTGGGCGATCGCCAGCGGGAAAGTTCCAGCCGCCGCTTCCGGCGCTCGCTCTTCGTCGTGAAAGACGTACGCGCCGGCGAGCCTTTCACCGCGGATAATGTGCGCTCCATCCGCCCCAACCTCGGCCTGCATCCCCGCCATTTGCCCGAAGTGCTGGGCCAGGCGGCCGCCTGCGATCTGGAAGCCGGCACGCCGCTGGAGTGGAAGCATCTCCGTTGAAATCCGTAAACCATTGGTAAGGGGCATTTAACAAATGGCAACCAACAAACAACTGCAAATGTGGCAAGGTGATTTCGGCAAGGCTTATACCGATCGCAACCTTGCCGATGCGCATCAGCGCAGCACCGGCTTCGCCAAAATGCTTTCCGGCTTGCCGCTGCGCGGCGTGCTGGAGGTCGGCTGTAATCGTGGACACAATCTGGCCGCCATTGCGGAAGTTTTGGGAACGGGTGTTGAGCTGGCCGGGGTCGAGCCGAACCCCTATGCGCTGCAAATTGCCCAGCGGATTCCCGGCATCCGGGCGGTGTCGGGCAATGCTTACGCGCTTCCTTTTCCCGATGCCGGCTTTGATCTGGTCTTCACCTGTGGCGTGTTGATTCATATTCCTCCGTCGGATTTGCCCCGGGCAATTGCCGAAATTTATCGGGTTAGCCGGCGCTATATCTTGGCGGTCGAGTATTTTTCGCCCGAAGATACGGCTATCGATTATCGCGGGCATAAAGACTTGTTATTTAAAGGCGATTTCAAAAAATATTATCAGCAACAGTTTCCTTCCCTGCGGTTAGCCGCCACTGGCGAATTTGCCGACGATGAGCATGGCTTTGCTCAATCCACTTGGTGGCTGCTCTCCAAGCCGGAATCGGTTTGATCAGTCTGTTTTCAATTTCTTGTTGCTTTTACTTCAATCGGTCGGCGGCAGCTTATAGCTTTTAGCTTATGTCCATCGTCGCCATTATTCCCGCGCGCGGCGGCAGCAAGCGCATCCCGCGCAAAAACCTGCGCCCGTTTTGCGGCAAACCGATGCTCGCCTGGAGCATCGAAGCGGCGCGCGCGGCGCGTGTCTTCGATAGCATCCTGGTCTCCACGGACGACGAAGAAATTGCCTCGCTGGCCGGGGCCCATGGCGCGGAAGCTCCCTTCCGCCGTCCGGCGGCGCTCTCCGATGATCACACCCCCACCCTGCCGGTGATTGCCCATGCGCTGGATTGGGTGCGCCGGAACCGCGGTCCGGTGAGCTTTGCCTGCTGTATCTATGCCACCGCCCCGTTCTTGCAACCGCAATTTTTGCGTCAAGGCTTGCGCCTGCTCGAAAGTCATGCCGATGCCGAGTTCGCCTTCAGCGTGACCAGCTACGATTTCACCATCTTTCGTTCGCTCAAGCTCAATTCGGATGGAAGGGTGGCAATGTACTGGCCGGAAAACGAATTGAAACGCTCGCAGGATTTGCCCGAAGCCTGGCACGATGCCGGGCAATTCTATTGGGGCCGGCCGCAAGCCTTCGCCGCTCATCAAGGAGTGTTCACGGCGAGTTCCTATCCCGTCATTCTGCCCCGCCATCTGGTGCAGGATATTGATACGCCGGAAGATTGGCAAAGGGCGGAAGCCATGTTCTCAGCCCTGCGGCAATCTCAACCCGCCGGCCAAAATGCTTGATGGGTTTATCTCCAAAAGCCGCGTTTCTCCAATGGATGCCCCTATAGATATTCTGCTTTTCGTGGAGGATCCCGGTGCGGCTAATTGCATCATCGGCCTGCCCGGAGCGCTGGCCGAAATCGGCTATTCGGCCCGGCTCTTTTGCCAGGGCCCGGCGGTGGACTATTTGCGCTCGCGGCAGGTGGCGGCTTGTGAATTAAGCGTGGAAACCACGGCCGATTCGCTGCTGTCCGTTCTGCGGCCGCGCCTGCTCGCCGTCGGCACCGCATCCAATCCCCATAGCCTGGGACTTGCGCTTATTCAGGTCGCGCGCCGGCGCAATATCGCAAGCGTGGCTCTACTCGACTCCGCTTTGAATGCCGGCTATCGTTTTCGTGGCGAGACTCAAGATCCGCTCTACTATCTGCCGCAATGGCTGCTCTGCCCGGATGAAGCCACCCGCCAGGCCTTCCTGGCGCTGGGCGTTCGGCCCGATGCCATCCGCCTGATCGGCCACCCGCAATTGGACCGTGTCCTGGCGCGTCGCCGGGAACTCTCCGGGCTTGATCGTGGCGCCTTGCGCCGCGAATTTTTCCCCGGCCTCGAGGCGGGTCGGCGAGTGGGCGTCTTTGTTGCCGAGCCTTCTTATGGTCCGGGAGCCATTCCCTATCGCAAAACCGGAGATTACACCCTGCATGGCCGGGGCGCGGCGGCCGGCCGTAGCGAAATCGTCATCGAAGAATTTCTTGACGCCGCCCGCTTGCGGGACGATCTCTATCTCGTGCTCCGTCTCCATCCCAAGCAAGATCCGCGCGAGTTGGCGGCGTATCTGCCGGAATTCGACCAGCTCAGCCGGAAAGAGCCTCCCTTGGATCTGATCTGGGCCGCCGATTTTGCCGCCGGCCTCACCAGTATGCTGCTCTATGAGGCCGCCGCCCTGGGCGTGCCCACGCTTTCGATCGTGCCCCGGCCGATGGAGCAAAGTTGGCTGCCTTCCGTCGAGCGGGGCTGGACGCCGGTGGTCTGGGAACGCCTTCAATTGCGCGCGCGCCTGGCGGCGTTAGTCGCCCTGGCCGTGAATGCCTCTGCTCGCCCCTTGCGGCTCGAAGCCGCAGGCGCGATCCAGTCGATGGCGGCTTTTTTTCATGAGTTGTTGGCGGGGAAACCGGTTTATGCCTGAACCTCGCCTGCGTGCCGCCATCATCGGCTGCGGGCGCATCGGCGCCGGCCAGCTCGGCGTCCGCCGGCGCCATCGGCAGTCGCCCTCTAAGCCGGCGGTGGATTCGCATGCCGCCGTGCTCTGCCGCTCTCCGCGCGTGCAAGTAATCGCCCTGGCCGATAATGACCCGCTTCGGCTGCGTGCCGCCCGGAGCCGCTGGCGCGTCCAGCGCGGCTATGCCGATTATCGCCGCCTGCTGGCGGAAGTCCCGCTCGACCTGCTCAGCATTTGCACTCCCAACCCGACCCATGCCGAGGTTCTGCTGGCCGCCATTCACGCCGGCGTCAAAACCATCTGGATGGAAAAACCGCTCGCGTCCAGCAGCCGCGAAGCGCGACGCATCCTTGCCGCCGCCGAGCGGGCGCAAACCCGCATCCTGCTGAACTACTCCCGCCGCTTCAGCCGTACTTATGCTGATCTGCGGCAACGCCTCCAGCGCGGCCTCATCGGCCCCATCGTCGCCGTCGAAGGGCATTATATGCGCGGCCTCGCCAACAACGGCAGTCATCTGCTCGACCTCTGCCGCTTTCTGTTTGGCGAAATCGCCGCCGTTCGAGGCGTTGATAGCCTCCATGAAACCGAGCCCGATGCTTCGCTCGATGCCTTCCTGCTTACCTGTTCCGGTATCCCCATTTACCTTCGCGCCTTGCCCCGCCATTACGATTTCTTCGAACTGCGTATCTTTGGCGAGCGCGGGCAGGTTGACTTGGTTCAACGTGGCGCCGAGCCTCATCTTTATCGCCGCATTCCCAGCCGCGAATGCGTCACCGGCTACGATCTGCGGCCCCGGCCCTGGCGAGGTCCGCGCGGGCTGGCGGATGCCTGGCCGCGCGCGCTGGCGAATTTACTCGCCGTGCATCGCCGCTCTGCCCCGCCGCTATGCTCCGCCTGGGACGGCTGGCAGGCGCTGCGCCTGGTCGAAATGATTCGCCGCTCCGCCCAAAATCGCTCTCGATCCCTTCCCTTGACCTCCGCGGAGGCTGCATGCCGCCATTAGCCCTGTTCGGGGGCGCGCCCCTGCGCTCCCTGCCCTTTCCTCAGTGCAATACCATCGGCGCAGAAGAAAAACGCGCCGTCATGGCCGTGCTCGATTCCGGCGTGCTCTCGAAATTCCTCGGCGTCTGGCATTCCGATTTCTACGGCGGTCCGCGTGTCCGCGAAGCCGAGCGCCTCTATGCCGAACGCTTCCAGGCCCGTTACGCCGTCACGGTCAACTCCGCCACCACCGCCCTGCAGGTGGCCCTGGCCGCAACGGGCATCGAGCCGGGGGATGAAGTCATCGTCTCGCCTTATACCATGTCGGCTTCGGCTTCCGTCATCCTGATGCAGCAGGCTATCCCGGTCTTTGCCGATGTCGAGCCGGATTATTTCTGCCTCGACCCTGTGAGCATTCGGCGTTGCATCACCCCCCAGACCCGGGCCATCTTGGTGCCGCATATCTTCGGTCTGCCCGCTGATATGGCGGAAATCCTGACCATCGCTCGCGAGCATCATCTCCGTGTCATTGAAGATGCGGCTCAGTCGATCGGCGCCACCTGGCGGGGGCGATTCGCCGGCGTGCTGGGCGATGCCGGCGTGCTCAGCCTCAATTACCATAAGATCATTCATTCCGGCGAGGGCGGCATTCTGTTGACCCAAAATGAGCCAATCGCCAAACGGGCGCAGTTGGCCCGCAATCACGGCGAAGTTGTCGTGGATGATTGGCCGGATTGGCCGGAGATTTCCAATACCCTCGGCTCCAATTTCCGCATGACTGAAATCGAAGCGGCGATTGCCGCGGCCCAGCTTGCCAAGCTCGATTTCTTGCTGGAACATCGCCGCCGCCTCGCCGCTCGCCTGACTCAACGGCTGTCGGGGGTGCCCGCTCTCCAGCCGCCGGCCATCCGGCCCGATTGCACCCATTCCTGGTATGTTTACGCCCTGCGCTTTTTCCCGGAAATCGCTGGCGTGCCGCGCGAGCTGTTCTGCCAGGCGCTCGCCGCTGAAGGCATCCCTTGCGGCCAGGGCTATGTCAAGCCGCTCTATTTGCAGCGGTTGTATCAGCAGCGCATCGCCTATGGCAAATCTGGCGCCCCCTGGACCAGCAATCATTACCGCGGCCAGGTCAGTTATGAGCGCGGCATTTGTCCGGTCACCGAAAATTTGCATTTTTCCGAGTTGATTGCTGGAGACTACTGCGCTTACCCGCTGACCGAGCGTGATGTGGACGATATCGCGGATGGCTTCTTGAAGGTCGTCGAAGCCTTGCCCCAATTGCGCGGCCGCGCTCTCCATGCTGTTGGCTCTTAGCCGTCGTCTTCTGGTTACTCGGGTGCCTACCCCGGCGGGTTCGTCGATCCGCCCATTCTTTGATAAATAAATCGCCCGGTCTGGTGGATTTCCGCGGTCGCGCCCTCCCTGCCGTTTGAAAAGCTGCTTTTTCCTTTAGCTGGTAGCTGAAAGATGATGGCTGTTGGTTGATAGCTTAAAGATCTTTGACGGCAACCGATCACGTCTAATGGCCACCCAAACCACCGCCGCGCCCGTTGTCGAACGGCGCCTCTTTTGGGGCTTGAAATGGACTGGCAGCCAGATCGGCTGGCAGCTTTTAACCAAGCTCGTCCGCGCTCTGGTGCTGCCCAAGTTTCTCAGTCCGGCGGCGTACGGTTTATATGCCAGTCTGCGTCTGCCGCTTTCCTATAAAAATTACACCGATATCGGCGTTCGCTATCAACTCATCAAGCAATTGCCGCAAGTGCGCTCCCAACAGGGCGCGGCGGCGTTTGAGTCCGTTGCCTCCACCGGCGGCGCCTGGATGATGTTGACCGCGGTCGCCTATAGCCTGGTGCTCTTCGTGCTGGCCTTGCGCCAGCGCGGTCCGCATGCCTGGTTCTATCGCCCCGGTTTCGAAATTCTCGGCTTCGTTCTCTTATTCTCCAAGCTGGAGGATTTTCTCGGCATCCGCGCCAATTCGCTCGAGGATTTTCGCCAGTCCGGCGTAGCCGGCATGTGGCGCGATACCGCCGGCTTGGTCGCGTCCATTGTTTTGGTGATCCTGATGGGCCCTATAGGGCCGGTCGTCGGCATCTGCGTCGGCGAAGCGCTCTGCGTTTATTACTATCTGCGCCGCGGCAGCCTGCGCTGGCTGCGGCTCCAATTGAGCGGCTTGGGCGGAATTTTGCGCGGTAGCATTCCGCTGTTCGCCATCGCCCTGCTCGATACCGCGCTCCTCACCCTCGACCAGCTTTTCGTTTTGGCCTTCCTCTCCAAGGCCCAGTTCGGCATCTATGCTTTGGGTGGCTTTGTCGCCACCATCCTGCTGGCGATCTCCGGCGTGTTTCTCATCATCCAACCCCGGCTGATGCGCCTGGAAGCGGAATCCCGGCCGCGGGAATCGCGGGAGGTCATGGAAGCGGCCTTGCTTCTGTATCTGCTCCTTGCGGTGCTGGCCATTGTCGCTACCGTCCCCGCCATCAGTCTGGGCGTGCTGCTCTACTTGCCCAAGTACCGGTTGGGCATCCCCGTCTATGCCCTCTTCAGCGCGCTGGCCATCTTGCGCGGCAGCGGCATCCTGCTGCGTCCTTTTTTCATCGCCCGCAATCAGGAAGCCCCTTTCCTGCGCATTGAAGTCTCCGGCGTGGGTGTCGCGCTTTTGCTGAATGGCTTGGCTTGGTGGATGGGCGCCGGCCTGGCCGGTTACTGCCTGGCCTCGCTCGGCACTTATGCCGTCACCATGGCCCTCATGCTGTTCGCTTTTGAGCGGCAGCGTCTCGCCGCCTGCCGCCGCGGTAAATATCTGTTTACCGTGCTGGGCTTGGGCATCGTCGCCGCTTTTTATTTCGCGCTTCGCCGCGCTTTCCTTCCCGGCATTCTGCTCGCGGATATCGCTCGCTTGCTGCTGCCGGCCGGCATCGCATTGCTGCTGCTCTTATCTGCGGCCTGGCTCTATCGCGCGCAAATTCAGTCCGCTTACCGTCTCTTTATGCGGGAGGCTGTATAGATGATGCAGGTTTCACCGGCGCCCCATCCGGCCCACGTGTTTCAAATCACGCTCAACTTGCGCGAGGCGGCGGCCGTTCTGGAGCAGGGCTTCGCCCAGGGGATTTCAGCCGAGGGGTCCCGTCTGGAAGTGCAGTCTAAGTTCGATCTGGGCCCTATGACTTTCTACGTGGCTGGACGTTTCTATTCCTGGAATCGACCGGGGGAATTCCAAGCCTGGTTACAACGATTTTCGTCCGATAAAATTGCGGAATGGGCTCGCGAAGCTGACGGCGATTTCATGCTTATCGCCTGGGAACGCGACCGGCAGCGGGCCGTCCTGATAAGCGACCGCAACGGCGCCAATCGCGTTTATTACACCCGCGACCGCGATTCCGTTTCCTTTTCTAATTCCTTATTCGATATCGCCCGGCTCGCCGCCGCTCCGCATATCGACCCTTTCACCGCTTTTACCCTTCTGGTCTCCTTTTATGGCCTCGATCCTTATACCCTTATCGAATCGGTCCAATGTACCGCGCCGGGTGAAATCGTCGCTTTGGGCTTGGAAAATACCGCGGTCGCCTCTTACTATCTCCCGGTAAGCATTGAATCGGAATATTTTTCGACGCTCAAGGAATCGGTCCAGGCGCTTGGTCATTCTTTTAACTGGGTCTTCCAAAAGCGCGTCAGCGAATCGCGTACGCCCTGCGTCTTGCTCTCCGGCGGCATAGATTCGGTGGCCATGTTGCGGTATGTATCGGAATTCGCCTCTGGACGCGTTCATTCCCTCACCTTTTCGGTGCGGGGCCAGGCGGTTACCGAGCATCAGCCCGCGCGGCTCGCCGCCGCCCACTTTAATAGCCGGCATCATGAGTTGATCGTTGAGCCGGCTGATGCGGCGGCGCTCTATTTGCAATGTTTTGAGCAGCGCTCCACTCCGAATGTCGCCACCATGCTGGCCTTGGCGCATCATAATTTTCTGTGCGCTACCGGCCTCCCTTACGACGTCTATTCCGGGGAGGATACCCGGCTTCATACTCCCGATTTCGACCTGCCCAAGGAACTGGGCATTCGCTTGAATTTGTTGCGGAATCCGTCGCCGGCTTCCCTGCGTCTCCGTTCCCTGCTGGCCCGCATCCTGGAAGCCTGGCCGGTATATCCTAAAAATTACCTGAAATATTGGGCGCATGCGTTCCAGCCGCCCGTGTCTCGAGATCTTTTTGCGCTGCAATGCCTCTCCAAATTGGGAGGGCCTTCCGGTTATTCGCTCGCCTCCAGCCCCTGGCTTGATAAGTTCGTGCGCGAGCTTCCGCCGATTGCGCCGGACGATAATCTGCAGACGATATTCAAAAAGCATATCGCCGCGGGTTATCGCCTTCAGTACACCGACAACATGATCGAAAGCATGTTGGCGATAAATCGTCCGCAAACCGCCCTCCAAATGCCTTTTTATGATTGGGAAACCGTGGCGGTGGCCAATCGTATTCCCTATCGCATCGGAAAAAAAGGCGTCTTCACCCTGCGCACCTGGTCGAAATTTCCCCTGGTCAACAAACGCGTGCTCCGCCAATGCCTCGAAGGCTCGGTGCCGAAATCGATTCTCTATCGCCGAAAAGCCACCGCCGGCGCCCTGGACGTATTCATTACGCCGCGCCTGTTGCGCCTGCTTGACCTTATCCTGTCGCATTGGCTGCCGGACCTCCTGCTTGGTTTGAATGATGAAGTGGCTGGCCTGGTCCGGGCTTATTTGAACGATTTTCGCCGTGCGCCTTCGCTGAACGCCGCGGGACAGCGCACCGTTTATGCGGTGCTCAATATTTGTCACATGGCGGTTTTAAATCAGGTCTGTATCGATCGCGGCTTTAATCTGGATGAGCAAATGCGTCGCCTCTACGAAATGTCGGCTCATGCCTAGCCGCTTGCTGTTTTTTATGGGTTCGAATTGGATGTTGGCTGCTCATGCCTAAATTCGAAGTCCGCGAGCTTACCCCCGCGCAGTTCCCCCTGTGGGATCGCTTCGTGGCCGCTTCGCCGCAAGGCGCGATTTATTCCGAAACCTTGTGGCTGCGCGCCGGCCTCTCTCCTTTTCGCATCTTCGGCTGCTATAAAGGTGATGAATTGGTCGGCGGCGTTGCGGCTTTGGAGAGCGCCGATGGCCGGGACTTATTGCCGGTGGCGCCGCTTACCCCCTTTCAGGGCATCCTCTTTCGCGATCTGCGCGATTCCAAGCTGCCCGCCCGCTACTCTCTCGAAATGCAGATTACTCAAGCTCTCCTGGATGTGTTGGAAAAACGTTATCGTCAAGTTAATTTGGTCCATCACTACGCTTACCACGATCTGCGCCCTTTCTTCTTCCGTACCTTTGGCGCTCTTGACCGTTACGAAGTCGATGTGCGCTATACCCTGGTAGTCGCCTTGAATGACTTGGCCGCGGCCTGGAGCGCCATGGATAGCAACACCCATTGTGAAGTGCATAAAGCCGAAAAAAATCAGGTGCGGATTGAAGCCGGCGGTGATTTTGAATGCTTTTTAGACATGCATCGCCGCACTTTCGAGCGTCAGGGTCAGGAAGTGGATGCGCCGGAGGAGTTGATTCGCGGTCTTTATTCCGCTCTCAAAAACCAGGAGCGCTGCCGGCTCTATTTGGCCAGGCTGCCCTCCGGCCAGGTCACCTCCGGCATGCTCGCCATTTGGGATGCCAAGCGCGCCTATTATCAGATGGGCGCTTCCGAGCCGGCATACCGCAACAACGGCTCCGCTTCCTTGGTCCTTTGGCATGCCTTTCAGGATCTGCGCACCCGCCTGAATTTATTCGAATTGGATATGGTCGGCTGCAATAGTCCCCGGCGCGGGGCTTTTAAGACCGGCTTTGGCGGCCAATTGCGGCATTATTTCGCTCTGCGATTGGTGCGTAACGCGTCCCCTGTATCGGCATTGCAAACAGCCGCCTGTCAAATGGCTGCTGAAACCGTAACTGACGATTAAAGTCGTTTTGGCGGCGGATCGCGGAAAATTGATAATGGGAAACTGAGAACTGAATTGTCACTGATCACGCATTATCCCTATTTGCCTTTGCGCCAATTGCATCGCTTGTCGCGCGCCGGCAGGCGGCAGCCCGAACGCGTGCGTGGCATCCTGGAAGAACATTTCCAGCGGCCGGTGGTGGTTTTGAATTCCGGGCGCACGGCGATTTATTTGGCTCTCGCCGCTATGGGATTGCATCGGAATGATGAAGTATTTGTGCCGCCCTTCCTCAGCCATTGCGTGCTGGGCACCATGACCCGGGTTGCTATGCCCGCCTTGCAGCCTTCGCCGCGCACCCGCGCCATCATGGTCGTGCATCAATTTGGTTATCCCCAGCAAATGGAGCCGCTGCTGGCGATGGCTCGCCGGCGGGGCTGGTTTGTGCTGGAGGATTGCGCCTATTCCCTGGCTAGCGGCTATCGGGGTAAGCTGTTGGGCCTGTATGGCGATGCCGCGATTTATAGTTTCCCAAAAACTCTCGGCACCGTGCTGGGCGGTTGTTTGGTTACGGATAATTCGCGCATCCTCGATTTCGCGCGCGAATATATGCGGGCGCGCGATCGCCTTGGCTGGAAGCTGTTTTCTAACCTCTCGCTGCTGCCGGTAGCTATGGTCTATGCCGGCGTGGAGGGTAAAGCGGGCGAGCGGGCCACCCAGGCTCTGGAAATGGCCTATAGCCGCTTTGTGGAATTTCCAAACCCTAATCCCCGGGTTTGTAAACTGTTTCCGCTTACGCGCCTGGAGCTGCAGGCGACTTGGCAAGCCCGTCGGCGGAATTTGCAAATTTTTGCGTCTTATTTCCAGGGCTCTGAGTATCCGGAAGATCTGGAATCCGAATCGGAAGTGGTTCCTTTTACCGTGCCCTACTTTCATGCGCCGGAAATGTTATCGGCCGTGCTCGATCGTCTCCGCTCGATTCGGGTGAAAAGCGATATGTATCATTTTGATGTGCGGCGCAATCTGCTGGCTCCCGATTATCGCCTCTGCATTCCCGTCCCCGTCCATCAAAATATCTCGGAATCTTTCATGCGGACGATCTGTGAAACCATTCGCGCTGCCGTTGGAAAAACGCTAGCGCAGGCTGCCTCCCCTGGTATGTCCCCTGCTTTGGCTGGTTCAAGCTGGTCTTAGCCGGTATTCCTTCATCGATGAATCCTCGTTACATCATCTTCAGTTGTCATGGCATTCAGTTGGATTGGTATGTTGCCATGGCGCCAATTTTGCGCCGGCGCGTGGGTTGGCGCAGCATGGCCTGGGTCGCGGGCCGGCGCGATTTTTTGCGGGCTCAATCGAGCGGCGCCTTCGATGAGGTGGTGGATGTAATTCAGGGCTTTGATCGCTTTGCCCCTGAGGTCGAAGCGCGGCATTCAGCCAATTTGGCGGGTTTGCGGGAATACGAGCTTCGCTTCGGCGATCTTCATTTTCATGAAGATGCCTCCTTGGATCGTTGTTTGGGCGGCATTGGCGATGTCACCGTGAACTCCCTTCATTTCCGCAATCGCTGGCGTCCGGCGCAGATTGCCGCCGTCGCCTTGCACATGCTCCGGCGGATGGATGCCTCGCTCGCCGATAAGGAAGTGCTGCTGGCCTTGGGCGAGCACAATTCCTTGCGCTATCGCCTGGCTTGCTGGCTGCTGCAATCGAATGGGGCGCCGTATATCTGTCCTTATACCGTTTCCCATGCCCAGGGCCGCTTCTTTTTCGATAGCGTTGATAATGCCTGGCCTGCTTGTGAACAAGCCTATGCTCGTTGCCTCCAAGGTCTGGTTTCGTCCGAATCGCTGCGGCTTGCGGAACAACGCTGGCATCAAATCGTCGTCGAAAAGGCCAAGCCCAGCTACTTTGCCCAGGGCTCGCGCGGCGCGCCCGCTTTGAAAGAACGCCTCCAATGGCGCCGCTTGCTCGCGCACCTGCGGGAATGGCGCGAAGCGCGTTCCCCCGAACGGCTCTCCGATCCCGGCGCGCCGGCGCCGGAAATTCATTCGCCCGCGGCCTATCTCGCTCGCTACGGGTCCGGCCGCCGCCGCCGCCGCTATTATGAGCATCTGGTCTGCCGCCGGCTGCCTTCGCAAAAATACGCCGCTTACTTTCTGCATTCTCAGCCGGAATACACCATTGACGGGCTGGCGTTTGAATATCGCGATCAGGTGGCTTTTGTCAGAAATGTTGTCGCCAATCTCCCCGCCGATGTGCTGCTGCTGGTCAAGGAGCATCGCGCCGAGGCTGGCCGTCGCTCCGAATGGTTTTATGGCGAGTTGGTGTCCATCCCGAATGTCATCTTGGTGCATGATTTGATCAATGCCGCTGATATCATCCGTCAGGCGGCCTTGACCGTCACCCTGACCGGCACCGTCGCCCTGGAGTCGGTTTGCTTCGGTGTGCCCTGTGTCGTCTTTGGCAAGACCAATTACTCCATTTTCCGCGGCGTGTATAAGGTCCGCGGCTTTGCCCATTTCCGTGAGCTGACGCGCCAGCTCGATCAGCTCCGCCCCGCTACCCGTGAGGAAGCCGTCGCCGCCCTGGCCGCGCGCCTGGAAGTCTCCTATCCGGGGAATTTTTTACCCACTACCCCGGAGGATATTCGCATGCTGACGGAAGGCTTGATTCAGGAATGCCGGCGCCGGGGCATGCCGGTCGAGGAGTCTCCTCAGCCGGCGCTGCCGGAAGCGGAATCTCCGATGCAATTTGGGCAAGCCCATGTGACCGTTCGCGATTTGCAAATGCGGGCCGGCGCGGGGAGTAACCAATGAGCGCGGCTTTGCCGGTCGAAGTTTTGGCCGCGCCTCCTTCGCAACCATTGGCGCCGGCGAAATATGTCCCCTGCGCGCCCATCCTCGCTCCGTCTTCGCCGTTGGTGATCCGGCGCTGGTCCCTGCTCATTGCCTCGCTCTCGGCGGTGTTTTTTCTGCTGTCGTTTTCCATCCATATCCCCGTTTGGGATGTCTTGTCCGTATATGCCTTGTTTGCCTTCTCGATTGTGTTGTTGATGCTCAGTCCCTATACCCGTTCCAATCCTTTGCATCCGCTTTCCTTGATTATCTTTTTTGGCTTATTGAATTATGGTATTCGGGCTTTGGAAATTATCTATCTTCATTCGCCGGTCCAGAACCTGGTCAATCCCGAGCATTATATCGCCAAGGCTTGTTTTTTGACGATCGTTTCCTTTGTCTTGCTTTTCCTGGGCTTTCATTTGAAATACGCTGGCAGCTTGGCCCGTCAGGTGCCTTTATTTGCTTTCCCCGTTCCCAAATCGCGCTTGAACGGCGTTCTCTTTCGTGCTTTTCTGTTCTTCCTTCTTACCGTCTATGCCAATTATCATGAAATCAGCCTGGGCGTAAGCCATTTTTATACGAGCCGGGCTGTTTTGCATAGTGGGTTGGATTCTGTTTTCCATGAAATCGCCTCCTACATAAATGTCACATTTTTGGCGTTCTTGCCGTTGTTTTTTCTGCGCAAATTCCCTCGGTATTTAATTCCCGGCATGATGGCGATCATGATGCTGATTGCCGCTGTTTCGGGCAGCTCGACCAACCTGGTCATGCCGCTTGCCCTGCTGGCCATTGTCTTTTGGCTATGCCGCAAACCGCTCGCTTGGCCAAAATTTCTACAGATTTGGCTGTTCCTGATCCTGGCCCTGGCGCCGCTGGTCTATGCCTGGCGCTATGTTTATTATGCTCAGGTTCAGGCTGGCGGCAGCTCCGCTTCCGCCGCGTTGTCTTCATTCGATTCTGCCGCCGTCGTCGGAGGTTATTCTCAATCCGTCAATAATGTGTTGGCCCGTTTTGGCCGTTTGGATATGTTGTTGCTGGTGCTCAAAATGGTTCCCAGTCGCTATCCCTTTCAGTTTGGCAATACCTTTATGCCATATCTGGTGCAGATCTTCATGCCCAGGATCTTGTATGCCCATAAAAAAATCGTTGATGTCGGCACGGAATTCCGCTACCTGTTTCAAGGCTTGCGCGGAACCTCGAATATTTCACTCGGTTTCGTGGGCGAGACTTTTTTTAATTTTGGTTATTTCGGCATGGCGCTGGCCTTTCCCGTGGGGATGCTGATTCGCTTTTTCTGGGATCGTCTGCTCGCCTATAGCCGCATCGAGCCGATGTGGGCCTGGCGCTTATACTTTGTCGTTTTCTTGGCTTGCCTCGGCTACGATTCTACTTTGATTTATTATTTCGCCACCTTGTTGCGTGGCCCGCTGGTGTTGTATTTGATCATGATGTTTGTCTTTCTGCGCTTGCCTAAGCGCGTCTCCTGGAAGTGGTTTGAAGCGCTGTCAACCTGAATGGTTAGGCTCTGGATGCGAAAAATTCAAAAGCTGGGATTTTCGATTTTTTTGTTCGCCGGGTGGATCCCCGCTTTCGGCGGGCAGGGCGTCTCCAACCTGGGCCGCTCGGGCGTTTTGCCGGCTGCCCGCTACGTCGGCCTCGCTGCCGCCTGCCGGGCTTTCGCCGGCGCTAATGGCGTCGTGCTGGTGTCCGGTTCGCTTGCCCTGAAGGCGGATGTCACTCTGCCCGCCAATTGTGGTTTGTGGTTTACTCAAGGCGGTTATATCACCGGCGCGCATACGCTCGTCGTGAACGGCTCGATTGGGACCGCCGGTCAGTACCGTATTTTTGCTCCCTCAACCACGGTCATATTTGGCGGTCAATATCATGGCCGGGCTAAGGCGGCCTGGTGGGGAGTTAAAGCCGATGGCGGCACGGATGATACCGCCGCCCTGAATGCCGCCTGCCGCGCGGTTTTTAGCGATCCCGCTTTTCCCGTGCCCTTGCTCTTGCCGACCGGAAAAATGGAAATCAGCGGGCGAGGCGTGCGTTGCGGCGCGAACGTGCAAACCAATGGTTGGGTTTTGCATGGCTCCGGCGGCCTGAGCAGCCGCTTTGAATATAGCGGCTCGGGGGTTGCCCTGAGCTTCCTCAATATCCAATGGTCGCATCTCTACGATTTCAGCGTCATCGCTTCTCGCGGCGGCTCGAAAACAACCGGCATCTTTTTAACCGGAAATCGGCCCCATGAGGGCGGAGGCTCGCAGAATCACTTCGAGAATATCTATATTTCGGGCTTTGCCGTCGGTTTGCGTATCGGCGACGGATTGCACCAGATGGGCCAAAATAAGTTCGACGAGATTTCTTTGAATGAACCTTTAGGCGTGGGCGTGTGGCTGGATGGCGCCAATGTGGATGGCGAAGTTTTTGATCAATTGCTGGATTCCTCTCATATCGCTATCCAATGCACCGGCTGCCAGGGCGTGACCGTAAACGGCAGCGATAGCTCGATGCATGGAAACAACAATATTTATCTGTTTGTGGATGGGGATTATAACGTGGATGGGCCATTTTCATTGCGCGACATGCGTATTGAGAAGGCGGCCATTCTGGCCTGGGTGGGCAAGCGGAATGGTCAGCCGGTCGCGGGTAAACAAATGAACTTGAAAATCGATAATGTCTATTATGCTTCTACCCCGGCGCAGCCGCGCCTGTCCGCTCCCGGCGCTCTCACCCTGGTTCCCTCCGCTGGAACCGGCTCGCTCGCGCCGGCCCGCTATTTCATCCAATGCACGGCCTTGAATGGCGTCATGGGAGAAACTCTGCCCAGCCCGCAAGCCTCGGCCGAGCTCTCGGCCGCCGGTGAAATGACTGTCAATATCCCCGCCGTCCCGGGCGCCGGCTATTACCGCTGTTATCTCAGTAAATATGCCTCTATGTCCCCAAGTTATTGGCTGTATAGCTGGTCGAATAAGCTGATTTTTAAACAAGATATCGGACAATATCTGGTGGGAGCGCCGCCCGCCGCCGCTACTACCGGCGCTCGTTCGCTCCTCGTGCATTATGGCGAAACCGGCACGTTAAATGTGGAAAACTCCGATTTCTCCAATGGCGGTCCCGGAGAATTCTTTCAGTTTCCCGTCGTGAGCAATACCACGGTCACATTTAACCTGATGGGCGCCAAAGTTACCAATACCGCGCCGGATACTTTATGCGCCCCTCTGGCCTCCTGCGTTTCCGGATTGGTTGAGGTGGATGCTTTGGCTGGTGCAAGTGGTACGGCCGGGGGTGTGATCTATCAATCCACTGGCAATCAAATCTATCAGGGGAATGTGTTAAAAGCTCCTTATTACGCCCGTAATCGCCTGGTCAGGTTTACGGTTGAGGATGCCAAGGCCGGAAAACAATCCGTGCTGTGGGATTGTGGAACCAAAGCCGCCACCGGCTGCAATCCGCATTGATGCTCTTCGCCCACTCCTGTCTTCTGTCTTCTGTCTTATTTTCCTGTCTCCTGCCTCCTTCTTTATGTGCGGCATCATTGGCATGCTGAATTTTAATTCTGCGCCGGACGCGGTGGCCGTCGCCGCCGGCCTGCGTACGTTGCGCCATCGCGGCCCCGATGCTCACGCCCTCTGGAGCTCTCCCGATCGCTTCGTCGTCTTGGGTCATAGCCGCCTGAAAATCCTCGACCTCAGCCCCGCCGCCGCTCAGCCCATGGTTTCCCCCGCTACCGGCTGCGCGCTGACCTATAACGGCGAAATCTATAACTTCGCCGATCTGCGTTCGCGATTGCGCCATCAAGGCATCGCGGTGCGCTCTACCGGAGATACGGAAGTGCTGTTGCGCTGGCTGGAATGGCGCGGCGCCGACGGACTGGCTGAACTCGAAGGCATGTACGCGCTCGGCTTTTGGGATCCCCACGCGCGCCGCCTCTTGCTGGCTCGCGATCCTATGGGCATTAAGCCGCTCTATTGGTGTTCTGCTGGCGGCCAACTCTTGTTTGCTTCCGAATTGCGCGCCCTGCTGGCGACCGGCCTGATTCCCGCTCGGATCTTTCCGCCCGCCTTGCGCGGCTTTCTCGCCTTCGGCGCGGTTCAAGGCCCGGAAACCTTGGTGGAGGGCGTGCGCGAGCTCTCGCCCGGCCAATATCTCGAATTTACCCCGGGCCATGAGCCTCGGCGGAAAACTTTTTGGCGCCCGAAATATCCTGGCCGCGAAGCCCAACCGCTGCCGTTGTCCTCGCAGGAATTGCTGCAACTTTTGACTCAGGCGGTGGCGGGCCAGTCGGTCAGCGACGTCCCCCTGGGCGCTTTTCTCTCCGGTGGCCTCGATTCCTCGCTCTGCGCTGCCTTGCTGGCGCGGCAAACTTCGCAGGCGCATACCCTGTCGGTGGTGTTTCCCGATGCCCCGGCGCTCGATGAAGCCCGCTTCTCGCGGCAGGTCGCGGAACGGATTGGCACCCGGCATTCGGAAATCCCCATGACCGTCGCCGATGCCTTGCCCACTACCGCCGCCGCCCTCGCCGCCCAGGATCAGCCGAGCGTCGATGGCCTCAATACCTTCGTCATCTCCCGCGCCGCCCGTCAGGCCGGCCTTACCGTCGCCCTCTCCGGCCTCGGCGCGGATGAATTATTCGCCGGCTATTCCGTTTTTTCCCGCTTGCCGGCGCTTACCCGGCGCATGCAGCGCGGTGGAGCTTGTGGCCGTGGCCTGTTACTTACCGCCGCCGCGGCCTCAAACCGGCTTTTGCCTTATTCCCGGCTGGCGGGGAAATTGGATATTCTGGCTCGCGCCCAACCTTCTCTGCCGGGCCTTTACCGCTGCAGTCGGGGCTTGTTTTCCCCGCGCCTGTTGGATCGCCTGCTGCCTTATCCCCCTGTGGAATCCCCGCCGTTAATTGAAATGGATGGCTGGGCCCCGGCCGATTCCATCTCCTGGCTGGAAATGCGCGGCTATATGGCCAATATGCTGCTGCGCGATACCGATGCCATGAGCATGGCCGTCTCGCTCGAAGTCCGCGTCCCCTACCTGCATCTGCCGCTGGTGAATGTGGCGCAGGCGGCCGGCCCCGCCCTCCGCCGCCGCCGCCCTTATCCCAAGCAGGCTTTGATCGACGCCGCCGGCGGCCTGCTCCCACCGGAGGTCTGGACTCGCCCCAAGCAAGGCTTTGGCTTCCCTCTCCAGGCTTGGCTGCTCGGCCCTTTGCGCCCCCAGGCCGAAGCCGCCTTGCTCGATCCGGCCGCGCCGATCGCTCGCTGCCTTCGCCCTCGGGAAACGGTTCGCCTCTGGCGCGCCTTTCAGGCCGCCCCCGCCCGCGTCGGCTGGTCGCGCGTCTGGGCCTTGATCGTCTTGAATTCCTGGTTGAGTGTCTGTAATGTCAATCTTTCTTTATGTTGATTGTTGCCTCACCATAGCTTTTTCATTGATTTATTTTTAAGGATTCTGTGCTGATGCTTTCTTCCTACATGCAACGCTTTTATCCTGAATCCCGTTTTGGTGGGTTTACCAATTACGATGGTACGGTTGCATTTTACTCGCGGATTCATTCTTTGCTCGAACCACAATCAATCGTTTTAGATATCGGTTGCGGGCATGGAAAACGTCAAAATGATCCTTCGAAATTACATTCTCGTTTACGTGATTTGCGACCTCATGTCCGGCGCGTAATTGGCATTGATGTGGATCTCTCAGCTGCATCCAATCCCACTCTGCATGAATTTCGTGCAATTCATAATTCTGGTTGGCCAGTAGAGAATAATTCTGTGGATCTTGCCTTTTCTGATTATGTTTTGGAACATGTCCAACAACCTGGGGAGTTTTTTCTGGAATGCTTTCGGGTGCTTCGCCCCGGAGGCATCTTGTGTCTGCGTACGGTCAATGTTTGGGGTTATGTTGGCTTGATTGCGCGCCTTATTCCTAATCGTCATCATTTTTCCGTTTTGAAGCGAGTGTCAGCTCCACGCCAGGAAGCGTACCCTACGTTTTATCGTTGCAATACATTGAGGAGTCTGCGGAGGATATTGGGCCAAACAGGATTTGATGCTGTGGTTTGGAGCATTGATTCGGAACCGCATTATGTGGACTTCGGTGTCTGGGCCTATGCACTGGGCGTTTTATATCAACGCTATGCTTTGGCTTCTTTCCGTAATAATTTAATTGCCTTTGCCCGCAAGCCGGTGGCTGTTTGAAGCGGATCATGAATGGTTCCGTATTCATTTTCTTTCTTCTTTAGCTATTTTTGTTCATATGAAAGTCTTGCATATCAAAGATACGTACATGGAACAGGGTGGGGGCCCTGATTTTGCCTTGACGCAGATTACCGATTGGTTATCTTCGCAAGGAATTGATGTTGCCATTGCTACCGTGGATATAAGCCATGACATTACTTTGCACCAGCAAACTAAAATAAACGGTGGCATCACTTTACACCGTTTTCCCGGGCATATGTTCTTCCGTTGGACTTATTCAATGGATTTTTTACGATGGTTGCGAAAGCATTGCCGCGAATTTGATCTGGTCCATGTGCACGGTTTGTTTTCTCAGCCATGCAATCTGGCTTGCCGTATCGCATATTCGCAAAACGTTCCATATATTGTCCGTACTGCGGGCTCGTTAGATCCAACCAGCATGAAATATAATTATTGGAAAAAATTACCCTATTACTATCTCATGGAAAATAAATACCTTATGTTGGCGGCCTCGATTCATGCGACATCAAGGGCGGAAGCTAGAGCGTTGCGGGATTGGGGATTGAAAAATATAACCATCATCCCACATGGCATTCGTAGTACTTTTGTCGCACCCAAAAAGAAGGAATCACACGATGTGCTTAAGCTTTTATATCTGTCACGATTGGATCCGATCAAAGGTCTGGAAATTACATTGCATTCTTTGGCGATATTATTGAAAAATAATATAAATGTGGAATTATGGATTGCTGGCAGTGGCCATGATAATTATTTGGGGAAATTAAAGCAGTTGGTGGATAGTTTGCAGCTTTCCGCGCATGTGCGTTGGTTCGGCTGGGCGAATCAGGCTTTGAAATTTAAACTATTTCGTGACGCTGATATTTTCGTATTAGCTTCTTATCATGAAAATTTCGGCGTCGCCGTTGTGGAAGCAATGGAAGCGGGACTGCCGGTTGTGATTTCTGATCAGGTTGCTTTGGCGGAAGAGATCCAACAGGCAGACGCCGGACGGATTGTACCGGCGGGTGATGCTTCGGCTCTGGCGGGGGCGATTGAAACCTTGCTGCCTGTATCAGCGCGTCGCCAGTGCGGCGAAAATGCCGGTGCTTTAGTGCGGCAACGGTTTACCTTGGATGCCTGTGGGCAGGCTCATCTTCGTTTGTATGAGCGGTTGGTATCGGGCAGGTTGTCTGCTGACTCCGTGCGGCCATTGCGCAAGTCTATGACTGCAAGTCATAACGGCATCAAGGTGATTTTAAGTGCTGATGATTTTGGTTATTCCGGAGATACCGTTAAGGCCACCATTGCATTATTGGAACGCCGCGTATTGACGAGTGCTTCGATTATGGCTAATATGCCGGCTACTGCGGACGCTATTGCGTATGCTCGCTATCGTTGCCATGCTGGTTTTGGCATTCATTTGACATTTGCGGGCGATGCCTCTGAACGGCCCGTATCGAATCCTTGTAATATTCCTTCGCTGGTGAATTCATCCGGCCGGTTTTTGTCAACACGGGTGTTTTATCGGCGTGTTTTGTCGGGTCGTCTGTGTTATCGAGAGATTTTGTTGGAAATGGAAGCGCAAATAAAATTGTTGCTTGATGCCGGGGTGCGGCTCGTGTATGCCGATTCTCATGGACATATTCATAAATTCTCGATTTTCCGCCGCGCGCTCCAGGAAGTTCTGCCTAAATATGGAATTCGTGGTGTCCGTATCGCCCAGAATTATTATTTTCGGCCGCAATATCTCCGGCCTACTTGGTGGCTGGGAAATTATTGGAGCCAAAGGCTCCGTTCGCAATTTATTACCACGGATTATTTCTTTATGCCTACGGATAGTTATCTTCCTGACCGCTGGGCGGAGCTATTGATTAGCCGGTTTCCTAAATCAGGAATAATCGAGGTTGGTTTTCATCCCGGTCTTATGGAATCTTGGAGGCGGTCTGAATATGATTATCTATTACAATTGAGAGACTTATTGGATAAGACGGGCCATCTATGCTTATCTTGGGATGATCTTATGGCTTCGCATGCAGCTCAGGAGCGGGGAAGAGCGCAAACGAATTCGATTGTTTAAACGTTGGCTCTTTATTGAAAATAAAGGTTGTATTTTCATGGTTGGATTGGGTTGGTTTGGGTTTATCTTGTTTGCTTCAACATTTTCATTATGTCGATTTCTAATCTCGCCGTAATCATTTTGACGATGAATGAGGAACGCAACCTGTCCTATGCGCTCGATTCAGTTTGCGGTTGGGCCGGTGAGGTGCATGTATTGGATTCTGGTAGTACTGATGGGACCTGTGCCCTGGCTCTGGCGCGTGGTTGCGTGGTGACTCATCATGCGTTTGTTAGTTATCCCGCGCAACGCAATTTTGCCTTGCGCGAGCTGCCTATCGCCGCCGAATGGGTGCTGTTTCTTGATGCCGATGAGCAGGTCACTCCGGAATTGCGCCAGGAAATTTCGCGGTTATTGCAAACTAACCCGCGGGAAAATGGCTTTTTGATTAAATATAAGTTGATCTGGATGGGACGTTGGATTCGCCGGGGTTATTATCCTGTCTGGTTGCATCGTTTAATACGGCGCAACGAGGCATATTATCCTGATCGTGCGATTAATGAACATGTACGGGTCGAAGGGATAATTGGTAAGCTGCGGTTCGATTTGATCCACGAGGATCATAAGGGTATTGCCGTGTGGATCGCCCGCCATAATCGTTACGCCGAGCTCGAAGCCCGTGAGTTTCTTCGTATGCTGGTTGACCCACCACCGGCTCGTTTCTGGAATGCAACGCAGGCCGAGCGGACTACTTGGATCCGTCTTCATGTCTGGCGCCGCCTCCCTCGCCTGTTCCGGCCTTTTCTTTATTTCTTTTACCGCTATTTTGCTCGTGGCGGTTTTCTCGATGGGCTGCCCGGTTTTGTCTATCATTTTTTGCATGGTCTCTGGTATCAATTCCTGATCGATTTGCATTGCCTGGACATGGAGCCTTCTTCCTGCCTGAAAACCGGGAATCCTGTCGAGGTGGCAAAAAGGAAAGGTGCGGGGCTTTAGCTGTGCTACGGTTCGGCTTTCGCCAGATTCCTGCCTGTTGCTCTTGCCTTCTGAGTCATTCATGCAAATGGAAAAAAACGCGGTTCAAGCTTATTGGAACAAGCGCCCTTGCGGTTTCGCCGAAGTCGAGTCGGATGCCGGCCCGGAAACCGGCTTCGCCCGCCATGCCCGGCTGCGCTATGCGCGCGAGCCGGAAATTCTGGAATTTGCCCGCTTCGAGCGCTGGCGGGATTGCCGCGTCCTCGAAATTGGCGTCGGCATCGGCGCCGACTATACCCGCTTTCTCCGCGCCGGAGCCCGCGCCACGGGCGTGGATCTGTCCTCCCAATCCATTCGCCTGGCGTTCCAGAACGCGCTCGCCCAGGGGCTCGCCCCGCAATTATCGAATGCCGATGCCGAGTCCCTCCCGTTTGCCGAGGCTGGCTTCGATCTGGTCTATTCCTGGGGCGTGTTGCATCACTCCCCCGATCTGCAACGTACCATCCGCGAAGTGCATCGTGTGCTGAAGCCGGGCGCGGAGTGCCGCATCATGCTTTATAACCGCCGCTCGTTGCTGGCTTTGCAATGCTATCTGCGCTATGGCCTCGGCCGGCTGCACCCCTTCGCCCCCCTCTCGCGGCTTATCAGTGACCATATTGAAAGTCCGGGCACCCAGGCCTTGACCAAAAAGGAAGTTCACGCGCTTTTCCGTATGTTTTCCTCCGTTCAGGTCCATTCCGTGCCCACCGTTTACGACCTGCGCCTCGGCCGCCGCCGCTTTGCTCCCCATGCCCTGCTTCGCTTCGTGCCCCGCTCGCTCGGCTGGTTCCTTTTAATTCGCGCCGTAAAATAAGGTTCGCGCTTTATTTTGATTATGTAGTGTAAGATCATCCACCATTAAATGAGACACGTCGCTTTTTGGCTTCGCGACCGCAAAATCATCCTTAACTTACTCATATCAATAGCTTTGATTGTCAAGTTGGATGTGTTTCAAATGCCTGCCGTGTCTCGCTTTTGCAATAGCTTCAGGCGCTTCATCCCATGCAAGCCTCGAATCTCGCGGTTATCATCCTGACCCTCAATCAGGAACCCAACCTGCCGCATGCCCTCATGTCGGTGTGCGGCTGGGCGGATGAAGTGCATGTCGTTGATGCCGGCAGCACCGACCTGACCTGCGAGCTGGCCCTGGCTCGCGGTTGTGTGCTGACGCATCATCCCTTCCAGGGCCATGCCGCCCAGTGCAACTATGCCCTCCGCGAACTGCCCATCGCCGCCGAATGGGTGCTCTTTCTCGAACCCTATGAGCAGGTTAGCCCGCGGTTGCGCGAGGAAATCTCCCGCCTGATCGCCTCCCGGCCGGAAGCTAACGGCTTTCTTATCAAGCGCCGCCTGATCTGGATGAACCGTTTCATCCGGCATGGCGATTATGGCCCGGTCTGGTCGTTGCGCCTGGTGCGCCGCCGCTTTGCTCGTTGCCTCGCGTCCAGGGAGCATGCTTTTTTTCAGGTCTCCGGCGCTATTGGCAAACTTCGCGCCGACCTGTTGCAACAAGACCGCAAAGGCCTCGACGCCTGGATCGATCTCCATAACCGCACCGCGCCGCTTCAGGCCAAATCCTTATTGCTCCCGGCGGCTCGCTCCTTGAACCCGCGCGGCGGTTATGATTCCTGCCCGGAGCGCTCGGCCAGCCTCCACCGCCATATCTGGAATCGCTTGCCTCCGATGTTTCGCCCTTTCCTTAATTTCAGCTATCACTACTTCCTGCTTGGCGGCTTTCTCGATGGCGTGCCCGGTTTCTGTTATCACTTTTTAGAAGGCTTTTGGTACCCCTTGCTGGTGAATTATTATTTTCGGGAAATGCGGCGCCTGCCCGCGTTGCAATCCGTCTTCGTTTCGCCCTCCACCCTCGGTAGCAGCGCCGATCCCGATTCCTAAAACGTATGTGTGGCATCCAAGGTTGGATTTCGCCTCCCCGGCGCTTCCAGCCTGACCTTAAACTGCTCTCCCATCGCGGCCCGGACGATGCCGGCGTCGTGCGCCTGCCGGCCGGCAATAGCGCCTGGGAAATCGGCCTGGTGCACAACCGCCTCGCCATCATTGACCTCTCGCCCGCGGGCCACCAGCCCATGCGCAATGCCGACGGCTCGCTGTGGGTGACCTTCAACGGCGAAATCTATAACTACCCCGAACTAGCCCGGGAATTGCGCGAACGCGGCTATCACTTTCAGTCGCGCTCCGATACCGAGGTGTTGCTGCACGGCTATAGCGAGTGGGGCGAGCGCCTGCCGGAACGCTTGCGTGGCATGTTTGCCTTCGCGCTCTGGGATGTGGCGCGCGAACGCCTCTTTCTGGCCCGGGATCGCCTCGGCAAAAAACCGCTGTTTTACGCCCTCGCGCCCGAGCGCTTCGCCTTCGCCTCGGAAATCAAGGCGATTCTGGCTGCCGGCTTCCCCGCCGCGCCCGATCCGGAAGCGCTCGATCATTATCTGACCTATCTCTATTTCCCGCCGCCCTACACCGCCTTTCGTGGCATTCGCAAGCTGCCTCCGGCGCATGCCATGATGCTCGAGTTGCGCAACGGAGAGATGGCCCCTCGCTCCTGGCGTTATTGGGATTCCCTGCCCAGCGCCGGCGACCCTCTCGGCGATGATTATCCGGGCGTTGTCGCGCGGCTGCGCGAGTTGATTGAAGATGCCGTTCGCGTGCGGCTGATGAGCGATGTTCCCCTCGGCGTCCTGCTCAGTGGCGGGCTCGATTCCAGCGCCATTGCCGCCCAGGCTGCGCGCCATTCCACCACCCGGCTGCGCAGCTTTACCGTCGCCTTCCCCGAGGATAGTCACTACGATGAACAGCAGGATGCGGCGCAAGTCTCGGCCGCGCTGCATCTGGAGCATCGGGTGCTGGTGTCGCGCGCCGATAGCGCCGCCCATCTGACCACGGTAGTGCGGCACTTCGATGAGCCTTTTGGTAATCCGACCGCCATCCTGGAATTTGAACTGACCCGCCTGACCCGCCAGTTCATCACCGTGGCCCTTTCCGGCGAAGGCGGAGACGAGTTGTTTTTGGGTTACCCCCGCTATGCCGGCGCGCGTCTGGCCGGCGCCTACCGGCATCTGCCGCAATGGCTGACGCGCGGACTGGTGGCCAATCTTTCCGCGCGGCTGACCGATGCCAGCGACGGCCGGCACGGCTTCCGCCGCCTGCGCGAGTTCGCCGAGTCGGGCTGGCAACCGCTGGAAGATGCCTATTTGCGCTGGGTCGGCTATTTCTCCCCTGCCGAAAAAGCCGCGCTCTATACGCCCGCCTTCCGCCAGGCGGCGTCTGGCGCCGACCCCGCCGACTTCCTGCGCCGCCGTTTTCAGCAGGGCGCCGCGCTCGACCCGCTCTCCCGCCTCAGCTACGTCGATCTGGAATCGTTCCTCTGCTGCAACGTCCTGGAATATTCCGACCGCATGTCCATGGCCAACTCGCTCGAGATCCGTTGTCCGCTGACCGACCAGCATCTGGTTGAGTTTGCTTTGCGCCTGCCGGCTTCCTGGAAAATGCGCCGGCTGCGCGGCAAGAGCATTTTGAAAGAGGCGATCGCTCCCTGGCTGCCCGCGGCCACGTTGCGCAAGCCTAAATTGGGTTTCAATCCGCCCGCCGGCAAATGGATGCGCCATGACCTGGCTCCGGCGCTCCAGGCGCTGCTCGGCGCTCCCCGGATCGAGCAGCGCGGCTGGTTTCAGCCGGCCGCCGTCGCTTCCCTGATCGAAGCCCATCGCGCCGGCCGGCGTGATTACTCGCTGCAACTCTGGGCGCTGCTGGCGCTTGAGGTCTGGCAGATGATGCTGCTGGACGGCGTGAGCGAAGAAGAAATTCGTGAACGCTACTTCCACCTGCCGGCGGCCGCGACGGCTGCGCTGGGGACGGCCCAATGAAAATTCTGATCGTCAGCCAGTATTTTCCGCCGGAGGTGGGCGCGCCCGCGGCCCGCATTGCGGAAATCGCCGCCGCCTGGCGTGAACTGGGCGACGATGTGCGGGTGCTGACCGGCTTTCCCAACCATCCTCGCGGACGCGTCTTTCCTGGCTATCGTGCCCGCATCTGGCGCGGCTTCTGTCGCGATCTGCATCGCGGCGTTCCCGTTTATCGCACCTGGTTGTTTCCCGCCGCCAACAGTGGCACCTGGTTGCGCGCGGGTAACTATGCCAGTTTCTGCGCTTCCGCCGCCGCCACCGGCGCCTGCCTCCGTTTCCGTCCCGATATTGTGATCGGCACCTCCCCTCAGATTCTGTGCGCGCTTGCGGCCCGCGGTATCGCCCGGGTCAAGCGGGCGCGTTTCATCTTTGAAGTGCGCGACATTTGGCCCGAATCCCTGGCCGCGGTCTCGGCGGCCTCCGAAAGTGCCCTGATTTATCGCGGTATTGCCGCCATCGCCGACCGCCTGTATCGCGCCGCCGATCGAGTCACCGTGGTCAGCCCCGCCTTCATTCCCGAATTGGAAGCCCGCGGTGTGCCGCGCGAGAAAATTGAGACGGTGCTGGCCGGATATTCTCCCCGCTTGTTTCACCCCGCCGCCCAACCCGCCGATCGCGCGCTCTTAGGCGCCCGCAATGGCGATTTTCTGGTCGCCTACATCGGCACCATCGGCATGGCCCATGGAACCGACATTCTGCTGGATGCCGCCGAGCGTCTGCGCGGTGAGGCCGGCATTCGCTTCGCCATTGTCGGCGACGGCGCTGGCCGCCACCGTTTGCAGCGCGATTTGGAGCGCCGCGGGCTCAACAACGTGGCCCTGCTCGGCGCCAAAACCTGGGCGGAAATCCCCGGCTTGCTCGCTGCTTGCGATGCCGTTTTGGTCACTTTGCGCGATGCGCCGCTGTTTGCCCGGGTCATCCCCACCAAGATGCTCGAAGCCATGGCGGTCGGCCGGCCCTTGATTTTAGCTGTGCGCGGCCAGGCACGGCAGATGCTGCATCAGGCCGGCGCCGGTCTGGCGATTTCTCCCGGCTCGGTCGACGAACTGGTGCAGGCTACGCTGGCGCTGCGATCGAATCCCCCGCTGGCGGTCGCCATGGGCCAGTGCGGCGCCGCTTTTGTTCGCGAGCATCACGGGTTCCCGGCGCTCGCCAGGCATTACTCGCAACTCGCCGCCTCGCTGGTTCAACCGCATCCCGCGGGCGAGCCGCTCGCCAAAACCACGACCTCGACACCGGGGATTTGATCGCCCCGATTTTTCGAATCGCGCTCGAATCGCGCGAAACCTCATTTTTTTCTTATGCTGCAACTCTGTTGGAATCCCTTACATAGCACCGCCGAGCTGCTCGATCTGCCTCTTCCGGAACCGGGCGAAGGTCAGCTCGCGATAGCCAATGCCTTTTCGGTCATCAGCTCCGGCACGGAGCGCAGCGGCACTCAATTATCGCTCTCCAGCCCGCGCGCCCTCTGGCGCGCTCGCCCCGATCTCCGCCAACGCCTGCGGCAGATCATCGGCCGCGAAGGTGTGCTGCGCGCCGCGGTGATGGTGCGCGATCGCTTGGGCGCGCTGCAACCGGTGGGCTATAGCTGCGCCGGCATCGTCCAAGACATCGGCAGCGCGCCCGCACCTTTCGCCATCGGTGACCGCGTCGCCTGCTCCGGCGCCGGTTATGCTGTCCATGCCGAACGCGTGTTAGTTCCATTCAACTTATGCGCCCGGGTGCCCGAAGGTTGCGACCTGGAAGCCGCCGCTTTTGCCGGAGTGGGCGCTATCGCGCTCCACGCATTCCGCTTATCCAAGGCCGATCTCGGCGGGCGTGTTCTGGTGATCGGGTTGGGGCTGCTTGGACAAATTGCGGCACGCCTGGCGCTCGCCGCCGGCTGTGATGTGGCCGGCATCGATCCACTACCGGAACGTATCGAGCGCCTGCGGCCCTTCGGCCTGCGCCAGGGTTGGAGTCCGGACTGCGCCCCGCCCGATGGCGATTTCGATTGCGCCATCCTGGCCGCTGCCGCGCCCACCGCTGCCCCGCTCGAAACCGCGGCCCGCCTGTTGCGCGAGCGTGGACGCATGGTCGCCTTAGGCCTGTTCCCGCTTGCACTCGCGCGCGACCTGTTCTATCGCAAAGAAATCGAATTTATCGTTTCCCGCTCCACCGGTCCCGGACGCTACGACCCCCATTACGAGGAACTGGGCCTCGATTATCCTGCTGGTTATGTCCGCTGGACTCAACAGCGCAATCTGGAATCGTTTCTGGCCCTGATCGCCGCCGGCAAAATCAGCCTGGCGGATATGATTACCCACCGTTTTCCCATTGCCGACGGCGTCGCCGCCTATCGTCAGCTTCGCCAACCCGCTCCCGACCAACTTGCCCTCGTGCTGCAATATCCGGCCGCTCAGCCAGATGCGGCTCAAACCGCAATCTCTACTTCCGTTTCTCCGAAACTTTCCGCTGGCAGCCTGCGGACCGCGCCGGCAAACGTTAAACCAAATTCGGCGCCATCCACTGCGTCTGCGCCGGCGTGTGCCAGCCGCGGATCGGCGCCGCGGATTGCCGTGATCGGCGCCGGCAGTTTTTGCCGCGGGGTGCTGTTGCCGGCATTGCAAAAACTAGGAGCCAGACCCGCGGCGATCTGTTCCCGCCGTCCCTTACAGGCCCAGGATGCCGCCCGCCGCTTTCGTATCGGCCAGGTTTCCGCCGAGCCTCGCGCCTTGATCGAATCACCCGATTTCGATGCCATCGTGATCGCTACCCGCCATGACACTCACGCCGAACTGGCGGCTTTGGCGCTCGATGCGGGCAAACTTGTTTTCCTCGAAAAGCCGCTCGCCCTCACTCGCCGGGAACTCGACCACGTGGCGCAAGCCATGTCCCGTCATCCGGGGCGGATGTTGGTGGGCTATAACCGCCGCTTTGCTCCACTGGCAGTCCGGGCGCGCAGTCATTTCCGCGGCCATGAACCCGGCTTAATGATGACTTATCGCATCAATGCCGGTTCTATCCCCGCCAATCATTGGACGCAAACGCCGGAAATTGGCGGAGGACGATTGGTGGGCGAAGCCTGCCACTTTATTGATTGGCTGGCTTTTCTGTCCGGCAGCCTGCCTTGCGAAGTCTTTGCCGCCGCAAATCGTCATACTCCAACCGCCGATGATGTGGCCATTACCCTACTCATGGAAAACGGCGCGGTGGGAACGGTGCTCTATACTGCAGCCGGCGGGCCCAGCTTACCCAAGGAACACATCGAAGTTTTTGCCGGCGGGCGCACTTTGGTCATTGATGACTGGCGTGTAGGGTATTTCGGCGCGGGTGCGCGCCGGCGCAAATCCAAATTAGCCGGTAAAGGCCACCACGAGGAGATGGAGGCGTTTCTCGCTGCGCTCCGCGGCAAAACGCCAATGCCGATTGAGGATGCTGCGCTGTTGCGTGGCGCTGAAGCCACCTTCGCCGCTCAGCTTTCCATCACCCGCCAGGCCCCTGTGAGGCTGCCGTTACCCGCGGCCGAGTCTGGCGTGGAGTCCGCGCAGCCGGCAGATTCGGCGGCAATGGCGCAACACTCGAATTAACTCATCCGAAATGCTGGAACCCGCCGCTTGGGGCGAATTGGAAAGCTTTGCCCCCATGCCCTCCGCTTTACCCAGCCGCACACGGGCAGGGTGGCGTTATTGGCATACCCTCCGTCGTCTGAGCCTGAGGCAACTGGTTTGGCGCATGCTCCATCTGTTTCGGCGCCACACCGGCCTCCATTGCCGGGCCGCTATGCGCCTGCGGATCGAAAATACCGGCGCTCGCCCGCTGCCGCCGGAACTGTTTGCGGCAGATTTCAGCTCGCGCGATACCGATGTCTTCGAGCTGAATAATGTGCGGCAAGGCCGTTTTCGCTTTCTCAATCGTGAGCTGCAACTGCTGTTGTCGGGCGAACCTGTCCGCCTTGACTGGAGATGTGAATCGGTTCGCCCGGCTCCGCAGCCGCCGCCGGCGCGATTGTGGCTGACCCAACTGCAATACTTCGATTTCGCCGGACCGGTGGCCCGCCAGGGCGATGACGGTTTGCTTTCCCGCGTAATGCTTGATTGGATCGCCCATAATCCGCCGGATGCTCCCCGCGCCTGGGGTGAGGCTTGGAACGGCTATGCCCTTTCCACCCGGCTTGCCAATTGGGCCTATGCTGCGGCCATCCTGCACCGGCAGGGGACGATACCGCTCCCGTCCGCAGTGCTGGAATCGGCTATACGCCAGGCGGAATACTTGCGGTGCAATCTCGAATTCGATTTGCGCGGCAATCATCTGCTGCGCGATAGCCTGGGCCTGCTCGCCGCCGGCGCTTGGTTGCAGCATTCCCGCGCTGCCGCCTGGCGCGCCGCCGCTTACCGCATTCTCGAACGTCATCTCGATCGGCAGATACTACCGGACGGCGGGCATTATGAACGTAGCCCGATGTATCACCTGCTGGTAATGACGGATCTGGCCGAATGTCTGGCGTTGGGCCGTACTGCCGGAGATCTTCCCTCGGCCTTGGCCCGTTCCCTAGCCGCGGCCCTCGAGCGCATGTCCGCCTTTGCCGCCGCCATCACGCTTGGAGATGGTGAAATTCCCCTGCTCAATGATTCCGCTCTGGCGATGGCGCTCGCTCCGGCCAAGGCGCTGCGTCATGTCGGTCAAGTGCTGGATCGCCCATTGCCGCCGCCGCCAGGCGGCAGCGTGCTGTTTCCCCATACTGGATTGGCCGTACTCTGCTGCGGGTCCTTGAAAATCGTTTTTGATGGTGGTCCCCTCGGCCCCGATGAACAGCCTGGGCATGCGCACTGCGATCTGGCCAGCTTTGTCCTCAGCTATGGTGACCAGCGCGTTCTGGAAGACACGGGCGTGTACGAATACACTCCGGGGCCTTGGCGCCAGTTTGAGCGTTCCACCGCGGCCCATAACACCGTCGCCGTAGATGAGATTGAGCAAGGCGAATGTTGGGACGCCTTTCGCCTGGGTAAGCGCGCCGAGCCCCGCGAGATGAGCCTGGCTCCCGATGGACGCGATTGCGCTGTAACCTATCGCTGCCCCTTCAGTTCGTTGCTTTTCACACGCCGGCTTCGCATGGACGAGACTTCAAGCCGCATCGTTTTGCGCGTTCAGGATACGATTACCGGCGCAAACGAGGCACATCGCATATCCACGCGCTTTCATTTCGCCCCCGCCTGCCGCCTCTCGCCTCAAGCGGAAACCTGGAAAATTTCCGCGCCGGGCATCGAAGCAAATTTTCACGGTCATTCCGCCTTGCGCTGGCGCATGGCCCGGACGCCATTTTTTCCGGAATTTGGCCGCCGCCTGCAGCGTCTATCCCTCTTAGGCCAGGCACAGGTTCAGTTTCCCTATGCCGCCGAACATCGTTTTGAGTTTCCTCTTTCTCCCCCCGGAAAGGACCCCTCATGCGACGCATAATGCTGGTCGCGGGAGCGCGGCCCAATTTCATGAAAGTGGCGCCGCTGATGCGGGAATTACGCCCTCATCCCGATTTCGAAGTCCGCTTGATTCATACCGGCCAGCACTTTAGCCCGGAAATGTCGGATTTGTTCTTTCGCGATTTGGGGCTGCCGGAACCGGATCTCAATCTGGAGGTGGGCGGCGGCTCGCATGCCCGGCAGACGGCGGAGATTATGGTCCGCTTTGAACAGGTGTTGGAGAATGATCGCCCCGACCTGGTCTGCGTCGTGGGCGACGTAAATTCCACTGTCGCCTGTGCGCTGGTCGCCAAAAAGCTCGGAATGCTGTTGGCGCACATCGAGGCCGGTTTGCGCAGTTTCGATCGCGGCATGCCGGAAGAAATCAATCGCCTGGCAACCGATGCCCTAACTGACCTGTTTTTTACCACCGAGGAGTCCGGCACGATGAACCTACTGCGCGAAGGCGTGCCGCCGGAAAAAATCTACTTTGTCGGCAACCTCATGATTGATTCGCTTCGCCACCACCTCGATGCCGCCCGCCGCTCCGGGATTTTGGATGAGTTAGGACTCGGGCTCCAAGACTATATCCTGGTCACGCTGCACCGTCCTTCGAATGTGGATGAGCCGCAGGTTTTACGCCGGCTTTGGTGGGTTTTGAGCAAAATCGCCGTTGAAATACCGGTAATATTTCCCATCCATCCGCGCACCCGCGCTCGGCTGGAGAACTTGCAACTCACCGCCGTAGCGGGCATGCGGTTATTGCCGCCCCTGGGGTATCTGGATTTTCTGCAACTGATGAGCTCCGCCAAAGCGGTTCTGACCGATTCCGGTGGCATACAGGAAGAAACTACCGCCCTGGGCGTTCCCTGCCTGACCTTGCGCGAGAATACCGAACGCCCGGTGACGCTCTCGCTCGGCACCAATCGCCTGGTCGGCGCAAACCCGGAAAACATCCTGTCGGCCTGGCGGGAAATTCGCAGCCGTCCAGCCATTTCACCGACGCCCTCCGTGCCGCTCTGGGATGGCCGAGCGGCGGCGCGCGTGCGTGAAGCGTTGCAGGGCTTCTTTAACCGGGATGACACCGCAGATCGGCATTACGCCGCCGCCGGAGGTCAAGTCGGCAAATAGGGCGATTGCTTTTTCAGCCGCTCATGCGGGTTCGTTCGCGCCTGGTTACCATTCAATCACGCTGCATTTTCATCTAGGTAATAATCATCAATGACTCCCAAACCCAAAATCGCGTTAATTACCGGCATCACTGGCCAGGATGGCTCGTATCTGGCCGAATTGCTACTGTCGAAAGGCTATGAAGTTCACGGGGTAGTGCGCCGGGTGGCGATGGAAAGCCCGGAAGCGCGACTGCAACGTATTCTGCCCCTGCTCTCCCGCATCAAACTGCATGCGGCCTCGCTCGAAAGCTATCCCAGTTTATTCACCATCGTGGCCAAGGTTAAGCCCGAGGAATGTTATCACCTCGCGGCGCAGAGCTTTGTCAGCTACTCATTCGAGGACGAATTCTCAACCCTGAACACCAATATCAACGGCACACATTATCTGCTCTCGGCCGTGAAGAACGCCGCGCCTGACTGCCGTTTTTATTTTGCCGGCTCCAGCGAAATGTTCGGCAAAGTGCGGCAAACGCCCCAAGACGAGCAGACGCCGTTCCATCCGCGTTCCGCCTATGGAATTTCCAAAGTGGCCGGCTATGATCTCACGCGCAATTATCGCGAAGCGTACAACCTGTACACCTGCGCCGGCATTTTATTCAACCACGAATCGCCGCGCCGCGGGCTGGAGTTCGTCACCCGCAAAATCACCGCCGCGGTGGGCCGGATTCGCGCCGGGCAGCAGAAGGAATTGCGCCTGGGCAATCTCGACGCGCGGCGCGACTGGGGTCATGCCCGCGATTACGTCGAGGCGATGTGGCGCATGCTGCAACAACCGGCACCGGATGATTATGTCATCGCCACAGGTGAGACCCACTCGGTGCGCGATTTCGCGGATAAGGCCTTTTCGGCGGCCGGCCTGAACTATCAGGATTACGTCGTTAGCGACCCGGAATTTTATCGCCCGGCGGAGGTCGACCTGTTACTGGGCGACGCTTCGAAAGCCCACCAGGTATTGGGCTGGAAACCGGCCAGCAGCTTCGATAACCTGGTTGAAGAAATGGTCAACGGCGACCTGCACTTGGCTCACGCCGCCCATCAGCCCTGAAGATAGAGTTGTAGAGGGAGCCCGCAACCTGGTGACGCGAGGCAGATTGGAATTGGCATCGCTTTTCTCACGGCGCAATCCCGCCATATCTATTAGCCGGTATGCGCTGCCTCTACGTCGCGGTTTATACCCTCACGCCGCGTGCTCTTATTTTTAATAACGGCTTCGGTGAATTCGCATTTTCAATCCTGGAAATAGAAATTTAAGCGACTTTGAAAAGTTGAAAAATATTAATATTTTATAATTGATCACTTAAATGCCTCATATTCAGAATCACCTTCAGCAACTCGAGGCCGAAGCGATCTATGTCCTGCGCGAGGTCGCGGGACAGTTCGAAAGCCCTGTATTGCTGTTTTCGGGCGGCAAGGATTCCATCACCCTGGCTTGGCTTGCCCGTAAAGCCTTTGCCCCGGCTCGCATCCCTTTCCCGCTTTTACATATTGACACCGGGCACAACTTCCCCGAGACATTAGAATTTCGCGATTGGTTCGTAGCGGAAATGAACGCCGTGCTGTACGTGCACCGGGTGCAGGATTCAATTGAGCGTGGACGCGCAGTGGAAGAAACCGGTCCCGCCGCCAGCCGCAACGCTATCCAAACAGTCACTCTGCTCGATGCCATCCGCGAGCGTCGAATTGATTGCGCTATTGGCGGCGGACGACGCGATGAGGAAAAAGCCCGCGCGAAGGAGCGATTTTTCTCCCATCGCGATGTATTTGGGCAATGGGATCCCAAGAATCAGCGGCCCGAGCTTTGGCATCTTTTCAACGGCAATCACGCTCCGGGGGAACACTTCCGCGCCTTCCCGTTATCCAACTGGACCGAAATGGATGTCTGGCATTACATCGCTCGTGAAGGCATTCCGCTGCCCAGTCTGTATTTTGCCCATCCCCGGCGCGTATTCTTTCGGGGCGAATTACTTTTGGCCGACACGCCTTTCGTACGCTTAAGCAATGACGAGCGCGCGGAAGAACGGTTCGTCCGTTTTCGCACGGTTGGCGACGCCACCTGCACGGCCGCCATCGAGTCTCACGCGGCAACGCTCGAGGAGGTGGTTCAGGAAATCTCCACCTCACGCATTACCGAACGCGGCGTGCGGCTGGACGATAAACGCAGCGAAGCCGCCATGGAAGATCGCAAACGTCAAGGCTACTTTTAAATGAGCGCCACTGTCCCTCAGCCCCTTCCTGCCTCCGTGCGTCTATTGCAACCGGGGTCTCGCTCGATAGTGGGTAGCGACGCCGGGTTGCTGCGCTTTTCGACCGCAGGCAGCGTGGATGACGGCAAGAGCACATTAATCGGCCGACTGCTTCACGATTCCAAATCGATTTTCCAAGATCAACTCGAGGCGCTGGAGCGCGATAGCCGTAGGCGCGGTGAAGATTCCATTAACCTAGCCCTGCTCACGGATGGCCTGCGGGCCGAGCGCGAGCAGAACATCACCATTGATGTCGCCTATCGCTACTTTGCCACTCCCCGCCGGAAATTCATTATTGCCGATACTCCGGGTCACGCCCAATACACCCGTAACATGGTTACCGGAGCCTCCAGCGCGGATCTGGCGCTGATCCTGCTCGACGCCCGTAAAGGCGTGTTGACGCAATCGAAACGCCATACTGTCATCTCTTCCCTATTGGGCATTCGCCATTTCCTCATCGCGGTCAACAAAATGGATCTGGTTGACTGGGGTGAACAGGTCTTTCGCAAGCTGGTGGAGGATTTCACCGAATTCGCCAGCAAACTGGAGATCAAGGATATCGTCTTTATTCCGGTTTCCGCCCTGCATGGCGACAATATCGTCGAGCGCAGCCGTCATATGCCCTGGTACGAGGGCAGTACGCTTTTGCACCATTTGGAATCCGTCAATGTGGAAGTGGACCGAAATCTGCTCGACTTCCGCTTCCCGGTGCAAGTGGTGCTGCGCCCACACCAGGATTATCGCGGCTTCGCCGGCCAGGTCGCTTCTGGAATCATTCGCCCGGGAGAGGAAGTCGTCGTTCTGCCCTCAAACCAGTCCAGCCGGATTCGCACCGTCGAACAGGCGGGCGTCGCCGTCCCCGAAGCCATTGCGGGCGATGCCGTCGTGCTCACGCTGGAGGATGAAATCGACGTCAGCCGCGGCGATATGATCGTCCGCCGCCATAACCTGCCGGTCATGAGTCCCCATTTCGACGCTATGCTCTGCTGGATGGCCGAGATGCCGCTCGATATTCGGCAACAATATCTTCTGCGGCTTACCACCCGCACGACACGCGCTTTTGTCAGCCAGGTTGAGTACTCGATGGACGTGGATACGCTGCATCGCCGCGTGGGCAGTGGCCTTGCATGGAACGATATCGGGCGGGTGCGGATCGCGGCAGCCCAACCGGTGTTTTTCGACCCGTTTGGTCACAATCCTGAAACCGGCAGCTTCATTCTGATCGATCCATTTACCCACATGACGGTGGCGGCAGGCATGATTCGCGGCGAGGCGCGCGATCTGGCGATCGAATCGGCCCGGCCGAAGCGCCCAATCTCCCCCGGCGCCGTCTGGGAACCCTGGAACATTCCTCGCGAGCAACGTGAGATCCGCAATGGACATCATGCGGCGGTGCTGTGGTTCACCGGTCTCTCTGGCAGCGGTAAATCCACCCTGGCGCGCAGCCTCGAGCGCCGGCTCTTTGCCGCCGGTTGCCGGACCATGCTGCTCGATGGCGATCAGCTTCGTCATGGCCTATGCGGCGATCTCGGCTTCAGCCCCGCTGATCGCATGGAAAACATTCGGCGCGCCGGCGAAATCGCCCGTTTGTTTTTCGAGCATGGCAACATCGTGCTTTGCAGCTTTGTCTCGCCCTTCCGCGACGACCGCCGGCGAGCACGCGAGCTGATTGTGCCCGGCCGTTTTTTTGAAATCTTTGTCGATTGCAGCCTGGAAGAATGCCGCCGGCGCGATGCCAAAGGTCTATATGCTTCCGATACACAACAACTGACCGGCATTAGTCAGCCCTATGAGCCGCCGCTCGATCCGGAATTTGTGGCGCCAACCGGGGCGCAGACTGCCGAGCAACTAGCGGATAAACTGTTCGATTTACTGAGGCAACGCCAGATCCTGCGCGCCGGGAGCTGAATGGCCCGGAAACTTTGAACATTCATTGCTACCGACGCCGCTGTTCATTCATCGGCGATGATAAATAGAATGGCAACCGAAATAAAGACATTCTCGCCCATGCTGGCGATCGCCGACACCTCGTTGACGGAAGCCGAGATTCAGGCCGCGGTCAATGTGCTGCGCTCCGGCGCGCTGAGGCAAGGTGGGGAGTGTGACGCTTTCGAGGCGGAGTTTGCCGCCCGGGTGGGCGCGCCTTATGCCGTCTCTAGTGCCAGCGGCACAGCTGCCCTGCATCTGGCATATATGACGTTTCTGCAGCCAGGGGACGAGGTGTTGCTGCCATCTTTCACCTTCATCGCCACGGGCAGCACGGTGAGCGCCGCGGGAGGACGGCCGGTCTTCTGCGATGTGGATCCGGAAACCTTTCTTCTAGATCTGGCTGATGCCGAACGTAAGCTGACCCCGCGCACCCGCGCCATCTCGCCCGTGCACCTGTTTGGCAATCCTTGCGATCTAGCGGCAGTTGAGGCGTTTGCAGCCCAACACCGGCTAAGAATCATCTGGGATGCGGCTCAAGCCCATGGAGCGCGCTGGCAGGGGCGTGAGCTTGGCGGCTGGGACGATTTTGTTGCGTATTCGTTTTACCCAACCAAAAATCTTTTTGTAGGCGAGGGAGGCATGACTTGCACCCTCAATCCGGAGCTGGCCGAACGAATGCGCTACTTGCGCTCGCATGGCCAGACGGGCCGGTATCTGCATACCCTGCCGGGCCTGAACTATCGCATGTCCGATGTGGAAGCGGCGATTGGCCGGGCTCAATTGCATCGTTTTGACGCGATGCTGGCGGCGCGCCGCCGGCATGCGGCGATCCTTCGCGATGGGTTATCCTCCCTGCCGGGACTGCATCTGCAGAAAGTTGTCCCGGGAAACGAGCCGGCGTGGCATCAGTTTTGTTTTCGCGTTGAGGCCGGCGCCTTTGGCTGCGATCGCAATCAGTTGGCGCAAAAGCTCGCCGATCAAGGCATTGCCACCGCAGTGCATTATCCCCGCGGCTTGCACCAACAACCTGTGTTTCGCCAGCTCTATGGCGACTCGTTTTTGCCGGCGACCGAGGCGATAGCGCAAAGTATCCTGGCCGTGCCGGTGCATCATGGGCTTACTGAACATGACGCCGAACGTATCGTTGAAGCGATTGTGGCTGCACGCACCGGTTGAATTTCATGCAGAATACGGTGCCGTCCAATCAGACTGCGTGATACTTCCCCTTCGCCGGTCCTTGCCCGTCGGTTGGCAAGAAAATAAGCTATAATCATAATTTCTCGGAGCCCAAGTGAGCCTCGCTCATCCATTTGGTTTTCGCCGCATGACCCGCCGTTCCGGCTGTTGTCCTTGTCCCAATCCCTATCCGGCGAACTATTTGAGGCGCACCTAACCCGCAGAAATCATCGGCCCTCATCACCCATCGCCGGAAAGGTCCGGCGATGGGTTTTTTGCTTTATGGGCCAAATTCAAAAACACCTATGAAAGTATCCAATCCCGCATGGAAAGATCGTCTGTCGGAGCGCTTGCCGGAAAATCTGGCGCGCGAAGTGGACATCTTCGAGGCCGAGATCGGCTTGCGCAAGCAGGGCAAGCTGGATGAAAAATTGTTTGCCGAAACCCGCCTGCGCCGCGGCGTCTATGGCCAGCGCTACGACAATGGCCAACGCAGCGACGGCCGCGTCCTGCGCCGCCTGCCCTACCCGGAACACCCCAGCAAAGGTCCGAATACGCTCTGGGATGCTCCCGGCATGCAGCGCATCAAAGTGCCGGGGGGCGGTTTAAGTGCGGCGCAACTGGAAACCATCGCCGAGCTGGCGGAGGAATACTCCGACGGAATCGCCCATATCACCACCCGTCAGGACTTCCAACTCCATTACGTGCACATCGAAAACACGCCCAGCGTGATGCGCCGTCTCGCCGCCGTGGGCATCACCACCCGCGAGGCTTGCGGCAACGCCGTTCGCAATGTCACCGCCTGTCCTTATGCCGGCGTCTGCCCGGATGAGGCGTTTGATGTCTCCCCCTATGCCACCCGCCTGGCCTGGCATCTAATGGGCCATCCCGATTGCCAGGATTTTGGCCGCAAGTTCAAACCCGCCTTTAGCGGCTGCGGCAATCATGCCTGCGGTCTTGCCAAAATCCACGATCTCGGCTTGGTGGCGGTTACCCGCGAGGAAAATGGCGTTCTCCAGCGCGGCTTTCAAATGTATGTCGGCGGCGGCCTGGGACCGGTCCCGTATCAGGCCCAGTTGTTCAGCGATTTCATTCCGGTGGCCGAACTGCTGCCGATGGCCCAAGCCATTGGGCGCGTTTACGCCCGCCTGGGAGAAAAGAAAAATCGCAACCGGGCGCGGCTGAAATTCCTGTTGCATGACCTTGGTCTGGAAAAGTTTCGCGACTTGGTTTTCGCCGAGCGCCAGCGGCTGGAACCAGACCCGCGCTGGACCGATTACCTCGCCGCGGCGGAACAAAACCAGGAGGCTGCGCTGCGGCCGGCAGGCGAGTTGTCCCCCTCCGGTTCAGAAAAATTCGAGCGCTGGCTGCGTGCCAATACCCGTGCGCAGAAGCAACCCGGATACGCCGCCGTAACCATCAAGCTGCCGCTGGGCGACATTACCGCCCGGCAACTACGCCAGTTGGCGGACATGGTCCGCCGCTATACCTGCGAAACCGTGCGCACTACCGTCGAGCAGAATTTTGTCATCCGCTGGGTCAGCCGCGGCGATCTGCCCGCGCTGTATGCCGAACTCGAAGCCGCCCATCTGGCCGAACCCGGCGCCGGCGGCATCGCGGATATTGTCAGTTGCCCTGGCACCGACACCTGCAAGCTCGGCATCTCCTCCTCGCGCGGCCTGGCGGCGGAACTGCGCCGGCAGTTCGCCCAGGGCGCGCTAGATGACCTCGATGAAGCCACCCGCAAGCTGCGCATAAAAATCAGCGGCTGCTTCAATAGCTGCGGCCAGCATCACATCGCCGATCTGGGATTTTACGGGGTCAGCCGCAAAGCCGCCGGCCAGGCGGCGCCGCATTTCCAGGTCGTGCTGGGCGGCGAATGGGAAGATAACGCCGGCGCTTATGGATTGCCCATCGCCGCCGTTCCTGCCAAGCACATCCCCGAAGTCGTGCGCCGCCTCACCCGCCGATTTCAAGCCGATCGCCAGCCCGGGCAAAGCTTTCGCGGCTTTGTCCAAAGCCTCGGCCGGTCGGAACTGAAAGCCCTGCTGGAAGATCTGACTCGCGTTCCCGCCGGCGACGCCTCTTTCCTCAGCGATTGGGGCGATCCGCGGGTGTATAGCCTCGAAGACATGGGCGTGGGCGAGTGCGCCGGCGAGGTGATTTCCCCGGTGGAGTTTGATCTGGCCGCCGCCGAACGCCAGGTCTTCGAGGCGCAGCTGGCGCTCGAGCGCCAGCAACCCCAGGCGGCCGGCCAGATGGCTTATCGCGCCATGCTGCAGGGAGCCAAGGGACTGGTGAAGCTAAACCACAATCCCGGAGACGATCCGGCGCGCATCGTTGCCGAGTTCCGCGCCCAGTATTTTGACACGCGGCTGTTTTTCGATCCCTTCGTCGGCGGCCAGTTCGCTCAATACTTGTTCGCCGCGCATGCCAGCCCGGATCGGGCGCACGATGCGGCTTCGGCCGGAACCCTCATCCGCGAAGCGCAGCTATTTATTGACGCCTGCCACGGCTGCTACAACCGCCTATCCGCCGAGCCGGTCGAGGCATAACGGAAATCGAGAGCACCTACGCGCCCGACAGAATGGCCGAAAATTTCAAATATGGAACTCGAACATCTCGCCTTCAAGCTTTTCATCGCCCCCCCGCCCGAGGCGACCGTTGCCGCCCTGGTGCCGGTGTTTCATTCCTGGATTACGGCAGGTTCAGCAGAAGAATTGCTGATCGATGTTGCCGATTATCGCCATGTTCCCGAAGGGCCGGGCGTGGTGCTGATCGGATTCCGGGCCGACTATAGCCTGGATCATAGCGGCGGCCGCTGGGGAATCCGGTACTACCGCAAAGCGCCGCTTGCGGGCGGCAATCTCGATCGCTTGTTGCATGCCGCGCGCGCCACGCTAAACGCCTGCCGGCGGCTGCAAGCAGACTCGCGACTGTCAGGTGGCATACGTCTCGATGGCCATGAGTTCGAAATCCAGGTATGTGACCGCCTGCTCGCGCCCAATACCGCCTCCGCGCAGCAGGAGTTCACTGCCGAGTTGGCTCCCTTCCTCGAGCGATTCCTCCGGGGTGGCCCCTATCGGTTAACTTACGACAACGATCCCCGCAGCCTGCTCGCTACCCGCGTTACTTCCGAGTATATTTTTGAACTTGATCACTCTCTCTCGTAAATTACTCTGCCTATGCCATGGGCTCCGCCGGGGACAAGGTTGACTTGAAATCCAATGCCGGGTCTGCTTCAAGATGCAATAGAGCGTAATCAACAAGGTATGCGCGGCGGCAATGATGGCTCTGTTTTTTGCCTCGGCGAGCCGCAAATCGGCGGTGCCCGAAAAGTATGTGTTCCGCTTAGGAGAAGCGGCTCAGGCTGCCTGGCACAACGCACGTTAAGCCACGGCGCACCGTAGCAGGACGCCCAGTCGTCGAATAAAGATGAACGAAACGGCGCAACGATCCCCTCAGGGATTCCTCCGCCCCTGCGGCGAATCGGGCGTAACGGGTGATTAGCTGGACTCCGCTGTTTAGCGGCAAGTATAAGCATCGGAGCTTGATGGACATTTTGTCCACACATGCTCCAATAGAAATAGACGCGCTCACCGCCTTTGCAGCTACACTGATGCGGGGTTTTTCAGCAGCCTTGCAGGTAATCATCAATGACTTCCAAACCCAAAAACGCGTTAATTACTGGCATCACTGGCCAGGATGGCTCGTATCTGGCCGAATTGCTGCTGTCGAAAGGCTATGAAGTTCACGGGGTAGTGCGCCGGGTGGCGATGGAAAGCCCGGAAGCGCGACTGCAACGTATTCTGCCCCTGCTCTCCCGCATCAAACTGCATGCGGCCTCGCTTGAAAGCTATCCCAGTTTATTCACCATCGTGGCCAAGGTTAAGCCCGAGGAATGTTATCACCTTGCGGCGCAGAGCTTTGTCAGCTACTCATTCGAAGACGAATTCTCAACCCTGAACACCAATATCAACGGCACGCATTATCTGCTCTCGGCGGTGAAGAACGCCGCGCCTGACTGCCGTTTTTATTTTGCCGGTTCCAGCGAAATGTTCGGCAAGGTGCGGCAATCGCCCCAAGACGAGCAAACGCCGTTTCATCCGCGTTCCGCCTATGGAATTTCCAAGGTGGCCGGCTACGATCTCACGCGTAATTATCGCGAAGCGTATAACATTTACGCCTGCGCCGGCATTTTATTCAACCACGAATCGCCGCGCCGCGGGTTGGAGTTCGTCACCCGCAAAATCACCGCCGCGGTGGGCCGGATTCGCGCCGGGCAGCAGAAGGAATTGCGCCTGGGCAATCTCGACGCGCGGCGCGACTGGGGCCATGCCCGCGATTACGTCGAGGCGATGTGGCGCATGCTGCAACAACCGGCGCCGGATGATTATGTCATCGCCACAGGTGAAACTCACTCGGTGCGCGATTTCGCGGATAAAGCCTTTTCGGCGGCCGGCCTGAACTATCAGGATTACGTCGTTAGCGACCCGGAATTTTATCGCCCAGCGGAGGTCGACCTGTTACTGGGCGATGCTTCGAAAGCCCACCAGGTATTGGGCTGGAAACCGGCCAGCAGCTTCGATGACCTGGTTGAAGAAATGGTCAACGGCGACCTGCACTTGGCTCGCGCCACCCATTAGTCCTGAAGATGAAGATAGGGTTATGAAGGGGCATGAAACGTGGTGAATCGTATCCTTTCAGCAAGTCTGCGTCGGGGCGAGTTAACGCGCGAAAATTTGACTGCTTCGGCGTGCCGGTGAAGAGGATGCGATGTGCCTTATTGACGGAAAACGCCACAGGGTCGAAGTAACCACCGAGCCGTTCGCTCAGTTCTTCATGTTCTGAATGGAGGGCATCGGCGAGGGCGTCCAGCAAGTTGTAGTTTCCGGGAATTCCGCCGCAGTCTTCTGGCGGACAGGCAAGTTGGCCTGCCATGCAGACGGAGACCGTGCGCGCGGCTGCCGTCGCGCATGACGTTGACGAAGCCCAACCCACTTGTTAGCTTGCTTTGGCCGGCGATGAAGGTGCGGAAATCGTCGCCGCAGCTTTCCGCGAGCGCAGGGATCCATTGGGAGCGGATGGTTACCAGCCGCAGTTTCTGGTGCTCATGCTTTTGAAGATTAAGATGGTAGATTTTCGGGGACTTGGCCTTTACCGCCTCCGGGCCGAGACGTTCCAAGACGATACCCGCGGCATCAAGCTCCCTGACGGTCTTCCAGATGCGCGGGTCGATGCGAATGGCGATTGTGACCGGCGCATTGCCATCCGGGTGGGACGGCATTTGAATGACCTGGGCATCGCCTGGCTGGAAGAGCCGGCACACAGGTTTTCGGAGGGTATGCGAGCGTGGGCCAAGCGCCGGCGCGTTGGGCGGCCAACTGGCGCCGCCGGTTAACTGGCAGTATCCTCTTGGCTAGGCATCGGAGTGGGGATTGATGCCGTCAGCCATGAAGCAGTCCCTCTTCAAGCAGATCACTGCACTCTCTCCTGGTTGCGGCGAAGCCAGCCACCCCGTTACGGGCATAAAAAAAGCCATGTAGCGCAACTTTATTGCCGAAGCCAGGTGCTTGATCGGCTTCGGAAATTGCCGTCCAGGTCCCGCCAGTCGCGTCTTGCCGGTAGTAATTTGCCGTTTCGGCATTTCATATAGCCGGCCGCGCACGCGCCATGCGCGGCGCCCAGCGTTTCGGCCGGTTTCAAGGCCGCGCCGCCAGCACGCCGCCGTCAGGTCCGCCGCCGCCATGGGTGTTGAACACCATGGGCTATTACGATTGGCGCGATATTCCCAACTATTGGGAATATGCCCATCGCTTTACCCTCTGCGACCATTTCTTTTCTTCGCTGATGGGTCCGAGCGAGCCCAACCACCTCTACACCGTGGCGGCGCAGTCCGGCGGATTGGTCAACAATCCACCGCCGGGGATCGCCCAGCAGCCGGGGGTGTATAGTTTTCCGACGCTGGCGCAGATGCTGCAGCATGCGCGCGTGAGCTGGAAATATTACGACGAACTGCGGCCTCAGCAGCACACTTTATGGAATCCACTGCCCGGCTTTGTCGCCTTTCAGCATAATCCGCGGCTGATGTCTCACCTGGTCAGCCTGGGTGCGTTTTATTCCGACCTGCACCGCCATTCCCTGCCGCAGGTGGCTTGGATTGTGCCCGAACCGTTCAACAGCGAGCATCCGCCAAGCGATACGGTGCAGGGCATGTGGCATATCACCCATCTGATTAATGCCGTCATGGCCAGCCCCTATTGGAAAGATACGCTGATCGTGCTGACCTGGGACGATTACGGCGGATTTTACGATCATGTGCCTCCGCCCGCGGTGGACCGCTACGGCTATGGCCCGCGCGTTCCTACACTGCTCATCTCGCCCTACTCCCGCGCCGGCAAGGTCTGCCATGCCCATTTCGATTTCACCTCGCCTTTAAAGCTGATCGAGCGGCGTTTTGGCCTGCCTGCGCTCACCCGCCGCGATGCCCGCGCGCTGGATATGCGGAGTTGTTTCAACTTCCGCCAAACGCCGTTGCCGCCGCTAGAGATTACGCCCGCGACGCGATTTCATTTTCAACGCTGGGTGCAGCCGCCCGTAAGCGCGCCTTAAGTAGCGTAAGCGACCGCGAGCCGGGATGGAGCCACCGTAGCGCGCAGGATCAGGATGCTACTCTGCACTCTACCGGTACGAACTTCATCGGTACGAACCTCGGTTCCGGATTGGAGCGATACCGGTTCGGCTTTCGAAAACGCGAGCACGACCGAAGCCGCCAGTGGTTAACGGCGTACACAGGAGTACGCGTTACTTGGATTCCGTACGGATCGGAATTCTAGAGTTTCGGGAAAAGCTGGCCAGCTACCTGTTGGCATCGGATGCACCCCGTGGCCATCACTCGGCACGGCGAAACCGTCGGTTATTATCTGCCGGTACGCCGCAAACGGAGCCAAAGCGAGCGGTTTACATTGCGCCAAGCCGCCGCGCGTTGGGAAGAGCTGTTGGGGGCGGAAGTGATGCCGCCAAAGCGACTGGTCCTCGAGGTGAATTTGAATAGCGGATCGATTTGGGGCGTTCGCTCCACCTAAGCCTTTGCCCTACCTCCGCATGAGCCTCCATGCTAGAATCGCCTTGTTTTCAGTGGAGGCAATGGCAGGTGGGGCATGGCACCGTGGGAACGGCGGTAGCGCCGGCCGCGAATCCTGAGCGGAATTGGCCGCAACAGCTGGGCCAAGCCCTGATTGCTGAATTGATGGACCCCGGCTGTCAAACGGCGGAGGCGGTTCGAAGCCTGGCAGATGCAGCGGTTCGAGCCTGTCCCGATGATGGCGGGGTGCTGTCGATGGCGGTGGCGCTGCTCTTACGTAAAGGGCAGGCTGGCGCCGCCGAGCGTTATCTTAACCGGCTTGAAAAATACTATTTTCCATTGCCGGAGTCCCGTCTTTATCGCGCCCTGCTCTGGGCCCAAAAAAACAAACTTAAACCTGCCCGCCGCCTTTTGGAATCTCTCGATTTAAGGCGATGGCAGCAGGCTGCATGGATTTTTCCCCCGTGTCTGGGCGCCAACGATCTCTGGCTTCGCGAGCAGTTCCGCCTGATCTTTGCTCCCGCGCGGACGGCGTCGTCCACGGTTGCGCCGCGGCCCCGGAAGCAAGCGCCCGCGCCGGCAATCCCGGCAATCCAACTCCCAGACCGCTTCTCGTTGCCGTGCTTACCCATCGAGCTTCCCATCGAGATTGAGGTTGATCTCGGACGGTGTTTTGCCTGCCTTACATCCAATCGCAACTTCTCCGGCGAGGAAGACTGGCACGAGTTGCGTTCAGCTTACTTGCATTTAAGTCTGGCGCAGGGTTTTGACGAACTGCTGTGCCTCAAGCACCTTAACCAGACTGAGTTGCTTGAGCACCAAGTGGAGACCGCGCGCAAGGTGTTGCGCCAGTTCCGTGGGCGTGTGTTGTTGGCGGACGAGGTCGGTTTGGGCAAGACGATAGAAGCCGGCATGGTGCTGAAAGAGTACATCCTGCGCGGCATGGTGGAGCGTGCCCTGGTGCTCACGCCGCCCTCCCTGGTGGGGCAGTGGCGGGAAGAGATGGAAACCAAATTCAGCCTCCGCTTCGCCACCACGCAGGATAGTTTGTTACGGCAGGACCCGGAACGGTTCTGGGCGCAGCCGTACGTGATTGCCTCGCTGGCGCTGGCGCGGCGGCAGGAGCACTCCGCGCATCTGGCCGCTGGCGCCTATGATATGGTGATCGTGGACGAGGCGCATCACCTGCACGCTCGCCAGAGCCTGAGCTATAAACTGGTCGATGCGCTCAATAAGCGCTTCTTGCTTCTGCTTTCCGCCACCCCGGTCCAGAATGATCTGATTGAGCTCTATAACCTGCTCAGTTTATTGAAGCCGGGCATTTTACAGACCTTAAAGCAGTTTCGCGCCGAATACATGGTCAAGGGGAAGCCTCGGCAGGCGGCGAATCCGGAGCGTCTGCGCGGCTTGATGCGCGATGCGATGATCCGTAACACGCGCGCCGCCGCCGCCGTCCGCCTGCCCCGGCGGCATGTACAGACCCTGGTTGCAGATTCTGCCAGCGCCGAAGCGGCCGCCTACCGCCACCTCGATGAGTTGACCCGGGAATTGGCCGGGCGGACCGGCCATAGCAGCCGCGATCGTATGGTGTTGCGCCAGCTGCTGGGCGCCGCCGGCTCCTCGCCCGCCGCCGCCGCGGCAGCGGCCCGGCGGCAAGCGTCAGCGAATCCGAGCGATCCATCCTGGCCGGCGTTGGCCGGGGAATGGGAGGCGCTACGCCACGGCGCCAAGGAAGATTTGCTACTGCAGCTGCTGCGGCGCAATCCCGGCGAAAAGAAATTGGTCTTCGTTCATTATCGCGACTCGCTCCACCATCTTGCCGCCCGGTTGGAGAGCGAAGGGCTGGTGTACTCACTTTTTGAAGGAGGCATGAGCGGCTCGGATAAAGATGTCGCGATTGCCGCCTTTCGTAATCAGGTGCCGGTACTGCTGGCGACGGAATCGGGCGGCGAGGGGCGCAACATTCAGTTTTGCAATACGCTCATCAATTTCGATATCCCTTGGAACCCGATGGCGATCGAGCAGCGCATAGGCCGGCTGGACCGTATCGGACAGGCACGCGACGTTTTCATCTTTAATCTGGTGAACAAGGGCACGGTGGAGGAGGAAATGTTGCGCCTGCTGGAGGAAAAGATCGCGCTCTTCGAGTTGGTGGTGGGGGAGGCGGGAATCATCCTGGGCGAGATCGGGGATGGAGAAGGATTTGATGATCTCGTGTTGGAAGCCTGGCTGCGTTCGAGCGTGGAGGAGCGCACGCGGGCTTTCCAGGAATTGGGCGAGAAGCTCGACCAGGCCCGGCGGCAGTACCGAGGCGCGCAGCAACTGGATGAGGAACTCTTTGGCGAGGAGTTTGTCCAAAGCTAAATGAACGACCTGCAAGGCTTCGCGTATCGCTTGCTGGAACGGCATGGCGCCATAGTGGAGGCGGAATCGGAGCTGTTACACGTGCTAGCGCCCGATTCGCTGCGCGCCCAAATGCAGTGGCCGGAGATGATTTCCCTGGCATTTGGCTCGGAAGCGCCCAGCGGCTCAATCCCAGTTGGGTTCGAAGGCGATTGGTTGCGGCGTTTTGGCGACCTATTGGGTGAGGCCGGGCGCTGGCGCCGCGTTTGCTTTCCAGCAGCAGTGCCTTCCCCTCCCAGCGCCGAACGCTTGCTGGACAAGGGCTTGGTTCTCCCCAACGCGGTTGCGCGAGTCGAGCACCAGCAGGAAGTCTGGACGCGCTGTTTGATTCTCGTCTTTCGCTACAGCGCCGTAGCGGACGAGAAGCGCGAAGGCTTGGTTTCGACGGCCATCAATCTGGCCAGCGGCGCGAGCCTGGATGGCTGTCAGGCGCCGCTGCGCGCGGCTGCGGCGAATGCCGAGCCCGCCGCGGCTTCGCCCCAGGCTGCCGAAACTTTGGGCCGGGTGGAAAATTTTGTACCGCGTCTTCGTGCGCTGGTGGGACATCGTGTGCAGGGGGAATTAGATCCGTTCCTGCGGGGAGTCAGGCGGCGCATGGAACGCGACCGCCAGCGGATCCATGCTTATCATTCCGGCTTGCAGGCGGAGGCCAGCCGGCGGCTCGCTGCCATGGCGGGTTCCGGTGAGAACGGTAAGGCCGAGAGGGAGGGACGGCGAGAACAATGGCGACTGGACACGATTGAGCGGGAATATCGATCAAAGATCGAGGATCTGCGCCGCAATTACGCCGTGCGGGTGAGGGTCGAGTGGGTACAGGGCTTGGAAATCCTGGCTCCAGTACACCGGATTGAGGTGATGATCCACCGCCGTAAGGGCCAAAGGCGCATCGCCATGGATTGGTTCCCCCAGGTGCGAGCGCTCGAGCCGCCGCCCTGCGATTGGGGCCTCGGCCTCGGCCGCGAACGTTGGGTTTGCGACGAGCGGCTGCATTTAACCGATGCTGGAGGACAGGAACCCTGCCCGGAATGCGATAAGTCCTGGTGCCGTGCTTGTTCCCCGGTTCAATGCCCGCGCTGCCAGCGTATGAAGATAAAGATCTGACGCCGGGCCGGTTAGCGTAGCTCGCCGCCGGGCACATCCCGAGAGCCGGAACCCCACCCCCAAACTCGGCCGCTTGGGAGCCCAATGGCGTCCGGCCTATACGCCACGAAATGACGGCGTGGCCTCGCGGCGGCTAAGGAAGGAAGATTTTCTACTCAGAACGGGGCTGTTCGGCGTCAACTATTCTTTCCGGCCAGGAAGTTTCATTGTCGCCAATCACGATACCAAAGAACAGCCTTGAAGTGGCGCCCCTTGCATGAGGCTACGCGGTAGCCAAGATCGAGTGCCGTGACTGCGGTCAACAGATCGGAAAACGGCAGAGTGACGGCTCGGAGCGCAACGGAAGCCGATATGGCCAGCAGTGGCTCATGCGCTACGCTACGAATAAGCGATCAGCATGGGCCGGGCCGCTCGTAGCCGGATCCTGTTTTCCCAATCTTATAAACCTATCGGCAGTTTTTGGGGCCTCGGGATAGCTTGGCCAGCGAGGGGATGCGCACGGCGGCGGATCTGCTTTATGAATGCGGTCAATATGACGGCAGCTGGCGGGCACCTATCGAAGGTCTTGCAATTCCCTGCCGATGACGGCCAGTCGGATGTATTGCCATCACCGGTCAAGAGTATTGAAGCGCTGAAAGCTTCATCCTGTTTGGTCGAAACGGCGGAGCTGCTGACACGTCTGCGGCAAGGTTCATTCGAAAACTGAAAAACATAATAAATTCGCTGCGAGATCAGGTAGGTGAATTATGCGCCCGGCTGCAGAACGTTGCAACTGGCGACTGCTTTTACAATCTGCCGCTTGACCGGGTTCGGGAACTTGGCAGCGTACTGTAGCAGCCTGCCACGATCCAGCCATTGCAGGTTCAGTTCATCTGTATGGATAATGCTGCCTTCCTGACGGCACAAATAAATCCAGTCCAATAGCGCCTTTTCCGGCTCCGCGACTTTGTACTTGCCATATCGCGTGCACTTTTCCTGGAACCCCCAATATAAATTCTTCGACAGCCGGCGAAAGATGATGGACACGGATTTGGATCGGAACTCGCCGGGCCGCCCAGGAGTGACGCAAGTGAGAACGGTTGGACTCTGCGACGAAATCCCCGAGTCCCGCAGGACCGTTTCGAGCGACAGGTATACCTCGGGTCTCAGTAGGTTAATTAGCTCCCGACCGGAAAAATCAGGCACGAGCCGGTTGATGAAAATTTTCTTGCCCAGATGATCGACCAGCCCGCGATTCTCTTGCCGGCGAAGTGCGTTCCCGACAGCAATTTCGGAAATATTGAGTTCGCGGGCGAGATCATCCACGCGAAGATATCCGGACGTTCGTAGTCGTCGCTGCGGCCTGCCCGGCTTCCGCCATGGTGACCATTGTAGTCTTTCGGGCACGCCTTTCGCATATCGAGAACGATTCTTGGTTCAAGGACCGGTTTGGGATTTGGTGCGGCGCTGGGTTTGGGGTTAGACCGGAAGACGGCACAAGTTTTGTGCCAGGGGCTGGTTCAGATCGTGAACGGAAAGCGGCTCAGGAAACGGTCAAGGTTCGTGCGTAACTTGGTCCGATGCGGCCAGCTTCTGCGCTGATTTGAATCACGCGCGTGGCCGGCGACCGGCAAAAGTGCAATCGCCTCTTTCCCGGCGGTTACAAACGGGGGAGTCACCCAACGCCGCGGCCTCTCCGTGGTTGGAGGGTGGGTCAGGTTCGGGCTCCCTGCCCTACTTTTTCTGATATACTAGACTGCCTTTAACTGGGGGCTGGATCCTGATTTGCCGGCGATTTAAAGACGCATTGTTGCCGCTTCGGATCTTTGGCCATGCGGAACTTTTCGATTTTGCTGGCAGCCACTACTTGGCTGTCGCTAAGCGCGACGCTCTTCGGCCAGGGTTCAGCACCCAGGCCGAAGTCTCCGGTGGTCCACAACCTGTTAATGCAGCGGGAAGAAGTCCTGAGTGCAATTCAGGACAATGATGCCCATCTTCTCTCGCTGCTGCGATTAGTCGAACAATCGAAGCATTTGGCGGCGCGGGCCCGTCAGGCAGGCAACGGCGCCGAGGCAGCAACCGCCGCTCAGGCACTGGAAAATGCCGAGCAGGGTATTGAGTTGGTGCAACACAAGCTGGCGCGAGAACGTGCCATCCTGTGGCAGATCAATTCGGCCCTGGATCAGGCGAGGGAATGGCCTCCAGACCTGGTAGCTGTGCATCCCGCGGCCACTCCCATTGGGATGACCGGCACGGTAAAAATCACCAATGCCCAAGGCCATGCCATCGCATTGCACGGTCAAGGATTTAAGCTGCAGCCGGGCATGACCATCGACCTGCCTGGACGCCACAGCTTTATGCGCCTGCAGTTGCCTTCAGGCGCCCGCGTTGATCTGGGCCCGCACACCCGTTTGCGTTATGAAGCCGGAAAGACCGGTCGCATCTATGATCTTCTCCAGGGCGAACTGCACCTGAACGAACGCGCCAAGGCTTACTTATACAAGAAATTCGGCTCTCGATTCAGCATACGCACGCCGCAGGTTGCCGTTGCCGTTCGCGGCACGGAATTCACGATCAGCACGAACTCCCGCCGTTCTGTCTTCACTGTGCTTTCGGGAGAAATTGCGCTGCGCGTCAACGGCCGAAAGGCTCCCATTATCTTGCGAAGAATGCAATGGCTGCGGATTCCAACGCATGGGGCGATTCCATCGCCTGCGGCGATTTCGGGAAACCATATGCAGGTCTGGTGGCAGCCATGAAGGCGAAGCTCCCGCGGCGCGCAAGCTGGATGCTGATGGCCGTCGCCATTGCTCTGCCGGCCACCGCACGCCCCGCAGCCGCGCAGGCGGCGGGCTGGTTCTGGCAGATGCGTCAGCACTGCCTTGCAACCCGGGGACGCTGGGTTCCTACCGGAAATGGCGGCTACCGTTGCGTCTACACTTCAGTTCCCGCGCCGCCGCCGCCACCACAACCGCCTCCGGCGCCGTATCAAACAAACCAGGAACAAGAGCGCCAGCAAGAACAGCAGCGGCAAGCGAATGCGCGGGAGCAGGCGCGGGCAAAAGCGCAGGCGCGGGCAGACGAACAGCGCCGCAAGGCGGAACAGCACGCCCAATTTCTACGATCCCGAGATGAAGCTTACCGTCACCTGAAGAAAGTGGGCTTGCAGCCGCCGGGGCTGAAAGGCGAACACGGCAACACGGCCACATTCGGCCTAAAGGGGATCTCTTCCGCTCAGGCATCGATCCTGATCGACACCTTGCCGCCTGATCGCCAGGCCAGACAGGCAGAGACGGCGTGGCAACAACTGCACTGCGCGGCCGTCATTCTCGGCGATGCCGCGCGCGCCGCATCCAGCGATCTGACCGGACCTGCACTCGACCAGATGGCCGATAACGTCCGCTATCTCGCCCAGCAGGCCGCGGCCGCGCTCGACGGCCGCCAAGTGGGGGTGGCCTGCGATTCCGGTGGCCCCATGCCCACCATCGGCGATCCGGCGCAGGCAACGAGTCAGGTGCGCTCGCTTTCTGCGCAATTGCTCAATAACGTGAATCGCCTGCAGCGGCTCGATAGCCGCGCACGGAAAATCGAGCAAAACTCAACCCGCCCGGTTGCAACCGGGGCGCCCGCCAACCGGTCACTACCCGAAAACGCCGAACCAGCGGCAGCCCCGGCCGCGGGAAATATAGCGCAGCATGATCGGGCGCTGGCGCTCAAGGCCTACGCCGTCCAAAGACAAAACACAAACCAACAAAATGCCGCGCTGGCTCTGCTGCTGGCAACGCAGCGAGAACTCAATTCCATCCGGGCTGAAAAAGAACAAAGCCGACAGCAGATTCAGCGGATCGCAGCGCAATTGCAGGCGCTGCATTCGTCACCACGTCCGTAAACGGAGCGCCGGGATAAGGAAAACAGGATGTCTCAACGGCGATTAGCTCAACCTCACAAGCTGGCATTGGCAGTCTGCATCATTCTGGCCAGCGTGGCGTGGCGCGCGGCGGCGCAGGCCACGGGCTCCGATTATGCCAAGCTGCGGCAACTCACGTCGCAGTTGCAAAATTCTCCGGCCAACGCCGGCTTGCGCAAGCAGATCATCGCGCTAGCGTTGAAGTTACCGGCGCCACCCGCGGAGACCGCCGCTGCGCTTAAGGCCGAGGGCGCCGGCGAATACGCATTCAAACATGCACAGACGCAATCGGATTTTTCCAGCGCGGCGGAGGCGTTCGAGCAGGCGGCGCTCATCGAACCCTGGGTGGCAGCTAATTACTACAACGCGGGCCAAGCTTACGCTAAAGCAAAACACTTTAACCTCGCGATTGCGGCATTGAATTGGTACCTGACGGCTGCGCCCAATGCCGGCGATCGGGATGCCGTATTGAAGCGTATAGGCGCCCTGGAGTACGCCCGCGTTCATCCGGCCGTCGCAAACGATCAACCGCGCGGACAACCCGTGGCACAAGCCCAGGCGGCCGCCGCAGCGCGACAACGCCGGCAAGATAGCCTGGCCGGCCATTGGAACGTTAGATTTAACAAAGGCGCCTATTACAACATTGGAGGCTCGCTTGGCAACTGGACGGTATGCGCGCACCCGTACGGGTTCGCGGCTGTCGCTGCAGAACCTTGCGAGGCCACAACGACGACCTATTCCGGGAAAGATCATTTGTCGTTCATTTATGGTCAAGTCAATAGCAGTCATGTAGTAATCCAATGCTCAAGAATCAGAACCGACGAACTGCGATGCCAGGCGCAGTCCTACGCGATGAACGGCTCGCCAGGTTGGAATGCGACGTTAACCCTGGTGCGCAATTCTAATTGAACATCTGTACTGATCGCGATGGAGTCACCCTTATGCCCAATCGGATGCTCACGAAGCTTGCCGCCAAATTGCTTTGGTTTACGCTGGTTTTTTGCCCGGCGGTGAGCGTTGCCACCGGGTGCGCGGCGGCGCAAACGCCGGTGCCGGGCTCGGATTATGCCAGATTGCAGAACCTCACATCGCAATTGCAAACTTCTCCGGCCAACGACGCCTTGCGCAAGCAGATCATCGCGCTGGCACTGAAGCTGCCGACACCGCCCAACGAAACCAGCGCGGCAATCGAAGCTCAAGGAGCCGGAAAATTCGCCTTTCACCATGCGCAATCGGCGGTGGATTTCTATAACGCTGGACAGGCATTCGATCATGCCGCCCTGCTTGCGCCTTGGATGGCGGCCAACTACTACAACGCGGCACAGGCCTATGCCAAGACCGCGCACCTGAACCGGGCGATCGCGGACCTGCGCTGGTATCTTAAGGCCGCGCCCAATGCCGAGGACAAGGATGCGGTGCTAGAGCAGATTGGCGGGCTCAAGTACGCGCAGCAGCATCCAGTCAGTCGGCATACCACCACGCCAACCGCCGCTGCAACCGCGGCCCAAGCGCAAGCCGCGGTCGCGCAAGCAGCTCTAGCGCGCTATCTTGGCAATTGGCAGGTGCGGCAAGCCACCTTATCGGGAAGGTCGGTTTCCTGCATGTGGACATTGACCATCACTAAATCCAGCGAAGCATGGAGTTTGGGTGGGGGATTGTGCTCCAATGGCGATCACAACGTTCTGGACTCGATCAGCGGCAACGGCCTCAAATTCCGGAATCAGATGGTGAACGATGGAGGGCGGCTGGTTCAAGAACAAACCTACCGGCTAAGGATTTCGCCGGACGGAAACACCATGGAAGGAACGATGCAGCTTACTTTTCCGGTCACCGGCACCATCGTTGACCTGAACATCGAAAGAGTTCCATAGTTTCGTGAGCGGCAGCACTTGCCATTCCATGCCATTGTCGAGCGCTGGCGCTCAAGTCCTACGCCGTGCAAAGACAAAACACCAACCAGCAAGATGCCGGGCTGGCTCTGCTGCTGGCCACGCAGCGAGAGCTTAATTCCATCCAGGCTGAAAAAAAACAAAGCTGGCAACAGATTTAGCGAATCGCGGCGCAATTGCAAGCGCTGAATTCGTCACCGCGTCCATAAGCGGAGTGCCGGGGTAGGGGGAAACGATGTCGCAACGGAGAGTAGTAGCTCAACCTTGCGGACTGGCATTGGCAGTCAGCATCATTCTGGCGGGCGTGGCGTGGCGCGCGGCGGCGCAGACACCGGCTTCGGATTATGCCAAGCTGCAGCAGCTCACGTCGCAACTGCAAAATTCTCCGGCAAACGACGCCTTGCGCAAGCAGATCATCGCCCTGGCGCTGACGCTGCCGAGGCCTCCAGCGGAAAGCACCGCTGCGGTCGAGGCGCGCGGAGCCGGCATGTATGGCTTCAAGCATGCTCAATCGCCCGCCGATTTCTTCGATGCCGGCCAATCCTTTGATCATGCCGCCCTGCTCGCGCCCTGGGTAGCTTCTGATTATTACAACGCTGCTCAAGCCTTCAAAAAGGCCGGCCACTACCGCCGCGCCATCACCGAACTGCATTGGTATTTGGCGGCTGCGCCGCGCGCCGCTAACACCGAAGACGTGTTGGAACAGATCGGCGGATTAAAATGGGCCAGCAGTCATCATGCCCCACAGGCAGCTACGGCGCAGACTTCCACGCCACAGTCCAGTGCCCAGAACCGCCAGAAAACTGATAGCTTGGCCGGAATGTGGAAGATTTCATGTCAGGATAATTCCATCCTTGGGGTTTGTGGCCCCGGCGCTTTCATCGAGATCGGCGGAAGCCAGGGGAATTGGTCCGTTTGCTACGATCAATATCCCAGTTCGGACCCCAATCGGCGATACATGACCGATAGCGTTGATGGCAAGCCATGCAATCGGTCTGAAGTGATATATTCCGGAGCGCGCATGATCAGATTCCGAGTCAATCGATTTACGATGAGCTGTACCAAACAAGCCGGCGAATTGACGTGCGACCTTGGAGGCAATACCTCCATGCATGCGTACCGGGACCAGAAGTGATCGCGGAGCGTGAGACAGTAATTCGCTCAGGGACAATATCATGCTTAAACTGACATGCCAACGCGCGAGAATCCGTCAACTGAATCGAGCCGCCTGTGCTAGCCTGTTGCTCCTCTACCTCGGCACCCTGGCAGCCGGTCAGTCCGCTCTGTCGGCTGCGCCGTCCTACGCACAACTGCAGCAGCTTACGTCGCAACTGCAAAGTTCTCCGGCAAACGACGCCTTGCGCAAGCAGATCATCGCGCTGGCGTTGCAGTTGCCGGCGCCGCCGGCGGAGACCGCCGATGCGCTTAAGGCCGAGGGCGCTGGCGAATATGCCTTCAAACATGCGCAGACGCCAGCGGATTTCTCCAGCGCGGCAGAAGCGTTCGAGCAGGCGGCGCGCATCGAACCCTGGGTGGCAGCCAATTATTACAACGCCGGCCAAGCTTACGCGAAAGCGAAACGCTTCAAGCTCGCGATTGCGGCGTTGAATTGGTATCTGACGGCTGCTCCCAATGCCGGCGATCGGGATGCCGTCCTGAAACGCATCGGTGCCCTGGAATACGCTCGGAGTCATCCACCGCATCCCCAGCCCGCTCCGAATGTCCCACCACCGGCGCCGCCGGTCCGGATCCGGGTTGGCTTGAAAGGATATTGGCATTTCGTTTCGGGGAAGTGGGGCTATGGACCTTTTGCAGGAAATAGCATTGTTACTAGTTTCAGCGGACTTCGAGGTCTCTCCATCACGGGAACGCGCGACGACTGGAGAGTGTGCATGGATTACGCCGGGTGCCCGGATCCGCGCCCTGGACACTTTCACGTCATCACTAACGAATCCGATGTCTATCAGGTCAAGTTCCATGATATTGGCTCCAACTGGACGTGCAACAGGACAGGTGCCAACGCCATGGAATGCCTGTGGGCGCCCGTAAATGGCGGCGAAACGATGCGCCTACAGTTTGCACGCTGATTGCCGGCCATGAGACATGAGGTATTGAATCCATTCATGACTCTGGAGGTGGGGAAAATTCAACCGGCGTTTTGGGGAATATTAAGCCGACTTTGACACTCCCAGATAAACCGCGCAAAATTGCCAGAACAAGGCGTACCACACCGTGCTTTCGCCCGGCCTGTCCTCGGGGGCGGCAGTGCAAACCCCCTATGCCGCCAAGATTGCCTTCGGCCTGATCGAACTGGCCTCGCTCGCCGCCTGGCTGGCCTTCGCCGGCCGCCGGCGCAAACTATCCGCCCTGCAGGCCGCGGCCGCGCCGCTGGATGCGACGAAGGCGCGTTAAATGCCCGCCGGCGATTTCGCAATCACCACTCCGGAAGGCGTGCGCTTTCACCTCACTCTTGCCGGACCGCCCGCCCGCGCCGCCGCCGCGCTCCTTGATTACGGCCTGCTGGGCGCACTCTTTGCGGGTTTCTCCGTCATCTCCGGCCCCCTCGGTTTGCCCCTGTAGAACAAGGCCTTTACGCGGCGTTCAGCTATCCAAGCGCGGGAATCCGCTCCATGTCAACAATTCCCTGCGGTTGGGCGTCCTCGCGTATTCATCTGTCTGAAAGTTGATCGAGGGCAGCCCTCATCTGCACGTCCTCGCCGGATCGAAGCGAATCGTACGTCCACCTCAATCGGAACGTCAGGCGTTACGCCAGTAGCTTCGAGCAGCTTTCCGTTCCATGTCAGGTATGCGGCGGTCGGGAGGTCAAGGATGAAGCCCATGCCGTTAACAAGGGTTCAGCGCATGATATTCGCGCAAGGGATCGAAACCGAAGGCCGAGACTCCGCCAGGAGGCTCGGGGCGAAGCCTGAGAGCCCGGTCCGGGCTGAGCCGGATGCGCCCTTAACCCTCTGAAACCATTTAGGATCGGCTCCCGACGGTCCTCAAGACCAGACTTGGGTATACTTAGCATGAAATAAGTCTATTAATCGGGGATAAAATACAGTCGTAGTATAACACATCGGTACATTCATGGTATACTAAATATGCATAAAGTCCCACAGTATGTGAACAATTGCAAGCAGGGTGTACCTTGGAGCTAAAACGCTTTTCTTCCCATGCACGAGCGCGGGTCTCGGCGGTGCTGCAAGCCGCGAAAGACCTGGTGACCATCGAGGATGCCATGCGGGCTCTGTCGCTGGATCGGCGGGCCGCGATCAAACTGCTTTCCAGATGGCAACACCAGGGTTGGATAAAGCGTGTCGGACCTGGAATCTATGCGCCTATTCCTGTCGGCGCCTCCTCGACCGAGCAGGTGCTCAAAGATCCCTGGGTGCTGGTGCCGGCCTTGTTCTCGCCGGGCTACATCGGCGGATGGACAGCGGCCGAGCACTGGGATTTCACCGAGCAGCTCTTCCGCAATATTTTCGTGTTCACGGCGAAGCCGTTCCGCACCAAGGAGCAGACGGTGCAAGGCGTTTCCTTCACACTGAAACGCACGCCCGAAAACGCCATTTTTGGGCTTAAGACGATCTGGCGCGGTCAGGCGCGGGTTTCCATTTCTGACAAGCACAGAACCATCGTCGATTTGCTGGCGGAGCCGGCGGCGGGCGGCGGTATCCGGCATGTTGTGCAATGCCTGCACGCCTACCTCCGGGACAAGGAAGCCGATGCCGATACGCTCATTCGCTATGGCGAAAAGCTCGGTAACGGCGCAGTGTTCAAGCGTCTGGGTTTTCTGGTATCCGGGATGCCGGGGAACGAGCGTCTGGTCCAAGTGTGCCGCGAGCGCTTGACGGCCGGAAACGCGAAGCTCGATCCCACGCTGCCGTGTCGCCGCCTGGTCAAGGCCTGGCGCCTCTGGATTCCGAAAAACTGGTCGGCGGAGGCTGGCCGTGATTGACCGCCGGGAACTGCTCGCCCACTCCGGCAATCTTGGACTGCGGCCGGATGTCGTCGAGAAGGATTATGTTCTCAGCTGGCTCCTTGCGGGAATATTCAGTCATCCGGCATTGGCTGACTCATGGGTATTCAAGGGCGGAACCTGCCTGAAGAAATGCTATTTCGAGACATATCGGTTCTCCGAAGATCTCGATTTCACGCTCACGGACGAATCCCATCTCAACGTCGAGTTCCTGGTCAGAACATTTCAGGAAATTGCCAACTGGGTCTATGAGCAGGCCGGCATCGAGCTTTCGCGCGAAAAGGTTTCCTTCGAAGTCTTTCGCACCCGGAGGGATCGCCCCGCCGGGCAAGGGCGCATTTCCTATCGCGAACCAATAGCGCCGTCATCGGGAGACCTGCCCCGAGGGTCAAGCTTGATCTCACGGCAGACGAATTGGTGGCCCTGGCGCCGGTCATGCGTCCCGTCCTCCACGCCTACTCCGACGCGCCGCCTGCCGGGATCATGGCGCGCTGCTACAGCTACGAAGAAATCTTTGCCGAGAAGGTGCGCGCGCTCGGCGAGCGCGCCCGACCACGCGATCTTTACGGCGTCATCAACCTGTTCCGGCACGACGAGTTTCATCCGGCGGCGGCAGTGATCCACGACGTGCTGAGCCGCAAGTGCGCGTTCAAGGGCGTTGTCATGCCGACAGTCGCCGGCCTTGCTGCATTGAGGGAAGAACTCGAAGCGGACTGGTCGGTGATGCTGACGCACCAACTCCCGGCGCTTCCGCCCGTCGATGCTTTCTGGAGCGAGCTTCCTGCCCTGTTCGCCTGGATCGAGGGCGGTCGGCCGCTCCCGGTTCCCGCGGCATTCCCGTTGGCGACAGGCGACATGGTTATTCGTCACCCAGCCGGCACCCTGAGCTTTGCTGGCATGACGACCAGCGCGCCGCTGGAGGTCATTCGTTGCGCCGCCTCCAACCGCCTGTGCGTCGAGCTTGATTACATCGACGAAAGCGGTCGTCGCAGCGTAAGGCTTATCGAGCCGTATTCGCTGCGGGAAACCCAGGCTGGCGACATCCTGCTCCACGCGGATCGGGCGGACAGCCATCAGCATCGCACCTACCGCGTCGATCGCATTGTCGGGGCGCGTGCCACGCAGCAGACGTTTACGCTACGCTACGCAGTTGAACTCACGCCAATGGGGCCGATTTCCGTTCCGCCCGCAACCTACACGCCGCGCGTGACAGTGCCGCGCCCGCGACAATCGCGGAGTTCCTCTCATTACGGGCCGACCTACGTGTACGAATGCGGTGGAGGGCGGCGGTGAGCGGCCGGCCCAGGCGCTTACCCGCTTCGCCTGGAAAATAATCCCGCAACCTTAATCACGCAGGCTTACCGAAAGCACACAATACATGCCGCCTCTCATCCCCTGCGATCCATCCACTTACTCGTCTCTCTTCAAGGCTCGCAGTAAACTCCCGCTAGCCCCAATCTGCTGATTCGAGGTCAGTTCGCCTGTGCTCTGCAACGCGCAGCCGAGAGAGCGTGATCGGCCCGGAGGGCGTCAGTAGGGCGTTCGCCTTACTTTACAAGCCGATCGTCCCAGATTATTGGCGCCGGATCCCCAGCTTGAAGACGGTGAAAATCCGGATGGGTCGTGTTGAGTATCAAATTGAACTCAGGCCCATGTGTCACAACGCTGGGCACTCTGAGAATCGGTGTTCTCTTGTCGTCATACCAGGCATCTCCGAATTCTCTGGATATTCGCTCATCCGGATCGTCCCAGCCCGGCAGGTCGCCCGGAAGGACAGTCTCAATAGTGACATCGTCCGGAATAAAGATGTGAACGGCCTTGTGGTGTTTCGGAAGCGTCGGCGCATTTCTGTGCGCCAGCACTTCAAGCATCGCGGCAGCGTAGGATTCCGAAGCGTAGATGACGCGCTTGCCTACAGAATTCCATCGTCCGCTATACATTGCGGCGCCGGTCGGGTCAAAAATTGGATAGCGGGAATCCGCGATGCGATAAGCATCCATTAGACCGGCAATCCAAACAACAGTTTGTTGAGGACGGACTCAACCCGGCGCGCTCCAATTTCAGTTTGGGCGGCTTCGAGCGGCGTGTTGCCGTCGAGTTCCCTGTGCGGTGCATTCATCCACTGGCGTGCTTCGTCCCGGTCGTCGAGAACATATTCGGCAAAAGCAAGCATGCGGGCAAGGCGCTCGATCCGCTCGCTCTCCTGCCTCGAGAGACGCTTCTGCCGACGCTTCCAAGTGGCCGCAGGAATGACCTTGAACTTGAACGCGCTGGCGGCCCGCGCGTCACGGTACAGGCGCGAGGAGAGCAGAACCAGCGACCTTTTCGGTAAGCCCGCATTTACGGCGCTGTCGAGTTCCTGCATGGAGCGGACCGAGGTGCCGAGTCCGAGGATTTCAGCGATGGGCTGCGCAGTAACCATACTCAACCTCACTGGTATCAGTATAGCCCAAAATGTGGCTCACTTGGAACATACGTTGAAGACCATGTGATTACCCGGCGACGGTTCCTCGAAGAGCCGCTTCAGTATCCAGCAAACCCAGAAGTCCTTTTCTACTATGGCCGGGCTCATTCCGAGCCGTCATGCCGACTCGCCAACCAGCAACATCCTGTGCAGCTCATCATCGGGGCATGTTTCAAACTCGAACTTTTCATAGAACGCCCTCGCCTGTTGATCGATGGCATGAACCAGAACCGCTCAAATCCATAAAATGTTTGCTGCTTCTTTCCATGCGGGATAAAGTATCTTTCAGGAGCGCTCTGCCGGCTGTCGGCGCGCCCATCAAATAGAAGCCGACCGCGCGTTCCGGCGGTGGCCAACAACAATGGCGTTGCCTATTGACCCTCGCCCGGAACTGGCGCTGGCGGCAAGGGCTCACCGGCCATCCGCTTTTCGACGAGGCGCGCCAGGAAGTCCGCGAACGGCTTGATCTCCTCGCCCACGCTGGCCTTTTCTAGAGCCGCCAAGTAGGTCTTTCGTTCTTGAAGCGAGATGACGGTCCACGGGTATCCGCCTGCTGTCAACATAAGATTCATCAGTAAGCGGCCCATGCGTCCGTTGCCGTCCATGTAGGGATGGATATAGACGAACACAAAATGCCCGAGGACCACGCGGACGGCAGGTTCGGGTTCTTCTGTCATGAGACTGAAGAATGCCGGCATCGCATCCCTCACGGCGTCGCGGTTCATGGGCACGTGCATGGATTGACGGATATAGACCTGGCCGTTGCGATATCCGGCGAGATCGGCGGGCTTGAGAATGCCGGCCGTCACGCTCGGGGCAAACATCTGCCGATACCATTCGCGGTGGTCTTCTTCGGCTACGACGCCAGGATTCTCGCCCCTCAAAACTCTGGCAACGCTCTTCTCCACGGCCTGATAGGCCTGCCAGTAGCCGCGTGCCGCCATGGCGTTGGCCTGCTCCCGATCCAGCTCATTGGCTTCCGGATTCCAGTTTCCGCTCCGGACACGCTCGATCAGTTCGGGCGTGACGTGATAGCCCTCGATCGAAAGGGAATGGTAGGCATCGGTGACAAATCCCTCATCGACCCGTTTTATGTAGATACGCGGATTGAGCGCCAGCGCCGGCGCTTTCGGAAAGCGGTCCAGAATGGGTCGGCGCATCTTTTCCCACAAGAGCCTAATCCTGTTCCCATAGGGCGAGATCTCCCTCGCTGTCAGGGCGCGCGTGGGACGATCCTCAAACGGATCGAACTCGCGGACGTCATAGCCGGCTGCCGCCATGGTCGCGAGGATCTCGTCCGCCATGCGGTCACGCCCGGCATTGCGTAACGCGCCCGCAATCCTGCCGGCGATCCGGCTGTGCCCCCCTTCGAGCAGCTTGGCCAGCAGACCTGAAACATCACGCATCGCTGACAGGGCCGCTCGTACATTAGTCGGGTGACTGGGAAAATAGCGCGGTGAGCAGGCGATCAGCGCTGCATTCAGAGAGAAGATCCGCAATCCCTCTCTTTCGTCCCGATCGGCGGCCGGAGGCAGCGCCGCGCGAACGTCGAACAGTGACGTGCCATGGGGTAGTGCCATTGCCTTGTTGCTCCCCTTCGGGGCTCGAATCAGGAGTTGGTGCGGAACCGTCCAGTCGCCGCTGAGCAGGGATAGCGACTGTTCCGGAGACAGGCACCAGTTTTTGCCAAAACGCACTCCCAGGTAAACCGCGCAAAATTGCCAGAACGAGGCGTACCACGCCGTGCTTTCGCCCGGCCTGTCCTCGGGGCGGCAGGGAATGTACCAGCCCTTGACGACTTCACGGAGGAATCCGCTGGCGAGCAGCCGTTCCCGTTGGGTACGCGGCAAATCCCTTGCTCGTATGGCGACTCCGTGGGCTCGTTGAAGACGATGCAGTAGTTTGAGCGATGCCGCGAGTTTTTCCGATGGTGAGGACATACGCGAACGCTTATTGAGCGAACAGGGCGCGGCGCTTAGGTTTTCGCGCCCTACTGTCACTAGGGTTTTGTGCCGTGCAGTGATTAGGCTATTACGTTGTACCACACTCGCGCCGCTGTCATCCAGCCGCGTGGTGGCGGAGAGCCATTAATTCCACGCTGTCCACGCGGAGGAGCCTCACGTCGGATGGGAGGGACACTCTCGGTTGACCCCCCGGATGGGGGGCGAATTCCGGTGGCAGTGTTGGTGGCATGTTGTCGTAGGGCTTCACCGCTTGGCTTTCGCGCCACGGCGCCTCCCTGCTACGAGGCTTGAGTCTCTTGGCCTCGGCCGGACTTGCACCGGCTGGTTGATGTGACCTTGCCTGGACACGCCGACCTGCCAGCGTCGCCGATAGCGGCGTAATGGCCGGCCATCCTGGGTTGGGCCATGCCGTCGGGAACGATGCGGCGCGATCATTTCGATGCCATATTGCTGCTGTAGCTGCTGATCCAGCCCATCGCTGTCGTAGGCTTTGTCGCCGATCAAGCGGGCTGGCAGTTGATTTAGAAAGCTGTGTCCCAGAACTTCTTCGACGAGCTGGCTTTCGTGGGGTAAAGCAGCCTGGATACTGAGGGCGATAGGAATACTGTGGCGAACGTTCAGTCCGGACCGTAGCAACTTCCTGCTGGGCAGCTTTCATACGCGCGCGCAAGAGATGAAATTCTGGTTGTTGCCCGCTCAAGGCGGACCCCTGCGCCGCCTCGGGCGGCTTACCGGCTTGGACGCGGTTTATTCCCATTCCGGACGCTGGATTGCCTTTACCCATCAGAATGGCATTTGGCGCACCCGCGCCGATGGCAGCCATGTGCGTTGCCTGACCCGGCTGGCCGGGTTCCCTGACGGCTTGGCCTGGTCGCTGCACGATCGGCGGCTGCGCTTTACCCTGCATGATCCCTGGCATCAAACTTCGGCCATCTGGCAGATGGGCGCGCAAGGCCGGCGGCCGCATCCCTTGTTGCCCGGCTGGAGCCGCTTTCCTTCCGAATGTTGCGGCCAATGGACGCCGGATGGGCGCTATTTTCTTTTTGCCTCTGCGCATCAGAGCGGAGTCCCCAATTTATGGGCGCTGCGGGCAGCACGCTGGAGCTGGCAACGCGCCCCGCGCGGCCCTGCATCTGAATCCGATTCGGCTTCGGGAAAAGCGGAATCAGGATTGCCCGGCAGCATTTCCTATGGCTGAAATCGGCGCGGGGGCCGAGAGTTCGGCCAAGGCGGGCGCGACCGTGCGGGACAGGAGTTCGACCACGCTGGCGGCGGCCACGCCGGTCAGCGAAGGCTTAGAGGTAAAGCCCAGCCGCAAGCTGCCGCGATGGCCGCCGGCGGCGAGCGGAATAGAGACTTCCCATAGCAACGGGGCGGGAGCTTCCAGCCAGCAATCGCGCTCGAAATCTC
>JAKASR010000041.1 GCA_021818955.1 Acidobacteriota bacterium
ATCTGGCGAATCGCAAGAAAGCCGCGGCCAAGACTTAAGCGGAATTGTTTTTGATCATGATCCGGGAAGCATTCAAAAACGAGACGGGAAGCGGGCGGCGCGGCGCCTTGGCGCTGCGCCTGCCCGGAGCGAGGCTCGGCTTGTCGGCTCGTTTTTCAGGATCGGAAGGATATTAATTCATGGCGAAACCAGCCGCCGCCGCCAGCGCGGGCAAGCCCGCCAAGCCCACCGGCAAAAAGAAAACTTTCAAGAAGCGCGAAAAGCGCCATATCCCCACCGGGGTGGTTTACATCCAGGCCACGTTCAACAACACCCTGGTCACCATCAGCGATCCCGACGGCCGCGTCGTGGCCTGGTCCAGCGCCGGCTCGCTGGGCTTCCGCGGCTCGCGCAAAGGCACCCCCTTTGCCGCCGGCCAGGCCGCCTTGCGCGCCGCCGGCCAGGCCCGCGATCTGGGCATGCGCCAGGTCGAGGTGCGGGTCAAAGGCCCCGGCTCCGGCCGCGAAACCGCCGTCCGTTCGCTCGCCACCGCCGGCCTGGAAGTGCGCGCCATCAAGGACGTCACCCCGGTGCCGCATAACGGCTGCCGCCCGCCCAAGCGCCGCCGCGTTTGAAGTGGGCCGCTTGAGTTTTGGCCGCGCGGCCTGGCCGCGCGCCCCCCTCCGCTGGCGGCTAGCCCGCGCGGCGAGGGTCGGAAGTTGAGGCTTGAGTTTGGTCGCGCCGCCCGGCCGCGCCGCCCTGCGCTGGCGCCGGCTGGCTGGTGTTCAAAAAGGAGAGACTGTGGCTCGTTATACCGGACCCGTTTGCCGCCTCTGCCGGCGGGAAACTATGAAGCTGTTTTTGAAGGGCGAGAAGTGCTTTACCAGCAAGTGCCCGGTCGAGAAACGCGCGTTTCCGCCCGGCCAGCACGGCAAGGACCGCCGTCCCAAGATCGTCGGCTACGGCCTGCAACTGCGCGAAAAGCAGAAGGCCCGCCGCATCTATGGCGTGCTGGAAGCCCAGTTCCGCAACTACTTCGAGCGCGCCGCGCGCATGCCCGGCGTCACCGGCGAGTTGCTGCTGCGCCAGCTCGAAACCCGCCTCGATAACGTCGTGTACCGCCTCGGCTTCGCCACCTCCCGCCCCCAGGCCCGCCAGTTGGTGCGCCACGGGCACATCCTGGTCGGCGGCAGAAAAGTGAATATTCCCAGCTTCCAGGTGCGCCAGGGGCAGCAGGTCAGCGTGCGCGAGGCCAGCCGCAATCTGGTGCCGGTGCAGCATGCCCGGGAAATGGCCGGCCATCAGGGCCTGCCCACCTGGCTGGAAGTGGATCGCGAGCAGTTTGTCGGCCGCATCCTCAGCCTGCCCGGTCGCGAAGAGGCCGGCTTGCCGGTGCAGGAACAGATGATCGTCGAGCTGTACAGCAAGTAAGCCGGGTTTGTGATCCGGATTTCAGTTGGTTCACGCATTGTTGCCGAGAAAAATATGATGTGCGAGGCGAGCAGCGAGCGAAGCGAGGCGGCGGCAGCGGGGTTGCCGCATGTGCATGGATGTGCATGCGGCTGCCCGGGCCATATTGCCCGCCTGGCTAAGCGCCGCTGAGCGTCTCGCGGTTTGCAACGATTTTTGGGAGGTTGATAACCATGCTCTGGAAGGGATTTCAGAAACCGAAGCATCTGGCCCTCGATGTCGAAACCGCGACCCCGACCTTTTCCCGCTTTACCGCCCAGCCTTACGAGCGCGGTTTCGGCCACACCATCGGCAACGCCCTGCGGCGCGTGCTGCTCTCCTCGATTGAAGGCGGCGCCATTACCGCCGTCCGCATCGAAGGCGTGCTGCACGAGTTTCAGTCCATTCCCGGCGTGGTCGAGGATGCCACCGACATCATCCTCAACCTCAAGCAGATTCCCTTCCGCCTGCACGTGGATGGGCCCAAGCACGTCTATCTGCGCGCCGACAAGCCCGGCCTGGTGACCGCCGCCCAGATCGAGACCGACGGCGACGTCGAAGTGCTCGATCCCAGCCTGCCCATCGCCACCGTCAGCGAGGGCGGCAAGCTGGATATGGAGCTGCGCCTCAAAGTCGGACGCGGCTACGTCCCCGCCGACCGCAACTTTGACGAAGACCTCTCGCTCGGCTTCATCCCCATCGACAGCGTCCATTCCCCCGTGCGCAAGGTCAACTACGCCGTCGAGGCCGCCCGCCTCGGCCAGACCACCGATTACGACAAGCTCACGCTCGAAGTCTGGTCCAACGGCGCCATCACCCCCGCCGACGGCGTCGGTTTCGCCGCCAAGCTGCTGAAAGACCATCTCTCCATCTTCATCAACTTCGAGGAAGCCATCGCCGCCGGCGAGCTGGCCGAGCCTCGCGCCGGCCAGTTGCACAACGAAAACCTCAACCGCTCGGTCGAAGAGTTGGAGCTTTCGGTGCGCTCCTACAATTGCCTGAAAAACGCCAATATCCAGACCATCGGCGAGCTGGTGCAGAAGACCGAGAGCGAGATGCTCAAAACCAAGAATTTCGGCCGCAAATCGCTCAACGAGATCAAGGAAATTCTGCACACCATGGGCCTCGGCCTGGGCATGAAAATCGACGAGCAGGGCAATCCCATCGCCGGCTCCGAGCAGGCTTGAGGATCGCCGGCTGCGGCCAGGCACTTGAGAATGTGCGAGCGGACGGCGCCCGGCTTATGCGGCGCTTGCCGGCTCGCGTTTTAAGGAAACTTCAATGCGTCATTTGAATTCTGGCTATAAGTTGGGGCGCAAGCCCGCCCATCGCCGCGCCCTGCTGCGCAACCTGGTCACCTCGCTGGTGCTGGAAGAGCGCATCGAGACCACCGTGCCCAAGGCCAAGGCCATCCGCCCCTGGGCGGAGCGCATGATCACCTTGGGCAAGCGCGGCGACGTCCACGCCCGCCGCCAGGCGGCCTCCTATCTGCAATCCCCCGCCGCCGTGGGCAAGCTCTTCGATACCCTTTCCGCCCGCTTTGGCGACCGCGCCGGCGGTTATACCCGCATCATCAAAACCGGCTTCCGCCGCGGCGACAACGCCGAGCTGGCGCTGATCGAGTATCTCGGCAGCGAAGCCCTCCAGCAGCAGAAAAAAGAGCGCCGCGCCGAGCGCGCCGAAAAGCGCGCCACCGCCGCCCGCCAGGCCGCCGAAGAGCAGGCCAAGCAGGAAGCCGCCGCCCCCGCCGAAGAAAAAGAAACCAAAGCATAACCCGCCGCCCTTGCGCTTTGCGCCTTGTGCTTTGCGCTTTGTGCTCTGTGCTCTGTGCTCTGCGCTCTGCGCTCTGCGCCCTGCGCCCTGCGCTTTGCGCTTTGCGCCCTGCGCTTTGCGCTTTGCGCTAGTCTGGCCGCCCCGGCTGGTCATTTTGCATCCTGCTTTATTTTTTTTGGCCTGGCATGTAATAAATCCTTTTATATGAATATTATGGCCAATGTGCTAGGCGATGTATTTATAGCTTTATTATCATATGATAATAAATTATGTTGTCACCACACGAGATATTGTTTAAATTCATGTGAATGAAAAATAGTAGTACATCAGATGAAGTCAGTGATTTAAAAGCGGAATCATTGATCGATATTCGCAAGCGGCTCGGCTTGACTCAGGCAAAACTGGCCGAACGGCTTGGTGTCTCGCTCATAACCGTCAATCGTTGGGAAAATGGCCAGTCGGCGCCTTCGCGGCGCTCGCGTCAGGATATTTTGGCCTTAATGCGGGTGTATTCGCCCAATGCCGAAAGTCTTGCCCAGCCGCGCTCGCTCGATTTCGCCGCCGATCCCGATCTGGTGCGCACTATGATCGAGGGCGAACGGCTGAGCTACGGCCACTTGAGCAATACCGGCTTTGGCAATGAGATTTCGTTGATCGAGCCGTTGCCTCATCAGCGCATTGCCGTTTACCGGCATATGCTCTCACAGCAGCAATTGCGGCTTCTTTTGGCTGATGATGCGGGTGCCGGCAAGACGATCATGGCCGGCCTGTATGTCAGAGAAATGCTGAACCGGCGGCGGCTGAAGCGCGTTCTGGTGGTTTGTCCCGCGGGCTTGACTATCAATTGGCGGCGCGAGCTGTGGAATCTGTTCGGGCTGTCTTTTTCTATTGCATCGGGCGGGCAGCTGGACAATCCGTTCATCGGTCAGCATTCTGATTGGGTCATTGTTAGCCTGGATACTTTGGCCGGTGAAGCAATGTTCGCCCGCCTGCGGGATGCCGCAGTGGCGCCTTACGATTTGGTGATCTTCGACGAGGCGCATAAATTGGCGGCGGATGTCGAACCCGATGGTACGCGCCGGCTGACCCAGCGTTATCGCCTGGCTGAAGCGTTAGCCGTGCCCGAAATGCCCACCGATCCGGCCTGGAGGCTCACCTGGCGTCCGCAACATCTTTTGCTGCTTACTGCGACGCCGCATATGGGTAAAGATGTTCCTTATTTCTTTCTCTGGCGTTTGCTCCGGCCTGATGCGTTGCCTACCTTGGAAGCGTTTCGGAATTTCGATGCGGCGGCGCGCGCGCCGCATTTTCTGCGCCGCACCAAAGAAGAGATGGTCCATTTTGACGGCCGCCGGATGTATCCCACCCGTATCTCGGCCAGCTTTCGTTTCGATCTGGCAATTTCGCATGATGGCGGGCCAAGTGAACAAAGTCTGTATGACCATACGACGGCTTTTTTGAGTGAATCCTACGATCGTGCCCAGTTGGCCAATCCTGCCGCTGCGCGGCTGGCGTTGGGGGTCTTTCAGCGGCGGCTCGCCAGTTCGGCTTTCGCCTTGCTTTGCTCGCTGGAACGGCGCCAATCGGCGCTGCGTCGCCTGATTGCCGATGTCAAGACGAATGGTGTGGCCGTTCTGGCGCGGTATGGCAAAGGCGATTTTCGCGATCTGTTGGACGATTCGACGGCCGATGAGGAAACGGCCGAGTCGGAAATTGAGCAGAGCGAGCTGGCCGAGCGGAAAATCCTGGATGCGCTGGTGGCTACTACGCTTGCGGGATTGGAATGGGAAGCTGGAGAAATTGCGCCGTTGATTGCCGAGGCCAGGGCGGTTGTGGCCAGTGGCCGGGAAGCGAAATTTGAACGCTTTCGCGAAGTCCTGCTGAGCCCGGAATTTCGCGGCGAAAAAGTGATTGTCTTCACCGAACATCGGGATACGCTCTCGCATCTGACCCAGCGCTTGGAAGGCCTTGGCTATGGGGGCCGCCTGGCGCAGATTCATGGCGGCATGCCGGTGCGGGCGCGCGAGGAACAGGTCGCGCGGTTTCGCGATCCCCAGGGGGCGCGGCTATTGGTCGCCACCGACGCCGCGGGTGAGGGCATTAACCTTCAATTCGCCTGGCTGATGATCAATTACGATCTGCCCTGGAATCCGGCGCGCCTGGAGCAGCGGCTGGGGCGGATCCATCGTTTTGGACAGCGGCACGATCCGGTTCACATTGCCAACCTGGTGGCTTGGCGCACGCGTGAAGGTCGGGTGATGGAAGTGCTGCTGGAAAAACTCGATGCGATCCGCCGGGAGATGTCCAGCGATAAGGTGTTTGATGTCGTCGGACAACTGCTCTCGGGTGAGAGCTTGAGCCGCTATATGCGCGAAGCGCTGCTGCAACACGATGCCTCGGCTGCTTGCGCTGACCTGTCCGTGCGGCTTTCTACCCTCGCCGTGCAAGCGATTGCTGCGCAGGATCGCGAGCGCTATGGGCGGTCGGGCGAGCTCCAGGCGCGGCTGAGTCTGGAACGCGAAGACCTGGAAAGGAATGAACTGCGCCGGTTGCTGCCGGGCTATGTTCGGAGTTATCTGGAAGGGGCGTTGCCTCGTTTGGGCCTATATCCCAGCGGCAACCTGGAGGGTGTCTTTTCATTACGGGCGCTGGACGGCAAAGCGGCTTCGGCCTTGGATTTGGCGCTGAATGAATATCCTGAGTCGTTGCGCGATCGCTTGAGCGTGCGCCGGCCGGCATCGGCGAGTGAAGCCATTTTTTTACGTCCGGGCGAGGTGATATTTGAGTCGCTGCGCGCCCGCATGCTTGCGCTCTATGGCCTGGAAGCGCGGCGGGGTGCGATCTTCATTGATCCACGCGCCAGCCAGCCCTATCTTCTGCATATTGCCCGTCTGGGGCTTGAGCGCAAAAATGATCGAGCCGGTGGCGAAGCCGAAGGCACCCTGATCGGTATGCGCCAGCAGCTTAATGGCGAAATTCAACTGGCGCCCATTGAAGCGTTGCTGCTGTTGCGTGGCGCACCTCGGCCCACGGCTGAGGCGGTGGCCCTCCTGCCGCAAGCGCCGGCCTTGATTGCCGCCGCCCGGGAGTTTGCCGCGCAGCAGGCGGCCAGCTTGGCCGCCGTACGCCGCCAGGAATTGGCTGCCGTGGCGCCGGAACGGGAGCGCCAGCAAATGCTGGGGGTGGCGTATCTGGAAGCCGATCTGGCCCGGCAGCGTACCCGTATGCAGCGCTGGGTTGCGGCAGCGGAAAATAAACCGGGCGAGCGTGCCCGATTGGAATTGGAATTGGAGAAAATCAAGGCGCGGCAGCGCGAATTGAGCGCGCGGCGAAAGCAGTCGTCGCTCGCCTGGGCCCATGCAACGGAAATTCATCCGGGCAGAGTCGAATTGCTGGCGCATGCGCTGGTGCTGCCCTCGGCGGATCCGGAAGATCGGCGGCGCTACGATGCCCAAATCGAACAGATCGCCGTGGCGCGCGCCAGTGCCCATGAAGAATCGCTCGGCGCTGTGGTGCAGGACGTTTCGACGCCGGCTTTGGCCTTGGCCGCGGGGCTGGGCCCTAACCCCGGTTTCGATCTTTGGTCGCGGCGGCCCGATGGCGCCGCTCTGTGCATTGAAGTCAAGGGCCGTGCTGGGTTGGGAGATATCGAATTGACCGAAAACGAATGGCGGCAGGCCGGCAATCATCGCCAGGATTATTGGCTTTATGTGGTGTTCAATTGTGCTGGCCCTTCGCCGCGCCTTTCCCGGGTGCGTGATCCGTTTGGCAAATTGCTGGCGGAACGCCAGGGTGTTTTCATTGATGAGCGCGAAATCCTGCGTTATGCCGAGACGGAAGGGGTCGCGCAATGAGCCGGATTGGCCATGGGGGATCGCAATTTAGGGCTTCAAGATTTTTGCCAGGCCTGGGATGAGGTAAAAATGGTTCGCTCGAACTGGGTGTTGACCGACAATTTGCGCGGTGTGAATCCCTGGTGGGAAGGGAAACCGGGTCCCCAATTGCCGTCTTTCCACCGCTGGCCGTTTCAGCGGCTGGGCCGAATGCTGCGCAATGGCATGGCCCCGGTCACGGTGCTGCGCGGCCCGCGCCGGGTTGGCAAAACGGTGCTGCTGCGCCAGTTGATCAATGCCTTGCTGGCGGAAGGAGTTGAGGCGAAACGCATCTTTTATGTGCCGTTCGATGAATTGCCGACTTTGAAGGGGCTGATCGAGCCGGTGTTGGAACTTGCCCGTTGGTTTGAGGCGGAGATACTCGGGCGCAGTTTTAATCAGGCTGCCCGGGCCGGCGCGCCTGCATATTTGTTCTTCGATGAAGTGCAAAATCTCGATGCCTGGGCGCCGCAGGTCAAAAACTTGGTGGATAACCATACGGCCCGTTTGCTGGTTACTGGCAGCTCTTCCTTGCGCATCGAGGCTGGTCGCGATAGCCTGGCCGGCCGCATCGCTCAATTGGATCTGGGGCCATTGCTGTTGCGCGAAATCGCGGAATTGCATAATGAGCCGGTCGGGGAGCCGGTCTGGACGGATGAAAATTTAGATCATCTGGCGGCTTTGGATTTCTGGCGGCAGGCGCGGGAGAAAATGGCGGCGGCGGCGCCCTCGCGGCGGCGCGCCTTCGCCGCGTTTTCGGAGCGTGGCGCTTATCCCATCGCCCATGAAAAAGCCGATATTCCCTGGGCCGAACTGGCCAGTTACCTGGATGAAACCGTGATCCGGCGTGCCATCCAGCACGATCTTCGGCTGGGGCCGCGCGGCGCCAAGCGCGATGAGCGCCTGTTGGAAGAAGTCTTCCGTCTCGCTTGCCGCTATGCGGGGCAAACTCCCGCTGCCGATACCATGACTGCGGAAATTCATCTGGCGCTGGCCAGCAATATCGGCTCGAACCGGATCCTGAATTATCTGCGCTTCCTTGACCGTACCCTGCTGCTGCGTTTGATTCCCGCTATGGAGCTGCGCCTGAAAAAACGCCGCGCCGCCGATAAAATTTGCCTCTGCGATCCTGCCCTCCGCGCTGCCTGGCTGCAGGAAATGGTGCCGTTGGCGCCGGCGGCGCTCGCCAGCCAGCCGCATCTCAGCGATTTGGCCGGACGCATTGCGGAAAGCGTTCTGGGTTACTTTTTCGCTTCCATTCCCCATCTCGATACCGCGCATTTTCCCGCTCGGGGGGTCGAGCCGGAGGTGGATTTTGTGTTGACTGTCGGTACGCGGCGCATCCCGGTCGAGGTGAAATATCGCCGGCGGATCGATCCCCACGCCGATACGCTCGGCTTGCGCGCGTTTTTGCAAAAAACCGTGTATAACGCCCCCCTGGGGTTGCTGATCACCTTGGAAGATGGCGTTACTGTTCCCGATCCGCGGATCGTCTGCCTTTCCTTGTCGGAAATTTTGTGGATGCGGTGAGCGAAGGAGAATAGCTGCGGCATGACTCAACGGCTTATCGAAGTTGCCTTTCCCCTGCGGCAGGCGTCGCTCGATTCCTTGCACGAGAAAAGCGTGCGCCATGGGCACCTTTCGACTTTGCACATCTGGCCGGCGCGACGGCCCTTGGCCGCCAGCCGGGCGGCGATTCTGGCGACGCTTTTGCCCGCGCCCGCGACGGCAGCCGAGCGGGAACAACTGTTAGCCAGAATCGGCGGCCAGGTTCTGTTGGTCCCGGATAAGAAAATACTGAACGGCAAAGAAATCTTTATCGATCGCTGGCAAACGGTGGGCGGCATCTTGCATTGGGGCCGTGAAGCCGGTCCGGAGGTTGAATATTTCAGGAAACTCATACGCCAGGTTTATAACGGCCGAATGCCGCGGCTGCTCGATCCTTTTGCCGGTGGCGGGGCGATTCCTCTGGAGGCGATTCGGCTGGGTTGTGACGCCACCGCGGCCGATATCAATCCCGTCGCTTGGTTGCTCTTGCGCTGCACGCTGGAGTTTCCTAATCGCTTCGCCAATCGCAAGTTTTGTTTGCCGAATTTTATTCTCTCCGATCGCCGCTTTATGGCGGAATTTCTCCAAGCCGAGGGTTTGGGCGGCAAATTGCTCGAATCGCAATTGGAACGCTTGGGGCTGGGCGCGGCAGTCGCTGCCGGCTTTGATTTTCCCGGTTCGGCGCCGGCGATCGAAGCCGGGCTGGCATGGCAGGTGCGTGCCTGGGGGGAATGGGTGCTGGCTCGGGTTCGGCGCGATCTGGCGCGGTTTTATCCGGTGATCGATGGCGAAGCACCGGCGGCTTATCTTTGGGCGCGCACGGTGAGCTGCCGCAACTGCCGCGCCCAAATTCCGCTGCTCAAGACTTGCTGGCTATGCAAAAAAGAGGGTAAGCGCATCCTGCTGACTTTGCGCCCGAATGCCGATAAAAGCGGCGTCGAGTTTGCTGTCGAATACAATCCGCCCGCCCCCAAGGGCAATGCCGCTGCCCGGCGCGAGGCGGAAAAACGCCGCGGCGCGGGCACCATGTCCCGCTCTGGCGCTCGCTGCCCTTGCTGCAATTTGAACTCGATGAGCATGGAGCAGATTCGGCTCGAAGGCCAGGCCGGCAGGTTGGGTGCGGTGATGACCGCGGTGGTGGTGGAGAAAAATTCGTCGAATCAAGCGCAACGCGGGAAAAAAGCCAAAGGTGAAAAGTTTTATCGCCTCCCGGTAAAAGAAGAAATTGCCGCTGCCGCAGCTGCGGCCGGTGAATTGGCAAAGCTTTATGCTGAGATTCCCTTTGGGATTCCGGAAGAAAAATTGCCAACTAAGGAAGCGCTTGGTTTTCGTGTGCCGCTTTATGGCCTCACCCGCTGGCGCGATCTGTTTACTCCCCGCCAGCTTTTGGCCATCGGAATCTTTATCAAGCATACCCGCGCGGTGCGCGATGAGCTTGCCGCCGCGCCGGATTTGGCCGAAACGGTTAGTTGCTACTTGGCAATTACTTTAGATAGGTTGGTAGATCGTTCAAGTACTTTAACGAGTCTTGATGTAGGTCGTCAAAATATTCGAAATACTTTCTCTCGATTTGCATTACCTATTATATGGGATTATGCAGAAGTATCGCCTTTTTCTGAACTTTCTGGCGGTTATCCTGGTGCTTTGGAATGGGTTGCTGGGTTTTTATATCGTAATGCAACCGGCTTTGCTGGCCAGCCCAAGGCCATATTAGGCTCGGCAATAAAGCAAATTGGTGAAGATCAGAGTTACGATCTGATCGTCACCGACCCTCCCTATTACGATGCCATCCCGTATTCGGATTTGATGGATTTTTTCTATGTCTGGTTGCGCCGTACTTTGCATGGCCTGTCGCCGGAATACGATGCCGCTTTCGCCACGCCATTGGGGCCGAAATGGGATGCGAGCGCGAATGATGGCGAGTTGATTGATGATTCCAGCCGTTTCGAAGGCAATGCTGAGCGGTCAAAGCGCAATTATGAGGATGGCATGGCGCGCGCCTTCGCTGCCTGCCAGCGCAGGCTGGCGCCGGAGGGGCGCATGGTGGTGGTCTTTGCCAACAAGCAGGCGGCGGCCTGGGAGACATTGGCCGCCGCGCTGATCCGTTCCGGCTTGGTTGTGGATGCTAGTTGGCCGATTCAAACGGAGTTGGCTAATCGGGTGCGGGCGATGGCCTCGGCTGCTCTGGCGTCTTCGGTTTGGTTGGTCTGCCGCCGGCGTCCGCCGGATGCCAAACCGGGTTGGGATCAGCAAGTGTTGGAGGAAATGCAGCGGAATATCGAGACTAAGCTGCGGGAATATTGGGATGCTGGCATTCGCGGGCCCGATTTTCTTTGGGCCGCGACTGGGCCGGCGCTCGAAGCTTATAGCCGGCATCCGGTGGTGAAAAAAGTTAGCGAAGCCGGTGCGGTGCTGGCCGTCGGCGAGTTTTTGCGCGCGGCGCGCCGGATGGTCGTCAATTTCGTTGTGGGTAGCGTTTTGCAAGGCGCCGGCATGAATGAAGGCGGAAATCTGGATGATATTACTGCCTATTACTTGCTCCATCGCGATAGTTTTGGCTTTGAGCCGGCGCCGGCGGGCGCATGCATTCTTTATGCCGTCTCCTGCAATATCAGTGACGGTGAGTTGGTGCGGCGGGAAATTTTAGCCAAGGCCAAAGCCAAAGCTATCGAGTCGGAAGATGAAGAAGGCGCAGAGGAAGATGAGCATGCTGCGACTGCGGCTGGTTTCCGGCTGCGGTCTTGGCAGGAACGCGAGGCGGCGCATTTAGGCGAAGACCAGGAAGATGAGCTTCGAAGTCGCCCGGCGCCGCTGATTGACCGCATCCATCGCCTGGAGCGGCTGTGGGTTGCAGGTGACGAGACGGCGGTCGAGGAGTTTGTCGTCGCTCAAAACCTGCGGCGGCTGCCAATGCTGCCGCGTGTCTTGCAGGCTTTAATCGAGTTGACCGATCCGAAAGATAGCGAGCGCGCCCGGCTCGAAGCCATTGCGAATCACTTGCAAAGCCGCGGCGCGATGTTGCCGGATCAAAAAGTCCTGTACCGGAGTCCATCAAATGCCTAAAGCCACCGGAATCGCCTCCTCATCTGCTAAATCGTCCTCGCTTGCGCCCGCCTGGCATGAACTGGTCAAGCTGCGCCCCGAGCTCGAATCGGGCGAGCTGACGCTGGCCATGTTTGCGGCCGATTTGTACGATGTCGCTGCGGGCGAGGGGGCGGTCATGTACCGCGATCCGCGGGAGTTTTTCTCGCTCACCTATCCCACCGTCAAGTTGCGCGATCTGGCGCGCGATGTGGCCGCTCGGCTGGCCCAGGCCAGTGATAAAGCCGTGCGTGTTTTGGCGCGGACCTATGGCGGCGGTAAAAGCCATACCTTGATTACGCTTTATCATCTCTTCGGCGCTTCTGCCTTGCCTTCATTGCCGGCGGTTGAGGAGTTTCGGCAGCATGTTGGCCGGCCATTGCCGCCGGCGCGTATCGCTACCCTGACATTTGACAAGCTCGACGCGGAACGCGGCATGGAGGCTCGCGATCCGCAAGGCAATCGGTGCTGGTTGAAATTTCCCTGGAGCGTGTTGGCCTGGCAGTTGGCGGGTGAACGCGGCTTGCGGCTGTTGCATGCTAAAAATGAGCCCGAGGAAAGGGAAACGCCGCCGGCTGAAAATTTGCTTGGCAAACTCCTCGCGCCCGCATTCCATGACCATTTGCCGGCCTTGATCTTGATGGATGAGGTGCTGATGTATGCCCATACCATGGCGGGCAAAGATCCGGTATGGCGCGGGCGCTTGGAAAATTTCTTTCAATGCCTGACTCAGGCGGCAGTGAAGGCGCCAGGCTGCGCCATCGTAGCTTCGCTTTTAGCCACCGATCCTGGGAAGGCGGATGAGCTCGGCCGGCAAATTCTGGCCGGCATCTATACCATCTTCGGCCGTGAACGCGAAGCCGAAGTGCAGCCGGTCGAACGGGAAGATGTGGCGGAAATCCTCCGGCGGCGTCTGTTTACGCCTGAGAGTTTGCGCGATCATGCTCGCTTCCGTCCGGCCGTGGTTGCCGCGGTCAATTCTGTGGCGGCGCTGGATGGTGAGGTGACAAAAGAGCGTGCCCGTTTCGAGGCTCGCTTCCAGGCAAATTATCCCTTTCATCCCGGGCTCTTGGATGTGCTGTACGCCAAGTGGTCCAATGTGGCTGGATTTCAGCAGACTCGCGGCGTGTTGCGTACCTTTGCCATGGCGCTGCGCCAGGCGCAAGCATGGGATTGCAGTCCGGTGGTTGCCGCTGGCGTGTTGCTGGCAAAACCCGGATTCAATGAGTTGAGCGCGGCCCTGCGGGAACTCTCGACTATTGCCGGCAAAGATAGCCCGGAGGGTAAAGAGGCGAATTGGCAGCCGATTTTGGAAGGTGAATTGGAGAAGGCGCGGCGGATTGACGCCGAAACGGCGGGGTTAACCCATCGGGAAACGGAGCAGGCGGTTGTCGGCGTATTTCTGCATTCGCTCCCGCTGGGGCAGCGGGCCGCCACGCCCGAGTTGGTGCAATTGCTCGGCGCCAACGCTGCCGGATTGATCGAGCTGAATAAAGGCTTGCGGCGATGGATCGAGCTGTCATGGTTTTTAGATGAAGAAGCGATGGCCGAATCCTCTGGCGGCGGCAGCTTGCCAAAATTTTGGCGGCTCGGTCTTCGCCCTAACCTGCGCCAGATGCATGCGCAGGCAATGGAAGGAATCCCGGCTTCGATGGTGGATGCGCGGCTGGAGGCCGCCATCGCTAAAACGGCGGTTTTGACCGAGGGCGCGCAGGCTGCCGGTGCGATTGTCCATAAGCTGCCGCGTAATCCAGCCGATATAGAAAAAGACGCGGAATTTCATTACCTGCTGCTGGGGCTGGCGGCGGCTTCAAAACGGGGTGAGGTCCGTCCTCTCGTTCGGCGCTTTTTTGATGAAACGACCGGCGCGGATCGCCCGCGCGAGCTGCGCAATTGCATCGTGATTGCGCTTCCCGAAGCCGATGCTTTGCAGAATGCCCGTGAGGCGGCGCGGTCGGAGTTGGCCTGGGGGGAAGTCGAGCGGCAATTGAATGCTGAGCAGTCCCAGTTGGATCCGGTCCGGGCGTTCATTTTGGCTGAGCAGAAACGTAAGGCGCCGGAGCGTACGCGAACGGCGGTGCAACAGGCGTATTCATTGTTTGCTGCGGTTTCAACCGACAACAAGATCGAGGTGCTGGCGTTAAGCTCCGATCAGGGGGCGCTGTTTGATCGCATTGTCCGCGATCCTCGCTCGCGCATACTGCAGAGTGGAATGAATGCTGCAGCCTTGCTTCCCGGCGGCCCTTATTCTTTTGCTCTCTGGCGTGAAGGCGAAACCGCCCGGCGATTGCAAGATTTGGTCGAGGCTTTCGCGCTGAATCCGAAGTTGCCGAAACTGATGGGCGCTTCTGCCGTGCGAGAGACCATGGCCGGTGGTTGCGAGCGCGGCGAGTTAGCGTTGCGTCTTTATCGTCCCGATCATTCTGCCCGCATTTTCTGGCGGCAGCGCCCTGAGGATTCGGTGCTGCGTGATTCGGGGTTGGAAGTCGTTTTGCCGCAGGCGGCGCTTTTGAGGGATATCGCTCCGGGTTTGCTTGCGCCTGGGCGGTTGCCTGGGTTATGGCCGGGAAATGAGTTGCCGGTTTCGGCAGTGTTGGATTATTTTTCGGGCCATCATGTGGCGAAATTGGAATTTGGCGATGAGCTTCCGGTGCCTGGCGCAGAGGAAAATGTGGTGCGTACGGCCATTGATGTCGCGGTTGCGGAAGGCGTGGTTTGGTTCACTTCAGGTGCAATTAGCCTTTATAAAGAGCAAATTCCGTTGGGAGTGTTGACGACCGAATCGATCCTGCGTCCGCCGCCCTTGCCGGTGGCGACGACCGCCATCGTTCCGGCTGCATTGCCGGCTGCTTGGCGCGAGGGCAGGACGACTGCGGCTGCAATTCAGGCGGCATTGGCGGCCCAAAGTGGTGTTGCGCTTCCTTGGGTAGTGGTGGCCGAGGCAATAGATGGCGCCCTGCGAGCGCGGCTGCTCGATCTTGAAGTGGGCTCGGCCTGGCCGGCGGCGGCATCATCGGCTGGTAGTGTGATTCTCAAACCGCCGCCCAGTTCAGGTTCAGTTTCCAAATTTGAGCCGGCTCCGTTACCTCCCTCGCCGTCGCCGGGTACTTTTGTCGCTCGCGCACAGTTGATGCCGGCGCAAATTCAGGATTTGGCGGAAAAGATTTCGGAAATTATCAGCGCTTCCGCCGGTCAGGAACTTCAGATTGTTTTACAGTTCACATTAGGCACGCAAGAGGGACAGTCGTCACATGCGGTGCCGCGGGAAGTATTGGAGCGCTTGAACCAGATTCTGGCTGGCATTGATTCTGGATTACGCCTGGCGTGAAGGGTTGATTAAAAGTTAAGCTGGTCTGGGTTGCGTTCAGATTTATTTGGCCGAGTAGATGGAAGTAGGGTGGAAGTAAAAATAGCTCTACTTCCACCTCTAAGTGTCAGAAATAAATAAAGTTAAGCCATGGGTGGAAGTAGCGGAAGTAAAATTATAAAAAGTGTTAATGGCTGAGTCGGGCAGCAGTTTTCGTCCCTGGCAATTTCGGAGAAATTGTCCAAACATTCTCAATTTCGGAGAAATTGCTTGCAACCTGTTCAATCTCGGAGAAATTGCCTGCTGCCATGTGTTTATGGTGCTTGTTCCAGGTTTGAAATCAAAATCATGTTGTGAATCTTGTGTTTTTGAAATTCGAGTTTGATTCCCAGTAAATTCAGTGATGCCTTTATTCTTCTTAGTTCTTTGCCTAAGCGGGCTGGGTCTTTGATTCCGGAAAGGCGCAGTGTTGTATGCAGTTCCTGCACCGAGCCGTGCCAGTGGGGCTGTTGGGCGAGCAGGTCGCGCAGCGCCTGGGCGAGGGGTTCTTCGTCGAGCGCCAGTTCGGATTTGCGGCGCTGTTCGAGCGCCAGGGCGGCGTGGAAGTCGTCCGCCGGGCGGCCGAGGGCATGGGTGAGCGCCACTCCCCAGTTGACGAAGTCGGCCATGCGCCAGACGAAGCTTTCCGCCGAAGCCGGATTGTAGCGCGCC
>JAKASR010000018.1 GCA_021818955.1 Acidobacteriota bacterium
CAAAGCTTCGCCGTGAGAGAAATCAAAGCGCGGGTGCAGGCGTTCGAGCAGGAAGTCGAGGCCGCAATGGCCCGCCGCAAGTTGGAAAAAGCCGCTCGCAACAGTCCGGTCAGCGCCGCAACCTATGCGGTCGCCGATGCCCGGCGCGATGCGGGCTGGGTGGTGGCTTAGAAGAGCTTTAAGCGTTAACGGCCGAGTCGGGCGCAGTTTTCGTCATTGGCAATTTCGTAGAAATTGCCTAAACATTATCAATTTCGAAGAAATTGCCTCAAACCATGCGCGCAGGCCGAAGCGCGGGGTTCCTATTAGGTCCCGCGCCTAAAGCGTTAACGGCTGAGTCGGACAGCAGTTTTCGTCCGAAATCGCAGGCCGAAGCGCGGGGTGCCTATTAGGTCCCGCGCCTATTAACGACGATAAACTTTCGGCAGCCATGAGTATTCGCCCTGCGTCCGGTTTCGGCCGGACCTTTGCGAAAGCGTCAGCGCCTAAAAGTAAAAGCGGCCGAGCCGCTTAACGACAATACAAAGCAATTCCGCAGGAATTGCGCCCGGCAAGCCGGCAATTCCGCAGGAATTGCGCCTGGCAATGCCCGGCAGCCATGAGTATTCGCCAAGCGTCCGGTTTCGGCCGGACCTTGGCGAAAGCGTCAGCGCCTAAAAGTAAAAGCGGCCGAGCCGCTGTCAGGCCGGGTCATTCGCTAATGACGCCGGATATTAAAGATCAAAATTGATTAATATTCGGGGGCTGGTGTCGAAACCGCGCGGGCGCTTTCGCGCGCGGCGCACCAGCTTTCCAGCCAGTCGGCGATTTCTTCCCAGCCGGGCTCGATGGGCAGCATGTGGCCGCGGTCGAAGACCTCGATCGGGCAGGCGTACTTGGCGGCGAGGCGGCGCTGGTCGGCGAGCGGCAGCAGGCGGTCGTCGGCGCCGGCGGCGACGACGCAGGGCGAATGAATCTGGCTTTCGTCCACGTAAATGCGCCCGCCGCACATCTGCACCATCGCCCTGCCGGAATCGGGCACGTCTTTGGCGTAAACGGCGGCGCGCAGTTCCGGCGGCATGCGGTGATTGATTAATTCGTCTTCCATCTCGCGGCTCAACAAAACCGGGTCCTGATTGAGCGAGTGCAATAGCAGCCGCGCCGGCTGGCGCAGAGTCCAGCGCCAGAGCGGCCAATACTCGCGGCGAAACAGATGCCAGGGCGGGGCGCTGGCCATGAAGACGTAGCCGGCGCGGTCGAAGCTCTCGGCCAGCTTTTGCGCCATCAGCCCGCCCATGCTGTGGCCGACGACGATGGCGTCGCCGATGGCTTCCAGGGCGCCGGCGGCAAACAGCGCGAAGGTCTCAATGCTGAAATCCCCCAGGCGTCCATCGCCCGCGCCGGCGCCGTGATACGGCAGTTCGGGAGCGTAGCTGCGCCGCCCGTAGCGCTCGGCCAGCCGCTGCTGGAAGTTTTCCCAGCACCAGGCGCCGCCGCCCAGCCCGTGCAGGAGCAGCAGGGGCAGGCCGCGGCTGGCGCCCTCGGGTCCGGCGGCCACGCAGTCGAGATGACCCAATCGCTCATGCCCAACGCGCATGGGTTTAGTCTATTCGAACGCGTCGCAGCCCCGAGAAAAAGCGGCGGCTTTAGTAAATGGTCTAAATTTTTTCCGCTTGACCTTGACGTTGCGTCAGGGTGGAGGCTGGTGAGGGAGGGAAGCATGGCGGCGGAAACAAGGCTGCGCAACATCCAGGCATTCGCGCGGGAGTCGGGAGTGACGATGCGGGCGTTGCGCCATTACGACCGCATGGGCCTGTTGCGCCCGCGCCGCAACCGGCCGGGCGGCTACCGCCTGTACGGCCGCGAAGAGCTGCTGCGGCTGGAGCAGATTGTGGTGCTGAAGTCGCTGGGGTTGAAGCTGAGCGAAATCCGCGAATTGCTGAAAAATCCCGGCGCTTTGCCATTGATGCTGAGCCGGCAGCGGCGGTTGCTGAGCGCGCGCCGCGAACAACTCGACCGCGCCCTGCGCGCCATCGCCGCCGCCGAAGCCGCCCTCCGCCCCGGTCGCCTGCCCGCTTGGCGGCTGATCGCGAACATCGTCAGGGAGATTGCCATGCAGAACGAAACCAACTGGACGGAGAAGTATTACAGCCCCCAGGCGCGCGCCGCCATCGAGCGCCGCCGCCTGGAATGGACGCCGGAGATGCAGGCCGAGGTCAGCCGCCAATGGGCGGAACTGTTTGCCGATATTGAAGCCGCGCTGGGTGAGAATCCGGCCGGCGCTCGGGCGCAGGCGCTGGCCGCGCGCTGGCGCAAGCTGGTCTCCGCTTTCACCGGCGGCAACCGGGAAATTCAAAAAGGCTTGAACGCTATGCATGCCGACCAGGCCAACTGGCCGGCGGCGGCGCAAGCTTACCGCATCCGGCCGGAGCTTCAAGCCTTCATATTAAAGGCGTTGCGGTGCAAGCCATAACGGGATGAGCCAGGGGCGGGGAGTGAAATTTCTGCCCCTGGAACTCCTAAAGTATTCGCCCTGCGTAAAGCGTTAACGGCCGAGTCGGGCAGTAGTTTTCGTCCTTGGCAATTTCGAAGAAATTGCCTCAAGCAATGCCCGCAGGCCGTTTCGCGCGGGGTTCCTATTAGGTCCCGCGCCTGTTAACGACGATAAACTTTCGGCAGCCATGAGTATTCGCCCTGCGTCCGGTTTCGGCCGGACCTTTGCGAAAGCGTCAGCGCCTAAAAGTAAAAGCGGCCGAGCCGCTTCGCCCTGCGTCCGGTTTCGGCCGGACCTTTGCGAAAGCCTCAGCGCCTAAAAGTAAAAGCGGCCGAGCCGCTTCGCCATGCGTCCGGCTTCGGCCGGACCTTTGCGAAAGCCTCAGCGCCTAAAAAGTAAAAGCGGCCGAGCCGCATTAAACCAACTGACACCGGTGCGGGCGTAGCGGCGGTTGTTGTAATAGGAAGCCAGGCCGGCGCCAATATAGCTCAGGGAAAAAATGCGCGCCCAACCGTCGTGTCCGGCGCGGTGGAGCAGGAAGGCGACGCTCAAGGCGGCCAGGCCGGCGGCGGCATCGGTGGCCGCCAACTCGCCGCGATGATCCACGATGCCGTTGGTGAGCAGCCATTCCGGGTACTGTTGGCGGCGGAAGTCGCGCGTGCCCAGGTAATCGAGCACCTGCACGCCGGCGATGCCGGCCGCCAGCGCCCAATCGCCGGGGCGGGGCCAGCCGCGGTCCGGCTGAGGCTGATGCTCAAGATCGGGGTGGCGCCAGTCATGCCAGCCCGCCGCCAGGGCGGCGCCGATGGCGCCGTAAACCAGGCTGACGCGCGCGCGCCGCGCCGCGCTGCTGCCCGCACCGGCCATGCCGGCTCCCAAACCGGCGCCGGCGGCGGCGCCGAAATACGCCCACTCGCGCGTGCGCAGTCCGCGCGGTGGAACGTGGGTTTTCGGTGGTTGTGCCTGGCGGAAGCCGCTATCTGGCTGAGCCATGGAGCGGGTAAACGCCGCTTTTCCGTGGAAAACCGGCTTCGCCTTGTACCCATAAAGCGTTCGCCAGGCGTCCGGTTTCGGCCGGATTTTTGCGAAAGCGTCAGCGCCTAAAAATAAAAGCGGCCGAGCCGCCTGCGGGCGGATTTGCGCGGCGAAATTGCATTGCGCCGGCGAGGCTTGGGACCCTTGCTGTCCGCGCGCCATGAGTGGCAGCGCCAGCAGCATCCCCGCCGCCCCACTCCAAATAGCGGCATGGCGCGGCCGCCGGCGCCGGGGCGTGGTTATTTTAAATAAATTGGCCGTCATGCGTGATTGCAATCCGATACACTGAGCCCTTGATTCTACTCCGCCCGGAGATCAGGGTTATGCCCCAGCGCTATAGAATTTTCATGCTCGCATTTTTCCTCCCGCTCGGCATGGTTGGGAACTCGGCGGCAGCCAAAACTCCGGGTCAAAACAGCCTCGGTGCTTATCCCCGGGTGCATCGCAATGGCTCGGTAACGTTTGTGTTGTTCGCGCCCCGGGCGCGCGCGGTGCAACTGGTGGGGGAATGGACCGCAACCGGTCAAGGGCCAGGCGCGGCGGGCGTGCCGCAGGCAATGCGTCGTAGCGCGTCGGGCGTATGGCGGCTGACGACGCGGCCGCTGCCGCCGGAAATCTACAGCTACCATTTTGTGATTGACGGCGTGCCATTCGTCGATCCGCACAATAGCTGGATCCAGCGCAGCAGCATCTGGGGCAATAGCAGCCTGGTGGAGGTGCCCGGGATGAAGCCGGCGGCGTACGATTTCCGGCCCGTCCCGCATGGCGCGGTGACCTTGCGCTGGTTTCATTCGCGCGTGCTGGGAGCAATGCAGCCGGTGGAAATCTATACTCCGCCCGGTTATAACGCCGCCGGCGCGCAGCGTTATCCGGTGCTCTACCTGCTGCACGGCTATGGCGATCACCAGAATGCCTGGACCGACGTCGGCCGCGCCAATTTCATTGCCGATAACCTGATCGCCGCCGGGCGCGCCCAACCGCTGATTATGGTGATGCCGCTGGGGCAGACGCTGCCTGATCCCAATCGCGCGCTCAACCGGCTCCGGCCCTGGATGACGCGCAATCTGCGCCGCTTTAACCGTGAAGTGATCTACGATCTCATCCCCTGGGTGGAGGGGCATTATCGCGTAAAAACCGATGTCGCCAATCAGGCCATTGCCGGCCTTTCCATGGGCGGCGGCCAGTCTTTGTACATCGGTCTCACCCATCGCCGCCGGTTTGGCTGGGTGGCCGGCTTCAGCGCTTATCTGCCCGGCTCGGGCGTAATGGCGGCGGCGAAACATCCTCGGACGGTCAACCAAAACCTGCACCTGCTCTGGCTCTCGGTCGGGCGCGACGATGGCTTGATGCCCGGCGATCAGCGGCTCTATCAGGCTTTGCGGCGCGCCGGCGTCAAGCCGCTGCATTGGGAAGTGAGCTGGGGGCATCATCAGTGGGCGGTGTGGCGGCTGTATTTGAGCCAGCTCTTGCCGCGCCTGTTCCGCTAAAGCCGCAAGCGTTAACGGCCGAGTCGGACAGCAGTATTCGTCCGAAATCGCAGGCCGAAGCGCGGGGTTCCGGTTAGGTCCCGCGCCTATGAACGACGATAAACTTTCGGCAGCCATGAGTATTCGCCATGTGTCCGGCTTCGGCCGGACCTTTGCGAAAGCGTCAGCGCCTAAAAGTAAAAGCGGCCGAGCCGCCTCTGTCTCGTCGTGCCGGTGCGGATGGCGTTGACAGGGTACAATTTTTATCATGCAGATTCCCACTTGGCAATCCGTCGCTTTCTTGCTGGCCGCCGGTTCGTTGCTCTCCGCCTGCCATAGCCGTTCCGGGACGTTGGGACCGAAACCGGCTGCGCCGGGCAATTATACGGCCACCATCATCACCAGCCTGGGCAATATCGAGTTGGAGTTGTTTCCCCGGCAGGCGCCGCTGGCCGTCGGTAATTTTATCGGCCTGGCCGAAGGGACGGAAGACTGGCGCAATCCGAAAACGGGGCAGATCGAGCACGATCAGCCGCTCTATAACGGCACCATTTTTCATCGCGTCATTCCCGGATTCATGATTCAAGGCGGCGACCCGCTGGGCACCGGCACGGGCGACCCCGGCTTTCAATTTGCCAATGAGATCTCGCCGGACTTGAAATTTGACCGCGCCGGAAGGTTAGGCATGGCCAACGCCGGCCCCGGCACCAATGGCTGCCAGTTTTTTATCACCACCGGCCCCCAACCGCACCTGAACGGCGGCTACACGATTTTTGGCCAGGTGACGCAAGGGCAATCGGTGGTGGACGCCATCTCGCAAGTCCCGCGCAATAGCCAGGACCGTCCGCTGAAGCCGGTGGTGATTGAGAAAATTGAAATTCATAAGGGGTAAAGCGGTAGAAGGAAAAAGACTGGAAAGGGGAGCAGGCGGCCGCCGCCTAGCGCTGCCAAGGTAAAATGTGGCCGAAAGCGTTAACGGCCGAGTCGGACAGCAGTTTTCGTCATTGGCAATTTTGGAGAAATTGCCTCCAGCCATGCCCGCAGGCCGAAGCGCGGGGTTCCTATTAGGTCCCGCGCCTATGAACGACATTAAACTTTCGGCATCCATGAGTATTTGCAATGCGTCCGGTTTCGGCCGGACCTTTGCGAAAGCGTCAGCGCCTAAAAGTAAAAGCGGCCGAGCCGCGTCGCTGGGCGCGCTCGGATAGCTCCCTTCGCGCCCAGGGCATCTACAATTAGAAATACCCAGGGGGTTCAGTCCATGAACGAAGCCACGCAAACGGCCGCGAACGAAAAAGCGAGTCCGCCAACCCGAACCCATGCCGCCCGGGCGTATGCGGCAGCAAGCCCGTCAGCCGCTTTGACCGCGGCTACGATCCAGCGCCGCGAACCGGGTCCGGAAGACGTGTGGATTGAAATTCTCTACTGTGGCGTGTGCCACTCCGACTTGCATCAGGTCCGCAACGAATGGGTGGCGGCGATGCCGACCGTTTACCCCTGCGTTCCCGGTCATGAGATCGTCGGCCGGGTTCAACGCGTCGGCTCCGCCGTCACGAAATTCAAGCCGGGCGACCTGGCCGCGGTGGGATGCATGGTTGATTCCGACCGGGTTTGCCCGGAATGCCGGGCGGGGCTGGAACAGTACTGCCCGAGCGTGACCCTTACCTATAATTTCCCCGACAAGCATCTGGGCGGCGTTACCTACGGCGGCTACTCCGAAAGCATCGTCGTGGATCAGCGCTTTGTGCTGCGCGTTCCCGCCAACCTGCCGCCGGCCGGCGCCGCTCCCTTGCTTTGCGCCGGCATCACCACCTACTCGCCGATGCGGCATTGGGGTATCGGCAAGGACAAGAAAGTGGGCATCGCCGGCCTGGGCGGGTTGGGTCACATGGGCGTCAAGTTCGCTCATGCGCTTGGCGCGCATGTGGTCGTCTTTTCAACCTCGCCCGGCAAAAAAGAAGACGCGCGCCGGCTGGGAGCGGATGCGGTGGTGATTACCCGCGATGCGGACGAGATGCGGAAGCATGCGGGCAGCTTCGATTTCATTCTGGATACCATCTCCGCCGATCACGACCTCAACGCCTACCTCACTCTGCTGCGCCGCGACGGCAACCTCACGCTCGTCGGCGCGCCGGAAAAGCCGCTCGCCGTCTCGGCGTTCAGCCTGATTCCCGGGCGCCGGCATCTTTCCGGCTCGCAGATTGGCGGCATACGCGAAACCCAGGAAATGCTCGACTTCTGCGGGCAGCATAACCTCGTCTGCGACGTCGAAGTCATCCCCATCCAGAAAATCAACGAAGCCTACGAAAGATTGCTGCGGTCGGACGTGAAGTATCGCTTCTCGATCGATATGGCTTCACTCCGCTAATGGCCGAAGCGCGGGGTTCCGGTTAGGTCCAGTGCCTGGGAACGACAATGCCGCCCTTGCAAGGCGAAATTTAACCGCCACCGGGTGCCTTTTCAGGGGCCTTTGACGGCATCGCCGGTGGCGGCGGGATTATCTGTTGGGGCAGCTATACCCCAAGCACTAAATTCCGTTATGAGTTTCGGATCAATTTTGAGAGCGGCGGCGCGGTCGGCGGCGGCGGCGGCGGCATTCCCCTGCGACTGTTCAATCAGCGAGCGCCCATACAACGATGTGGCCAGTTCGGGGTTGATCTTCAACGCGGCGTTATAGTCGGCCAGCGAAGCCGCTTGATTTCCCATCTTGAGGTAGATAAAGGCGCGGCTGTCGAGCGCGTCAGCGTATTTCGGCGAGATGGTGAGCGAGGCATTGCAATCATCGAGCGCCGGCCGCAGTTCCCCAGTGAGAGCTCGCACCCAGCAACGATCATTCAAAAATGCGAAATTCTGAGGATCAAGACGAATCGCTTCGCTATATTCCCGCTCCGCCACCGGGTAGTCATGCCGGCTATCGGCGGCGGCGCCAATCTTAAAAGCCGATTCAGCCGCCGGCACTTGCGGCACTACATCGAAATCACCCATGCGCACCCAGCGATATCCGTGCGCCGGGAGAAGTAAGCCGTTATTCGAGCAAACGACATGGGAATAGCCGGACACGGGTTCGCCCGCATGGCCCGGCTGCACGCTGAAATCTTTGGGGTTGCCGGGATTCATCCAAGTCCAACATGCCGCCGGGCGGACGCCGCCCTGACCGTCGCCCACTAGGTGAGGATGGTTGCCCACGGCTTCGCCCGCTGGCAGCGGTTCTACCTGGTAATTATGCGGATCGTTGGGATACAGCCAGCGCCAGCCGATTTGCGGGTGAAAACTGCCTTGCCCATTGCCGGCCAGGTGCGCATGCCCGGGCAGGGGCGCTTCCGCCGGCACCGGCACCACCGTGAAATCATTCGGGTTCTGCGGATTCATCCACTGCCAGCCCATCGAGGGATGAAACTTTCCCTGTCCATTCCCTTCCAAATGCGGATGGCCGGGCAGCGGCACTCCCGCCGGCACCGGCTCGACATTGAAGTTCCGCGAATCGTTGGGATCGATCCAGCGATACCCCATGGCCGGATGAAATCCCCCCTGGCCGTTGCAGCGGAGATTGGGGTAGCCTGTCGGCACGATATCGGCAGCTTGCGGCGTGACTTGATAATTATGGGAATCGCCGGGATTTACCCATTTCCAGCAAAGCGCGGGATGAAAGCCGCCTTGCCCGTTCCCGACCAGGTGAGGTTGGCCGGGTAGGGGCTCGTTCAAGGGTACCGGCTCGACCGACAAGTTCTTCGGATCGCTGGGATAGGCCCAGCGCCATCCCATAACGGGATAAAACTTGCCATCGGTGTGGCGCTCGACATGCGCCGGCATTGATTGCGCCTGCGCCGGGACGCCCCACATCATGGAAAAGGCCAATAGGGCTAAGAAAAAAACCCGCGAGATAAACAGCTTGCGTTCCATGCCACCCTCTCAAAAAGCGTTAACGGCCGAGTCGGACAGCAGTTTTCGTCCGAAATCGCAGGCCGAAGCGCGGGGTTCCTATTAGGTTCCGCGCCTATTAACGACATTAAACTTTCGGCAGCCATGAGTATTCGCAAAGCGTCCGGTTTCGGCCGGACCTTTGCGAAAGCGTCAGCGCCTAAAAGTAAAAGCGGCCGAGCCGCCACCGGCAGGGCTCCGAGACATTCGCGAGTTATATAACAGACCAAACCGGAATTCAATCCGAAGTTTAACGAAACATTACCGCATCCCAGTAGGAAAAGAAGCTAACTGCCATCCTTAGCTAAACTCCGTTCCGGAATCTTTACCTGCGTGAAATGACGCAATTATTTCCCGTTGTGTCAAGTGGGGAAATTTGGAATAACGGGCGTAATCCATTGAAATTAAATGACATTTCCGTTGTCTCACGCTTGAGACAACGGGCGTTTTTTTGGAATAACGGGCAATATCGTGAGACAACGCTTTGTTTTCAATGGTTTACATGCTTAAACCGACAGCAATCGCGTAAAGCGTTAACGGCCGAGTCGGATAGCAGTATTCGTCCGAAATCGCAGGCCGAAGCGCGGGGTTCCTATTAGGTCCCGCGCCTATTAACGACATTAAACTTTCGGCAGCCATGAGTATTCGCAAAGCGTCCGGTTTCGGCCGGACCTTTGCGAAAGCGTCAGCGCCTAAAAGTAAAAGCGGCCGAGCCGCCAAATATTTTTACTGCGGGCCGAAGTGGCTAGACAGATAATCCACCAGCGCCGGCTCCTGATCGGGGCTGACGGGCGCGCCGAGCTGGATCATGCGCTCGACCGTTTGCTGCCAACGGGCGCGGGACTGCCGGTTTTGAGCGAGCGTGGCAAGCGAATGGCAGCCGCTGCAGCTGGATTGCACTAGTTGGGTGAGTTGCGCGTCTTCTGCGCTGATGGCGGCGGTGGCGGGAGCGGACTGGGAAGTGGGATGGCGGTCGAACAATGCCACCAGCAGCGAAAGTACGATTGCCAAAAACAATAAAACTATGGCGGGTTGTTTCAAACCGGACTCCCTGTCTTGATTTTAGCTTGCGGTAATTTAATCTGCGCGGCGGCGCCGCCCAGGGCGCGCAGGCTTTCGCTGAAAGGCGGCCGGGCCACGCCCGCCTCGGTGATGATGGCGCTGATGTAGCGATGCGGGGTTACGTCGAAGGCGGGATTGCAGGCGGGAATGCCTGCGGGGGCAATAAGAACGCCGTGCAGGTGCGTCACTTCTTCCGGTGCGCGCTCTTCAAGGGGTATGCCGGCGCCGCTTTCGAGCGAAAGATCCAGGGTGGAGAGCGGCGCGGCAACATAGAAAGGAACTTGATTTTCATGCGCCAGCACGGCGACGGAATAGGTGCCGATTTTATTGGCGGTATCCCCGTTGGCGGCGATGCGATCGGCGCCGACGACGACCGCCTGGATGGCGCCGCAATGCAGAAAATGGCCGGCCATATTATCCGTGATCAGGCGCGTGGGTATGCCGTCCTGCTGGAGTTCCCAGACGGTGAGGCGAGCTCCCTGCAGAAAGGGCCGGGTCTCGTCGGCAAACACTTCCAACTGCTTGCCGGCGGCGATCGCGGCGCGAATCACGCCCAGGGCGGTGCCGAAGCCGGCGGTGGCCAGGGCGCCGGCATTGCAATGGGTGAGCACGCGTCCGGAGTCGGGCATGAGCGGAGCCCCGTTCGCTCCCAGGCGGCGATTGATGGCGATATCTTCCGCGTAAATGGCCTGCGCTTCCGCCACCAGGCGGGCCTCCAGCCGGGCGGGATCATTCGAGGCTAGCTCCGCATTGAATAGGCGGCGCATGCGCTCCAGCCCCCAGACCAGGTTCACCGCCGTCGGGCGGGTCTGGAACAAAGTGTCGCAAACCCGGTCGAAGGAAGCGCGCAGCCGCTCGCCGGTTTCGCCCTGGCGTAGCGCCGCCCGCGCACCCAGGGCCACCCCCATCGCGGCGGTGACGCCGATGGCCGGCGCGCCCCGCACCACCATGGCGCGAATCGCTTCGGCGACTTCCGTGTAAGTGCGGCAAAGCCGGTATTCCACTGTTTGCGGCAGCCGGCGCTGATCCAGCAGCCGGACGCCATCTTCGGTCCATTCAAGCGTGGGCAACATAATTAGCTAAACAACTCCCGCCGCCGGCGGCCAGTCTGATCAGAACCAACTAAATAGCGGCCTAAATAGCGGCGAAGCCTCATGCGGGATTTTGCTCCAGCCAGCGGCGGATTTCGCCGGCTTGAAAGATGGCGCTAAACGGGCAGTCGCGTTGCCAGCGCTCCCGCCAAAAGCGGTCGAGGTTGGCGCGGCCGCCGGCCTCTTCCCGCTCGACCAGGCAAAGGACGGCGGCGATTTCCAGATCGGCGGCGGCGGCGGCCTCGACCGCCTGCAAGGCGGAAGCGGCGGTGGTGCAGACGTCTTCGACGATGGCGACGCGTTGTCCGGGCAGGATGCCCCCTTCGATCAAGCGGCCGGTTCCATGAGCTTTTTCCGCCTTGCGCACCAAAAAACCGTTGATGGGAGGGGGCGATTGGGCGGACAAAACCGCGATGCTGGTGACGATCGGGTCGGCCCCCAGGGTCAATCCGCCGACTGCCTCCACCGCCTGCGGCAGGTGGCGCAGGTAGTCCAGAAAGACTTGTCCGGTGAGCCAGCCGCCAAAGGCATCGAGCGTGGTCAGGCGGCAATCGAGGTAATAGGAGCTGATAGCTCCGGAAGCCAGCTTAAACGTGCCCAGGCGGAAGGAGCGGCGCGCCAGCAACTCCAGCAATTTGCCGCGGGGGCCGGGCAGCGAGGCGGAAGGGTTCATGAATGCAGTCCGTGAAAGTTGTGGAAGCCCTGCGACTGATAGTAGAGCGCGATGAAGAGAACGGCGTTATAGCTGAGATGCAGCAGCCAACTGGCGGTGAGCGAGCCGGTATAGGCGCGCACGGCGGTAAGCACTATGCCCACCAGCGAGAGCAGCAGCAGCGGTCCCCAGGCGCCGGCCAGTTGTTCGCTGTGCATTAAGCCGAAAAGCACGCCGGTCACCAGGATGGCGAGCAACTCGGGCTGGCGCAGCCGGGCCAGCAGGCTGACGATCAGGCTCAACCCACGGGTCCAGAGCGGGACGCCGGCAGCCAGCACCATAGCGGCCAGCAGCCACCAGGTGGTCGCGGTGGGCATGGGCAAGCCCTGCAAATGGCGCGTGGCAATGGCCAGCAGCGCACCCAACGCCAGCACCGTCGCGCCCAGCCAGAACCATGGCCTCCAGCGCCGCGCCTCCTCGAGCGACATGCCTTCGGTGAAGCTGCGGCGAAGGCTGGGGTATAGCAAGCCGCGGAAAAAGAATTCTTCAAACAGCGGCGCCAATGCCACCCCGTAAATCGCCATCGGCCATGCGGTTTGGGGGCTGAACATTCGATCCACCGGCAGTTGATGCGGCACGTGCAGGAAGGGCGTGAGCGCCATGCCGCCGACTGCCAGCGCGACCGCGCCCCCCACGACGGCCAGGGCATGGCTGGCGGTCAGCCGGCGCCAGTGGATGGCCTGCCAGAAGCGGACGCGATAATGGGTGCGCAACCAGCCGGCGGCAAACAACATTCCCGCCGCAAAGGCAATGGATTGCGCCAGCAAAAGCAAATACACCTGTTGGCGCTCTCCGGTTGGCGCGGGCATGCGCGAGGAGGCGCGCGCGATCAGCCAGATCAGGCCTACCGTCACCATCGCCGCCAGCAGGCAACCGAGCGTAAAAATCAGCACGGCGGCGATATCCCGCCCCGTCCAGACCGGATCGCGCTCCGGCGCAGCCTCCGGCTGCGGTTCTGGAACCGATAGCGAATATAGCGGCGGCAGCGGCGGGTATTGATCTTCGGGTTCCAAACTATTAGTTTAACGGCAGGAGACACGAGCCGGAGGCGAAAGACAAGCTGAAAGCCAAAGCTGAAAGCCAACAATCGGTCAGCACTCAATGCCTAACCAAGGGCGCAGGGCGACGCCGGTGTGGCTGGCTTCGCTGGACGCGACCTGTTCCGGCGTGCCGGCGGCGACCAGGCGTCCGCCAGCTTCGCCGCCCTCGGGACCGAGATCGAGAATCCAATCGGCGGTTTTGATGACGTCGAGGTTGTGCTCAATCACAATGACGGTATTGCCCAGCTCAACGAGTCGGGAGAGCAGGTCGAGCAAGTGGCGAATATCTTCAAAGTGCAGCCCGGTAGTGGGTTCGTCGAGCAGATAGAGGGTGCGTCCGGTCTGGCGGCGGCTAAGCTCGCGCGCCAGCTTGATGCGCTGCGCTTCGCCGCCGGAGAGCGTGACGGCAGGTTGGCCGAGGTGCAGATAGCCCAGGCTGACATCGGCCAGGGTTTCGAGTTTCTGGCGGATTCGCGGAAGATTGGCCATAACTTCCAGGGCTTCCTCGACGGTGGATTCCAGCAGATCGGCGATGGAGCGGCCCTTGTAGCGCACGGCCAGTGTTTCCTGGTTGTAGCGGCGGCCGCGGCAGACCTCGCAGGGCACATAGGCGTCGGGCAGAAAATTCATTTCAATGCGGCGCTCGCCCTCGCCGCGGCAGGCTTCGCAGCGCCCCCCGCGCAGGTTGAAGCTGAAACGGCCGGGCGAATAGCCGCGGGCGCGGGCTTCCGGCAAGAGCGCAAAAAATTCGCGCAGGGGCGTGAAGAGGCCGGTGTAGGTGGCGGGATTGGAGCGCGGGGTGCGCCCAATCGGGGCCTGATCGATGCGCAGCACTTTATCGAGCTGCTCGGCGCCCTCGAGCGCGCGATGGGCGCCGGGGCGGCGGCCGCTGTGATAGAGGGCGCGCAGCAGCGCGGGGTAGAGAATGTCGTTAATGAGGGTGCTCTTGCCGGCGCCCGAAACGCCGGTCACCACGGTCAGGCAGCCCAGGGGAAAAGCGGCATCGAGCGAGTGCAGGTTATGCTCGCGCGCGCCGAGCAGGCGGAGCCAGCCTTTTTCCGGGCGGCGGCGGGTGGCCGGGCGGGGAATATCGCGCCGGCCGGAGAGGTATTGTCCGGTCAGCGATTCCGGCTGGCGGGCGATATCGGCGGGAGAACCGGCGGCGATGAGAAAGCCGCCATGCAGGCCGGCGCCGGGTCCGAGGTCGAGCACGTGATCAGCGCGCTCGATGGTTTCGCGGTCGTGCTCGACCACGACCAGGGTGTTGCCCAAATCACGCAGCCGGGCGAGGCTGTCGAGCAGGCGTGAATTATCGCGCGCGTGCAGGCCGATGGAAGGTTCATCGAGCACATAGAGCACGCCGCGCAATTGGGAGCCGATTTGTCCGGCGAGGCGTATGCGCTGCGCTTCGCCGCCGGAAAGGGTCGCGGCGGCGCGGCTGAGGCTGAGATAGCCCAAGCCGAGATCGAGCAGGAATTGGAGGCGGCGCAGGCACTCGGCGACGATTTTGCCGGCCAGCAGCTGCTCGCGCGGGCTGAGCGGCAGGGCGGCAAGACGGGCGCGAGCTTCCCCCAGCGGCAAGGCGCCAAGCTCGGCGATGGACTGTCCGCCCAGCTTGACCGCCAGGCTTTCCGGGCGCAATCGCTGGCCCCGGCAGGCAGGGCAGGCCGAGGGCAGGGTATAGCTCAAGAGCCATTCCCGCTCGTTCTCCTCGGCCGCTTCCGCCTGTGCGCGGAACCAGCCCAATAGGCCGGAGAATTCGCTCTTGCCCTCGGCGCCCTCGAACAGCAGCTTCTGTTCGGCGCGGTTCCAGGCTTTTAATGGACGGCGCAGGTCGAGACCCTCGGCACGGGCGAAGCCGCGCAGGCGATGTTGCAGCGCGCCGGAAAGCAGCGCCGGCGCCAGCCCGCCGCGCAAGAGCGGCTTGGACCAATCCGCCACCAGCCGGTCGGGATCGAATTCCCATTGCTGGCCTAGCCCATGACAGGCGGGACAGGCGCCATAGGGGCTATTGAAGGAAAACGCGCGAGGCTCGAGCGCCGGCAAGCTGATGCCGCAATGCGGGCAGGCCAATTTTTCCGAGTAGATGGTTTCTTCCCCCCCGGCGGCCACAATCTGCACCAGGCCGCCCGCCAGCCGCATGGCGGTTTCGAGCGAGGCGCGCAGGCGGGATTCGATGCCGGCGCGCAGCGCCAGGCGATCCACGACGATCTCCAGGGAATGATTGCGGCGGCGGTCAAGAACGATGGTTTCATCCAGCCCGCGCATGGCGCCATCCACGCGGATGCGGGTGAAACCCATGCGGGCCCAGTCTTCCAATTCTTTGCGAAAGGCGCCTTTGCGGCCGCGCACCACCGGCGCCAGCACCATGATGCGCGGCGGCTCGGCGGCGGCTGCGCGCTCCGGCTGGCCGGCGTGGGCGGCTTCCAGAATGCGCTCCACCATGCTCTCGGCGGTTTGCGCCGAGATGCGCCGCCCGCATTGCGGGCAATGAGGTTCGCCAATAGCCGACCAGAGCAGGCGCAGATAATCATAGATTTCGGTGACCGTGCCAACCGTCGAGCGCGGGCTGGCGGCGGTAGTTTTCTGCTGGATGGCGATGGCCGGGCTCAGGCCGTCAATCCCATCCACGTCCGGCCGCTCCATCTGATCGAGAAATTGTCGGGCGTAGGCGGAGAGCGTGGCCAGATAGCGCCGCTGGCCTTCGGCATAAAGGGTATCGAAAGCCAAACTGCTCTTGCCCGAGCCGCTTAAGCCGGTCACCACGGTCAAGCGGTTGCGCGGCAGGATAAGCGAAAGATTTTTCAGGTTGTGCTGCCGCGCGCCCTGAATTCGGATGTTCTCAAGCGGCATGAGGCAGGCGCCGGGGGGTGGGGGCGAGTATCGCGGCCAATAGCCCCAAGGCCAGCAGATAGAGCCCGATCTGCGGGATAAATTGCAATTGCCGCGCCATGCCGGAAGTATAAGCCTGGAGAAAAGGCAAGGCGGCGGAGGCTTTGCTCAAGACCTGGCTTAATTCCGCCTGCGCGGCATGGGTGAGCCAGAGCGAGATCACCGCCGCATAGGCGGCGCAGAGGACGCCGGCAACGGCGCAGCCACGCAGGGCGGAGTTGCGCCGGAGCAGGGCCAGGCTGAGGGACAGCAACGTAAAAATCAGGGCCAAGTACATGGCCAATGGAATCAACGCGCCCAACTTGAACACCAACGGCACGGGATGATGGCCAGGAAATGCGTGGCCCAGTTGAGCGCGCAGGCGCTCGATTTCATGAAACCAATGTGACGGCGCCGGGCGTTGGCGATGCCGCAAAGCGGCTTGCAAGCTGGCCCACGTCAAGCCGGCCAAGCTCCAAGTTCGGGGCGGTTCGAGTGGAGCATGAATTTCGAGCGCGGGCAGAACCAGGCTCACAACCGCCACGCCCAGGCCGAGCCAGCCTAAGGGAGAGAGAAAATCACGCCGGCCGCCGCTCATGGGTATGATTTACAGCCAAGTGTGGCTCTGAGGTGCCAGCGCGGCAAGGCGAAGCGCGAATGCATATGCAGCGAAGGCCAGCGGCTCAGGCGGCTTGTTTTTGCTGATTGCGTAATTTCAGCACTTCGCGACGCGCCCGATCCAGCAAACGCATGGCCTGTTCGAGCTTGCGCTCCGCTTCCTGCCGCCGCTGCACGGAATATACATGCCGGGCCAACTCGATTTGCAGGGCTTCGACCTTGCGATAAGCGGAACGATAAGCGCGTTCTTGCGGAGTTTCCATTGTCCCACCACTTCTTTGCCCACCGCAATAACGGTGGAAATGAGAGCTATTACGCGACCTGCGTTTCCCTTGATTATAGCTGAAACCAGCGCCATCCACCCGGAATAGGCTTTGGCATGCCTTGAGAAGGACGCGAGCGGAAGGCGGCGCGCGCGCGCCACAGTTGCCGTAACGCATTTCGCGGCAAGCCGACAACATTGTCGTAGTCGCCTTCAATACGAACCACGAAGGGCGCTGCGCCGCCCTGAATGGCATAGGCGCCGGCTTTATCGAGGGGTTCGCCGCCGGCGACATAAGCGGCAATATCTTCCGGGCGCAGGCGGCGCATCCAGACCGCGGTGACAACGGCGACTCGCCAGCCACATCGGAGGCGAGGGTCGAGCAGCGCTAAACCCGTCCAGACGCGATGGCGACGTCCTGAAAGCGCGCGCAGCATATGGCGGGCGTGACGCGGCGAAGCCGGTTTGCCCAGGATGCGGCCGCCGCACTCCACCGTGGTGTCAGCGCCCAACAGCGGCAGGCGGGTAGCGGGCCGGCGCGCCACCACGGCCTCCGCTTTGGCCTGGGCCAGGCGGAGGACGTAATGGCGCGCGGTTTCGCCGCGGCGAATGCGTTCGTCCAGATCGGCCGCCAACGAGCGGAAACTCCAGCCGGCGCGGCGCAAAATTTCTCGCCGCCGTGGCGAAGCCGAAGCCAGAATCAGCGCCATCTCGTCATTTTTGCTTGCGCTTTCCCGCGGCAGGGGGCCTCGCCTGGGGCGGAGGAACGCGCGGGGGGAGGGGGAGCGCAATGATGCTGGGCTGGAAGCCGTGCCTGGAAATTTGCTCTTATATGCCCGGGTACTCACGCCGGCACGGACCTTCCCTGGGACAGCTTGGCGTTGCGGCGGCGCCGTTGCAGCCAGCCCCAGATCAGCAGTCCATACAGAGGCAAAAATTCCCAGGCCATCCAAGCGGTCTGGCGATAAGCGCTGGAGACCAGCGCCGGGTAGGCGAGCAGGACGCCGGAGATGAAATACAGCCAGGCGGGGTCGGGATCGAAGGCCAACCAGGGCAACAGCCAAAGCGCCACCCCCGGCTGCAATCGCGGCACCAACAGCAATAACGCCGCCAGGCAGAGTTTGGCCATGCGCGGCGGCTGCAGGTTGCGGGTGGAAAGCCAGACGAACACCGCGAAGAAGGCGGCTAAGGCGGCTAGGCGCGCCGGCGGCTGAAGCGAAGCGCCGAACAGGCGGGGCAACAGCGCAAGGCCCCCGTTGGCAGAAGCGGCGAGCCAGAGCTTAAAGCCGGCGGCGAGATTATGTCCCCAGGCAGGCAGGAAAAAGTGCCGTTCGAAAAAAAGATAGGGCCAGCTGCAGAGCAGCACAGGGGCCAGCAACCAAAGCCAATGCCGGCGCCGAATCCGGCGATACCAGGCGGGCGCCAGCAAGAGAGCGGCGAGATTGAGCATGATCGCCAGGCCCAGGGCAAGATGGCTGAAGCGATCCCATTCCCCGGCCAAATAGAACGCCATCAACAACAGAAACAGCGCGAGCGCGACGAGGCTGCCATTCCCGGCCATTTCGATGACCGCCAGCGGCGCCCAGGCGTATATCAGGACGCGATCTGAATTGAGGCCATAGCGGCGCAACAAACCGGCTAAGGGCCAGATCAGCAGCAGATCGAAAACGATTCCCAGCAACTTTTCCCCGGCGGGCAGAATTGAAATCCGGAAATTCCAGCGGGTGACAAGTTCCGCCAAAGGCGGTGAGGTGGCCGCCAACTGCGGGCGCTGCAGGTGAGAAAATGTGGACCCTCGCAAGGGAACCAAAATGGGATTATCGGGCGCGAAAAAGTAAGGATTAAAAGGCGAGTTAAAGGATTGAACTTTGCCTTCCCAGTGCTGGCGCGCAAAGGTGTGCGAGAGCGTGGGGGCGAGCGGCAACAGGGTGAGACGGAAAATCAGCGCCGCCCCCAGGATCAGGATCCAACCCGGCCGGCCACATTTCCCCGGAAGGGCAAGTACGACCCATACCGCAATCAGATACAATAAAGCAGCCACTAAAGCCCAGGCGACAAAGGGCAATAAATGCCGGGCAGGATCTTGAATCCGCAGAATTGCAATCAAGGCCGTTTCCATCAGAACGGCAAGCAGCAGCAACGCGGGTGTTTTCAGGCGGTTGAGCGGCATTGGCTGGCTTACTATAACCGATTGCGACCCCATTCCGCCGCCGTTTCGCTACCCGCAACCGGGTTGAAAATTATATGATTGCCGCGCTAAATACCCTCGCGATAGGGTTCGCTCCTCATTCCAGCCTTTGGCAATACGTACGCCAGCAATGGCTGAATCAGACATTCACCAAAGGTCCGGCGGGATTGCCGCTTTATCAACTCAACGGATTCGATCTTTCGCTGCTGATTCCTTATTTCCTGGTGCTTTCGATCCTGGCTTTTTATGGCTTTCACCGCTATGTGCTGGTTTATGTCTATTACCGCAACCGGAACCGGCGCGCCACCGACCCCGCTGCCCGCTTTGCGGAACTGCCGCGGGTCACAGTGCAGTTGCCGATCTATAACGAGCGTTTTGTAGTGGACCGCCTGGTGGAGGCCGTTTGCCAGCTAAATTATCCCGCCGATAAACTTGAAATTCAGGTGCTCGATGATTCCACCGACGATACGGTGGAGGTTGCGCGGACGGCCGTGGCACGGGCGCACGCCCAGGGGCACGCCATCAGCTACCATCACCGCACCAACCGCAATGGATTCAAAGCGGGCGCGCTCCGGGCCGGCATGGAGGTGGCCAGCGGCGAACTGATTGCCATTTTCGATGCCGATTTCGTGCCGCCGCCCGATTTCCTGCAGCGCACCGTGCATTTTTTTACCGATCCGAAACTCGGCATGGTGCAGACGCGCTGGGGCTACATCAATCGCGATTATTCATGGCTGACGAGGGTGGAATCCATCCTGCTGGACGGGCATTTTATTCTCGAACACGGCGGGCGCTATCGCGCCGGCCTGTTTTTTAATTTCAATGGCACGGCCGGAATCTGGCGCCGGCAGGCCATTGAAGACGGCGGCGGCTGGCAGCACGATACCCTGACCGAGGACACTGATCTTTCCTACCGGGCCCAATTGGCGGGATGGCGCTTTCTCTATCTGCCGGAGGTGGAGTGCCCATCGGAGCTGCCGGTAGATATGAATGCCTTTAAGGTGCAGCAAGCACGCTGGGCTAAGGGACTGATCCAGACTTCGCGCAAAATTTTACCCCGTATGATGCGCCGCGCCGACGTCAGCCCGCGGGAAAAATTAGAGGCCTGGTGGCACCTTACCGCCAATATTTCTTATCCGCTGATGATCGTGCTCTGCATTCTGCTGCTGCCGGCAATGATCGTGCGCTTTTACCAGGGCTGGTTCCAGATGCTCTATCTCGACCTGCCGCTGTTCATCGCCGCCACCATGTCGGTATCTTCGTTTTACCTGGTGGCGCAGCGCGAGCTCTATCCCCGCGCCTGGAAATCGGCTTTGGTTTTTATGCCGCTGGTTATGGCGATCGGCATTGGATTGACGGTCACCAATACGCGCGCCGTGCTGGAAGCCCTGTTTGGCATCCGCAGTTCTTTTCAGCGCACGCCGAAATTCCGCATCGAGACGCGGCAAGACCGCGCCACCCATGCAACTTACCGGCGCAAAATCGGCTGGTCTCCGGTGATTGAGCTGGCCCTGGGCACGATCTTCGCCTGGGTCACGATTTACGCCATCCAGAACGAAAACTACCTCACCTTGCCTTTCCTGCTGCTTTTCGTCGGGGGATATTGGACCACCGGACTGTTATCGATTTTTCAGGGGCGAAGGCCGCGCTCGAAAGCGGTTCGCATCGAATCGGCCGTTGCCGCAGGCCAAGGCTCGTAAAAGCTGCCTGTTTGCGGTAATGAAATGTAAAAATTACCAACTTCGGCGGCCGGCTTCGGCTATAAAGCGAAAAATTAGAACAGGCGGAAGCTGACACTGATCTGGGCGCGCACGGCTACCGGCTTGCCATTCATCCTTGCGGGTTTAAATCTCCATTGCTTGACCGCGAGGATGGCTTTTTGATCCAGTCCCAAGCCCAAGCGTTTGGCGATGGTGATCTGATGCGCCCTGCCGTCGGTTCCGATCGTCACCCAAAGCACGACAGTGCCCTGGTATTTGGCCTCGCGGGCAGCGTTGGTAAATTCCGGATCCGGATCATAAATTACGACCGGATCAGTTATACCAGCGCCTTCAGAATAAGCTCCGCCGCCGGTACCGCCGCCTGTGCCCGGGCCATAACCGTTGCCATTGCCGGAACCGATGCCGCCCCCGCGACCACTGCCCATGCCGGCCAAGGAACCGGGACCGTTGGAAGGAGCGGTCAATTTGATCGTGGGCTGGCCAAATTGCGGGAGATTCGGCTGCGGCAACACGACATTTTTCTGCACCACAATCGAGGGAGGAACGGGCAATTGGGGCTTAATCTTCGGCATTACGGCCATGGGCGGCGCAAGGGCATGACGCAAGCGAATCGGGATTCGGCCACGGCTGGGCGGGCGAATCGAATGCGTTCCGCCGCCTCCACCCCCACCGATGTGCTTTTTGCCCATCGAAGTAGTGGGTAAAAATATCGGGGTTATCTGAACTACCGATTGAAAAGCCTGACCGACCTGACGATGAAAGATCGGCAACATTAAGAGAGCAATAATCAGAAAATGAATTAATAAAGCGCTGACCCGGCTGCCGGCGCGGGTTTTTATGTCTTCCGGTGTCCAGATGTCCTTAACCGGAACGGGCTCGGATTCAAGCTCCAGCGGGGGCGGAGGGGGCGCAAAACGCGCTTGAATGCTCGTTTTGAGCGAGGCCCAAAGCGAGGGCGTTTCGATTAAAGGGGAAAATTCCGGCTCCGGCGCAGGGGAGGCTGGAACATCGGGTAACGGTTTGGATTGCAACTCGGGCAAGGGCTCTTATCAGAAGAAAGAAGATCGGCGCCAGCCAGCCAGCTTGCAGGCTAATGCCCCTCTTACGCTAGGACGCATTTTAGCACGTCCGAGATTCTGAAATTTGGAAGGCATATGCTGCTTTGCCATCCTATTCCGCCGCTGCATTCTCCTGGGGCAACTGATATACCAATCTACCCCCTACAATTGTAAATATAGCCCTGCCTTGCAATTCCCAGCCCAGAAAGGGAGTATTCCGGCTCTTAGAGTGCAGGGTTTCGGGACGGCAAATCCATTTTCGGTTGGGGTCGAAGACGGTCAGATCGGCCAGACTGCCGAAAGCCAGCCGGACAGGCGGATGCCCGAGCACTGACGCTGGCGAAGACGTAAAAGCTTCCACCATGCGCATTAAAGACAGCCGGCCGGCGCGCACCAGGGCCAGCGCCAGGGGAAGCGCCGTCTCCAGCCCGATAATGCCGAACGGGGCGCGGGTAAATTCCTGCTGCTTTTCGTGCGCGGCGTGGGGAGCATGGTCGGTGGCAATGGCCTCAATTACGCCCTCGGCCAGGGCCTGAATCAACGCTTCGCGATCGGCGCGGCTGCGCAAGGGTGGGTTCATTTTGAAATTCGCTTCATAGTCGCGAATATCCTCATCGCAGAGGGTGAAATGATGCGGCGTGACTTCCGCCGTGGCGCGTACGCCGCGCCGCTTGGCTTCGCGCAGCAGATTCACCGAAGCGGCGGTAGAGATGTGGGCGATATGCAAATGGGCGCCGGTCTGTTCAGCCAGCAGCAGGTCGCGGCTGACCATGGCGGCTTCGGAAGCCGCGCTAATGCCCGGAAGCCCGAGTCGGTAAGAAGTGGGGCCTTCGTGCATTACGCCACCGGCGGAGAGCTGCAGATCTTCACAATGCTCGATCACCGGCATCTGGAAGCGCCCAGCGTACTCCATGGCGCGGCGCAGGCGCTGGCCGTTCGAGACCGGATGCCCGTCGTCGGAAATTGCCACCGCACCGGCGGCGCGCATGCTACCGATTTCGGCCAAGCGTTCTCCCTGGCTGCCGGCGGTGATGGCGCCGATCGGGAACACGCGGGCGCGGCCAAGTTCGCGCGCGCGCAAGATCAGGTAAGCGGTGCCCCCGGCATGGTCGTTGACCGGCTGGGTATTGGGCATGGCGCAAATTGCGGTGAATCCGCCCGCGACCGCGGCTTGAGTCCCGCTGGCAATGTCTTCCTTGTATTCCTGCCCCGGTTCACGAAGATGCGTATGCAGGTCAATAAAGCCCGGAGCGATCACCAGGCCGGTGCAATCTAAAACCCCCGGCCCTTCCGCCGCAATGCCGGAGCCGGCTTCGCGGATGCGGTCCTCATGAATCACCACGTCGCCGATTTCATCCCGGCCGGAGGCGGGATCGATCAGCCTGCCGTTTTTCAGAATCAGGCTCATCCTTTAGCCATCATGGCGGGAGCGCCCTGCGCCGCAGTTTGACCCAAGAGGCGGTCCAGAACCGCCATGCGAATCAGCACCCCGTTTTCCACCTGCTCACGAATGACGGATTGGGGAGAGTCGGCCACTTCGGCGCTGATTTCGACGCCGCGGATCATGGGACCGGGATGCATGACCAGCGCCTGCGGGCTAGCCAGGCGGAGCCGCTCGGGCGTGAGCCCGTATTCACGGGCGTATTCGGCTTCATTGGGGAAAAAGCCGGCCTGCATACGTTCCATTTGCAGTCGCAGCACCATGACCGCGTCCACGGCATCGAGCGCGTCTTCCAGACGATACGTGGCCCGCACGCGCGGGCCATAGGCTTCGGCTAAAGCCGGAGGCAACAGCGTGCGCGGGCCGCAAAGGCGCACGCGCGCGCCTAGTTGCGTCAGTAGAAGCAGATTGGAGCGGGCCACGCGGCTGTGCAGGATATCGCCCACGATGGCAATCTCCAGGCCCTCCAGACGCCCGAAATGGCGCCAAAGGGTATAGCCGTCGAGCAAGGCCTGGGTGGGGTGCTCGTGCATGCCATCCCCGGCATTAATCACGGTGGAATGGACATTGCGCGCGACCAGATGAGGAGCGCCGCTTGCAGCATGGCGTATGACGATCCCATCCACCGCCATCGCCTGCAAGGTATAAACCGTATCCAGCAGCGATTCGCCTTTTTCAATGCTGCTCGATTGCGCGGTGACCGAGACGGTTTCCGCGCCCAGGCGGCGGGCGGCTACTTCGAATGAGGTTCGGGTGCGGGTCGAGGGTTCGTAAAAAAGCAACAGCAAGCGGCGGCCGGAGAGCCGGCGTTCGGGAGCCTGCTGCTGAAACCGGCGCGCCTGGCGCAAAATTGCCCAGGCTTCGTCCATTTCCAATCCTTCAATACCCAGCAGGTGCTTCATATTCACATGCGGGCGAGCAGCTACCGCCAGGCTGACGCCGGTTAGCTGGCTTCGACCAGCAGCACTTTTTCCATGCCGTCGATTTCCTGCAACTTCACTTCGATGATTTCCCGATCGGTGGTTTGCACGTACTTGCCAATAAACGAGGCCTCGATGGGGAGTTCGCGGTGGCCGCGGTCAATCAGCACGCAAAGCTGGACGCGTTTAGGGCGGCCATGGTCGAAGATGGCGTCCAGCGCGGCGCGAGTGGTGCGGCCGGTGTAGAGCACGTCGTCCACCAGCACGACATTTTTTCCCGCCAGCGGCACATCCAACGTCGTGCTATTCAGGACCGGTTTCTGGTCGACGGTGGAGAGGTCGTCGCGATAAAAGGTGATGTCGAGCTCGCCCACCGGAACCGGGCGGGATTCGATGCGCGAGGTCAGCGTGCCCAGGCGTTGGGCCAGGGGCAGGCCCCGGCGGCGAATGCCGACCAGGACCAGATTTTCGGCGCCATTGTTTTTTTCCACAATCTCATGCGCCAGACGCACCAGCGTGCGCTCGATCTCGGAGGCCGACATCAATTGCGCTTTTTGATGGAGGGTGGGTTTTTCCGCAGAAGCCATGGGCGACCTCATGATAGCAAAAGGTTGGGCAAGCATAGCCGTGACCACAATCACGTGAGCGGCTGGAACTATTTTACCCCGGCCGAGCGGGAGGCTCAGCGCTGCACCAATTCGCGTTCCGGGTCCGGCTTTTTCACGCGCAGACGAGCCGTAAATGCCGGATGCCGGGCTGCAAGCGCCTGGAACATTTCCCAAGCGGTTTCGCGATAAGAAAAATGTCCGCCGGGAGCGGTGCGCAGCTCAACCAGGTAAGCCGCCTCGGCGGCATCCATTTTAAAGAGCGTGCGTTTGCGGTAGGCGAGCGAGATCAGATAAGGGGCCGCGGCCGGGGGCAACTCCGAAGCCGCCTGCCGCGCCTTCGCCAAGGCGGCATGATAATCCGCCTCGGCGCCACAGCCCGCCAGAGGCGCGGGCGTATCATAGCCGTGGCGAAAACTGGCGGGCTGATGGATCTGCACGCAGCGGCGATGTCGATGCAGATCGCGGAAGCCGCCCAAATCCATGAAAATATCGAAAATGAAGCTATAACCGGAGCGCCATTCGCGCGCCAGTTCGTCATGCGCGCCCCGCCGGCGCAAGCCGGTTTCGAGAATTTCCGCGCGCCGGCATGCATCCAGCCCAGAGATGATATCGGCGATTTGGGCATAAGGGTGATCGCAAGCGCCATAAAGCAGGGTAGCGGCGATTTCGATTTCCCAACTGGCGGGCTCCAGCAGAGTGACACGGGGGGCGGGGCGGGGCTCGGCGCCGGCAAGCAGCTCCGCGGCCAATTGCCGCAGTTCGCGGCGGGATTCGATCAGGTAAGGACTGGGCTCGGCGTACTTGACCAGGGTGGGCAAGGTCGCCGCCGGCCGGGCCGAATCTTCCAACTCCGCGGCGAGCTCATCCTCGCCGCTCCGGCGCAGTGCCGCCGCGGCCTGGCTCAGCCGCTCCCGGCGCGGATCGTAGGCGGCGCCGGCGCCAGCGCGCTTGAGCGCATTGCCCAGCTCGCGGACTTCCTCGTATTCGGAAGACAGCAAACGGGAAATCTGCGCTTCCAGCGTGCGCGCGCTCACGATCTGGCCCAGGCTGGTCAGCGTGGCTAGGGGCAGCAAATAGCGCGCGACATCGAATGCCCGTGCCCGCATCGCGCGCTCGAAACGGTCTTTCTCCATTTCTTGCGGGCACGTCATACGCGCACAGTAGTCGCGCCAGACTTTCTCCGTGACGGAATGATAGGCAGCGAAAAGCGCGTCCAGGGCGGACTCATAGAGGGCGCGCGGCGCGGGCGAGAGTCCTGCCGGAACATACCAGTCGCCACTGCGGAAATTTTGATAACGGGTGGAGCGTTCCTGGCCGTCCCAGCGGCTTTCATCCGCCACTTCGATGGCGGCCAACAGCGATAAGCGCTCAATGGCGAAAGCGACATGCGCCAAATCGGCGATGGAGCGGTGTCCATATTGAAAATAAAAAGTGTTGAGGAACTTTTCGGCTTTTTGGCTGTTGATTTCACGCAAACTCTCGCGCAGGGAAAGCGCCGAGCGGCTGTAACGGGCCAGCGCATAAGCGACGAGTTCCGGCTCTACGCCCGAGAGCGCAAACACGCGCGCGCCCGCAGCTTCCAAATCCAGCCGAGGGGAAGCCGGTGCGGCTGGGTTGGGCGGAGGAGTGAGGGAATGGGGATTATCGGACGGCATCGGAATCAGCCCCTTAGTATAAATTATGGCCGCTCCTTCCCCAGCCCGCCGCGCCGCGGCGGAAATTCTGCTGGCGGTGGAAGCTCGCGAGGCCTGGGCCAGCGAACTGCTGCGCTCTCGCGCCAGCGGGCTTTCCGCCGCTGACCGGGCTTTGACTTCGGAACTGGTGCTGGGATCGCTACGCCGGCAGGGCTGGCTGGATCATGTGCTGACGCCGATTCTGGCGCGCCGGGGACATAACCTGCTCCGGCTGGATGCGGGCTTGCGGATGACCTTGCGGCTGGGTCTGTACCAATTGATCTGGCTGGAGCGTATCCCGGCCGCGGTGGCGGTAGATCAGAGTGTAGGCCTGGCGCGCGCACTGCGCCTAAGCTCCGGCGCCGGCCTGATCAATGCTGTTTTGCGTGCCGCGCTGCGTTTACCTGAACTGCGCGCTGGGCGCGAGCTGCGAGCTTTTCCGCCGGATTGGAAACAGGCGGAATTCCTGGCCCGGCTTTCGCACCCGGAATGGTTGTTGCGCCGATGGCGCGCGCGCTGGGGCGATGCCGCCGCGCTGGAGATCGCCGCCTATGGCGATACCGCTCCAGCGCTGCATTTATGCGTGCACCCGCAGCTCGATTCCGGCGAGGTACAGGCCGAGCTTGCCAGCGAACGGATAGAGACCGAGCCGTTGTGGCTGCGTGGCGCCTTGCGGGTACAAAGCGGGGATCCCACCGCCAGCGACTGCTTCCGCCGGCGGAGGGTATGGATTCAGGCTGCCGGCTCGCAATTCATGGCTTGGCTGTTGCTGGCAGCGGGCGCCCCGGCGGTTAGCAGCCAAATATCTGCCCAAGCCCTGCCCTGGATCGCCGATGCCTGCGCCGCGCCCGGCGGCAAAGCGGCTATACTGGCCGCTCAAAACGGCCCGCTGCTGGCGCTCGAATTGCATCCCCGCCGGGCCGCTAACATGCGTCGCCGCTTTCCCGCGGCTGGATGGCCGGGTCTGCACCTGGCCGCCGCCGATGCCGCGCGCGACTGGCCCGCCGCCGCACCTTTTTCGCGCATTCTATTGGACGCTCCCTGCACCGGCACGGGAACGCTGGCGCGTAATCCCGAACTGCGCTGGCGGCTGTCAGCTTCCGATCCGGAACGCTTGGCCGTGACGCAAGCGGCCTTGCTCGGATCCTCACTCCGCCAAGCCGCGCCGGCGGCGCGTTTGCTCTACAGCGTCTGCTCGCTGGAAGGGGAAGAGGGTGAAGGCGTGCTGGAGCGCGTCTTGGACACCGCGCCCGGCTGGATGCCGAGCCCGTTTGAGACCGTGCTGGAGCGCATGCATGCCGGCGGGCGCATTCTTACAACGCCAGCCGAACTGCGCCTCGTGGGCCCGAATTTGATCCTGTTACCCGGGCCGGAAAGCGGGGGCGGTTTCTTTGCCGCCCTACTGTCGCGCGGGGTATGAAGAAATAAGCCGCCCGGCGATATGCGCGCCGGGCGGCTTGTTTGAAGCGACAAAAGAGGCTTAATTCAACGCAGGCGGAGGGTTCTGCGTAGCGCCATTGTTTAATTCCTGCACCTTGATGCGGTTTTTGACTTTCAAACCCTGCGCATTCTGGCGGGCGATTTTGCCGGCCCGTTTTTTATCCTTGTGACTGCTTACAGTGCCGGTCAGTTCCACGCGGTTGCCAGTGACCGAGACCATTACATTGCTCAAGGCGGGATCGGCCTGGAACTGGTTTTGTATTTGGGTCTGGACGTTGCTGTTGGCGCTGGGTTGAGTTCCAGCCTGCGACTGACCCATCTGACCGCTTTGGCTACTAGACGGGTTGGCCTGCTGGTTTTGTGAGGCGGAAGGATTACTGCCGGGGTTCTGTTCGTTCTGTTCTTCCGAACCGCTTTGCCCCGGAGTGGCCGTTTGGGTTTGTGTATTCGTGCCGCTCATGCTACCCGACTGAGTCGATTGCGAGCTGGTAGCGCTCGATTGCGACTGGGAGGAAGGGTAAGGCGGCTGCTGCGAAGGAGTTGCGCCCGGCTGGCTCTGTTCCGAAGGCGAAGCTTGCGGATTCGCGGAGCTGCTGGAGGCACAAGGGCAAGTACTGGAGCTTCCGCTCACGCCCGGCGTGGCGCTAGCCGAGGCGGATGCGCTCGGGTTGGCGCCGCTGGTTGCATTGGAGCTCACGGTGATGTTATTGACCACATTCGTCACGCCCGAGACGGATTGCGCCACTGACTGCGCTTGTTCTTTCGCTTCTTCGGTGGGAACCGTACCGGAGAGCGTCACCGTGCCGCTATTATCAACCGTGGCATTGATCGGGTATTGAGCGAGTTGGGAATTTGACTGAATGTTCTGCATCACCTGGTTTTGAACGGTGACGTTATTTTGAACATTGTTGGCGGTGTTGTTGTTGATGGTGGTTCCCGCCTGGCCAGCCTGATTCCCGGAAGATTGGCTCGAGGCTCCGGTCGATGACGGGCTTGCGGCCCCGGTTGAAGAGCTGCTGGGATTGGAGCTGGGCGGCATAGCCTGCCCACTCTGCCCGCTCGTAGCCGTGGAAGAGGAGCTGGACGGTTGCTGCATCGGTTGCGCGCTGGCGTTGACCTTCATGTGGTTATCCACCTTGGTCACGCCGGTGATGGATTTTACCAGCCGAGTCGCCCGCTTCTTGTCCGCTTTGCTGGGGACGGTGCCGTGGAGGGTGACTTTGCCCTTGCTATTCACGCTGGCGGTAATCGCATATTGCGACAACTCGGCATCGGAACTCAAGGCTTGAGTTACCTGGGTTTGCAGGCTGCTACCCATGCCGGCTTGCCCGGAGGGATTGCCGGCCACGGTTTGGCCCTGATTCTGATTCTGTTCGCCCGGAGTTTCGGTGGGTGTACTGGTGCCGCTTTGAGATTGCCCGGCGGACTGCGGTTGAGTCGAACTATTACTCTGCCCGCTAGGCGGCTGCTCGCCGGTATTGCCCGGCGTGGCTTGATTTTGGGATTCACCCGCAGTCGAAGCCGCTGCGCCATTGCCGCTGCTCGCGCCGCTCACCGTGATCTGATTGCTGACGCTGACCACGCCAGCCACGCTGTCGGCAACTTGCTCGGCATGCTGTTTGGCGGACTTATTCGGTACGCTGCCTTGGAGCGTCACCTGGCCATTGCTTACTGACGCGGTGATGCCGGCATTTTGCAGTTGCGGATCGGAATTGATCGCGTTTTGAACCTGTTGCTGAATCTGCGAGTCGCTCAACGCGGGTTGCTGTGGTTGCATCCCGCTTGGACTAGCTGATTCCGCCCCGGATTGGCTGCCCGATGGCGAAGTCGCCGATGGGGCGGTTGGCGAGGGCGTATTCGGCTGGTTTGGTTGAGTCGAGGGCTGCTGGGCCAGCATGAGGCCGCCTTGCAGTCCAAGCGCCACCGCCAGAATCGCCCATCGGTTTGCACTTGAAAACTTCATACTCCCCCCTGCAAAAACGAACGAGTTTAAGCGTCCAGCGCCAAGCTGGACACGAAGTCCCTGCGCTTGGGCCTACGCCTTTGTCTTGTTCGAATGCCATCTGGCCGCGAATGAGTTGTCCATCTTCCAAGCACGTCGCCAAGCTGAATGAGAAAAAGGCCAGGCAATATGGAATGGGCGGGCACTGACCAAGGGAATGACCCTAGCGGGATGACGCTGGGAGTACAGGGTAACCCCTGCCTGCAGGGGCAGTATTCATCCCCTCCACCCATCTCGGCTGAGTGCGATAGTAGGGGCATGAAGTTGCTGTTTCCATGAAGTTGTTGTTTATTTGTAAGCACATCCCGCAAAAAGGCCCATGGATTATTGATGAATTCTGGAATCTTGGGCAAGTGACTCGCTTCCCCTAACAGAAACTCTGGTTTATGATGCTTCCATCGCTTTGCCGCTTCGCGCACCGGCATAAAGATGCGTATATTTCCTTTATCGCTTGCACTGTCGTTGCTCTGCTCGGCAGTATTTCTGTCTCTGGCCTGGATGCGCCGCCAGGACCTTTATTTACGTTCATGGATGGGCGCATGGCTGGGGCTTAGCCTGACCGCCGGTCTGAATGAGTTGCAGTGGGGATTCTACGCGCCTTTTCGCCATGCCCTCGATACTTCCCTGCTGTTTTTGGCGCTGTCATTGCTGTATTTATCGGCACAACAATTGAATCAAGCCCAGGTTAAAAACCCGCTGGCGCCGGCCGGCGTAGCGCCGCCAGCGCAACGCAAGTGGCCACCCACCTGGTTTTGGCTGGGGGGCGCCCTATGGGCGGCTTTGGTGCTAAGCCATAAGCTGCCGCAGACCCCCTGGCTGCGATTGCCGGAAATCATAGCGTTCGCGATTACCGGTATGGAGTTTGCCCTGCTGCAACGCCGGCCCTGGACGCAGCGCTTTTTCGGCATCGCCATTCTGTTTTGGGGCATGGCGGTATTGTGGCGTCAGGGGGTGATTGCCGCCGCGATGCTCCCCGCGATGGCGCTGGAATTACCGGCGCGTACGCTGCTGGCGTTGTGTATGCTGCTGGTGATTTACGACGAGGAAAAGCGCAGCGCCGGGCGCCATCTGCTGGCGCTCTCCAATTTGCAACTGCGCGGCCATGGCGCGGTGCGAGTCGACGACCTGCAACGCGTTCTCGGCGCCTTGCACAAACGCGTGCTCAGCCAATTTTCCCGCCGGGCGCTGCTCTGGACCGCGCCGGAATTCGGGCTGGATTGGCACCGATTCAATTGCGGTTTTTCCGATAGTTTTCTGGCTTATTTACAATCTGCCGGCGCTGGCGTGTTGCGCGATTTATTGCCGCGATTCCGCGGCGTCCTGGTGGTGCGAGATCTGCGCCATCCGGACGAGCTGGGCGCGCTGGGCGAAGCCGCCCTCACCCGCGAGCTCAATATGCATCTGCGCGCCGAGGCCACGCCCGGTTTTACCTGTGTCGCCCTGCAGGCGCACAGCCAGGTGATGGGGCTGATCTTAATCGGGCACGAGCGCCGCCGTGGACTGCTCGCAGACGAGTTGCGGATTGCCCTGATTCTGGCCGGGCAGGTCGCGGTGGCGCTGGAAAATTACCGCCTGGCAACGGAAGGGCTCCGCCGCGGCCAGGAATATGAGCTGCTGACCCATGTCGGCACCGCGATCAGCTCGATTCTCGACCGCGACAGCCTGTTTCGCATGATCCATGCCGAATTGGGCAAGCTGATGGACACGCGGAATTTCTATGTCGCTTTCGAACGGCCGGCAGAGCAGGAGATCACCTTCGAGTTTGAAATTGAGCACAACATGCTATTGCCGCCGCGGCGACGGACACGGGGACAGGGATTGACCGAATACGTGATTGAAACCGGCCGCCCGCTGCTGATTCCCAACCAGGTGTTGGAGTTTATCGAGGAGCATGGCATTCAGGCCAGCGGCCGGCCGGCGAGATGTTGGATGGGAGTCCCCATTCTGCGGCCCGGGCGGCCTTCCGGAGTGATCGCGCTGCAGAACTTCGAGCGAGAAGAGGCATTCGACAACGCCCATCTACGGCTGCTGGAGATTGTGGCCGGGCAGGCCGCGGTGGCTCTGGAAAATGCCCGGCTCTTCACGGAAGAACAGCGCAGCAACCGCGAGTTGCAATTTCTGAACCGCATCGCGCACGTGGCGATCTCCACTTTCGGTCCGCCGCAAGCCATGATGCAAGCGGTGGCGCGCGAGATTCAGGCGGCGTTCGATTTCGATTGCGTGGGTTTGGGCTTAATCGGATTCCGTTCTACCGAAGTGGGATTTGAAGCCTTGGCGGGGCGCCTGCCTCCACCTCCGGAGCCGTTGCGGTTCAGTTTGCATGAAGCGCCGCTAGCCGATGCAATACATGGGCATCATGCCTGCCGGTGGAGTTCGGATGGCAGCGAGCCGCGTCCGGCCACGTTGCATCCCCAGGCGCAAAGCCAGTTTATCTTGCCCATCAGCTATGCCCAGCAGGTATTGGGCGTTCTGGTGCTGGAAAGCCGCTCGCCTGGAGCTTTCCCTGCCGAACAGGCGCGCACCCTACAAACCTTAAGCGATCAGTTGGCCGCGACGTTGAATAACATTATTATTTTTCAGCGCATGGAGGAGCAAGCCGTCACCGACGGATTAACCGGCTTGAAAACGCGGCGATTTTTTATGGAAGCTCTGCAAGCGGAATGGAAGCGATCCAGCCGCAATGGCCGGCCTTTCACGCTGATGCTGTTGGACTTGAATAATTTTAAACAACTTAATGACACGCTCGGCCACCTGGAAGGCGATGTCGCGCTCACCCGTACGGCCCGCATCCTCGAGCAGAAGTGCCGATCCAGCAATATTCTGGCCCGCTTGGGCGGGGATGAATTCACGATCCTGCTTCAGGAAACCTCAAAACAGCAAGCCCCGGCGCTGCTCGAGCGCCTGCGCGAGGCGTTTGCGCAGGATGAATTGCTGCGCGAGCGCGGCATCAGCGCCAGTTTCGGACTGGGGGCGTATCCGGAAGACGGGGCTACGCCGGAGGAGGTCTTGCGCGCCGCTGATCTGGATATGTATGCCGCCAAGACGGCAAGCGCGGCTCAGGAAGTAGGTTTTCGCATGCGCCGCACTCCTCCTCCGAGCGCATCCCCGGCCGCGCTGGAAACCGCTTTGCCTTCGCTGCTGGCCCTGACCGCGGCGCTTGATGCGCGGGATTGCCTGGGCCCAGGGCATCATGAGCGGGTGGCCCAATTGGCTTGGCGCCTGGCGCGGGTATTGGGTTTGCCAGAGATCGAACAGGATCGCATCCGGCTGGCCGGAAGACTGCACGATTTGGGCAAATGCGGCTTCAGCGCCGAGTTTTTGCGCAAGCCCCGCCTGCTGGCTTCCGACTGGGCGCTCATGCGCCTGCATCCCATCTGGGGCGCCGAGATGGTACGCGGGCTGGAGGGCGGCGAAGGCCTGGCGGAGTGCATTGCCGCGCATCATGAATGGTTTAATGGCCAGGGATACCCGCACGGTTTAAGCGGCGATGAGGTGCCCCTGGGCGGCCGCATTCTCGCCCTGGCGGAGACTTATGATGCCATGACTCATCCCATGCCCGGCCGCCAGCCGCATTCCTACACCCCGGAAGCGGCGACGGAAGAACTGAAACGGCTCTCGGGGGTACAATTCGATCCCTCCATGATCGCTGTTTTCCTGCACCTGCTGCGCTCGCCCTTGTCGGTGAGCGCGCTTTCGCAATCAGTCTAGAAGAGAAGCCCACCCGATACGATGCGAAAGCGTGGGCGCCTAAAAATAAAAGCGGCCGAGCCGCTTCCAGCCGCCCGCGAAAGGAAATTGGAATTATCGATGGGGAAGTTAAACAGCCGGATTCACTCAAGCATCAGGAAAAAATTTAAATAAGCCTTGTCGCCACGCCCGGACGCCAGTCTAGCCTATCCTGTTGCTTCGTGTCCGCTCCTCGCCAAAGCGACCGTCCCCGCCTCACCGGCCTCCATCTGGGCCGATTGGGCCGCATCACATTTTGGATGATGGCGGCCGTGGCGCTGTCGCGGGTGATTGGGTATATCCGTAATGCCTATATCGCCTATGCTTTTGGCGCCAATAAAATCGTCGACGTTTATGTCGCCGCATTCACCCTGCCTAATTGGCTCAACTACCTGGCCGCCGGCGGCACGCTCTCGATCACCTTCATCACGTTGTTCAGCGGCTATCTGGCGCGCGGGGAAGAGGAGGAAGGCTATCGCGTATTCTCGACCGTTCTCAATTTCCTTTTTCTTTTTCTGCTCGCCGGCGTGGTGGCAGGCGAACTGCTGGCGCCGCGTTTGTTGCGGCTTTATTTGCCGGGGTTTTCCCCGGCACAAATGCGGTTGTGCATTCACCTCACCCGCATCCTGCTGCCGGCGCAGATTTGTTTTGGCCTGGGCGCGATTTTATCGGCTTTACTTTATGCCCGCGGGCGTTTTTTTCTGCCAGCCATCGCGCCGCTGATTTACAGCCTGTTGATTATTTGCGGAGGCGTGCTGCTGCGCGAGCGCCTGGGCATCGATAGCCTGGCCTGGGGGGCGCTGGCCGGCGCTCTACTCGGCCCCTTACTGCTGCCGTTGGCCGGCGCCCGGCATTCGGGACTGCATTATTTCTTTCAGCTTCGCTTGCGCCATCCCGGATTTCGCGAATGGCTGCGGATTACCTGGCCGCTGATGGTAGGCGTCACCCTGGTCAGCGCCGATGATTGGATCATGCAGCCGTTGGCGGCTCATCTGCACGGGCTGATCTCGCAGCTCAATTATGCCAAGCGGTTGGATTATGTTCCAATTGCCGTGCTCGGCCAAGCCGTGGGCCAGGCCGGCATGCCTTTTTTCACCCGCCTGGCCAGCGAGCACGACTGGAAACAATTCGGCTTAACGCTGGAACGGTATGTCTGGCGCACCGCGGCCGGGGCTCTGCTCGCGACCAGCGCGATGGCCGCGCTCAGCCTGCCGCTGGTGCGGCTCATCTATCAGCGCGGCCTATTTCAACCCTCCGCCGCCCGCGCCACCGCGACCTACCTCGCCTTGTTTTTGCTGGCACTGGTGTTCTGGTGCGTGCAGAACCTCTATGCCCGGGCTTTCTATGCCGTAGGCAACACCTTTACCCCCATGCTGGCCGGCACGCTGCTGACCGCGGCTATGATTCCGGTGTATGTCGTCCTTGCGCATCATTGGGGCGGCATCGGCCTGGTGCTGGCTTCCGACCTGGGCATTGCGCTCTATGCGGCGCTACTGGGCGGGTTACTGCATCGCCGGGCATTGCTGCAGCATCCACAGCGGCGGCTCGGGCAACTGGCGAGGCTGCTTGCGCTTTGCGTGGTGGCCGGCGGCGCCGTCGCCGCGCTGGTCCACGCGATCGAGCCGGCACACTATCGATGGCTGCCTGAATTAGGGGTGCTCGCGCTGGCAGGACTGGTCTGGCTGCTGCTGGCGGGTGGGCTGGCGCGCGCGCTGCGGCTCGACCCGCTGCTGGGCGAAGCTATGCGGCTGATGCGCCGCGTGGCGTTCAAGGCCGGATTGCTCAAGCCCGATATTCGCGACGATGCGCCGCTACGGGAGTGAAGATTAGAAAATTTTTCCCAGCTTGTTTTTGATATCCGGCCAGAATTCGGCTTCTACATTGAAAATAGCGGTACCGCCCAAGTCCCAATAAATGCGCGACATCGTATGCCCCATATTGCGTTCGTTACTGGGGTAATACAAATTCGAGGTAAACGCCGCCAGAATCGTGCCTGCGGTGGCGCCGCTGGCAAAGGTCCAGCTGCCGTTATCGGTACGGGCGATGAAGACGCGCGAGAGCGCGTACCAGATGCGCGCCGGAACGCTCGCCTGCCGCCCCAGCCGGAAATAGCGCGGGTCCTGGTGCAACCAGGAAACAAACAGATAATCGCCGAAATAGCTGGAAATGGTGCTGTCGGCCAGCGCCGAACCATAGCATTTGGAATAACTGTCCAGCCCGCTGCCATAACCGCAAAAGCCGTCCGTTTTCGAGTGCTCCAGCGCGGCTTCCGTCGCCCCCGCCGCCAATCCAATGGGATCGTAGGCGCCTTCGGCAAATTCCAGAAACTTTTCATGCGAGGTGAGCGGCACGAACTTGTGCCGGTAGTCCACGTTATAGGCGGGAATCACAAAAAAAATATGCTTGGGCGAACCGGCCATCGCATTTTTCTCCGCTGCTTTCTTCGCCGCTTTTTGAGCCGTATTTTGCTGCGGTGGATTCGACGCCAGGGCAGCGGGAGTAGCTGCTTGCGGGGATTGATTTTGTGGCGCCTTCATTGCGGCCGGGGCCTTGGCTGTCTGGGAGTCCGGCGGCGCCGGCAAATGGGTTCGTGGCAGTGCGGCTAATGGCAGACTGGCTGCCAAAAGCATGATTAGCGATAGAACCAAAGTGCAAAGTCGAGGGGAATTCATGTTTGCGTTGCCGGCAATCCGTCCGATATTTTAAGTTTACAACCTCCCCTGTGTAGGATATTCATGTTGGCGCCGGCCAAATTACAATCGTGCGACCACACACACTGGGGTAGCTCATGAAAATCGCATCCGGGTCATAGCATTTGAATAGATGCTGACGTAAGCAAAACCACAATTCCCGCCGTGCGGGAAGCGAGCGGCGACCGGCCGGCAGCCCACCATACGCGCGGTTGCGACGGTGGCGCCTATCGCCAGCCCCCGCCGCTGCCGGCGCTTTGGGATTTAACTTCGCTGAATCTGACTGCGCCGGAGTACCGAAACCGCCATATCGCTGCATTGGCGATGCCGGCCTTGATCCGCCGCATTGAGCACCCGGCCACTCCGTTTGACGCCGACAACCGGATGCGGCAGGCGCAGGCCATGCTGCGGCTCGATGTTACGCGTCCTTATGGCGATAGCATGCGCCGAACCTCGGCGCAAGTCCAGGCGCGCATGCTGATTGACCTCTCGGCCCAGGACCGCATGGTAACGCCCGGCCCCGCCGAGAACTTTTCGCACCTGGCGCCCGCCGGCCGCGCCCGGATTTTTTCGCCGCGGAGCGATTGCGGCCATAGCGCTGCGGGATGTGAACCCGCCCGCCTAAATCGCGCCATCCAGCACTTCCTGGCGGAGCCATGCATGAAATCGGCCCGATGCAGCCGGAATTTGAAATGAAGCGGGCGCCCGAAGCGTAAGATATTTCAGAGCCGATCCGGGAGTTTCCTGTGCGCTTGGTGAATCCATTGCCGATTGTGGTTGTCGACTACGCCTGGATGGCGCTCGGGCTGTTCTGGCTGGTGCTGTGGTGGCGCACTAATAAAATCAAAAAACGGGAATCCACGCCCGTGCGCTGGCTCGACAAAGTTTCCATATGGGGTGGTTATCTGGCTCTATTAGAACTGGGGCCGATCAAAAAATTGCCGAGCGGCGTATGGGGCTTGCCCTGGACAACCTGGAATCACCCGCTTTTCTCATTAGCCGCTGCGCTGCAATATACCGGCTTGACCGTGACCATTGCCGGAGTGCTGCTGGCCTGCTGGTCGCGCGCCGTGCTGGGCCGCTACTGGAGCGCGACGGTTGCGTTGAAAGAAGATCACCGGCTGGTGCAAAACGGCCCTTATCAGTTCGTTCGCCATCCTCTCTATAGCGGCTTGTTGCTAACCGCGCTCGGCACGACCTTGACCCTGGATGGGCTGCATTGCCTGTTGGGGCTGGCGCTGCTGCTGGCGGCCTTTCTAAGCCGGGCCAGACGGGAAGACGCCTTGATGGCTTCCGAGTTCGGCGAAAACTTTGCCGAATATCGGCGCCGCACCGGTCAAATTATTCCCGGCATCGGCTAACGTGGACAACTTCTATTGCGTTCTGGACGGAGGACGCCCAAAGTGAGCTGCCGCAAACGCCAGCGCTCCCGGCAAACGCGCGGCAAAATAGTTCCAGGTATGCCCGCCGGGATAAAGATGGAATTCGTGCGGCACACCCAGGCGAACGAGCCGCCGGTGCAGTTGGAGCGCGCCGCGCTCGAAGCCATAGCCATCCTGCTCGCCACAATCGAATTCAATCGCCAGACCGGCCAGATGGCGCCTACTCTGCGCCAAAGTAAAGGGCGAATTGCGTTCCCAAAAGCGAAGATTGGGCGGCATGCCAAAAATCCGCCCTAGATAACGCAGCCGGGCGGCGGATAGCGAATCTTCCACCGCTTGCACCGGCGGACGGCGCAGCAGCATGGCGCTGTGGGCGCTCACTGAGCCAAACCGCCGGGGATACTTAAAAGCCAGGTGAAGCGCGCCATAGCCGCCCATGGAAATACCCAGCAGGGCGCGATTGCGCCGGCCGGGAAGCGTGCGGAAATGATGGCGCTCCCAGGCGAGCAGCTCGCGCATGAAGAAATTTTCATAATTCATCCGCCCGTCATAGGCGTTGACATAAAAACTGTTGAAGCTATCCGCACTGATAATGAGAAAGGGCGGCAACTGCCGGCGGGCCCAGAGCTCATCGATCAGCATCCAGGCCTGGGTTTGAATGAGTTCTTCGGCATTGCCTCCCAAGCCGGGCAGGTAAAAAAGGACCGGATAGCGGCGATGCGCGTGGCGGGCGTAGCCGGGCGGCAACAGCGCGCAGACATTGACGCGCCGGCGCAGGATGGCGCTGCGCAGGGGCTGGCATACTACCCGCGCGCCAGCCGGGCGCGAATGCGCGGGCTGGGGCGCGGAAGTGGCGCCCGGCGCCGCCAGGGCAGGCTGAGCCGATGGCGCGGGGTGCGCCGAAGGATGGGGAGCAAACTCTTGACGGTCCAGCAGCCAGGATGCTGCCACGACGAATACGATCAGCGCCAACCATCGCAGCGCTTTATTCATAAGTTAGTGTATGCATAGAAAAGAAAGGAAAAAGGTCAGCGGAAGGGAAGAAAAGCAAAAGACCGGCGCTGCAGATTTGGATTGAGGAACTGAATTCTATTGGCGAAGGATCTGCGATTTCCCGCATTATTCATAGCGCAGTGCTTCGATCGGGTCGAGACGCGCGGCGCGGGCCGCGGGGTAATGCCCGGCCAGCAGACTGATCAGAATGGCGAATCCGATCGCACCCAAGGCCAGCCACCAGGGTACGGTCGAGACCTGAACCACCGGCAGATCTTTATGGTTCAGGTAGATGGCCGCGCCCCAGTTCAGGCCGCGACCCAGCAGCCAGCCCAAGACCACACCGCCCAGACCTCCCAACAAACCCATCACGCCGGCTTCCATCAGGAAAAGCCTTTTAATCTCGGGTTCGCCCGCACCCAGGGCCTTGAGCACGCCGATTTCGCGCCGCCGTTCGAGAATCGCCATCAAAAGCGTATTTACGATACCCAACGATGCCACCGCGAGCGCAAGACTGCTGAACAAGCCCAACAGCAGATCGAACAGCGCAAAAACCAGGTTCAATCTGCGGGTCGCATCCTGCAGCGAGAAGGCGCGAAAACCCATGCGGCGAATCGCCGCTTCGGCGGCAGGAACATCGATGGGTGAGGCGAGGTTCACGGTGAGGCTGGAGTAATTCCGGCCGTTTCCGGCGCCGCGCACCACGTTGCGCAGATCGCTGATCTGCGCCACCCGCAACTGCTCGGCCAGGCGTTGCGGCAGAAAAACGCGTCCCGGCAAAAAGCCGCCAAAGCCGAAAACCGGATGCGTGGAAATGATGCCGATGATGCGCAAGCGTTCGAGCTTCGGCACGATAGCGAAGCCGCCCACGCCTCCGGGCAGCGGCTGGCGCTCGGCATAGCGCAGGTCCAGTTCCCGGCCCAGTAACTGGCGTGGATGCGCCGACAACTGCCGAGCCAGGCTGATTTGCAGAATCGCCTCCGCCGCCTGAGGGCCGGAAAAATACCGTCCTTCCATGCCGGTAAAAGCATCACTGTGCCGCGCGACATCGGGAACGCCGGCGATGGCGGTGGTGTAATCGTGGCCGGCAAACTGGACGACGGTGATAAAGCGAATTTGGGGATAGACTTCGGTCACATGGGGCAAGCGCTGGAGCGCCGCATAGGCGGCACTATCGAGCGGGCGCGACGGTTGCGGCGGCTTTGCCGGTGCGCGCGCCAGATGGCGAAGGCCGCGGAAATCGATTTTGCGCGTGACCAGAATGGAATCGAACAGGCCGGTGCGAGCCAGGCGTTTGGAGGCAAAGCGCTGCAGGCCCACGCCCAGCGAGAGAATGGCGACCAGCGACGCTCCGCCTACGGCAATGCCCAGCGTGGTGAGGCTATTGCGCAGCAGGGCCTCGCGCAGATTGCGCGTGGCCAGCTCGATCGTATCGCGCGGCTTCATGCCGGCCCGCCTTCACTCGCGCGTCGCGGCTCGGGGGGCAGCAGGCATCCATCCTGCAGCGTCAAAATGCGTTCCGCATAGGATTCGGCCAGGGCGCGTTCATGCGTCACCATCAGAATGGTCACCGCTAGTTCGCGATTGAGCTCGCGAAACAGTTCCATGATCTGGCGGCCGCTGGCGCTATCGAGGTTGCCGGTGGGTTCATCCGCCAGCAAGATGACCGGCCGATTCACCAGCGCGCGGGCAATGGCGGCGCGTTGCTGCTCGCCTCCGGAAAGCTCGGCGGGACGGTGCTGCGGGCGCGACTTGAGCCCCACCCGCTCCAGCGCCGCGGCCACCCGCGCGGCGCGCTCGCCATGCTCGACCTCGGCCAGGCGCAGCGGCAATTCGATATTTTCTTCCAGCGTCATGCGGGGCAGCAGGTTGAAATTTTGAAAGACCATGCCCACGGTCTGGCGCCGGTAGCGGGCCAACTCGGCCGCGCTCATCGCGCCCAAATCGCGTTCACCAACATACACCGCCCCGGCGCTGGGGTGGTCCAGCCCGGCCAGCAGGTTCAACAGCGTGGATTTCCCCGAGCCACTGGCGCCCAGCAGGGCGGCGAATTCACCCGCTGCAATCGCCACCGTAACCTGATCCACGGCGCGCACCACACTGGACCCGAGATGATAGTGCTTGGAAACCGCTTCCGTTCGCAACGCGGGCGGGGCAGTGGGCGAGATAGGCATTGATTTCAGGATATTTGCTTCTAGGGCTATGCCAATTACTCGGAACTTCCGATTACGCTCACCTCGGGCAAAAGGTTTCCAATTTTTACAAGCACTAATCCGAAAAATGGACGATCTCGCCGATACACAGCGCCAGCTGAGACCTTGCCGGATGGAAAAAGAAGGATGATCTCAACGGAACACTTCAAATCTCAAAGCATGGCATGCCGAATCAGGAGAAGATTGCATTCCATAATTGAAACCGGCGCCGCAGTTTAAATCGCTGCCGAGGCTGAAAAAACGGCTGCAGCCAATTCGAATAAATGGCCAGATTTTCTCGCCGCGGCATGACAGCCTGTGATGGAACAGCCTGAGCATTCAGGGCCGATTGGGCAAGAACAGCGGCGCCAGATGCGATAGCACGGCATAAGCGGCACCCGAGAAGGCCATGAGCGGCGGGGCGCTAGGTCTTAGGTGTTGCGCTGCCCCAGCGGCAGCGCAACAAGGTCCAGATGGCGGAGCAGCCATCGCTCCAACCGATTTTTTTCCCCTGGTTTTTTCCGCGGCCTTCAAAGCCGATCGGCAACTCCAGGATGGGATAGCCCAGCCTTAGGATTTTTGCGGTAATCTCCGGCTCGAGATCGAAGCCTTCGCGTTCCAGCCGGAATCGCTGGAAGACCGAGGCGCGAGCCATCTTATAACAGGTCTCCATGTCGGTCAGGCGGCAGCCGTAGAGCCGATTGGTGAGCCAGGTCAGCACCCGGTTGGCGAGGGCATGATCGGCGCGCATGCCCTCCCGCCCACCGCCAGGGTGAAAACGGGTGCCATAGACCACGTCCACCTGACCGCGCACGATGGGGTCGAGCAGCCGGGGCAAGTCGGTGGGATCGTATTCCAGATCGGCATCCTGGATCACCCACACCTCGCCGCTCGCCAGCGACATGGCCGTGCGGATGGCAGCCGCCTTGCCGCGATTGCGCTCATGCCGCGCCACCACATATCCCGGCCGGCCGGCATAGCGGGCCAGCAGTTCCGCCGAGCCATCGCTCGAGCCGTCATCCACCAGCACCGTTTCCACGACTACCGGAAATTCGACCTCAGCCAGGCGTTGAAGTAAGCGCTGCAGCGTGACCGACTCGTTATAGACCGGAATCAAGACGGAGATGGTCGCCACCGCCGGCCGGGCAATCTTTTGATCGCCCGCCAAGCGGGCTGCAACGGGAGTGGCCATGACAGTGCAATATCCCCCATCGGCGGCGGTGCGGCTAGCTTCTTACGGCCAGGCGGCTGATCGCCGCCAACCTGCACCGGCGCATTGCAGTCATCTTATTGCAAGCTCATGTCAAGCGCAATGCAATTCGAGCGGGGAGGGCCGCTCATCGCTTCCGGTTTCCGCCAGATTGCACGGCGACGGAACGCCAACGTCGAGCCGGGAGGAAAAAACCACGCTTGCTGCTCAGCCTTTTATGGACGCTGCTAATGCTTGCCGCCCTGGGATTTCATTGCCGAAGATGTCGATCCGCGCTTCTCTAATCTTTACCTGCAGCGTTGCCGCGCTCCAGGGCCATTCACAACTAAATACTCGAAAATAACAACTAAAATCTTATGCCGGGCACCCAGCCCATGGTCTTCAAGACTCCGCGCCGGAAGGCGTGGCTCCGCGCCAATCACATCGCCTGGGCGATATTGTTAATCGGTTTGGCCGCGCCGGCAGCGCTGATGTTGCGGCGCAATCTGTCTGCGCTCGGGCTGCACCATGACGTGATTTATCCCGAAGCGGCGGACGTGCAACTCGCCCTCTGGACGGCGCAAACCGGGCGGGTTTTCCCTCCGCTGCAGCGGCCGCCTTTTACGCCGGCCATCTATGGGCCGCTTTTTTATCTGGCGTTGGCTGCCCTGGCGCGCCCGTTTCACTTTTCCCTCCATGCCTTGCTGCTGGCCGGCCGTTTGGGTTCGTTGGCGGCGTATCTGGGGCTGGGCTGCGTCGTTTATCTATTCAACCGCCGCCGTGGATACGGCTGGCCGGCCTGCCTTGCCGCCGCGCTTGCCCTGGGCGCCAGCCCTGGTTTTTCCGCCTGGATCATATGCGCGCGGCCCGATCTGGGCGCGTTGTTTTTTAGCCTGCTGGGATTATGGCTGGCGCAACGCGGAGCGCAGGCAGGCGGCGTTCCACCGGAATCATATTGGATCTGGGCGGGCGCGGCTTGTTCCACCGCCTGGCTGCTTAAGCAGTCTTATGCGGCGGCTCCCTTGGCGGTGCTGGCCTGGCTTGTATTCACCCGCCGCCGGAAAGCATCGCTGCTCTTCCTGGCCGCCTGCGCGCTGCCGGCGCTGCTGGTTCTCGGCACGCTCTGGCTGCGCGGCGAACCGGTGCTGGTTTCCCTGTTACGGTTGCGCTATGCGCTGATGCAGCCGCGGATAGGGCTGAGCATCCTGATCGATCAACTGCGCCTGCCTGGCAATCTGCTGCTGTTGGGGCTAGGCGGCCTGGGTTGGCTCCGCGCAGGGCGTCCAGTCATGCCTGCCCGGCGCGGGCAAGCCTGGACGCTGGCGGCCATCTATTTTCCGCTGGCCTGGACATTACCGGTTTGGCCAATTTTACAAAGCGGCGGCGGCGGCAATTACCTGTTTGAGGCCTGGACGGCTTGTGCTTTATGGCTGCCTGAGGGCTTGCGCGCGCTCGCGGCATGGAGCGAGCCAATCGAGAAACGGCTCAAAACCAGCCCGCTCGCTCTGAGCCGCGCCCTAGCCGGCGCCGGGATAGGGCTGCTGATTGCCGCCATGGCCGGCTTGTTTGGGGCTCGCCTCCTCCAGCCCTCGTATATCGTCCGCCAGCGCAGCTATGGCAATTTGAAATTGCTGCGTCCGCTGCGGATTTTCTCGAGCGACGATTACCTTACCGTGCATGGCCGCCAACCGGAACTGCTCGATCCCGACCTGGCTCACATCCTGTCTCTGACAGGACATTTTTCCGACGCGCCCATCCGGGCTAGGCTGCGGCGCCGGCGTTATGACCTGCTGCTGCTCGGCAACTGGTGGGGCGCGCTGCCCGCCTACCGCGGCGTCAGCTACTATAGCCGCGCCGAAATACAAAGCATCAATCGTTATTACCGCCCTCTCTGCGCCACGCGCGGGCTCACGGCCTGGATTCCGAAAACATTGCCGCCGAAATCCAGTCCGCTGCCGCTCCATCCCGCCCAACTCAGCCACACCTTGCGCTTGCACTGCCGCCCTCGCGAATTTGTATTGTTGACCAGCGGGCGTTATCAGTTTTCTGCCCTGCCGGCCAAACGCTGAAACTTCGGCTGATTCCCTTATAATGAGAAACAGCCATGATTAAGTCCTTGCTCTCCGTCTGGCTGGCGCAGCCGTTATTGCGCCATTTGACTGCACCGCACTGGCTCAGTTGGGGGCTAAAAGTAGTGGATCTCGCCACTTTAGTCATCCTGTTCGCCACCATCATCGGTCTCACCGGCTGGCTGGCTACACATTCCAAGTAAACGCGCCGGCAATCGCCTGTGAGGTCCCGCACAGGCTTGAAATCTCGAGCCGTATGTTTTATCTACGGCCGGCAGGACATCAGCCACAAGCCGTCGTGTCAGCTGCCACGCTCTCGCCAACTGCTACAGATTTGATTGCGTCCAAACGGCCGAATGCTCCTCAAGCCAGAGCAAGCTTGAATCCAGCCCAGGCGGCGAGCTAAAAACTTTCCCGGGCGCTGTCCGCTCCAACTTTGATTAATGCTAAGCACCTGGATTTTCACGGGTTATCGTGAAATTCGGGGCGGCGGACGGCCTATTTTTCAATTCAAGCAAACATTTGAATGCCAGATGCTGCTACTTTTTGGCCTGTCGAATCAACCTGTGAGCCAGCATCTGAATTGTTGTGATTGTGGCCACATCTGGGCATGTGATGAATCATTGCCGGGTTAACCGCCGCGATTTAACTTCAAGCCGTGATGCTTTCTCTCCATTCGAGCCCACAATGGGCCGGCAGGCGCCCGATCCGAGGCGTTTTCGCCGGACTTACCGCGCAAGCGTGGGGAATGTATCCGGCTGCGCGATGCGCATCGATCCATCGCAAGTGCAGTTATTTCAAGTATGGTAACGAGTTATTAATTAAGGCCCGGAATGCAGCATCCTGCGGGCTTTTGAGTGCGGCGAAGCGCCGGCACGGAATGATTAGCGAGGCAATGCTATGAGCAAATCTGGCCGGAAATGGCGTTTTGCCCAAGCCGTGAGCATGGCGGCGTTGGGTGTGGCGGCGCTGGCCGCGGGGCAGTCGCCGGCTAAGCCGTCAGGGTACGTCGGAGTGACCGTCTGTAAGATGTGCCACCCCGGGCATTACAAGAGTTATCTCGCCAATCCGATGTCGAACCGCGCGGCGATGTTGGCGGCGGCGAAGCGGGCGGGGCTGCCTGCAGTCTCTGGTTGCGAGAGCTGTCATGGTCCGGGGGCGGCGCACGTGCAGGCGATGTCCTCGGCCGGCGGCGATAAGGCCAAGATCCAGGCCATTTATAAGCGCCAACTGGAGTATGGCTATTTCGTTTCCAATGGCGCCCAAGCTAATAGCGCGCGCTGCTTGCGCTGCCATAGCACCGGATTGCAGCAGGCGCACTTTGCCCACTCCGTACACCTGGAAAACAATGTCGGCTGCCTGAACTGCCATACGGTGCACGGCAAGCCCGGCGGGAGGCATTTCTTACGGGCTTCGCAACCGCAGCTCTGCTATCAATGCCATCTTCAGCAGCGAGCGCAGTTCGAGCTCCCCTGGCATCATCGCGTCAACGAGGGTCTGGTGCGCTGCAGCGACTGCCACGACCCCCATGGCAGCCTGATTCAGACCCAATTGCATCGCGGTCCCGCGGGCGACCAGGTCTGCTTCAAATGCCACGAGGATAAGCAAGGGCCGTTTGTCTATGAGCACGAGCCGGTGAAGACCGAGGGCTGCACCGATTGCCATACGCCGCACGGCTCGCCCAATCCGCATTTACTGAAGGTGGCGAACGTCAATCAGCTCTGTTTGCAGTGTCATACCGCGTCCAGCTTTAGCGGCGCGCCGGGCACCCCCAGCTTCCATAATCAGGCCGCGCAATTCCAGGCCTGCACCTTGTGTCATACGCAGATTCACGGATCGAATCTGGATCCGGCTTTCACCCGCTAGCTCGGGCGGATGAGGAGAAATTGGAGAACGTATATGGCTACGAAACGCAGCGGATGGCTGAGCCGCCTGGCGCTAGCCGGGCTGTTGGGCGCCTCCCTGGCGCTGGCGCCGCTCCCGATCATGGCGCAATCGCCCGCGCCAATCACCAGTTGGAATGGTTATAACGTCCAGAACACGATTGAAGTGGGCGGGCGCGTCACCTCGACCTCAGGGAACCAGGAGAATTACAATACCCTGGTCAATCTGCATTCCGGGGTGCGGCTGTTCAACTTCAATCTCGGCTTGCGGGCGCAGCCGCAATCCCACGGCTGGTTTGACGAGTTGCAGTTGAGCGGCTTTGGTTTCGGCGGCGATCCCAATGATGTCGCACGGCTGCACATTTCCAAATCGAAAGCCTACGATTTTAACGCGCTGTTCCGACGCGACAATTATTTCTTTGGATACAACTTTCTCGCCAACCCGCTGAATCCCAGCGGCGCCCACCCCACCGTGCCGATTACCAACGCGCTGCACAGCATCGATTATGTGCGCAACATGAGCGACTACAATTTAACCTTGCTGCCGCAATCCAGTTTTCGCGTGCGCTTGGGCTATTCGCACCTGCGCGAAACCGGCCCCTCATTGACCACGGTGGGCGCGGCGATGGATAACGGCGTTGCCGAAGTCGGCAACGATGCCGAACTCTCGCAGCAATTCTCTACTTCCACCGACCTTTATCGCGCCGGCTTCGATGTTTTACCCGCCGCTCGCACCCGTTTGTCGTTTATGGAACTGGTGCAGCACACCAAAGGCGATACCTCACTGCAGGATTTGAACCGGCTCTTCCTGCTTCCCGGCGGCACGCCGGTGGATTTGGGCGTGGTCTGGAGCGGCACCTCGTCTTGTTTTGCGTCCCCGGTGCCGGTTACGGTTCCGCCAGCATCCACGGTCAACCCGACCCCGGCTTGCTCGGGCCTGACTGCCTATACCGGCGATCAGCGGCCGCGGATCACCCTGCCCACCGAGCAGGTCACCCTTGAAAGCAACTACTTCCGTAATCTGGCCGTGGACGGCTTATTCAGCTACAGCTCCGCCGTGGATAAAGACAATAATGAATTCGCCAGATGGAGCGGTTATTCCAGCCGTATTCTCGCCGGCGGCGATAATGAGACCGGTACCGGGCATGCCAAGCGCGTGTTGATTAATGGCAATCTGGCGGCGGTGTATGACGCTACCTCGAAATTCCATATCACCGAGTCGACCGATTACAATTCTTTCCGCATACCTTCACAACTGGGCTTCCTGGTGTTGAACACCTACTATCAGGCGCCGGCCTCGCTCGCCGGCACGCCGGCGGTTTTTAATTCCACCACATGCCCGGCGCCTTATACCGCCTCCACTTGCCCCCAGCACAACACTGAATCCGCCCCCGATTTCGCCAACGGGAATTCGCTGTCGTACCTGGGACAGAATTACTTTACCGAGACTCTTCGTGCCGGCTACGATTTTTCTTCCCGCTTCGGGGCGCAACTGGGATATCGCTACACTTACCGGACGGTCTACGATTACAATGCCATCGACTATGCCAGTGAAGTTTTCTATCCCGGCGGCTCGCTCGGCGCCGCGGATGCGGCGCGTGGCGATTGCGCCTTGCCCAAGGGTGGAACTTTACCCGGCTCTCTTCCCGCCGGCTGTACGCTTGAGCCGGATGGCTCGGTCGTCTTCACCGGCTTCACTCCCGCGAGTGACACGACCCATAACCAGGCAGTGCAGATTCACGGCAACACGGCGCTATTCAACACCTGGGCGCTGCCGGTCAATAGTGTGCGCATCAGTTTCGCTCTGGAAGCCTACTCCGCCGATCATTCCTTCACCCGCATTACGCCCCGCCAATATCAGCACTATACCCTGCAGTTCAGTTTCAAACCGGTTGACTGGGCGCAGTTGGCGAGCACGGTCAATCTTTACCAGGGGCGCGATAATGTAGCCGAAGTGAAATATAAAGACCATGACCGCAGCTATGGTGCGAACCTGACCCTGATGCCGGTTTCCAGGATTTTTTTCGACGCCGGTTATAACTATGAGGATATCTACAATCAGGCGATTGAATGCTATGCGTCAGGCTTTGGCGCGCCGCCGGCGGGCGCCAGCCTCTGCCCCGAAACCGATTCACCGGTGCCGTTAGGCGCGCTGTCCACTTACGCTAGCAAGCAGCACTCGCTCAACGCCGACCTGCGCTGGAAACCGGTAAAGCTGTTCTCCCTGCGCCTGGGCATGGCCGGTAGTTACGTGAACGGGCTGCCGCAGTTCTTTGCCTTGAATACCGGCGGATTTATCGGCAATTTCCTTAATCCGCGCACGCCCTGGGGGCCGCTAAGCTTCAGCTACCAGGAGCCTTATGCCCACCTGACGGTCAACTTCACTAAAAATGTCGCTTACACCATGGGTTGGCAGCTCTATGATTACCGCACGCATGGCAATCAGTCCCCAAACGGACTGGCTCCGATCGGGTCACAAAGCTTCAAAGTCAATGCCGGAACTTTCGGTATTCGCTTTAGCTTATAGAACGCTGAACCAAAATAAATCATCTATATAGTGTTAATCAACAGGCATTCGGGCCAGTTTCGCGACCGCGAGACTGGCCCGAGAAGAGTATGGGGGCATGAAAATGCAAAGCTTGCAAGGGATTACGATAGTGGCAGCTATCGCCACCTTATTGGTGACGGCGGGAACGGCACAAGCGCAACGAGCACATACGCTCTATGCTTCCAAATGCGCAGGCTGCCATGCCAATGATGGCTCGGGCAATACGTCAATGGGCCAGATGATGCACATTCCCAGCTTTAAATCGCCCGCTGTACAAAAAATGACGAACGCAAAGCTGAGGGTAATGATCGCCAATGGCAAAGCTCCGATGCCGGCGTTCAAGGGTCAGTTGACCAACACGCAGATTGGCGAGTTGGTGCAATATGTGCGCACCTTGGCCAAGCGGAAATAATCAATCCTGCCCCGATTAGCGGATTGAACTCGTAAAGCATTCACGGCCGTGCCGGATAGGAGTTCAGGATCTCGTTTTCTTGCGCCCTGCCGGTCTCCTGTGCTGGTTAATCGCTGGCGCCGCTCTGATTCAGTGGCGCCAGCTCTGTTTTTGTATCAGACCAGCTCAAGCTAATTCAAATGTGCGAAAAATAGAGTGCGTTATCGCGTTCAATCCGCCAACAGCGGCTGACGGTTGAGCCACAGAATAAATGCGGCAGCACTGATGAGCGTTGCCTCCCCGTTCATGCCCGGAATCGGGGATGATAAATCTAGCAGTCATGTCCAAGCCGGTTGCCATTAAACCTGAAGTTCGCGAATTCCTGATGGAATTGGCGGAGCAAGCCGGCGTGTCGGAACTGGCGCGGGCCATTGACGCCGGAGCACGTCCGCAGGCTGGCGGCCTTACTCCGCCGGCGCAATCTCTATTGGCGATATGGCTGCATGTCTTAGCCAAGCGCCCGGTATGGCTGCTCGTTGCCGATAATGCTGCCGCCGAAGAGCGGTGCCGCGAGCTGGCATTTTTCCAAACCATGTTGCATCACAGCAGCGAGCCGCCACTGGTGATGCCTGCCTGGGAACATGATCCGTATGAAGGCTTGGCTCCGCATGAGGATATTCAGGAGCGTCAGGCTCTGGCGCTCTGGCGCGCGGCCAGCGACTCCGCCGCGCTGGTAGTGGCGCCGGCGGTGGCGATGATGTTGCGTTTGGGACCGCCGGCGGATTATCGCGCTTTGGGACAAAGCCTTCGCCGTGGGGAAAGGCTGGAACTGGGAACTTTAATCGAGCATCTGCGCCGGATCGGCTATCGTCAATCCGAACTCGTCGAAATGCCGGGCCAATTTGCCCGCCGCGGCGGCTTGCTCGATGTCTTTCCTCCCGAAGCCGATTGGCCGCTGCGGCTGGAATTTTTCGATAATGAGATCGAGTCGCTGCGCCACTTCGATCCGGCAACGCAGCGCTCTACTCAGGCAGTTGAACAGGCGGTGCTGGCGCCTTTGGCGGCCGGTGTCGGTGGAGGCGAGGAGGCGGGCCTGGCCGTGGGCTGGGCCGGCCTGCGGCTGGAAACCGGCGCACCGGCTTCTTATTCGTTCTTCGACCTCAATCCGCGCGCATTCGTACTGGTCTCCGATCCCGAGGCCGTGGCCGCGGAGTGGCGGCGTTGGTGGGAACGCCTGGAACGACGATATCCCGGCACTCGGGATTTGGCGAAAACGGCCGGTTTGCATGCGCCGGCGCCAGACGACCTTTTTTATTCCCCTGCGGAAATGGCGGAATGTATCTCTGCGGTTGCAGGCGCCGAGCTGCGCGAGTTGGAGTATACCGCCAACTCTGCTATTTCCTGGGCTCCTCCGGTGAAGGCGCCGTCTGAGCGAACCGAAGCAGAAGAGGATGGATTTCTCGAGCTAGAAGCCGATGCCATCCTTTTGCGCGCGGAAAGCGGCGGTCGAGGCAGCGAAATGCAAGCCAGACTCCACTCGCGGCGCGACGCCGATTCGCCGCCGCCGGGTCCCAGCCATTCCGCGGCCAGCGATGCGCAGGCGGTTGCCGGTCACCCATCCCACGCAATCGAAAGGGTTGACCGGGCCCCTGTTTTTTCGTTTTCCACCCGACCCGCACCGCGGCCGGCGGGCGGCTTGGATCGCATGCTGGAGGAATTGCATCGCCGGCTGGATCGCGGCGATCGAGTGTTGCTGGCCACCGCAAATATCGGCGAGTTGGAACGTTTGAGCGATTTGTTGCTGGAAAATAACCTGCCGTTTCAATTAGGGATGAGGCCCGAAGGCGGAGCGGAATGGTTAGCGGAAAAAGCCCACACCCGCCCGGTGACGCCCGCGCCGTTGCTGGTGGCAGGCGCGCTTGCCCATGGGCTGGAATGGCGAAGCGCGGAGGGCGCCACCCTTATCTGGGGCAATGCCGACCTTTTGCGCCGTGAGCCGGCGCCACCGCAGCCGCCGCGCCCGCGCTCCCGCCTGGGCGCATTCCTCGGTGATTTTAGCGATCTCAAGCCCGGCGATTTTGTGGTTCACGTCGAGCATGGCATCGCCTGCTATCGCGGGCTCGCGAAAATGCCGGCGGCTGCAGGCGGCCCGGAAAGCGAGTTCATGCTGCTCGAATACGCCGAAGGCGCCAAACTCTACCTGCCGTTGACGCGCATGGATCAGGTCCAGAAGTACCGTTCCGGCGATGGCGTCCATCCCCCGCTCGACCGCTTGGGCAGTACGCAATGGATGCAGCGGAAAAACCGGGTCAAGCGGGCCATGCGGGATATGACTGATGAGCTGCTCAAGCTCTATGCCGCAAGACAGACCGCGCGTATCGAGCCGTGCGGTCCCGATACCCATTGGCAGCGCGAATTTGAAGATGCCTTCCCTTATACCTTGACCGAAGACCAGGAACGCGCCATTGAAGACGTGCGCCGCGACCTGCGGCAACCCCGGCCCATGGATCGTCTGTTGGTCGGCGATGTCGGCTATGGCAAGACCGAAGTCGCCATGCGCGCCGCTTGCAAGCTGGTGAGCGAAGGCCGGCAGGCGGCAGTGCTGGCGCCTACCACCGTGCTGGCTTTCCAACACTTTGAAACCTTCCGTAATCGATTTGCGGCATTCCCGGTGCGGATTGAATTGCTCAGCCGTTTTCGTGCCCGCGCCGACCAGGCGGCGGTGTTGGCGGCGCTGGCGGCGGGCAAAGTGGATATCGTCATCGGCACGCATCGCCTGCTGTCGAAAGACGTGCGCTTCCAACGGCTCGGACTGCTGGTGGTGGATGAAGAGCAGCGTTTTGGCGTACGGCACAAAGAGCGACTAAAGCAACTTAAACAGGAGGTCCACGTTCTGGCGCTTTCGGCAACCCCGATTCCCCGCACCCTCAACATGTCACTGGCAGGGCTGCGCGACTTATCCGTGATCGAAACGCCGCCCAAAGACCGGCTGGCAATCCAGACCGTGGTCGCAAGCTGGAGCGAAGACCTGGTGCGGCAGGCGCTGGAAACGGAACTGCAGCGCGGTGGCCAGGTATTTTATATTCATAATCGCGTGTCCAGCATCTGGGAAACCGCGGCGCGGCTGCAGGAATTGGCGCCGGCGGCGCGAATCGCAGTGGCGCATGGACAACTGGATGGCGGCAAGCACGGCGGACGGGCCGCAGCGGCGCGAAGGCTGGCTCCGGCCAGCCTGACAAGCCGTGGCGGCGATCACGATTCGCCCAGGCAGGCTTCAGAAGACCTGCCCCATCCAACCAGCGGCCGGGCCCGTCCTGGCCGGCCGCCAGCGAGCGAAGCCGAATTGGAGCGAGTGATGCTCCGTTTCATTCGCCACCAGGCCGATATCCTGGTTTCGACCAGCATCGTCGAAAACGGCCTGGATATCCCGCTCGCCAATACCATTCTGATCGAGCGCGCCGACATGTTTGGCTTGAGCGAGCTGTATCAATTGCGCGGGCGCGTGGGCCGCTCCAATCGCCGAGCCTATGCTTATTTGCTGGCTCCCCTACTCAATGAACTGTCGCCGCTAGCCCGCAAGCGCCTGGCGGCCATGCGCGAGTTCAGCGATTTGGGCGCCGGTTTTAAAATTGCGGCCCTTGATTTGGAATTGCGCGGCGCCGGCAACCTGCTCGGCGCCGAGCAAAGCGGCCATATCGAGGCGGTGGGCTTTGATCTCTACCTGCGCATGCTGGAGCAAACCGTGCGCGAGCGCCGCGGCGAGACGCCGGCCGAAAGCGAAGAAACCCCGGTGCAAATCCAGCTCGGGGTTGAAATTGGCATTCCTGAAAGCTATATTGCGGGCGAGACGCAGCGCCTGCGCATGTACAAGCGGATTGCCGAAGCCGATAGCGATGCCGCCCGCGAAGACGTGGAGCGCGAACTGGCCGACCGCTTTGGCTCGCCTCCCGCGCCGGTGCACCACCTGCTCGCCTATGCCGCTATTAAGGCCGAATGCCTGCGCCTAGGCATCCGCGTTTTAGAGCGGCGGCGCGAGCAGTTGGTGTTGCAATTCAAATCCGAGGCGGGCGCGGAGTTGGATCGCCGCCGGCTGGCCGATCTCGTAGCGCGCACCAAAGGCGCGCAACTCAGTCCCCAGGGCGTATTGAAGCTGCCCTTCCGTGGCGAGAGCGCCGAGTCCGTGCTCAAAACAGTCCGTACTTTACTGACCCGGCTACGCGCTCCCATTGCCGCCGCCGGCTGATCAAGCGATGCCGGTTTCCGCCTCCCTTGGGGTTTCGCCATGCGCCCGGTTTCGGATGGATGCTTGTGAAAGCATTTGCGCCTGAAAGTAAAAACGGCCGAGCCGCCGCCGTTCCGAGATCAAAGCCGCATTAAAGTCGGCCTCCGGATGAGCCGAGCCCAGCCAGGCGGCGGTCTGCCGCTTTCGCGGCGGCAATATCGGCTTGCAAGCTTGCGACGCCGGCACTCGCTTGCCGGATATATCCATCCGCCACTTTCACCATCGCCGGCGTGGGCGGCACCAGACCCGTCCCGATCTGGTTCGCAATCGAGGTCAACCAGGAGCGCAGACGACCGGGATACACAAGTGCTCCTTCACTGGACTGAATCTTGAGATCCACCAGATGATCGATGTCACGGCTCAGGCGTTCCATAGCCGATTGCACTTGGCCGCCGGCGGCTTGGTTACCGGCTATCGCTTTCTTGAGCTCGGTTCGGATAGCGATGGCTTGGTTCAGATTGGAATCGAGGCGGTTCAGAGCGTCATGAATCCGCATTAACAAAGCAAAACGTTGCTGCAGCTGCGCCTGTGGGGTATGCCAATTGGGGTCGAGTTTGACTGCAAAGGGCTGCTTCTGCGTCACCTGGCCATAGGTCAGGGTAGCGTAGTAGGTGCCCGGCAATACTTCCGGTCCCACGGGAACGGCGGCGGCAAAGAAGGAGTTATAGATGCCCTTTACGTCCACGGCGTCCGGGTATCTCATATTCCATTGGAAGCGGTTCATGCCCGGTTTGACGGCCAGCAGCCTTGCTTCCCGTTGTTTTCGCGCCACGGTGGGATTCGATGAAAGCGGCTTCGGTTTGGTTTTCGTTTTCCGGTGCAGTGTGTAACTGCGGATCATTTTGCCGCTCGCGGTGGTGAAGCTCAATTTCACGGGCGTGCTGCCGTTGTAGCTGGCCGGCAAGTGGAAAAACACCGAAACTCCCGGCGCCAGGTTTTGGCCTCCCGCGCCTCGCGGACCCAACCCGCCCCCGCCCGTGGTCAGCCAGGCCTGCTGCGGTTTGAAGAGATGGGCCTCTCCGCTCGCCACTCGCGTGGTCCTCAACTGCTCGAGAAATTGGAGATTGTCCAGCACCCAGAAGCCGCGTCCAAACGTAGCGAGCACAACCGCATGCTGCTCGGGCTGAATCTCCACATCATTGACGCGCACTGCCGGCAAATTGAGTTTCAGCGGCTGCCATTGACGCCCTCCATTCAGGCTCATGTACATGGTCGCGCTGGTACCCGCGAATAACAGGTTGGGATCGTTCGGATCCTGGCGCACGCTCTCGACGTACTGATCGTCCGGCAGCCCGGCAGTGAGCTGGGTCCAATGCTTGCCGTAATCCGTGGTCTTGTATACATAAGGGTGAAAGTCGTCCCAATCATACCGGCTCGCCGAAACATAAGCCGCGCCCGGGTGAGCGTGTGAAGGTTCGATGCAGGTGATTGTGGACCAGGTCGGCAGCGCCGGCGGCCGCACCTGGCTCCAGTGCCCGCCCGCATCGGTGGTCACATACACCAAGCCGTCATCGGAACCGGTCCAGATAATCTTGTCGGTGAGCGGCGAAAAAGCAATCGACGAAATGGTGTCGAACATCTCCTCGCCGGTCACGTCCGCGCTGATCGGGCCGCCCGGACGAGCCTGCTTGCTCTTATCGTTGCGCGTGAGGTCCGGACTGATTACTTTCCAGTGAATGCCTTCATCGAAGGTCTCGAACAAGACGTTCGCTCCCATCAACAACTCGTTTGGATTATGCAAAGCAAACACGACGGGGTGATGATTCCAACCATAGCGATATTTAATTTTGGATCCTGCAAGTCCAAACTTATAGTCAGGCCAAGGGCTCACATTGGTGACTAATCCCATCCTGCGGTTCTCTTTCCACTCGATGCTGTAATAACCGCTGCCGTAGGTGATCCAGGGCCGCCCTGGTGTTGGAACTACCCAGCTCATCTCGCCGCCGCGGATGTCTTTCCAAACCGGCGGAATGCCGCCGAAAGAGACGGCGCTAGGCCCGTCATCCGAGCCTCGATCCTGCTGCGCGCCATAGATATGGAACGGGAATTGATTATCGAGGTTGGCGTGATAGAACTGCCCGGTCGGCTGGTTGTTCTCGGAACTCCAGGCCTTGCCGCCATTTTGGGTAACGGTTGCACCGCCATCGTTGCCTTCAATGAATATTTGCGGGTGGTCAGGATTGATCCAGAGCACATGGTTATCGCCGTGCGGTGGATGCAAAGCGATCAGTTTTTTGCCCTGATTGTGCGAAACATAGAGCCCGACATTGGGCAAGTAGATGGTATTGGGGTCCTTGGGATCTACATAGACATTCATGTAATAAAAGGCGCGTTGAGTGATGTTCATGCTGTTGTTAATCAGTTTCCAGCTCCGGCCGGCATTATCGGAACGGAACAGACCGCCCGCCTGGCCTTTATAATCCGCCTGAATCAGCGCGTACAGAATATTAGGTTGGCTCGGCGCCACCGCGATGCCCACTTTGCCGAAAATGCCGGTGGGCAAGCCCGGGCGATGGGTAATGTTGATCCAAGTTGCTCCACCGTTCGTGGTCTTGTAGAGGCCGCTGCCTGGACCGCCACTCGAAAATGTCCAATGCCGACGGGACATCTGCCACATTGCGGCGTATATCACGCCCGGGTGGGACGGATCCATCGCCAGGCTGATTGCGCCGGTATTGTCGTTGACGTAGAGAATCTTCTTCCAGCTCCGGCCGCCATCGGTGCTCTTGAAGACTCCACGTTCCGGATTGCGTCCGAACAAATGGCCCAGCGCCGCTACATACACCACATCGGGATTCGTGGGATCTACAAGGATCCAAGTGATGATGTGCGTCTCGCCCAGGCCGATATATTTCCAGGTTTTTCCGCCATTGGTGGACTTATACATCCCCTGCCCGGTCAGGACCGTATTACGAGGCGCGGAATCGCCCGTGCCCACATAGATGACTTTCGCATTGGAGGGCGCGATCGCCATTGCGCCGATATTGTTGCACTTGAAGTCCTTGTCGGAGATGTTTTTCCAGCTGTGGCCGTAATCGCTGCTCTTCCAGACGCCCCCTCCCGCCGTGCCCATGTAAAAAACATTGGGCTTGGCCGCAATCCCGGCGACGGTAGTGACTCTGCCACCGGTATAAGGGCCTACACTGCGCCAGCGCAACGCGCTGGTGAGGCGGCCCGTCGGTACTGGCGCCGCAAATACCGGGGACAAGGCTAAAAAGAGAAAGGAAAAAAATAAAATGCGGTGTGCTTTGAACATGTGGGGGTCCCTTGCTCTCCATCCGTACAATCCAGGAATCCAGGTTCGCCGTGCAGCATGCACACCTGCTCTTCTCCGAGCCAGGCTACCCCGGAAAGTAATGCTGCAGGATAGTTCGCCGTCTCCGGCTTGCGGGCATGAACAGCCATGCGCCCGCCGCGCTGGCGGACGGCTGCTGAGTATACACGATCCCCTATGAATCATAAATATTTTTTAACCGGCTTCAGGCTGGCGGCCAGGCCGAAAGCTCAAATAAGCGTTACCGGCCGAGTCGGACAGCAGTTTTCGTCCGAAATCGCAGGCCGAAGCGCGGGGTTCCTATTAGGTCCCGCGCCTATTAACGACAATAAACTTTCGGCAGCCATGAGTATTCGCAAAGCGTCCGGTTTCGGCCGGACCTTTGCGAAAGCGTCAGCGCCTAAAAGTAAAAGCGGCCGAGCCGCTTTATTGAACAGCAGTCTTTTAGGGTTACATGAGACCTCTGCCCGTATTGGGGTTTTTCGTCACACCCGGTTGCGTTGCCGCCATCCGATGGCTTGTCTTCCGCGGCGGGAAACAGGAAACTAGCTAAGGAAGACATTCCCCCCCACCATGCTCTGGCAACGCAGTTTAGGCAAATTCGAACTGACGGTGATTGCCGATCGGGCCTACCGCTCCGATGGCGGACAAATGTTCGGTGTCGTTCCCAAGCGGCTTTGGGGCGCACAGGTCCCCAGCGATGAGCTTAATCGCATCACCATGGGGATGAACTCGCTGCTGGTGCGCACCGGTGGCCAGACGGTATTAATTGAAACCGGAGCGGGTAACAAGCTGAACCCGAAACAGATGGATATCTGGGCGGTGGACCCGCGCCGTGATTATTTGGAACGCCTGGCGGCAGCCGGTTTTCCCGCCGATACGATTGACATGGTCATCAATACTCATCTGCATTTCGATCATTGCGGCTGGAATACTGTACGCGATGAGGAAGGTCGCATACAGCCGGCTTTTCCCCGCGCCCGCTATTACGTGCAGCGAGGGGAGTGGGAGCGCGCGCGCGCACAGCATGAACGCGACCGCATCAGTTATCTGGACGAAAATTACACCCCGCTGGTGGAATCGGGCCGGATGACGCTGCTCGAAGGCGATCGCGAACTGCTCCCCGGAATCCGCGTGCGGGTACAGTGCGGGCATACGCGCTGGATGCAGGTGGTCGAAGTGCGTTCAGAGGGTGAATGCGCCTGCTATATCTCCGATCTGATGCCAACGCGCTGGCATCTGCAGCCGACCTGGGTGACTGCTTTCGATCTTTACCCGCTGGAAACCATTGCGAACAAACACCACCTGCTGGAAGCGGCGGTGCGCGAGCGCTGGCTCATGGTCTTCACCCATGATCCGGAACTGCCCTGGGCCGAAGTTGAGCAGGGCGAGCATGGAAAATTCCGCCTCCGCACCGCTTGAACTACACACCCCTGCCCCCATCCAGGCATCGCAAAGAAAGAATGCGACACCGGAGGTATCAGTATGAGTACAGTGCGCAGTATTGAACGGCGCATTTTCCAGCGCCGGCAGGCGGACCGCGAACTGCATCAGTTGGCGGCTGTCCAGCCTGGTGTACTGCAAATGCGCGGAGTGGAATGGAACGGCGTCTGGTCCGGCTATATGATCTTCGCCGGAGTCGCCATTCTGCTATTGAGTTTTGTGCTCGGTATCGGGTTCTCGTCGGTAAATCCGATGCTTCCTTCTTCCTGGGCCGGAGCGGGCAGCGGGATGGGGATCTGGAGCGTGATTGCGCTGCTCATCTCCACGTTCATCGGCTGTTGGGTTGCAGGCCGGACGCCCCCCGCCACTCGGCAACACGGCATTGCCAAGGGCTTGGTGCTTTGGGGCATGATTCTGCTGACCATGCTGGCGATCGGAGGTTGGGTAGCCGGCCAGGCGATTAAAGTTGCCGCTTCCGGCACTGCCGTGGCTTCCAGCGCCCTCACTGGCGCTTCCCAGACCGGGGTCACCATTTTTCATGGCAAACTCCGCACCGATGGTTTTAATGTGAGCCGCGCCCAGGCTGGCGATATCGGCGCTCGCATCGCTTCCGGACACACTGCCAGCGCCGCTACGGCGCTGGCGCACGATAGCGGCATGCCACTCGCAGCGGCTACGGCCGAGGTCAGCAAAATCCGTAGTTCAGTGAGTGGCGTGGGTGGAAGCGTGAAAAGCATGGCTTCGAAAGCGGCGCCGGCCGCCAAGACCGGGGGCAGCGCCATCTCCTGGGCTTATTTCTGGGTTGCTCTCCTCGGCCTCGGCTGCGCCATCCTGGGCGGCGCGCTGGGCGGCGGCGGTTTGCGGCGTAGCGCAACTACCCCGGCGCCGCGTAAAGCTTAATGCTTAGACAAAAAGCGTTAACGGTCGAGTCGGACAGCAGTTTTCGTCCGAAATCGCAGGCCGAAGCGCGGGGTTCCTATTAGGTCCCGCGCCTATGAACGACAATACCAAGCAATTCCGCAGGAATTGCGCCTGGCAATGCCCGGCCGCCATGAGTATTCGCCAAGCGTCCGGTTTCGGCCGGACCTTTGCGAAAGCGTCAGCGCCTAAAAGTAAAAGCGGCCGTGCCGCTCTTGGCCGGTTCTCCGCGTCCGGCGGGGAACCCGCCAGGGAATGGGATCGCGGGGCAGAGGGGCTGGCATTTACAAGCTTTAAAATTTGAAGAGTTGGTCTAGCTTTTTGCGCGCGGCATCAGCCGGATTGGCGCGCGGCGCCTGATTGACGGCTACTACCTTGAGCGGCGAAAAATAATCGCAATAATTATTCCTGTCTTTGGCGCGCACCCACTCGGCTTGGGTTTCCTGGCATTCGTTGTGTTTGCTCGGATCGAAATGCCGGCAGTTTCGGCAGACGTGCAGATCGGCATCGCATTGAGCGCAGGTGGCCCGGGTCGGAACCTTTTCTCCGCTTAAAAGCCGTAATTCGTGGCCACACTTCCAGCAGTTCATGCTTCCAGGCTAACTCGGGAACCCGCTTCCAGGCAAAGGAGCGATGGATGCATTTTGCGCCCAGGGGTTGTTCCGGAGGGACGATTCTTTCCCCGGCCTGTCGTCCGAGGCCGAGTTGAGCGATACTGCTTCCATCACCTGTTCAAGCCAATGCAGATTAATCCCTGGAGGATTCGCAGCCATGCTTTCTCGTGCGAAGATTCAACGCATGATTCTGGCCATCACGGCGCTGGTGGCGCTTGCCGGAATCAGCGCCACGGCCCAATTCGATAATCGCCAGGTGCATGACCGGATTAAACAGGATTTGAAGAAGCACAAGCTGGCGAATATCAGCGTCACGGTGGATGCGGGTGAAGTGGTGCTCACCGGAACGGTGGTGGCCCAGCCACAACGCAAGCAGGCGGGCCAAATTGCGCGCTCCGACGCGCCCGGAATGCTGGTGCTCAACTACATTGCCCTGCAAAAGCCTAAAAAGCCGCAGAACTGATGCGGTTAGACATGCTCCATCAGGCCACAGCTCTCAGGTAATCGCCAGCCCGAACAAAATGCCCTGGCCGCCGCTGCCGGCGCTCCATAAGCGTTAACGGCCGAGTCGGACAGCAGTTTTGGTCGTGCCGCATCATTGCAATGCGCTAATCAATGGCGCCGGGCAAACTAGGGTTCGCCAAGGTGCGTCCCTTGCCCCGAGCCGCAGTTGCTGGCGGCGAGCCGCCCGCAGCCTGGCGGGCGCGCGGCAGCTCGTAAACAGCTAAATTTCTTCCGGATTGGCTAGTCGTACGCGCACCTTCGCCGGCGCCGGATCGAGGGCGAAAGCGCGGATGCGTTCGGTCAGACCGTCGCTGTCCAGTCCATACTTGGCGTGCAACAGCGCCGGAGCGCCGTGGGGAATGATGCGGTCGGGCACGCCCAATCGCAAAATCGAAACCGGGATACGGCGATCTTGCACCAATGCCGCCACTAAGGCGCCAAACCCCCCGGCCAGCGTTCCTTCTTCCACGGTAACCAAAAATGGTTTTTCCGCCGCCAGGCAGGCAATCAGTTCCTCGTCCAGGGGTTTGACGAATCGGGCGTTGATCACGGTCAGGGATAATCCTTCATGCGCCAGACGCCCGGCCGCTTCCAGCGAGGGCTGGACCATATTGCCCAATGCGAGAATGGCGCCATCGCTCCCCTCGCGCAGTATCTCTGCCCGGCCGATTTCCAATTTATGCAAAGGCTCCAGCGGCACGCCCAGCCCGTTGCCGCGCGGATAACGCAACGCAATCGGCCCCGGATGTTCAACCGCGGTATAGAGCATGTGGCGCAGCTCGTTTTCATCTTTGGGCGCCATTAAGGTCATATGCGGCGCGGCGGCAAGGTAAGCCAAATCATAGAGCCCGTGATGAGTCGGACCATCAGCGCCAACGATTCCGCCGCGATCGAGGGCGAAGATGACCGGCAGGCGCATCAGGCAGACGTCATGAATCACCTGATCGTAGGCGCGTTGCAGGAAGGTGGAATAAATTGCCGCCACGGGGCGGTAGCCTTCGCAAGCCAATCCGGCGGCGAAGGTGATGGCATGCTGCTCGGCAATGCCCACATCATAGAAGCGTCCCGGAAAGCGGCGCGCGAATTCGTCCAGCCCGGTGCCTTCCGTCATCGCCGCGGTGATGGCAACTATGCGGTCATTGGCGGCCGCCAACTCGCACATCGTCTGCCCGAAGATGCCGGTGTAGGAAGGCGGCGCCGTGGGCGCTTTTTTAAAAACACCGGTAGCGACATCGAAAGCGGTCACGCCATGATATTTCACGGGCAATTGCTCGGCATGGGGATATCCCTTGCCCTTTTGCGTCACGACGTGCAGTAATACCGGGCTGTCGCTGTCCTTCACCCGGTTGAGGGCATCGAGCAAGGCATCCAGATTGTGGCCATTGATGGGGCCCACGTATTTGAAGCCGAGTTCTTCAAATACCAGTCCGGGCAGAATCATGGTTTTGGCGGCATCCACCAAATCGCGGGTGAGGTGCAGCAGCCGGCGTCCGACCCGCGGCACCGAGCGGATCAATAATTCCACTTCTTCCTTGACCCGCATGTAGGCTTGGCCATGGACGATGCGGTTCAGATAACCGGCAATGGCGCCCACATTGGGCGAGATGGACATCTCGTTATCGTTGAGAATGATTAGCAGCTTGCGCTTGAGATGCCCGGCCTGGTTCAGGCCCTCCAGACCAATGCCGCCTGTCAGCCCGGCATCGCCGATTACGGCGATAACGTAATGGTCTTCCCCCTTCAGGTCGCGGGCCACCGCCATGCCTAGCGCGGCGGAAATCGAGGTGCAGGCATGGGCGACATTGAAAGCGTCGTAAGGGCTTTCATCTCGTACGGGAAAGCCCGATATCCCGCCATACTGCCGCAGGGTAGGGAAGCGGTCGCGGCGTCCGGTCAGGATTTTATGCCCATAGGCCTGGTGGCCCACATCCCAGACGATTTTGTCGCGCGGCGCGTCAAAGGTGTAATGCAGGGCCAACGTGAGCTCTACCGCGCCCAGGCTGGAGGCCAAATGGCCGCCGACCTTGGCGACGGTCGAAATCATATATTCGCGCAACTCGGCCGCAACTGCCGGCAGTTCCTCGCGCGGGATACGTTTCAGATCGGCCGGAGAATCAATGCGGTTCAGGTAGTCCAGCGGCATGGGGTTATTTCCAAGTTATCAGACCTGTCTGACGGGAGCAAACGGGTGGAAAGCGGGAATTAGGCGGAGGCGCAACCTAAGCCGGGGATCGCCGCGCAGGTGGGCTGGGCTAGACTGAAATGTGCGATTCGAGAGTTGGTTAAGACGCGAGCGCCGGGAACTGGAGCGGCGGCTAAAGTTGGCGCTGCCTGGGGCGCGACAGTATCCCCAGCGGTTGCATGCCGCCATGCGCGATTCGGTCTTAGGCGGCGGCAAACGGCTCCGGCCGTTACTATGCCGCGCCGCCGCGCAGGCCATTTCCGGACACCCCCAGGCTGCCGCTTGGCCGCCTGCGTTGGCATTGGAGCTGCTGCACGCCTATTCACTGATCCATGATGATTTGCCTGCGCTGGATAATGATGCATGGCGGCGCGGGCGCCCGACCTGCCATAAAGCGTATGGCGAAACCACGGCCATTTTGGCCGGCGATGGCTTGCAGGCTCTGGCCTTTGCCCAATTAGGCGCGGTGCAGCCGCCCGTGCGAGCGCGTGCCATGTTACGGGTATTGGCCACCGCCGCCGGCACACCGAATGGCATGGTGGGCGGACAAATGGCTGATATGCTGGCGCCCGGCGAGCGCGCCACCCCCGCCCGCCTGGCCTATGTACACCGCCATAAGACCGCGGCCTTGATCCGCGCCGCCTTGGTGCTGGGCGGACTAGCGGCTGGCGCGGATCGCCGGCAATTGCGGCTGCTGCACCGTTTCGGCTCCAACATCGGCCTTGCTTTTCAGATCGTGGATGATTTGCTCGATCTCGATGGCGACCCCGTTGCTATGGGTAAAAGCACGGGCAAAGACCAGCAGCAGCATAAGCTCACCTATCCTTCGCTGTACGGACGGGAGAAATCGCAGAGGATGGCGCGCCGCTTGGAACATGCGGCGCTGGCTACACTGGCGACTTTTGCAAGCTCGGCCGAGCCGCTACGGGAATTGACCATGCGTATGGTCGAACGCCAGACTTAACCCACCTGCGCAGCGGAACCTGCGCTGCTGTTAAAATATGGGTATGCCTCTCTATGAGTATCAATGCTTGGAATGCGGCCGGCGCTTTGAGCGTTTACGCCGGCTCCAGGATGATGAAGGTTCGGGCAAGCCGCAGGGTGTACGCTGCGAATGTGGCAGTGGCAAAGTGGAACGGATTGTGTTTTCGCGCGTGGCGGTGCAAGCCGCCAATGGTTCTGCCGCCTCTGCCTGCTGCAATCCAGGTGGCACTTGACGCCGCGGTTGACATCCCGGTTCGGGATGCAATCCCCAGCATAATGAATGAATTGGAGCCTTGGAACGTATGAATTCGCCCAAGCCCCGCCAGGGCATCTTCAACCGCTTTCAAACCTTCGCTTACGGCTTGTACGTTCCCACCAGCATGGATGCGCATTTCGACCCATATGGGGAAGCTGCCGTAGTGGGCAAATTGCGTCCACAGATGGAGAATGTGCCGCGTTTAACGATTACCGTGCAGGCGTCTGGCACGCAGCCAGCGAAGCCGGTCGATGTGTCTGCGCTGCGCTCCAGGGCCATGCTCAATTGAGCCAAAACCATTAGGTCAGCCTGCGACGTAATCGCCTAAAGCGCTGTAATCGCCTGAAGGTGCCTAGAATATTAACTGAATTCCCGTTTTTTCCCTTTTGAGGGTGGGCAAATGACTCTATAGTAAGCATCGGCGGCTGAAAATACGAATTCGGGGTGTAGCTGGAACAGTGCATTTATTAGCTTTGGCAGGCAGTTTGGCAATCTCACTGGCGGTCGGCGTTGGCGCGGCGCGCGGAATTTTAGCGCTGTTGTTTGGACGGCACACGCAGGGAAAATAGCCGCCGGGTTAAGGTTCCGTCCCTCAGCCTTCCCGGGGAGGGCGCGTCTTTAGCGGTAAAATACAAAAGAAGCGCGGGCCTGCGGAGAGATGGCCGAGTGGCTGAAGGCGCACGCTTGGAAAGCGTGTATATCCGAAAGGGTATCCAGGGTTCGAATCCCTGTCTCTCCGCCATTCAGTCTTTGCCGCAAATTGACGGAACGACCAAACGCTAGTGCAACGTTTGGGTTGACAACAACGCGGGCGTGATTACGATATTTCGAAACTCCACTCGTCCGGCCTCGCTGCCCTGCAGATAAATGGGGCCGGGCGTCCCTTCGTTGCTATTAAGCGCTCCGCCGGTGATCCCCGGAATCTGTTGATGATCGATGATGGTTGTACCATTTTGCACTACCGTGACCGTGCGCCCGACCAGGGTGATATCGTAAGTCTGCCAAACATTAGCGCGGCGCGGCTGCGCCGGGTGAGGGGTAAGAAAGCCGTAGATCGCCCCTTCTTGCTGGTCGGCTGGCGCCGACCCCGAATTGGTTTCAATCTGCACCTCGTAGCGGCCCCGCAGATAGACCCCGCTATTCGAATCGGGGCCTGCATTGAACTCGACGTGCAGCTTGAAATTCGAAAATTGGGCGGTGGAAATCAGTTCGGAACCGCTTCCATTCTTCACCAGAAGATGGTGTTCGACCCTCCAAACTTTGGCTTGGCTGGGATCGGCGAACTTCCATCCGGCAAAATTCCGGCCGTTGAACAGCCGGATGGGCTTGCCCCATTTGGAAACCGTCTGCCCGCTCAGTGCCGGGGCTCGCCGGCCTGTCCATGGCCAAGTGGCTCCGTTTGGGCCGCTAGCCGTCCCTTCAAGCCGTCTGTTGGCCAGCTTCCCTGTAAACTGCCCGGGGCCGTAGTAATCCACATGGGTGGGCATGGAGAACTCGATAGTCCCATTTGCCACCGACGCCTTGACCGCGTGAGTCGCCGCCCCCGCAAATCCCACCACTAGAACTTGCGGCTGCGCTCCCGCCGCGGTTACATCGATCCAGGAAGGATAAGCGCGGGCCGCCGTTTTTACCGTTAAATCCCATCGCCCCAAAAACGGCGTAACCGATGCCGACGGGTTTGGCCGCGCGCTCGTCCTTGGGGAACAGCTCCAACTGGCTAAGAGCACGGTGAACATCATTGCCAGCCACAACGGCTTCTGTTGGCCCATCATCTTTCGCCTCCTGCTTCGCCTCTGATCCCGGAACGCTTCTGGTTTTCCTAGCCCACGATTCTTCTGCTGGCTGCATTCCAAACCGCCGCCGTCTTATGGAAATAAGAGTAATTGGCCATGTGGCAGCCTATGGCCGTGTGATTGCCAAAGACCGCGTCCTCCACCGAGGGCCGCCGGGTTCTCACCGACTCGAAGAAATTCCACAGGTGATTTTCAAACTCGGAGTAATTGGGCGGATAGTAAAAAGTTTGCTCGCCCTCGACTGGTTGGATTTCGGCCCCCATCTTGGGATCGTGCTGCTCATGCCATTGTTTTTCATATGCGGACCGCAGCTTTCCGGGATAGCTCGACACATAGTAGCAGGGGCCATGATCCTGGCCGTCCTGCGGCTTGATGGTTAATTGGTCTCCATCTTCATAGACTTCTACGATTCCCCGCGTGCCGAGAAAGCGGGTCACCTCGCGTTGATGGGTCATTTGCGTCATCAGCACGGCTACCTGCAGCTGCGGATACTCGTAGATGGTAGTCATCAAATCGGGAAAATCGCGCTCGGTTTGCGGAAAAATTCGGGCGCCCTTCCAATAATAGAGCCCGCCATGGGACTGCGCCCGCAGGGGGGGCGCGTCCACGCTCATGACATAGTGAATGCCGGTCAGCGTATGCACAAAGAGGTCGCCCGGTAAGCCTTCGCCATAGTCTTTATAGCTGCGCCAGCGCGCGAAGCGCATCGCATCGAAGGGGTGATCCGGGGCATCGCCCAGCCAGGTTTTCCAATCGAGATTTTCCGGGGAAAGGTCGGGTGGCGGCGGATACACCCATGCGCCGCAGGGAGAATTGCGCCCCAGGATCGCCTCCACCAACCAGACCTCGCCGATCGCGCCTTGATCGATTAATTGCTTCGCCCTTTCGAAGTTGATCGAACTGCGCCGCTGGCTGCCGATCTGCACGATGCGGTTGTGCTTCTGCGCGGCGGCGATGATTTCGAATCCTTCCTCGACTTTATGGGTCATCGGCTTTTCGCAATACACATCCTTGCCGGCGTTGCAGGCGTCGACAATGATTTGCTTGTGCCAATGATCGGGAACGGCGACCACCACGCAGTCAATCGCCTGATTGTCGAGCAAATCCTGATAACGCCGCGTGGTTGGAACCGTTTTGCCGGTCACGCCGCTGATGATTTCGTTGGCAAGCGTGTGGCGCCCGTCATAAAGGTCGCAGGCCGCCACACACTCCACTTCCGGCAACCGGATGGAGGTGTCCAGCACGCCGGAGCCTTCCATCCCGATGCCGATCATGCCGAAACGGATCCGCTCGCCGGCAGAAACCGGACGCCGCGCCGCTGCCGCCTCGGACTCCATTAAATAAGGTGGCGCCGCCAGGGCAAGCCCCGCTCCCGTCGAGGAGCGCAGGAATTCCCGCCGCGAAATAGGTTGTTTTTCCATTCGGGTCTCGCTTGCTGCGGGTTGCTGGCCTGGAATTACAACGGTATTCCCAGTTGGGCAACTCCATAATCCGCCACTATACACCCGTGAGTGGTCATGGGGCTTAGTGGCTAGCGGCGATCTTCTCCCACCGGGATACCGAGGCAAGAATGACGTGCGGAATCAGCTTCTGGTTCAGTCCCTCGGCGGATACAATAAACAACGGATCGGGATTGCATTGCGGCAGTTGGGGAGATTGCCTATGGCGCCCACTGGGGATATCAGCATTGGCTTAATCGGCTCGCAGTTTGTGGCGCGGGCGCATGCTGAATCGTTGCACCGTTTCGTGCGCGGCGCCGCGCTGCGCGCCGTCGCTTCACCCACGCCCGGACACGCGGCCAGGCTGGCCGAAGAGTTCGGCATCCCCCAGGCGTTCACCGACTATCGGCGCCTGCTGGAGCGAGAAGAGATCGATGCCGTCGTGGTCGGCATTCCCAACGATCTGCATGAAAAGGTAGTGGTCGAAGCTGCTTCCGCCGGCAAGCACGTCATTGTGGAAAAGCCGCTCTGCGTCACGCTGGCCGAAGCTGATCGCATGCTTGCCGCCTGCGCCGCCGCTGGCCGGCAGCTTTGCTATGCCGAAGAGCTGGTTTTTGCGCCCAAGTACGTGCGCCTTCAGCAACTGGTGAAAGAAGGCGCGGTGGGCGAGCTCTTTCTGGTCAAACAATTGGAAAAGCACTCCGGTCCCCACGCCGACTGGTTCTGGCAGGTGGAGCGCGCCGGCGGAGGCGTGCTGCTCGACATGGGTTGCCATGGCATTGAGTTCGCGCGCTGGCTCTACGACAAGCGCCCGGTGCGGCGCGTGAGCGCTTTCTGTTCGACCGTGCGCCATGCCGATCGCACTCGCGCTGAAGACGAAGCCATGCTGGTGCTCGAATTTGAAGGCGGCGGGCGGGCTTTGATTGAGGATAGCTGGGCCTTTTTTGGCGGCATGGACGACCGCGCCGAGTTGTATGGCACCGAGGGCTCGGTCTGCTGCGATCTCGTCCAGGGCAATGCCATGAAGACCTGGAGCAATCCCGGCTACGGCTATGCCATGGAGAAAGCCGGCTCCACCCGGGGCTACTCGTTTACCGTTTTTGAGGAGGTCTGGAACTACGGTTTCCCGCAGGAGCTGCAGCATTTCGTGGATTGTCTGCGCGAAGGCCGGCCGGCGCGGGAAACCGGCGCGGATGGGCGCGAAGTGCTGCGCATTATCTATGCCGCCTATGAATCCGCCGCCACTGGTCGGGCGATCGAGCTCGATGCTTTCCAGCCGGCGCCGGAAATGCGTCCGATCGAGCCTTGGCTGCGCCGCAAATCCGGCGCCTCCGCGTAAGCGCGCGCCGGGCGGGTGCGTGAGTGGGGGCTCCGCCTTTCATGGCATTCATGCTGCGTGATCCGGAGCCAAAATAGAAAAATGAACCCCCGCGATTCCTCCCGCCGGCCGCCGGCCATTGTCGATGTGCACGTGCACCATAACGGCGATGAAGATTTCCTCCGCCGGCTGGTGGACCGCTTGCGCGCGGCGGATGCGATGGCTTGCCTCCTGACCACGCCGCCGCAGTTCGATCAGGTGCGGCGCTTTCTGGAACAGCATGCGGATTGCCTGATCGGTTTTGGCGATGTCCGGCTGGACGACCCCGATGCCCTGAATTGGATCGAGCGCTTCCACCAGGCTGGCTTTGATGGCCTGGGCGAGTTTACCTCCAGCGCACGGCCGTTCGACCATCCGGCCTATGGGCCGCTCTTCGCGCGCGCTGCCGAACTGCGGCTGATCACCTTATTTCATACCGGCATCGTCTTCCGGCCGGAACCGCGGGTGGCGGCCAATATCAGTAGCGACCGGCTGCGGGTGACACGGCTGGATGCGATTCTTCGGCAATTTCCCGACTTGGTGGTGATCGCCGCCCATATGGGCAATCCCGACTATGTCTGGGCGGCGGAGTTGTCGCGTTGGAACCCCAATTTGTACCTGGATTTATCCGGCTCGACGCTGATCAAGACCGCATCCGATTACCGTGTCTTTCGCTCCTATTTCTGGTGGTCGGGCACGGTTAGCCCGCATACGCCGCTTGGCCAGGCGGACGCCTTTGCCAAACTGGTGTTTGCCTCCGATATCTTCTGGGGCGAACTGGGCGAATTCGACCGGTCGCTGGAGCGGCATCGGCGCATGCTGGAGGTTTGCGGCGTGGATGCGGTTACCAGGCAGGCGATCATGGGTGGCACCGCTTGGCGCCTGATCTCCGAACGCCGGGCTGCAAGTGGCGGCAAAGCATGAAAGGTCAAGCCGCAACTGCGGCCCGGGCAGTATGCCATAAGCGTTAACGGCCTCTTCGGACAGTAGTTTTCGTCATTGGCAATTTCGAAGAAATTGCCTCAAGCCATGCCCGCAGGCCGGTTTCGCGCGGGGTTCCTATTAGGTCCCGCGCCTATGAACGACAATACCAAGCAATTCCGCAGGAATTGCGCCCGGCAATGCCCGGCATCCATGAGTATTCGCCATGTGTCCGGTTTCGGCCGGACCTTTGCGAAAGCGTCAGCGCCTAAAAGTAAAAGCGGCCGAGCCGCCTGATTTAAGGCAGCAGGAGTAACTCCGCCATGAATGGAGGCGCATTGCCGGTGGTTTCTCCGGATCTATAACAGGTCAACCCCGGGCAGCGATAAATTGAAAATTGAGAAAGAAAACCTTCATCCATTGAGTGTGGAGATCCGTCTCATGGCCAAGGCATGGGAAGCGGTTGTCATCGGGGGTGGGCCGAATGGGCTGGCCGCGGCCATCACCCTGGCGCGCGCCGGGCGTCGAACCTTGCTGCTGGAAGCGAACGAAAGCTTGGGCGGCGGGGCGCGCACTTTAGAGTTGACCTTGCCCGGGTTTCGCCACGATTTGTGCTCGGCGGTGCACCCCCTGGCGGCGCTCTCTCCTTTTTTTCGTGAGCTGAGCCTGGAGCGCTACGGTTTGCAATGGATTGAGCCGCCCTTGGCGCTGGCGCATCCTTTCGACCAGGGGCAGGCGGTAACGCTCGAGCGCTCTTTAGAATTGACCGCAGATAAATTGGGCCCGGATGGCGCCGCCTGGCGCCGGCGCCTGCAGCCGCTGGTGAACGCCTGGCCGCGCTTGGAATCTCTCGTTTTCCGAGCCCGGCTTGAGCCTGCGCGCATAGGGCCGGTGCTGTCGTTTGCGCGTGCGGCGCTGGCGCCGGCCAAACATCAGGCGCGGCGTTGGTGGCGCGGCCGCGAGGCGCAGGCGCTGTGGGCGGGGCTGGCCGCGCACTCGCTCTTGCCGCTGGAGTGGCGTCCCAGCGCGGCTTTTGCGCTGGTGTTGGCGATTGCGGCGCATCGGGTTGGCTGGCCGATTGCCCGCGGCGGCTCCCAGGCGATTACCGATGCGCTCGCCGCCTATTATCATGCTGCCGGCGGCGAAATCCGCGCCGGCGAGCGCATCGCAAGCTGGAAGCAGTTGCCGCCGGCGAAAGCTTACCTGTGCGCGCTTTCACCGCGGCAATTGGCGGAGCTGGCGCCGATTTCCGAATCCAACCGGCGGCGGTTGCGCGGCTTGCGGCCGGGACCGGGCGTTTGCAAGTTAGATTGGGCGCTGAGCGCGCCGATTCCTTGGGCCGCGGCGGAATGCGCTCGCGCCGGAACCATTCATCTGGGCGGCACCCTGGAAGAAATCGCGCGCTCGGAACGCATGCCCTGGAAAGGCCAAATCGCGCCGCGTCCTTTCGTGCTGCTCTCTCAGCCGACCGGCTTCGATTCCAGCCGCGCGCCGGCGGGACGGCATATCGCCTGGGCCTACTGTCACATGCCGCCCGGCTCCCCTGGCGATGCCGCGGAGGCGATTGAAGCGCAGGTGGAGCGGTTTGCGCCCGGTTTTCGCCGCTGCATCCTTGCGCGCAGCGTCCTTACAGCCGCGGCATTGGAGCGTCACAATCCCAATTTGGCCGGCGGCGATATTGCCGGCGGCGCGCAAACGCTGGGTCAGTTCCTGCGCCGCGCCTGGATGGGTCACCGCAGTTCCAACCCGGCTATTTTTCCCTGTTCCGCCGCCACCCTGCCCGGTGCCGGCGTGCACGGATTGTGCGGCTATGCCGCCGCCCTGCGGGCTTTAGCATGGCTGCAAAAGCCGGACTAGGCCGGGCAAGCGGCGCTGCGGGCGGTGCGGCGATAAACCGGAGTTTTCAACAGCGATGTGGGAAAAGTTGTGAAAATCCTCGCCCGGCAACCTTTTCCGCCGCCTCCCCTGCGGCTGCGGTCTGGATTGCACCAATTTCAGTGCAGCGGGGAATGCGGTGGCGCCGGTTTGGCTTGAGCCTTCGGCTTCGATTGTTTCGCCCTGTGATAGATCGTGACCTGGGGTTGCGGCGGCTTTAAACGAATGTAGATGATCTGCCGGGGAGCAAGTACTTTATAGTAGGCTCCGGAGGTGTCGTACCCTTTGGCAATCACCTGGATCAGAACCACGCCGGGAACGTAGCCATCGAGCGTGGCGATGCCCTTTTCGTTGCTCTTGATTTCTGCCTGAAAAGGATGGCGAATCTTGCGCCAGTGCAGGTCGGAATATTGGTCAATGACCACGCCCGCATTCGCCACCGGCCGGCCGTCGGGCGTACTGATATGAACGACCACGCGCACAAACGGGGTGTGCGGCTTCTTCTTCCCCCCGAAAGGCCAGAACCCCAGGGTAAGCCCCAATAAGGCGAAAACGGCGGAACGCATTAGCCCAATTGTAGCTCAGCCGGGCCGCTTGAAGCAGACAAAAAAAGCGTTAACGGCCGAGTCGGACAGCGCCTGGCATGACCGCGGCTATGCTCGGCTTATCATCTTCGCTTTCTCGCTTCAGCCCCACTTCAATTTGCGCCTTAGCACGTCAAAAAACGAACACTGCGGCAGGTGTATCAGATGCACCACATCGGCGCTTTTGCGGCAGACGATGCGGTCACCCGGGGCCAGTTGCACGCCTTCTTGGCCATCGAGCGTGAGGTAGGTGTGGTCGGCGACGGTGCGCATCACAATCTCGATGCGCGCGGTATCGGGCACCAGCAAGGGACGATTGGTGAGCGCGTGCGGGCAGATGGGCGTAATTCCCCAGGCCGCCAGCGCAGGATGCACGATCGGGCCGCCGGCGCTGAGCGAGTAGGCGGTCGAGCCGGTGGGTGTGGCGATGATCAAGCCATCGGCGCGGTATTCCGCCACTCGATCGTCATTGACCGTGAGTTCAAATTCGATAATGCGCGCCAGCGTGCCTTTGCTGACCACAATATCGTTTAAGGCGTCGAAGTGGTCCAACAAGCGGCCATCGCGCCATACCTCGGCTGCCAGCACGGTGCGGCGATCCAATTCGTAACGCCCTGCCAGGACATCGTCCAGCCGGGGATACAGCTCAGCAATTGAAATTTCTGCCAGGAAGCCAAGCGTGCCCAAGTTGACTCCCAACAGCGGAACCGGATGCGGCCGTAGCCGCCGGGCGGCGTGCAACAAGGTGCCATCTCCGCCCAGCGCAATCGCCAGATTGGGTGGCGGATGCATGGCCGCCAGCCCGGGCGTCTGCCCTAGCGCCTCGGCGGTAGGTTCGTCCAGGCGCACGTCGAAACCGCGCGCCCGCAGCCGCTTGGCCACTTCGGTCGCCACGATCGGCACGGCATGCTGGCCCGGCTTGGAAAAGATCGCCACCGTGGCTTTCACCACGGGAGATTGCGCGTCGGGAATCTTGGCTGCTTTAGGCATAGCCGCCGGCTGTATGCAGTGAGGCGGCGAGTGGAAGAAAAGCCGCGAAAACTAAGACGATGAGTCGATCCGGCATGATCACTTTCTAGAAAATCTTCAGATGAATGGTCAGGTATTTTTTCGGCTGTTTGCGGATCGCCTCCACCAGGGAGCGCAGGCTGACGGTCAGCGAGTTGGCATTGCGGTAGAGGGTGGGGTTCGTAACCAGTTGCCCCATGCTCCCCTTGCCGGCCTGGATGTTGCCCAGCAACTGATCGAGCCGCGTCACGCTTCGGCTGATTTTTTTCGCCAGTGCGCGGTTGTTTACCAGTTGCCCCATGGTGCCCCGCTGGTCGTTAATCGCTGCGAGAATGCGATTTAGGTTCGTGGTCACCTGGTCCAGATGATTGTACAGGCGCGGATCGTTGATCAGCTTTGCGGCTGTGCCATTGCCGTTACGCACTTGGGCCAGAAGTTGATTGAGCGAGTCCAGGGTTTGGTTGAATTTACGGTAAACCGTTTTGCTCTCGATGAGTTTTCCGATCGTGCCTCTGCCGGAAGAAAGGTCGGCGGTAACGTCTTCCGCATTCTGCGCAATGCGATTAAGGCGCTTATAGAGCTCGTCGGAGTAAATCAGCTGCCCGATCGAGCCTTGCCCGTTTTGAATCTGGTCGAGAATGCTGCTCAACCGTTGCTCCAGTTCATTGGCGTTCTGCAGGACGCTGTGGCTGGTGACCATCAATTCGGAAATCCCGGTGGTGACGGCGGCCTTGAGCACGGTGCCATTCCTGGCGGGCGGAGCGCTGAGAGTGCCTTTCGAGATATTGACTAGCGCCTGACCTAGGAATGTGGTGCTGCCCAGGCTGACGACCGAGTCGGTGCGTAGCCACCGCTGCTGATTGGCTTCCACTTCCATATCAATGCGCACCGGCACGCGCGGGTCGGGGGGAGTTTGGGCCAAGTGCACGCGTAAGACATTGCCGATCCGCACGCCTTGCAAATCCACCACCGCGCCGGAGCGCAGGTTGCTGGCGTTATCGACGTAGGCAACCAGGTGAATTTTAGGGTTAAAGAGTTCGGCTTCGCTGCTCATCCAAAAAAACACGATGAGCAGCAAGATGGCGGCGAGCGCCACCACGAGGCCAACTTTCAATTGCGACCACTTCAACTCGGACCGCGACGGCACCCCGCCCTCCTCGCAGCCTCAGCAATGCCAGACTAGCATGAGCCTCAATGCCCGGCGAGCCGGCAATTTCCACTCCTTACCATTGTAAAGTCTTGACCGGGATTGGGGAACTCTCAGCCAAAGTCAGTGACCCCACCTCTGTTTCGACCGCCTTGGGCAATAAGAGGCGGCTGAAAAAAATCCAGAGCGCAAAGCATTCCAAGGCAAAGGGCGGAAACCCCAAATAACCGGGAAGTGGCATGGCGAATACTTTCCAGCTCTGGGCGATGGGGAACACGTATTGCCAGCGGGCCGCAGCCCAAAAATTCCAAAACTCCCAGAAAAACCCGCATATCAACCCCGAACTCAGCAGCGCCAGCGCTCGGCCGGGCCGGCCGAGACGCAAATCGGAGAGCAGCGATGGCCAGCCCATCCGGTCATTGATGGGGTCGAGCAAAAGAAAAAAACCCGCCCAGACCAGTCCAAACAAGTATGCGCCGCGGGAGAAAGGCAATAGCAGCGGCACCGCAACCAGCGCCAGTCCTAAAGCCGCCACAGCGCACCGCCAGCCGGCGCTCAGGTGCCAGGGCCGGCATTGCCGGCTTTGGAATTGCCCGGCATATAACAATTCGGCGGTAAAAAAGATGCCGGGCAATATGGTCGCGAATGCCCAATTGGCGCCCAGCAGGAACCACCAGCCATTATGCGGCACGCCAGTGTAGGTCCAATTGCGCAGCCGGAAATTGTACGCCTCGAACAGCAGCCAGATCGGAATGGATGTCAACCCCAGGGCGAGCGTGCGCGCAGGGAATTGCAAATAGGAAAACCCGCGCAATCGGCGCACGGCGCCATCGGCGGCAAACAGATAAGCGGTCCAGACCAGCGCGGTAAAAAAAGTAGCGATCCAGGCAATATGGCAAGCAAGCAGCGCTTCCAGCAAGCCAATGGCGGCCAGTCCGGCCCAGCCGGTGAAAGGGAGCCGGGTCGCCGGCTTGGACCGCAGGCTGACCCAAACTAGCCAGGCGGCTGAACCTGTGGTCAGGCATATTCCTACACCGGTCAACATCGCCTTCATTCTGACATGAGCGCTAAAAGTGTTAGCGGCCGAGTCGCCTGCGAAAACCGTAATGCGCGGGTTCCAGAAGGGGCCTCCATCCTTTCTGGGTGGCGGCAGGTTGGAAGTAAAAATTGCTCTGCTTCCACTGCTAACTACCTGAAATCAATGTATTTAATCTTTAGGTGGAAGCAGTGGAGGCAAAATTACAGCGGTTTTGTTCATGCAGCAAAAAGCGTTAACGGCCGAGTCGGGCAGTAGTTTTCGTCCTTGGCAATTTCGAAGAAATTGCCTCAAGCCATGCCCGCAGGCCGTTTCGCGCGGAGTTCCTTTTAGGTCCCGCGCCTGTTAACGACAATACCAAGCAATTCCGCAGGAATTGCGCCCGGCAATGCCCGGCAGCCATGAATATTCGCCATGTGTCCGGTTTCGGCCGGACCTTTGCGAAAGCGTCAGCGCCTAAAAGTAAAAGCGGCCGAGCCGCTTGCTCGCTCAGCGCGGGCATTAATCAGCGCGGGCGTTAAGATGTTTGCGAGACGGGTTTATTGTATGCCAGTCAAGCTAACGCGGCGCGAACTCTGGGCACTGGGGCTGACCGCGATGGTGGCGGCGGTATCACTCGGGATTGCGCATTGCTATTTTTCCCGCGCCTTTCCTGAAGCCGGCATTCGCTTTGAGCTCTCCCGCGGTCAGGCGGCCCAAAAAGCGCAGGCGGTGCTCGATTCACTCGGGCTGCAGCCGCGCGGCTATCGCCAAGCGACGCGTTTTACTTATGACGACCGCACCAAGACATTTATCGAGCGGGAGTTGGGAAACGCGCGCGCGGGAAAGCTGTTATCCGGGCCGTTGCATTTATGGCGCTGGCAAACGCGCTGGTTCCGTCCGCTTTCGGCGGAAGAGATGTGGGTTTCATTGACGCCGGAAGGGCAACTGGTGGGCTTTCGCCATCTGCTGCCTGACGAGGCCGCCGGCGCCAGGCTCGCGCCGGCGGCGGCGCGCCAGGTGGCGCTAGATTTCCTGCGTCGGCGGATGGGCCTGCATCCCAGCCAGTTGCGCTTTATCGGGATGCTGCGGCAGGATCACCCGCACCGCAGTGACACGACTTTCACCTGGGCGGCGCGCTGGCAGTTGGCTCCGGGCAGCCCAAATCGCGATCTGGAGCGCGCCAGTTATCGTTACCGGGTGACGGTCGCCGGAGACCGGATTGGCGCTTATCGCGAATTTTTAAAGGTGCCGCGGGAATGGCGGCGGCGTTACGCCCGGCTGCGCGCGCGGAATGACACCACTGCGGAAATCGCCGATCTGTTTCTGCTGATGCTGGTCGCGGCCATGCTGGTGATTTTGATCCAGCGGCTGCGCCGCGGCGACGTGCGCCGGCGGCCGGCAATCTGGATTGGGTCGGCGGGCGCCGTGCTGGCCTGTTTCGCCCAGCTCAATTCCCTGCCCACGTCTTTTTTCCATTACGACACCACCCAAAGCTGGATGGCCTTCCTGATCTTGCAGGTTTTGCAGGCCGCCGGCGCGGGCCTGGCCGTGGGCGCTTTTCTCGCTCTATTGACCGCCGGCGCCGAACCGCTCTACCGCCAGCGTTTCCCCCAACATCTGTTCCTGGGTTCGTACTTAAGCCGGCGAGGCTTTCGCACGAAACCGTTTTTCTGGAGCTTGGCCCTGGGGTTGGCGCTCGCCTGCTTCTTTTTCGCCTATCAGACCGTCTTTTATCTGATCGCCAATCATTTCGGTGCCTGGGCCCCCGCCGATGTTCCCTATAGTTCGCTGTTGAATACCAGCTTTCCCTGGATCTTCGTAATGCTGATCGGCTTCTGGCCGGCGATTTTCGAAGAGTTCACCTTCCGCATGCTGGCAATACCGTTGATCGGACGTTGGCTGGGAGAATGGCGGCCGGGGAAAACCGGGCCCGTGCGCTGGCGCTTGGGGCGGCTCTGGCTGGCGGTGCTCGCCGCCGCTTTCATGTGGGGTTTCGCCCACGCCAACTATCCCAATCAACCGTTTTATATTCGCGGCCTGGAAGTTGGTTTGGGCGGAGTGCTGCTTGGCTGGTTCATGATCCGCTTCGGCATCCTGACCACGGTGGTCTGGCATTACACCGTCGACGCGGTCTATACGGCGATGCTGTTGCTGCGGGCGCATAACGCCTATTTGCGCATTTCCGGTTCCATGGCGGCGCTGTTTGCGGTGCTGCCGCTGGCGATTGCGTTGGGGGCCTATTGGCGGCATGGCGGTTTCGAGCCGGAAACCGGGCTGCGTAATGCCGATGCCGGCGTAGCGCCGGCGGCGCCGGCCGCGGCGCCCGAAACCCCGGCGGTGCTGCCGGCCTATGCGCCCGTGCCGCGTCGGAGATGGTGGTGGGGCGCCGCCATCGCGGCCTTTCTGCTGACGGGATATTTTCTATCCGTCCCACACTGGCCGGCATCGCGGTTTCGCGCCTCCCCGGCGCAGGCGCGAGCCAAAGCCGGGGCTTTTCTCCACCAGCAGGGCATTTCGACGCGTGGTTATGTGAGCGATCTGGTCGCTCTGCCGGCATGGTCGCGGCACGCCGAAGATTGGTCCAGCGCCATGCGTGCCATTTTCCGGCGCCAGGGCCTGGCCGCGGCGCAACGCGAATCGGCGCGCTGGGGGCCGCAACTGGGCTGGCAGGCGCGGTTTTTTAAACCGCTCCAGACCGAGCAGTTCTGGGTGTGGATGGATCCGGCGGCCTCGCGCGTGACCGGCTACCGCCGCCAAATGCGTGACCGCGCTCCGGGAGCGTCGTTATCCCCCGCGCAAGCCCAGGCCCGGGTTTTGTCTTGGCTCGCCGGCCAGGGAATTGAAACCCGCGCGATGCGGGCGATCCGGCGGCAGGCGAAGCAGCGGACCGCGCGCCGCGACTACGACTTCGCATGGCAAGCCAGATTGCCCGGCGCCGCTCCGGCGGAAGCGCGGCTCACGGCGCAGTTGCTGGGAAGCGAAATCGGTGGCTTCGCACGCTATCTGCGCTTGCCCCAGGCCGAGTCGCGCCGGCAACAAGCCTGGACGGCTCCCAAGCTGCTGAGCTTGATTTTGAAAGTGGCGGCGGGCCTGGCGTTCTCGGCTTGGCTGATTTGGCTCTTTGTCCGGGCAGTGCGCGGTCGCGGTTGGCCGGGTGAAGCAGCCGGAGCCCCATTGCGCTGGAAACCGTTGCTGCTGGCCGGCGCGGCGGCGGCGGCCATCGCTGTGATTTCCGGTGTGAACCATCTGAATCGGTTGCTGGCGCAGTACCCTACCACTTTGCCCTGGGCGGCTTGGCAAATCGAGGTGTTGATCAGCCTGCTGGTCATGGCGGCCATGAGCTTTTTTATGACTGCCGCCCTGCTCGTGCCTTTATCTGTCGCCGCCCCGAGAGCCTTCGCCGTCTGCTCGCGCGCCGCTTGGCGGAGTTGGGGCCGCGATGCCGCGCTGGCCTGCCTATTGGGCATGTGCTGGATAACCGGCTGGGGCCAGTGGCTGGCCTGGCTGAATGCGCACGCGCATCGCTGGGGCACGCTCTCTCTCCCTTCCGCGCCTGGCGTGGATGGCCGTCTGCCGGGCATCGGCAGCTTGCTCGATTCGCCCATCCACGCAGTTTGGGGTGCGGCGCTGGCCGGCACGCTCGCCGCGAGCATGTATTGGCTCTGGCGGCGCGGCCGCCGCGCTTGGACCGCCGGCGCGTTGGCGCTGGCCTGGGCTGTGTTGTGGCCGCAGACCAACAATTGGATGGCTTTAGGACTGGCCGCGCTGGTCTCGCTGGCCGGCTTGTTCTTGCTGCTGGTGCTGCTGGCGGGTTTTCTACGCGACAACTGCCTGGCCTATTATTCGCTGGCGCTGACCGCGGCGTGGTGGGCGGCGGGCTGGAGTTTCTGGCGCGAGCCTCTGCTGCGCTCTCGCTTGGCCGGTGGCATCCTGCTGGCCGCGGCCGCCGGCTGGGTGCTGGCGCTCTGGTTGCTGGGCGGTTCTCGCCGGCAGTTGGAAATGAGTTCCGCCTTGGCCGCCTCCCCCGCACCCGGCCTGCGCGCGCGCCCGGCGCCCCAGCGTTAATTGACGATCATGCGTGCGCGTAGCTGGTGAAAGCGGCTTCCTCCCCGGCCTCCGCCGGCGCCCGGCGGCGCGGCGCGGGCCGGGCGGTGAAGACGTCGCAGATGACGGCGATCTGGTGGCAGTGGTGCAGCTTGGGACAGCTCAGGCAATCGCGCATGAACTTGCGCGGCAGTTGCTCCCGGTCGGTGAGCGTGAATCCTTGGCGCAGAAAAAACTCCGGAGCGTGGGTCAGGGAAAACACCTTCCAGACGCGATGGCGCCGGGCCTCGCGCAGCAGGGCGCGCACCATCTGGCGCCCGAGGCCGCGGCCCTGGCAGGAGGGCAGTACCGCCAGCGATTGCAGTTCGGCCAGGTCTTCATCGAAAAAGTGGAGCGCGCCGGAGGCGACGATGCGGCCGCGCTCGTCTTCCAACATGCTGAAGTCACGGATGTTTTCGCACAGATACGATAGGCTGCGCGGCAGCAGCACGCCCTCGCGCACAAACGGCTGCATGAGCGCATGAATTTCGCCGGCATCGCAGAGCCGGGCTTTGCGGCAGGTCATGCGCATCCCTCCCGGGCGGCAAGCAAAATGCGCGTATGCGGATAAGCATCGGCGAAGCTCGCGGGCAGGGCCGCGGCGCTGAGTATTTCCACGCGCTCCACGCCGGCCTCGAGCGCTTGGCGGCAAGCGCTGAGCTTGGGCAGCATGCCGCCGGAAATCTGGCCCGATTGCTGCATCGCGTTCAGCTCCGAGAGCCGCACCTGCTCCAGGCGGCGGCCTTCGCGATCGAGCACGCCGGGAACATCCGTAATGAATAACAGCCGCGAGGCGCCGGCCAGGGCGGCGCAGGTCGCCGCGAAAATATCGGCATTGACATTCAGCAACTCACCGCTGGGCTGGTCTGCCGCCAGGCTGGCCAGCACGGGAATATAGCCGGCCTCGATCAGCGTGCGCAACAGGCGCGGATCTCCCGGCTGGCTTTCGCCCACCCAGCCGAGTTCGGGGTGCAGGCGGCGGGCAAGGACGCTGGCGCCGTCGAGTCCGGTCAGGCCCACGGCGCGCGGCGGCCGCTGCCGCGCCGCCAGCGCCTGATTCAGCGACCCCACCAGCCGGGTATTGACATTGCCGGCCAGGGCCATCAGCGCCGCTTCGCGCGTCGCGTCATCGGTAACCCGCAGGCCGTTGTGAAAATGGCTCGTCACCCCGAGCTTTTCCAACAGCGCGGTGAGGGTTTTGCCGCCGCCATGCACTACTAGCAGCCGCTCGCCGGCGGCTTCCCAGGCGGCCAGGGGCGCAAGCAGGTCGGCGCGGGCGCCGTTCTCGAGCAGGCTGCCGCCGAGTTTGACGACCGTGATCATGCCAACCCCGCCGCTTGCGGATAGCCGCACATCAGGTTGGCGTTTTCGAGCGCTTGGCTGGCGGCGCCCTTCAGTAGGTTGTCGAGGCAGGTGACGATCGTGGCTTGCGGGCGCGAGGGGTGCAGCCGGAAGCCGAGATCGCAGAAACAAGTGCGGGTCACCATCTGCAGATCGGGTAAGCCCTGCGAATGAATGCGCACGCAAGGCGCGTCCTGATAGGCGCGCTGATAAAGATCGAGTACGGCGGCAGCGTCCCAGCCGGGACGCAGGCGGACATAGCTGGTGGCTAGCAGCCCGCGGCGCAGCGGCAACAGGTGGGGCGTGAAAGTCAGCGCCTCGGTCTCCATGCCGGCGTGCAAGGCGATTTCCGGGGTATGGCGGTGGGTATAGAGACCATAAGCTTTGCAATTGCCGGAAAGCTCGACAAAATGTAGATCCTCGCGCAGCCCTTTGCCGGCGCCGCTGGCGCCGGATTTGGCGTCGCAGATCACGCCGCCCGGTTCGATGGCTTGGGCCTCGATCAGCGGCCAGAGCGCGGTTAAGGCAGCCGTGGCGTAGCAGCCGGGATTGGCTACGAGGCGGGCGCCGGGAAGGCGGCCGCGATTTTTTTCGGGCCAGCCATAGACCGCTTGCGCTAGCCACTCGCGGGCGCTGTGCGGCATGCCGTACCAGCGCTCGAAAGTTTCCGGAACGGGGAAGCGGAAGGCGCCGCTTAAATCCACCACGCGCAGACCGGCGGCGAGCAGCCGCGGCGCCCATTCGAGCGACACCTCGTGGGGCGTGGCCAGAAAAGCGAGTTCCGCCTGGGCTTCGTGCACGGCCTCATCGGAGATGGGCAGGCATGGCGGTTCCGGCTCGCCGCGCAGGCGGAAGACGCCGGCCAAGCCGGGTGCGATCTCGGCCAGCCGCTGGGGACCAGCGGCGCGGCCCGAACTGCAAGCGGCGGCGAGTTGGAAGCCGGGATGGCTGGCGAGCAGGCGCAGCAGTTCCTGGCCGGCATAGCCGCCGGCGCCCAGCACCACGACCCGGCGCGATGAATAATTATTCATCATTGCTTATATTTATTCACTTTATGCATTTGTGTCCCGGCTGTCAATAAGCGGCTACGGCCGAGTCGGGCAAAAGTTTCCGTCATGGACAGTTTCGAGGCGAGGGCTTCCAGTCGGCCCCGTTAACGTTAACGGCCGAGTCGGACAGTAGTTTTCGTCATTGGCAATTTCGAAGAAATTGCCTCAAGCCATGCCCGCAGGCCGAAGCGCGGGGTTCCTTTTAGGTCCCGCGCCTATTAATGACAATACCAAGCAATTCCGCAGGAATTGCGCCCGGCAATGCCCGGCAGCCATGAGTATTCGCCATGTGTCCGGTTTCGGCCGGACCTTTGCGAAAGCGTCAGCGCCTAAAAG
>JAKASR010000019.1 GCA_021818955.1 Acidobacteriota bacterium
GCTGGTGGGGCGGCAGGGCGGTGTGGAAGTCGTCCGCCGGGCGGCCGAGGGCATGGGTGAGCGCCACTCCCCAGTTGACGAAGTCGGCCATGCGCCAGACGAAGCTTTCCGCTGAGGCCGGATTGTAGCGCGCCAGGGTGCGGCAGACCAGGTCGAGCACGGAGCCCAGCAGATAGGCGTGCAGCCGGTAAAAGTGCATCCAGAAGCCGCTTTCCGGACGCCAGCCGGCCTGCGGTGCCGGCAGCGGCAGCACCAGCGAGCGGTCGAGCCAGTCGGCGGCGCGGCTGGGCAGTTCCAGCGAAGTGGTCAGAATCGGCAGGCGATAAGGGAAAACGCGCTGGCTGCCGCCGGCGCGCGGCCGCAAGGCGCCGTCGCCGGTGACGGCGCGGCAAAACAGGTTGGCGTAGCGCGGCGCGACCGCGCCCAGATTGTCGAACACCGGCAGCGCGTGTCCGGCCAGCATCGCGGCCAGGTGGATTTCGCCCGCGAGCGAGAGAAATTCCAGCCGGCTGGGATCCAGCAGCCGGCGCAGCACGCGGGCAAGCGTGGTCTTGCCCGAGCCGGCGGGGCCTACCAGGCAAAGGATGGGGCGGGGAAAGGCGGGATAGTAGGCCGCCGTCATCCAGGCCAGCAACAACAGCCAGTCGGCGTCGTTGAGCTCGGGCAAAAAGCCGCGCAGCAGCCGCAATCCGGCGGCAAAAACGGCATCCGCTTGGGCAGCGGGAGCAGAATCGAGAGCGGCGGCGGCTCGCCGCGGCGGCGGCGCGGCTCCGCCGATTGGCAGTTTTTCGATGCCTTCCGGCCAGGGCTGCGGCACGGGCAGCGCGAGCTGGTGCGGGTGTGGACGGAAATAGACGGGCGGGTTGGCGTCAAGCCTCCAGCCGGTGGGCGCCAGATGCAGGGCGCGTCCGGTGCCGTCGGCCAGATCGAGCCAGATGTCGTTATGGCGCAGGGCGACGCGCGTGGGCATGCGGCGCACGCTGGCGAAATCCACCGCTTCGGCGGCGAGCGCGGCCAGCGCCTGGCGCAATAGCGGCTCGCCGGGATACTCGCCCGTGGCCTGGCGATAGAGCCGCGTTAACAGTCCGCGCGCCTCGGCAAACGGCACGATCGGATGCCGCCTCGCTTCGGCTTCGCTTGACGCTTCGCTTGGCCGGCTTGGGCTGGACTGCGCTTGACCGGGCAGCGCCAGGCGCAGAAAGATTTGCCCGTTTTCGTCGTGAAAGGCGAACGACTCGCCCAGCAAGGCCAGCATCTGCTTGACCGGGGCGCGGGGCGCGGGCGGCGCGGCGTCGCGCCGGGATAAATTCCGGGCGAGGGCGGCCATGGCAAATTGCTGCATGAAGGCTTCGGCTTCCGGGTTGGGCGAGCCGTCGGCTTCGCATTCGCCGTCGAAGCCGGGGTTGCCGGGCGAGACGAACAGCTCGGGATCGTCCAGCCAGGGCATGTCGCTTTCCTGGCGCGCCGCTGCGCCGCGCTTGATAGGCTTAGGCCCGGTTTGTTGCGGCGGTTGCGCAGTGGGTTCCGTGGCCGTCTTGGCGGCGGCATCATCGGGTTCGGCCAGGTTGGGTGCGGGCAAGCTGGATTCAGACATGGGTAACTCCTGAGCGGATGCTTGAGCGGCAATCGGCCGGCGGCTGGGTTGGGTTGAGCGGCTTCGTATCGCGCATGCTCCCCGCCGTCCAATCGCCGCCGCTTGAATAGCATCGGAAATGGCGGTTCGCAAAAAACCGTTCCGCGGCCCGCATGACGGCGCGCAGTTTTTAGCGGAAGTGGCTGATGTTGAAGCGCTTAGAAAACCGCGTCCAAAAACGGAAATCTGCGGCATTCTCTCCAAAATTGGAGCAGAATCGCTCCAATGCGGAAAAAGGATCGCGGCGGCACGGCCGCTTTTACTTTTAGGCGCTGATGTTTCGTATAGTGCTCTCGGGTCAAGCGGCAACCCTTGCGTGCGTACTGCAATAACTGCGCTCTAGCGGGTGTACGGAAAATTCGTGCGCGCATAAACTAAAGGCAGATTCGCAAATATGGCGGTTAGAAAGCCATTCCGTCCCCAGGCGCCGCGGCCGGCGGCGAGCACGGCTGCTTTGTGGCCCGTGGGATTGCGTTGGATCGCCTCGATCGCGGCCGTCAGTGGCGTGACATTGTTGTTTCGGCTTATGCCGCTGATGGTGCATACCGCTACGCTGGAAGCCGCTTATCTGCTGGTGATCCTGGCGTTGGCTTCGGCGCTGCGTTTTCCCGAGACGCTGGCGGCGGTAGTGGCGGCCGTTCTGGAATTGAACTTTTTCTTTCTGCCGCCGGTGGGCACGTTAACCATTGCCGATCCGCAAAACTGGGTGGCGCTGGCGGCGTTTCTGCTGACGGCGGCGATGGGCAGCCGGCTCTCGCTGCGCGGGCGGGAGCGGGCGGAAGCGGCGGAACGGCGCATGCGGCAAGCGGCGCAATTGCACGAGTTTGGCCGGGCGCTGTTGCTGGCGCCTCAACGCGAGCTTGAGGTGGAAATCGAACGCCGGCTGGTTACCGGGTTCGGCTACGATGAGGCCCGAGTACTGAACGCGATGGCCGCGGAAGCAGTGCCATCTATGCCCCATGGAGGGGGCGCCATGCGCTGTCTGCCGCTTACCTTAGGCGGGCAGAGGGTGGGGGAGTTGTGCCTGGAAGGGCGGCCGCTGCCGGCGGAAATGGAAGCCGCGGTGAGCCGGATGGCGGCGATGGCCATGGAGCGGGCGCGCGTGGAGCGCGAAATCGAACGCATACGCCTGCTGGAACAAAGCGAACGGCTGAAATCAGCGCTGCTGGATTCGGTGACGCACGAGTTGCGCACGCCCCTGACCTCGATCCGCGGGGCGGCAACCGCCCTGTTGGCTAGTGCCGAATTGGACGAGGCGGCGCAGCGCGATTTGTTGCAGGTAATCGACGCCGATTGCGACCGCCTCAACGAGCTGTTGGAATCTCTGGTTGAGATGGCAAGCCTGGAAGCGGGCGCTACGCCGCTGCATTTGGAGACTGCCTCGGCGGAAGCGGTGGTCGAGGCGGCGGTGGCGGCGGCGCGTTTCGATCCCAAACGGCTGCATACGCACCTGGATGCCGGCTTGCCTCCGCTGCGCATTGATGCGCGGCTGGTCGCGAGGGCGTTGCTGCAGCTGTTGAAAAATGCCGCCGCCTACTCGCCGCCAGGCACGCCCATCGAATTGCGGGTTGAGCCGGCCGTAATCGGATCACGCTGGCGCGTGAGCAACTCGCTCGATCCGGAAGTGGGCGCGCCCGTGGACCCGGAATCGCTCTTTGAAAAATTCCGCCGCGGTCCCTGGGCCGCGCGGCGCAATCCCGGCGGCTTGGGCATGGGACTGGCGATTGCGCGCGCCATCATCCGCGCCCACGGAGGCGAAATCGGGATCGAACGCGAAACGCTGGCCTCGATGGGGTCGATCAGTTTTGTCTTCCATCTGCCGGTTGCGGCCCCGGCCGGGATAACCTCGGCCGGGACGCGGGCTAAGCACATGGGCTAGCATTCTTTGTATGGCCCGGATGTTAATCGTCGATGATGCTCCCCAGATTCGGCGCGTGCTGGTCGCGTTGCTGACGGCCGCGGGGCATACCGTGGACACCACGGCGAGCGGGGAAGACGCGCTGAAAAAAACCGCCCAGGCCCGCTTCGATCTGGTGATTCTTGATCTCGGGTTGCCGGGAATTTCCGGTGCCGATGTTTGCCGCCATCTGCGGCAGCGCTCCAAAATTCCAATTTTGATTCTTTCGGTGCGCGGGGCCGAGGCGGAAAAAGTAGCCCTGCTGGATGCTGGCGCCGACGATTATGTCACCAAGCCATTCGGCAGCCAGGAATTGCTGGCGCGGTTGCGGTCGCTGCTGCGCCGCCAAGCCCCCGCGGGAGAGCCGGCGCCGGTGCTCAGTTGCGGCTCGTTGCAACTCGATGGCGGCCGTCGCCGGCTGCTGCGCGGCGGCGAAGAAGTTAAGCTGACGCCCAAGGAATTTGAGTTGTTGTATCTGCTGATGTCGAATGCCGGCAAGGTGTTGACTCATCGCAAACTGCTGCAATCGGTCTGGGGCCCGGATTACGGCGGTGAAACCGAATACCTGCGCGTCTTGATCAACCAGTTGCGGCGGAAAATCGAACTCGACCCGGGCCATCCGCAATACCTGCTGACCGAGCCCTGGGTGGGCTATCGGTTCCTGGGCTAAATCGATATAAAAAGCTAACCCTGGGCCGCCCTGAGCGCCGTTTGCTTTATCGGCTGCGCGCCGCTTCCGCATTCGGCGTGGGGTTTTAGGGACGTGTCTTTATGCATTTTTTATGCGGCTTGTGCCTAACTGGGCTGGAGACGAAGAGGAGCATGGCATGAAGATGGACGTCGGGGTGGTCGTCTTCCTGGTGGGCATGTACCTGATTACGGTGGGGTTCATTTACTTCTGCGACAAAGTGTAAGGAGCCAGCCAAGATGGTCGGCATCGTCAACCTGATTCTGGCGGCGTTGTTGCTGCTTTATCTTTGCGTGGCCATGCTCTGGCCGGAGAAATTCTGATGAGCGTCTACGGCGTTGCCCAATTCCTGTTCTTTCTGGTGGTGCTGGCGGCAATCACGCCGCCGCTGGGACGCTATATAACCGCCATTTACGAGGGCCGGCGCACATTCCTCTCGCCGCTGCTTTCGCCGCTGGAACACGGCTTGTACCGGATGACCGGGGTAAATCCGGAGCGGGAAAGCAATTGGAAGCAGTATGCGCTGGCGCTGATCGGGTTCTCGCTGGTCAAAACCTTGATTTTATATGCTCTCCTGCGGCTGCAATACTGGCTGCCGTTGAATCCCAACCATCTGCCCGGCGTGCCGCCCAGCCTCGCCATGAACACCGCCGTCAGCTTCGTTACCAACACCAACTGGCAAAACTATGCCGGCGAAACCACCCTGAGCTACTTCAGCCAGATGGCCGGATTGACCGTGCAGAATTTTCTTTCCGCCGCCGCCGGCATCGCGGTTGCGGTGGCGCTGATCCGCGGCATCGCGCGCAGGCAGGCGGAAACCATCGGCAACTTCTGGGCCGACCTGACCCGCGGCACGCTCTATCTTTTGTTGCCGCTCGCGTTCGGGCTGGCGTTGTTTTACGCCGGCAGCGGCGTGATCCAGAACTTCAAGCCCAACCTGCATTACGCCACCGTGACCGGACAAAAAGCGGTGCTGCCCATGGGACCGGTGGCTTCGCAGTACGCCATCGAGAACTTGGGCACCAATGGCGGTGGCTTTTTCAACGCCAATTCCGCGCATCCGTATGAAGGTCCCACGCCGCTAGTCGGCTTCATCTGCGTTCTTTCCTTCGTGGCCATTGGCGCGGCCATGACGCATGTCCTGGGCCGCATGACCGGACATGTTGCCCACGGCTGGGCGGTGTGGGGAGCGATGGCCTTCCTCCTGGCCGCCGGCTTTTTCGTGGCCTATCACTTTGACGCCCAACCCAACCCGCTGCTGCCTGCGGCGGTGGCGCAGGCGCGCGCGCCCGGCAATCCGGGCGGCGCCATGGAAGGCAAAGAGGTGCGTTTCTCGCTGGGCGGCTCGGATTGGTTTGCCGTCGCGACCACCAGCACTTCCTGCGGCGACGTCAACAGCATGCACGACAGTTTCGCTCCGCTGGCCGGCATGGTGCTGCTGCTCAACATGATGCTCGGCTGTGTTGGTTTCGGCGGCGTGGGCGCGGGCCTTTACGGCATGATGATGCTGATCCTGATCACCGTCTTCATCGCCGGGCTGATGATCGGGCGAACGCCGGAATATTTGGGCAAGAAGATTGAGGCCAGGGAAGTCAAAATGGCCATGCTCGGCGTGCTGGCCATGTCCACGCTCATCCTGGTGTTTAGCGCCCTCGGCGCTGCCACGCCCGCTGGCCGCGCCGGCGTCTACAACCCCGGCCCGCACGGGTTGACCGAAATCCTTTACGCCTTCGCCTCGCCCACCGCCAACAATGGCAGCGCCTTTGCCGGGCTGAACGGCAATACCCGCTTCTACAACTGGACGCAGGCGATCTGCATGCTCTTCGGCCGCTTCCTCATGATCATTCCCGTGCTGGCGATCGCCGGCAGCCTGGCGCGCAAGAAAATTTGCCCGCCCAGCGCCGGCACGCTGGCGCCCCAGACGCCTTTGTTCGCCGCCATGCTGGTGGGCGTGGTGCTGCTGGTCGGCGCGCTGAATTTCTTTCCCGCGCTGACGATCGCTCCCATCCTCGAGCATCTGTTGCTGCATGCCGGGAGGGCCTTCTAATGCCGCGCCCCGAGATCCGCACCTGGGATCCGGCGCTGTTTCGCCAGGCGCTGCTGGAATCCTTCCGCAAGTTAAGCCCGCGCTGGATGATGCGCAATCCGGTGATGTTCGTGGTCGAGGTGGGCAGCGCCGAAACCACCTTCCAGCTGCTTTGGCGCGTCGTCCACGGCAACTGGACGAATTTCGCCTTCTATTTTCAAATCACCCTTTGGCTGTGGATCACGGTGCTGTTTGCCAATTTCGCCGAAGCCATGGCCGAGGGCCGTGGCAAAGCGCAAGCGGAATTTTTGCGCCGCGCCAAAACCACCACGATGGCCAGGCGGCTGCTTCCCGGGGGCCATTGGGAAGAGATTCCGGCGCTGCATCTGCGCATGGGCGACCGGGTGCGGATCGACGCCGGCGAAATGATTCCCAGCGACGGCGCCATTGTCGAGGGCATCGCTTCGGTCGATGAATCGGCGATTACCGGCGAATCGGCGCCGGTGATTCGCGAAGCCGGCGGCGACCGCTCGGCCGTGACCGGGGGCACCCGGCTGCTCTCCGACTGGCTGGTGGTCGAAATCACCCGCAATCCCGGCGAAACCTTCATTGACCGCATGATCGCGCTGGTCGAGGGCGCGGTCCGGCAGAAGACCCCCAACGAGATCGCGCTCAATATCCTGCTGGCCGGCATGACCATTATTTTTCTGCTGGTCTGCGCCACGCTGCCGCCGCTGGCCGGCTATTTCGGCATCCGGCTCTCGATTCCGGTGCTGTGGGCGCTGCTGGTCTGCCTCATTCCCACCACCATCGGCGGCCTGCTCTCCGCCATCGGCATTGCCGGCATGAACCGCCTGGTGCGCCGCAACGTGCTGGCCAAGTCGGGGCGCGCCGTGGAGGCCGCCGGCGATGTGGATACGCTGCTGCTCGATAAAACCGGCACCATCACCCTGGGCAATCGCCAGGCTTCCGAGTTCGTTCCCGCCCCCGGCATCGAAGTTTACGAGCTGGCCAACGCCGCCCAACTGGCTTCGCTCTCGGACGAAACCCCGGAAGGCCGCTCGATTGTGGTGCTGGCCAAGGAAAATTATGGCCTGCGTGGCCGCGAACTGGAACAACATCAGGCGCGCTTCATCCCCTTTACCGCCCAAACCCGCATGTCGGGCGTTGATCTCAATGGCGCCCGCATCCGCAAGGGCGCGGGCGATGCCATCCGCAATTTCGTCGAGTCGCAGGGAGGGCAATTCCCCCTGGCGGTCAAACAGGCCATGGAAGACATCTCGCGCCACGGCGGCACCCCCCTGGCCGTGGCTGATGGCCCGCGGGTGCTGGGCGTCATCCATCTCAAAGACGTGGTCAAAGGCGGCATGCGCGAGCGCTTTGACGAGCTGCGCCGCATGGGCATCCGCACCGTGATGATCACCGGCGACAATCCGCTCACCGCCGCCGCCATCGCCCAGGAAGCCGGCGTCGATGACTTTCTCGCCGAAGCCAAGCCGGAGGACAAGCTGGCGCTGATTAAGCGCGAGCAGGCTGGAGGCAAATTGGTGGCCATGACCGGCGACGGCACCAACGACGCTCCCGCCCTCGCTCAGGCCGATGTCGGCGTCGCCATGAATACCGGCACCATGCCGGCCAAAGAGGCCGGCAATATGGTTGACCTGGATTCGAATCCCACCAAGCTGATCGAAATTGTCGAAATCGGCAAGCAGTTGTTGATGACCCGCGGCGCGCTGACCACCTTTTCCATCTCCAACGACGTCTCTAAATATTTCGCCATCCTGCCGGCGCTTTTCAGCGCGGCGTTCCCGGTTTTGGGCGCGCTCAACATCATGCGCCTGGCGACCCCGCAGTCGGCGATTTTGTCGGCGGTGATCTTCAACGCGCTGATCATCGTGGCGCTGATTCCGTTGGCGCTGCGCGGCATCGCCTATCGTCCGCTCGGCGCTTCGGCCGTCCTGCGCCGCAATCTGCTGGTCTATGGACTGGGTGGCATTCTCACTCCCTTTCTGTTTATCAAGCTGATTGACATGTTCATCGTGGCGGCGCATTGGGTCAGCGTGCCGCATTAGCGGTTTGGCGGTGGCGAGTTGAAACGAAGCCGAAAGCGGCCGGCCTCAAGATGCGGCGCCGGATGATGCGGAGATGATGCGGAAAGGAGGAGCAAGCGATGAAAGAGCAATTGTGGATTGCGCTCAAAATGACGCTGGTCATGACCGTGCTGACCGGGTTGATTTATCCGCTGGCGGTGACTGGCGTGGCGCAGGTCTTTTTCCCCAAGGCCGCCAATGGCAGCCGATTGCGCCGGGGCGGTGAATGGGTCGGCTCGCGCCTTATCGGGCAGTCCTGGAAGGGGCCGGAGTGGTTTCACGGGCGCCCTTCGGCCCATAATTATAATGGGCTGGCTTCCGGCGGCTCCAATTATGGCCCCTCCAACCAGCAATGGGTGGCGGCGGTGACGCGCCGCGCCGGGCGCTGGCGGCGGGTGACCGGCCAAACTCGGCCGGTGCCCGCGGATCTGGTCGAGGCTTCCGCCTCCGGGCTTGATCCGGATATCTCGCCCGCCGCCGCCGCTTATCAGGCGGCTCGCGTGGCCCGCGCCCGCCATCTGCCGCTCGCGCGCGTACAGGCGCTGATCCGCCGTTTTACCCGCGGCCGTACCTTCGGTTTTCTGGGCGCGCCCCGCGTGAATGTGCTGGAGTTGAATTTGGCGCTGCTGCGGCAACGGTGAGTTTCTGTGAAAACGAGCGTCTCGCCCGCGCTGTGGGGCCTGAAATTTCTGGCTGAAATCGGCTGACGGATCACGGCAAACTATGTCCATGAACGTTTTGGTGATTGGTTATGGCCGCGTGGGACGCGAGGTGATGCGCCTGCTGTTGGGCGGTCCGCACCGCTTGCGTTTGATCGAGCGCGAGCGCGGCGTGCTGGAAGCGGACTGGGCGCGGTTGCGCGATCTGGCGGTGGTCGGCGATGCGCTCGATATGGACATTTTGCGCGAGGCCGGTATCGGGCAGGCCGATGTGGTGATGGCGCTGACGCCGGAAGAAAACACCAACCTGGCTATCGCCCAGATGGCGCGTCATATCTTCCAGGTGAAACGCGTCATTGCCTTGGCCTACGATCCCACCCGGCGCGAAGATTTTCAGCAGGCGGGGGCGGAGGTGCTGCTGCTGACCGTGGCGGGCGCGGAGTTCCTGGTCAATTCGCTCGGCGAAAGCGCCGGCGGCGCCGGCCCGGCGGTCGAGGTTTGGGAACGGGCGCTGCTGCATCCGGTCGAGGCGCCGCCTCCGCCGCCGTCCCCGGCCGCCCGCGGACGCGGCTATGTGGTCATCGCCGGCGGCGGCAAGGTGGGCTATCATCTGGCCAAAGCGCTGCTGCGCGAAGGCCATGAAACAACCGTCATTGAGCGCCGCCGCGACGTCTTCGATAAAATCCGCCGGCAGTTGGAAGCGCCGGTGATTCTGGGCGACGCCTCGCTGCCCCTGGTTTTGGAGCAGGCCGGCTGCGGGCGCGCCGACGTCTTTGTCGCGGTCACCAATCGCGATCACGACAATTTGATTTCCTGCCAGGTCGCGCGCAGCCATTTCGGCGTGCCGCGCACCATGGCGCGCGCCAAAGATCCCAAGTTCGGGGCCGTCTTTACCGCCCTGGGCGTCGATAGCGTCGTCTCTTCCACCGCCATGATCACCCAGGCCATCACCAATGCCTTGCCGTTTTCGCAATTGAAGCGGATCATGGAAATGCCGCGCGGGCAATTGCAGTTGGGCGAGTTCGTGGTGCAGCCCGGCAGCCGGGCCGTGGGCCGCGCCATCCGGCAGTTGGATCTGCCCGCGGGCGCCAACCTGGTGGCGCTGATCCGCGGCGGCGAAATGATTTTGCCACGCGGCGAAACCGTGCTGGGCCAGCAGGACGAACTGGTGGCGCTCTATCGCAGCGACTTGGAAAGCAGCCTGCGCACCCTCTTTCTGATGCCGGCCGCGGCGCCCATGCCATGATCCCCGCCCCAGCCTTCGCCGCCGCTTCCGCAGCGTTTGAGCCGGAGTGGCCCCCGCCCGGCGCCGCCGCTGGCGCCGCCCTTCCCGCTCCCGCCGCCGCGGAAAGCGTGCGCGGCGGCGCGCCCCCGGCGCCGGCGCGGCATCGCGGCATCCATAAAATCTTTCTCGGTTTTGCTCCCGGCGTGGGTAAAACCTACAACATGCTTGCCGAGGCAATTCGCCGCCGCCAGCGCGGCGAAGATGTCGCCGTCGCCTTTGTCGAAACCCACGGCCGCAAGGGCGTGCTCGAACTGGTGCCGGAGTTGGAGGTTATCCCCCGCCAGATCGTGGCCTACCACGGCCTGCGCTTGGAGGAATTGGATCTGGACGCGGTGCTGGCGCGCCATCCGCAAGTGGCGCTGGTGGATGAACTGGCGCATACCAACCCCCCCGGCCTCAAACATGCCAAGCGCTTCGAGGATGTCGAGGTTATTCTTAGCGCCGGCATCGACGTCGTCTCGACGATGAACATTCAGCATATTGAAAGCCTCAATCCGGTCATCTTCCGGCTCACCGGCGTGCAGGTGCGCGAGACGGTGCCCGACTGGGTGGTGGAAAAAGCCGACGAAAAAGTGCTGGTCGATGTGACCCCGGAAGCGCTGATTCATCGCATGGAGCGCGGCGATATTTATGCTCCCGGCAAGGTGCCGCAGGCGCTGGCCCATTTCTTTCAACCCCGCAACCTGCTGGCGCTGCGCGAGCTGGCCCTGCGCCAGACCGCCGAGGAAGCCGATTTGGCCTTCGCCCATCTGCCCGGCGAGCCGGCGCCGGCGGCCATGTACGAGCGCATCGCGGTCTGCGTCGGCGGCAATGAAACCGGTCAGGAGCTGATCAGCCGCGGCTGGCGGATTGCCCGCCGCCTGCGCTGCCCGATTTATATTCTCAACGTGCGCACCCTGTCGGCCGATGATGAGCCGGAACGCCTGGCCGCCAATCTGCAATTCGCCCGCGACCTGGGCGCCGATGTGGTCACCCGCGAGGCGCATGACTTGGCCGGCGGTATTGTCGCCTTCGCGCGCGAGCAGCGCATTACCCAACTGCTGCTCGGCTTGCCGCGCCACCGCGGTTGGCGCGAGTTCCTTCCCTCCAGCCTGCTGCCGCGGCTGTTCCGCGAGCTGCCGGGCGTCGATTTTCACCTGGTTGCGCTGCGCGATGAGGCCAATCATGAATCTTAGGTTTGCGAAGATTGGGAGTGCATGAAAATCCCAGGTTTATGTCGCAGGTGCATTCCGCCTTGCTGCTGCCATCGGAAGTCATGGGCGGGGCGAGCGGCGAGCGGAGCGGGGCCGTGGGGCGATTTCGTGGAAATTTCGAAAACCGCTGCCGCGAGGCGGTCGCGGTGTATATGGCAATACAGGAGCATCGCCGGGCATCGGCACGCAGAATCGATGGTTTTGCGCCTGGAAGGCGCGAAGCGATGCTCAGCTTATCGCCTCGCCTAGAGGAGCAATCGCCGGCATGAAAGACACCCTCATCCTGGCGGCGATCCTGGCGGCCTTTGCGCTCTGGTGGTGGCGCTCCCTGCGCCGCCCGCTTACGCGCGGCGCGGCCTCCGCCGATGCCGCGCCGCGCGCCCCGGCGCCGGCGCCGCAGCGCGTGCTGGTCGCCTTGCACCGGCTGGAAGACGCCGTCTGGCTGTCGGAATTATCCGCCAGGCTGGCCGCGCCCGCGGGACGCGTGCTGCTGGCTTACCTGCTGGAAGTGCCGTTGCAGTTCGAGCTGAAAGGCTACGATCTGGAAGATGCGGCGATTCTGGAGCGCCTCGATGCCGCCGCCGTTCGCATTCGCGGGCTTGGCCGCGAGCCCCAGCGCCGCATTTTGCGCACGCGCGATAGCGCCCGCAGCCTGCTGGCGCTGGCGGATGAAACCGCGCCGGAATTGATCATCATGCGCCTGCCCGCCGCCGGCGACTGGGATTTATACGCCCCGCTCGCCCGCCGCGCGCGCCTGCTGCTGGCCGCCGGCGAGCCGCCGCTCCCGAAAGCGGCCGCTTCCCCGCGGCCGCAACCGGCAAGCGATTCAGCCGCTTTACGCGCCGGCGGCCGCTAACCCCGGGCGCCGCGATGCCGTCACCGCTGCTCAGTGCTTTCCGGCCAGCCCGGCGGCGATGAATAAAATGATCAGCCAGGGTTTGGTGCGCATGGTAAGCAACTCTCGCGCCGGCGGCGACCCTCATGCCTCTTCTTCCTGCTCCGATGCAAGCCGCAGCTTCCCGCGCCGCCATTGCCGCTCTTTCAGCATCGCGAACAACACCGGCACCAGCAGCAGCACGCCCAGCGTCGAAGTTACCATGCCGCCCACCATGGGCGTCGCGATCGGTTTCATCACGTCGGAACCGATTCCACTCTCCCATAAAATCGGGCCCAGGCTGAAGATCACGGCGAAAACGGTCATCAGCTTGGGGCGCAGCCGCAGGACGGCGCCATCCATCGTGGCTTGATGTATATCTTCGCGCAACAGCGGCCCGCCGCGCGCCAGGCGCTCGTCCAGGGCCTCGTGCAGATACACCACCATCACGACTCCGGTCTCGACCGCGATGCCGAACAGCGCGATGTACCCTACCCAGACGGCGACGCTGAAGTTATAGCCCAGCAGCACTTGCAGCAGCAAGCCGCCGGTCAGCGCGAAAGCCGTGGGCATAATCAGGATGGCGGCTTCGGCCGCCGAATGGAAGGTCAGGTAGAGCAGCACGAAGATCAGGAAAAAGACTATCGGCAGAATAATTTCCAGCCGCTTTTTCGCGTGTTCCTCGAATTTGTATTCTCCCGACCAGTGATAGCTGGCCCCGGCCGGCAACCGCAGCTTGCTGCGCAGGATGGCGTTGGCCTTCTGCACAAAGCCGCCATAATTGCTGGTGCTGAGATCCACAAACACGTAGCCGGTCAGTTGCCCGTCTTCGTCGCGGATGCCCGCCGGGCCGCGCGTGAACGTGATGGCGGCGACTTCCGCAATGGGAACTTGGGCGCCGCTCGGCGTGGGAATCAAGACTTGTTCGAGCGCCGGCAGATCGTCGCGGAAATCGCGGTTATAGCGCACGTTCACCGGAAAGCGTTCCCGGCCTTCGATGTTGGTGGCAATATCCTGCCCGCCAATCCCGCTGGTGATCACCCGTTGCACGTCGGCGACGGTCAGCCCGTAGCGCGCGGCCAGGGCGCGATGCACCCGGATGTTCACGTAGAAGCCTTGCGCCACGCGCTCGGCGAAGATCGAGCGCACGCCCGGCAGGCCGGAGAGCAGCGTTTGCACCTGCTCTCCCAGCGCCTGCACTTCGTCCAGGTTTGGCGCCTGGATCTTCATGCCGACCGGGGTCTTGATCCCGGTAAGTTCCATGTCCAGCCGGTTTTGGATGGGCATGGTCCAGGTGTTGGTCAGGCCCGGGAATTGCAACTTCGCGTCCATCGAGGCGATCAGCCGGTTGTAAGTCATGCCGGCCGGCCATTCCCGGCGCGGCTTCAGCCGGATGGTGGTGTCAAACATCGAAAGCGGGGCATTGTCGGTGGCGCTGTTGGAGCGTCCAATCGTGCCGAATACGCTCTTCACCTCGGGAAACGAGCGCAGGATGCGGTCCTGTTCCTGCAGCAAATTGGTCGCGGTGGTGATGGAAATGCCCGGATATGCGGTGGGCATGTACAGCGCCGCGCCTTCGTAGAAAGGCGGCATGAATTGGCTGCCGATGCGGCTGGCCAGCGGCGCCGTCGCCGCGATCAGGGCCACGCCCAGCAACAGCACCAGCAGCCGGTGGCGCAGGCAAAAGTTCAGCACCGGCCGGTAGATAAATTGGAAAAACCGCGATACCGGGTTGGCGCTTTCCGGCTTCAGCCGCCCGCGGATGAACAACGTCATCAGGATCGGGATCAGCGTGATGGAGAGCAGGGAGGAAAAGCCGATGGCCAGCGTCTTGGTCCAGGCCAGCGGCCGGAACAACCGTCCTTCCTGCGCCTGCAGCAGAAAAACCGGTAAAAACGAGACCACGATGATGATCAGCGAGAAGAAAATCGGCGGCCCGACCTGCTTGGCGGCGCGCAACAAAATCCGGCTCCGTTCCCGCGCGCTGATGCCCGGTGCGGCCGGCGGCGAGGGCGGCGGCGCGGCTGCCACCGCGGAAGTCTCGCCGGTGACGAGGGGGCTGATGCCGGCAATGGGCCCGGCCGGATTCGGTTGCAGCTCAATATCCGCCGGCGGGGAGGGCGGCGTGCCGGTTGCAAGGCGGGCCTGCGCCTCGGAAAGATGCCGGTACCCGTTTTCCACCATGACAATTGCGGCATCCACCAGTACGCCGATCGCCAGCGCCAGCCCGCCCAGCGACATGATGTTGGCGCTGACGTGAAAGTAGTACATCGGAATAAACGACGCGATCACCGCGATCGGCAGCGTCAGAATCGGTATCAGCGCCGAGCGGAAATGGAAAAGAAAAACGATGATGACCAGGCTGACGATGAGGGCTTCTTCTATCAGGTCGCGCTTCAGCGTGGCGATGGATCGCTGGATCAGCCCCGAGCGGTCGTAGGCGGTGACGATTTTCACCCCTGGCGGAAGCGCGGCTTGGATTTCGCGGATTTTGGCCTTGACCCCCTGAATCACCTTCAACGCGTTCTGTCCATCGCGCATCACCACGATGCCGCCCACGGTTTCGCCCTGGCCGTTCCATTCCGCCACCCCGCGCCGGATATCGGGCCCGAAGCTGACCGTGCCCAGGTCGCCCACCAGCACCGGCGTGCCGTTATACACGCCCACGGGAATGTTGCGCAGGTCGTTCAGGGAGTGGAGATAACCCAGGCCGCGGACCATGTATTCCGCGCCGCTGAATTCCAGCAGCCGGCCGCCGACTTCGTTGGTCGAGGCGCGAACCCGCCGGATCACCTTCGCCAGCGGAATGTTATAGGCCAGCAGCTTGTTGGGATCCAGCTTGACCTGGTATTGTTTGACGAACCCGCCAATCGTCGCCACTTCCGCCACCCCCGGCACCGATTCCAGCCAGTAGCGGATATACCAATCCTGCAGCGTGCGCAGCCGGGCCAGGCTGGCGGTGTGGTGAGTGTCCTCGAGCACGTATTCATATACCCAGCCCGCGCCGGTCGCGTCCGGCCCCATCGTGGGGTGTACGCCCGGCGGCAATTGGCCTTGCAGTTGTTGCATGTATTCCAGCACCCGCGAGCGCGCCCAATAGAGATTGGTCCCGTGCTTGAACACGACAAATACGTAGGAATCGCCGAACATGGTTTCCGCGCGCACATTTTTGACGCGCGGCGCTGCCAGCAAAGTGGTGACTATCGGGTAAGTGACCTGGTCTTCGATCAGGTCGGGCGGCTGGCCGGCCCACTGCGTATGAATGATGACCTGGACGTCGGAAATATCCGGCAGCGCGTCCAGCGGCACGCGGTGCATTGCCCAGATGCCCGCCAGCACCAGCAGAAAGACCAGGATGAACACCAGGAACCGGTTGCGGCTGCAGAGATCGATCAATCGGGCAATCATGTTACCTGCCTCCGCCGGCGCTCAGGTTCAGTTGTTTTGAGGCGATCACTTGTCCGCCGCGCTGCGCGGTAATCGTCACCTGCCAGTTCCCCTCCGCGGGAAGTTCGCCTCGCCCGCGGTAAATCCCGCCGCCCTGGTCGCTCAGGGCCACCAGCACGCGTTGCGCCGGCATGCCCATCGCCGGCATCGCCGCCATGAAAAACACCGCCTGCACCTGCGCGGCGTTAATCTCATGTCCCTGGGCGTCGGTAAGTTTGACCTGAAAGGTGTTGGCGCCTTTCTGCGGCGGTGAAGGCTGGCTGCTGAATGTGATCCGGGGTTGCGCCGCGCCGGACGGCCCGCCCGGCGGCGGCGGCGGCGGCAGAAACGACCCCATCGCCGCCTGCAGTTGGCTTTCCGAATCGATCAGGAAATTGGCCGAGGTGACGATGCGCTCGCCCTGCCGCAGCCCCTGCAACACGATGAAATCGTTGCCCGCCTGCGGCCCCACCACCACCGGCTGCGGCTGTAGATAACCGTTCCCGCGGTCTAAAAACGCCAACGATTGCGTGCCGGTTTGAAAAATCGCATTCGTCGGGACCACCAGTTGCCGCCCCAGGGGAATGTGCAAATCGACATTCACGAACATGCCCGGCCGCAATAACAAGCCGGCGTTGGCGAACACCAGCCGCACCCGTGCCGTGCGCGTGCTCATATTCACATTGGGATAAATAAAATTCACCCGCCCGGCAAACCTGCGGCCGGGGTAGGAATCCACCGTCAGCGTCGCCCGTTCGCCGGCTCGCACCTGGCCGAGATCGTTTTGATAGACCTGCGCATCCACCCAGACGGTGGAAAAATCGGCAATCGTGTAAAGCCGGGTCGAAGGTTGCACGTACTGGTTCGGCAGCGCATTGCGTTCGGTGATGAAGCCGGTGGCGGGAGACTCGACCACCAGATACTGGCGGGCCTGGCCCGTGCGCTGCAGCCGCGCAATCTCGCCCGCCGGCAAATCCCATTGCCGCAGCCGTTCCAGCGTGGCGTTCACCAGCGATTTCGCCCCCGCCGCCACGCCTTCGACCGGGCTGCGGGCCAGCAGTTTTTGGTTTTGCAATGCCAGCAGGTATTCGCGCTCGGTGGTCAGCAAATCCGGACTGTAAATGGTGAAAAGCGGCTGCCCGCGCTTCACATGCTGGTAAGCGGCGTTGACATAAACCCGCTGGATCCAGCCGGAAAATCGGGTTTGAACATAGGCCTGCTTTTGCTCGTCCTCGGTAACGTTGCCGAACACGCGCAGATCGTCATGCACCCATTGCCGCTGCACCTTGCCGATCTCGACCCCGATGCGTTGCCGCCGCTGCGGCGAAAGCTGGATCGGCGCCAGCGCCGGTTGCGCCGCCGCCGGAGCGCTCATGCCGGGCATGTTGGCCATCGCCGCTGCCGGCGCGGCGGAAGCGGCGGCGGCGGTTGCCGGCGGCGTTGCCCCGCCCGGCGCGTTGGACTGCCGGCGCCACCACCACCAGCCGATTGCGCCCAGCAGCGCCAGGTTCAGCGCCAGCGCAATATAAAATGCCGCTCGATACGGTTTCATAATTCCGCTCCTGTCTGCATGCAATAAAACCATCGATAAAGACCCGGATCATTAAGGCGGAAAAAGGCTAATAGCGAGGCGCATAGCCCGTAGGGCGGGGCCGCCGGGTAATTTCTCGGAAATTGCCAAAAGAAATGCCGCGCGGCGGCCGCGGTGCAGATGGCCTTACAGCAGGCTCGCCGGGCATCCGCCAGCAAAACCGAAGCGATTGCGCCTGGAAGGCTCGAAGCCATGCTCGGTTGGTCGCCTCGCCTCATCGGGTTAACTCCACCCCCACCAGCGGTTCCAGTCGCGCCAGGGCAATCTCGTAGTTGGCCTTTTGCCGGTCGTATTTCACTTGAAAATCCAGCAGGTTGATGAAGTTGTCGAGCATCGTCAGAAAATCCACCTTGCCGCTTTCGTAGGCCGTGATCGAGGCATTCAGGGTTTGCGTCGATTGCGGCACGATGGCCTGGGAATAAAGCACGGCCAGTTGCGCCGCTTGCCGCAGCGCCAGGTATTGTTGCTTCACCAGGTAATTCACCGTCGTCCCCCGGTTGCTTTGAAAATCCCGGTCGCTCGTCAGCATGCGGCTGGCGGCCAGCACCTCCTGGCGTTGTTTGGCGCGGTAGAAAATGGGGATATTCAGCGTGACGAAGGCGCCTTGCATGTTCATCGGCGCCGCGCTGCGCTGGTACATATAGCTGACGCTGAAATCCGGGTCGTAGCTCTTGTGGGCCAGCGCCAGCGCGCTTTGATCGCGCGCGATCAATTGTTGTTCCCGCTCGAGGCCGGTGTCGTGCGCCCGCGCCAGTTGATAAAGCTGGTGGAGGGTATAGGGCAAAGTTTTCATTGCCGGCGGCGCCGGCGCCCCCAGCGGAGTCTCCGGCGAGCGGTTCAACAAGGTGTTGATTCGCGCCGCCGCCGTGCGCTGTTCTTGCCGCAAGATCGTGACCCGCTCCAGCAGTTGCGACAGCTCCACTTGGCCTTTGAGCACGTCCTCTTGCAGCCCTTGCCCCGATTCATAGCGGGTTTCGGCGATTTGCGTCAGCCGTTGCAATAAGGCGCGCGTGTTTTCGACAATCCGCAGCGCCTGGTAAAAATAGGCGTATTGGTAATAAGCCGTTTTGACATCCGCCCTCACCCGCCGTCGCGCCGCCTGGTAATCCCATCCGGCGGCGCGGCTGGTGTGCTCCGCCACCTGGCCTTGCAGCTTCAGCTTGCCGGGAAAGGGGAAGCGCTGCGTCGCGGTGATTTGGCGGTAGCTGGTCGCGGCATTGTCCTCCAGCGCGAAGGGCAAAGGCTTGCCCATCCAGCCGAGCGATACGGTCGGGTCGGGCAAGGCTTCGCTGGGACGCACGCGGGCGCGCAACGCCGCCGCTCGCCCGGCATAGGCCGCGATTTCCGGGTTTCTCGCCAGCGCCAGCCGCACCAGCGCCGCTAGCGATAGGGCGGGCGCCTGGGCGGTTGCCGCCGCCGGCTGTTTCAAGCGCGAGCCGGGCCGCGCCGCGAGCGGCTTCGCCCCGCCCGCTTGCCCTAGCGCTACTCCGGTGAATATCAGGCCCAATGCCGGCGTCAGCCGGCGCGCATGGTGTAATTGCATGGTCCATCTCCAGGAGTTTTCGCATTGCGTCCGGCTTCGGCCGGACGTTTGCGAAAGCGTCAGCGCCTAAAAGTAAAAGCGGCCGAGCCGCCCATCCGCGGTTAAAGGGGTGGCTTGATAAGTAGAGCGTCAGCGCCTGGCGGTAAATGCGGCCGAGCCGCCGCAAGGCGGGCTGCGGCAAGGCCAGATGCCGGTACTCGCCGGCGTTGCCAGCCGGCGATAGCGTCAGCGCTCGAGCGGGAAGATCAGATTAAAAGCGGGGAAAACGAATGGCTTCCCGGAGATCGGTCCAGCGCGGTCAAGCGCTGGCTCCGGGGCGATGGATCTATAAAGACGGACGGGGTGGCGCTCGTCGCCCGGCCGGGCGGCGTGCTGGGTTGCAAGCTGGGCTGCAAGGGAGTGTGCGCCGCGGTCGTCAACCAGGCGCCAGAGCCGGTGCGAAGCTGGCAATAATTCAGGCAATTCCGCGACATCGGGGCCGAGGAACGCATCGGGGCCGATGTGCGCATCGGCGCTGGGCAGCAGCTCATCTTACCCCTGGCGCTCGAGGGGGAAGACAATGCCGCGAGGCAGCTCAAATTGGGAGCCAGCAGCGCCAGCAACACCGCCGCCGCCGCCAGGCTCGCCAGATTGCGTCTCGTGCCCTGCATGAGTTTTATTGTACTGGGCTTTGCAAGCGTCATCATGCGCGCTTTGACCGCAATCAATTATAGTATCAGCCCCGCGGCTGCAGGGTAAGAAAGCGAGCTAAACCATAAGCGTTAACGGCCGCGTCGGACAGCAGTTTCGTCCTTGGCAATTTCGGAGAAATTGCCTCTAGTAATGCCCGCAGGCCGGTTTCGCGCGGGGTTCGTTAGGTCCCGCGCCTATTAACGACGATACAAAGCAATTCCGCAGGAATTGCATTAAGCAAGCTGGCAATTCCGCAGGAATTGCGCCCGGCAATGCCCGGCAGCCATGAGTATTCGCCCTGCGTCCGGTTTCGGCCGGACCCTTGCGAAAGCATCAGCGCCTAAAAGTAAAAGCGGCCGAACCGCGCCGGGTTAAGTCGGCCACAAACCGGCCAGCGGCTCGCGGCAGCCGAGCACATGCAAAAATGCGCTAATCACGCATGGGCGGTCACCTAGGCTGTGTGGGCGTATCGCTCCGGATTCTGGCGGAATTTTTTCTGGCAGCCGGGGCTGCAGAAATAAATGGTGCGCCCGGCATGTTCCAGATGGCCTGTTGCGGCAGCGGCGGGAATGCGCATGCCGCAGACCGGATCGAGCGTGGTTTTCGGTTCCGGCGCCGGTTTCTGAGTGGGTGCTTCGCGTTTTTTAAAGCCAAACATTGTCTCGCCCTCTTCGCCCACTCTACTTGAAGCGGCCCGGTTTCGGCCGTGACCGTAATCACGGCATCGGGCACGCTGGTCTGATGGGTACCTGTAGCGTTAACGGCCGAGTCGGACAGCAGTTTTTGTCATTGGCAATTTCGGTGAAATTGCCTGAAGCCATGCACGCAGGCCGAAGCGCGGGGTTCCAGTTAGGTCTAGCGCCTGGGAACGACAAAACAAAGCAATTCCGCAGGAATTGCATCAGGCAAGCCGGCAATTCCGCGGGAATTGCGCTCGACAATGCCCGGCAGCCATGAGTATTCGCCATGCGTCCGGTTTCGGCCGGACCCTTGCGAAAGCGTCAGCGCCTAAAAGTAAAAGCGGCCGAGCCGCTAATTCTGAACGAAACTGTCGCTTGTGAGCGCTGGCGTGCTCGCGGCCGGGGCATTCAGGAATGGCAGCGGTTTTGCCCTGAACAGCCGTAGGCAGGGCCGCGCCAGGTATGTGGCCCAACGCGCCGAACTTTGCAGCCGGGCGCTGTCGGTTGCAATCCCGGTATTGGCGTACATCTGCCGATATAGTTTCGAGATCAAGACGAACGCCATCCGGCCGCGCAGCGAGCGCACGCAAGCGGAACGTTTCCAGATGGCCTGGAAACTATAAAAGCGGTCCCATATTTCCTGCGTGCGGGCGCGAATCTCGTCGGCGCTCATGGCGGGATGCGGGACATAAACCTTGGGGCGGAGCGCCTGGGGGATCAACCAATGGCGTGTCAGCGGGAAACCTGCGATCCGGGTGGGGTCGTCCTTCATCTTCTGTTCCCAATGGTTGAAATCCACCGTTCCGGGAAACGGCGTCAACATCAAAAATTGGGCGAAGGTGACGCCGGCGCGTTTCGCCAGATCAAGGGTTGCGGCAAATGTCTGCGCGCGGTCGCTCGGCAAGCCGAAGATAAATGAGCCCAGCACGTGCAGGTCGTGCGCGCGAAAGGCGCGCAAACACCGCACCAAATCTTCTCCGGATGAATTGAATCCTTTGTAGACGTCCTTCAGGCCTTCGGGCGTAACCGATTCTATGCCGACCAGGGCGCCTTTAATGTGCGCGCGCCGCATGGCTTCGAGAAATTCTGTGTCGTTGGCCGCTTCCATCGTGATCTGGGTGAAGAAAACGGTATCGGCGGGCAACTGCGCCAGGCGCGCCATCAGATCGAATCGTTCCGCCCGGATCGTCTCCAGTTCCGAGATGCGCTGGGCGTCATTTTGGCGGTAAGCCAGCCGCAGGTCTTCGAGCGATACCGGATAAAAATTGTCGTCCGCAAGCGCGATGAAACGAAAGCCGCGGCGCCGCAATTCGACAATTTCCTCCACCACGGGGGTGACATCCCGCTGTCGTGGACGTTGGCCATCCGTGCGCCACACCGAGCAAAACGAGCAGTGCTTGGGGCAGCCGCGCACCGTCTGCACCGACGCCCACATGTATCTTGCCGCGGGCAGCAGGTCCCAGCGCGCCGGCAGGAAGCGCGTGGCTTCGATCCTGCCGCCTTCATAAAGCGGCATTAAGCGGCCTGCGGTGTGATCGCGCAGCGCCTGGGGCCACGCCAGATCGCCATCGCCGCGAACCACCGCATGGCCGCCGCCCAAATCCCGCGCCTCTTGCGGGTATAAGCTTGCATGGATGCCGCCGAAAATCACCTGTGCGCCGCGTGCCCGGAGCTGCCGCCCCAACTCGTAGCCGCGCAGGGCATTCCCGGTGTGAATTCCTATTCCCACCACATCCCCCGCCTTAACGCTCTCCAAAGGCAACGGCTGCAAGGTTTCATCCGTGATTTGGGGGTCGCCATATTCCTGCGGGGTCGCCGCCGCGATGACATAAAGCCAACGCGGGGTGATGACGCCGATGCCGAAGGATACGTGGCTGGGGTTGACGATATGGATTTGCATAAATTGAATCGGCTTTGAATTTTCAAGCAACCCAGCGGGGCGCGGCGCTCACGGGGTTAGATTAGGGCCGAATGATGGCAGGATGTCCAAGCAATTCCGCGGGAATTGCATCAAGCAAGCCGGCAATTCCGCCGTCCGCCGTCGCGTACGGTGCCACGGCTGAAATCGCAAGCGTCGCTGGCAATCTGCGCTCAGTTCGCACGGGCCAGGTGGGCGAGGAAAACCAGGCAAAGCTGGGCGTCGCGAAACAGGCTGAAGGCGAGCCGCAGCGGAGGTATCTGAAACCAGCGCCGCTGCGTCCACCGCTGCCTGACCGTGTGCCAGAAGCAGTCCAGGTCGGCGCGGGTGAGCACTTTGTCCGAAGCCAGCGAGGGGTAATACCTGGTCCACAACAGGAAAAGCTTCGAAGGCACGCGCAGCGACGGGAAATACGCCTTGGCTTGCCTGTAGGCGAGTTGCAAATCGGCCAATTTGAGCCGCCCGTAGGTGGCCGCGCGGATTTTGCACAGTTCTTCGATCACTCGCTGCTCGGCTTCGCCTCGCGGCCGGGTCTGCAGCCACAGCTCTTCCATTTCGAAGAGCAGGCGAAACATGCTCGTGAGATGCGCGCGAATCTCGCGCGCCCGCGATACGGCATATTGCCGGCGGCTCGGGATGGCATATCCCGGCCGGCGGTTCTTGCGGCCCTTCAGCCGGAAAAAGCCGCACATCATCGGATGCCGCCCTTCCGTCGCGATGGCGTTCTTGTACCACATGAACCGCAGCAAATTGTTCCAGTAATCTTTCCGCGGGCAGCGCTGCAGGATCGCCTTCATGTTCTCGAAACTGTAGAACGCCCGCCAGGCTTCGCGATAAAGGGCTTCCCAATCGCCGCCTTTCAGGTGGACGTGGGCCGTTACCGGGTGATGGGAATCGTAGCGGTTGAAGTCCGGGTGCATCCATTCCCCGCGGCGCGACATCGTCAGGTGGTCCTGCGAGCCGGGCAGCGGCATGAGCATAAAAAACGACGCATGGTCCGGGCGCACCTCGCCCATCAGCTGCGCCAGATCGCGGCGGACCGATTCCGCCGTGTCCTGGGGGAAGCCGATGATATAGCCGACGTGCGTCGAAATCTCCGCCTCGCGGTAGGCTTCGATCAATTGCGGGTATTCCTGCACGTGGTTTTGCCTTTTGCCCGCGGCCTTTAAGTTCTCGGCGTTTAAGCTCTCCATCCCGATGAACACGCTCGAGCACCCCGCCCGGCGCGCCTTGGCGATGAAGTTCGGAATCTTCCAGGAAAGTACATCCACCTGCATCATGAACTTCACCGGAATTTGCTCCTCCTCCCGCAGCCGGATGAGGGCGTCAAAAATAATTTCCCAGCTTCGGTTCCGCGCAAAATTATCGTCGGTGAAGAAATAGAACGTGATGCGGTGGGCTTGATAGTTGTGCCGGATCGTCTCCGCAATGTACTCCGCGGAACGGAAGCGCATCTTGCGGCCCTGAACATTGATGATCGTGCAGAAGCTGCACTCGAAAGGGCAGCCCCGCCCGCAATCCAGCGTGCCGAAATTGGACGCGATGAATTTGCGCAAGTAGTCCTTGCGTATTACCGGCAGCGGTTTATCGGATAAGTCCGGCTTGTGGTTGGTGTAATCGTACAGGGGCTTCAGGCGGCCGTTCATGGCATCGCTCAGCAGATCGCCCCAGGTTTCTTCCACTTCGCCCTTCACGATCGTTACCCCGTCATCCATGAGTTGTTGGATGTCCGGCGGTATGTCCGGCAGCAGCGCCAGATAGCCGCTCACATGAAAGCCGCCAATCATCACGGTCAACCCCGCGCGGCGAAATGTCCGGGCCAGATCGGCGGCGCGCGGAAACTGATTGGTTTGAACGCCCACCAGGCAGACGATCGTCTTGCTCTGGCCCCCGCGCTCGGAACGGCAGATGCGTTGCACCGGAATGCGGTCCACCGTCTCGTCGAGCACGTGGGTTGCGATCCGCACGGATTCCCCTAGCCGCTTTTGCGCCGCCACGTCTTCCGTCAGGCCCGCCAGGCAGGCTAACGTGTTGCTCGGCAGAACGCCGCGCCAGTGCCGTACTACATAGCCATCGTCGTCATATTGTGTCGGCTTGATCAGATAAAGGTTCAGCTTTTTTAGCATGCCCCCGGCTCCTTCCAGGCTGGCGGCGCCTTGAGTATTCGCCCTGCGTCCGGTTTCGGCCGGACCTTTGTGAAAGCGTCAGCGCCTAAAAATAAAAGCGGCCGAGCCGCCGCTTTCCTGTTTTTCATTGCCTCAATCGCTTGTTTCTCACGCCATGCGCATGGGGCCGCGCCCGGAAGATGAATCCGACAATATTTCGAGGACGGCCGGTTTTTGCCCTTAGAGCCGCGAAGACATCTTCATCGTTGCCCTTGAGTCATCTTAACCGGAATTTCCATGATCGCGCCGGCCCGGCCGCCGGCATCAACCGGGCCGCCCCGGAACGTCATTAGCCGAACCGCCCGCGTCGAGCCCTAGTTATCGAACCCTGGTTATCGTCATGGGCAATATGGGCAATTCGCGAATAATGTTTTGAAACGAAATCCTTCACCGGGTCGTCAGTATTACAGTTTTGCGCCCCGGCTAAGGTGGTTGCGGCGGTCGTGACCTCGCAAAACGGAAATGCACGGGGCTTGGCATCGCGCTTATTTCAGGATGAATGCTGAACGCCTATGGCCGTGAAACGGCTGCTGCTTGCCGCGGCGATGGGACTAATGATTATCTTCGCCTCGGGAGCCTTTTTGGTTTTGCTGATCGCGATCACGGCGCGCCCGCGGCCGCTGACCATTTTCTCCAGCGTCGCCGTATTGGCCGCCAGCGCATGGTTCTTGCGCGCTCTCGCCCGCTGGTATGGCCGCTAGAAGCGCGCCGCAAAGTAATAGCGGCCGAGCCGCTCTTGTAGGGCTTCAGAGCGGGCATATATAATTAAGGTTCTCTGAGGTAAGCCTCGCATGCGTATCGGTTTTTCCCCTTCCCGCGGCAAATTGGCCTGGGCGCTAAGCGCTATCGTCGGCGTCTCTATATTCGTCTTCCTGATCGCCGGCAACTCGCCCGCTCCGGCGAAAACTACACCCCAGCCGGCCCCGCGGCCGGCCTTGTCCGCCGGCGGCATGGCGGCTATGCCCGGCATGCCTGCTATGCCGGGGCGAAGCCTGCAGCCAAGCTCGAGCGCCCCGCAATCCGGACCGGCCTGGCCCACCCCGGCGTATCATCGCCATTCCCCCCGCGGCCCCCTGCCCGCGACTCTGCCCCCTTCGCAATTTTCCGACCCCCGCGTCCAGGCGGTGTACGCCATGGCCGCCAAAATCGAAAAAGTTCTTTACCAGCAGCCTTGCTATTGCCGCTGCGACCGTGAATTAGGTCACACCAGCCTGCTTTCCTGCTATATCGGCACGCACGCCTCGGTTTGCCAGGTCTGCCTGATGGAGGCCGCTTTCGCCTATCAACAGACGAAAAAGGGTCAAACCCCGGCGCAAATTCGCCACGAAATCAAGCGCGGCGATTGGCGCACGCTCAATCTCGAGCGGGTGATCGCCCGTTATGCCCGCTGATAATCCAGGTCGCCATTTCCCCGGAGCATAGAAGAGTTGTTGCCGCGCGTCCGGCTTCGGCCAGGCGTTTGCGAAAGCGTCAGCGCCTAAAAGGAATAGCGGCCGCGCCGCGGTAAAAAATCGGCCCTGAACGGGCGCAAACCACGGTTGAACCGCCGCCCCGCATTTTCTGCTTGGGTTGCCGCGCCGCAGGCTTTATCCTGATCCAGGTGCATTCGCCGGCTGCCGCCCTGTAGCTTTGGCGCATCTTCTCACTGAGGAATACAAATATTTATGTCGCTATCGCTTTTTACTTCCGAGTCGGTCACCGAGGGTCATCCCGATAAAATGGCCGATCAGATCTCCGACAGCGTGCTGGACGCGGCGCTGGAGCGCGATTCGCGCAGCCGCGTCGCCTGTGAGTCGCTGCTCACTACCGGCTTGATCGTGGTCGCCGGCGAGATCACCACCAACGCTCATCTCGACTATCAGGAAATTGCCCGCGAAGCGGTGCGCCGGGTGGGTTACACCGATGCCGGCTTCGGCTTCGACTGCGACACCTGCGGCGTGCTCATCAGCGTGCATCAGCAGTCGTCCGATATTGCCCTTGGCGTCGACCGCGAGGGTGCGGGCGATCAGGGCATGATGTTCGGTTTTGCCTGCGATGAAACCCCGGAAAAAATGCCGCTGCCGATTTCGCTGGCGCACCGGCTGGTGCGCCGGCTCTCCGAAACCCGGCGCTCCGGGCAACTGGAATTTCTGCGGCCCGATGGAAAAAGCCAGGTCACGGTGGAATATCGTGACCAGCGCCCGGCGCGGATTGCGGCCGTGGTTGTCTCTACCCAGCACGCCAACTCCGTTTCGACGGCGGAACTGCGCGAGCGCGTCCGCCGCGAAGTGATCGACGCCGTTCTGCCGCACGAGCTGGTCGATTCCGCCACTACCTATCACATCAACCCCACCGGCCGCTTCGTTACCGGCGGCCCCATGGGCGACACCGGCGTGACCGGCCGCAAAATTATTGTGGATACCTACGGCGGCATGGGCCGCCACGGCGGCGGCGCGTTTTCCGGCAAAGATCCCACCAAAGTCGATCGCTCCGCCGCCTATATGGCCCGCTATATCGCCCGTAATCTCGTCGCCGCCGGCTTGGCGCGGCGCTGCGAAATTCAGCTAGCCTACGCGATTGGCGAGCCCGATCCGGTTTCCATCCGCGTCGATACTTTCGGCACCGGCCGCCACGGCTCCGAACAGTTGGCCCATGCCATTCGCGAAATCTTCCCGCTGACCCCGCGCGGCATTATCGATCATCTGCAACTCCGCCGCCCCATCTACCGTGCTACCGCCGCCTTCGGCCATTTTGGCCGCGACGAGGCCGAGTTCACCTGGGAACGCGAAGATCAGGTTGCGGCGCTGCAATCCGCTCTGGAGGGCAGGGAAGCCGGGGTGGTCACCACCGCTTCGGCCTGAAGGCTTCGCCGCTTACGCTTACGATGAAATCGCTGGCGCAACGGGCCTTGGATACCGCCATGCAGCAGGGCGCCGGTTATGCCGACGTCCGTCTGGCCGAAGAGCGCCATCGCAGCTTTACCACCAAGAACGGGCGCATCGGGCACGTCGCCGATGCCGAGTCCCACGGCTTGGGCGTGCGCGCCCTGGTCGCCGGTTCCTGGGGCTTCGCCGCTGCCGGCCATCTGACCCCCGAGGGGGTGGACCGCGCCGCCGCCGAGGCGATTGCCATTGCCCGCGCTTCGGCCCGCGTGCAGGCGCGCGCGGTTACCCTGGCCCCCGAATCCCCGCATTGCGCCGTCTGGGTTTCTCCCTGCCGCATTGACCCCTTTGCCGTCTCGCTTGAAACCAGCCTCGACCTGCTCTTTGCCGTCGATCGCGAGCTGCGCTCCGTCTCCGGCATTACCCTGGCCGAAACCGGCATGGAGTTTCATCGCTCCCGGCAGTGGTTTCTCTCCAGCGAAGGCGCCGACCAGGAACAGACCCGCACCCTCAGCGGCGCCGGCTTCGCCGCTTATTCTTTCGGCGAAAGCGAAATTCAAAAACGCTCTTACCCCAACTCTTTCGGCGGCCAGCATCAGCTCAAAGGCTATGAGCTGATCGAGGAACTGCGCCTGCTCGAAAATGCCCGCCGCGTCGCCGAAGAAGCGGTCGCCTTGCATCGCGCCGATCAATGCCCCCAGCTTACCGGCACGCTCGTGCTCGACAGCTCGCAGCTCGGCCTGCAGATTCACGAATCCATCGGCCATCCCATCGAGCTGGATCGCGTGCTCGGCGCCGAAGCCAACTTTGCCGGCGGCAGCTTTTTGTCGCTCGATAAGCTGCGCCATCTGCGCTATGGCTCGGAACTGGTGAATGTCGTTGCCGATGCCCGGCTGGAGCACGGCCCCGGCCTCGGCACTTTCGCCTTTGATGATGAGGGCGTTCCCGCCGCCCGCGCCGATATTATCCGCGCCGGCGAATTTACCGGCTACCTCATGAGCCGTGAAACCGCCGCCCAGATTGGCGAGGGCCGCTCCAACGGCTGCATGCGCGCCGAATCCTGGAACCGCCTGCCGCTGATTCGCATGACGAACATCAGCATTCTGCCCGGCGAGCGCCCGCTCTCCCCCGGCGAGTTGCTGGCCGATACCGACGCCGGCGTCTATATGGAAACCAACCGCAGTTGGTCCATCGACGACAAGCGCTATAACTTTCAGTTTGGCTGCGAAATCGGCTGGGAAATCCGCCATGGACGCCAGGTCCGCATGTTGAAAAACCCCAGCTATTCCGGCATCACCACCGAATTCTGGAACTCGCTCGACGCCATCTGCTCGCGCCAGCATTGGACCCTCTGGGGCACCCCCAACTGTGGCAAGGGCCAGCCGCAGCAGACTATGGGTACCGGCCACGGCGCCGCTCCGGCGCGCTTTCGCAACATCAAGATCGGCGGCGCCTATGCCCGCTAAAGAAAACCTCCCGGCGCCGCCGGCATTGCCTTCCGATCCGCTTTCCCCGCTGCTCGACCCGGATTTTGCCCGCAAGCTGCTCGAACAGACGCTGGCCGTCGCCCAAGCCGATGCCACCGAGCTGAGCCTGCACACCGGCAGCTCCGCCCTCACTCGCTTCGCCAATAACGGCATTCATCAGAATGTCGCCGAAAGCCAAACCACCCTTTCCATTCGCAGCGTCCTCGGCGGCCGCATGGCCCGCGCCTCCACCAATCGGCTTGATCCCGCCTCCATCGCCGCCACCGTCGCCCGCGCCGAGGCCTTGGCGCGGCTGCAAACCCCCGAGCCCGACCTGCTGCCCATGCCCGGCCCGCAGCGCTATGACCCCCTCGCGCGCTCCTTTGCCGCCTCGTTGTTGTCTCCCCGGGAGCGCGCCGAATTCGCCGAAGCCATGGTCGCCGTCGCCCGCCGTGACCAACTCAACGCCGCCGGCGTCGTCGCTAATCATCGCGCCGCCCAGGCCTTGCTTAACTCGCAAGGGCTGGAAGCCTTCTACGAAGAGACCGGCGCCGAGTATTCGGTCACCATGCAGGCCGCCGACAGCTCCGGCTGGGCCAAGGCCACTTCCACCGACGCGGCCCAGCTCGATTTCGTCGCCGGCGCCGAAACTGCCGCCCGCAAGGCCCGCCTCAGCGCTAATCCGGTGGAATTGCCCCCCGGACGTTACACCGTCATTCTTGAGCCCGCCGCCGTGCTCGATTTGCTCGGCTTTTTGTTTTGGGATTTTGGCGGCCTGGCCATTCTCGATCAGCGCAGTTTCCTCACCGGCCGCCTCGGCGCTCGTCTCTTTGGCGAGAACATACAGTTTCACGACGACGTGCGCCATCCGCTCCAGTCCGGCGCGCCCTTCGATGGCGAAGGCATGCCGCGCCAGCGTTTGACCCTGGTCGAAAACGGCGTGGTGAAAGAGATCGCCTACGCGCGCCAGACCGCCGAGCGCATGCGCCGCGAACATCCGGAAATTCCCGCCGCGCCCACCGGCCATGGCTTTCCTCTGCCCAATGAATACGGCGAGGCGCCGCTCAATATCATCATGCAAGGCGGCGAACAATCGCTCGAGCAGATGATCGCCGGGGTCGAGCACGGCATTCTGGTGACCCGGCTCTGGTATATCCGCGAAGTGGACGCCTATAAGAAGCTGCTGACCGGCATGACCCGTGATGGCACTTTCCTGATCGAACAGGGCAGGCTGGCGCGCGGCTTGCGTAATTTTCGCTTTAACCAGAGCATGGTCGAGTTGCTCAATCAGGTCGAGGCGCTCGGCGTCCCTGTTCGCTCCAGCGGCGAAGAATCCTTCGATATGGTCGTGCCCCCGCTGCGCGTCGCCGGCTTCAACTTCACCGAAGTAACCCGCTTCTAAGCCGCTTTTATTTTCGGCCGTTTGGCTGAATCCGCCCTTTTTCCCGTGTTCGCCCTGGTTTCCCCTGCCTCCCTCTTATCCTTCCTCCCCCTCTTGCTTTCCGCTGCGCCGGCGATATACTTTCCCTCAGCTATGACTTTGCGGGCGTGACGGGCATCGTTATTTGGAAGGAGCGCATCTCCTCCCGCGGGCAGCTCGTATGAGGTCGCATCTGCCGCTCCATTACCGCTTCATGCCGGCCAGCCGGGTGTGGGGAGGTATCGCTTGCGCTTTCCTGCTGCTGGGAGGGTGGGCCGCGGGCGTATCCGCCCGGGCGGGTACCCTTGGCAAAGCCCATAAACTGACCGAGCCCGATCGCATCTCTATCCTCCGCACCATGGTGGCGGCGATTGGTTTTTCCCGCCATAGCCTGCCGCGCGGCAAGCACCCGATTAAGCTCAGTTCCACCGGGCGGATTCTCAACCTGCATGAAATTCATCAGCAGGTTCGCAATAGCGGCATCGCCATCCCCCGCGGCGGTCGTGTCCAGATCACCGCCATTCATTTCCATTCCCATTCCATCGACTTCGATTTAAATGGCGGCCCTCAAACCTCGCACTGGTATAACCATTTGCAGTTCGGTATCGGCAACGGACCGATGAATTCGATTCCGAATCAGGGGCGCATCGGCGGCGGACGCATCACCTTGCGCTTCCACGGCCAGGTCCCGGCGCTCACCACCGCCGAAATTCGCAAGGAACTCAGCCCCATCATTGAATGGAACTTGCGCGAAGGCTCCGCCATCGCCCGCTATCACCTGCCGCCTGTGGTTCGTAAAGCCATCCACCGCCACCATGTGCTGGTCGGCATGGATCGTTCCATGGTTGTGGCCGCGCTCGGGCGCACTCAGCGCAAATATCATGAGCAAAATGTAACCACCGGCGAAGTCTATACCGATTGGGTCTATGGCAAGCCGCCCGCGAAAACTACTTTCGTCCGCCTCGAAGGCAACCGCGTCGTTCGCGTGGTTACCTATTTCCCCGATGGACACCGCATTGTCCGCGATCAGCCCCAAGTGCTGATCGTGCAACGCCAGGCGCCCGTCGCCCCCGCCGCCGATTCCGGCCCGCGCCCTTCGCTGCATCGCCACCCCAGCCTCAAGCAGCAACCCGAGTCCGCGCCCCTGCCGATGCAGGATCGCCCCATCGTTACCAAACCTCAAATCAACCCGAATGCTCCCGGCGCTACCTCGCCTTCCTCGGTGCCTAACAACACTTCATCCGACGGCACTGGAACCATTCCGCATTAGACGTATAAGTTGGCCGCCTCAAGCTATGCCAAAACCTTCGATTTATGACATATGGCAGTAGGATGACAGCATAATTAATTCTGCTGCCACATGTATCTTATTGAAATAAAAGGAGATATTATTAAGGTGACAGCATGACGGCAAATTTATCAGGGCGCGATGACGATTGGCTTTTGGCCGGGCCGATTGAATCCAGAATCTAAATTGTAAAGAGGCTACCCATGATTAAGAAAATCGGCGGTAAATACGTGGTGCTATCCGAAAGCACCGGACGGCGTTTCGGCAGCTATGGCACCAAAGCGGAAGCCGAGCGGCGCCTCCGTCAAATTGAGTATTTTAAGCACGCCAAAGCCGGCGGCAAGGGGAAGCGCAAGGCGGCTTGAGACAGCCTGGTGGAAGTAGGGTGGAAGTAAAAATCAGTTTACTTCCACCCGTAATTGCTTGACTGCAAATAACTTAACTCTCGGGTGGAAGTATGGAGGTAAATTGACGACGTTGTGGATGATATGGTTTTTCAGCTTTTTTACTTCCGCTCGCGCTTTAAGCTGGTAGCTATTTTGAGTTTATCGGCTTGGTTTCGATAATTTCCAGGGGCAGCGATTCGCGCAATCGGCGGGCGGCCGGATGGTTGGCGGCGCGTTCTTCGGCTTCGCGCGCCTCGCGCGCGCGCGCTTCGAGAATGGAAGGATTCGGCGCCGAGCGCTCGATCCGGATTTCGGGCGCGAACCCCAGCGCCTGTCGCGCCGCCTGGCGCAGTTCCGTTTGCATGCTTGGGCCCTGAAACAGGGTGGCGATGCCGTCATGCTCGCCATCGAATCGCAGCACCAGCGCTTTTCCTTCCCATGTCGCTTCCGCCTGAATGAACATCTCGTAAAGCGCCGCCCGCTTCCCGCTGAGATAGTTCCGCAAACGCTCGACCGGCGAGGCGGGTTCTTCATTCGTGGCTGCGCCATTCGCGCTGGCGCCTTCCGGAACGGAAGGGAATGGCGAGGCCGCCGGTTCAATCGCGGGCGCGGCGGGCGTGGCCGTAACCGGCGCGGCGGTCTTGATGTCGGGCGCGGGCGCAACCGCCTTCAAAGTCGCCGGATGCGATGCCTTGGCGGCGGCTTTTTCGGAAGCTTGGAGCGGCGCCGCCGCGGGTGCCGGGTTCGATGCCGGCGCCGGCTTGGCCGCCGGTTTCATCGGGGAAGCTGCGCGGCCGCCCTCCCCGCTATTCAGGTTTTTTTTTTGCGCGGCCCCGGCCGCCGCCGTCTGCTCTTGCGGCACCAGCGCTCGAATCACTTCTTCCAGGCTGGTCAGGCGCGAGGCGTGGATCAGCTTGATCAAGCCCAGTTCCAGATGCAGTCGTTCCGCCGGCGCGTGCCGCAGCTCGTTGGCGGTGCGCAGCATGATCTGCAAAAAACGGGTCAACTGCTCCTCGTTAAACCAGCCCGCGGCCTCGGCGGCCAGCATGCGGTCCTGCTCGGCCATCTCCACCACCGCATTCTCCGGCCCCAGGGCGCGGGTCACCAGCATCGCCCGCAGCCATTGCAACAACTGCCGCGCCAGTTGCGACGGGGTCACGCCCGATTGCAGCATCTCGTGCAGTTCCGCCAGCGCCCGTCCGCCATCGCCGTCGCGCACCGCGGTCACCATTTCCACCAGCCGCCGCCCCGAAACCCGCCCCAACAGTTGCCGCGCCGTATCGGCGCGCAAGCGCTCGCCATCATGCGCGATCACCTGGTCCAGGAACGAGAGGGCGTCGCGCAGCGAGCCTTCGCCGGCTTCCGCCGCCAGCTCCAGCGCCTGCGGCTCCGCTTCCAATCCCTCCGACGCGCAGATCTGGCGCAGCCGCTCCAGCGTGGTGCCGAAGCTCAGCGCCCGAAAAGCGTAATGCTGGCAGCGCGAGCGGATGGTCGCCGGCAGCGCTTCCGGCTCTGTCGTCGCCAGCACGAACATGACCCATTCCGGCGGCTCTTCCAGCGTCTTCAGCAGCGCGTTGAAGGCGTCGCTGGTGAGCTGGTGCGCCTCGTCGAGAATAAAAAATTTCGTGCGATCGCGCGCCGGCCGGTAGCGGGCGTTGTCGCGCAGTTGCCGGATCTCGTCAATGCCGCGGTTCGAGGCGGCGTCGATTTCCAGCACGTCCACCGAATTGCCTTCGGCGATCTCCACGCAGGCTTCGCATTCGCCGCAGGGCGTGGGCGTCGGCGCCGGCGAGCGCCGGCAGTTCATCGCTTTCGCCAGAATGCGGGCGATCGTGGTCTTGCCGATGCCGCGATGGCCGGAAAAGATGAAGCCGTGCGCCACCCGCCCCGTCCCCAGCGCGTTGCGCAGCGTCTCGACGATGGCATCCTGCCCGATCACCTCGTCGAAGGTCTGCGGGCGATACTTGCGCGCCAGAACCGGCCTCATAGGCTTTGAGTATAACGGACGCCGCCCCGCTCGCCGCCGTCTCCCCATCATTCCTTGTTGATTTCCGCTTTCAACCCGCCCCAGCCGCGATAAAATCGAGATGTCAGACTTCGGGTTTCGCGCAAGCGCCTGCCACAAACCCCGCCAGGTCCGGAAGGAAGCAACGGTAGTGGATTGGGCCCTGTGCAGCGAAGGGCCCGAAGTCTGATGCTTTTTAGCAACGATATCCCGGCCTGGAGCGGCATGTCCCGGCGCAGCCGCGGTTTTATTGAGCCTCTTAAATTAATTTATTTAGCGGCAGGTTGAAAGTGGATCGCTGTTGGCCGGCTGTTGCATAACTCTGTGCCGCGCCGCGCCGAGATGCCGTATGCTGTCAATTTCGGCCTTGCTGGGAGACCCGATTGCCCTCGACCCCTTACCGCGCCCGCATCTCCGCCTTGGGCAGCTATGTGCCCCCGCGCCTGCTGACCAACGACGATCTCTCCAAAATGGTGGATACCACCGATGAATGGATCCGCACCCGCACCGGCATCGCCGAGCGCCATCTGGTCGAGCCGGGCATGGCCACCAGCGATATGGCCGTCGCCGCCGCCCGCGCCTGCCTGGCCGAGCGCGGCTTCGACCCCGCCCGCCTGCGCATGCTCATCCTGGCCACCGTCACCCCCGACATGATGTTCCCTTCCACCGCCTGCCTGGTGCAGCAAAAACTCGGGGCGGAGAAGTGCTGGGGCTTTGACCTTTCCGCCGCCTGCAGCGGCTTTCTGTACGCCCTTACTACCGGCGCGCAGATGATCGCCGCCGGCGTCATCGAACACGTGCTCGTCATCGGCGCCGATACCATGTCGAGCATTATCGATTACCAGGACCGCGCCACCTGCGTCCTCTTCGGCGATGGCGCCGGCGCGGTGCTGCTCGAACGCGCCGAACCCGGCGATGAAAACGGATTCCTCGACTTCGTCCACCAGATCGAGGGCGAGGGCGCGGCTTATTTATATATGCCTGCCGGCGGCAGCCGTTGCCCCGCCAGCCAGGAAACCGTCGCGAAGCGCATGCATTACGTCCATCAGGAAGGCCAGCAGGTCTTTAAATACGCCATCCGCAAAATGTACGAACTCTGTAAAGAAATACTTGATCGCAACCGGATCACTCCCGACCAGCTCGATTGCTTCATTCCCCATCAGGCCAATCAGCGCATCATTACCGCCACGGGCGAGCGCCTCGGCCTCGATCCGGAAAAGATCATCATCAATATCGGACGCTACGGCAACACCACCGCCGGCACGATTCCGCTGGCCATGGCCGAGGCGCGCCGGCGCGGGCTGCTGCGCCCCGGCAGCCTGGTTCTGCTGGCCGCCGTCGGCGCCGGCTACACTGCCGGCGCGACGCTGTTGCGCTGGAGCGTATAAACGGCAGTGCGAAAATGAAATATTCCGCGGCAGGCTGCTAGGCTCGGCTTCTCGCCCTGCTTTTCTGCAGCTTGCTGCCGGAAGCTGATAGCTTGAAAGCATGCCTCGCCATACCCCGTCTCCGGTTCCGGCCGGCGAAAACGACATTTCCTGGATGCGCATGGCGCTCGAGCTGGCGCAGGGAGCGCAATTGGCCGGCGAAGTGCCGGTGGGCGCGCTGGTGGTGGGGCCGCGGGGCGAGCTGCTGGGCCGGGGCTATAACCGCACCCTGCTCGAGGCCGATCCCAGCGCGCACGCCGAGATCGTGGCGCTGCGCGCAGCCGCATGGAAGCTGGGGAATCCGCGCCTGGGCGGCTGCACCCTCTATGCTACAATCGAGCCGTGCGCGATGTGCGCCGGGGCGCTGATTCAGGCCCGGATCGAGCGCCTGGTCTATGGCGCGGATGATCCCAAAGCGGGCGCGCTGCGCTCGGTGCCTTCGCTGGCCGCGCATCCCGCCTTGAACCATTCCTTTGCGGTCACCGCCGGGGTTTTGGGCGCGGAATGCGGCGAGTTGCTGCGGGTGTTCTTCCGCCAGCGCCGCGCGCCGGAGCGGAGAGATGCGTGAGTGGTTGAAACGGCTCGCCTCGAAAGCGAGTGTACGGGGAACCGTACCGGGGGTTCGAATCCCTCTCTCTCCGCCATACTTCTCCTGAGCCAATAACGACGCGGAAAATCTGAGCTTGTCTACCGAGTACCGGAAGCGTGTATACAGGCGAATTCATCCCCGGAAGTTCTGCGCCGTTTTTGGACTATCAACAGTATTGATAGAGGGAGGAACAATGCCATGTCATTCGAAGATCTGAGAACCAAGACGTTAATCGCTGAGCGGCTCTGGCGGAAAACACGACCAGACGAAATATCGGCTGGGCTCTACATCCGAGCGAGAGTCGACAACAAATGGAAGATGGTGACGGCAACCGATCTGCGAGGTGCGGTTTATCCGCAAGGGCGCGGGCGATTTGCTGGCCGCACCATAAACGCGTCCGGCAATTACTACGTTCGGCTGCAATGTGACGGCAAAAACCGCTGGCTGCCAGTGGGTCCATACCGCGATGCTGCGATCACTCGCCGCGCCGAAATCAAGGCGCGAATTGCAAAAGGCGACGCATTGGAATCTGTGGGCGTCCAGGATGGGCGCGTCATCTCGCTGGCCGGCGTCGATCCGTTCCGGGGCGGCGGCATTGTGCGCGTACGCGAGCGGGCGGAGCAGCAAGCGCCGCTGTTGGCCGAGGCGATTCAAAATTTTCTACAAGCGAAAAGCGACCCGAAACGCGCTGATTTGGCGCAAGGTTCGCTACGAAAGTATGAATTTGAACTGCTGCAATTTGCGGTATGGTCCGGCAGTCACGGCGTGCGCCGCGTGGAGGACATCGTCTCGCAGGTGGTCGTGGGATTTGCAGATTGGCGCGATCAGCATGGCAATCGTACGCGGGCGTCCAGGCACAATACGATGACGGTCGTATCTGGCTTCGTCCGGTGGTACCAAAGGGAACACGGGTTGCCCGTCGTCTCACCGCTTGGGCCTGATGATTTGCCACGCATCGAGACGCCGGAGCCAGAAGCTTATTCAGACGACGAACTGGAACGTCTATACGCCGCATCAACTGAGCACGACCGCCTCGTGTGGCGTTTTCTTGCGTTGACAGGTCTGCGGGAAAATGAGGCCGTGCGCCTGGAATGGCGCGATCTGGACTTGGAGCGCGGAGTATTAATCGTCCGGCCACACGAGGCGACGCATAAGCGGCAGCATTATCGCCCGGAGCATCGGATCAAAGATCGCGAGCGCCGACAAGTGCCGATAGAAGGATCTCTGGGCGCAGAGTTGGCAGCGTATCGGCAGCAGACGCAATACCCGGATGATGACGATTTGGTTTTTGCGTATAAGGGTGGTACGGATGGCCATCTGCTGCGCCGCCTAAAAATAACGGCCAAACGTGCAGGAATCGCCAGCGCATACCTGCACAAATTTCGCTCGACGTTTATCTCTCGCCTAATCCTGGGGACGGATATTGACCCCCTGACCGTCGCGCAGTGGGCAGGTCACAGTGACCTGTCGATCACGATACGCCACTATCTGGCGCGGCGAGACGCTGGCAGCCAGCGGGCGCGGGATGTTATCGCCCGGGCGTTTGGCAGCGGGAAAACGGATGCCGCGACGCAAGCGTACTAAACTACGGGAACTGGTGGCCGACCATAGGCGGCGAAGCCGCAGCCATGGGCGGCCACCGGGGCTTCGCATAATCCCCGACAAGCGAAAAAAGCCTGTTAAACATCGAAAGCTACAAAAAATAACGCTCTACGATGCCCTATAAACGCCGATCTCGGGGCGGCTGATACCTGAGCATCTCCCGGATTGTTGCGATCAAGTCGTCTAGTGCAGCTTTTCGTTCGGGCGATCCGAGTGGCAGCCGTTTAATTTTATTTGCCAATCGCTTGAGCTTTCGACGCTCGCGCCAACCCACAGCTACTCAGCCTGCCGCCGGTCGCTGCGGTCGCTGCGTACATCGGATCGTAACTCGCTGAGGTCGTTGCGCAGGTTTTGTATATCGGCGGCAAGGTGTGGTATATGATTCGTCATTATTTGAGTTACCTGGGCTGCCAGACTGGCGATACTCGATTCAACCGCTGCGAATCGGCGCCCAAGCCACCACATGCCCGCGCCTAGCGTAGTGACAATTACTACAGCCGGGGCTAGCAGACCAATAATAATGGATGGTGTCATTTAGCTTGCGGCTCCCGTAGCCGACAATATACGGCTTCTACGAAATTCAACGTCTGCCAGGCGGTAAAAGCTGCAGACACGTAAAAAGCTGCGTGGACAAGAGTGGTCACAATAAAGGAACGGAAAATCGTCTTTTACAGTATTGACTAAGGGGTAAACATTTTTATGGATTACAAAAACGACGGGAAAAGCTGGGGTTACTGGAAACAAGTAACTAATGAGGCGTCGCTACGGTCGGCGGACGAGGGCCGAGAAGTTGATGCACTGCTCAGCGCCGAGTGCTGGGCGGATGGCGCTCGCGACGAGTTTGGGGACGTGATCAGGCGAGACGTGGAGGGATTTTTGCGCTGGGTACATAAGCTAAGCGAGCGCGACCAGGAAATTCTGTGTAGCTATTGGCTCCTGGGGAAAGACCAGACGCAGATCGGCCAGCTGGAAGGCGTATCGCAGACGCGGATGAGTACAGACTTGCGGCGCGCAGCACTCAGGTATGGAGCTCTGCTGATGTTTGGCTGCGCGGCGGAAGATGTCGAGAGCTACGCGAAAAAAATAGAGCCGGTGCTGGCGACCATCGGACGTGCTGATGATGCCCTGGCCGTAGCTGAGCTGATCGGCGGCTCTAGCAGTGACGAAATAGCGGAACGGCGCAATATGCGACCACCTGAGCTACGCCGCCGGCTGCGTAAAATTTGCGCGACGCTCGCCGGTGACAAATTTTTATCGAGCGAGCACGGAGTCCCGGATATCGCCGACCGGAAACAACTGGCGCTCTGGACAGTGCTCGAAGACTCGATTGAGGGCCACGGCCACGGCTGGTGGCTGCGCGGGGCGGATGTGCTGGTGGCGCAAGATCCCGAATGTTTGGGGCAGTTTGAGATTCGGCTCGGCTGCGAGGGCTACGACAAGCTGTTTACGCCCCGCCGGATGGAGGCGTGGGCGATGGGATAAATTGATTTGTGTCGACGCAGTATGATATAAAGACGCATGACAAAAAAATGTTTGTTTTGCGCCGACAAAAAATCTCAAGTCAAAAATTTGATGGCTGACAGTAATGTATTACGTGAAGCCGTCAGGATGTCCGATGAACCATCAGACGAAGAATCCATGGCATGGTTTTTAGGGTTTGAATCAGACGAAAATATAAAGCAGCAGCTAGGCGCTAACGCAAGAGAGGTCATTCGTCTGAGAGACGAAATCAAAAATTGCTTCGCAAAAGGTCATCCGCAACAATAAAGTAAACATCAGGTCTTTGCTGGCGGAATCCCGTTACGTACCAGTTCCGCGGCGGCCTCTTTTGCCTGGACAATGCAATCGTCGCCGTAGTAATTACCTACGTAAAACGAGAGCGCCGCATGCTGCTCGCCGTCGAGTGTGTTGTCTGTGCGGATAGACAATGTGCCGCGGCGATAAGGCGCGGTTAGGTTGCGGTTGCGGTTTTCGCGCCACGCGAGACGAACAGGTGCCGGGTCTTGGCATTCGGGTGCTGCTGATGGATGAACGGGCAGCGGGGTCGTCCGGTCTTCCAAGTCATCGATATCGTCGATATCCAGCGTAGCGATTTTTGCAGCGATCTCATCCGCTGTAAATTTCGCACGGCCACCATGAAGCGAGTCGTCCGAATACAGATCGTCGTATTTTGGCAAAAAAGACATGTTTTTCTCCTGATAAAAAATGTTGGGCCGGCCGCAGGCACCGGCCCTAGTTTGGCTATGCGCTGACTAATGAGTCGATGTCATCGACGGTTGCGGCGGTCTTTTTCAGGCCACTAGTGGCACCGAAAACCTTTAGCTGCTGTGGCGTTGCGTTGCGGCCAACTTTGCCGCCCAGCTTGTTGAGCTCCGGGGCGGCCAGGGCTTTGACTTTTTCGTCGTCGCCCGCTTGGCGATACCTGGGCGGCGAGCATGCCGCTTTGTAATCGTAGCGCCGACCGTCGAAGCTGATGAGGATGTCGACGTCCGCTGGCGTTGAGCCTTCGGGTGCGATGTCGCTGACGGCTCGAAACGCCTGCTGCCCCATCGCCAGATATCCGACCTGGTAAGCCAAGGGCGTGTCTTTTGGCAGCTTGCCAGTCACTGGATCAGCATTTGTGTACTGGATAGCGACGGCAGCGACCGAATATCGTGCTGCGTTGCCTCCCAGGCACAGCGGGCAGCCAGTACCCGAGCACCGGAAATTACCCTTCGTCTGGCCGCTCTCGATCCAATGGACACGTCCGGCGCGGGGCTTTACGCCCGGGATCAGGGCGACCCGGATTTTTTTGTTGGCTTCGGGCTTGAGTCGGTTGAGCCCGTCGCCTACCCGACCTACTTCCTCGTCGCCCCAGCTGATCGAGTCAGCGTCCGGATTGTTGTTGTTGTTGTTGGTGGTGTTGGCGGCGGCGCTTGGCGCTAAAACGTCAAGATCGTCGTCAAATGTTGGCAGTGTGTTCATCGTCGTTTTCCTTTTTGCGGGGGTTGCCCACACATAAGGGGTCAATAGTCAAAATACTTTCTGACTTTCGCGTCCTTATATAGACGCTCAATACTGATTCACCGAAAAAAAATAGTATTGGGGAAAAGGAGGCTTCATATGGGACGGAAAAAAAGAGTTGATCCGCGGGACACAGTCATCGCACAGATGCTGTCGCAAACGAGGCTGAGCGTGAAGCAAATCGCGCAGGCGCTGGATGTAAGGGTATGGCGCGTGTATAGCGTAGCGGCGAACCAGGGCATTCCTATGCGCCGGGGCGTGAAGTGATGGCCGCCAAACCACTTCCAGGGTCTGTCACTGGCGAGCAATTGCTTTGGCAAATCGAATACGCCCGGTCTATTCGACTGCTACACCCCCGAAATAACGATGGCGAGCTGATCGACATCAGAATAAAGTACCCGCAAAGCGCACCGCAGCGTGTGGCTGACCGGGTATTCCGCGGCATACAGGATGCGGCAGCTTATGTCCAGGAGCAGTGCGCCCAGTACGACGTAGAGGCCGTGTGGCAGGGGCTGAATCATATCCGACAAGACTCCGATATCGTGTCCAGGGGCGTCGCGGACGCCGACATAGACTACTACACCAACCTGCTGATCGATCTCGATCCTGATCGACCCGCCGATACCAACTCCACGGACGCCGAATTGGCGGCTGCTGCGGAGTCTGCGCGGCGCATAAAGGATGGATTAGGCGCTTTAGGCTGGCCGGAGCCGATAGAGGCCATGTCCGGTAACGGCCATCAGCTAGCTTTTCGGATCGATCCTCCGATTGCAAATACGTCAGAAAATAAAGAGATGGTGAAAGCCGTCCTAAACCGGCTAGCTGATATTTACGATACCGAAGCTGTGCATGTAGACCGCAAGGTATACAACCCCAGCCGCGTCGTAAAACTCTGGGGCACCATGACGCGTAAGGGGCCAGATTCAGCCGAGCGTCCACAGCGTCGATCATCTATTTTGTCGGTTGCGTCGCTGGATTCCGTGGTGACGGCGGAACAGCTACGAGATTTTATCGGCGGCTATACGCCGCAGGCTGCGGGGCAGCGGGCTGCGGTGGCGAAGCCGTCTGTGCTGGTGCCTGGCGGCAAAATCCAACAAGGAAACAGAAATGACACGATGTTTCGTCTCGCCTGTGTGTTACGAAATCAGGGACTCGCAGGCCAAGCGATTTGGGACGCCGTAAAAGCCCAAAATAAGGCTGTTTGCGAGCCGCCGCTGAGCCAAGACGAGCTCAGAGAGACGGTGAAAAACGTCATTCAACGCTACCCAGCGGGCGACCCAGCGGCGTGGAAAGGTCTGGACGATCAGCGGCTGCCAGTAGATGAGACCGAGCCGGAGTTCGTAGCTGCTGCTGCTGAGACGGCAGAGATGCCGGCACAATTAATCGAGACCCTGCTCCCGCTGCACGACACCGGCAACGCTTTACGCTTCGCGCAGCAATGGGGCAGCGAATACCGCTATTGCCCTGAGCGGGGCTGGATGCGGTGGGACGGCTCCCGCTGGATAGAGGACAAAGACGGCGCGATTGTGCGAGCGGCGACCGAAACGGCAGACGAAATAAACGACGAATTGTTAGCCGCTACGCCGTTCGCTATCAAAAGTGCGGCTACTGCGGCCAGCATTGCGCCGGAGAAACTAGCGGCAAAATGGGCAAAGTGGGCACACGATTCGCATAGCCGCGGGCGCCTAGACGCAATGATTGAGCTGGCCAGATCGCGTCAGGGCATCACTGTACCTATTGAGCGGTTCGACGCTGATCATTGGCTGCTTAACTGTCAGAACGGGACGCTTAATCTGCGAACGCTAGAGTTCAAAGAGGCGCGACGGGACGATCTGATCACCAGACAAGCGCCGGTAAGCTACGACCCGCAGTCAAAATGTCCTAGGTGGCAGCGGTTTTTAAAAGAAATCTCCGATGGACGCGATGAGATGCCCGGTTACCTGCAACGTCTTGCCGGTCATTGCTTGACGGGCGACACCTCCGAACAATCGTTCTGGATCCTTTGGGGCGACGGAGAGAACGGTAAGGGCGTATACCGTGACACGATTCAGTCGCTGCTGGGCTCCGACCGCGACGGTTATGCGGTAGAGGCACAACCCAAGTTTTTTATCCGTCGAGATGCGCCTGGCATACCATCCGAACTTGCGTCCTGGAAGGGCGCACGGTTGGTGACGGCCGCCGAACCGCCGAGTGGAGCGCCAGCCGATGAGTCGCTGATCAAATCACTGACCGGGCAGGATATGGTTCGTTGTCGTTTTTTATTCAAAGAATATTTCAGCTACCGCCCTACATTCAAGATCCTGGTCTTGGCCAACCGCCCGCTCAGCATCCATGATTCCGATCACGGCGTCTGGCGACGGCTTAGGTTGTTGCCGTTTACGGCGACCTTTACTGGTGAGGCCAGAGATAAAGAGCTCCGTCAAAAGCTACAAGATGAACTACCCGGCATCCTGAACTGGGCTATTGAAGGTTTGCGTCAATGGCAGGGTGCCGGTCTTGGCATGCCGGCATTTCTGCGCGAAGCGACCGAAGGCTATCGTGCCGAGGAAGACCGTATTGCGGCATTTTTAGCACAGCAAACCGAACCCAACGGTGAAACGCAAGCAAACGCATTGTACACTACCTATTCATTTTGGGCGGAAGAGCGCGGCGAAAAACCGCTGAGTATGCGCCGATGGAGCCAGGCCCTGCGTAGCCACGGGGTCTTAACCCGGACGCTACATGGGCGCACGCTGCTAAATGTGCGCTTGCGGACTCAGGGTGCGGCGCTTTCTGTAGACGAGATTACGTCTTAATGGCGGCGCTGGCGCTTGTTGCTGACACTCTACAAGCACCGGCTTGCGTCCACTAGGCGCAAACACTACGAAATACCGCAATTCGCCCTAAGTTGTCCCGCCAACACCCGCATTACGTTTTTTCGTAGGGTGGGCAAGGGTGGGCATTGGGTGGGCATTATTGAGTTGCCCACCCCTTCTAAGTTATTGAAAACAAAGCAAGTGGGTGGGCAAGGTGGGCAAGGTGGCCTTCTTTTATATTTATCGCGTATAGAAATGAGTTAGATATATATAGGCATAATTATAGGATAGGTAATATACGGAAATTGCCCACCTTGCCCACCCTTGCCCACCTCAGCCTTTAAAATGAGAGACTTACGATTACGCGATGCCCACCCAATGCCCACCCTTGCCCACCCCGATATGTGCCGAAATTTCGTCATGATTTTCACAGCTTGTGAAAATCTACAGTAGGCGTATGCTCGTTTTGGTTCTGAGGTGAGCCGAAACATGAAAATTGCGCAATCCGATCAACAATGTATGGAGTGCCGGTCTGCGTCAAAAGCTAGATTTGTCATGACTGGCGTCAACATGGCCGTCGAGGTAACGGACTCTGAAGGGAAGCGCATCGGTTTGCTACACGCCGAGTGCAAGGAATCATGGATATCCAAACATGATGGTGGTGTAGAAAAAAAGTACAAGTACCAGCCGGCGTAGCTTTTGTATTAAAATCGTGCCATGAAATACAAGTATCAATCCGTATCCATCGCTGCAGAAAACGACAAAGTATTCGAGCAAAAATTCAAAGAAACAGCCAACGCGCAGGGAAGAAGCGGTTGGCGTGTTGTTTCAATCAAACGTATGTTTGGCGAACAAAAGTTCGCTGTCATTTTCGAAAAACCAATAACTGACAAAATATAAAACGACAAAACAGCTGCCCCGTCCAGGGACAGCCGCTTTGTCGTTTTGTTCCGGCTGGCGATTAGCCGCCGGCTCTCGCAAGGTCGATTAGCTCCTCTCGGCTTGGCTGGGCAGTCCAGGCTAGGATGCCGTACGGTGCCATCTTTGCAGCCCAACCGTCACGGGCTCGGCTGGAATGCCTACCGCACATTAGGACGGTATGGCCTAGCGTGCGGGTAGCCCGTTTGCCGCATTGCGGCACCTCGCATCGTGGCGCAGCCGCACGCCAGCGTTCACGCTCTTTTTGTAGCCGTTCGATTCGGCGATTGTGACAGCTTACACAGATGACACCTTCGAGTGATCCGGTAAGCGTCGTATGGTATCCACCCGTTACACGTTCCGACTCCCATTTTCCAAAGCCGAGCAGACTTTCGTCTGCTCGGCAATCGTCGCATTTCGCGTTGGGAAACGTGGCTTTGTCTAGAGGTCCATACCAGCATTTTTGTACGGTCATAAAACCCTCCGTAATCTGTACAACGCTGGCCTAATCGTGGCCAGCTTGTAAGGCAAACGTTCCAGTAATAACAAACCCCTAACCTGATTCGGTTCCAGCCATATTACGGCTTTGCCGTGCTTGGCGATCAGGTTCCGGATTGCGGCTTCAATGTTGGGCATGCCTTGATAATGGCTGAGGCCTAAAGTTGGGTTTAGCATGGGTTATTCGCCATCCTTTCTTGCTGACATCACTACTCTCACCATTGCAGCCGCTAGGATGCTGCCCGCTAATGCCTCAGCGTTTGGCGGGATACCTTGGATTGTGTCGCCTTGCATCCTTAGGCGCAGATACTCGAATGCGTGGTTTAGCTTGCGTAGTGCTTCGCGTGCTTTGCGTGACATGGCTATTCATTCTCCTTTGCGTCGATCTCGCCACGGCCAGCCCGTAAAATCACATCAGCCGCATGCATGATGCGACGTGCGTTAGTTTCGGGTATCGGCGACCGTCCAAACCAAGCCTGTATGTAGCCACGCATCTCGGGTTGGCCGTCAATGCCTAAGGCATCACAAACCAGCAATGCTGTGGCTTCGGCTTCGAGTTCTTCGATACTACGTGGTGCGCGACCATCCGAAGCGAGCACGTCAGGGTCGATGTGACCGTGTACTATATGGGCTATTTCGTGGACAAGCGTCTTTTCAGGATGCGGATTGACGGGGTTAATTGCGACGGTACGATTGCCCGTCGCATAGCCCATGATGTTTCCATTAAAATTGTCAAACGGAACCCGAGAGATATTTAACGTGCGTAAAGCTTGATTCGGATCCCATTCAGCGACGGGCTCGGGAACGTAATCTTTACCGTCAGTCTGCGCCAGTAAAAACCAGTTCCGGCGAAAGATAAAACGGGTAAAAACGTATTCCGTTTCCTCGCCCGTAACTTTGTCGCGTTCGGCACGCTTGCTAGTGACGGGCATACACAATTCGATTGCTTTCTCGCCCTTGCGAACTTGGCGTCCAAGCGCTTGCCAAGCCGGATAGGTAGCAATCGGCCCAAACGGCAGTTTGCGGTCTTCAATCTGTATCGCTGCCAATATCAAATTGCCCATCGAAAAACGATGGAACGATTGATATGCAGCCGAAATTGTCCCGGGTTGGGATACGGCATCTTGCAGCAATTGCGCCCATTTTATCTGCTGTTCGGAGGTCATTAGTTTGTACCTCCGTCGACCGTAAACTTTTGTATAAGAATAGAGTCATTAAATCTGTTTCGCCATTCTGCAATAAATTTATCGTCCGGTTTTGCTGGATAGTACCGTTTCCACCCTAAGCTTTCTGCGTTGCTTATGCTGGAAACTGCTAATGCAGTTTCGTAGGTATCAGTTACGCTAAGTACTTTGCTGCCTACTTCGCTGCCATCGTTCCATGATATGGTGATCACGTAAACGGGAGCCCGTTTTACCTGTTGTTTGGAGGTCATTAGAGCGTACCTCCGTCAACAAAGTAATATTCAATGGCAGGGTACTCATCGCCTTCAAATTCTTCGTCCAAAAGACCATCCAAAAATTGGATGGCGTTGTAGATATGCTGATCGACGCTGGCATGTTCGCAATCATCCGAGCCGTAAGACTCGGCACAGCAAACTTGCATGCCAAGATCGCGTGCCAATTCCGGATAGTCCATATCCGTACGGATACGGGCAATGCGCCCATCTTCGGCTACGAGATCATAGCCGACAGGTTGGGCTGCTTTTAAGGTGAAAGCCATTGGTTTTTCTTCCAATGGCACGATGGATGGTTTAGTATTAGCGGTATGCGTGCATCGTGCCTGCTTCACGCTGCCGCTAGGGCTGCTCAGATGTTGATCGCATCTGGACAGCCCGCTTGTTTTTAAAAACCCGAATCGCGCAATTGCGAATTGAGCAAAACAAGCATGTCGACATAAAACCGTCGATCTGAAAACTTGTCAACAAAAAAATGCAAGAAAATAAAAATAGTTTATAACTCGCCTAATACCAGATATTTACAAGCCGTAAGCCAGGCAAAAAATGTTTACCTGAATCGTTAATAGATGACCTATTCAGACTCGCTGATTACGATTGCTGCTCTTTACGTTTGGCGCAATGCGCCATCTGTGTCGATTGCAAACGCCATGCTACTATGTATGCGAAACCGCAGTAAAAATGCGGGTATCAGCGATGTTTTAGACGATCTTGTATGCGATTCGCCAATTGATAGCGTACCGAAAGATGATGACGTTAGGTATCGATCCATCCTACAATCTGCGCAGCGAATTTTACGGCAAGATAGTGACGAAGATGACATTACCTATGGCGCGACAAATTGGACTCGGGTAAACGACAAAAAAGCCAAGCTAATAATCGACGGTTTCTATTTTTCGTAGCGTAAAAATTACGCTACGAAATAATAAACTACAAATCTTGTAGAGTTAAATAACGCTACGAAATAATAAGCTACAAAATAGCCTACAAAAATAAACTACGAAAATGAGTGTTACAACGTGTAACTGTGATAAACTACACATATAGTAGTATCAGATTGCGATATATTTTCATCGTGCCGTGTATACCGAATTTTCCAGTATATAAGCAAATCTAAGCTATTGATAATAAAGACTATAACTAGATTACATAATTCTAAGCCAAGCATACACGCGACCAATTATGCAGCAATTATGCGACTACAAGTTCGTAGCTATTTTGTAAGCTGCTGAAAACAATAGGCTTATTTAAGGTTCCATTTTCAGAAAAACGGGTATGCCACGGAGTCTTGCCATCGCTGGCAGCCGGCTTTACAATGCACTGACGAGCGAAAAATGACGATGTGAAGTAATAGGTTCCATCTACACTGTACACCCACGACTTATAACACTCGTTCCGTCGCACCCGCTGGCCGCCCTGCGGCGATCTCACCCAAGGCAGCCCCAACTACCCCTCAGCATCCCAAAGCCTGTTATAGCTCATCGTAGGACGCTTTTCGACTTATGCTACAAGTTTTTCGACTATCTACCCCATCAGTACAAGGGACTCACCAGTTGGCATGGCTGGTGTTTTCGCTTCCTCCAAAACGGCGGCTCGGCGACTTACCGGGCCGCCGGCTCATCTTATGCAGCAGTTCTTCTCCCGACTAAAATCTTGGCTTTCGCGGATGCTCAGCGAGCAGGATGGTACCCCGTCATCGTCCCGCGTCATGTCGCTGGCGTTGACGGCCACGAGCATCGGCATCTTAATCGCCCTGGCCACCTACATCCTGCGCGACGGCAAGTATGCCCACGCCGTAATCTCTCATCTTGCCGAAATTGTCCCAGCGCTGGGCGCTCTATCTGGCGTTCACTACGGTCTAAACCGCCTCGGCCGCCAATAACTCGACTATAGGTTCCATCCACAGAGGCGTATTACCGATGATGGCACTAGAACATCTATTAGGCGGCGACGGCGACCACGAAGCCGCAGCTGACCATAGCGAGCATGACCCCGTAGCCCCGCACGCGCTCATGGATTCCATACATCATTTACGCAAGGGTGCGCTTCACGCCCAATTACACGTACCCGTAGGCACCGACATCCCTGTAGAGCGTTTAGAAGAAGCGTCCCACTCGCACGATCAGCTACTCGCCCGCAGAGCTCGCTTGGCGCTCACCATGCGGTCTTGGCATCACGGGCGTCCAGGCCCGCACGATAGCGAAGCCGGCGTCCACTCTAGCGACTAGCTACGTGCCTGACGTTGAAACAGCAGCAGAAGGAAGGTCCAAACTCTGCGCCTGCGGCTGCGGCACTCCCCTTAAAAACCCCCACTCCACTTGGGCTCACGGCCACTACCGTATAGTCAACCCCCTCGTCCGCAAGGGCTCAACGTACGAGGTCAGCCCCGAGCAAAAGGCCGTACTCCGCGAGCGTTTGGATCGCCTGCGGCACGAGGGTATACAGATCGACGAGTACGCCCGCTCTCAAGGCTGGGCCAAATCGCCGCAGCCAGACGAGCGCCACGCTGGGCGCATGAAGATGGCCTGGTCGGCCAGCCAGAAGGTGACGGCCCGTAAGGCTCTAGGACTCGAAATATACGATCAGCTGGCGGAGCGTGCAAAGAAAGAGGATCCGTCCACCGCTTGTCGCAAGGCTGATCTGCTTGACGGCATTCCACTGACCGACTTGAAACCCGCACAAATCAAGCAGTATAGGCGCAAAGCCCAGACCGATCTTTGGTGGTTCTCGACAGAAGTTTGGGGTTTACCGTTAGTACCTCGTGTCCACCGGGAGATGGTTGATCTGTTCCCGGCACGCGATCCAGACGTACCATTCCCGCACCAATCCGAGGGTAAGCGCCGGTTACTGGTGGCATCACGTAATTCATTCAAAAGTTCGTTGTCTGTCTGCGCCATCGCGCAGCTAATTCTTTGCGCACCTGACATCCGTATTTTGCTCTTGCGGGGCACCCGCAATCTCGCCAAGCAGCAGCTGGCCGAGATTAAAAACGCTTTCGTGCGTAACCCAAAAATGAAGCTGCTCTTTCCTGAGTTCTGCGCCGACAAAAAGAAGCAGTTGGGCGGCGCTGAAGAATTTCTCTGTCCGGCGCGGCAGCATGAGCGCCGCGAACCGACCATCTCTATCTCTACGCCCGAGTCCGAAATGACGGGCCTCCACGTCGACTACATCGCTGTGGACGACATCGTAAACCCCTCTAGTGTCAACACCCCCGACCAAATACAAAAAGCCCTGGCGGCGTATCACGCCCTGACTCCGATCCTGGAGCCGTGGGGCGAGCTCACGGTGCTGAACACTCCGTATGTGGTCGGCGACCTGACCTACGTCATCCGCCAATCACACGAGGATGCCGGTGCGAAATCGCCCTGGCGCATCGTTTGGCGCGGCGCATGGACTCAAAAGCCCAACACGCCACCCAACAGCGCCAATCCTGCGGATTACGATTTGTGGTACCCGGAGCGTCTAAGCTGGGACACCCTCCAGCAAATCAAACGAGAGATGGAGGCGACGGGGCATGGCGCGATCTTCCGGGCGCAATATCTCTGCGAGTTCAGCAGCGCCAGCGAAACGGCAAAAATAGACGAAAACGTCCTACTGCTGCGCACCGTTCCAGCGACTCAGCTACCAGCGCGTGACCCATCCCGCACTTTTATTTTTTGGGATCTTGCCTATGCTTCCAGCGGCCCCAACGCAGACTACACGGTTGCGCTTGTCGGCCAATTCGACACCGCCGGGCGTTTGTATGTAATAGATTGCGTCCACGAGCATCTCGGGCCATTCGAACTCGCCGGCCGCATCGTAGAATTGGCCGGTCGCTGGGAGCCAGTCGCGGTCGGCATCGAAGACTCTCTGGGCGCTAAATTCTTGTTGCCCCAAATCCAGCAGATGGCCGCCGCCAGCGGTACCCGGATAGACAATCTCGTTTGGATTACTCCGAGCCGTAAAAAAGGCGCAAAAATGGAGCGGATTTTAGGACTTGAAGCTTTCGTCAAAGGCAACCGTCTACTTTTTAGCGCCGGACTTCCAAACCTAAAAGAGTTATACAGACAGTTATCGAAGCCCGGCGTGGGCCACGACGATATGTCGGATGCCCTGGCTTACTTGATGACGTTCCAGGATCGTGTCTACTCGTCGAATGATCTATGGGAGCGTATTACGCAGCAGGAAGCGCCGGCCCAGTCTGATGTGCTGGAGACAGCGTCCCCTTTGGGCTACGGCTGGTAGTTTATGTCCCTAAAAAGCAACAAATTGACTTCTCGTCGCTATATATAGATGCCAGAAATCCCCCAGCCGGCGCTCCCTACATCGACGCCCCTAGACCAGCAGCCAGCATCGGCATTCCCCTACCACGGCATTACAGCCGACGATCTGGCCCTGGCGCTTGTAGTCCAAGATGCCAACCGTGCGGAATCCTGGTTACAGTCCAAACTTTGGGTACAGTCCTGGGATGCGGCGCAACTGCTATATGAGGCCGTCGTCCCGCCAGACCAAATCCGCATGTGGCCGGGCACCAAAAAGCCCCGCGCCCACCTGCAGATACCGCTGCTTTTCCAGGTCTTGGAATCGCTACAGCCGCAGATCGTGGATGGTTTATTCGCTGCGGAGCCGCCTTTCTCTTTTGAGCCGCGCCCGGGCACACAAGCCGACGTTGCCCGCGCAGCGGCTCGAATTGTTGAGTACCAGCTAGACGATCTCGACGTCCGTGAGGAGTACCGCAAAGGCGTCAAGTCTCTATTGCTTTTTGGCTCGGCATTCTGGAAATGGGGTTGGGAAACCTATCAACGCACCCGTAAAATCTGGCGCCGTAAAGAGCAGGTCGCCACAGTCCAGGTCGCGGGCACGGTGCAGACTATACCCTCCGACAGCCCCGATGATTTTGAGTTGGCCGAAGAGTTAGTCAACATCAGCCGCCCAACCTTCGAGCACGTAAATATTAGGCATTTGTTGGTAGACCCAACGCTGGCTGAGCCCGACATCCGCAAAGCCAAGTTTGTTATTCATCGGATGTACTTGTCAGCAAATCAGCTTGACGATTTGCGCAACCAGGACGGCTATGAGATCCCCGACCGCGAGACGCTGCGCGGCTATTTCTTCCCCGCCGCAGAGACTGCACTGCCGTCAGCTATGGAGTTGTCCGGCGCTGCCGTTAACGGCCCCATATCGCCGCTCCCACGTTTTGAAAAAGCCACCAGCGATCCGATGGAGCAGCCGCTAGAAGTATTAGAGTATTGGACAGCTGATAAATGTGTCGTCGTCGTACAGAAAAAGCTGGTCATTAAAAATCAGACTAATGAGTTTGGCCGCATCCCATTTTTTAGCGCGACTTTTGCCGACATCCCCAACAACGGTGTCTACGGTCTCGGCTTGGGCAGACTGATCGGCGTCGAGCAGCAATTAGTCTCTGCCATTACAAACATGCGGCTGGACGAGGTCGCGCTAAACCTATACGGGCTTTATAAGGGCAAGCGCGGCTCGGGCATGATGCCGGAGAGCGTGCCGGTTGCTCCCGGCCACGTCATAAAAATGGACGATCCGAGCAAGGATCTACTGGCGGTAGAACGCCAGCCCGTCCTAAACGAAGCCTATCAAGAGGTAGCCATCGCCAGCGCCCGCGCCGAAGCCACGAGCGGCGCAAACCAGCTAACCGTCCAAGGACAGTTGCCACAGCCTGGTGGCAGGTCTTCGATTACACGTACAGCAACGGGTGCAAGCATTCTCGGTAACGCTGCCGGCGCACGGCTCCAGGCGCTGGTCGACCAGATCGCGCAGCAAGCGTTCGAGCCTATGCTGTACGCGTTCGCCGAGATGAATTCGTTGCGCCTGCCGCCGAATGAGATGCGCCGCTTGTTAAATGACGAGTTACAGCAGGCTTATAGCGGTGACATGCTCGATGTCATGAATGCTCGCGTCAAGTTTAGCTGTCTGGCCGCCAGCAACCTGCAAGCACGCCGCGCCCTAGCGCAGGCTTTGCCCATCATGGCTGAGTTTCTACTGCAAGGGCCAATCCCGCAGATGCTATCGCAGCAAGCAAAAAAGATTGATGTCGGCGAATTTGTAAACCTGCTATTCGACGTGACGGGTTACAAAGACGAGCAATCGCTAATCGTGGCGATGACGGCGGACGATGAGCAGCGTGCAATCGCCATGAGCCAAACCGGCCAGCAAGCATTGTTGCAGCAACAAAAACACCAGCATAAGCAGCAGCAGCTGGCGCAACAGCACGCGCAGAACGTGGATAAAACGCAAGAGGAAGGCGCGGCAGATATGACTAAAACTATCGCCAGTCAAGCGCTGCAGCAGGCCGAGGACAAACTTTTGTGGCAGCAAGAAAAACAGGTTTTGCAATCCGGCGAGCCTGGCAGCGCACCTGGATTTGGAAGTCAGGAGTAAAAAGGTATGGCCGACATATTTCAAGGGTTAGGCGACGACCCCAACGACGAGCCGCGCGAAGCGCTTGAACAGCGAGTAAATGAAACCGTCGAGCGGGCGAACAATCTAACGTCGCTCAAGCTGCACGCCGGCTGGCAATTGGTAGTCGCCGAGATTCAACGTCTACGCGCCGAAGCTGAAAAAGAGTTTCGCGAGCTGAAGACCGCCGAAGCCCACGTTATTGTGGGCGCTCACCGCAAAGTTCAGGCGATAGACGGCGTCCTAACCCACATTGAGCAATGGATCGAGCGAGCAATCGAAGACGCAAAAACCGCGTCAAAGGAGTGGTAGTGAAAGAAATCGTTCCACCTACAGACGAGCAGATACAAAAAGAACTGGCCGAAATGAAAGCCGCGCAGGCTGCTTCGGCTGGCGCTACGGGCGGTGAAGCCGCATCCGAAGCAGCAGCAGACGCAGCGCCCGAAGCCGCGCCTGAACCAGCGAAGCCGAAATTCAGCAAGACCATTAGTGTTGACGGCCAGGAGCGTACATTCAGCGGCGAGACGCTAGAAGAAGTCCTAGACCAAATTTCCGAAGCTCACGCCGCCCTGGTAAAAAAGGCTCAGCAATTAAAGCTACAGGCTAAATTCGCTGGCGAATCGGCAAAACAAAAGCCAACACCGCAGATTGCCGACCCCAAAGACCTGAGCGCCGACGAGATGTTTGAAGTAGCCGCCGATTTGACCCAAAACCCGGCTAAAGCCTTTGACCGGCTGTTCCAGGCGCGGGTAGGCATGACGCCCGCCCAGTTTCGCGAATACCAGCGCCAACAGGCCGCAACGGCAGAGGAACAGCGCCAGCAGGCCGCCGTCGCTCAGTTTAGGCAAGCCCACCCGGAGTATGCCGCCACCCCCAATAACGGCAACCGGATGTCCCGGCTACTTGAACTCAAAGGTCTGCCAGTTAATTTTCAGACTTTAGAAACCGTATATGAGGAGCTATTCCGGGACGGTCTCCTTGAATCGGCTCCCACGACGACCGCGCCTGCATCTGCCAGTAGCGTTCCTGCCCAGGAGCAGCGCAAACCTACCCGCACGGGGTTAAAGGCTACGAATAGCGCGAGTGGCCCCACCCGGACGGTGCCGACCGAAGCTGACCTGCGCACGATGCCGCTTAAGGATTTAGAGCGGCTAATTCGCAGCGGGCAAGCTCGGTAATTTTTGCGCTGACTGAGGTTCTATGGCTTTCCCATTTCCCGCCAGTACCGTAACCGGTTCCGGCATTCCATCGTCCCTAGCGATCTATTATGATCGCAAGAGTATTGCCAATCTTTTGGCGAATACTCCGTATCATCTGGCTTTAACCAAAAAGCCCATCCCCGCCAATTCAGGCAAAACCATCCAGTTGCAGGAATGGTCGCTGAGCGTTTTCGGCGCTGACACGACCGCCGCCACTGAGGGCACGCCGCCAACGGCACTAACCCCGACCGCTACCAGCCTGCAGGCCACGCTCGCTACTTACAGCGACGCGATTACGCTCAGCAAGCTGATCAGCGACACCACAATTATGCCCATCGTGACCGAGCTGTCGGAACTCATGGGCTATAAAGCAGCGCTCAGCGTGAACGCTCTTTCGCTGGCCGCGCTGGAAAGCGCCGTCGCTGCGGATGCCACGCTGAACTTTGTTCAGCCAGCCGGGTCTTACATGACGTCATCTCTGTTGCGCCAGCGTGTGGCTGATCTGATCAACCGCAACGCTGTCGGATACCCAGAGCTTGACGGGCAGTTTTACGGCTTCACGTCGCCTCTGGTGCTCCAGGATCTGTTCAGCGACACCGCCAACAACGGTGTGGTTGACGTCTTGAAACGCAACCCCGAGGGCCAGCGTCAGCTGCTCGATGCTACGCCAACCAACGCCAACTACCGTCAAGCTGGTAGCTGGGCGGGCGTAACTATGATCAGCACGACCACGGCACCCACGTACGCCAACACACCTACTACGGGTGACACCGCCTACGGTTTCCACATCTGCGCCCAAGATTGCGCATTTGCGGTTACGCTTGGCGGCAATGAAGTCCCCGAAGACCGCAACTACAAGGCCATCGTCACCAACTTCACGCCGTCGCTAGCCGACCCCGTGGGTGAAGTGGCTTCAGCTGTAGCGTACCGGTTCAATTGGACCAGCGCAATTCGTCCAATAGAACAAGCGGTGGAACGCATCCAAACCGAGGTCTCCGCAACCTAACCCACTCATTTACTACCACATAACTGACGCGAAAAGGCCCCGTATTGGTGACAGTACGGGGCCTAATTTTTTACATTCTGACTTCCCGCCACTATATAGATGCTGGTTCAGCCACGTTATCGTAGTTCCTACTCTTTTGAGGACGCCAAGACTAAACTCCGCGAGGAGATAAACGACGACCCGCGCGTCAAGGCTGAGCGCTTTCCAGATCAAGATTTTTACGCCGTACACCCTCGACGCTTAGGCCGACCGTTACACCACTCGGACGTGCTTCGCCTGTTGCGGCGATTACTGCCAGACCTCTACGTCACTGATACACAGGTGGGGACAGTCGGGCTCTACGTCCCGCACAACCGCGGCAAAGACTTGCGTTTTCTGGGCGGCTGCCCTCTGGGCTGGATGCCTGAGTGGAGCATGATGCTGACCGATGAGCGGGGCGTAGCGGTTGAGGAACGCCGCGGTTGGCGCACCGTTCTCGCGAAGCTCATCAAACAAGGCGTCGTCGAAGAACGGGATGCTAATCGCGTATTTGGCCGTCCGATCGATGAAGGCCCCAGCAAAAAATGGCACCTCCAGTGCCGCAAATTTAGGAGCTAACAAAAATGCCCGATTTCAAGCCGCCGGTCTCCCCGGCACCCAAAAACGATGCGCCTCTCACGCTAACGCAAGATCAATTCGCAGAGCTTTTACGAGCTGCCCGCGAAGTACCTATCGATCCGCAAAAGCAGAAAGCCGAGGAAGCGTTGCGGCGTCAAGCACGGGAATCCGCTAAGCGTGCTGCGGAAATCCGCAAGCGTGAACAGGCTAAGTGCAGCCACCGGCGTAAAGACTGGAACGGTATCGCTAAATACCGCATCGCCTGGCAGCGCCTAGCGACCAGCGAATACATCGGCGTGTGCCTGATCTGTAACCGTACGCTGCGCGAAATGGAGCTGGGCACAGAAGAATTTAACCGGCTCTACGCAGCTTCCGCCGGCACGGAAAATGTCGCCGAGATGCCGCTGCATCCGGACGCCGTCGCCAACTACCAAGCCGAATTAGCAAAATGGCGCACAGCCAACACTGGAAAGTAAGGACAAGTTATGGCCTCCACGATCACACTCCAAAACGTAGTTAATGTCTCGCAGATTTTCCTGCGAAACCTGCCGTTAGGTTCCCTTAACGGCGTCGTCAATGAACCAGCGCTGACCATCGCCAACATGACGGCTGCCATCATCCTGGCACCTCCGCTTTCGTGGCCGTGGAACTCGGCGATCAGCACCACCACTACGTTAACGGTGGGCACCCCAACCGTGACGGTAAGCTTGCCATCATTCGGCTGGCTGCAAACCGCATCGGTCACACTCGGCGGCGTAACAACCCAGCTGACAATAAAAGACGATCTTGGCGAGTCCAGCCAGCAACAGCTACCTACTTTTATTTCCGTGAAGGGGCAGGATGGGCTGGGCAACGTCACGTTTCGCATGATGGGCGTCCCCGATCAGGCGTACACGCTGAACCTTGATTATCAGCAAGCGCCGCCTTTGTTTACGACGCTGTCACAGACCTGGTCGCCGATCCCCGATAGCCTCTCGCATATTTACCAGCTTGGCTTCCGCGCCTTCGCTTATGAGATTGACGCCGATCCACGCTGGCAGGCAACGATGCAACTTTTCCTGTCGCAACTACTAAACGCTCACGGCGGACTCAGCGAGCAACAGAAGAATCTGTTTCTGCAAAACTACGCCGCATTTGCACGAGTACCACAAACGCAAACGAGGCGGTAAATAAGCATTGGCGCAAACCGTCAAAATTAGTGATGTGGTCAAGTGGGCACGAACGGTGCCTAATCTCGTCCCGCTGCTCGGCGTCTCGGGCTTTGAATTGGAGCCCGCGATGACTATTGCCGCGCAGGTGCAAGCTGAAATTTACGCCGCGCCCTGGAACTGGAAGTGGAATCGCTCCGTCGCTCCAACTTTCTACGTCAACGCCAATCAGCAAGACTATTGCACGACGCTAACCAGCGTTGGCTGGCTTGAATCTGCGTCCCGCACAGACCTGCAAACGGCCGGCCCCAATACGCCAGCGGAGATTTGGCCGGTGGAGGCCGTGCAAGGTTTATACCCAACAACGCTTCGCGGGATGCCGCTTAAAGTATGCTGGATCCCCAACTCACAGGCACAAGCTGGGAAGTGGAGCGCAGGCGCGAGCTATACCAACCCATCCACGCTAAAGACGGTCAGCAACAATCCGCTTACTCAGATTTTAGATTCCAACGGGAACATACAGATCATTACGGGCTACGGCACAACTGGCACAACTGAGCCCGTGTGGTCGACCACAATTGGCGCGACCACAATCGACGGCACCGTCACCTGGACGATGGTCGATCCCACGGGCATCGCCTGGCGTCTTGATCGTCTCATGGGCGAGCAGGAAAACGGGCAGGCGTTGAGCGTGACTTATCAGCAGAAAGCTCCGGCGTACGTAAACCTGAGCAGCCTTATCGGCGTGCCTGATGAGGTGGCATACGTTTGGCGTCAAGGCTTTTTCGCGCTGATGCTGCGCCATGCGGCTGACGGGCGCTACGTATCGGAATACGAGATTTTCGAGGCCTATATACAGAAAGCGATGGGCGCTGCTGATCGCGAGCCGCAATCAATGCAGCTTGTGCCCGACTGTGCTCTCGGCGGCTCGGGCTGGAGCAGCTGGGGCTGGGGGGTATGGTAAAAAATGCCGGCTATATCGTTGCTCGAAGCGGCTGGTATACCAAAAGTTAAGCCTTCACGCTTCGGCTCAATCTATCAAAAACGATTTTTCACGGGCTATGTCAGCAACCGCTCACCATTGGAGCAAGGCAGCAGCCGTGTAGACGAGCGCTTCTACGGCGGCCGCTCTGATGTGCTGTGGCTCGGATCGCAAAACATCGAGTTGAGCGCATCTGGACTGTTGATTCGCAGACCCGGATTTTCAAGTTATACGACTGCGATGCCCATCACTTCGCCCTGGCAATCGTTCTACAGCTTTAAAAATTTGAGCGGCGCTATAACGTTGTTTGGCGCAACCGCAACTGAACTCTACACCGTTACGCCGACCGCAATCACCAGTCTTTACGCCAAGCCTTCCGGCGCGGGCGTAACGCAGTTTTTGACGGTCGGCAACTCTTGTTACTTATGTGACGGCAAAACCAACAAAGTCTATAGCGCCGGGGCACTGAACAGCGACGGCATCGCCGCGCCCGCTACTGCGCCAACCCTGAGCTTTGCTTCAGCCGGCGCTGTGTGGCAGGCCAACTACGGCTACGCCGCGACTGGCACGCAGATCACCGACCCATACCAGGACATACAGCAAGTCACGACCGCCGGTGTCAGCGGAAAGTCTCAGCCGCCCTGGTCGCTCGGCTCCGGGCAAACTACAGCGGACAATTCAGTTGTCTGGACAAACGAAGGCAAAAATTCAAGCGCCGGGGTCTTTGAGCAGACTGGCTGCTATTACGTTTACGCCTATCAAAACAGCACGACGGGCGACTACTCAACCGCTTCGCCGCAGTCCGCATTCACCGGATCGCAATCGAACCAAAAGATCACTGTAGGTGGCGACTATTCCGCAGACTCGCAGGTAGATAAAGTTGCAATTTTCAGAACGTTGGACGGCGGCGCAACCTTTATGCTGGCCGCCACGATTGCAAACGTGGTCGGGACTGGTACTTGGTCTTGGGTTGACCAGCTCGCAGACTCCAAGCTAAACCTGCTGATCCTTGCGCCCATCAATCATCAAAACGATCCCGCGCCAGCCGCAACCTGCCAAGCGTATTATGCCGGCCGCCGCTGGGTCGGCAGCAGCAACTACGTTTATTTCAGCAGCGGTCCCGATCAGGGCACCGTCGCTGGCAACGGCCAAAACTGCTTTCCACCGGCTAACGTCTTCACGTTCCCCACGCAGATCATGGGACTGATCCCGTTCAGCGGCGGCTTGCTCGTCGTTACGACCGACAGTCTCTACGCCATCGGCGGCAGCGATCTGGCGTCATTCTACGTTTCGCTGTTCATCGACGATATTGGCGTCTTGACTCCAAACGCCATCGCAACCGACGCCGGCAGCATCATCCTGTTTACATCTGACCGGCGACTCGTTGCTATCGGCGGCGCTGGCGTTGACGACATCGGCTTTGCAATCGCTGACCAGCTAGCGCAGATTGACCCGTCAAAGGCTTATATTGCTGTCCATCGAGAGGGCAGTAATGACCGAGCACTCTACCTGAGCGATGGCGTCTCCACCATCTGGCGCATGAATCCAAATCAAGCGCCGGAGGGTGGCATCGCCTGGTCGGCACCCGCAACGCCAGCCAATGGCGTTGGCGCACTCGTCAGCTGCGAAACATCAATCGGCACGAGGCAGCTTCTGATGAGCGCCGCGACTGGCACAGCGTTTCCTATTCTCTACAGAGACACAACCGTCAACGAGGACAACGGCACAGCCTTCACAGCGACAGCCGTAATTGGCTCGTTAGTCCTAGCCGCGCCTGGCGGCTTGGCCGAGGTAAAGGACGTCATCGTCGAAGCGTCGCCATCATCGACGCCGACTGTTGGCGTTCTGCTAAACGAAATTAGCGGCACCTTTCAAACGTTAAACCAATGGACTGCTGACCCGCCCGAATACGCAACCCCCAGCGCATCAATCAATGCGCGGCGCTACTATTTGCTGGCATCGCAGCAGCCGATTGCGTGCCGACATCTGCAACTTTCGGTTTCTTTTCCGGCAGCGAATACAGCGGACATTCTTTATTCGTTCGCTTTGAACGCGGGGCAGGCTCTGTGATAAATGACGAACAATTAACTGATGGTGTCGAGACTCCCTGGCTGCCAGAGGAGCAAGCCGAGCCATCGATACCTCAACCTCCGATTTCGGCTGAGAGCACTGCACCTTGGATTACTCCAACACAGAAAATCTCACCGCCTGAACCAATTTCTGCGGTGCCTGAGACTTCCTGGCTATCCGAGGAACAAGCCGAGCCCGCAGCATCTCAGCCCCCGATTTCTACTGAGAGCACTGCTCCCTGGCTTAGTCCCGAGGAGCATACATCTACATCTCAGCCCCCGGTTTCGATGGAAAGCGTCGCGCCTTGGATTGCACCGACACAGAAAGTCTCGCCATCTGAACCAATCTCGGCTGAACCTGACGCCCCCTGGCTAGCGCCAGCACCAGCACCAGAGCAACAGGCATCGACATCGGCCCCAGAGCAGGAAAACGCTCCCTGGCTTGCGGCAGACGAGCCGAGCGATCCAGTACCCGAGAGCCCCGAGCCTGAAAATCCAACGTCGTGGACTGAGCAGAATACGCCGACTGCACCGGAACGCCCAGTATCGCCACCCGCGCCCATCCAGCCAAACACCGGATTGCCTGCTGGACGCACGACACAGATCCAATCTTTAGAGCATGAGATTTCGACGTTGAAACGCAGCGCCTACTCCGGCTCCGGCGTGCCGAGCATTCCGCTTCAGCACCGCTTGACACAGCTCGAAGCACAACTCCAGGCGCTACTGAAACTGAAGACCACGCCTGCCGCAGCCGGCAACACCAACAATCAAGCCGTGCAGGCCGCAACCGCAGCACCCGCAGCTTCTGGGACGCCCGGCCAAGTCACGCTGGAGTCGGTTAGCGGGCAATCGTTCAAGACCCAAACAGGTGCCGTCAAAGAATTAGTTAGCGTCGCATTCCAGCCGAGTACTGCGGGCAGCGGCTATTTTACAGGTGTTGATGTCTGGGTGACAGGTTACCACGGCAGCACAACGTCCGAACTAGTTGCCAGCGGCCAGACGTCGCCTCTTAGCTTCCTGCTTGACGTGACGGGTGAGACGGTGGATTTTACCGTTCAGGCGACCGGTACGGGCGGTGACGCCGAGTACGATTTTGCGCCGACCGCAAGCCTCGCGCTAAACGGCGTCACGACCGCGCCGCCTCAGCCGACCGTCACGCAGTACGTCGTCGCGATCCCGACTGGCTATCAGTTCAGCTTCAATCAAGAAGCCGGATTGCTGGCTGATATCATCTCCGGCTATAACGTTTATCGCAACTCCAGCGACTCGTTTACCGGCTCGACAAAGATTGCGCACCTGAAGCAAGACCCCACCAACTCGGGCAGCGTGGTATTTCAAGACCAGCAATCGAGCACGACGCAGCAATATTATTGGGTCACTGCGGTAAACACGTCAGGGCTCGAATCCGCTGCGACAGCCGCACAGACCGGAGCATCCGGTGTGCCGGGAATTGCACTGCCCCCGAATCCCACCAATCTGACGGTCAGCCAAAGCCAATCGACCATTGATGGCGTGGTGAAGGTCGTGCTGACGATTGGTTATAACGCACCCAACCCGCTCAGCACCTTTGCCGGCGTACAGGTGGCGATGGAGGGGTATCACGGCTCAACCGTGGTGACGGCGATTGGAGCAATGAACCCGTTTACCGGCGCGGCGGCAGCGGCGCAATCGTTCACTGTGCCAGTAGATCGTACCGGCGAGACGGTCACTCTTTATCTGGCACCGGTCAATAGCTATGGCGTTTCGCCTGGCTGGGCCAGCGTGCCTTCTGTGGGGCTCACCTTAAATGGCGCATTGAACGCTCCCACGGAGCCCACTAATCTGACTGTGACCTCGTTGCCGGGAGGCAATCGGCTGGATTGGTCGCTAGGAACCGAAGCCAACCTGGCCGGCTACATCATTGCGCGCTCGGCGACGAATGTCTTTACCGACGCCACCGTGATTGGGCATGCCGCTGTGACCCGCGCCTCGGGTACACCACCACCCAGCTACTATGATCCAACGCAAAACACCGCTGATACTTATTACTATTGGGTGCAAGCAGTTGATACGGCTGGCAACACCAGCACAGCAGCGGAGACTTCTACCGCTTCTGGATCATCTGGCGTAGGCGCAGGACAATCAGTATCGCCCAGCAACACAAATATAGTTCCTGATTCTGATTTTCTGTTTGGCGCAACCTACTGGACGCTGGGCGCAAATTTCAGCTTTGCTGAAGCCGGACAGGCAGTCGAAAACGCTGGCGGCAATCTCATCCAGTTTGGCGGGGTAAGCTCGGGGCTTGGAACATTCCAGGCGTACAGCACGCCCGTCGCGGTTTACCCCAGCTCTAGCTATACGCTATCTGCGTACCTCGGCACGTTTAATCTGAGCAGCGGCACGATCACGCTGGCCGTGATGGACCCGACCCGTGTTACCACTTACGGCTCGATCTCGCAAAGCTACCCCACTTACGGCCGCGTCTACGGCACCGTCACGATTCCCGCCAGCGTCACGACGGCTGTGATTGTCTGCGACGCCGATACCGCCAATTGCCCCAGCGGCAAGACTTGCGTCTGGGGTGCGATGCAGCTTGAATACGGCTCCCAGGCGACCTCGTATAAGCCCGGTTCTTCACCCAACAATCAAACCTATTGGGCTCGCGGTGCGCATCCACCCGAATACAATGCCGTCATCACGTCAGGCTCGCAGATCACCGGCTCTACTACTTTAACCGGCACCGTCGAAACCCAGATTGCCCTACAGGAAATCCACGACCGCGTCTCGCCTAATATTTACGACCACGCCAATTTAAGCGGGGCGAGCGGGATACAGGGCGTGGTTGAAACGGCTCTTGCTTTGGCCGAAGTCCACGACCGGGCATCCGGAAACCTCTACGATCATACCCACCTCAACGGCAGTTCCGGCGTCAGCGGCATAGTCGAGACGGCCATTACGGTAGCGGAGTTGCACGATAGAGCCTCGGGGAATCTTTACGATCACACCCACATTACGGGAAGCAGCGGCATCTCGGGCGTGACCGAAACCGCGATTGCGATGTCTGAGCTGCATGACCGCGTCTCCCCCAACATCTACGATCATGCCAACTTCACTGGCACCAGCGGTATCCATGGAACATCGGAGACCGCAATCAATTTAGCCGAAGTTCATGATCGCGTCTCGCCGACCATCGGCGGGCATGGCGGGGTGGGACTAGATAACCTCAACGAAGGCGCTGATTTTCGTAGACACGTCAGCAACCAATCCGGCCCCAACTTATTTCAAAACGGCGATTTTGAACAGTCGGCCACGCTCTATGCCGGCGCGCCCGCCGGATGGCAAAACTATAACAGTTCGACTCTGTTACTAGATACCACAACTTACAACACCGGCGCTCAATCTCTCAAGGTCACGGGTTCGGCAGCGGGCACGGGAGCCTACCAGAGCATCGCCGTGCATGGCGGCGAGCAATACTACTTGACCGGGGCCTTCATGGTAAGCAACGCCAGCTCGACTGCCAAGATTACGGTGGATTTTTTTCAAGGCTCAACCTACAAATCCGCAGTCACGCTGGCGTCAACCACCGCGACCGTCTGGACGCCATTTAGCTACTCCATTTCCGTGCCGGCTGGCATGACCAGCATGATCGTTTACTGCTACCAAATTCCAGCAGCTGGTTACTTCGCCTGGTTCGATTCCATTTCTTTGATCCGGCAGCAGAACCTGGACAACGAAATGCAGGTGGGAACAACTTATGGCCGCGTCCGGCAGACCGAGATGGGCGGCTCGGAGACTGGCAGGATTTATCAGTTAAACGATGGGACGAATGTCAGGACCTCGGCGCAGATCACGGGGGTTGTGGACTCGACCTCTACGGCAGCGTCTGGCGTGGTGCATGGCGGAGCGGGGGTTAGCAGCGTCGGCCAGACGGCCATAACCTTGGCCGAGATGCACGACCGCACCAGCTCGACCATCCCCGGCAATGCGCAATTGAATAGCGGAGCGGTGATCTCGGGAAGAACCGAAGGCATCGGCACGACGGTACAGAACGTTGACTCCACGGGCATCGTAACGGCGTCTGGGCTTGACTTTACCCGCGCCTACACCAACAAGAATGTAGACAACGTCCCTGACGGAACGACTTACGCCCGCACGAAGGGCGCAAGCCTGACCTCGGGCTACGTCAGCAAAGTCTCGCAAAACGGCACGACCACCTATAACGCCAAAGGGGTGGGCGACGCTCAAACGCTGAGCTTGGATAGTGAAATCGCGGATGGTACGACTTACAACCGCGTCAACGCGACTGCGGTTACCAGCGGTAATATCGACTTCTCCAAGTCAGGCTTCGCCAACAAGACCGTAGATAACGTCGCGGACGGCTCAACCTTCGTGCGGCTGCTCGGCACACACGCCTCAGGCAACGTCGCCTATAACTACAAAGGCGTCTGGTTGAGCACGACAAGCTACGTCGTCGGCGACGAAGTAGTATATGAGGCCAGCTACTGGATCGCCACGGCGGCATCCAGCAATCAAGCGCCCGCCACGGGCAGCAGCTATTGGCAGGTGGTGGGGACGTACTCGGGCTTTGAGGGTGCATGGTCGAGCACGACGGCTTACGTCGGCGGCGCTGAGGTAACGTATAACGGCAATTTCTGGGTGGCTGTGTCGGCCAACACCAATTCGACTCCGACTACCAGCAATGCCAACTGGCAAATTGCTGGGCCGAGCGACCTAGATAATGTGGCGGATGGTACGACCTACATCAAGCTGCAAGGCGTAGGCACAGGCCATCAAGTAGGCTGGCATGGTCTGCTGGGCGATACCAGCGGCGACACCACCACCAGTATCGTCGATACCACCAACAAGCGGCTGCTGCACAGCGCCATGTCGGGACCAGTGCAAGCCGTAGTTAATACCAGCAATCAGATCACGTCAACCACCCTGATTGAAGGCAGAACAGAAAATATCGGGACTACAGTCACGCACCTGACTTCGACTGGCGAGTTCGACTCACCCGACAATTTTGCACTAACGACCGGCTCTACCTACGGCATCGTCAAAGTAACCGAGCTCGCCAGCAATACCGTTAAGCAGATAAACGATGGAACCAACATCAGAACCGCCGCACAAGTCACGGGAGTGGTCGATTCCACATCGACGGCGGCATCAGGTGTTGTCCACGGTGGAGCTGGGATTGGTGGAACCACCAAGACGGCGATTATATTTAGCGATCTGCACGACCGGGTAAGCGCAACGATTGGGGAATCGGCGGCGACGGGCTTGGACAACCTGAACGAAGGCAGCGACTTTCGCCGCATTGTATCCAATTTTCCTGGCCCCAACTTATTTCAAAACGGCGATTTTGAGCAAAGCGCGACGCTATATGCCGGCGCGCCCGCTGGCTGGAAACTCTACAACAACGCGACTTTAAGCCTGGATACGACGACTTATAATACCGGGTTGCAATCGCTCAAGGTTACGGGTGCAAGCGGTGGAACCGGGGCTTGGCAGACGATTGCCTGCCACGGCGGCGAGCAATATTATATTACTGGGGCATTCAAGGTCAGCAGTACCAATACCGCTGAAATATTGATTGACTTCTACCAAGGCTCAACCTACAAATCCGCAGTCACGCCGGCGTCAACCACTTCGACCTCCTGGACATCATTTAGTTATACCATCACAGTCCCCGCCGGCATCACCAGCATGCAAGTTTATTGCTACCAGGGTGTGGCGGCGGGGGATTTCGCTTGGTTCGACTCGATGTCGTTGATCCGGTTGCAGAATTACGATAACGAAATCCAGGAAGGTGCCACTTATAACCGGGTGTTAGCCACCGCTATAACCAGCGGCAGCATCGACTTCTCAAAATCCGGGTTTGTCAACAAGACGGTTGACCATGTTGGCGATGGCACCTCTTACGCCCGCACCCTGGCCGCTGGCCTGAGCTCTGGCTATGCCGCGAAAACAGGCTCGGCGGGCGGGTACAACATCAAGGGCGTGGGCGACGCGCAGACACTGAGCTTCGATAATGAAGTGGCGGATGGGACGACGTATGTACGCTTGAAGGGCGTGGACAGCGATAACACCGGTTTGACGCTGGGGTATTCGGGCTCGCCACAAATGCAGATCGGGCAGAACGGGCTGATCACCATTTCTACGGGCGGCCACCAAATCAAGCGTACCGTGCATACGGAGCCGCTTTCAACAGCGAATGGTGGCAACACATACCCCAGCGGTGAGACGATTTACTTTTACTCAAGCGGCGGCACTCCATATTTGCTGGATGACGGCGGTAACGCCCTGCCTACATTTGACCACGCTCCCGCCGTCACTCTGATGCCGAATAACATAACGCCGCCCCTGCAGCTTTATGCGTCGAACGTCACGACCACCAGCTTCGTGCTGAATGCTTATTCGTCCGGCACCACCAAAATCCAAACCGGCAACCTGGTAAACGGTACGCTAACGCCGATTTCGGCGGACTCGGGCTACGACTACACAACCATCAAGCTCTCGGCTGTAGTAAACACGGCGGATGATACAAACAGCCACGGTGCGCCGCTCTACAGTGGCACCGTAACGATCAATTACACGGTGGGCACGACCACCGGGAGTTTTTCGATTAGCTGGGCCAGTACGGGCGGCAGCATGAGTGGTTCGGTCAGCATCAACGCCCCGGCCAGCACCACATCTATTTCCATCGAAGAGAGTTGGAGTACGCCGCTGGCTACAGGCATCGCCAGCGTTACGGCAAGCTACACAGCGACTGAGATGGAAAGCGCATCACCGGTTTCTAATGTAGATTTTACCGCCATCATTTCGGAGCCCTGGTCCTAATATGATCACAGACTTACGCTTCGTCGAAGAGTACCGGTTGTTGCTTGATGACCACATCCCGGCGCAGCTGGTACATTATCAGAACGTGCTCGCCGGGCTGGCGGCTACGCCGTCCATCCATCACCACCACTGCGCCAACCGTCAATGCCAGGTGTGGGCAACGCAGCTAAATGCGTTGATAGCAGACGCAGCAAAATTGGCCGCCTTCCAGTCGCGTTACCCCGACTGGACAACGGCCAACTTACAGGCGTATGTTACGAGCCTTACGACTATAGACACAGCGGTTGTAGGGTACTTACAAAGCCAGAACTCCACCAATCTGGCGGCCATCCAGACGGCGCTCTCCGCGAACCTTGCGCAAGTTACATAGTTTCGTAGCTTTTAACTGGTGCCGAGCCAGCAATCTGACTTCTCGTATCTAATATAGATGGAATTTCGTCCTATACTCCCCGACGATCTAAATGAGTGGTCCCGCTGGGCAACTGCCCGCGGCGTCGATGCAGGCAGCGTAGCAAAGGCTGTCGAGGGCCGCGCCATAGCCCGAATCGCCGACCGCAAGGGTGGCATCCTCTACGTACATGCTGCGCCGCTGGCAGCGAACGGCGACATGGACGTAGACATCTTATTCAATCCGGACGCCACGGCTCGTCGCGTTGCCGGGGCCATTGCTCTGACGGCAGATGTGCTGCGCAAAGCGGGCGCTAAGCGTGTGGTCTTTGACTCAGTAGCGCAGGAGCTAATTTCGTTTTTGCTGCGGCATTACAACGTCAAGCTTGGCCCAAGCACGAAAGTGACGGTAAGCCTCTAATGTGTTTTCTTTCTGGTAGCCAAGCATCGACCGACGCTCAAGCAAACGCCAGCAGCGCAGCTGCTTTTCAGACACAGATGCAGCAAGCGTTTAAGCAGCAGTTTGGCGAGTCGTCTGCGATTACCGGGGCTCTCACGAAGGCGTTTTTGCCTACGCTTCAAGCCGGGCCCGACCAGTACGGCTACACGCCGGGTGAGGATGCTGCGCTGAGGACACAGTCAGAGGATGCTACCGCTCAAGCCGCCGATCAGGCTGAGCAGGCATACGGCGCAGAAACTGCGGGCAGTGACTCGACAGGATTGCCGAGCGGCGCTGCCGCTCAGGTGAAGGGCGACATCTTATCTGGAGCAGCCGAGGAGAACGCTGCACAGCAGGGCAATATCACGCAGACCGGATACGAGCAAGGGCGACAAAACTATCTGAACGCTGCTCGGGCGTTGAGCGGCACAGCAGCTCTGGAAAATCCTCTAGGCTACGCCGGTGAAACCAACCAGGCCACGGGCGAGAATACTTCGGCAATTCGGGAGGAAGCCGCGACGCAAACTAACCCCCTAAGCTCAATTTTGGGCGGCTTGGCTGGTATTGCGCTGGCTCCCGTAACGGGTGGCGGCTCACTGCTGGGCAACGCGCTAGGCGGATTGTTCGGCAGCAAGAAGGCCGCGCCAGCAACACCCGGGACATTGGTGTAATGATGGGTATTCTAAACGCAATCGAGAGCGAGTTATCTGATGTCGCGCAGCCTATCGAAGACGCTGCGTCGCCCATCGTAAAGCCAGCTATTGGTGGGCTGGCTGACCTTGGCCGTGCTGCGGGCAGCGCTTTAGTCGGCAGCAATGCCGGTGCGCCACCCCCCAAGTATTCAGTCGACCCCAACACTGGCCAGATGACCAGCGCTCCGGGGACACACAGCTACGGCAACTTGTTCCGGAACATGCTGGCTGGTGCTCTATCGGGCTTAGCATCCTCGCATCCCGGACAGAGCGGTGCGCAGGCGCTAGGCCAGGGCTACGCCGCTGCGCAGGTGCAGGAGCAGCACCAGCAGGAGTTGGCACGGCAACAGGCCGAGCAGCAATTTGGCAATGATCTGGCGGCCACCAAAGCCCAAGACTATAACAAGTATTTGAACGCCATGCGGCTGCACTTACAGGCATCGACTCTCCAGCAGCAGCAGCAAACAAAGCTAGAAGCCCAGCAGGGCCGGGAAGCCGCTCAGCGCAGCCTGGACTTGATGCGTAAAAATCGCTTGGCGATGGGCGATATTCACTTGGAAGACATCAATGGCCCCGACGATCTACAGGCGCTGCTGCAAAAACATCCGAATCTTGCGCACGAGTACGCCAGCGGCCAAGTTGATTTTGACTACGATGCGGCGAATGGACGCTATGAGGTCTATCAAGTCTCCGGCGATCTACGCGGCGCGATACAAAAGCCAATACGGATCGTGACGGGGTTTGGTCAGGACGGCAAGCCGATCACCCGCACCTACGCTGCCGGTTCGATTAGCAGGGCGCAAGCCGCGACCCTGCAGGCGCAGTCGAATCAGTTGACGCAGCAGTACGTAACGCAGCAGGAGCGAAGCCACGAGGCAAATGCTCGCATCGCAGCGGCCAACGCCGAAGCTGCTTCGGCCAATGCTCGGGGCCGGGAAGCTGACGCTCGGACTGCGGCGCTTAATAGTCCTGATGCCAAAATCGATCTGCAAACTGAACGCTATACGAATGCCATTGCAAAGCTGTTGCCAATCGCCTATGGAAAAGACTTAGCAACGGGGCAATATACAACGCTGCTCACTTCGCCCACCGCTCGCCGGGCGCAAGCGCAGATCCAGGCGCTGCAAGACCGGCTGGATAGATTGACTGGCGTTCCAGCGCAGCAACCAACACCGCAGAACCCGGCTGCTCAGCAAAAGATGGTTCGCGTCAAGCTAGCGAATGGGCTCACCGGCTCTATGCCCATCGCTGATGCGCAGCGCATGTCCGCTGCTGGGCAGCTTACTATTCTCGGTGCAAATGCACCCGCAGAGCCCCCCCCAAAACCAGCAAGCCTGATTGGGCAGATCATCTCGCCCAGCTCGCCCACCGCGGCTTACTAAAATATGACTACGCCGCCCGGATTTGTACCCGATACACCACCGGGTTTCGTGCCTGATGGTTCATCACAGCCGTCGAATCCTACACCACCAGGCTTTGTACCGGATGGTTCGGCGCATGCATCGGCGACGAACACTCCGCCTGGATTTGTGCCAGATCCCACGCCAGCGGGTTTCGTGACCGATGCGACACCACCGGGTTTTGTCGCCGACCACACGCAGCCCTGGTACTCGCAGGTTTGGCATGCGGCTGATGATCCGTTAATCAGCGCAAACGTTGACGAACAAGCACACCCGTTCGTCCACGGCCTGATCAGTACGCTTGAGGGTTTCACGTCGCCCATACAGCTTGCGCTGTTGATCGGCACGATGGGCGAAGGCAATCTGGTCGATGCGGGTGCGGACGCCGCCGGCAAAAAGATTGGTGCCGCGCTGCTGGGCGATGGTGCCGACGTAGCGGACATCGCCAAATTTGGGACGCTGGCAAAGAAAGTTTTACCCGCGACGTTTACCGTCTCGCAAGTCGATGCACTAAAGAATGCTTGGCCAGAACTGCAAGACGCCTACAGGCATCGCGACTGGAACCGGCTAGAGGAGATGCTGCCGGGCGTTACGCTCGGCACGGCTGGAGCGCTGCTCGGTGCGTCGCACACGCTAAGCGGGACGCCGTTTGATGAAAACCCAAAGGTAGATACCTATCAACAGATGTTGGGCGAACGCTCGGCGCGGCTGCAAAATGCGGAGCTTGAGATCCGCAAGATGCGGGCAGCGATAGATGCTGTCACGAAAGATCCATTACGCCGCGCTGCGATCAGCAACTATATAGACATGGGCACCGACAACGACCGTTTGACCGCAGCCGAAGCTGCAGCGAGGCAGCGGGGCGATGTACGTCTGGCCGACGAGTACGCCGCTGCCCGCAATCTAACGCCAGCCGAGCAGGGACTGGCCGAGCAGTTGACACAGTATTACGGCGCGAAAGGTCTGGAAGGTGAGTCTGCCGGCTTGTTTTCGCGCCGTGAAGATTACGGTGCCAACCGGCTGGTATCGGCGATGCCTAACGACGAAGGTGCTGAGCAGCCGGCGGCACAAGGCCGTGGCTCGCGTTTATCGCAGGCATTCAGATTCGCCAAGCAGCGATTTTTCAGGGATTACGCCGAGGGCGAACAGAATGGCTACACATACAACAAAGACCCCGCTCAGCAATTTGAGGAATATCATCGCCGCTTCGCGCAGTCTTTAGCGAACCGCGAATTTATTGGCAACTTGACACGAGCCAGAGCAGCCGATATGCGCCCATTGGCTGCGCCCACCGGCTTATTGCAAGCCTTGGGCGGTGAAGAACCGGCTGACGTTATCAATCCGGATTACGTGGTGGATCCCTATATTTCAAAGACGATGACAGCGGCGCTCGAATCATCTGGCAAACTGGGCGATCTCGAAGATAAAGGGCTTGCGTATAAGGATGGCAAGGATCGCTACCGCTGGGCAACGGATGATTACAAATCGCTTGATAACCCAGCGCTCCGCAAATGGCGTATGGTGGGCACAGATACGGGCGGCAGCAATGCTTTCATGCGCGGCGATTTGCGGCTGCATCCCGAAATTGCAGACAAGGTCAATACGCTGCTCGACCGGGAACCGGGATTCTTGGGCTCGAATCCTTGGGCTAAAGCCTTCTTGAAACTGTCAAGGGCCGGGAAGCAGACGCTGCTCTCGCTGTCACCGTTCCATTACATTACAGAAGCTTTGCGGCACGTCCAGGAAACCGGAAAGCTAGGCGAAGTTTTCAAACCACCTGAGACCGATGCATCTGATCCGAGATTGCAACTGGCGCTCAAGCACGGATTGTTCTTGCACGATCCATACGGCGAAGCATCGTTTGCCGAAGGCCTGGGCGAACACGGCGGCCTGGTCGGCAAGGTGCCGGGTGTGGGGCCGCTCTGGAATCACGTCTCTGATTACCTGTTCGACAAATACATCCCGGCGCTCAAGGCAAGCGACGCTGCGCAGCTAGTAGATAGGCTGCAAAAAGCGCATCCCGATTGGGGCGATTCTCAGATCGGTAAAGTCGCTGCCGATCAGGCGAATGCGGCGTATGGCGGCCTGAACTACGAGATGCTTGGACGCTCGGCTAAGGCGCAGAACTGGGCGCGGGCGTTACTGCTTGCGCCGGATTTTCTGGAGTCGCAATTGCGGTACGGCGCTCTGGCGCTATCCAAGCCCGGCGATATCGCCCGGCAGAATCTAGCCAGGATTGCTGGCTTGAACTTCGCTACGGCGCAGCTCGGGAACCTGATGCTGCACGGGCGTGTAAGGCTCGATCAGCCGTTCGGCGTTGTGCTCCCGGGCGACAAGGGCAAACCGGAGCGAGTCGTCACGATGCGGACGATGCCCTCGGATTTCATTCGGATGATCAGCGACCCTGCCAACTTTTTCTATTACCGGCTCAATCCATATACGCTGCGTACAGCGATGGAAGCTGCGGGCGAAGGCACGCAAGGCCGGCGGAGCGGCGTGCAACAGGTGAAAGATTTCCTGACGCAGATGGTGCCTATACCGATCCAGTCGGTGCTGGGTTTAGGCAACGCTGGCACGGACTCTACCGAAAATATCACGCGGGCGCTTGGCGCTACGGCGGCCATCAATCACACCCATGCTGAGCAAATGGCGCTCCAGCTTGAGTCACAAGGCATGCCGAAAGAGATGACGCCGGCTGAACGAGCAAGTGCTGTCGTAACAAACCGTCTGGTTGATGGGCTGAAGTCTCGTAGTATCGGCATGCCGCAACTCATGCAGCAAATTGGGAGCGGCAACGTTACGCCGGCGCAGGCCAGGCGAGCGATCACGGAATCTAGGATGACGCGGCTACAGGTGTCGGCGTCCAGGCTCAGCATTCCCGACGTGCTGAAAGTCTGGAAGGCCGCTGACAGCACGGAGCGTGCGCAATTGCGTCTGGTTTTGGAGCGAAAGCTACGATCCATACGCCGTGAAAACTACGACCCGGCGCAACTGCTGAAGATGATTAAAGACGCGCAGGCGGCGCTGGCGCAGAGATAGGCCAGAGATAAGCGTGTCTACTGGCAAAAATCAGTACAATTTGTATACGCTTTGCGCAGACTAACCCATCAAAACGGCGCGGTATTTACTATTCGGTTAACCTCTGCGCAAAGGATAAATCTTTTCCGGTCTTCTAAATACCGCATATTCATTGACGATTATAAATTTTTAAAAAAGTGCTTGCCAAGTCCCTCTCTCTCCGCCAGATGAATAATCTGGAACCGCTCGAAGCATCATCCGAAGGGCATGATCACTTCATCATTTCAATTAGATTGATTCGGGAATACTTCAGTTCTCAACGCGCGCCTTCGCCTGATGAATTTCCCTCGTGGTACCCCGGCCCATGCAGCACTTTTCCCGGTAGCGCGCCGGTCATTTTCCCGGCGCGGATCACCGGTACGCCGTTCACCAGCACCCAGGCCATTCCCTGGGAGAAATGCTGTGGGTGTTTATAGGTGGCGCGGTCCCGAATGCTGGCGGGATTGAAGATGACCAGATCCGCCCACATGCCGCGTTTGATCACCCCGCGGTCGGTGAAGCGCATCTGGGCCGCCGGCAGGGCGGTCATCTTGCGGATGGCGTCGGCCAGCGTCAGCAGGTGTTCCTGGCGCACATATTTCCTCAGAATGTGCGGAAACGTGCCATAAGCGCGCGGGTGCGGGTGCGCCGTGGGCGATGGCGAGGTGCCGGTCGCGTCGGTGCAGATTGAAACCCAGGGCTGCCGCAGCGCCAGCTTCACATCCGGTTCGCTCATGCCGAATACGGCGACCGATGTGCGGCCTCCGTCTTTGATCAGGAAATCGAACAGCGCATCCATCGGGTCTTCGTGCCAGGCGGCGGCCACGTCCGTAAGGCGCTTGCCCTCAAAGCGGCGCAGCGCCGGATTGTGCGTTCCGACAATTTCCACCGCTTCGGGACCGGGGATTTCCTGCCAGTCGTTGTTGCCCCAACTGTTGGGGTTGAGCAGATCGGCGCGAATGCGGGCGCGGGTTGCCGGGTTCCGCAGGTTTTTGACGAGCGCCGCCTCGCCGCCGATATGAGCCCAGGGCGGTATGAACGAAGACAGCCCGTTGGACCAGGCGGTGTAGGCATAAGTGCTGGCGAAAATATCCACGCCCGTCGCGCGCGCGGCGTCAATCTGGGCGATCAGTTGCGGCATCTTGCCCCAGTTGGCGTGCCCCGCTTCCTTGATATGAAAGATTTCCACCGGTATGTGCGCTGTCCGCCCGATGCGGATCGCTTCGGCCACTGCCTGCGGCTCGCGATCGCCTTCGCTGCGCAGGTGGGTGGCGTAGATGCCGCCGTAGACGGACGCAACGCGGGCCAGCGCGATCAGTTCGCCCGTTTTGGCGAATGGCGCCGGCGGGTATTGCAGCGCGGTTGAAAGTCCCACCGCGCCATCCTGCATGGCCTGGCGCACCAGGGCCTCCATCTGCTTCAGTTGCCTTGGCGTAGGCTGCACGTCGCCGTCGCCCAGCACCAGTTCCCGCACCGTGGCCGCGCCCACATAGCTGGCAAAATTGACGCCAATGCCTTGGCGCTGGAGCCGGGCGAAATAATCGGCAAACGTTGTCCAGCCGGGTCCGGCCGCGCCATGGCCGCTAGCGCCCGGCCGGCGCGGCGCCACCGATTCACCCTCGCCGGTAACCACGGTGGTGATGCCCTGGTAGATTTTCGACGGCAGCCGGGGATCGTGGAGAATGCTCCGGCCCGACTGGTCGAGCATGTCGATGAATCCCGGCGCTACCGCCAGGCCGCGTGCATCAAGGGTTTGCCGCCGCGGCGCGCCGCGAAGATTGCCGATCGCGGCGATGCGGCCGTTGCGAATCCCAATATCGCCCGAGTACCAGGGCGAGCCGGTGCCATCGTAGATATGGCCACCGGTGATCACGATGTCGAATGCTTTGGCGCGGGTTCGCTGTTTCTGCGCCTGCAAGCCCGCCGCCAGCGCGCTTGCCGAGGCCAGCGCCAGCGCGGCAACCGCTATCGTTCGCCGCCAGTTGCGCTTGGCTGCTATTCGCTTTTCCGTCATGGTGCTCTCCACCGCGATCTCGCCACATTGGAATTCTCGACTCATTTTCCCCGCTGATCGGCCAGCAAACTCGCCGGCGTCCGCACGGTAAATTGTGAAAACATTGGCGCTTAAAATTTAATGCGGCCGAGCTGTTTCAATATATCAGCTTCAGCGAAAACTGGATCTGGCGCGAGTTGTTGGCAGTCTGGCTGATCTGGCCGAATCCGGAGCCGTTGAGCACGTTGGCGGGCAGGCCCAGGTCCACGATGTTGAAGAGATTGAAGAATTCCGCCCGGAATTGCACATCCGCGCGCTCGGCGCCGTTCAAGCCGCGCAGCACGGGCGTGTCCTTGACCAGGGCAAAATCGTAGTCGTAAAGGGCCGGTCCGCGGAAGGTATTGCGGCCCAGCGTGCCGAATGCTCCCTGATTCGGGCCGGTGCCGCCGGCGACATGAATCGGGATGGAGAAATAATCGGCGGCATTGTTGGCGCCTCGGCCAAAGTAATCTTGCCGGTTGGAGCGGGATGTGGAAAGCACGGGCGTGGCAATCTGGTCGGGACGGTCGGAGCCGATGGCGCCATATCCGGTCTGTTGTATGCCGGAATAGATGGTGAAAGGCAGGCCGGAGTTGAGGCTGGCAATGCTGAGTAACTGCCAGCCGGAGGTGATTTTGCGGCTGAGCGGAGCCAGCAGCCCGATGCGTTCGAAAGGCAAATTCTGGAACAGGCTGAGGCTGAAACCGCGCGAAATATCGAAATTCGAGGGGCCTTTTTCCCGGCGCAGATCGAAAGGATTTTGCGGCGCCGCGATGGAGACCGCGCCGGTCGAGCCGGTGCCGCCGAATACCACGCTCACATCGTCCAGCGATTTGCCCCAGGTGAAACTGGCTTGCACGCCGGGACCGCCATGCGGAACCTGGCCGGTAAGCGAGGTCTGCAGCGCGTGATAGCTGGAGTGGACGTCGCCATAAATCACGTTTTCCACGCCAAAGCCGCCAATCACGGCGCCGGAAGAGTTGAATTGGGTATAAGGCGCGAAACCGGGGCTGGCGCCGGAGTAGGCATTGGGGTAGCCGATGCGTGGAAGGTTCTGAGCTGCGGTGCCGACATAGCCGGCGTCGGCGGTGAGGCCGCCAAACTGGCGCTCGAAATCCAGCGTCCAGGTGTACAGCGTGCCGTTGCCGAATGACGGATCGATGCCGCTGAGGCTGAGCGCGCTGACCGTGTGGTTGGGCGTCAGCGCGGCGATGGCCTGCTCGTAGCGGTTGACGTCCATGATGGTGTTGGGCGCAACGTCTTTGGTGCCGCCGGAGGCGAAGATGTTCTCGCCCTGCGGGGTGTAAACCTGCGGCAGTTCGGAGGGTGTGATCCGGAAGCCGTAAGCCAGCGGAGCGCCGGGCGCGGCGATGGCCTCAGGATAAACGACGAACGGCGTCGAGCCGGTGAGAAAGTTATCCTGCCAGATATTGGGCGGAATCACCATCACCGCGCCGCCGGCGCGGACGACAAGTTTATGCGCCATCCGCCAGGCAAGCTGCAGGCGCGGCTCCAAAGCGGCCCAGTGGGTGCGGTAGGCCGGTTGCGGGTTGACGACAAATTGCTGCACGCCGTTGATGAATTTAAAGCTGCTGGTGCGATGGGCGCGCTCGCTAATGGGGGTGTACAGATCCCAGCGCAGGCCGTAATCGAGCGTGAAGCGCGGCGTCGCCTGCCAGGTGTCCTGCGCCCAGAGGCTGATGTTGTTGCGCGAAATGGCGGCGGGGCCGATATGCTGTCCGCCGGAAAAGTACGGCGGGGCGACGGCGATAGTGTAGGAAAAGGCGCTGCCGGAAAGAAAAGCGGAAAGCGTGTCGGGCAGCGGATCGCCGGCGGCAATGTTGTGTTTCCCGCTGGCGGAGGGAATAGCCTCGGTGGCGTACGCCGTGCCTCCGCCAAAGTTGTAGGCGCCATTGGGACTGATGCCGAAGTAGGTGGTATCGCGGTTGAGCCGGGTCTCGATGCCGGCCTTGAAGGCATGGTGGTTGGCGCTATAGCCCATCGATTGCCGAAATTGAAAAAGATTGCCGTAGGACTGCATCACCGAGCCGGCGGCGGAGTTGAACGATTCGAACAGGCTGTTGTTGAAAATCGCGCCGGGATCGGTGTGATCGGCGGTGGGAAAGCCTGGCGTCGAGCGGATGACGCTGATCAGGGTCTGCGAGACCAGGCGGGACGAAAGCGCGCGGGTGTATTGCAGCGCGACATTGCGCTGGCGGTCGATGTATTGCACCCCGAAAACGGGATCGATGGCCGTCTGGTCGGGATTGGTCACCGGTCCTATGAAGTTATCCATGGTGACGCGGCCGAAAAGATGCCCGCCGGCGGTATGGCGGTCGAGGCGCAGCGAAATCTGGTCGGAGTGGGTCACCACTTGCGAGGCGGTGGCGAAAGTGCGCGCGCCGTAGGGGCCGGAGGGCAGATTGGGCCGGGGATAGCGCGCTAATATGGCCGCGATTTGGGTATTGACGGGCACAAAGAGCGTATCTTTCGAGCCGTCGGGGTAGGTCACCTGATCGATCCCGGAGCGCTCGGCGGCGGTGGGCACCGGCATCACCTGGGTGGTGCTTAAATCCTGGCGAAAGCCCTGATATTCGACGAAATAAAACACCGGATGCCGGCGGCCAGGCCATCCGGGCAGCGCGCCGCCGTTGGTGAATCCGAACTGATTGCGGCGAAAGGGAGGGATGCGGCCGGGGAAAGCCGGCGTGGCGTGATCGAAAAAGTTGCGCGCGTCGAGCGCGGAATTGCGCAGGAACTCGAAAAACGAGCCGTGAAATCCGGCGGCGCCGGAGCGCGTAATGATGTTGGTGTAGCCGGCGGCGCCGCGGCCGACGGAGGCGGGCATCCAGCCGGATTGCGACTGGATTTCCCGCACTGCGTCCACGTTGAAGTTGGCGAAGGTGGCGCCGCCCATCTCGGGATCGCTGATGTCGGCGCCGTCGAGCGCGAAGGTGGCTTCCACGCCGCGCTGCCCGTTGATGGCGTATTGCTGGGTGAAGTTGGTGGCGCCGTTGACGTCGGTCATGGTGCCGGCGGCAAGCAGCATGAGCGAGCCGATGTCGCGCTTGTTCAGCGGCAGATTGCGCACGGCGTGGCTCGAAAGCTGTTCGCCGCCGCTGGCCTGATCCGTGGGCTGAATCGGCTGCGAGGGCGAAGCCAGTAGCGCAATCGTCAGCCGGCCGTGGCCGGCCAGCGTGAGCAGCATGGCGGGCGATTGGCTCGAGATCGTGATCCAGCGGCGGGCGGCGAGGACATGACGGCGCGTGAAAATCGTGAGCCGATACCGGCCGGGCGGCAGCGACAGGCGAAAGCCGCCGTCGGCGCCGGTGATGGTGGCGGCGCGTCCGCCGCCGCCGGCCAGCCGCAGCCGGGCTCCGTTGACTGGCCGGTTGTGGGCGTCGCGCAGGATTCCGTGCCACACGCTGGCCGCTTGGGCCCGGGCTGGAACCGGCGCCAGCCAAAACGCGAAACCAAGAATCGCGGGCGATAACAGGGTGGCGGCGAGATGAAACGGTCGCGTTCGCCGGCGGGGCGTGATGGAGTTGGACATGCGGAAATCTTCAGAATTGAACCGGATTCATTACTATAGCGGAGGTATGCTATGAATCGTGGGCGTTGCGTCCTTTCTCAAACGCTAGAAAGCTTGCGGCGAGCATGTTCTCTTGATAATTCTCTTAATTGAAGTACGATTGCGCCGCTTTCATCTGTGATAAATAATTATATAGTTTACTAAAAAGTAAACTGGTAAATTAAATTGTATTAAAAGTCTGTAAAAGTGTATAATATATGGTTGGAATTTAGGGGAATTTATCTTGTTCTTGCCATTTGAGAAGATGAAGTTGCGTGTCGAAATAGCTCGTTCCGATTCAGATACAGCATTATTTTATGATCTTATGCATTATGGAGAAATGATACTAAAATTTGCGGTCGCTGGCATCATTGCTGCAATACATGATGATCGTGATCGAACTCGTTATGGGTTTATGTATCGTTTATTAAGAGCATCAGGAATTGGTGATTGGGCGTCTTCAATTGATGAAATTTTAATAGGTCCTGCTGCGCAGCATTTAAGTAATGCTGCTCGAATTGAACAGAGAGAGCTTACTATAAAATGTAATTCTGGCGAATGGCAATATGACAGCATATTAGCATTATATAAGTGTATAGAAACTCTTGATAGAGCGATAGATCCACTTTCAAATAAAGTTGATGGTAGAAAATGGTTTTCATATTTTGCAAATCTTAGAAATAAAACAAAGGGGCACGGAGCCTTATCAGGTGAATCAATAAGTCGTATATGTCCATATCTTGAACGGTCATTGAATATATTTGTAATGAATTTTTCATTATTTAATAATCGACAATGGGCATATGTTTATCGTAATCTATCTGGAAAATATCGTATTTCGGTTCTACGCAAGAATCTGACAAAGTAGGCATTTTAGGCGGCTTTCCGAAGAACGAGGAATTGGGTACGCGTGGTTGCCATGCGCTGCGCTTTGAGCAACAGATAGCGGAGGTTGGCGTAGCCGCGA
>JAKASR010000020.1 GCA_021818955.1 Acidobacteriota bacterium
AGGCCGTACTCCCCGGTCTTGCCGATCGCTCGCATCGCCAGCTCATTGACCTCACACCTGCCGCCTGGCTTGCCGTCCGCCAGCAAGCCTGAATCCACCTGCATACTGGGTTTGCCCTGACGCTTACAAAAGACCTGCGTCCGGATTCAAAGTGAATTAATAAAAATACATGATTTTGCTGATATTTCACCGGCATTCTATTGCATATATAAGATATTGAATGAATTATAAGTTTTCAGCTCACTTGCTTTTCGAAAAAACCAAATCCGCCGCGCGGTTCGCCAGGGCGGGCAGGCTTAGATCGGTGCGGTTGGCGAGCATGATGATGGTTAGTTTGCGGCCAGGGTAGCGCGCGATTAAGGAATTGAAGCCGATCGTGCTGCCATAGTGCCACATGCGCCGATGTCCGCGATAGGCGTCGAGAAACCAGCCGAAGCCATAGGCGAGCCGGCCGCCGTCGCTGCCGACCGGCGGCACATCCGAGGCGGCGGCGGCGGCGGCCGGAATCGCCGCTTGCGGCGTGATGGCGGGCCGGTACGCGGCGGCGCTTAGCAGAGTATGGCGGCGCAGGGCATGATCCCACTTGGCCAAATCGTCGAGCGAGCTGTAAACGCCGCCGTCGCCGAGCGTCGCCGAGGTCGGGTCCTGGTCCGTCTCCAGCCAGACGCCGTGGTCGAGGGTGTAGCCGTAGGCGCGCTGAAACACCCGGTCGCGGCCAGAGACGTGCGCCGCGCTATGCCGCATGCCGAGCGGCGCGAAAACGCGCCGGCGCAGAAACTCGGGAAACGGCATGCCGGAAACTTTCGCCACGATCATGGCAAGCAGGCAGAATCCGCCGTTGCTGTATTGCCAGCGCGTGCCGGACGGAAAAAGCGTGCCGGTCTGGCGTTCTTCCAGCGCCAGAATCCGGGCGTCGGTGATCTGTGGGATATCCTCCCAATCTTTGCCGGCGTATTTTTTGCTCATCCAGGCGCCATAGGACTGCAGCCCGGAGGTGTGGTCGAGCAGGTTGCGAATGGTAATCGTGCGGCCGTAAGCCGGGAAGCGGGGAAAAATTTCGGTGAGCGGCTCGTCGTAGCGGAGCTTGCCGTCATGCGCCAGCAGCATGATCGCCATGGCGGTGAATTGCTTGGTGCAGGAAGCCAGGCGGAAATTGGTGGCCGGGGTATTGGGCAAATCGCAGCGCAAGTCGCGCATGCCGTAGGCGCGCTTGAAAAGCGTTCGACCGTCGTGCCGAATCAGCACCGCCAGGCCGGGCTGCCGCCGCGCGCTCACGGCCGGCGAAAAGATGGCGTTGAACTGCGCCGCCAGGCGGGCGGATGTTTGCGCCCGCGCCGCCGGCCCCAAGCCGGCGATAACCAAACTCAACGCCGCGAGGCTCCGCCGTAAACGCCGGGCCGCCGCCTTGATGCCGGCCTGATTGAATCGTTTCAATTTCGCTTTAATCGTAGTATTCCAGCCCCAGGTGCGTGATCAGTTCCTCGCCCATGAGGTGGCGCATGGTGTTTTTCAGCTTCTTCAACTGAATGAACAGATCGTGCTCGGGATAGAGGCCGGGCGGGGTGATGGGGCTCTTGAAGTAAAAGGAGAGCCATTCCTGGATGCCCAGCCCTTTCAGCGCTTCCGCGCGGGCGGCCAGATCGAGCAGCAGCACCAGATCGAGAGCGATGGGGGCGGCGAGTATGCTGTCGCGGCAGAGGAAATCCACCTTGATCTGCATCGGATAGCCGAGCCAGCCGAAGATGTCGATATTGTCCCAGCCTTCTTTGTTGTCGCCGCGGGGCGGGTAATAGTTGATGCGCACCTTGTGGTAAAAGTTCTTGTAAAGCTCGGGGTAAAGCTCGGGCTGCAGGATGTGTTCCAGTACCGAAAGCTTGGATTCTTCCTTGGTCTTGAACGAAGCCGGGTCGTCGAGCACTTCGCCGTCGCGGTTGCCCAGGATATTGGTGGAAAACCAGCCGCTCAGGCCCAGCATGCGGGCCTTGATGCCGGGCGCAATGATGGTTTTCATCAGCGTCTGGCCGGTTTTGAAATCCTTGCCGCAAATCGGCGCCTGATGGCGCTTGGAAAGCTCGATCATCGCGCCCAGATCGTTGGTGAGGTTGGGCGCGCCGTTGGCGAAAGGCACGCTTTCCATCAGCGCCGCATAGGCGTAAATCATGCTGGGCGAGATGGCGGGGTGGTTCTTTTTCAAGCCGGCTTCGAAGGCGGCGATATTCTCGTGTACCGGCGCCGGCTTCAGAAAAATTTCGGTCGAGCCGCACCAGAGCATCACCAGCCGCGCGGCGCCGGTGCGGCGGCGGAAATCGCGAATATCCTGCCGCAACTGTTCCGCCAAATCGTATTTGGTCTTGCCTTTTTTGACGTTGGGCCCGTCGAGGCGGCGCACATAGTGGCGGTCGAACACCGCCGGCATGGGCTGAATGCGGCTGAGAAAGGGCTTGATCTGTCGCAGCAGGTCCTTTTCGAGCACGCCGGCGTTGGTGGCGGATTCGTAGCAGTTTTCCTCATACAGATCCCAGCCGCCGAAGACCAGGTCTTCCAGCCGGGCGAGCGGCAGGAACTCGCGAATCAGCGGCGAGCGTTTTTCCGTGCGCCGGCCCAAACGGATGGTTCCCATCTGGGTAAGCGAGCCAATGGGTTGGGCGATTTTGCGGCGTACGGCTTCGACGCCGCCGATAAAGGTGGTGCTGACGGCGCCCAGGCCAGGCAATAGCACTCCCAGCTTGCCGCGCGCGGGAGCGATCAAGGTCGCATTTTTAGATTTCATGTCACGCCTTAAAAGAAGTTCTAATCTTCTCGGAAACGCCTCGCTTTGGCAAGCCGCAAATAGCGGCGCCGCGGCCCGTGGCCGTTTCCCGCGACTACTTGCCTATCGCTAGTCGGTCGGCCAGGTGGCGAGGCAGGCCGGCGGAAAGAATTTTTCGCTGCGCCGCTTGCAGATCGTATTCGGTGCGTCCAAAGGTGACGGTGTTGCCGCCGGTGGCGCAAAGCAGGTAAGCGGCGCGCCAGTCGCCATCGCGCGGCTGGCCGACCGAGCCGGGATTCAGCAGGTAGCGGGTTTCCGGGTCGAGTTGTAATTGCATGCGGGCCTGAGGCGAGGGTGGCAGTTCCGGCCGCAAAACGGCGATGTGATTCTGGCGCAGGGAAAAGCCGCCCTGGATATGCGTATGGCCGATGCAGGTAACCGGCGGTACCGGCCCGGGCGGCGGAGCCGGTTCGCTGGCCTCCCGGCCGGCTTCCGCGCTTGACGGCTCTGCTTGCGCAGGCAAGTCGGCCAGGCACAGAAAGGCTTGTTCGATGGCAATGACGTATTCGTCTTCATCGCGCGGGGAGCCATGCGCCAGGCGCATGCCGGCGATCTCGCGCGGGCCGTGCGGCAGTTCGGCCAGCCAGCGTAATTGGTCGGGATGCAGTTGGGCGCGCGTCCATTCCACCGCCTGCCGCGCCTGCCAGTTGAAATCGCGCAGCCGCTCCGGTTCGACCACGGCGACATCATGATTGCCGCGAATGATTTCGCGGCAGCGGTCGCGCGCCCACAAGCTGCACTCCACCGGGTTGGCGCCGTAGCCGACGATATCGCCCAGGCACAAGATGGCGTCGTATTCGCCGGCGGTGGCTTGCAGCACCGCATCGAGCGCATCCCAATTGGCGTGAATGTCGCTCACTACCAGCAGGCGCATGCCGGCCATTTCGGCGGCCGAAGTCTGGCCGCCCGTCGCGCGGGCGGATGCTGAAAGCTCGGTGGAGGAGTGGCTCATCGCGGGCGGTAGAGGCTTAGTCTACCTTAACTGCGGGAGGCCATGGCGGTGGCCAGCGGTCCGGCGGCGCTCAGGTCCAGAAAGCAGGTTACGGCCGTCTGCCGCGGGTCGGCGACCAGGGCGGGAATTTCTTGGGGCGTCGCCTGCCGCTCGTATAACGAGCGCACCGCAAATTGCTTGTTTTCGCTCAGCACCAAAAACCAGACCTCGCGCGCGGCGTTAATCAGCGCCGGCGTGAAGGTCAGCCGGTCATGGGGATGCGCTGGGGTGCCATCCACGGCCCGCACCAGCAGCGCATCCTCCGCATAAGGATCGCTATGAGGAAAAAGCGAGGCGGTGTGGCCATCGTCCCCCAGCCCTAGAATCACCAGGTCGAATCGCGGCGCGTCTTTTTTACCGCCGCCCGGCGCCACCAGGCGCCGGATCGTTTCCGCATACTCGCGGGCGCATTCTTTCCGCGGGCCGGCTACCGGCGCCGGGTGCAACTGCATGTATGCACGATGCCGGAAGAGATGTTCGGCGGCCAGTTGATAATTGCTGTCCGGACTGGTATGCGGCACCAGCCGCTCATCGCTCCAGAAATAATCCGTGTGGGAGCACAAACGGTCGCGCAAGGGCGCGGGAAACTGGTTTTCCAGGGCCGCCGCCCAGGCGGCGTAAAAGACGGTGGCGTCTTGGCCGCCCGTGAGCGCGATGGAGAGAGGGGCCTGGGCATTGCCCTGGGCCGCCAGGCGCTCCAGCGCTCGACAGAAGAGCAAGCCGGCTTCGGAGGCATCGCTGCCTAACTGCCAATGGATCGGGTGGCTCATGTCAATAAGCTACCAGAAGAGTCAACGGCCGAGTTGGACAGCAGTTTTCGTCATGTGCAATTTCGAAGAAATTGCTTCAAGCAATGCCCGCAGGCCGAAGCGCGGGGTTCCGGTTAGGTCCCGCGCCTATTAACGATGATACAAAGCAATTTTGCAGGAATTGCACCCAGCAATGTCCGGCAGCCATCAGTATTCGCAATGTGTCCGGCTTCGGCCGGACCTTTGCGAAAGCGTCAGCGCCTAAAAGTATAAGCGGCCGTGCCGCTTTCCTGCTGGCAACCGCCAGAGTGCGGCTCAGCCGCGCCTAGCCCAGCGCTAAGCCGCCCAGGCAACCGTCCGCTCGCTTTTCCGGTAAAAGATCGGGCATCAACCGCAACGCCGGCCCGGCGTGGTGCATGCCGGCGGATGTCCCACGCATCCAGGCTGAAATAAACCTGATGGAAACTTAAACCATATATAAGGATTTGCTTTATAGAATAGCTGTAAATACCTGGCTATAAATTATTTATTGCTTGCAGGTAGAAGGCGGCCTGGTTGTCTTTTTCGAAATTGCCAGAGGTGTCGGTCTTGCGTTTGGGCCTGGAGCTTTGCGCTTTGGGCTTTTCACTCCCCCCGCAAAATGCCCGCCGGGTGCGTTTTCACGATTGCGCCAAACGGAACCACGGCGGCCAGGGTAGAGAGGATTAGGCTGGTGCCCAGGCTGAGCGCGAGGGTTGTCCAGCCGGGCCAGAGCGGTACCTGGAAAACGGCTTCGGCAATAAGGAAGGCGGCCAGCGATCCCAATCCATAGCCGGCCAATCCGCCGGCCACTCCCAGCCACAGGTGTTCAAAGAGAAAGACCAGCAGGATTTCGTGGTTGCCCGAGCCTAGGGCTTTGAAGACGCCGATTTCGCGCCGCCGCTCCAGCGCCTGTCCGGCCAGCGCCGCCGCCACGCACAATGCCAGCGTCAGCAAAATGAAAACAATCGAGGCCAACAGCATGCCGCGGGTTCGCAGTACGATGCGGCCTTCATTGGCGGCGATCTGGCGCACGAAATGCACATCCGCCAGGGGCAGCGCTCGTTGTAATTGCGCTCGCGCCCGGCGGATCATCGGCTCGGCGGCGGGCGCTTGCGCCAGCAAGGTGGTATAGCCGCTCAAGCCGGTAAGTTTGTCGGCGGCGGCAAGCGGCGCAAAAATCTGATTATCGGCGGAGCCGCCGGAGTTCACGATGCCGGCGATGCGCCATTCGGCGCGGCGCGCGCCATATTCAACTGTAAGCTTGCTGCCGGCGTGGGCGCCCAGCAGTCTTGCCGCCTCGCTGCCCAGCCAGGCTTGCGGCAAGGCCTCTGGCGTCGCCTGGCGGGGATCGGCGATGGTGCGATTTGCGCTCGTTCCGCTTTCGCTCACTTTCCAATAGGCATTCATTTGGCGCAAAGCGGTCAGGTGCGCGCCGGCAATGACAATGTCATGAAGCTGTCCGGAGGCGTCGCGCGCGCGTCCCACGGCATAGAGCACCCCGAGCAGGCGTACCGCGGGACCGGCGGCGCGCTGCGTCGCCGCCAGTTGCGCCTCGCTCAGGTAAGCGCCGGCAGGCGGCGTGGCGATCAGGTTGGCGCCATAGATGCGGAACTGGCGGCGGATGTCGCGCTGGACGCCGCGATAGAGGCCGGCCAATGCGGCCACCAGCATCGCGGCGGTGGTCAGCGCCAGCAGCGAGTTCAGCAGGCGCAGTTTGCGCCGCCAGAGCGAATGCCAGGAAATGCGCGGCAGGCTGATTGCCGCCCCTGCCGCGGCGGTTGGCTTTCGCTTCCGGCTCGGAGTGGCTGCGCTCACGGATGCTGCGCTTCATCCCGCAGCGCAAAGGCGGGCTCGAGCTTGACCGCCTGGCGCAAGGCGTGCGCGCAGCCGGCCAGCGACACCGCGATGGCGAGCAGCAGCATGAAGGGCGCGAGCGCCGGTTTCCATTGCGCCGCGTAACCCAGCACGTGCGCCGAGACCGCGCTGGCCATGCCTTCGCCCAGCACAAAACCTAACGCGCCGCCTCCCAGGCCGAGCAGCGCGGCTTCGAAAAAATACAGGCGCCCGATGGCGCCATCGGACGCCCCCAGGGCTTTCATCAGGGCGATTTCGCCGCGGCTTTCCGCTACCGCCGTTGTCATCACCCCGCCCACCGCCAGCGCTCCCGCCGCGAGCGCGGCCAGCGTGATCAGCAGCATCAACAATCCGAGCTTGTTCATCACCCGTCCCTCGCTGGCTTCCACCCGGCGCACGATGCGGACTTTCGCGCCTGGCCAGGCTTGTTCGATCTGGTAGGCGATGGAGTGCGCGTAGGGCGAGCACATCCAGCGTTCCCGCTGCTTCGGGTCCATGCGGTCGGGATTCTGTCGCCCGAAAGCATCCTCCGGCTTGGTCAGCGCCGATACCTGCACCTCGCGGATTTTATTCGCTGTCCCGGCTAATTGCTGGGCATAGCCGAGGTTGAGCAGCAACACGTTGGCCTGGTTCTCGCCCCCGTGCAGAATGCCCGTCAGCCGGATCCGCAGGTCCGCGCCGGCTTCCCCCTCCAGGGCCACCGTCTCGCCCGCTTGCCAGTGCATGCGCTGCGCCAGCGTGTCCCCGGCCAGGGCTTCGGCGGCATGGTCATGCGGCCAGTCTCCATCCAGCCGCCAGGCCGGCGCCAGCGCTTGCATGCCGGTATAAAATGGCCGCGCGTGTTCGGGCAGCTTGACCGGATGCCGGAACCATGTGCCCTCGACCGCGATCTCGGAACCGCCGCTGCGCGCCTGGGTGAAGAGCACCGGCGCGAACGCCAGGATGTTGTGTTCCCAAAATAACGTTTTCAGCTTCGGCAAATTTCGCTCGTCCAGATACGCGCCCGCGCGCGCCGGCCGCAGGTCCACTCCCTGGATGGAAACCGGCAGGGTATCGGCCGCCGGAACGACCACCAGGTTCGCGCCATAGCGGTGCAATTCGCGGCTGAGATCGTCGCCGGCATTGATGCGGATGGTCAGCATCGCCGTCGCCACCGCCATCCCCGCTGCCACCGCCAGCAGCGCCAGCAGTTTGCGCCCGCGGCGGCGGAATAGCGCCTGTTTGAGAATGCGGAAAAACATGTCGTTAAGCGTTAACGGCCGCGTTGGACGGCAGTTTTGGCATCCATGCGCTTTCTTTCAATGCGGCCCCGGCCTTAATGCGCTTTGGCGAACAAGGGCGCTTCCGGCGCCAGCGCCCCCAGTTTGATCAGCACCATCTTTCCGGTGGCCTGATACTGCAAGGGTATCGGATTGCATCCGCCCCAGATGCCGAGGCTGGAGATGTTGATCGGCGCGTCGCAGTTGCGGCAAAACAACATGTTGCCGTGCTGGTAGTAACCCTCGCCGCCGCAAATCTGGCAGGCGTCGAAGGCCAGCGCCAGGCGCCCGTTGGGCTTGCGCATGGCGAAAAATCGCACTGCGCCTTGCGGCGTAATCACTTTGTAGCGGTGCAGGTTGCCGTCTTCGATCTGGCTGGCCGGCACGGCCACCATGCCGGAATGCGCGGTCAGTTGGATGGCGGGCGAGAGCGCGCGCAGCGAGCGGGCGTACACGTAATCGCCGGCGATCATGATCAGAAAGACGAAGGCGGCGATATAGGCCAGGCTCGACCAGATTTTGTCTCGCCGGGCGGCGGCCAGCGCCGCCCGCCGGCGCGCTCCGCTCAAGCCTTCGCTGCCTTGGGCGTCGCTGCGGCCGCTGGTTTGGCTGGCGGCCGCCGCGGCCGCCGCGGCGCGGCTGGCGCGGCGGTCGCGCAAAATCATGATTCCGGCCAGCCCCAGCACCACCACGAAAAAGAAAACGTCATTCCGCACCAGCGGTCCGACATAGGCCATCTCCGCGCGCGACGAGGGCAGCACGCCGGCTTCCGAAAGTTCATGCAGGCCGGTAATCAGCAACTGTGTCGCGATAAACCAGAGGATTACGTTGGTGATGCGGAAAAACCGGCGCAGGTCGATCTTGATCGTTCCTTTGACGAACGCCACGCCGAACAGTATCGCCAGCGCCAGCCCGATCACCGAGCCTAGCCAGGCCAGCAGTTCCGAGGTGTTGAGCGAAACCGAGGTCAGCATCAGCACGGTTTCCACGCCTTCGCGCAGCACCATGAAGAACACGAATAAAAATACCCCGGTGGCCGAAGCGTCCTGGCGGGTGAGGGTTCCCAGCCGCTGTTCGATTTCGGCGTGCAAATGCCGGGCGGCTTTGCTCATCCAGTACACCATCGTGAACACGAAAACCCCGGCGATCAGCAGCATCCAGCCTTCGAAACGGTCCTCGTTCCATTGCAGCCGGGTCATCAGAATCGCCCCCGCCAGGCTGAGGCCGAAGGCCGCCAGCAGGGCGGCATAGACGACTCGAAACAAATCGGTGCGCCCGATCCGGCGCAGATAGGTGATGGCGATGGCGACCATCAGCGCAGCCTCGATGCCTTCGCGCAAGGTAATGATCAGTTGTTCGATCATGGCGCGGCTTCCAGGGGTTTAGCCGGGCTGGGCTCGGACTCGCGGCGTTGCCGCCGGTGCCGTTCCACCAGCCAGGCGTGAATTAATTCGTCGAGATCGCCGTCGAGCACGCGATTGACGTCGCCAATTTCCACCCGCGTGCGCAGGTCTTTCACCATTTGATAAGGCTGCAGTACGTAGGAGCGGATCTGGCTGCCGAAATCGATGTCCAGCTTGGCGTCCTCGATCTTTTGGGCTTCGGCCCGGCGCTTGGCTAATTCGTGCTCGTATAGCCGCGAGCGCAGGATCTTCATCGCGCTGGCCCGGTTTTTGTGTTGCGAGCGCTCGTTCTGGCACTGCACCACGATGTTCGTGGGCAGGTGTACGATGCGGACCGCCGAGTCGGTCATGTTGACGTGTTGTCCGCCCTTGCCGCCGGCCCGGAAAGTGTCGATGCGCAGGTCTTCTTCGCGCAGGTTGACTTCGATGCGGTCGTCGATTTCCGGGCTGGCAAAAACGCTGGCAAACGAGGTGTGCCGCCGTTTGGCCTGGTCGAAGGGCGAGATGCGCACCAGGCGATGCACTCCCGTCTCCGATTGCAGCAGCCCATAAGCGTATTCGCCCGCGACGGTGAGGGTGGCCGATTTGATCCCCGCTTCTTCGCCTTCCTGGCGGTCATTGATGCTGACATGGAAGCCGCGGCGCTCGGCCCAGCGTATGTACATGCGCAGCAGCATGTCGGCCCAATCCTGGCTTTCGGTCCCGCCGGCGCCGGGGTGGATGGTCAAAATGGCGTTGAGCGAGTCGTTTTCCTGGCTCAGCAGGGTTTGCAGCTCGATCTGTTCCAGGTCGCTGCGCATCCGCCCCAATTCGCGCCGCACTTCCGCGGCGAACTCGGCGTCTTCGCTTTCGCGTAGCAGTTGCAGGTAGGCGGCAAGATCCTCGGCCCGGCGCACCAGCCCGTTTTCCGCCTCCAGCAGCGTTTCCACTCGTTTGCGCTCGCGCGAAATCTGCAACGATCGTTCGTTGTCGTTCCAGAATCCGGGGCGGGAAATTTCCTGGTCGAGGCGCGTCAGTTGCGCTTGCAGGCTGGGCGCGTCAAAGATACACCCGTACGTCGTGGGCTTTGGCTTGTAAAACTTGAAAATCGCGCTCTAATTCTTCCGTCATAATGGCTTCGGACGACGCCGCGGAATGAAGGAAATCGCGGCGAAGATCAAGACAATTATCGCACACCCCCTGCCCGGCCAATCGCCGTGGCGGGTATAGAATGTCAGCCGGCGATGCGCGGAAAACCGCGCCTCCAGCACCTCGCGCTGCCAGCGCGGCAGGCGCGCCGTCACTCGTCCGCGCGGATCGATCACCGCCGTGATGCCGTCGTTGGTGGCGCGTAGCATCCAGCGCCGGTTTTCCATCGCTCGCAGCCGCGCCCCGGCCAGGCTTTGCGCCGCCGCCGAGGAGTTGCCATACCAGCCGTCGTCGGAAAGGTTGACCAGCCAGTTGGCGCCATCCGCCGTCATTTGCCGCGCCAGTTGCGGGAAGTCCGATTCATAACAGATCAGGACGCCGAAGCGGTCGCTGCCCAGCGAAAACAGCGTCATGCGTCGCCCCGCCACGAAGTTGCCCGCTAGCGCGGTCCAGCGGGCGAGTGCGGGTATGTGCAATAACCAGTTCGGCAACGGCAGGTCTTCGCCGAAGGGCACCAGGTGCAGCTTGTCATAGCGCGCTCCCGCTTGCCCGTTGGGCTTGATTTCCAGGGCCGAGTTGTGCGGCTGGTTCATTTGGGGCAAGCCTTGCGAGTTCACCCCGTAGCCGACTTCTTCCAGCACGATTTCGGCGTGCATCTGCGTCGCCAGGGCGGCAAGCTGGGCTTGGAGTTGCGGTTGCAATTGGTATTCGAGCGGTGCGGGTTGTTCTGGCCAGAGCACCAGCGTGGCGGGTGATCCGGGCGCGGTGGAGGCGGTGCAGCGGCGGGTGAGTTCGCCCATCCGGCCTAAGAAATGCGCATAAACGGGGTCGTTCCACTGCGTATTGAATTTCGTCACCGGCTGCACCAGGCATGCGCCGATTTGCGCCGTGGGCGGCGGGGAAGGATCATATGGAAAGGTCGCGAAACCGATCAGCAGAAATAAGATAACGGCTTCGGCGATGGTGGCTTTCCGGCCAGGATGCGGCCAGGGACGGCCGCCTTGGCCCCCGCGCCATAGATTCCAGCCGCGACGGAGCAGGGAAGCCAGCAGGGCATTGCCCAGCGCTACCAGAAAACTGGCGCCATAGACGCCCCCCAGCGGCAGCGCCAGCATGAAGCCGGCATGGTTGACTTGCGAGGCGCCGAGCAGGTTCCAGGGAAACCCGCCGAAGGGGACATGCGTGCGCAACAGCTCAATCGCCGTCCACAGCGCGGCCAGCAGCAGCGGCGCAAAGAGAGGAAAGCGTCTGGCCAGCCAGGTTCCCGAGGCCGCGAACAATGCCCAGAAAATGCCCGTCAGGGCCAGAAACAGAATGAACGCCAGCGTGGTTACGGTATAGTTCAGGCTTCCATAGCGGTGCAGGGTGGTGAATACCCAGGGGCAACTGCCGGCGAAAAATACCACCCCGCCGGCATAGCCGGCCCAAAAGGCCAGCCCTTTCCGCCCGTCCTGCAACATGGCCGCCATGAGCGGAACCAGCGCGATCCAGGCCAGCCAGCTCAACGATAGCTTCGGAAACGAGATGAATCCCAACAGCCCGGAAACCACCCCGGCAAGCATCACCATCCAGGCCTGACTTCCCGGCTTGGCGGCTATCGCGCCCGCTTTCTGTCCGTCCTGGGGCGTGGTCGTGTTCTTGGCGAGTCGTGGCATGCGGCGCATTTATTGTATCGAAGCTCCCCGCTATGCCGCCGTAAGCGGCCGGCTTCCCCCTGGTTTTTCTCGTCTTCGCGGCCCTTTGCACTCCCTTGTCTTTGCCGCGCTTTCCCCGCCATTGCCGCGGGCCATCGCTGGGCGCCGCGCCCGGGGCTTGCCAGCGCGCGGGCAAATGCGATGCGGTGGTGGCGCCTCCGCCCGTTCCCAGTCCGGCCCGGTGCCGGCCTGTGTCAGAGCCGGGGTCGTAAGCAAGTAGATCGCTTTGGGGGAGTTTATGTGTTTATTTTTTTCCTTCCGTGTCTGCCGCAAGCTCCGCTTCTAAGTGGTCTCATTTAGATTCTCCTGAGGTAAACCGCTGAGACAGTCCGTTTTCCGTCCTGCACTTTTTTTGACTGCGCGATCAGTAGTATTCCGGTCATCCGAACCCTTACCGTAAAACTCCTGATGCAAACTGTAGCAACGCGATTCCCCCGCGATTTCCATCGAAATCGTTTTCTGCTCCTCATTGGGCCGCTCTTCCTGGCCTTCAGCCTGACGGCCGGGCTACAGGCTCAGAGTTTGCAGCTTGGAAGCTCTTACAACCACTTCGTCGTGCAGGGGATGGGTGCAAAAACCCTGAATCTGATTCTGACCGAATGTGGCAGTAACGTCTGCTGGCTGGAAGGCAACGCCTACGGCGCCGGCGCGATTCAGTCCTCCGGTACATTTATGCTGATCGCCGCCGGTGGAACCAGTCTGAAGCTGGCCGATATCGGGACCAATGTTTATTCGGTATCGCAATCGACCGGTTGGTGGCTGCTTTATCAATCGAGTGCCGGCTCCCTGGCGGGAGAGTTGAAGCTTCAGCAGGTGAATGATTCGCCCACTGCCAGCCAGGCCACCGCCACCGGCACGCTCAGCGGGCTCTCGGGCAGCCTGGCGCCGGCCATGAACGCCGCCGCGGTTTCATTTTCGCTTCGTTTTTCCGATGGCGGCGGCTTGCAGAAATTGCTCGATAATACCGGCAGCCTGACTTCGCAGTTGGCCGCCGGCTCGAGCACCGGTTCCGCGGTCGCCGTCCCCGCGGTCGCGGCCTCGGCCTCTTCTTCCAGTTTGGTGTTGGGTAGTTCTTACGACAAATTCGGCATCCAGGGCCAGGGCGGCAATACTGTGGGCGTTAATCTGACCGATTGTGGCGGCAATACCTGCATGCTCGACGGCGGCGCTTACGCTACCGGAGCGATGCAATCCTCCGGAAAATTTGTGCTGATCGGCCTTGGCGGTGCTGGCCTCAAGTTGTCCAGCCTCGGCAACAATTCCTATTCGGTTTCTCAACCCACGGCTTGGTGGCTGCTCTATTCATCGAGCGCCGGAACTTTGGCCGGCGAGTTGCGCCTTCAGCAAGTCGCCGATACCCCCGCTAGCGGCCAGGCCGTGGCCACTGGCGTGTTCAGCAGTCTGACCGGCAGCCTGGCGCCGGAAATGAACGCCGGCGCGGTATCGTTCTCGCTCCGTTTTTACGATGGCGGCGGCTTGCAGAAACTGCTGGGCAACTCCAATAGCTTCGAAAGCTCGCTGGTCGCCGGCTCCAGCTCCGGAACCGCGGTGACTTCCACCTCGACCTCCACAACCTCTTCCACCACGGCTTCCTCCACCGTGGGCGGGAGTTTAACGTTGGGCGCTTCTTACGATCATTTCATGCTGCGCGGCCAGGGCGGAAATTCGTTGCTTTTTATCCTGACCGATTGCAGCGGTAGCGCGTGCAAGCTCGATGGCGGCGCCTACGGCGCCGGCGCGCTGCAATCCTCCGGGTATTTCACCCTGACCGGCTCCAGCGGCGGCAATCTGACGCTCACCAGCACCGGTACCAATTCCTATTCCGTCTCCCAACCCGCCGCCTGGTCGCTGCTTTATCAATCGAGCGCCGGCACGCTGTCGGGTGAGTTGCTGCTACAGCAGGTCGCCGACACTCCCGGCAGTGGACAGGCCGTGGCCACTGGTGTGCTCAGCAGCCTCTCCGGCAGCCTGGCGCCGGCCATGCACGCAACCGAGGTGTCATTCTCGCTTCGTTTTTACGATGGCGGCGGCTTGCAGAAACTGCTCGGCAATACCGGCAGCCTGACGCTAGCGCTCGCGCCCGGCTCCTCCACCGGCGGCGCCCTCTCTTCCACCACCACTTCCTCCAGCACCAGCACCATTTCTTCCACCTCGACTACCCTCGGCTCGGGCTTTGACAGTTACGGCGGCTTGGTCAATATCACTCCCGCCGGCGTTACCGCCACCGGCTTTTTCCAGGTGAAAAAAATCGGCTCGCGCTGGGTGTTCATCGATCCCGATGGCCATCCTTACTGGATGATCGGCGTCTATGACGTCGATCTGAATACCGATACCAGCGCCGGCCAGACCTACGTGCTGAACAAGTACGGCAGCCGCGCGTCTTGGGGCTTGCAGGCGGTGCGCCGGCTGAAATCCTGGGGCTTCACCAGCACCGGCGAGTATGCCTCCGCTTACGTCGTGCCCGTCGATAAGGACGGCAGTTACGAAACCTCCGACCCCATGCCCTGGGTGGATATGTTTAATCCGGCCTACTATAGCTTGATCGACTACGGCAATTACGCTCCCCAGCCGGTGAAAAATCTGGTCAACGGCATGGATTCCGAATATAAAAACTACGATAGCGATCGCTTGCCCGATGTTTTCGATCCGAATTTTCAGACCTACGCCGATGCCTTCGCCAAGGCTTCGACCTCGGCCGCCGAAGCCGATTCGCCCTGGCTGGTCGGCACCGCCATGGGCGATCTGGATGATCTCTGGGGTTTTGGTTCCGGGCCGGATGTTCCGACCACCCGCTATTCTTCCAACCTTGGCTGGTTTGTGCTTTGCACCGATTTCCAGCAGTTGTCGAATTCGGCCTTGAAAAAGACCTACAGCGATCCCAAGGTGTATAGCAAATACGCTTTGGCCAGTTGGCTGCAAAGCAAGTACGGCACCATCGCCGCGCTAAATGCCGCCTGGGGCTCCAATTACACCACCTTCGGCGACAGCGGCGGCTACGGGACCGGCACGGGATTGCTGGATGAAGATGGCCGCCATGCCTGGGTCGGCAACGACGATGTCTCCATGAGCACGGCCACCCCGCAGGTGCGCGCCGACCTGAACGCCTTTCTGGGCGTGTTCGCGCAAAAGTATTTCTCTATCGTCGCCGCCGCCATCCGCGCCGCGCGTCCCCACCAGCTCGTCTTCGGCCCCTGCACCCTGAATAACTGGAACGGCGTCTCCCGCCAGCCGATTCTGGCCGCCGCCGCCAAATACGCCGATGTCATTCAGGCCAGCATGGGCTCGCAGCAGGTCTATGACTTAAGCCTGAAATATGCCGGCGATAAGCCTTTTGTCACCGAGACCGGCTTTCCGGCCAACCCGGATTCCGATCTCTCCTCCTACGCCAACCCCTACATCCCCGACGCCTCCAGCTCTCAATCCACGCGTGGACAGGCATACGCCGCTCAATTGCTGCAGGAATTTCAATTCACCGGCTCCAGCGCCGCCGGCTCGCTCCAGGGCAGCCAGAATGTCGTCGGCAGCAAATGGTGGGCCTGGGAAGATAACTGGGGTGAGAAAACTAATTGGGGACTGGTTACGTTCCTGGATAACGCCTATGACGGCAAGCAGGACGTCATCGCCGCCGGCATCGATCCATGGGGCTATCCCACCGGCGGGGAAGCCGCCAATCATGGCGACTTTATCGATTCCGCCCGGCAGGCCAACTTCAATTTACTGAACGATTTGGCCTCCTCGGTAAAGTAAATCAACGGATGGCTGGATAAATGGCTGTCTGGCTGGATGGATTGATAGGTGGATGGATAGATAGCTGTCTGGCTGGTTGGCTGTCTGGCTAGCTGACAGGCTGGCTGTCTGGCTGGCTGATTGGCTGGATGGATGGATGGGTAGATGTGTGGATGGATGGATAGAGAGATAGGAAAATCACGAAACCCAAGCTGGCGCGCCTTTATAAAGGCGCGCCGGCTTGTTGCTGCGCTTCCCGATGTCTCTGTGCTCGTTGCGGCTGGTCGTTTAATTTCAGGGTCTGTCCAATTGACTTCGGTCTATTTAGGATAAGTGTGACTTGACTTTGGTTTTCCGCTCTGCCAGAGTAAATGCCGTTTTCAGAAAATGACTCCCGGATAGATTCGTGCAACTGCCAATTGCGCATTACCGGTTGCGCTTTCAAGGCTCGATCGGTCGCTGGCCGGCTTATGCCGGCTCCGCCTGGAGGGGCGTCTTCGGCCATCAACTTCGCCGCGCGCTCTGCGTTACGCATTTGGACGCCTGCAACGGATGCGAGCTTTTGCATAGCTGCGGCTATCCATATATCTTTGAAACCCCTCCGCCGCCTGCTACCGATCGCCAGCGGCTGGCCACTGCCGTTCCGCACCCTTATGTGCTGGAGCCTGGAAGTCCCAAGCCGGGCGGCCATGTCGATTTGGATTTATTACTGATCGGCCGCGGGAATCAATATTTGGCCTATTGTGTGCATGCCCTAAGCGAAGGCGCCCGCGCCGGCATTGGCTCTGACCGCAGCCGGCTGCAGTTGGTTCAGATTCTGCAGCAGCGCCGTCCCGGCGAAGGCCGCTGGGAAATCATCTGGGAGCCGGAAGGTGAATTCGCGGCCTTTCCGGCTGCTACCCCGCAAATCCCCCCGGTGCCGCGCGAAGTTGGCGTGGAATTCCTGACGCCGCTGCGAGCGGTGCGCGATGAGGAAAAAGTCCTTCCATCCAGCTTCAGCTTCGCGGCTTTTTTTATGACGCTATTGCGGCGCATTTCACTGCTCAGCTACTTCCATGCCGGACTGCCGCTGGATCTTGATTTTGCGGCGTTGGCTGCGCACGCGCGAACGGTACAAGCAGAAGCGGTAAAGTTGCGATGGCAAAATTGGCTGCGATTAAGCTCGCGCCAGCAAAAACTCGTGCCCATGGGTGGGGTGGTCGGCCGCTTCGAGCTTCGCTCGAGTGATCTCACGCCATTCTGGCCGTTCCTCTGGCTGGGACAATGGGTGCATGCTGGCAAAGGCGCCGTCATGGGATTGGGGGGCTATCGCCTGCTGCCAATTCCTACCGCCGGCATTAAGACCGGCCAGGCGATGGAAATAGCCGAAGCCGGGCGGGTCCAATGAACCCTCCCCAAGTATGCCCGCAAGCTTGCGATGCTTTGCCGGCGCAATCTCCCCGGATTTTAATTGAACAGGGGGATAAAACGTATTTGCATCGAAACACAAAAACGCGGGCGCACTTGCCATCCGGCCAAAGGCGGAGGCCGCAATTGACTTCCGCTGATCCGAAGCATCCGGAAACCTACCCGCGGCGGGCGTTGCTGGCGGTGGCCGGCTTGTCTCCGCAAATAGTGACAGAAACGCTCTATGCGCTCTCCGTCCTGTCGAAGCCGGCTTTTATTCCCACCGAAATTCATCTGATCACGACGCGGCAGGGAGCGGAGCGGGCGCGATTGATGCTTTTGAGCGAGAAGCCTGGCTGGATGCGCCAATTCTGCCGCGATTTCCGCCTGCCCCGGCTTTTACTCCCCAGGGAAAATATCCATATTCATATCATTGGTGGGTTGGATGATATCCGGACGCCGGATGACAATCGCCAGGTTGCCGATGAGATCAGCGAGCAAGTTCGCCGGCTGACGCTCGATCCCGGCTTGGCGCTGCATGTTTCCATTGCGGGCGGGCGGAAGACGATGGGTTTTTATGCCGGCTATGCGCTTTCGCTCTTTGCCCGGCTTCAGGACCGGCTGTCGCATGTCCTGGTATCGTCGCCCTACGAGTCCAATCCCGATTTCTTTTACCCCGCGCCCCGATCGCGCATCATTTATACGCCTGGACCGCAACCCGAGCCTATCGACGCGCATGAGGCCAAAGTTTGGCTTGCGGAAATTCCTTTTGTACGGCTGCGGCAGGGCTTGCCGGAAAATTTGCAATCGGGGCGGGCGAGCTTTAGCGATACCATTGCCGCGCTGAACCGAGCCTTGGCCCCGCCGAAATTGGCGCTGGATCTGGCTGGCGGTTTTGTGCTGTGCGGCGAACAGCGTATTCAACTTGCGCCTGCCGAACTGGCCTTTCTCGCCTGGTTCGCGCGCCGGGCTACAGCCGGACAGGCCGGAATCGAGCGGCAGAATATAACGGGCGTCCTGGCTCGAGAATTTCTGGCCGAATACCGGAGTTGCCTAAAAAACCCGGAAAACGGCAGTTTAGAGCGCGCGGCCATAAAAAAACTGTCCAGCGCGGGCATGGATGCTCAAGATTTTGATTATCGCCGTTCGCGGCTTCACCATAAGTTGCGCCGCCAGCTTGGGGCGGCGGCGGCGGCATATATGGTCCAGGGGCTGGGCAAGCGCAATGAGACACGTTACGCGCTCGGATTAAACCCCGAACAAATTCATTTTCTGCGGCCTCCGGTACGCAATTATGTCTGATACCGAATTGCTTCATTCTACCTGTCGCATCGCGCTCGCCGCATTCCTGCACGATTTGGGCAAATTTGCCGAGCGGGCGCGCATTGAATTTTCCGGCCGGGAAACCAATATCCAGCAATATTGCCCAAATTATAAGGGTAAACCCAGTCATATCCATGCGGCTTATACGGCCATGGCGCTGGAATCTCTCCAAGCTAAAAATCTTTTACCAATTTTTGAAGGTTCGCCTTTTGGCGTTTTTAGCCCGGACGATACTCTAATCAACGCCGCCGCCATGCATCATCGGCCCGCCACGGAATTGCAGAAGATCATAACGGCTGCCGATCATCTGGCAAGTGGTTTCGAGCGCCAAAATCAACAGGAATATGAGCAGCCGCCGGAAGCTACGACGCACTATACCTGCCGGCTATGGACTCTTTTCGAGCAAGTTCAAATTCTCGGTGAATCTCAAGCCAGGCCGAACCAGGCGCCGGCATTCCGCTATCGTTTGGCGGAAATGACGCCGCAGTCGTTGATGCCGATTGACGCGAATGGGTACGAAAAGGGAACCAGCCCCAACGATATTCAAGCCGCCCGGAAGGAATACCGGCAATTATGGGAGAACTTTCTCCAGGCCCTTGAAAAAATCCCCGCCGCATTAAAAAATTCGTTGCCGCTCTGGCTGGATACTCTCGATTCGCTCCTTGCCAGCTTTTGGCATGCCATACCCGCGGCTACGCCATGGCATCGCGATCAAACTCTGCCGGATGTGTCGCTTTACGATCACTCGCGCGCGACTGCCGCTTTTGCGGCGGCGCTCTGGCGATATCAATTGGAAGCGGAGCGGGATGGCGCAAATCAAAGCTCCCCGGACATTTTGCGTGGGTTGTGCGGCACACCCTATCTCGCTCGGGATGACGGTGCAAGCCAAAGCTCTCCGGCTATATTGCTGGTCCAGGCGGATCTGGCGGGAATACAGGATTTTATTTTTGCCAGCGGCGGAGAAACCCAAAAGGCGGCAGCCAAGATTCTGCGAGGGCGATCGTTCCTGGTTTCCCTGCTCATGGAATGCGCGGCGCTGCGAATACTCGAAGATTTCTCCATGTCGCCCACCGCTCAAATTTACAATGCCGCGGGCAAATTTTTGCTGGTTTTGCCCAACCTAAAGAACGCGCAAAGCCGGCTAAGCGCCATTCAAAAAGACCTCGATTCCTGGTCCTATCAATTCACTGCCGCGCAACTCAGTTTGAGGTTGAGTTCTATTCCGGCCAGCGCCTTGGATTTCACGGAAGCGCGCTTTGCCGAGCTGAATCAACAGCTATTTTCAAAATTGGCTGCCGGCAAATTACAGGCCTTCGGCTGTTGCCAGCGGGAATCGTTCCCCGTTGGCTTGCACGACATATTCAACCAACTTCAAAATGCCGGGAAAGAATGCCCTGGCTGTGGACGGTTAGCCGCCAGGGAATCCAACTATCTTAAATTTTGCGATCTATGCGAAAGTGCGCGAAAAATCGGCGAAGAATTAAGCCAGGCTAATGGAATCGCCATTTATCGCGGCGATTCCGACAATGGCCAGCGGCTAAAAATTAAACCCTTTGGCTTTAGCCTGGAGTTCGGCGATTGCGCTCTATTGACGCAGTTGAATGCGCTCAGAATATGGGATCTGTCGGTTCCCGGCAAACTCGATGATGAAATTTTTCATGGTTTCGCCAGGCGAAATATCAATGCCTTTATCCCGCGCTTTTCCCCGGCGGATTTGCAAGAAAAGCATAAGTATGAACACGCTGGCGACGATGATGAGGCTATCGAGAAAGGTGCGGTCAAGACATTCAATCATTTGGCCAGTGATAGCCAAAAGTCGACGGAGAAAGAAAAAAGAATAGGGCTGGCCGCCTTGGGCGTGTTAAAAGGCGATGTGGACAACCTGGGCGAAATCATTCAGCACGGGCTTAAGCCCATGAGTTTTGCGCGTTTGGCTGGGCTCTCGCGCCAGCTCAACAATTTCTTTGCCGTCTATCTTCCCGCGTTATGCGCCGAAAATTTCAGCAACATCTATACCGTTTTCGCCGGCGGGGATGATTTTTTTCTGATCGGGCCCTGGCCCGATCTGCTGCAATTGGCTGGCCGCATGCGGCAAGCATTCCAGCAATATGTCGCCGCTAATCCGCAAATTCATTTTTCTGCCGGTTACACCCTGCATAAGCCTGGCATTCCCATACGCCAGCTTGCACATGAAGCCGAAGAGGCTTTGGCGCAAGCGAAAGCATTTTCCGGCGGCGCGCATAATTCCGGGAAAAACGCGATTGCCTGTTTTGATCAAATCGGCCATTGGGAAGATTTTGAGCGCTGGTGGAAACAGGCGGAAGATTTAGAAAAATTAAGCCGGCAAAACCAGCTCAGTTCCAGCTATATTTACAACCTTTTCCATTTTGTGGACATGCGCGAAAAAATGAAGGTGGATTTCCGGCAGGCCATCTGGCGTTCATTATTTCATGATCGCACCATGCGTTTTGTGCGTTCCAAAGAGCATGAAGAACAGGAAGCGGCGTTTCATTCCTTGGCGTCTTTAGCCGACTTGATTGATCGGGAGCAAGGCGGCTATCGTGTGCCGTTATCCATCTTTGCCTATCGCCATCGAGAAGATTGATCAAAAGGAGAAGTTATGGCCTCAGCCCCAAGAACCACCCAACCACCCGGCAATCGCGGCGCGGGAGGTGTTTCATTTTCGCTGGATAAACCCAATCCGGAACTTTTCGATCAGACCGCAATGAAAATCGCGGAGTCATTTGATCGTCGTAAAGATAAAAGCGCTCAATTGCGCCGCTTTTACGATGAACTTGTCATGTGGTACGAGAAAGCGCGGCAGGATTCAAGTTCGCCTCAGGAAAAGGACAAAAAGGTCAATCAAATTTTGCCGCTCGTCCGCATGATGAACGCCAAAGCCGCCTATGCCCAAGGCCGGGATTTGGTCTCGGAGGAATTCAGCGACAAATTTTTCTCTCGCGGTCTGCGTCAGATCACCAACTACGAGACGCTCGAAAATTTCAAATTACTCTTCGAGGCCGTGCTGGGATTTCGCAAAAGTATGGAGAAACGAGGCAAGGGACATGACAATTAAACTAAACCATATTCACGAATTTACCGGAACCATTGAATTATTGACCGGCCTGCACATTGGCAGCGGCAATAATGAAATGCATATCGGCGGCACCGATAGCCCGGTGATCAAGCATCCGCATACGAACCAGCCCTACATCCCTGGCTCCAGCCTCAAGGGCAAAATGCGAAGCCTGTTGGAGTGGGAAAGTGGCAAGGTCAGCTCAGAAAACCCTTTGGGTTTCGCCGATGCTTTAAGCGATGGAAAAAACGGTGTTGCCGGCTTAATTTTGCAGCTTTTCGGCGGTGCCCCGTCTAGCGATTCCAAATTCGAAACCTTAATGCAAGAGATCGGTCCCGGACGGCTGGCATTTTGGGATTGCCCTCTGGAAGAATCCTGGGTCCAAAAAATCAACGAACAGAATTATTTACTCACTGAAGTCAAGATGGAGAACGCGATTGATCGCATAAAATCAGTCGCCATTTGGCCTCGCACCATGGAGCGAGTGCCCGCGGGAGCGAGATTCGACTTTCGCCTGACTTTTCGCGAACATGAAGGCGATGACCAGCAAAAATTAAAAGCCCGGCTATTGCGTGGTTTCCAATTGCTGGAAATGACCGGCATCGGCGGTTCCGTCTCGCGCGGCTACGGCAAAATTAAATTCACTGCGCTTTCCTTGGGCGAAGATGATTGGGTTCCTCAAATCAGGCCTCGGCAAAAGGCCGCAACCGCTTAAGCGCATGCAACTGCTCACAATATCCATCACGCCATTGTCCGCCTTCGGTACTGTCCCGCGCGGCGATCAAATCTTCGGGCAACTTTGCGCCCATATTGCCCAAAGTGACGGCCAGGAACGTTTGCGCGAACTTCTGGCGGGCTACACCGAAGGCCGGCCGTTTCTGGTTTGCTCCGATTTCTTTCCAGCCGGCTATCTGCCGCGGCCCACCTTGCCGCCGGATATGTATCAAACTCAACCTCAAAATCGCCAATCGAGCAAGCAATTGAAACGTGCGGTCTGGCTGCCGAAAGACTGCTTCCATGAGGGAATTGAGGTCTGGCGAGAGAGATTGAAAAACGCGGAAGAAATCCTGCCCAGGGAAAAGGATATTGCGCGAAAATTCAATGCCATCCGCGGGCAATCGCACAATAGCATTCAACGCGATAGCGGAACCACCGGAAAAGGCCAATTCGCCCCCTACACGATTGAGCGGATCTGGTACGCACCTGGAGCGAAGCTGGAATGCCACCTGGTTTATGACGATAGTTATGGCTTACAGCCGGCAATGATCCGGCAATGGTTTGCCGCGATGGGTGTTTATGGTTTTGGACGCGATGCGACCATTGGCATGGGGAAGTTTGCTGTTGAGCCGGCCTCATCGGATATTACTTTGCCAGCTCACGGCAGTGCTTTTTTGACCCTGGCGCCTATTGCGCCCCAGGGGCAAAACTGGAAATCGGAATATTGCTTTTACAAATGCTTTACCCGTTTTGGCCGCCATGGCAAAGGCGCGGGTGGTGGTCAGAACCCATTCAAAGTACCCTTGTTGCTGCTGGATACCGGTGCGGTTTTAGTGCCGCAAATTATCGGCGCGGAACTCCCGAAGTTTCTCGGCCAGGGGTTGGGTGGTGAAAAGCAACCCATTTCCCGCGCCCGGCCTGAAACCATACACCAGGGCTACGCCCCGGTTCTGCCGATGATTCTTCCCAAGATTCCATGAGGCAAGTATGAGCACATCCTTAAAGGCATGCCGGCTTTATATCACGCCGCTATCGCCTATACATATCGGCTCGGGCGAAGATTATATGGATACGGAATACATTATAGATGACGGCGTCTTGCATGCATGCGACCTGGCGAAATTATTGCAACCCTCGCCTCCAGCCTGGCTGCGGCGCTTGGGCGAAACTGCATTAAATATCGGTTCCAACCAGGACGCTTCTGCTGCCAGGCAATCCATACGCGCCGAATTTCTGCGGCATAAAACCGAACTGCTGTCATTGACTATCCGAATTGCAGCCGTCACGCCGGGGATTAGCCGTTTATATCAAAATGTCACCGCGGCGGTGCAAAATACACCGTCTTATCAGCGCCCTAATTATCGTCCGCCTCAAGGCGTATTAAATCAATTGGCTATCAAACGCACGATTTATACCTCAAACGATCAGTTGGCCTACATTCCTGGCTCCAGCCTCAAGGGAGCGTTGCGCACTGCCATCCTGGATCAATTTCGAAATGGGCATCCATCGCCGACATCAAATAATTGGGAAAAAGAATTGCTCGGGGGAGGATTCGATCAAGACCCATTTTCCGCCTTAGCCTGCGGCGACATCATGCCAAACGCATGCTGCTATACGGAAATCGGTTTTGCGATCAATCGCCGCCGCCGCATTCCACAAACCAATGATCGGAATGAGAAAGGGCCGCCGCAGCAGCTTGAAACCATACCCGCCTTCGCCGCACGCGCCTTTCAAGGAATGCTGATATTCAACCGCGAGCGTTTTACGCGAATAACAACGGCTCCTGGAAATTTCCCCATGCAGGTGCAACAACTGGCCGCCGCCTGCAACAACTTTTATCAGCCGCATTTTCAGAAAGAAATCAGCATATTTGAAAAGCGTGGTCTGGATTTGCAATGGCTACAACAAGTCCAGGCGCTAATGGCCGAAGCCGAACCGCGTTTTAAAACGGGTAAGGCATGGATTTGCCGTATCGGCCAGCATTCCGGCGCCGAATGCCTGAGCTTGAATGAATGGCGAAAAATTAAAGTCATGACGGGCAAGGACATAAACACGGGAAAAATGCGCTTTGAAGACCGCAAGGAAGCGACGACTACCTGGTTCTATGCCGCGGATAGCATGCAAAATCAAGGCTTATTGCCATTTGGCTGGGTTTTAATTGAAGCCGTTGAGGATGGTCAGGAACTACCTACATGGCCAAAACTCGAAGAAGCGGCGCAGTCATTTAAAGCTGGCCAGGCAAAATTAAAAACCCGGGTGCTATATTTACAATCGCCGCCGGCAACCACGAACCGGCCAACGGCAGCGAAAACGCAAGACCAGCTTGAGCCTGAAACCAGGGGCAGGATTCAGCAAATTCAACAAACCCCAATCAAAGCCATGTCTGGCGCGGTTGCGAATTGGCATGACCAATGGCTACCCCGCGTTCCGGCCAAGGATAGGCTGGCGCTGCGGCAGGCGATGGCGGACCAGCTTCGGAAATGGAAAGAAAAAGATCCCAAAGCGTTCGAAACCAGGGCGCAAAAATTGAGTTGGCTGAAGCCGTTCCTGGATGAGGTCAAGTGAGGCGATGCGCATTCTGGTCAGTTTTCTAGGGCGGGCGCGGCAGCCCAATCAGGCCGAAGGCTACCGCTGGGCAAAATATAGGCTCGAAAATCAAGGCTGCCGTCCGGCCTCTGCCTCTGACGGAATGGAGAAGCCAAGGAATCGGGCGGGGTCGCATGCTGCGGCGCAACAGCCTCTTTCGGCCGGTTCTGAAGATATATTTGAAACTCAATATTTCGGGCTTGGATTGGCGCGGCGGCTGCAAGTTGATCGCCTGTTGCTCTTGGGCACCGCTTCCAGCATGTGGGATGTGCTGCTGGAACAACAATTGGTCAGGCCTGAAGCCGTGAAGATAGCCGGGTTAAGCGAAGATGACCGGCTGGCTTTAATCGAGGCCTGCCAAGCGGGTGCGGTAACTCGCCCATTATTGGAGCAATTTCGCCCGGCACTGGAGGCTTTGACCGGCCAGCGGCTGACGCTGGAGCTGATCCCCATGGCGCTGGACAGCGAATCCCAGGCCCGGATCCTATCCCGCCTGGCGGAACTTCTCCAACCTGGGGATGAGGTGGTGTTCGACATCACCCATGGCTTGCGCCATCTGGCCATGCTGGCGCTGGTCGCCGCCATTCTGCTGGAGCGGCTGCGCCGGATTCGCGTCGCGGATATTTATTATGGCGCGCTGGAAGCGCGAGCGGAAGACGGGGTCGCGCCTGTGGTCAATCTTTCCGGCATGCTAGATCTGCTGCGTTGGATTCAAGCCTTTTCCGCCTACGACGCTGGCGGCAATTACAGCGTCTTTCAACCTTTGTTTCACCACCCCGTTCCGCCGCCGGCAAAACTTCCGCGCTTGAGCCAAGCCGCATTCGAGCAGAGCTGTTTTTCGGTGTCGCAGGCAAGAAAACATTTGCTGCCGTATTTAACGCTCTTGCAGGCATCCGCCAATCCGCCGCTAAAATTATTCGCCCCGGAACTCGCTGCGCGCCTGGCTTGGATACGCCAACAGCATCGTGATGAGTGGGAATTGGCCGTGGGCGATGCCGCCTTGGACAGGGGCGACTACCTTCGCGCCGCGGCGCATTATCAGGAAGCCTTCATTTCCCGCCGCCTGCGCCACCGGCCGCATGCGCAGCGGCGCGATGCCAGGGAAGAGGCGGAAGAAAGCCTGGCGCGGCAGTTCGAAGCTTATAGGAATTTGCGTAATTTGCGCAACCTGCTGGTGCATGGCGACCGGTCCAAAAATTGGCAGGGGCGAAAGGAAATTTTGGATTTGCTGACTGATGAAGTCAGGATGTGCCAGGCCATCTCCGGCTGGCGCAACGAACTGGAGCGAAAGATACAGCCTGGTGAACTGGCCGCCGCCGGCGCGCTGGACTGAGTTTCGGCAAGCTTGCCAGCGTTGCCTTTCCCGTGGTCGTTGGCTAATTTGGAAACATCTTCGAAAAAAACGTATGTCGCCTTCAAACTCCACCGCAATCCTGGCGCCGCAACCTCGGCGGCTACGAAAATTATGGGCCGCGTGCGAGCGCCGGCTGGCAGTATGGAAATTACGCCGCTCTCAGCTTCCCGATCTTCACTCGCTGGCTGGCGGCGTCAACCAACAGCGCTGGTCGAAACAGGATGAGATGAACGATCAATTCACCGACAAGGTGAAAGAGCTGGAATACGGCCATCATCTGCTCAAAGACCGATTCAGCGATCTGGAACTGCAATTTCAGAAGCAAACCAGGCAAATGCGGTATTTGAAAGCCTGGATCGCGGTTTTGGTTCTTGCCATAATCGCCTGTTTGATAACCGTTTTGCGCTAGGCGAGGAGAATCATGCGAGAGGAAAATATACGTTATTGGCGGTTGCAAAAGCAGCGCGCGCCTGCGCCTCCAGGCGCGGGCGAGCGGCTGGATACCGCCGTGATTGGCGGCATCCAGGTGAGTGATATCATCCATCAAAAAATCGCCGAGCGCCAGATTCCTCCAGACGTGCTGCGAGCCTTCCACCAGCAATATCCCAACCATGGCTCTTTTGTCGCCGCCGTGCACCGGCTGCGTGGCAATCCGGAGCGTCTCAATGGTCTGATCAGCGGCATCAAGGGCAAGCTATTCGAAGACGAGTATGTCGCCTGGCTCAATCACGGGCATCTTCCGGCGGGCTACCATGCCGAGCTGGCCCATAGCGCCAATCAGCCGGCATGGGATATCGTGGTGCGCGGGCCGCATGGCCATGTGCGCGAGTTGCTGCAACTCAAAGCAACCGAAAGCGCCAGCTATATCGAGCACACCCTGGCCGGGCATCCGCGGATTGATGTGGTGACGACCCACGAAATCTTTCAACAGGCGGTGGCCCATAGCGGCGAGCTGCATCGGCATCTGATCGATTCCGGCATTTCGCTGAATGATCTGAATCATCATGTCGCTGCCGGCGTATGCGAGGGAATACAAGCCGACCCGTTCGGTTTTCATTTTCCCGGCCTGGTGCTGGCGCTGTGCGTAATCACGGAAGCGCTGTCCTTCGGCCGCGGGCAAATTAGTTTGCGCGATATGGCGGCCAATATCCGTGACCGATCGGCCCTGGCCTTCATCGCCGGCGGTTGCGCCTGGTTGGCTATAAACGCCGCCGGCGCGTCCTTGCTGGGCCCGCCGGCGGCCATCGCCGCCCGCGTGCTCGGTGGCTGGGTGCGCACTGGGCTGCGGGAACGTAAGGCTTTGTTGCAAAGCCTGGCGCGCGCCGAAAAGACCTTGCAGCGGCTGGCGCGGCCTGCCGTTGTCTAAAACGTTAACGGTCGAGTCGGACAGCAGTTTTCATCATTGGCAATTTCGGAGAAATTGCCTCTAGCTATGCCCGCAGGCCGAAGCGCGGGGTTCCTGTTAGGTCCCGTGCCTATTAACGACGATATACTTTCGGCAGCCATGAGTATTCGCAATGTGTCCGGTTTCGGCCGGACTTTGCGAAAGCGTCAGTGCCTAAAAGTAAAAGCGGCCGTGCCGCTTAAGAGGTGAGCGATGCGTTTGAAGCCTTGGTTCTATTTGGCGCTGGCCGGAATCGCGCTTTATCAGCTCAAGAAAAACGAGCCGGCCGCATACCGCCGCGTTCAAGGGCTGGGCGATGCTGCCCGGACGGGGCTGGGGAAGGCGTTGGATCGCCTTGCCGAAATTTTCGACCATCAAGCCGGCAAGCTGAACCGCGAAACCGGTTCGGGCCCAAGGGGATGACAACGCCGCCCGATGCTAGTCCGCTAGACCCTTGCGTGCGGCCTGAGGCCGTCATTGTCATCGAGGGCGCGGTCATCAACATTGGCGGCAGCCCCGCTCCGGTGGTGAGCTGCCTGCGGCGCTTTCGTCCGCGCGCAGCACTCTTGATCGCCAGCCCCCAATCCCGGCCCGAAATTCCCGGCATTGTCGGCCGGCTTGATTGGCATTTCCAATATGCGGTCGAGGAACTGGCCGACAGCGAAAACGTTGTGGCCATCTACCTGCAACTTCGCCGGCGTATTCCCGCATGGCTGCGGGAACGGCAATTGTCGCCGGAAGCGGTTCTGGCCGACATCACTCCCGGCACCAAAGCCATGAGCTGCGGCTTGATGCTCGCCGGTTGCGAATTCCTGCGCCATTTCAACTACACCGGCGGCGCGCGGCGCGATAAAGCCGGCCTGGGGATAGTGCTCGATGACGCCGAACGCCCGGTTGAAACCGATAATCCGTGGGATGCGCTCGCAGTGCGCGAAACCGAGCTGGCCATGGAGTTGTTGCGCGGTGATCATGCCGCCGCCGCCGCGCAGGTCCTGGAACGCGCCGCGGAGCGTTCCAGCCTGCGGCGCCACGAGCTCGAGTTGATAGCGGCTTTTTGCCGTCTGCTCGTGCTGGCCGACCGCTTCGAGTTTGCGCTTGCGGCGCGGGGCCTCTATCAAATCCGGCCGCAAATCCATCAGGCGCCGCTATTTCGCTCCTTGTTGCCGGAAATTGAGCGGCTGTTAACGCATTGGAGCCAATTACAGCGTGAGACGGCGGGGAATTATATCGGCCCGCATCCGGCGGTGGTGCGGGAATTATTAGCCAACTCCCTGCGCCGCGCTCGCCAATCTCGTTATGAAGACGCGATTGCCCGGCTCTATCGTGCCGCCGAGTTGATCGCCCAGGATGCGGTGGCGCAATGCTACGGCGGTTCGCTCGGCCATGTTCCTAAAGCCTGCCTTTCCATGGAATTGCAGGCTCGCTTTGAAGGTGCCGGATTTCCGCTCATGATGCCCCGGCAGGATAGCCAGGGAAGCCCGATATCTAACCCCCAGGCTAAAGCGTATTATCAGCTTGGTCTAAAGCATCTCTTCGATGCGCTGGCATGGAGCGATCGTCTGGAAGATCGCTCCATCGCCCAAATGTATTCCGATTTGGCCGGCCCCTTGCTGGCGCGCAATCAATCGATTGGAGGCCATGGCCTCCGTCCCGCCGGCGAGGTTCATTTTCAAGCGCTCTTGCGGCCCTTGCTGGCCTGCCTTCATCTCGGTGAGACGGATCTTCCCGTCTGGCCGGCGCTGAATCTCAATCGCGTTTAGCCGCAAGCTTGCCAGGCTGGATGGCGGCGCGGAATATATTTTAAGTTATCCGTATGTCGCGTGATTTTTATCTTGCCGCTTACGATATCAGCCAGGTCAAGCGACAGGCGAAAGCGCGCGAGCGGCTGCGCGCTTATGCCCTGGGCGGGCAAAAATCGGTTTACGAATGCCTGTTGACCGTGGCGGAAAGCGATGCTTTGCTGGCTGAAATGGAGGCGCGGCTCGATCCTGTTTCAGATCGTTTTTTGCTGCTGCACCTGGATCCGCGGGCGCGCCTGCTAAGGCTCGGCCGCGCCGCGCCGCCGCGCTTTTCCGATTGCATTTATATCGGTTGAGCCGTATTTTCCTCCGGCTATGGATTAGGCGCATGCGCCTATGCAAAAAGCCGGCGCCAAAGCTATGATTCGCGCCTTGCGTACCATTCAAGCGGAATCGGACGGTCGAACCAGCGCCCTTTACACTTGCTGGGAACCGTTGGATGCGGCCCAATTTCCGCACACTGATCGCATGCTTTTTCCAGACGGCCTCTATGGCCTGATCTCTCCCGAGTTGATTGCGGACATTGAAAAACGGGAAGCCGCCGAATGGGTCTGTTATCAGGTATTGGAGGAGCATTTTCCCGAGACCCGCTTCGGCCGCAAACAAAGTGGACAGGCGTGGGTCCATTTTCAGGGCTGGGCTTAATTTTTTTATTCTTCCTCCGCCCTTCGTGTGGATTGCCTTCTATTATGGCTACTCTTTACATTGATCATGCCGGGCTGGACCTGAGGCCGGAAAAGGGGGCGCTGGTGATCTATCAGGACGGTCGCCGCATCCGCACGGTGCCGTTTGCCTTGCTCGAGCGCGTCGTGATCCAGAGCGAAACTTCTATTCCCTCCAAGCTCTTGTGCGCTTTGGCTGAAGCGGGAATCGGCTTGGCGATCCTTGGCCGCCGTCCGGAACGTGCGGTATTCATGCTGGGCCGTCCCCATGCCGATGCCCGCATTCGGCTGGCGCAGGCGCGGCAGTTTTATGAGCTCTGGCGAGAACCATATCCGCGGCCGCAGGACGCGTGCAACCAGCCTGTATTGGCCGCCCGGATGGCCATGCGGTTCATCGCCGCCAAGCTCTCGGCTTGTCGGCGTACTCTGGAAATTATTCGCCGCTTGCGCGGCGATTCCGCCCCCGGCTATGCCTTGCAGGCCGGTCTGGAATCGCTCGCTTCTTTGCAGGAAAAATTGATGCGCCTGCCCGCATGCTCCGCCGCCACGCTGCTGGGTATCGAAGGCGCCGCGGCCTCGGCCTATTATCCGGCTCTGTCGGCTTGCTTTGCGCCTGGGCTGAATTTTTGCGGCCGCAATCGCCGCCCGCCCCGCGATCCCGTGAATGCGGTCTTGTCGCTGGCTTACACCTTGCTGCATTTTGACGCGGTGCGCGCGGCTCATGCGGCGGGGCTGGACGCTCAGATCGGCTTTTTCCATACTCCCGCTTATGGGCGCGAGTCGCTGGCTTCTGATCTGATCGAGCCGCTTCGCCCCCGCGCCGATTTTTGGGTATGGAAGCTGTTTCGCGATGGCCAATTGCGAAAGGAACATTTTACCGGGGAAGCGCAAGGCATTTATCTCGGCAAAACCGGTCGCCAGCGCTTTTATGAAAGCTATGAAGCTGCCGTGCCGCTTTGGCGCCGCTGGCTTCGCCGCGCCGCCTATGGCTTGGTCGCGGCCTTGAAAACGCAAGCCTTGCCGCGCATCGCCGGCCGCTGGGAAGGGGAATGGGAGTGTGAACTGTGAGCCGGATAGCCCAAGCTTGGTTAATTGCCTACGATATCTCCTGTCGGCGCCGGTGGGCGGTGGTTCACAAATATCTGTGCGCCCATGCCCTTTGGGTGCAATATTCCGTCTTTGCCGGCCGCTTTGCTCCAGCTCAGGTGGAAAGGTTGGCGGCGGAACTGAAACTAATGATTCATCCCCGCGAAGATGATGTGCGAATATATCGTTTGCCGGAATTCTGTCATCCGCGCACGATCGGCCAAAGCCTGTGGCCGGAGGAGGTGTTTTTCAATGGTCTTCAGCCGCGTCCTTTGCAGGAATTGACACTTTCGTCAATGCCGCTCTCGCACGATCTGAATATTTTGGCAACACCCCTTTCAACTGTAAGGATTTTAAGTGGTTAATTAAGCAGGCTATTTGAAGGGTTACCCTGACGAAGAAGGGATTAAGACGACTGATCGTTGAGTTTTGGTTCCAGCAATTTTCGATTTGAAGGGTTACCCTGACGAAGAAGGGATTAAGACCACAGGGGACGCGGTATCGTGATTTGATCCATATTTGAAGGGTTACCCTGACGAAGAAGGGATTAAGACGCCGTTCAAGTTAGCGTGTCGTAAGTTAGTGCCAATTTGAAGGGTTACCCTGACGAAGAAGGGATTAAGACAGGTCAGCGCCGTACAAGTTAGCACCGCGCAAGTCATTTGAAGGGTTACCCTGACGAAGAAGGGATTAAGACGACCAATAACTACTACGGTATTGCTAAAATCCTTATTTGAAGGGTTACCCTGACGAAGAAGGGATTAAGACTTGTTATGAATCAATATATCATGGTTCATGTAATTTGAAGGGTTACCCTGACGAAGAAGGGATTAAGACGAACACCTGGTACGATTATTCCTACTCCGCCTCGAATTTGAAGGGTTACCCTGACGAAGAAGGGATTAAGACGAGGATCAGTGAGCTATTGGCATTACGGTGGGCATTTGAAGGGTTACCCTGACGAAGAAGGGATTAAGACGAGTCGGCCTCAAGCACAGCCAACGACTCTAACATTTGAAGGGTTACCCTGACGAAGAAGGGATTAAGACGTCTTGTCCTGATGGTATATTCCATACGTATTGAATTTGAAGGGTTACCCTGACGAAGAAGGGATTAAGACGATTAACCGCGATCTGTTTGCCCGGCTTGGCAATTTGAAGGGTTACCCTGACGAAGAAGGGATTAAGACTGTCTGAGCCTGTTTTACATGAGCCTTAGCCTGTTATTTGAAGGGTTACCCTGACGAAGAAGGGATTAAGACTCGATTAGTAAAATTCATAAGTCGCTCCTTCCAACATTTGAAGGGTTACCCTGACGAAGAAGGGATTAAGACTAGCATGGGCCATCAACAAACGGGCCAATCTCGAATTTGAAGGGTTACCCTGACGAAGAAGGGATTAAGACGCCAAGGCCTCCATGCGGTTGTAAACTGCCATAATATTTGAAGGGTTACCCTGACGAAGAAGGGATTAAGACTCCCACTCCTGAGCCTTCGTCCAGGCCTCACGCATTTGAAGGGTTACCCTGACGAAGAAGGGATTAAGACTCAAAACTTTCAACACTTTTTCCAGCAGCTTCCATTTGAAGGGTTACCCTGACGAAGAAGGGATTAAGACCAGTCAGGACAAGATTCTTCATCGGCGTTGAGGATTATTTGAAGGGTTACCCTGACGAAGAAGGGATTAAGACGACAAATTTAATTTCCATAGGATGCCGATTCTTATTTGAAGGGTTACCCTGACGAAGAAGGGATTAAGACGCTGTTCTGCCGTCGGGCGTAGCGCTCAGCGGTATTTGAAGGGTTACCCTGACGAAGAAGGGATTAAGACGACAGTCAGCCTTGATATGTCGATATCGGCCCAAATTTGAAGGGTTACCCTGACGAAGAAGGGATTAAGACTTGGCAGAAGCGGCGTCCTTTCCGCTTATGTTTATTTGAAGGGTTACCCTGACGAAGAAGGGATTAAGACTCGGAGCTTTTGCGGATGTGCAACGCAATCGTTCATTTGAAGGGTTACCCTGACGAAGAAGGGATTAAGACAACGAGTACCCGCAATACTGCTGAGATCGACGAGATTTGAAGGGTTACCCTGACGAAGAAGGGATTAAGACGGGTGGGACAGCGAATACCCGCAGTACGGCTCAAATTTGAAGGGTTACCCTGACGAAGAAGGGATTAAGACCTAAGGAACTGTCACAAGAATACAGAAAGCACAACATTTGAAGGGTTACCCTGACGAAGAAGGGATTAAGACCAATCACTCGATAAATAGTCACCAACGAAACCCATTTGAAGGGTTACCCTGACGAAGAAGGGATTAAGACAACCCGCAGAAGCTCATATTGTTCCTGCGTGCAGGGCATTTGAAGGGTTACCCTGACGAAGAAGGGATTAAGACCCATCCGGCCGGAGATACGTCCTCAGCCTCAATATTTGAAGGGTTACCCTGACGAAGAAGGGATTAAGACGTTCGTTGTTCATAATGTTTTCTTTCGTGAGAAATATTTGAAGGGTTACCCTGACGAAGAAGGGATTAAGACTTGCCCTCGATTACCAGTTTCTTAAAGCCCTGACGATTTGAAGGGTTACCCTGACGAAGAAGGGATTAAGCCCGGATAATTTTTTTGATCCGCGCCCCTGAAACCTCGGCGCGCCGAACGCGTCAATGTTTATGCGGGTGCGGCGGCGGTTGGCGCACTTCGGGAGGCCGAACCCAATGGGTGAGACGCAGTCCATGGCATTCCAGCTCGGTTTCAACCCATCGATTCGGGCCGCCTTTCAGGGATCGATGGTCACTTCGGATGGTGGCCTGGTGCTGGTGCGCGAGCTGGATGAACGCCTTGGATTCGGCAAGATCGCAGCCCAGCACCTGAACGACTCACGGGCGAAGAACAGTCAACTTCCAATCATCGACCTGTTGCGCCAGTCGATCTATAGCCGCCTGGCCGGCTATGAGGATATAAATGACGCCGAACGACTGACGCAGGACCCGGCGTTCCGGCTGATCGGATCGGAGAAAATCTGGGATCGCGGGGCGGCGCTGCCGTCGCGGTTGCAAAGCTTCGAGACCCAGATGCTCGCCGACGAGCACAACTTTGCGGGGTTGGCGGCGCTCAATCGCGCGCTGATTGCGAAGGCGGAAATGCTTGATGCGCGGCAGCGCGTCGTGCTCGACATGGATTCGACGGAGATCCCGGTCTACGGCGAGCAGGAAGAGAGCGCCTACAACGGCCATTTCGAGTCCGTCTGTTACCATCCACTGCTGCTGTTCAACCGTGATGGCGATTGCCTCGCGAGCAAGCTCCGGCGTGGCAACGTCCATAGCGCCGATGGCTGGGAAGAGTTGCTGTTGCCGGAGATTGCGCGGCAGCAGCAGCACGGTAAAGAGGTTGCGTTCCGTGCCGACGCGGCGTTCGCCAAGCCGGAGCTTTACGACGCCCTGGAACAGCGGGGCGTCAAGTACGCGATCCGCATTCCGGCGAACGACAACCTGGGACGCGACATCGCGGAACTTCTGGTGCGGCCGGTGGGACGGCCCACGCACAAACCTCGGGTCGAGTATAAAGGCTTCCTGTATCGCGCCGCCAACTGGGCGACGGCACGCCGGGTTGTGGCGAAGGTCGAACACCACGCTGGCGAGCTGTTCCCGCGGATTGGGTTCATCGTCACGAACCTCACCGGGTCGTGCCGCGAGGTGGTGCGGTTCTACAACCAGCGGGGCAAGGCAGAGCAATGGATCAAGGAAGGCAAGCAGGCGGTGAAGATGACGCGGCTGAGCTGCCACCGCTTCCGCGCCAATGAGGTCCGGTTGCGCCTGAGCTTGATCGCCTACAACCTCGGCAACCTGTGGCGGCGGCTCGCTCTTCCGGCCAAGATCGCGGATTGGTCGCTGACCAGCTTGCAGCAACGGCTGGTGAAAAGCGGCGGGCGCCTGGTGCAACACGCCCGCTACCGCTGGATCATGCTGGCTGAGAACTATCTCACACGGGAGTTGTTCGGCGGTATGTTACGGCGCATCGCCGCGCTGCCGCTGCCGACGGGCTGACGTGCCGCGAGCGCCACGGGGAAAAGCTCAAGGAGTTTCCAACGCAGGGGGAAGTGTCTTGCAAACGCTGGAAAATGGGCTGAATCAGGCTCGTTGCCACTGGTGGGGAGGCGGCTTCGGCGCTGACTGGCGCCCAACTGGCGCTACACCGCCGCGACATCGCTTTTGAGTGGATGCTTGGCGGGTAGAAAGGCAACCAAAATGGAGATTCCTGTTAAGACGCCTCGTCGATCATCTCCAACTCTTCGGAGATGTCATTTGAAGGGTTACCCTGACGAAGAAGGGATTAAGACCCTGAAAGTTTACAAGGTCCTTGAAAAAGTAATTTGCAGGGTTACCCTGACGAAGAAGGGATTAAGACTTCGCCTCCTTCAAGCGAATACAGTGGCGGGCATTTGAAGGGTTATCTTGACGAAGAAGGGATTAAGACGCCTTGAACTGCACCTGGTATTGCGCGGTCTTGGTCTATTTGAAGGGTTACCCTGACGAAGAAGGGATTAAGACATGACGGAACCTGCCAAGGTGATGTCTCTGTCTGATTTGCAGGGTTACCCTGACGAAGAAGGGATTAAGACAGCCGGATCATTACGTCTTTCTGTAATTCGTCATTTGCAGGGTTACCCTGACGAAGAAGGGATTAAGACGTTGTTGTCGGTCATACTGTTCTCCTTATGGAAAATTTGCAGGGTTACCCTGACGAAGAAGGGATTAAGACGCCGCATACGATTTGGTATGCGAGAAGCAGTAAGGATTTGCAGGGTTACCCTGACGAAGAAGGGATTAAGACGCTAATGGGCGAACGACTGGTGGTGTGCAGGCTGAATTTGCAGGGTTACCCTGACGAAGAAGGGATTAAGACCGAAGTTGTGCGGTGAGCTTCGCCGTTGCCTGTAATCGAAGGAAACGAGTGCGAGGAGTCCAGGGTCCTATTTAGCTCCGGGTCCTCTTCTGCAAAAAGCCAAAAAGCAGTTATGAGCGAGGATGCATAGTGCATGGCGAAACGCCAAGTGAAATCGCGAGCATAGCGGAAATTGTTAGGCAATTTCGCGGAATTGTCTTAACTAATGCCGCCAGGCGGCGGCTATGTGTATATGGAAATGCCTGAGGCTCGCCGGGCATCTGAAAGCAATATTAAGGTTTTGCATCTACAGTAGGTCGTTTTAGCTTTTACTTTTAGCTTTTACTTTTAGCTTTGCTCTTTGCGCTCTGCGCTCTGCGCCTTGCGCTCTGCGCTCTGCGCCTTGCGCTATTTCGCCAACGCTTTCGTCACCAGCGCCTTCTGCTCGCGCTGATGCCGGCGCAGCGAGCCCGCCGCCGGGCTGGCCGCCGCCTCGCGCCCGACATAGCTCCATTTGCGCCCGCTGTTCAATTCCGCCAGCTTGGGCGCAATGTAGCTCCAGGCGCCCATGTTGGCCGGCTCTTCTTGCACCCAGAAAAATTCCGTGGCGTGCCGGCAGGCTGAAAGCGCCGCTTCCAGTTCGCGCGCGGGCAGCGGATAGAGTTGCTCCAGCCGCAGAATGGCCGTCGGCAAGGCTGGCGATTCGCCGGCGCGCTCGCGCCGCGCTGCCGCCAGGTCGTAATACACTTTGCCGCTGCACAGTAGCACTCGGCGCGCCGATTCCGGCTCCAGCGTCTCCTCCGGCAGTACCGGATGAAACCGTCCGCTGGACAAAGCCTCGACCGGCGAAGCCACCTCGGGGTGGCGCAACAGGCTTTTCGGAGTGAAGAGCACCAGCGGCCGCCGCGCTTCCGGCGCCGCCGCGCCGCGCAATCCTTGCCGCCGCAGCAGATGAAAATATTGCGCCGCCGTCGAGGCATTGGCGACCTGCAGGTTGTCTTCGGCGCAAAGCTGCAGAAAACGTTCCACTCGCGCGCTGGAATGTTCCGGCCCCTGGCCTTCGTAGCCATGCGGCAAAAACAGCGTCAGTCCGCTGCTGCGCCCCCATTTGGCGCGCGCCGAGGCCAGGAATTGGTCGATGATGACCTCCGCTCCGTTGGCGAAATCCCCAAATTGCGCTTCCCAGATCACCAGCGCCTGCGGGTGCTCCATCGAATAGCCGAACTCGAAGCCTAGCGCCGCCTCTTCCGAGAGCAGGCTGTCGTGCAGCATGAATGCCGCCTTCGCGCCCCTTAAATTCGCCAGCGGAATGTACGGCGCGCCGGTTTCATAGTCGTAGAGAATCGCATGCCGCTGGCTGAATGTCCCGCGGCCGGTGTCCTGGCCGGTGATGCGGATGGGCACTCCCTCTTGCAGCAAGGTGCCAAACGCCAGCGCCTCCGCCATCGACCAGTCCACGTCGTGCCGGCCTTCAGGCATTTGCGTGCGCTTCTCCAGCCAGGCTTTCAGCTTGGGATGCAGCCGGAAATCCTCGGGCAGGCGCGCCAGCTCCGGGCCGAGCTGCTTCAGGCGCGCCGCCGGCGCCGCGGTTTCGACGGTGGGCGCGCGCGGGGTCCGCGTCGGCTCGGCGGCGGGATTGGCGCTCGGCGACGACAGGCGCTCGCGCGTCTGCTGCGCCAGCTTCTCGTCCTCGCCTTCGGCCAGCAGGCCTTCCCGCGCCAGTTGCCGGGCATAGAGCGCCCGCGTGCCGGGATGCTTCTCGATGGCCCGGTATAGTACCGGATGCGTCAGGCTGGGGTCGTCGGCCTCGTTGTGCCCGTGCCGCCGGTAGCAGACCAGATCGACCACCACATCGCTTTGGAATTCGCTGCGAAACCCGAAGGCCAGCTCGCTGGCCCGCAGCACCGCTTCCGGATCGTCGCCGTTGACGTGGAAAATCGGCGCTTGCACCATGCGCGCCACGTCGGTGCAATACAGGCTGGAGCGCGCCGCGGCGGGCGATGTGGTGAAGCCGATGCGGTTATTGACCACCAGGTGAATCGTGCCGCCGACTTCATAGCCGGCCAACTGCGATAGGTTCAGCGTCTCGGCGACCACGCCTTCCCCGGCGAAGGCCGCGTCCCCGTGTATCAGTATGGGTAGCACCATCCGCCCCTGCCGGTCGTCCAGCAGTTCTTGGCGCGCGCGCGCTCCCCCCTCCAGCACCGGGTCAACCGCTTCCAGGTGGCTGGGGTTGGGCGTGACCGTGACCCGCAGCGCATGCCCGTCCACCGTGGTCACGCGCCCTTCAGCGCCAATGTGGTACTTCACATCCCCCGAGCCTTCCACGCTTTCCGGATCCATGTCTTCGAATTTCGAAACAATCTCCGCCATCGACTTGCCCACGATGTTCGCCAGCACGTTCAGCCGGCCGCGATGCGCCATGCCGATCGCGATTTCCCGGGCGCCCGCGGCTCCGGCCAGGTTGAGCAGGTAATCGAGCGCCGGTATCAGGCTCTCCGCTCCTTCCAGCGAAAAACGCTTGTGGCCGATGTAGCGGGCGTGCAGTAGCCGCTCAAAACCTTCCGCCGCCGTCAATCGGTCCAGAATCCGGCGCCGGATCGCGTCCGGCAGCCGCCAATGCGCCCGCGTCGGCTCCAGACGTTCCTGCAGCCAGCGCCGCCGCTCCAGTTGCTGGATGTGCATGTACTCGCAGGCTAGCGTGCCGCAGTAGGTCGCCCGCGCCAGGTCGAGTATCTCCCGCAGCGTGTGCAAATCGTGCAGTTCCGTTTCCTTGGTGGAATGAAACAGCGGCGAGAGAAAACGCCGGTCCAGGTCCCACAGGCTTAGCCCGTAATGCGAGAAGTCGAGTTCGGGATGCTCCGCTTTTTGCGGGCCTAGCGGATCCAGTTGCGCCAGCAAATGCCCGCGCACCCGGTAGGCGTGCGCTACCTGAAACACCGCCGCCTGCTTGCGCGCCGGCTCGGCTTCCGCCGCCGCCGTGCCGGCCGGCATCAGCCCGGAAGCGGCGTCGCGCGTCCAGGTGGCGGGCTTGTAGGGCACCTGCGCTTCCTGAAAAATCCGCTCGTAGAAGTTGTATTCGCCCAGCAATAGGGCGTGCAGATGGGCCAGAAACATGCCCGATTCCGCGCCTTGAATGATGCGGTGATCGTAGGTGCAGGTCAGGGTGATGGTCTTGCCCACCCCCAGCGCGTGCAGCGTGTCTTCCGGAATGCCTTCGAATCCGCTGGGATAATCGAGCGCGCCGGCGGCCAGTATCGCGCCTTGCCCGGTCATCAGCCGTGGCGTCGAGGCGCGCGTGCCCAGCGTGCCGGGGTTGGTCAGGCTGAAGGTCGCGCCTTGCAGCTCGTCCGGAGAAACCTGGCCGGCGCGCGCCGCCTGAATCAGCCGGTCGGCGGCGTCCAGAAATTCGGGAAAGCTCATCTGCTCGGCGCGTTTCACCACCGGCACCAGCAGGCTGCGCCCGCCGCGGGTCTCTACATCCACCGCCAGCCCCAGGTTGATGTGCGCATGTTCTACCCGCGCCGGCTTGCCCTCCTGCTGCAGGTAGGCGCGGTTCAGCGCCGGGTTGGCTTCGAGCGCCCGCACCAGCGCCCACGCCAGCAGGTGCGTCAAGCTAACCTTGCGTCCCGATGAGGCCAGTTGCGCGTTTAAAAATCGCCGGTTTTCTTCCGCCAGCCGCATCGGAATCGATCGTTGCGAGCTGGCCAGCGGAATATTCAAGCTGGCCTGCATGTTGAGCGCGATCCGGCCGGCCGCGCCGGCTAGCGGCTGGATGCGGTCTTCTCCCCCCGCCGCCGGCGGCGCCGGCGCCGGGCGCGCTGCTTCCAGCGGCGCGGCGGGCAGGGAAGTGGCGGGCAGGGAAGCGGCGGCGGCGCGATGGCCGTTTCCTCCGTCGGCCGCTACGCCATGAAATATCTCCCGCCAGGTGGGCGAGACCGCTTGTGGATTGCTGAGATAAGCTTGGTAGAGTTCTTCCGCGTAGCCTTCATTCGGGCCCAGCGACTCTAGAAATTCACGGACCCGTTCGTCCATTTCACGGCTGTTTTCGGCCATATAGTTTTAGTATATCGAATGGCTTTGTTGATCGCCGTTGCCGCGGACCGTGATTCATCGGCTTGATATTCGGGAGCCGAAAACAAGGGTCGTTTCATGAGCGCTAATCCCCTCCATCCGTCTTCTCCCGGGCGCCGCATCGTGCTGGCGCTGACCGGCGCCAGCGGCATCGAGCTGGGCGCGGTTGCCCTGCGCCTGCTCGCCGCCGATACCCGCGTGGAACGTATTTTCCTGCTCGCCTCCGATCATGCCCTGCGCGTCATGCATGATGAGTTGGGCTGGAAGCCGGGCGCGCGTTCCGAACTGGCCGCCCAACTGCTCGCCGGCGCGCCTGCCGGCTCGCCGGCTTTCCCGCCTGGCTTGGAAAAAATCGAAACCCTCTCCAGCCGCGATATTGGTCATGCCCTTGCCAGCGGCTCGTTTCCCCACGATGGCATGCTCGTGCTGCCCTGCAGCATGGGCACCTTGGGCGCCATCGCCCACGGCCTTTCCGATAACCTGATCGAACGCGCCGCCGATGTCTGCCTTAAAGAACGCCGAACGCTGGTTCTGGCCCCGCGCGAAACCCCGCTCAACCTCATTCATCTCCGCAACCTGCTGGCCGCGGCGGAAGCCGGCGCCACCATCTTTCCGCTGATGCCCGCCTTTTATGATCGCGCCCTGGCGCCGGACGCGATGATGCGCCAGTTCGCCGCGCGCATTTTGGCCCATCTAAATCTGCCCCAGGATGACGCCTTCGTCTGGCGCGGCCGCTAACCCCGGCTTCCAATAATTTTGTAGTGGTTTATAAATACACTACATGACTTTTATTAGAGATTTCTCATGCATTATGAGACATGTTGCATTGCTGGAATTGGCCTGGAATTCAATAATTAAGTCTATTGTTTACAAATATATAGATGATGATTTTAGGGTTGACACGATCGGTTGCGTGTCTCGCTTTTCGCCAGCTTTGCCCAATTTCAATTAGATTGCTCTCATGCGTCATGAGACATGTTGCATTGTTGGAATTGGCCTGGAATTAAATGTATAAGTCTATTGTTTACAAAAGTATAGGAACAGATTTTAGGGTTGACACGATCGGCTGCGTGTCTCGTTTTTCGGCAGCCTTGCCCCGGCTGGGGTGATGGCGGTCATGACAGGATGACAGCAGGTGACATCATGATTTCGTCTTGCTGTCATCCATATCTTATTGCTTCTATAGCAGTTAACGGCACGGTGACAGCATGACGGCATTTTAGCGGTCTGCTCGTCCCGGCGCTTCAGGGTATCAGCACCAGCTTGCCGAAATTCTTCCGGTCGCGCATGTACAGGTGTGCCGCCGCCGCCTCGTTGAGCGGAAACTCGCGATCCACGACCGGCTGCAATTTGCGGCGGCGAATGTATTCGCGCAGCTCGTCCATGGCCATGCGGGCGCGGTCGGCATCGGCCAGCATGCCGCCCAGGTACAGTCCATGGATGCTGATGTTGCCGCCGATCAGCAGCCCCGGGTCCACGCTGCCCGGCGCGCCGCTGAGCGAGCCATAAACGATCATGCGCCCCAGCGGGCGCAGCAGTTCCAGGTCGCGCTCCAGGCCGGGGCCGGAATTGCTCTCCAATATGATGTCCACCCCTTCGCCGTTGGTCATCTCCCGCAGCGGCCCGGCGATATTGTAGCCGCGCTCCACCAGCACGTGTTCCGCCCCCATCTGCTTCAGCCGGGCTTCTTTATCCGGGCTGCCGGTAACGGCAAAGATTTCGGCGCCCATCTCGCGCGCCAGCTGGATCGCGGCCGTGCCAACGCCCCCGGCCGCCGCCTGGATCAGCAGGCGCTCATCCGGCTTCAGGTCGGCCATCCACAGCGCAAAATACGCCGTCAGATACGTGGTCAGGAATCCGGCGCCCTGCTGCGGGGTGAATTCGGCGGGCAGCGGAAATATCATCGCATCGGGCGCTGCCGCATATTCGGCGTAGCCTCCGCCCCAACTGAAGGCCATCACCTTCTCGCCCTTGCGGCTGCCGTCCACCACCGTGCCCGCGATTTCCAGCCCGGGAATGAAGCCCGGCTCGGGTCCGCCCGGATATTCGCCGCGGCTCATCATCAGGTCGGCGTAGTTGACCCCCGCCGCTTCCACCTTGATTAGGCTGGTTCCCGGTCCTGCCGCCGGCATCTCGACTTCGCTGTACTGCAGTACCTCGGGACCGCCATAGCTGGCTACCGTGATCGCCTTCATGAGCCGCCTTTCCTATACTTGAGTAGTTCCACTACATTTAAATTGTAGTCTGTAGGCGGGGGACTCGGCAAAGGAAAGGTGGATCCATGGTTAAAAAATGATTCCCGCCGCGGTGCGGTGGTGCCGCTTCTGCTGCATACTCACTCTTTCCGAGTCGCTGCCAGCCAGCTTCGTTGCATGTCATCCGAGAAAAAAACCATGGTCTTGTTGCTCATTCTGGTCGCGGTCACGCTGGAAGCTTCGGCGCAACTGCTCTATAAATCCGGCGTCAACCGTATCCCGCCGGTGGTCCAGCCGCTTTGGCATCTGCCCGGGCTCTGGGATTTTACCTGGCAGGCGGCCACCAATTGGCGCCTTTTGCTGGGTATTGGCCTCTATGTGCCGGAGGTGCTGATCTGGTGGATTATCTTGACCAAAACGCCGGTCAGCTATGCCTTTCCCCTGACCAGCCTCAGCTATGTCCTGCTGCTGCTGATGGCGCATTTTTTCCTGCACGAGCAGGTGCCGCTCGAACGCTGGTTGGGCGCGCTGGCGATCGTCGCCGGCGTGTATTTGATTACGCGCTCCGCCGGCGCCTTGCCGCATCATTAAATCAGGCTGACGGACGGAAAGCGAAATGAAACTATGAAATTTCATCTCCCTGCTTGGCGATCTGCGGCTTGCTGGCTGGCCGCCGGGCTGGCCAGTCTGGCCTTTTTGCCGCCGGCCGCGGCCCCCCAGGCGGCGCCGCCCCCCTCCCAGACCGTCAAACCGGGCTCCCCGCTGCAGTTGCGTGGCGGGGTCAACCTGGTGGACGTGCCCGTGCTGGTGCTCGATCACCAGGGCCAGCCGGTGCTCGGGCTCAACCGCTCCAATTTTTCACTTTGGGATAATCGGTTGCACCAGCAGCTTTCCGGCTTCGATAGTCAGCCGTTGCCGGTCAGCGTCGCCATCGTGGTGGATACGACCGAGCCCGCCGCCGTTGAGCAGGCGCATCGTAGCGCCCAGTTGATCGCCTCCATGATTGTGGGCGCCGATGGCCGGGGCTCCGTCATTACCGCCGGCTACCATACCCGCCAGGTGCTGCACTTTACCAATGAACGCGGCGCCATTGTGGACGCGCTGCGCCGGTTAAAACTTGGCCCCCACGGCAACGACATTACCGAAGCTTTGGACCTCGCCATCCTGCGCCTCAACCACCAGCCGCTGGGACGCACCCGCGCCGTCGTGGTGATTACCCGGCAACAAGCGGTCGGCGGCGAGTTTGCCCACGCCATCGTGCAGGCCGCCATGTCCGATGCCACGCCGATCTTTCGCGTGGTGCCCAACTCCACCGGCCCGCGTCCACCTAATCCCATCTCGCCTACCGAAAATGGCACCGGCGTGGGCTCCAACCGGGAACAGCATCCCGCTCAGCCCATTGGCCGCGCCGGCAATCCGGTCCCCTGTGAAGGCTGCGAGGCGAACCTGAGCGGAGCTTTGGTGGACGCGCTGGGCAAGCTTTATAGCCTGGTTCGGAGCAAGCATTGGAATTACGTTCGCGCCACCGGCGGCCTCGACCTGCACGCCGGCAATAACCGTGATTTTGACCGCCGGTTGCAGTTGGTGGCGAATGCCCTGCGCAGCTTCTACCATCTCTATTTCACGCCCAATGACCTCACCGCCTACGCCGAGGTGCATGCCATTAATTTGCGGATCGTGGGCCTGCCCCACCACGGCCACATCACCTATCGCCGAACCTATGTCGGTCTGCGGCAATAATCTCCATGCCTGTTTCGGTTCATAGCCCGGACCCGGGTACCCGTCCCGAGGGCGTGGATGCGGTCGATGCTCCCCGCCATGTGCGCGACATGTTCAATGCCGTCGCGCATCGCTACGACCGCGCCAACCATTTACTCTCGCTTTCAACCGACATGTACTGGCGCCGCGTGACCGCGCGCCGCATTGCGCGCGAGTTGCCCCCATCCGCCGATCTGCTCGATATCTGCTGCGGCACCGGCGATCTCAGTTTTGCGCTGGCCTCGCGCTTGCGCCCGTCGCAACGCGTCTGGAGCGCCGATTTCAGCCATGCCATGCTGCTCGAAGCCGGCAAGAAGTCCGGTTCCCGCCCCGCTCCCCGCGGCTGGCTGGAAGCCGATGCGCTGCGCTTGCCCTTTCCCGCGGCGCGTTTCGATGCCGTGGCCACCAGCTATGGCTTCCGCAATCTCGGCGATTATGGCGCGGGCTTGCGCGAATTCGCGCGAATATTGCGCCCCGGCGGAAGGCTCTACATTCTGGAATTTTTCCGGCCGGCGGTGCCGGTGTTTGCCGGCATCTACGAGTGGTATTTTTCCCGGATTCTGCCCCGGCTGGGACATTGGCTTACCGGACGTTTGGCGCCCTACCAGTATTTGCCTCGCTCCGTTGCCCATTTCGCCACCCCGGCCGAATTGGCCGGCTGGATGCGCGCGGCCGGCTTTGAACGCGTCGAATGGCGAAGGCTAACCGGCGGCATTTGCGCGCTGCATACCGGTATTGCGAGGCGGTAAACGGGACTTGGATGCTATAAAAACGGCCGTCCCGGCAAGCGTTCTTTATCCAATTAAGCCGTGCCGTGTTCGCGCGAATATTGAATGATTTCCTGCCAGGTTTCGCGGACCGTATTCTCCGGCACGCCGCGCACCATTTCCACCTGCCCGATCTCCCGCGGCAGCACAAAGTGCAGCACTCCAGCTCGCGCTTTTTTGTCGCTGGCCATGTGCTGGAACACCTGCTCGGCTTCGACCGCGATGCTGGGCAGCGGCTGGGTAAGCTCCAATATGTTTTCGCTGATGCCGCGCGCCTCTTCGCCGCCGATGCGGTGCAGGCGGACGGCGAGGCGGCAGGCCGCGATCATTCCCCACGCCACGGCTTCGCCGTGCAAAAAACGCCGGTATTCGGTCGCCGATTCCAGCGCGTGCCCGAACGTATGGCCGAAGTTGAGAATGCGGCGCAGGTCGGATTCGCGCTCGTCGGCGGCGACGACTTCGGCCTTCATCCGCACGCATTCGGCAATCATGGCCTCCAGGCACTGGGGATCGCGGCGGCGCACGTCGTGGCGGCGGCGTTCCAGCATGGCATACAGCTCGCGGCTGCGGATAATGCCGTATTTGATGGCCTCGCTCAGGCCGGACCGGTATTCGCGCTCCGGAAGCGTGTTCAGCGCCAGCGGGTCGATCAGCACTGCCCGCGGTTGATGAAACGCTCCCACCAGGTTTTTGCCATTTTTTAAATTGACGCCGGTTTTGCCGCCGATGGCGCTGTCAATCATGGCCACCAGCGTGGTCGGCAACTGCAGCACATCGATGCCGCGCATGTAAACCGCGGCCACGAAACCGGCCACATCGCCCACCACGCCTCCGCCCAGGGCGATAACCGTTGTGGTGCGGTCGCCGCCTAACGCCAGCATGCGTTCGGCCAGGTCTTCGACCGTGGCCAGCGTTTTATAGCGCTCGCCATCGCGCATTTCCAGCACGTGATACTGCAGGCCGGCCTGGCGCAAGCTGGCCTCGACCGCGGCGCCCCAATGCTTGCGCACGGTCGCGCTCGTGATCACCACCGCCATGCCGTCTTCCGCCACATACTTGCGTGCCAGTGAGCCGGCATGCGCCAGCGATCCGCACTCAATCAGGCAGGTGTAGGGGGTGTGCAACTCAACGGTGACTTTTTTCAAGGCGCCTCAGCGATTCGATAACAACCCGGGTGCCTCATGATAGCAAGAAAAGCGGATGAGAAGTCGGGATGGGCTTGGGCATTAGGATTTGCGTTCAAGCATGGCAATCAGGCGGAAGGAATTTTGGCGGCGGCGCTGGCCGGCTCGGTTCCGGAGAGTGTCTGCCAGCCGCGGCGAGACAGGTCCCGCCAGATCACCCATCCGGCGCCGGTCGCCATAAGCAGCAGCAGAAAGCCCGAAAGCCAGTCCTGCAGCACCAGCTTGCCAATGCCAAACAGGCAGCCATAGACCAAAGTGCAGCCCATGAGCCAACCCAGGGTATTGGCGGCGGCATCGCGCACCGGCGGCAGTTCCGGCGCCTGCGCGGCAATGTGCCGCCAGCCGTATATCGAGGGATGCACGCGGCGGTAGAAGCTCAACAGCACCGTCTCCGATTCGGGGCGCGTCAGCAGAGTCACCACCAGCCAAACCACGCTGGTTCCCGCTGTGGTCAGCAACGCGGTCTCGGCGAAGGGCACGGTGCCGCTGCCGGCAATGTGAAAGCCGTAACGGATCGTGAGCGACACCACCAGCGCGGCGATCATCGCGGAAATTTCGCTCCAGGCGTTGATCCGCCACCAGTACCAGCGCAACAGATACACCGCGCCGGTGCCGGCGCCAATCGAAAGCAGCAGGTCCCAGGCCGATTGAATAGAGCGGATATGCGCGGCGGTATAGCCGGAAACGCCGACCAGCAGAATAATGCCCAGCTTGCTGATCAGGACATAATGCCGTTCGCTTGCATGCTTGACCAGGAATCGCCGGTAAAAGTCATTGATGATGTAGGATGCGCCCCAGTTCAGTTGCGTCCCTATGGTGGACATGAAAGCGGCCAGAAAGGCGGCCACCATCAGCCCGCGCAGCGCCGGCGGCAGGAAATCGCGCAGCACCATCACATAGCCTTTTTCCGGCTGTTGGGCAAACATCAGGCTGGGATGCAGCCCGCCATGCGGCGAATAGACGACAATCGCCACCAGCGCGGTAAGGATCCACGGCCAGGGGCGCAGCGCATAATGCGCGATATTGAACCAGAGCGTCGCCCCCAGCGAGTTCTTTTCATCTTTGGCGCTAAACATGCGCTGCGCGATGTAGCCGCCGCCGCCCGGTTCCGCGCCCGGATACCAGCTTGACCACCACTGCACCCCCAAATAGAGGACGAAGGTGATCAGTGGCAGCGTCCAGAGATTATTGGCAAGCCAATGCTGATGAAAGGCGGGCAGAAAGGCGAGTGGATTATGGACGGGCTGGCCCGCCGCCGCCATGGCATGGCCCACCAGCTTCAGCCGCAGCTTGAGCGCGTGCATGCCGCCGATTTTCGCCACCGCTACCCAGGCCAGAACAATGATCATGGCCATTTTGAGCACGAACTGGAACAGGTCGGTGACCAGCACGCCCCACAGCCCGCCAAGGGTGGTGTAAATGCCGGTGAAGGGAATCAGAATCAGAATGCAGATCAGCAAGGCCGTATGCGAGGGCGGACCTAGCGTATAGCGCCACAATGTATGCCCGCCCAGGCTTAATTGCAGGACCCGGCCTTGGGCGATGATCGGACCCAGCAGCACGGTGATGATATCCACCATCGCCTTGGTGACCCAGCCGAGAATCAGGCAGTTCATCAGCACGCCCAGATAGAGCGCGCGAAATCCGCGCAGAAAGGCCGCCGGACGGCCGCCATAGCGCAACTCGATCAATTCAACGTCTGTAAGGATTTCCGCCCGCCGCCAGTAGCGGGCGAAAAAGAAGACCGTCATCATGCCGCTCAGGCACAGCGACCACCAGAGCCAATTGCCGGCGATGCCGTTGGTGGCGACCAGGCCGGTGACCAGCAAGGGAGTGTCGGCGGCGAAGGTGGTGGCCACCATCGAGGTGCCCGCCAGCCACCAGGAGACATTGCGGCCGGATATGAAAAAATCTTCCGTGCTGCCGGCGGCGCGCCGCCGGTAATAAATGCCGATCAGCAGATTAATGAGCAGATAACCGGCAATGACCAGCCAATCGATGGAAGTTAAGGGCATAAATGTAATCTCGCAAATTGCAGGCGCGCGCATGCGGTGCGCGGTCCGCCATCCACCCGGCTGCGGCGCAACGGCACCGGCACTATACTAACGGTTTCCGGGCAGCCGCTCCGCCAGCCGCCGCCAGCGGCGCTTGCTGGAGATCATAAAGGACGCAGCGTGCAAACTTCACCCCTGACTCGAATGCAACCGGCTTTTTATAACCGCCTCTTGTTGCTGACCGCTGGTCTGGGCGGACTGCTCTATGGCATTGACGTGGGCATTATCGCCAGCGCCTTGCCTTATCTGGAGGCGACTTCCGGGCTGACCGCGGGCCAGCTTTCCTTCGTCGTGGCGGCAGTGCTGCTCGGCACCGTCATCTCCACCTTATTTGCCGGCATGCTGGCCGATCAGTGGGGACGCAAATGGCTGATGATCTTGAGCGGGGTGCTGTTTGCCGCCAGCATTCCGGTCATCGCCCTCTCGCATGGTTTCGGCATGCTGGTGCTGGGCCGCCTCTGTCAGGGCGTCAGCGCGGGCTTCATCGGTGTGGTCGTGCCGCTCTACCTGGCTGAATGCCTGCTGCCGGAAAATCGCGGCCGCGGCACGGCCTTGTTCCAGTTCTTCCTCACCATTGGCATTGTCGCCGCCGCCGCGGTCGGCATGTACTTCAGCCTGCGCGTTCAGGAAGTCGCGCAGTTGGGCAATGCCAAACTGCTCTACGCCTTTCAGGACCACGCCTGGCGCGGCATTTTCTGGGTCTCGCTGCCGCCCGGCCTGTTGTTCATCCTTGGCGGTTTCTGGCTGGCGGAGTCGCCGCGCTGGCTCTTCCGGCGCGGTCATCCGGAACAGGCCTTGTCTGCGCTGCTGTACTCGCGCGCGCCAGCGCAGGCCAAGCTCGAGCTCGAAGAGATGCAGCAGAATGCCGCCGCCGAACGCCAGCGGCAGCGCAAGCGCATCGTCGCCGAGAGCCTGCTGCAGCGCAAATATGTCATCCCCTTCCTGCTCGCCTGCGCCATTCTCGGGCTCAACCAGACCACCGGCATCAACTCGATCATCGGCTATAACACCGCCATCCTGATCCAAAGCGGCCTGAGCGACGTGCAAGCCCACTGGGGCTATATTCTGTTTACCGTCATTAACGCCCTGGGCACCGTCGTGGGCATGCTGCTGGTGGACCGCAAAGGCCGGAAGTTTTTGCTTTCCCTGGGCACCGCCGGGATTGTGGTTTCGCTGCTGGCCACGGCAATGCTGTTTTCCCGCACCGAGCGCCGGCGGGTGGACGTTGGCGCCCAGCTCCAGGCAATGGTGGGGCGGAATTCTCGCTTGCTGCTGCGCTTTACTCCCGCCCTCGAACGGCAATGGCTGGAGCGTGCCGGCCACCCCGGTCTCGCCGGGCAACCGGCGGCGCTGACGATTATTTATGCCTATGGCGGGTTCAGCGCCTCGACCCCGGTCGTGCGCTCCAACCATCCCCAAGGCGCTCAAATCGTGCTCAAACGCTCCAGTTGCGTGCCCCACAATCGCGTGCTGGCGGCCTTTTCCAATCCCTTTGCCAACTTGCAACAAGCTCGCACCGCCCCATTGCGCATCCTGCATGCCCTGATCACGCCTCTTCCCAGCGCCCGCGCCGGCTGGCTGGTCGCTTTGACCCTGTATGTTTTTGTCGCCTTCTTCGCCATCGGCCCCGGCATCTGCGTCTGGCTGGCGCTTTCCGAGCTCATGCCTACCCGCATTCGCTCAAACGGCATGAGTGTTGCGCTGCTGATCAACGAAGCCATCTCCACATTCATCGCGGCTATCTTCCTGCCCACCGTCGGGCGCTACGGTTACGCTTCCATGTTTTACGCCTTTGCCGGCTTTACCGTGCTGTATTTCATCACCGTGACGTTTTTCTTCCCTGAAACCAAGGGTAAGACGCTGGAAGAAATCGAAGCCCATTTTGCCGCCCGCCGCCGGCCCGCCGAAAGCCAGGGAGCGGGAAGTTAAATGGAGCGCCCGGAGAAAGAATTAAGGCCAGCCCGCCGGGTTTCGAATCCACAAGACGCAACCGCCTGCGGGCGGTGGCTGAAGGCAGGAAGTCGGCGGAAACGGTTCTTTGGCGAGGGCGAGCAGCGGCGGTCCGGCTTGATGGCTTACGCCACCTTTTTCCGGTCCTGCGATTTGCCTTTCTCGATATCCTTCGGGGAGGGCAGAGTCGAGCCGTCGCTATAACGCTCGGTGGATCGCGTGGAAGGATCCACGCCCTCGGCCTCACCCGTGCGCGGGTTGACCAGATAAAGCAGGTCGGCCATATCGTCGGCGTGCCCTTCTTCGTCTTTCAGCAGCTCTTCCAGCAGTTCGCGCGTGGTGTTGTCGTGAAAACCGAAGTAGCGGATCATCTCGCCGTACACCTCGATGACCGCCCGTTCCGCCACCAGGTCTTCCTGGATCATATCGGCCAGCGATTCACCCTCGACGTACTGGGAAACACTGCGTGTCAGCAGCCCTTCCGGGTTCAGCTTGGGCGCGCCGCCCAACTGCTTGATCCGCACCGCCAGCTTGTCGGCATGCTCCTGTTCGTTGTTGGCATGCTCCAGGAATTCCTTGGCCGCGCTCTCGCCATGCAGGCCGCTGGCCATGTAATAGTGATGCCGGTAGCGCAGCACACAGACGATTTCGGTGGCCAGCGCGATATTGAGCATCTCAATCGCTTTGTGAATGTCTCCCTGATACGACTGAATCACCGCTCCCTGCGACATGTGCTCGCGCGCACGCTTTCGAATCGCCTCCACATCCGCTAAAAATTCGCCTGCCATTGGCCGCCTCCTTCCACAGGAAAGATTAGAAAACCCGCGCGCCGCCGCCGTTGCCCGTTGGCGTACCGAGAAAGAAAGAAGAGGAGAGGCCCGAACGCCAAACTGTGATACAGTAAAAATTTACTTGCCCCAATCCGGGGCTAAGAGGGAGAGTCGCGCAAAGATGGCGCTGACCAAGGACCACAAACAAAACCTGATCCGATCCTTCGCCGTGCATTCTCGCGACAGCGGTTCCCCCGAAGTGCAGGTCGCGATTTTGACCGAGCGGATCGGCTACTTAACCGAACATTTCAAGACGCATCGCAAGGACCACCATTCCCGGCGCGGCCTGCTGCTGCTGGTCGGCAAGCGTCGCCGCCTGCTGGATTACCTGAAACGGCACGACCCGTCGCGGTATGGCGCCGTGATTCAGAAACTGGGCTTGCGTAAATAGCGTTATTGCGAATCGTTAGTGACCCGAACGTGACGGGCAATGGCTACAAATTCATCCAGGCGCTCATCCGACCCGCCTGTCTGAGAAGCTCATCCCCTCCGTTCCCCATCCCCTGCTTCCCCGTACCGCCGCACCAACGCGGCGGGCGCGGCAGGCTACGGCCGGGCATGTACATTCCGGCCGCAAATAGAAAGCGAGAACTCCATGACAGAAACTGTCAGCGTTGAATTGACCGGGGGTAAGACCCTGACCCTCGAAACCGGCCGTATGGCGCGTCAGGCCGGCGGCGCCGTCACCGTTCGGCTGGGCGATACCGTGGTGCTGGTCACCGCGACCGCCGCCGATACCCCGCGCGAAGGCATCGATTTCTTTCCCTTGACGGTGGATTACCGCGAATACACCTATGCCGCGGGACGTTTCCCCGGCGGCTACATCAAGCGCGAAGGCCGTCCCACGGAAAAAGAAATCCTCACCAGCCGGCTCAACGACCGTCCCATTCGCCCGCTGTTTGCCGAAGGGTTCCGGAACGAAACCCAGGTAATCGCGCTGGTGCTTTCCGCCGACCAGCAAAACGATCCCGACGTGGTCAGCCTGGTGGGCAACGGCGCCGCCCTGCATCTTTCGCCCATTCCATTCCCCCATCCGATATCCGGCGTGCGCGTCGGCTACGTGGAGGGCCAATTCATCGTCAATCCCACCTATGACGAAATGCGCGCCAGCCAGTTGAATATCGTTGTCGCTGGAACCGCCGAAGGCATTGTCATGGTCGAGGCCGGCGCGATTGAGGTGCCGGAATCGGTCGTGCTGGACGCGATTGAGTTTGGCCACAACGAGATTCGCAAAATTCTGGCTGCGGTCGAGGATCTGCGCAAACGCGCCGGGCGTCCGAAGCTAGAGCCCATGCCGGCGGCCACTGACGAGGCCTTTTATCAGCATCTATTGGGCGCCTACGGCGCGCGCATGCGCGATGCGCTCGATACGCAAAAGCACACCAAACAGCAAAGCCATCATCTGGTGAAGGCCATCACGGTGGAAGCCATCGCCGCGGCCGGCGAAGATGAGGCGCTGCAGAAAAAAACCAAGCAGTATTTCGAGTTGATGCAGGAGCGATTGTTCCGCGACGCGCTGTTGAGCGATCGCCGCCGCCCCGACGGCCGGGCTTTCGATCAGATTCGGCCGATTAGCTGCGAGGTGGGCGTGCTGCCGCGTACACATGGCTCGGCGCTGTTCACCCGCGGCGAGACCCAGGCGCTGGTGACGGTGACCCTGGGCACCAAGGATGATCAGCAGCGGCTAGAGACGATCGAGGGCGAAGGCTATAAACGCTTCATGCTGAATTACAACTTCCCGCCCTTTTCCGTGGGCGAGGTGGGCTTCCTGCGTGGCCCGGGCCGGCGCGAGATCGGCCACGGCGCCTTGGCCGAACGCTCCCAGCTTTCGATGATCCCCGCCGAAAGCGACTTCCCTTATACCATTCGCGTCGTCTCCGACATCCTCGAATCCAACGGCAGCTCCTCCATGGCCTCCGTCTGCGGCGCTTCGCTGGCTATGATGGATGCCGGCGTTCCCGCCCGCAAGCCGGTTGCCGGCATTGCCATGGGCCTGGTGATGGAAGACAACAAATACGCCATTCTGACCGATATCGCCGGCGCGGAAGACCATTACGGCGACATGGATTTTAAAGTCGCCGGCTCGCGCGAGGGCATCACCGCCCTGCAGATGGATATCAAGATCTCCGGCGTAACCATGGCCATCATGAAAGAGGCCCTGGAGCAAGCCCGCCGCGCCCGCCTGTTTATTCTCGACCGCATGGCGGAAGCGTTGGCCGAGCCGCGCGTCGCCATTTCGCCGCTGGCTCCGCGCCTGTTCACTATGAAGATTCCGGTGGATAAGATTCGCGACCTGATCGGCCCGGGCGGCAAAATGATCCGCTCCATTGTGGATTCCACCGGCGTCAAAATCGATGTCGCCGACGATGGCACCGTCAGCCTGGCCGCCACCGACGGCGCGGCGGCGGAAAAAGCCATGCAGATGATTGGCGATATTACCGCCACTGCCGAGGTCGGCAAGACTTACCTGGGCAAGGTGGTGCGCATCGTCGATTTCGGTGCTTTCGTCGAGATCTTCCCCGGCACCGACGGCTTGCTGCATATCAGCGAAATCGCCGAGCACCGCGTCAAAGAAGTGCGCGACGAGTTGAAGGAAGGCGACCAGGTGCTGGTCAAATGCCTGGCGATTGAGGGTAACAAGGTCAAGCTCAGCCGCAAGGCGGTGCTGCGCGAGCAGCGCGAAAAGCTGGGCCTGCCGTTGCCGCCGCAACCGGAAGAAACCGATGGCGGCCCGCGCGAGCGCGAACCGCGGAGCTACGACCGCGACCGAGATCACGATCGCGGCGGGCGCGGCCGGCGTCCTCACGGCCATGGCCGGCACTGAGCCGGGCTGTAACTTTTAAAACTGCAATCGCGGGCATAAGGGCAGGGAAGACCTGCCCTTTCCGTTTTAGGATTCCTCTTCACGGGCCGCGTTTGACTTGAGCCGCAACCCAGGGCCTGGGTCATATCCTGTATCTGATCGATGTGTCGAATAAAGCACATCCGCCGCATATTGACTATTCAAAGCGTTTCTGTTTTTGTAAACTGCAAGATGCAATGATGTTGTAGCCGGGACCGTGCCGGCCTGAATCCCCTCGCATGAGTGACGAAACCCCTCTCCGCCTGCTGCTCTCGGACGATACCGAAACCCTCGGCACCCGCATCAAGGTTATCGGTGTGGGTGGCGGTGGCGGCAATGCCGTCAACCGCATGATTGATGCCCAGATGGATGGCGTCGAGTTTATCGTCGCCAATACCGATATCCAGGCGCTCAATCTTTCCCGCGCTCCGGTCAAGCTGCAAATCGGCACTAAGCTCACCAACGGACGCGGTTCCGGCTCGGATCCCCAAACCGGCCGCAAAGCGGCGCTCGAAGATACCGATAAAATCGCCGAGGTGCTGGAAGGCGCCGACATGGTCTTCATCACCGCCGGGCTGGGCGGCGGCACCGGCACCGGCGCCGCGCCGGTGATCGCCTCGCTGGCCAGCCAATTGGGCGCGCTGACCGTCGCGGTAGTGACCAAGCCCTTTCCTTTCGAGGGTCGCCGCCGCATGGCCCAGGCCGAGCAGGGTTTGCGCGAGTTGGCGGCCTCGCTCGATACCGTCATCACCATTCCCAATGAACGCCTGCTGCAGGTCGCCCAGGATGCCCCCTTTATCGAGTCCTTCCGCATTGCCGATGATATTTTGCGCCAGGCGGTACAGGGCATCTCCGACATCATCATGATTCCCGGCATCATCAATCGCGATTTCGCCGACATCAAGACCATCATGGAGGGCATGGGTTACGCCATCATGGGCACGGCCGTCGCCGGCGGGCGCGACCGCGCAGTCGAGGCCGCCCGCGCCGCCATTTCCAGCCCGCTGCTGGAAACCAGCGCCATCGAAGGTGCCCGCGGCATCCTGATCAACATTACCGGCTCCAGCAATTTGAAACTTTCCGAAGTCAGCGAAGCCTCCAGCATCATTCAGCATGCGGCGCACGAAGACGCCAATATCATCTTCGGCGCGGTGTTGAATGAGGCCATGGGCGACGAAGTTAAAATCACCGTCATTGCCACAGGCCTGGGCCAGGAACATCGCCTCGAATCTTTGATCGAGCGAGAAGTGCCGGGGCGCGATCCCGAGCCGGAGCCGGTTCAGGCGCCTTTGACTGCGCCTGCCGCCGGAGAACCCTCCGGTTCCCACGTTTCCGACAGCTTGGTCCCGAACGAGGACGAGCTGGATATCCCTACCTTCCTCCGCCGCCGCCATACCCAAGCTTGATTCGCAGGGGAACCCGGCCGGCGGCGCGAAAGGAATACATTGAGATGCCGCTTTTACGCCCTGCTTTCGTCCTACGCCGTTTCTGGCTCTTGCTTTTTCTCAGCGCCACGTTGGCCGCCGCCGTGCCGCCGGCCCGGCCGCACCTGATTCCTTATCCGCGCCAGGTGGCATGGCGGACCGGCACGTTGCGTCTGGGCCCGGTCGTCTCTATCGTGGTTGCCGACCACTATGCCGCGGATCGTTTTGCCGCCCGGCGGCTGCGGCATGAGCTGGCTCAGGTCGAGGACGTGCGCGCGATCATCGGCAGGGCCCGAACCGCTCACCGCATTATTCTGGCGCGCGAGCATTCTGCCGCCGGACGCTATTGGCTGCGGCGCGCCCGCGTGCGTCATTTCCCCTTGGCCGCCGCCCGCGAAGGCTACCTGTTGCTGGTCACGCCGACCCGCGCCATCATTGTCGGCGACAGCGGCGCGGGCGTCTTTTACGGGGTCCAGACCCTGCGCCAACTGCTACGCCCCGATCCGGACCATCCCCGCCATGCCCTCGCCCCCTGCGCCCGTATTCTCGACTGGCCCGAGCTGCGCTGGCGCGGAGTGCATCAGGATATCAGCCGCGGTCCCATCCCCCGGCTGAGCGATATCAAGCGCACGCTCGCCCGCATGGCCCAGTACAAGCTCAATGTTTATTCGCTTTACTTCGAGGATACTTACGCCTATCCCTCGCTACCCCTGATAGGAGAGCCGGGCGGAGCGATCACACCCGCCGAAGCCATTAAAATCGTCGCCTTTGCCCGTCGCTATCACATCACCGTCATTCCGGAGCAGGAATCCTTCGGCCATCTCCATTTGGTGTTGCAGTATCAGAAGTACCAGCCCTACGATGAGCTGCCCTTCGGCGACGTGCTCTCGCCCGCCGTGCCCGGCACCCTGGAATTTATCCACACCATGTTCGCCGACCTGGCGCAGGCATTCCCTTCGCCCATCCTGCACATTGGCGCCGATGAGACTTTTCAGCTTGGCCAAGGCAAAACCAAGCCCATGGTGCAGCAACTCGGCCGCGGTCAAGTCTATATCAATTACCTGCGCAGCATTTATCAAACCCTTCAGCCCCTGCATCGCAAGCTGATGTTTTGGGGCGACATAGCTGTCAAGCATCCCGAGCTGCTCAATCAACTTCCGCGCGATATGATCGCCGTGCCCTGGGACTACGCCCCGCGCGCTTCCTATGACAACGAAATTCAGCCCTTCCGCGCGGCGGGGCTGGAAACCTGGGTCGCGCCCGGGGTGGGCAACTGGAGCCATATTTACCCCGATTATTCCACCTCGCTGATCAACATCCGCCGCTTCGTTTCCGACGGCCGCCGCCTGGGCGCGCGCGGCATGCTCAACACCACCTGGATGGATGATGGCGAGGCGTTATTTGACAATACCTGGTACGGCCTGGTCTACGGCGCCGCCGCCAGTTGGCAGCCGCGCATGCATGACGCGCGTTTCCGCCAGGATTACGACTGGGCGTTTTACCGCGCGCCGGGCCATCATTTCGAGCGGGAAGTCGAGCAATTAACTCAGATCCAGCAGATTATGCATCAGTGTTGCCATGTGGATGCCCTCAGTTGGACGGTCGAGTTGAACGCTTTTTCGCCTCGTGGGCAGAGTTTCTACCAGCGCCTCGACCCTGCGGCGCCGCAAATTCGTCTGCTGGCCGAAAGCGTGATCTCCGATCTGATTCGCCACCGCAATCTTGCCCGCCAGAATTCTTCGCTGCTCGATCAGGTGGACTTTTCCGCGCGGCGCTTCGATTTCCTGGGCCAGAAAACTGAATACGCCGTTTACATTCCGCAGCTCTATGCTCAGGCAAGAACGGAATCCGCGCAACCGGGTAAAGTGTTCAATATCCTCTATCGCATCAATGGCGTGAATGGCCTGCTGCAGGATATGCGCGACCATACCACCGAATTGCGGAGCGAATACCGGCGGCTGTGGCTGCAAGGCAACCGGCCCTATTTTCTGGGCAATATCCTGGTGCGCTATAACCAGGATCTGATGCGCTGGCAACGGCTCGCCACCCGCATGTCGACGATTATGAGCGACTACCGCCGCACCCATCAGCTTCCGGCCTCCCTGGCCGGCGCCGGCAAATAATACCGCTCATGCCGCGCATCGCTGTCATTGCCGGAGATGGCGTCGGGCGTGAAGTAATTCCCGCGGCGGTTCGCGTTGCGCGCGCGGCCGCCGGCGACCGGCTGGAATGGGTCGAGTTCGATTGGAACGCCGATTATTACCTGCGCCACGGCGCGGCCATGCCGCCCGACGGCCTGGAACAATTGAGGCGGTTCGAAGCCATTCTTTTCGGCGCGGTGGGCGACCCGCGGATCACCACCCACGACTATGCCGCCGGGCTGCTGCTGAAGATGCGCTTCGGCCTCGATCTCTACGCCAATCTGCGCCCGGTGCGCCCGCTGGACGATCGCCTTTGCCCGCTGCGCGGCATCCGAGGCGACGAAATTGACTTTGTCGTGCTGCGGGAAAACACCGAAGGCCCTTACGCCGGCATGGGCGGCAACTTCAAGACCGGACGGGGGGAGGAAGTCGCGGTCGAGCTGGATATAAACACCCGCCTGGGCGTGGAACGCATCCAGCGCCTGGCGTTCGAGATGGCGCGGCAACGCTCCCGGCGCCGGCTGGCCATGGCCGATAAATCCAATGCCATGCCGCATGCGCATGGTCTTTGGCTGCGCGTTTTCCGCGAATTACAGCCTCAATTTCCGGAAATCGAGGCGCGGCATTACTACGCCGACGCGCTCGCCTACCAACTGGTGCGCGATCCCCGGCAGTTCGATATGATCGTCACCACCAATTTATTTGGCGACCTGCTCACCGATCTGGCCGCCGCGCTGCAGGGCGGGCTGGGCATGGCCGCCAGCGGCAACCTGCACCCCGGACGCATGGGCTTGTTCGAACCGGTCCACGGTTCCGCGCCCGACATTGCCGGCCGCAATCTCGCCAACCCCATCGGCGCCATCCTCAGCGCCGCCTTGATGCTCGATTTTCTGGGGCTTGACGCCGCCGCCCGCCGGGTCGAAGCCAGCGCCGCCGCCGCCGTGCGCGAGGGGGTCGCCACCCCGGATATCGGCGGCAATTGGGGCACCGCCGAGTGCGCCGCCTGGATCGAAAAGCGCTTGCGCTCGGCCTAGGTCCTAACCCGGAAAAACCGCTGTTGCCGGCCAGTTATACTAAGAGTGGAACCGCACCCGGCCAGGCCCGGATGCGTTCTTAATTGGAGCTTGTATGGAAAACGAATTTCGACTGAAAACCGGTTTGGCCGAGATGCTGAAGGGCGGCGTCATTATGGACGTGACGGACGCCGACCAGGCCCGCATCGCCGAAGAGGCCGGCGCCGCCGCGGTCATGGCGCTGGAGCGCGTGCCCGCCGACATCCGCCGCGAAGGCGGCGTCGCCCGCATGGCTTCCATCCGTAAAATCCGCCAGATCATGGAAGCCGTCTCCATTCCCGTGATGGCCAAATGCCGCATTGGCCACTTCGCCGAGGCCCGAATTCTGGAGGCGCTGGGGGTAGATTACATTGACGAGAGCGAAGTGCTCACCCCCGCCGATGAAGTTCACCATGTGGATAAGCACGATTTCAAAGTGCCTTTTGTCTGCGGCGCCCGCAACCTCGGCGAGGCCTTGCGGCGCATTACCGAAGGCGCGGCCATGATCCGCACCAAAGGCGAGGCCGGCACGGGCGACATCGTGCACGCCGTGCGTCATATGCGCGCCATCGTGTCCGAAATGAAGCAGTTGACGGTCATGGCTCCGGAAGAGTTGTTTGCCCGCGCCAAGGAACTGCAGGCGCCATACGAGCTGGTGCGCATGGTCGCCCGGGAAGGGAAGCTGCCGGTACCGAATTTTTCCGCCGGCGGCATCGCCACGCCCGCCGACGCCGCCCTGGTCATGCAGCTCGGCGCCGAAGCCGTATTCGTCGGTTCCGGAATTTTCAAGTCGGAAGACCCTGGCGTCCGCGCCCGCGCCATCGTGCGCGCCACCACGCATTTTCGCGATGCGCAAGTGCTGCTCGAATGCTGTGAAGATTTAGGCGAGCCCATGCGCGGCATTGACGCCGCCGGATTGAAACCGGAAGAACAACTGCAGACGCGGGGCTGGTAATGGACAACCGCCAGTCCCTCCAGCCAGACCATGCCGCTTGCTGATCAAGCTGAAGCCAGCAATCAACCTCAATCGGCTATCCTTTTGGGCATATTAGCTTTACAGGGCGATTATGAGGCCCACGCCCGAACCCTGGAGCGGCTGGGCTTGCGGCCGGAATCGGCGGCTCCAGCCGCCGCGCCCGGGGGCTGGCGCTTCGTCCGCCACGCAGAGGATTTGGACGGGCTGGATGGTTTGATTTTGCCCGGCGGCGAGAGCACCACCATGCTCAAATTTCTCGAGCAGGCGGGTTTTCTCGAGCGCTTGCGCCAATTCGCCGCAGCGCGTCCCTGTTTTGGCACCTGCGCCGGCGCCATCCTGATGGCGCGCCAAGTCAGCCATCCGCAACAGCCTTCCTTGGGCGTGCTCGAATTGACGGTCGAGCGCAATGCCTATGGACGCCAGATCGATAGCTTCATCGATCGGGGCGAATGGGCCGGCGCGCAGGAAAAAGACGCGCCACCGCCGGAAATGGTCTTCATACGCGCTCCCCGTTTTCGCGACGCAGGTCCCACGGTGGAAGTGCTGGCGCGCTGGCACGGCGAGCCGGTGCTGGTGCGGCAGGGAAAACTGCTGGCCGCCACATTTCATCCGGAATTAACCGAAGATACCCGCGTGCATGAGATGTTTTTACGTATGATACGATCAGCGCGTGCGCAGCCGGGCGAATCCTCGCCGCGGGCTTGACGAGCGCTGGAGAGGGAATCGACCCACATGGCAGCGGGCAAAAGCCGGCAACGAATCCTGGCCCTGGTCATGGCCGGCGGCAAAGGCGAGCGCCTCTATCCACTGACCAAGTATCGCAGCAAGCCGTCCGTTCCCTTCGGCGGCCGCTACCGGGTGATCGATTTCGTGATGAGCAATCTGATCAACTCCGGCATCGACTCCATCTATGTGCTCACGCAATACAAAGCGCAATCGCTGATCAGCCACATCCAGCGCGCCTGGTCGTTTGTGATGGGGGCGCGCGACGCCTTTGCCACCATAGTGCCGGCGCAAATGCAGGTCGGGGACGTCTGGTACCGCGGCACCGCCGACGCCATCTATCAAAATCTCAACCTGATCGAGCAATTCGATCCGGAGGCGGTCGCCGTATTCGGCGCCGATCATGTGTACAAGATGAACATCGGCCAGATGGTCGATTTTCATTTTGAACATGGCGCCGCCGCCACGGTTTCCTGCCTGCCCATTCCCGCCACCGAGGTCCGGCCGTTTGGGGTGGTAGAGGTGGACGAGAAATTTCGCATCCGCCGCTTTGTCGAGAAGCCGGAGCCTGCGACCGCGCCCCGCATGCCCGGCCGCCCCGACCTGGCGCTGGTTTCGATGGGCAATTACGTCTTCAACACCAATGTGCTAGTGGACGTGCTGCTGCACGACGCCGGCGAGGGCGGAGCGCATGATTTCGGCAAAAATATTTTTCCCGACCTGGTCAGCCGCAGCGAGGTTTACGCTTACGATTTCACCACCAACCGCATTCCGGTCCACGGCGGGCATGAAGTCGAACAGCCCTATTGGCGCGATATTGGCACGATCGCGTCTTACTACCAGGCCAACATGGACCTGCGCCAGCCCGATTCCGAATTAAACCTGTTCAATTGGGCCTGGCCGATCATGAGCGCCAATTACAACACGCCGCCCTCCAAGTTCATGTTCGACGGCGATCCGGGCAAGGGCGAGGCGATCGATTCGCTGGTCATGGGCGGATGCCTGCTGGCCGGCGGCCGGGTGCGCGATTCCGTCCTCAGCCGCAACGTTTCGGTCGAGCGCCGCGCCGATGTCTTCGGCTCCATTCTCATGGATAACGTGGTGATTGGCCCGGGCGCGCGCGTACACCGGGCCATTCTGGATAAGAACGTCCATATCGCCCCCAACGCCAGCGTCGGCCTGGATGCGGCCGCCGATAAGGCCCGCGGCTATTACGTGGACGAAGCCAGCGGCATTACGGTTGTGTCCAAAGCGCCGGATACGCCGGAAAGCCGCGCCCGTTATCTTTGACCCATCGCCGATTTATCAGGCTCAATCCATAAAAAATACTGTCACTGATGTCACCAGAGGATTAAAGCCAATAGATACAAAGGGATACAGGGTGACATCTTTTAAAAAATGTTGTCACCCTGCTGTCACCTTGTCACCAGCAGATCGCCATCCGGACACGGGGAAGCAGGGTAGAAAAATCAATTGAATCAGTCACTTATAGCGAAATATCCGCAAGATAAAGCCGACGACAGTTGGGTCCGATAAGATATATTATGTCAACCGGCGGAACCGGAGGAAAACCCGGTGCCCCGACAAGAGCTGAAAGCCATTCTTTTAACCGATCCCGCGCCGGCCGGCGGCATCGCCGCCGCCGTCGCGTCCGAGATGGTCGCCGCGATAGCGGACGCGGATGCTTTGCCCCCGCTAGAACCGCCCGAAGGCGACGAGGGCTATCCCGAAGAATATCCCGCGCCGGCCGCGCCGGCGGTCGCCGCGGAGCAGCCGCCGCAGGATGAAGCTGAGGATTCGGCCAGCGGCCCGGCGGCCGAGCACCGCTACAACGCCCCGTCCGGCGCCACCCGCCAGATCGCGCTCGAGCGGCTGCACCCTTCGCCGCTCAACCCGCGCCGGCAGTTCGACGCGGCCAAGCTGCAGGAGCTGGCCGAATCCATCCTGGCGCAAGGCCTGATCGAGCCGATCGTGGTGCGGCGCACGCCGCGGCAGGATGAGGGCGAGTACGAAATTGTCGCCGGCGAGCGGCGATGGCGCGCGGCCAAATTGGCCGGCTGGAAAAACGCGCCCTGCCTGCTGCGGGAGGATATGGGCGATGCCGACGCGGCGCGCCTGATGGCGGTCGAAAACCTGCAGCGCGTCGATCTCTCGCCGATCGAAGAGGCGCGCGCCTTCCAGGCATGGATCGCCGGCGCGGCGGAGCCGGCCGCGCCGGGCAAGAAAGGCCGTTCCCGGGGCGCCGCTGTCCCGGATGAAGAAGGACAGCTATATCCCGGCGAGGAGCTTGGACCCGGACCGGATTGGACGACGCAGGGCCGCAAAGAAAGCCCAGTGAAGGAGCTGGCGCGGCAGATCGGCAAAAGCGACGACTACGTGCGCGAGCGCATGTGGCTGCTGCGGCTTTCTGAAGCGCAGCAGGCGGCGGTCGATGCCGGCAAGATCTCGGTCAAGGCCGGGCTGCTGCTGGCCCGAGTGAAAGATGAGAAGTTGCGCGATGAATGCGCGCAGTGGGCCGAAGAAGGCGAGCTGACGCCATCGCGGGTCGAATTCCGGCTGCGGGCGTATATCATTCCGCTGCAAGAGGCGCCCTTTGATTTAAAAGCCTCGACGCCGAGCTGCGAAGGCTGCAAATTCCGTCAATTCCGGTCCGCCAATTCGCTGTTGCCCGAGTTGGAGCGAGGTAAGAGCCGGAAAGCCGAACTGGGATTTTGCACCAATGCCAATTGTTTCCGCGACAAGGCGCGAGATTTCTACCTGTCCCAGGGCTGCACCGTCCGCGACGGTTACAAGGAGCAGCCGAATACGCAACGTTTCTGGAATAACGATGAGACCTGGAAAAAGAATTGCGCCGGGTGCGCGCAAAAGCTGGTGGTAATCAACAAAGAAAATCCGGCGGGAATCAGGTTATGCCTCGACCGGGGCGCGCACCATGGCTACCGCGAGCGCGACGGAGGCCCATCGGCTCAAGATAAGTCTGCGCAGAAAAAGCGGCAGGAAAAATTGCGGCAGGCGCGCGCCGACGACCTAGGCGCCAAGGGCGCGATCGCGGAATGGCTGGCGCCATGTCTGGAGACGTCGCAGCATAGCGTGGGCCCACGGCTTGATTTTCCGGTTGAGACCATCATCGAGCAAGCCAGGCAAGACACGCTGGCCGACATTGCCGGCGCGCTTTTGCCGGAGGTGAAAGAGGCGACGCGCGGCAAGCTGCAGCCCATCCTGCGGCAGCGGCTGCGCGAGCAGCCGGAGCTGCGGGCAAAACTTGTCGCCGCTTACTTCGCCGCGCTGCGCTTCCCTTCCTGGGGGCTACATGACTCTAGCTCTAGCGGGGCGGTGAAATTCTGCCGCGATCACTGCCTCAATGTACGGCCGGTGGTGCTCCCGGGTTTGAAAACCGCGAAGACGCTGAGGGAAAGTTATTGCGGCGACCTCATCATGGAAGGCCGCCTTCGCGCGCCTTACCGGCTCAACGGCGAAATGTGGGTTTGCACGGCAATTGATCGCTTAGGTAACGGAAATAAAATAAATTTAGAGTCTTACCGCGTTATTCCAGGCGTCGAATTTCGCGGCAGAGCTCAGAATTACACATCAAAAATCAAGAGTGCGGCAGAAAGGGACAAGGCCAGAAAAGACCCTAAAGGGTTTTACCACGGCATTGCCGCCGCTTATGCCGAACAGATATTCGTGCTGGTTGGTCCGCCTAAAGTATTTGCCACCGATCCGGCGGCAAAGGATTCCGGGGCGCTTGCACCGGCGCCGGGCCACGCCCGGAGCGGCGATGGATCCCCAGCGCCCCGGAAAAACGCCAAGCCGGCGCCGGCGCGACCGGCGCCGAAGCCGCAGGCGAAACTCAAGGCCAAGAAAAAAGCTGGCCACACTCAACCAAAATCGGCTGGAAAATAACCATGCCGGATTGCTCGACCCCTTTTTGCCATGGCTCGGCCCTTGAAGGAGATAAATGCTGGCGCTGCGCAGCGGGCTTGCGCGAAACCCCCGGCATCGTTTGTGGGAGTGTGCCCGAAATGCGAAGCGCGGATTCGATTCCAGGCCATCGAGCCGAGCCGGAATGGCTGCGCGGCTGGCGCGAAGCCATCAAACAGCCAGGCGGCATCCGGCGATCGAGGTCTCGTATTCGAGCGCGCGCTGCTCGATCTGCGGCGCCAAACGGAAATGGAGCTGACGCGGCTTTTAGGGCCCGAGGCGGAACATTACCTGCAAGCGATCAGCCGATGGCTGGACCAGTTGAAAATACCCAACCCTTATGCCGGAGGAAACCGATGAAATGCCAATACACAGGCTGCCACGACGATACCTGCAGCAAAGGACCTTGCAAAGCCAACCTTTGCCGGAAGCATGCACAGAAATTCTGCAGCATGAATTCCTATCGCCGCAAGCATCGCGACCAAGAAATATCGCTGACTCAATTTATTGATCGCGCGACTGAAACCGGGAACAATGGGATTTCGCAGGAAACGGCGTCAACGGACAAAGCCATCGCCGCGAAAAACAAGAACCCGTTTGAAGAGAAATTAATCAATCGGGTGCTGGTCGCAACCAACTGGGAAAACATCGCGCTGCTGGTTAAACGGCAGGTGGTCGAGCTGATTTTGAATTTGTGAGCGAGCAGCAATTATTGACGGCGCAGGAAGTGGCGAAACGGCTGGGAATTTCGCCGCAATGGGTGCGCGAGCATGCCGCCGGGAAGCGGCGTCCGCGGCTGCCGGGATTGAGACTCGGCTCGGCCTGGCGCTTTCGGCCCGCATCCATCGAAGCATTTATCGCGCAACAGGAAGCGCGGGAGGTTGCCGGCGCTGATGAAATTTGAATCTAATGCGCTGGGCGCAAGGCTGCGCGGCCAGGGGATACACATGCCGAGAAAACGCGCGCGCCGGGGATGGCTGCGGCTGAGCGGACGCCAGCTAAAATGGCAGGCGCATTGGATGGAGACGATCGAGCGCGACGGCAAAAAACTACGCCGTCACCGCAGCCGGATACTGGGCGAGCAGGCGGCAATGCCGCGCTGGCAGGCCGAGCGGGAGCTGGAAAGGCTGCTGGCTGCGCCGGCGCAATCCACGCTGGCCTGGTTTGTGCGCGAACGATTCTGGCCGATGCTGAGCGCGAGCTGGCGGGATTCCACCCGCGAGACCAACCACTATTTGCTGGAGCGCCATCTGCTGCCGGCGTTTGGCGAAAAACGTTTGGATGCTATTACCGGCTTTGAGCTGCAGTCGTGGCTCAATCAATTGGCGAAAAGCCGGTCCGGATCGATTGTGGCGCATTGCCGGGGATTTTTACGGCGCATTTACGAAGAGGCGCAGGAGCTGGAGATGGCGCGGCGCAATCCGGCGCGGCGGCTGCGATTGCCGGCGCGGCCGTCGCCGGCGCGGCCGGTATTGCGGCCGGAGGAGATGGCGCGCTTGCTGGAGGAGTTGGCTGGGCAGGAGCGGCAATTGATCGAGTTGGCGATAGTTACGGCCATGCGCCCGAGCGAGATTTTCGCGTTGCGCTGGCGTCATCTGCGCGGCGGCGAAATGATGATCGAGGAGCGGGTGTGGCGCGGGAAAATCGGGGCGACTAAAAGCCGCTGCAGCCGGCGCCAGGTGTGGCTGCCGCAAGATTTGGCGCTGGCGCTAGAGGCGCGGCGCGGGCAGCAGGATGGATTGATTTTTCCATCGAAAAACGCAACCCCGATCCACCGCGAAAATTTCGTGACGCGATCGCTGCAGCCGGCGGCCACGCGCGCGGGATTGGGCAAAGTCAATTTTCAAATGTTGCGGCGCAGCCTGGCGACATGGGCGCCGGGATTGGGCGCCAGCGTCAAGGATCTGCAGGCGCAACTGGGCCACGCCTCGCCGCAAGTGACGGCGGGGGTGTACATGCAGCCGGTCACGGAAAGCGTGGCGCGCATGGTGCAGCGCTACCATGAGGCCATTTGCACATCTTTGCGCACACGGCCAAAAGTTGAAGATTCTGCAATGGAGATATTAAGTGCAAGCCGGGAAAGGGACTTGGTTGGAGCGGGAGACGGGGATCGAACCCGCGACATCAAGCTTGGGAAGCTTGCGTTCTACCGCTGAACTACTCCCGCTCGCGGTTTGCCCTTGAGTCTAGCATCCGTGCCCGAGTGGGGCAATATCCCCCGCGCCATGCACCCGATGTTCGGCCTCTGCCCAGGGCCCCGCGCCAGCAGGTATATACCAAAAGCGTTAACGGTCGAGTCGGATAGAAGTATTCGTCCGAAATCGCAGGCCGAAGCGCGGGGTTCCGGTTAGGTCCCGCGCCTATTAACGACAATACCAAGCAATTCCGCAGGAATTGCATCAGACAAGCTGGCAATTCCGCAGGAATTGCGCCCGGCAATGCCCGGCAGCCATGAGTATTCGCTCTGCGTCCGGTTTCGGCCGGACCTTTGCGAAAGCGTCGGCGCCAAAAAGTAAAAGCGGCCGAGCCGCGGTAAAATTCGGGAAACCAGCGGCCAAAAATTTCCATCTAAAATATTACTTGTGGCATTGTATTGCTTGGGGCGCGTTCTTGGAGGCAGGGGCCTGCGCGCTTGAGTGTGTTCCGGCAGGAGATTGAGCATGCGAAACCGTTGGCAAATTTTGCTTCTATTGGTCCTGGTCATTGGACTGGGCGGCTTGGCTTCGGCGCAGGAAGTGGATGCTTGGCTTGGCCTTAATACCCTGATGTCGTCGAACAAGCCGGATTATCTCGACCTGCGAGGCGGTCTTTTCCCCCAGTTCGGCGGGGATGTGATCTTCTTTCATGGCTTTGGCGTAGGCGCCGATGTTGCCTGGCGCGCCTCCCAATCCTTTACCGACGGCGCCGCTTATCGCCCACTCTTCTACGATTTCAACCTGGTCTGGCAGCCGCTCGGTTCCTCGGTGAACATCCAACCGGTGCTGTCGGCGGGCATTGGCGCCCAAAGCACCCGCTTTTATAGCCAGTTTTACAACTGTAGCTACTTCAGCGGATGCACTAACTACCAAAGCAGCAATCACTTCGCCGAGCACCTCTCGGCGGCGCTGCGCTTCTACATCACGCCGCACATCTTCATCGCCCCGCAAGCGCAGTTCTATTTCTTTAGCGGCAATAACCAGATCTACAACGTCGGCAATGGGCGCATGCTGGGCATCGCGCTGGGCTACTCCCTGCGCGCCTCGCCGTTTTAATCCACTCTGGCCCGGGCATCTCTACTGCGGCCGGGAAGGCCCGCAATTCGATATCCAAAAGTATTCGCCCGGCCGGAACTTTGCGAAAACGTCAGCGCCTAAAAGTAAAAACGGCCGCGCCGCGCGCGCTCGGCCGCATCCCGGCGAATGTATTTGCCGGGCTTATGCGAGCCATCGAAAATTGCGGGCGAAGCCAGCCGCTTTTTGAAGAAATTTCCTTGCGCGGTATTTGCATTTGTGGAAGCATCGAATCACGGGTTTATAACTGGGTGGAATGCAGGAGGCGCTATGATCGGGAAAATCGAGCACATTTATAAACAATGCGCGCTCTGCGGCCGTTATTTCGACGGCCAGCTCGACGGTAGCTATAGCTGTCCGGAATGTCAAATCAAAGAAATACCGGCAGCCGCGCCGCGCTCGCTGACCACGCTCGACATGGAGCAGTGCGGCGGTCTTGTGCGCTCCCCCCGCGCCGCTTAAATCGGCTTCTGCGATCTTTTTAGCTCGCTTGCAATCTCGCCGCTGGAAGTGTGGGTTGGTGAGGCGGCTGGGACTCGAACCCAGAACCCTTGCCTTAAAAGGGCAATGCTCTACCGATTGAGCTACCGCCCCATCAATGACTTACGGGCTGCGCCTTACGGCTGGTGGCAGTTCTGGCGGCCGTTTGTACCTGGAAAACCACCCCTGGACGGCGGGCCGAAGCCGGAGCATACGCCGCCAGCTTTTCGACTGCTGCCAGGTTGTGAGCCGGCGCTAGATGGGCATAGCGCCTGGTCATGGCCAAAGTCCGGTGTCCCATTAATTCTGCCACGGTCCTGATGTCCACGCCAGCCATAACGAGCCGTGACGCGAAAGTGTGGCGTAGGCCGTGCCAGGTGAAGTCTGGAATTGCATCCAGCAGGCCGGTAATTCCGCGGGAATTGCGCCCGGCCATGCCCGGCCGCCATGAGTATTCGCCCTGCGTCCGGTTTCGGCCGGACCTTTACGAAAGCGTCAGCGCCTAAAAGTAAAAGCGGCCGTGCCGCAAATAGAATACTGTCTAATTTTCGTTTTCTATTATAATCAAAAATAAGGTTAGGGCTTATTTTCGCGCTCGAAAATCTCATGAATGCCAAGGCGTCTATACCCGGCAAGCGGATGAATCTGGGCGGCTATGCGGCATTTCTTCCTGCGCCATTGCCTCCTAAACTGCATTGGACGCCAAAACTGATCCGTATGCTTTCCGATGCCGACCTGGTATTAGGCCGGCTTGCCGGCGAAGGCGGCCACCTCCCCAATCCCCATCTGTTAATGCGGCCATTCATACGGCGCGAGGCGGTATTGTCAAGCAAAATCGAGGGAACGCAAGCCACCTTGGGCGAGCTGCTGGCCGCGGAAGCGGGCGCTGTGGTCGAGCGGAGCCCGGAAGAGTTGCGCGAAGTGGGCAACTATGTGGCTGCTTTGGCGCATGGCATCGCCCGGCTCAAAAATCTCCCCCTCTGCGTGCGGCTGATCCGCGAGCTTCATGAAAAGCTGATGAAGGGCGTGCGCGGGCACAACGCCATGCCGGGGGAATTTCGAGCCACGCAAAATTGGATTGGCCCCCCTGGCGGCACGATCGCCGCGGCATCGTATATACCGCCGCCTCCGAATGAAGTGCAACCCTGTCTTGCGGCTTGGGAAAAGTTCGTCAATGCTTCCGATCTGCCGCCATTGGTCACCATTGCCCTGGCTCATTATCAGTTCGAGGCCATACACCCCTTCCTGGAAGGAAATGGGCGTGTAGGTCGTCTTTTGATTACGCTTTTTCTGGTCGAACGCCAGATCTTGCCTGCGCCGCTGCTCTACCTCTCGGCTTTTTTTGAGGCGACGCGAAGGGATTATTACGATCGCTTACGAGCCATTAGCGAGCGTGCGGAGTGGGAGGCTTGGCTTGAATATTTTTTTGCCGGTGTGGCGCGCATGTCGGAGGATGCCTTGAGCCGCGTGGCGCGAATTAATGCGCTATTCGCCCAATGGCGGCAGGCTTGCGCTAATGAAAGCAGCCAGACGCCGGCCCGAATTCTGGATTTGCTATTGGCCAACCCTTTCATCACCACAACCGGAGCCGCTCGTCAATTGGATGTGGCATTCACTACCGCTCAACGCGCTATCGAGCGGTTACAACATCAAGGCATCGTGATGCAAACGACGGATGCACGGCGCAACCGCGTCTATTGCGCGAAAAAGCTAATGGCAATTCTGGAAGAGCCGGCGCAGTTAAAACCAAAAGCAGCCGCTTTGAATGCGCTTTAAGCGTTAACGGCCGAGTTGGGCAGTAGTTTCGTCATGGGCAATTTCGGAGAAATTGTTTTCAGCCTGCTCAATTTCGGAGAAATTGCCTGCAGCCATGCTCGCAGGCCGGGTTCGCGCGGGGTTCCGCTTAGGTCCCGCGCCTATGAACGACGATACCAAGCAATTCCGCAGGAATTGCATCAAGCAAGCCGGCAATTTCCGCCGGCATTGCGCCCGGCCATGCCCGGCATCCATGAGTATTCGCCCTGCGTCCGGTTTCGGCCGGACCCTTGCGAAAGCGTCAGCGCCTAAAAGTAAAAGCGGCCGAGCCGCCGTTAGCCGCTCCGCGCCTACCACTTGATCCCGCTTAAGGCACAATAAATTCCCAAACTGCTGGTTGCCAGGCAAACGGCCGTTACGATCCACAAATAGGCCCCGCGCAGCCGATGAGGTTGAGCCATGGCGCGTGCGGCGAGCAAGATCAGAAAGCCCAGGACGAGCGGCAGCAGCAGCGCGTTCATCACCTCAATCGCCAGATTGAGCGCAATCAGGTCCGGCGCCCGGTCGACCAGGATTGCCGAGCCCACCACCGCGGCGGCGTACACGCCATAAAACCACGGCGCTTCGCGCGGATGATATTCCAGCGAGTGCTTGTAGCCGGTCATTTCTCCAATGCCCCACGCGGCCGCCAGCGCCGTCACGATAATGGCCACCAGCGCCGCCCCCAGAATGCCCAGGCTAAATACCAGCCGGCCGATGTTGGCGCCTAGTACCGGGGTCAAGGCTCGTGAGATCTGGCCGACGGTTTCGAGCGACCTCCTCCCGTGATGCAGGCCGAGCGCGGCGGTCGTAACCATCACCGCCATCATCACCAATTGCGTCAGCACCGAACCGATGGCGGTGTCCCAGCGGGCGTGGTGCAGGTGCTCGCGGCCAAGCCGCTTGTCCACAATCGCGGATTGTTGGAAGAAAATCATCCACGGCATAATCACCGCCCCGATATTGGCCGCGACCAGATAACGGTAATCCGCCGCTCGCCAGGGCGATAACCGGAACCCTTGCGCCAGCCATTCGGTATGGTGATGCGACACCAGTGCCACCCACAGGAAGGCCGTTTCAAACAGGCCCAGCGCGAATGCGATCAGCTCCACCCGCCGGTACGACCCCGCCCAGACCAGCAGCAGTAAAAAACCCGCGGCCAGCGTTAAGCTGATCGCCCGGGGAACGCCCATCAGCTCTCCCACCCCGGCAATGCCGGAAAATTCCGTCACCACCGCGCCTAAGATGGATATGGCCAGGCCGCCCACCGAGACCCAGCCCCAGCCTTTGCCATAATGCTCGCGGATCAGCTCGCCATGCCCTTTGCCGGTGAAAATGCCTAGCCGCACCGTCAGCTCTTGCACAATAAACAACACCGGAATCAGCAGAATTTGCAGCGGCAGCAGCTCGTACCCCCAGCGCGCCCCGCTTTGGGCGGCGGTGACAATGCTGCCCACGTCCGTGTCCGCCATCATCACGATCTGGCCGGGGCCGAGCACGGCCAGGAACAGCAGCACTCGCTTCAGCACGCGCCCGAAATCCGCCTGCCGTTCCGTCCCCGGGCCTGCTGCGCCGCTCTTCGCTTGGTCGGGATGGTTGCTGGCAATGGGCCGTTCCGGTCCCGCCGCTGGGCCGCCGGCGCTTCCGTTTTGCCTTACGGGGGCCATCATCCTTACAATAACCCGGCGATGCTGGCCGGCGATCCTGGCGCGGTTGTGACACGGATCATTTACGTTTGATTTATTACTTCCTAAGATGGGGTTATCCCGCATCGGCGGGATGGGATCGAGAGGATGTTTCGCGTATTGACTTTAGCCCGGGAGTACGGCAGCGGCGGCGGGAAGATTGGGCAGGCGATTGCCGCCCATTTGGGCTGGACCTTGATCGATAAGGAGTTCGTCGAACGCGTCGCCCAGGCGGCCAAGGTTGATCCGCGGTTGGCGCAAGGCTTGGACGAGCGCACCGATTCCTGGCTGGAACGGCTTAGTCATCACGGACTTTGGCAGGGCGCCTTCGACCGGGTTTCCTATTCCCAGCCCTCCGATTTTTTCGATGCCGAAACCATGGCGGCGCTCGCGCGCCGCATGATAGAGGATGCCTACCGGCAGGGCAATGCCGTGATTGTGGGCCGGGGCGGACAATGCGTGCTTCAGGCTCGCCACGATGCCTTCCATGTCTTTGTCTATGCTCCCTGGGCGGAAAAAGTGGCGCGCGTTCGGGCGCGCCGGCCGGCTCATGCCGATATCGATGCATGGATTCATGCCAGAGATCGCCAACGTGCCGATTACATGCGGTCTTACTACGAATGCGACTGGATGAACCCCCACCTCTACCACCTGATGATCTCTTCCACGCTCGGCGAAGCGCTGGTCGAATCCACCATCCTCCAGGCGCTCCAGGCTGATAATCTAGCGCGCCGCTAAAAAAGCGCGGCCCGGCATGGCGCGCTAACGCCCCGCTTAAATGTGCAATAAAAAGAACACGCCCAAGATTGCCAGCGCCAGCCCGTACCAGCGCTCCAGCCGTGCGGACCGGGTGCGGAGAGCCAGTTTCGCCCCCAGATAGGAAAGCGGCATGCTGCCTGCCGCCACCAATAAGGCCACCGTCCAGGATATATGGCCCAGCCACGCATGCACCACGGTGCCCGGCACTGCCAGCACGGCCGACACCAGCAGGGAACAGGCGAAGGCCTGTTTCAAGGGCAGCTTCAACACCCGCGCATAAAGCGGCGCCAACAGCAGCCCGCCGGAGTTGGCCAGCAAGCCGGAAAATATACCCACCCCCAGGCTCACCGCGATCAGCCGCCCCCGCCAATGATCCGGCCGGGGGGCGGTGTACGGCACTTCGGGCAGAGCCGCTGGCAAGATGGTTTCGGCGGCTTTGCCGGCATCGCCGGCGATGCCGATTTTTAAACGATGTTCCAAGGGATGAAACAGAAATTCAAATCCGAAATAGAGCACCAGAACCGCGGTGAGCGTCAGCAGCGGCCGGGAGCCGGTGTAGCGCGAAAGCCATGATCCCAGAATCGTCGCCGGCGTTCCGATCGCAATGCTCCACCGTACTATCCCCCAGTCGATCCAGTGTTTTTTCCAATACGCGGCCGAGGCGGTCAGGGTGCCGGGAATCGTCGCCGGCAAGGGCGAGGCGATCGCCACAAAACCGGGATAACCAATCAGGCTGAGCATCGGCGTCGCCACCGCGCTGCCGCCTTTACCGAACATGCCGCCGAGAAAACCTACGCTGGCGCCTACCGCGGTGGCGCCAATTGCTTGCCAGGGGAACATGCTTTCAGGATAAGTGAGTTCGAGGGCAATACCGGCCGTGATTGCGGCCATAAGCGTAAACGGCCGAGTCGGAGAGCAGTTTTCGTCATTGGCAATTTCGAAGAAATTGCCTAAACCTGCTCAATTTCGGAGAAACTGCCTAAACCTGCTCGATTCGAAGAAATTGCGTCCGGCTTCGGCCGGACGTTTGCGAAAGCGTCAGCGCCTAAAAGTAAAAGCGGCCGAGTCGCATTTTGGCAAGCCGCCGGCGCGCTATCTCAGTCCCAGCCGCGAGAGGATCACCGTCAGCACGATCACCAGGAATACGATGCTGGTGACGCCCACGTACTTATAGTCGTGATCCACCCCAAAAGCGTAGATCGAGGCTAAAACCCGCAGCACCGGGGTCAGCACCAGCAGCAAGGTGGCCAGCAACAGCAGCGGCGTTGGCTCCAGGCGCTGCAATCCGTGCCAAAACGGCGCCCACTGGTATTGCGCCCGTATCCAATGCCGCGAGAGCGGTAACGCGACGGGGTGCTGCAGGTAGCGGATCAGGCCGAGCGCGAACAGCGCCGAGCTGACCAGCATCCCGCCGAGCAGGACGTAATACACATTGGCGTACACGTTTTGCTCGGCGGCCATGGGGTCGCGCGGCTCTGCCGGACGATTTTGGGTGAGGGCAGGCGGGGTATCCATGTTCAGGCCAGGGTTGGCAGTTGCAGATGAAACCGCAGGTTTAAAGCCTTGGTGATCATGCCATACGCCAGATAGATCATGAGCACGGTAAACAACCACTTCAAGGCCAGGCTGTGCAGTCGGTTCATCACCATGGTGCCGACGGTCGCTCCCGTGGTCGTGCCCAGCGCGACCGGGGCGACCACATAAAAATGAATCCAGCCGGCCAGAAAAAACAGGATCGAGCTGACCGCGGCGGTGACCCCGATCATTAATTTGCTGGTGCCCACCGCCACTTTCATCGGCACATTCATGTAGCGGTTCATGGCGGAGACTTTCAGCACCCCGCCTCCCACCCCGAGCAGGCCGGAGGCGATGCCGGCCAGGTACGAAATCGAAGCCCCGACGGGCGCGCCGGTCGCGACGTAGTCCACCTGCTTCTGCGCGGCCAGATCGTGATAGCTGCCGCGCAGCTCCAGAAAGCGCGAGAGCCGGTCCTGGCGCGCATGCGCGAAATCACCGCTGGCGATGCGGCGGTCGTCCAGGCGGCGGGTGGTAAACGCCGCCCAAGCCATGTACAAAAGCATGATGGCAAACAGCGCCAGCATGATCCATTGCTTCAGGTAGAGCGCCATCACGCTGCCGGAAAGAGCGCCGAGGGTGGTCGCGATTTCCAGAAACATGGCCAGCCGCAAATTGGTAATGCGCTGGTCGACATAGGAGGAGCCGCCCGCGTTGGAGGTGGCGATCACCGAAACGATGCTGGCCGCTACCGCGATTTTCATGTGCAGGTGGAAGAGCAACACCATCGTGGGCACAATGAAAATGCCGCCCCCCACCCCCAGCAACGCCCCTAAAAAACCGGCCACGACGGCCGCTCCAAATAGCGCCAATACAAAGTTGATCGTGAAGAGCATGAAAGGAAATTATGGAAGCTGCAGAAAATCTTCTTTGTCGGTAAGCGTTCGCCCTGCGTCCGGTTTCGGCCGGACCTTTGCGAAAGCGTCAGCACCTAAAAGTAAAAGCGGCCGAGCCGCCTGAAATGATGGGCTGCATTGAGTATTCGAGTATTCGCAATATGTCCGGTTTCGGCCGGACCTAAAAGCAATCCCGCGGAAATTGCGCTAAAAAAGGCAAAGTCGGGGGTCCTCCTCGCGCTATCCATCCGCACTGGGAGGGGTGGCTCGATGAGGCGAGCGTCGGCGCCATAAAAGTTAAAGCGGCCGAGCCGCGCTGGGCGGCTCTTTAAGCATAACAAAAAGCGGTGCGGCTCCGCGTTGCCGCTGCGCTTGATCGGCGGCAGGAATTGGCGCAATTGGCCGCCCAGGGCGCTTTGAAAACCCGCCTGGGCGGGACTCTCGCCCTCGGCCAGGCGCGCGATGCGCAGGTGCGCGGTCGGCAGGGCAAAGCCCACGGTAAGCTGATTCTGAAAGTCGCCTGGTGAAATGATTAAAATATCCCTATGGATCGTCGCGCCCAACTGGAAGCTTTTTTATCCGCGCATCCCCAGGATGCTTTCGCGCGTTATGGCTTGGCGTTGGAACGCGCCAGGCAGGGCGAGTCGGAAGAGGCCTTGGCGGAGTTTCGCCGGCTCATCGGCCTGCATCCCGGCTATGCCGCCGCTTATCAGCAGGCCGGACAACTGCTCATCCGGCTTGAGCGCTTTGATGAGGCGCGTGCCATCCTGCACGCCGGCGTCGCCGCCGCCGAACAGGCCGGCAATGCCCACGCTGCCCGGGAAATGTCGGCGATGCTGCACGAGAAGCGTTAAGGGCCGAGTCGGACAGAAGTATTCGCTCGAAATCGCAGGCCGAAGCGCGGGGTTCCGGTGTCCCGCGGCTATTAACGACGATAAACTTTCGACATCCATGAGTATTCGCAATGCGTCCGGTTTCGGCCGGACCTTTGCGAAAGCGTCAGCGCCTAAAAGTAAAAGCGGCCGTGCCGCCTTAATGCTGCTTGGACCTGAATCTGGGTGAAATAACGCAAATCATCCCCGTTATTCCAAAGAATAAAATTTGGAATAACGGGCGCAAGTATTTGGATTTAAAGCTTATTCCCGTTATTCCAGGCCTGGAATAACGGGCCTTTTTTTGGAATAACCGGCCTTTTCGTGAGATAACGCTTCATTTTCAAG
>JAKASR010000042.1 GCA_021818955.1 Acidobacteriota bacterium
CTCCGGGCAGGCGCAGCGCCAAGGCGCCGCGCCGCCCGCTTCCCGTCTCGTTTTTGAATGCTTCCCGGATCATGATCAAAAACAATTCCGCTTAAGTCTTGGCCGCGGCTTTCTTGCGATTCGCCACGGTGCCGCGCCGCGGGCCCTTGCGGGTGCGGGCATTGGTGTGGGTGCGCTGGCCGCGCACCGGCAGGTTGCGGCGATGCCGCTGGCCGCGATAGGAGCCGATTTCGATCAGGCGCTTGACGTTGAGCGAGATATCCTTGCGCAGATCGCCTTCGATGCCGCCCTCGGATTCAATCGCCTGGCGGACGCGATTGGCTTCTTCCTCGCTCCAATCCTGCACCTTTTTCGACGGATCCAGGCCGGCGGTGGCCAGCAGGCGGTAGGCGCGGGCGCGTCCGATGCCGTAGATGTAGGTCAGGGCGATGAAAGCCCGCTTGCGCGGGGGCAAATCAACGCCGGCGATACGAGCCATAACTGTCTCCTCTCACGAAGCGCGAAGCGCCACGGGGCCGGGTTGCCGGATAGGCGGCGATTCCCGGGCAGGTTTCGCGGCACACCGCGGCCGCCTCATATCCGGCAGTCTCGTTCCGCCCGCTTGCGGCTTCGTCCATAGATTCTCTTCAACAGCAGCCGTCCCGCCGCGGTAAAGCGGCCGGCGGCCGTTCGCTTATCCTCAGCCCTGGCGCTGCTTGTGCTTGGGGTTTTGGCAAATCACGCGCACCACGCCGCGGCGGTGCACGATTTTGCACTTATCGCAAATTTTCTTGACCGAAGCTCGAACCTTCATAAGCGTATCCGGGAGCGCGTCATTTGTAGCGATAGACGATGCGGCCGCGGGTCAGATCGTAGGGCGAAAGCTCGATGGCCACCCGATCGCCGGGCAGGATGCGGATGAAATTTTTCCGCATTTTGCCGCTGACATGCGCCAGCACCTGGTGTTTATTTTCCAGTTCGACCCGAAACATGGCGTTAGGCAGCGGTTCCAGCACCGTGCCCATCATTTCAATCGCGTCTTCTTTGCTCATGCGCTAGCCATTTCGGCTATTGCTCCCCTCTGCAATCCTCTCTCGCGGCGGCTAAGCCCGGGTCAGCACCCAGGGGCCGTCGCGGGTAATGGCGACGGTATGCTCGAAGTGCGCCGAACAAGCGCCATCGGAGGTGACCGCCGTCCAGCCATCTTCCAGCAAGCGCACCTGCGGCGAGCCCTGGTTGACCATGGGTTCGATACAGAGCACCATGCCCTCGCGCAAGCGCCGGCCGGCGCCGGGCTGGCCATAGTTGGGCACCTGCGGTTCCTCATGCAGGTGGGTGCCAATGCCATGGCCGACGAACTCGCGCACCACGCTAAAGCCTTCCTCTTCCGCCTTTTTCTGCACGGCGAAGGAGATGTCGCCCAGGTAATTGCCCACCCGGGCGGAAGCGATGCCGGCGTCGAGCGCGGCCTGGGTGGCGGCCAGCAGCCGCCGCACCGGTCCGGGCACGCGGGCGGGATCGCCCACCGGCACGGTCAGCGCGCTGTCGCCGTAATAGCCGTCGAGCAGCACGCCGCAATCGAGTGAAACCACGTCGCCTTCGCGCAGCAGTTTCTTGCGGCTGGGAATGCCATGCACGATCTCGTCATTGACCGAGGCGCAGAGCACGCAAGGATAGCCGCGATAGCCGCGAAAGGCCGACTGCGCGCCTTCGCCGCGGATGGCCGCATCGGCCAAAGTTTCCAGATCCCAAGTCGTGGCGCCGGGCACCGCGCCGGCCGCCACCTGGCGCAGCACGCGCTGCACCGCCAGCCCGCTACGGCGCATTTTTTCCAGCTCGGCGGGGGTTTTACACATACTCATGCGCCTTGCCGGCGGCCATCCAAGATGGCAAAAATACCAGCGCTGACGTGGTCCACGTCCTCGCCGCCGGGCACTTCGAACACCTTACCCCGCTGCCGAAAAGCCTCGAGCAAGGGCAGCGTCTGCCGCTCGTAGGCCGCCAGACGCTCCCGCACGACATCCGGTTGATCGTCTTTGCGTTGCAACAACTCCGCGCCGTCCAGGTCACAGCGGCCCGGCTGGCGCGGCGGCTGGGTAAACAAATTATAATTCCGATGGCAGACCGGACAATACCGGCGGCCGCTAAGCCGCCGATACAATTCATTATAGCCGACGCTCAAGGAGATCACAATCGGCCCCGGCAGCGGCTGGCGGCCGGCGCGATCAAGATAGCGGTAAAGCCAGTCGGTTTGGGGCAGGGTGCGCGGGAAGCCGTCGAGAATAAAGCCGGCGCGGCAGTCGGGGCGCTCCAGGCGCGCGGCGACCATGGCGGTGACCAGGTCGTCGGGCACCAGCTCGCCGCTGTACAGGTACTGGCGCACCTGGCGTCCGAGGGCGGAATCGGCTTGGATGGCTTCACGAAACATATCACCGGTGGAAATCGCGGGGATGCGATAGCGGTCGGCGATGCGCCTGGCCTGGGTGCCCTTGCCCGCGCCGGGAACCCCCAGCAGGATGATCGCACCAATGGCCACGCCGGCCGTATTCGGGGTTGCTACGGATAAGCTGCCAGGCATTCCTTAACCTCACGCCCGCGTCCGGGCCGGGAGGCGGGCCGGAGAACGGGCCGCCTAAGCCCAATTGGTACGCCGGCCCCGAATCCGGCTGCGGGCGGTGAAACCCTCATAATGGCGCATAATCAACTGCGCTTCCACCTGCTGGACGGTATCCATCGCCACGCCGACCACGATCAGCAGCGAAGTGCCTCCGAAATAGAAGTTTACGCCCAGGCCGTTGAGCATCCAGACGGGCAAACTGGCGAACAGGTTGCCCCCCAGGAAGGAGGGCAAACGCTGCAATTGCAAGCCGGAAATCAGGAATTGCGGCAACAACGAGACCAGCACCAGGTAGATGCCGCCGACTAAAGTGATGCGCGTCAAAATATCATTCAAATACTCGGCGGTGCGCTTGCCGGGGCGGATGCCGGGAATAAAGCCGCCGTACTTGCGCATGTTGTCGGCGACCTCGGTGGGGTTAAAGATGATGGAGACGTAAAAGTAGGCGAAAAAGATGATGCTGACGACGTAGACCAGGGTGTAGAGCGGGCGGCCATAGCCCAGGGAGGCAAAGAAGGGGCCGAAAAAGGGGCTATTTTTGACCGCCGGCAGCAGGCTCAAGGTCTGGGGAAAGGTGAGGATGGAGGCGGCAAAGATGACCGGCATCACGCCGCCGCTGTTGACGCGGATGGGCAAATGGGTGGACTGGCCGCCCATGAGCTTGCGTCCGACCACGCGCTTGGCGTATTGCACCGGGACGCGGCGCTCGCTGCGCTCGACAAAGACGATAAAGGCGACCACCGCGATCATGACCGCCAGCAGCAGGAGGGTGGCGGGAACGGTGAAAGGGCCCCAGGCGGAGGTTTGCACTTTGTTCCACAGGTCGGTGACGGCCCGCGGCAGGCCGACGACGATGCCGGCAAAGATGATCAGCGACATGCCATTGCCGACGCCGCGCTCGGTAATCTGCTCGCCCAGCCACATGACGAAGGCGGAGCCGGTGGTCAGCGTCAGCACGGTCATGAGGATGAAGCCCAAGCCGGGATGCATGACAAAGCCGCTGCCGCCGGTGCTGCTTTTCATCAGGGTGAAGGCGATGCCGAGGCTCTGGAAGATGGAGAGAATGATGGTCAGATAACGGGTATATTGGGTGATTTTGCGGCGGCCAAGCTCGCCTTCCTTCTGCAATTTTTCCAGATAAGGCCAGACCACGGTCATCAGCTCGAGGATGATGGAGGCGGTGATGTAGGGCATGATGCCCAGGGCGAAGACAGTCATCTGGCTGAAATTGCCGCCGCTGAACATATCGAGATAGCCGAGCAGGGTGCCGGAATGCTGGGTAAACCACTGCTTCAGCAGGGAGGTATTGATGCCCGGGGTAGGGACATGCGAGCCGATGCGATAGACAAACAGGATGAACAGCGTAAACAGCACCCGTTTGCGCAGATCGCTGACGCGGACAATATTGGAAATGGATTCAAACATAAAGCCTTAAAGCACCCCCGCTTCAGGCCAACAGTTCGACGGAACCGCCGGCCTGTTCAATTTTCTCGCGGGCGCCGCGACTAAAGCCATGAGCGCTAACCCTGAGGGGGCGCTTGAGCTCGCCGGAGCCGAGCACTTTGACGCCATCGAGCACATGGCGGATGACCTTGCGCTCGAGCAGCAGGGCGGGGGTAATCGCCTCGACCTCGAGCGCCGCCAGGCGATCGAGGTTGACGGTGGCATAGTGCTTGCGGAAAGGGTTACGGAAGCCGCGCTTGGGCAGGCGGCGATGGATGGGCATCTGGCCGCCTTCAAACCCGCGCAACAGGCGATGGCCGGAGCGGGAGCGCTGGCCCTTATGGCCGCGGGTGGAAGTTTTTCCGTGCCCGGAGCCCATGCCGCGGCCGACGCGCTTGCGCGGGTGGGTGGCGCCCAGAGGTTTTCTGATATCGCTGAGGTTCATGATTTCCTTGCGGCGCGGCGGGGGCGCGGCGGCGGCGCCGGGGAGGCGGCGGCCGGCGGCGCGTTCACGAAGCGCACGAGATGGGGAATTTTGGCGACCATGCCGCGGATGCCGGGATTATCGGGGCGCTCGACCACCTGATTCAGCTTGGTGAAGCCGAGGCCGCGGACGATCAGCTTCTGCCGCCAGGTGCGGCCAATGGCGCTGCGATAGTACTGAATGCGCAAACTGGAAGAAGAAGAAGGGGGCTTGGGCATCTTACGCCTCCTCGGCGGGGCGGCCGCGCCGCTCGGCGACGGCCTGCTTGTCGCGCAGTTGCAAGAGCGCGGCGAAGGTGGCCCGGATAACATTGTGGGGGTTGGTGGTGCCCAGGCTCTTGGTGAGCACGTTGGCGATGCCGGCCGACTCCATCACCGCCCGCACCGCGCCGCCGGCAATGACGCCGGTGCCGGCGGCGGCGGGCTTGAGCAGCACACGTCCGCTGCCAAAGCGGCCGAGGGAGACGTGCGGAATGGAGGCTTCCGAGCGCTGGATATGGACCAGATTCTTTTTAGCGGCTTCGATGCCTTTGCGGATGGCCTGCGGAACTTCCTTGGCCTTGCCGCTGCCAAAGCCGATGACCGCGGCCGCCGGATCGCCCACCACCACCAGGGCGCTGAAGGAAAGGTTTTTGCCGCCCTTGACCACCTTGGTGACGCGGTTGATCGAGACCACCTGGTCCTTGAGCTGGTACTGATTGGGATCGAGCCGTTGACGAATTGCGGGCATAGGAAAGGGTTCCTTGGCGCTTAAAATTTCAAGCCGGATTCGCGGCAGGCTTCCGCCAGCGCCTGCACCCGGCCGTGATAGGGGTAACCGCCGCGGTCGAAGACCACCTGTTCGATGCCGCGTTCGCGGGCGACGCGGGCCAGGGCGAGGCCGACTTCGCGGGCGGCGGCGCGGTTGCCGCCGACCGCCAGCTTGAGGCTGGAGGCGGAGGCGAGGACGCGGTTGGCGTCATCATCGACCAGTTGGGCGTAGATGTGGTTGAGCGAGCGGAACACGTTCAGGCGCGGCCGCGCCGCCGAGCCCCGCAGGCGGCGGCGAGCCCGCTGCTGGCGGGCCTGCCGGCGTTGGTGCTTAAAAGCCGAATGGTTCATGGGATCATCCCTAAAAAGTCAGGGCGCAAAGGCCACCCGCACAGGCGGATTACTTGGCGCCGGTCTTGCCCACCTTCTTCTTCAACCGCTCGCCGGTATAGCGCACGCCCTTGTTCTTGTAGGGATCGGGGGGGCGCAAGGCGCGCAGGTTGGCGGCCACCTGGCCCACCTTCTGGCGGTCGGCGCCGGAAACGACGAGGTGGGTCTGGCGGGGATCGACGGTAATTTCGATGCCGGGGGGAATGGGAAATTCGATGGGATGGCTGAAGCCGAGCGAGAGCACCAGCATGGTTTTGCCCTTCAACTCGGCGCGATAGCCGACGCCGACGATATCGAGTTCCTTGCGAAAGCCCTCACTGACGCCGGTCACGGCGTTGGCGACCAGACTGCGCACCAGTCCGTGCAGGGCGGCATGCTGATCGTTTTCACGCTCGGCCACCAGATGGCCGTCTTCGCGGCGCAGATGAATGACCGCCGGCAAGGCGACCTGCAGCTTGCCTTTAGGGCCTTGCACCTGGACGGCCGCGGGGGCGAGATCGACTTTGACGCCCGCCGGCAGGGGAATAGGTTTTTTGCCAATGCGCGACATAAACACGTTTCCTCGAGGCCTTACCAGACCTCGCAGAGCACCTCGCCGCCGACGCCCTGCTGGCGCGCCTGGCGGCCGGTCATGACCCCTTGCGGGGTGCTGAGAATATTGACGCCCATGCCGCCCAGCACCGGGCGGATGCGATGGCGGCCGACATAGACGCGGCAGCCGGGCGAGGACACCCGCTGCAGGTCGGTGATGATGGGCTGGTCGTCGGGGCCGTAGCGCAGCGAAATGCGCAGCAATTTGCTCCAGGGCCGGCGCTGATCTTCGACCAGCTTATAGCCGGTAATGTAGCCCTCGTCCTTGAGAATGCGCACGATTTCCAGTTTCAGGCGGGAGTGCGGCACCTCGACCTTGGGCTGGTGGGCGCGGACGGCATTGCGAATGCGGGAAAGCAAGTCGGCGATGGGATCACTCAAACTCATAGCGACGATTCTCCTACAAAGGCTTACCAACTCGCCTTGATCACGCCGGCGATTTCGCCCCGCAGCGCCAGTTGGCGGAAGCAGAGGCGGCAGAGTCCGAAGCGGCGCAGAAAGGCGCGGGGGCGGCCGCAGCGGCCGCAACGATGGCGCTGGCGGATGGCGAACTTCAACTGTTTGCGGGTTTTGGCGATGCGGGCACGGGTAGCCATAAAGCAACTCTCTCCTTAGGCGGCGCGGAAGGGGACGCCGAGATGGCGCAACAGGGCGCGCGCGTGGTCCTGATCGTGGGCGGAGGTGACCAGGGTAACATTCATGCCCCGGACCTTTTCCACCTTGGCGTAATCGACTTCGGGAAACAGCAACTGCTCGCGCAGGCCCAGGGTATAGCCGCCGCGGCCGTCGAAGGAATGCGGCGAGACGCCGCGGAAATCGCGCACGCGGGGCAGGGCGATATTCAGCAGGCGGTCGAGAAATTCGTACATGCGCTCGCCGCGCAGGGTGACGCAGACGCCGATGGGCATGCCTTCGCGCAGATGGAAGGCGGCGATGCTTTTCTTGGCGCGGGTAATGACCGGCTTCTGGCCGGTGATGGCGGCCAGCTCGGACTGGGCGCTTTCCAGCAGCTTGGCGTTCTGCGAAGCCTCGCCCATGCCGATGTTGATGACGATTTTTTCCAGCTTGGGCACGGCCATGGGATTGCCGAGCCGCAACTCGCGCTGCAGCGCGGGCAGGATTTCTTTCTGGTATTTTTCACGCAAACGCGCGGCCATGGGGTTCCTCACTCAAAAGTTCGCTTGCACTTGCGGCAGAGGCGGCGATGCTGTCCCTCGCCGGCGGCCGTGTGGCCGATGCGGGTGGGGCCGCACTGGGGACAGACCAGCATCACGTTGGAGACGCGGATCGGAGCCTCGTGCTCGGCGATGCCGCCCTTGATCTGGCGATTGGGGTTGGGGCGGGTGTGACGCTTGACCATCATCACGCGCTCGACCAGCAGGGTGCCTTCCCGGGGAAAGACGCGCAGCACCTTGCCCTGCTTGCCGCGGTCGCGGCCGCTGATCACCTTCACCAGATCGTTTTTGCGAATATCAAATCCCGGCATAATCGTAGTCCTATCGGGCCCGCGGGCCGTTCATAACACTTCGGGAGCGAGCGAGAGGATTTTGACGAAGCGCTTATCGCGCAACTCCCGCGCCACCGGCCCGAAGACGCGCGTGCCCACCGGCTCGCCCGCCTCATTGATCAACACTCCGGCGTTCTGGTCGAAGCGGATGTAGGTGCCGTCTTTGCGGCGATGTTCCTTGCGGGCGCGGACGATGACCACCCGCACCACCTTGCCTTTTTTCACCTGGCCATCGGGGGAGGCTTCCTTGACGGCGGCGGTGACCACGTCGCCCAGGCCGGCGCGCAGGCCGGTATGGCCGCCGATGGGCAGAATCACCTGCAGCCGGCGGGCGCCGCTATTGTCGGCGACCTCAAGCATGGTACGCATGCCAATCATGACTGCGCCTCCGGATTGGGTTCGGGCGCGGGCTCGGCCGGGCGGCGGGTATCGCGCCGCAACTCGCCTTCGCCCACCGCCTGCGCGATCTGCTCGCGGGTAGGCAACTGGGCGGCGGCGCGGACGATTTCCACCAGGCGCCAGCGCTTCAGCCGGCTCAAGGGCCGGGTTTCGACGATGCGCACGATGTCGCCGAGCCGGGCCTTGCCCTCGGCATCGTGGGCGTAAAAGCTGTGATGGCGGGTAACCCCGCGGCCGTAGAGGGCATGCGCGGTGCGCAGGGTGACGCGCACCACGATGGTCTTGGCCATGCGGGTGGAAGTCACCTCGCCGATTTTTTCATTGCGCCGGCCGGGGACGCGTTGCGGGCTGCTCATGCCTGCCTGCCTTCCTGCCCTGCGCGCGCGCGCAGCTCGGTTTTGACCCGGGCCACATCGCGCCGCAACTGGCGAATCTTTTTGACGCTTTCGCTCTGGCCCATGGCCAGTTGAAATTTCAGCCGGAACAACTGATCGCGCAGGTCGGTTTCCTGGGCGTGCAGCTCCTCGGCGCCCATCTGTCGAAATTTTTCCGCCGTCTTGCTCATGCCAGGCCTCCCAGCGCATCCTCGCGGCTGACAAACAGGGTACGGAGCGGGAGTTTGTGGGCGGCCAGGCGCATGGCTTCCTGCGCCTGGGCGCGGGCGACGCCTTCCATCTCGAACAGGATGCGGCCGGGCTTGACCACCGCGACCCAATGGTCGGGGGCGCCCTTGCCTTTGCCCATGCGGGTTTCCGCCGGTTTCTTGGTCACCGGCTTATCGGGAAAGACGCGCACCCAGATTTTGCCGCCGCGCTTGACGAAGCGGGTCATGGCGACGCGGCTGGCCTCGATCTGACGGTCGGTGATCCAACCGCACTCGGAGACCTTAAGCCCGAAATCGCCAAAGGCGAGCTGGGAGCCGGTCCAAGCCTTGCCGGCGCGGCGTCCGCGCTGTTGCTTGCGGTACTTCACTTTTTTCGGCATCAACATGGCAATAGGTCCTCTTCTCAGGCCTCGACGGCGGCGGCGCGGCGGCCGCCCAGCACTTCGCCGCGATAGATCCAGGCTTTGACGCCGATCACGCCATAAGTGGTGTGGGCCTCGGCGACGCCATAGTCGATATCGGCGCGCAGGGTGTGCAGCGGCAGGCGACCCTGCAGGTACCACTCGGAGCGGGCGATTTCGGCGCCGTTCAGCCGGCCCGAAACGCGCACCTTGATGCCCTTGCAGCCGAAGCGCATGGCGCTATCGACCGCTTTGCGCATGGCGCGGCGGAAGGCGACGCGTTTTTCCAGTTGCAGGGCGATGGATTCGGCCACCAAGGTGGCGTCCAGCTCGGGCTTGTGGACTTCCTGAATGTCGATCTGCACTTCGCGCTGCGTCTGTTTTTGCAGTTCGGTCTTGAGTTTTTCGATTTCGGCGCCCTTGCGGCCGATGACGATGCCGGGGCGCGAAGTGTGCAGGATGATGCGCAGCTTGTTGCCGGGGCGGCTGACCTCAATCGAGGAGATGCCGGCGGCGCGCAACCGGCTTTTGAGCTGGTCGCGCAGGCGGATATCCTCGTTCAGCAGCTTGCTGTAATCGCGCGTGGCGAACCACTGGCTTTTCCAGGGCTTGATGAAGCCCAGGCGGAAGCCGTACGGATGCACTTTTTGTCCCATAAATTCCTTTCGCTACTCGGCGCCGCGGCCTTGGCCGCCGCCGCGCTGTCCGCGGCCGCGGGCGGCGGTGGAGCGCTTGGAGTCGGCGACCTGGCGCCGGCCCTGGGCTGTTTTACCGGCGCCGGTTTGGCCGGTTTTGCCGGTTTTACCGGTTTTGCCCGCCGCCGGGCGCGGCGCGCGCGGCTTCGCAGTTCCGCCCCGGCGGGGCGCCGGCCGGCGGGGCGCGGCGGCTGCGGGGGCGGAGGCGGCCAGGGGCGCGGCGTGGCCGGCGCGATCGCCGACCAGAATGCCGATATGCGCGCTGCGGCGCAGGAAATGATGAGCGCGGCCCATGGGGGCGGGGCGGATGCGCTTGGCGCGCGGCCCTTCGTTGACGTAGGCCTGCAGCACCCAGAGCTGATCGACATCGAGATGTTCGGCGCGCTCGGTGGCGTTGGCAATCGCGGAACGCAGCAGCTTGGCGACGTTGACGGCGATGCGCCGGCGCGTGAAGCGCAGCAGGTCGAGCGCTTCCGAGGCGCGGCGGCCGCGAATCTGATCGACCACCAGCCGCGCTTTTTGCGGCGAGACGCGCACGAATCGGGCCAGGGCTTTAGCTTCCATAACGTATTCCTAAGAGGCCGGCGCGGCCGTTTTTTCCGCCGCCGACTTGACCGAATGTCCCTTGAAGGTGCGCGTTGGCGAAAACTCGCCCAGCTTATGGCCGACCATGTTTTCGGTGACGTAGACGGGGATGAACTTTTTGCCGTTGTGCACGGCGATGGTGTGGCCGATGAAATCGGGGGTGATGGTGGAGCGCCGCGACCAGGTTTTATAAACCTTTTTTTCGTTGCGCTGGTTCATATCCCGGATGCGGCGCATGAGCGGCGCATCCACGAACGGTCCTTTTTTCACCGAACGAGGCATAGAGCAATCACTTTCTGGCCTTGCGCCGGCTGACGATGAAGCGGTCGGTACGCTTGGAATTGCGGGTTTTGAAGCCGCGGGTGGGCTGGCCCCAGGGGGTAACGGGATGGCGTCCGCCGGAAGTTTTGCCCTCGCCGCCGCCGTGGGGATGGTCGACCGGGTTCATGGCGACGCCGCGGTTGACCGGCCGCCGGCCCATCCAGCGCTTGCGTCCGGCCTTGCCGAGGGAGATGTTTTCGTGGTCCACGTTGCCGACCACGCCGATGGTGGCCATGCACTCGACCAGCACCTTGCGCACCTCGCCGGAGGGCAGCTTGAGCAGGGCGTAGTCGCCTTCCTTCGACAGCAGTTGCGCCGAGGAGCCGGCGGAGCGCACCATCTGGCCGCCCTTGCCGGGGCGCAACTCGATATTGTGCAGGTTGGTGCCGGGGGGAATCAGCTTGATCGGCAGGGCATTGCCCACCAGAATGTCGGCCTCGGGGCCGCTGGTCACGCTCATGCCCACCTGCAAGCCCACCGGCTGCAGGATGTAGCGGCGCTCGCCGTCCTGATATTTCAGCAAGGCGATGCGGGCGCTGCGGTTGGGATCGTACTCGATGGACTCGACCACGGCGCGGATGCCGGGCTTGTCGCGGCGGAAATCAATGCGGCGATAGAGGCGCTTGTGGCCGCCGCCGCGATGCCAACTGGTCAGGTCGCCGCTATTGCGGCGGCCGCCGGTTTTTTTCAGCGGCTCCAGCAGCGGCTTATACGGGCGCTCGCGGCTCAAGTCGCTATCGCGCACCACCGTGTGGAAGCGGCGAGCGGCGGTGGTGGGGCGGAAAGTTTTTATTGCCATAGCAAATCCTCACTCGCAAAAGCGAGCCGATAAGCGTCGCCCAGCTTCGTTCCCGGATGGCCGGCGACCCGGATGTATTGCGCGACACACCGCGGCCGCCGGGCAGCCTGAGTTTGGGCAATATCCATGCCATTGTCCTGCGGCCTCGCGCGGCTCGCGGCGCGCCTCGTCCACAAATTTTCTCTTGTCCTCAACATAGGCATTGCCGGATTCCACCGCGTTAGACGTTTTCGGCGTACTCGGGCATTTTTTCGCCGACGCGCAGCTTGACGTAGGCTTTTTTCCAATCGGGACGGTAGCCGGCGAAGCGGCCGCGGCGGCGCTCTTTGCCGGCAAAGCCGGCGGTGCGCACCGCCTCGACCCGCACCTTGAAGATGCTTTCGACGGCGGCGCGGATTTCATTTTTGGTGGCGCGCGGCTCGACCTCGAAGACCAGGGTGCGCAGGCTTTCCTTGGCGGCCAGGCCTTTTTCGGTGATGATCGGGCGCTTGATGATCTGGTAGCGGTTTTTCATGCCACGGCTCCATTGCGCTTACCCGCCGGCCGGGCCGCCGCCTGCAGCCGCACGAGCGCGTCGCGGGTGCAGACGATGCGGGGATAGCGCAGCAGGTGCCAGGGATGAACGGCGGGCGCGGCCAGCAACTCCACGCCGGCGAGGTTGCGGGCGCTGCGTTCCAGGGATACCGCCGCGGAACCGGCTTCCACCAGCAACGCCGAGCGGCCGGCTTCGAGCTTGTCCAGCGCCTGGCGGAGGCGGCGGGTTTTGGCCGCTTCGAGGGCGAAGGCGTCGACGACGATCAAAGCGCCATCCTGAAAGCGCGCGGCCAGGGCGGAGCGCAGCGCGGCCTGCAGTTTTTTGCGCGGCATCGTCCAGGCATAGCTGCGCGGCTGGGGGCCATGCACCGTGCCGCCATGGCGCCAGATGGGGCTGCGCACCGAGCCGATGCGGGCGCGGCCGGTGCCTTTCTGCTTCCACAATTTGCGGCCGCTGCCGGAGACCTCGCCGCGTCCCTTGGTCTTATGGGTGCCGCGGCGCAGCCCGGCGGTATAGTGCCGCACCGCCTCCCAGAGCAAATCAGGATTGACCGGAGCGGCAAACACATCGTCGCGCAGCTCGAGCGTGCCGACAGATTCATTTTCCAGATTACGGACCGGCAAGCTAGGCATAAGGAGTCCTTATTTCTTCGCCGCGCGCTTCTTGGACGCCTTCAGCGGGTCCACCGTGGTGGCGCCGGCATGGCCGCGGCGCAGGCGGGGCGGATGCACCGCCTTGCGGATGACGATATAGCCGCCATTGGGGCCGGGGATGGCGCCGCGCACCGCCAGGAGGTTATTCTCTCCATCCACGGACAGCACCTGCAGATTGCGCACGGTGACCCGGTCCACGCCCATGTGGCCGGCGGCGCGCATGCCCTTGAGCACGCGCGAAGGAAAAGCGGAGGAGCCGATCGAGCCAGGGGCGCGATGGAACATAGAGCCGTGGCTGGCGGCGCCGCCGCCGAAGTGATGGCGTTTGACGGAGCCGGCGAAGCCGCGGCCCTTGCTCACCCCGACGACATCCACAAACTCGCGCTCGCGGAAGATATCGACCAGCACCTGATCGCCGGGCCGGGCCTCGCTGCCCTCGGCGAGCGGCAGCTCGCGCAGCAGGCGGCAGGGCGGCAGGTTGTGCTTTTCCAGCCGCGTCCGCTGCGGGCGATTGAGGCGGGAAGGCTTGAGGAATTCGATCAAGCCCAACTGCGCGGCGTCGTAGCCATCGCGCGCGCGGGTCTTGCGCTGGGTGACCACGCACGGGCCGGCCTGGATGAGGGTGACCGGGGCGCGCTCGCCGTCGCGCCACGTCTCGGCCATGCCGATTTTCTTGCCCAAAATGCCCTGCACCATAAGATTTCCTTTTGCCACCCGCGGCGGCGGCGGGATTACTTGTGAACCTTGCCGAAAGCCTTGATTTCCACGTCCACGCCGGCGGGCAGGTCGAGCTTCATCAGCGCATCCATGGTGTCCTGGCCGGGATCGATCAAATCCAGCAGGCGCTTGTGGGTGCGGATCTCGAACTGCTCGCGGCTTTTCTTATCCACGTGCGGCGAACGCAGCACGGTGTAGCGATTGATGCCGGTCGGCAAGGGAATCGGGCCGGCGATGCGCGAGCCGGTACGGCGCGCGGTCTGCACAATCTCATTGGTGGATTGATCGAGGGCCCGATAATCGTAGGCCTTCAGGCGAATGCGTATACGTTCCGGCATGGCTCTTGACTCGCTTTCCGCGCGGTGCGGTGTTACTCCAGAATCTCGCTGATGGCGCCGGCGCCGACGGTGTGGCCGCCCTCGCGGATGGCGAAGCGCAAGCCCTTCTCCATGGCCACCGGCGTGATCAACTGCACTTCCAGGCTGACGTTATCGCCC
>JAKASR010000021.1 GCA_021818955.1 Acidobacteriota bacterium
GAGGTCGCGGGTAAGGCAGACGGCCTGTCCGGAGCAATCGGCGAAGTCGAGCCAAAACTCGCTGCCGTCGGGGGCAAAGCGGGTAAAAGCCTCGGCCGGGCCTGGCAGGCGGGAGTAGCGGGCATCGATCCAGGCCAGGCATTCGCGCACGGAGGCGGCGGAGGGCATGACCTTGAACTTTTGAAAATAGCGATCGACCAGCAGGCGGCGCAACTCGGGTCCGCACAGGGCGTAGGTGCGCCAATGCTTTTCTTCTTTGAAGCGGACAAACGGCTGGAGGGAGGCATTGAAAAAGATTTCGATTTTGGGGAACAACGCCTCGAATTGGGAAAGCAGGACGGGCGGTTGCGGCTGTTTTTCGGGGATGATGCTGACCAGGGCGGGCATAAAGGCTCCTTTGGACGAAGTTTGAGAGCGCAAAGCGCAAAGCGCAAAGCACAAAGCACAGAGCGCAAAGCGCAAAGCGCAAAGCACAAAGCGCAGAGCGCAGAATTTGTCTGGGCGCAGCCCGCAAGCGGGCTGCTTTCCACGGAAGGAAAAAAGCAAAAAGCGCAGAGCGCAGAGCGCAGAGCACAGAGCGCAGAGCACAGAGCGCAGAGCGCAAAGCACAGAGCGCAGAATTTGTCTGGGCGCAGCCCGCAAGCGGGCTGCTTTCCACGGAAGGAAAAAAGCAAAAAGCGCAAAGCGCAGAGCGCAGAGCGCAGAGCGCAGAGCGCAGAGCGCAGAGCGCAGAGCACAAAGCACAAAGCACAAAGCGCAGAGCGCAGAGCGCAGAATTTGTCTGGGCGCAGCCCGCAAGCGGGCTGCTTTCCACGGAAGGAAAAAAGCGGGCCAGAGACCCGCCACGGCGGGGCTGCGGCTCGGCCGCTTTTACTTTTAGGCGCTGACGCTTTCGCAAAGGTCCGGCCGAAACCGGACGCATGGCGAATACTCATGGCTGCCGGGCATTGCCGGGCGCAATTCCTGCGGAATTGCCGGCTTGCCTGATGCAATTCCTACGGAATTGCTTTGTATCGTCGTTAATAGGCGCGGGATCTTACAGGAACCCCGCGCTTCGGCCTGCGATTTCGGACGAATACTTCTGTCCGACTCGGCCGTTAACGCTTTACGGCCACGTTCCCAGGGAAAAAGCTGCCGAAAATAAAAACAGCGGCTAAAGAGCCGCTGCAATCAGGCACACTTTGGTTATCCCTTTACTGCAAGTCCTGGCCGGTTCGAACGAAACGAACCGCCCTGGACGACCTCCCCTGAGGCAGATCGTCCGCCGGCTGCAGACTGCCAGCCGGCGCGGGTTAGGCGATAGGCGCCCTCAGCGTAAGCCGTCTTTCGGCACAGCCTATCTGCGCGTCAATAAAACAAGGCGATAAGCGTCGCATGGCTTTGTACCCGGCCGCTCGGCGATCCTCATGCATTTCCCTATCCATTGCGGTCGCCTCGCGGCTTTGGCTTGGACAATTTCCATTTCCATGAAATTGCCACGCAGCCTCGCTCGGCTCGCTTCTCGCCCTGTCCATAACCTGATTATAACACATAGTAACTTATAAGTAATAATTATTATACAAATATCTTTCGATACTATTACTTACAATGATAATACGGCGAAACAAAAGCAAACACGGCAAAAGCGCCGATTCCCCAGGATAAATACAGGGAAACCGCAGAATGAAGCTAAAAAGCCGGCTCACAATTTGAAATAAAAATATTTTCGCTTATTTTTCCATAGCTTAGAAGCGGCGACTTTGAACAGCTGAAATCGGAAGCAAGATGCGGGGACAATTTACGATTTTAAATATGATACTTGTAGTAGAGCTTATACGAGCGACAGCCAGTGCGAACGAGCGGCGGTAGCTTTCTTTACGCTTATTCCGCCTTGAGGCGGCGCAGCATAAGCTCTTGCAGGCCCTGGCGGGGCGGGAGACCGTCGAAGAGCACGCGGTACATGGTTTCGGTGATGGGCATTTCGATGCCGTGGCGGCGGGCCAGCTCGCGGGCGGCGGCGGTGGTTTTGACGCCCTCGGCGACCATGCCGTGCATGCCGTCCAGGATCTGGTCGAGGCGGCGTCCCTTGGCCAGCTCGACGCCGACATGGCGATTGCGGCTAAGCTCGCCGGTGCAGGTCAGCACCAGGTCGCCGAGTCCGGCCAAGCCGGCGAGGGTTTCGCGGCGTCCGCCGGCGGCCTGGGCGAGGCGGGAAATTTCCGCCAGGCCGCGGGTAATCAGCGCCGCCAGGGCGTTGGAGCCCAGTCCCATGCCAGCGCAGATGCCGGCGGCGATGGCGATGACGTTTTTCAGCGACGCGCCCAATTCGACGCCGGCGGGGTCGGCGTTGGTGTAGAGGCGAAAGCTGGGTCCGGAGAAGGCGGCTTGCACGCGGCGCGCCAGCTCCTCATCGTGGGAGGCGACCACCAGGGCGGTGGGGTCTCCACGCGCCACTTCGGGGGCGAAGGTCGGGCCGCTGAGCACGCCAATGCGGGCGGGAAAATGCGGAGCCAGGACGTGGGCGATGACCTGGCTCATGCGCGCCAGGGAGCCGTCTTCGAGGCCCTTGGTAGCGCTGACCAGCAGCATTTCCGGGCGCAGCCAGGGGGCCATGCGCTCAAGCATGGCGCGGCAGACGTGCGAGGGCATGGCGGTAATGACGATTTCCGCCTCGGCCAGGCAGGCGGCAAGATCCTGCGTGGCTTCCACCTCCTCCGGCACTGGGCGTCCGGGAAGATAGCGTGGATTTTCCCGGCGCTCGCGAATGGCGCGGCAGATGTCGTCTTCCATCACCCATAAACGGGGCTGCAGGCCCGCACGCGCCAGCACGATGGCTAGCGCCGTGCCCCAGCCGCCGGCGCCGACGACGGCCAGGCGAGGCGGATTCAGTTGGCGGCGGATCGGGTTTTCGTTTTCCACTGGAAGCGGAATTCCTGGCCGGCGCGCAGGCGTCGCAGATTGTCGCGATGCCGCCAGATGACCAGCAAGGCGCAGCAGGACGCGGCGGCATAGACGACCGGGGGATAGGCCGAGCCATACTGCCACCAGATCAGGACCGGGAGCGTCAGGCTGGTGACGATGGAGGCGAGCGAGATAAAGCGCCAGATGGCGACGACGAGGATAAACAGCAGCAGGGCGAGGAGCAGCGCCCGGGGCGCGAGGGCGAGAAAGACTCCCAAGCCGGTGGCCACGCCTTTGCCGCCGCGGCCGCGCAGCCAGGGGGTATAGATATGGCCCAGCAGGACGGCGACCATGGCGGAGGCGATCCAGGCGTAATGATAGACCGGGACCTGCGAGGTGGTGCGCATATAGACGTAATGGCTGGTGGGCAGGGTCTGGTAGCCGAGGAAATCGGCGACGACCACCGCCAGCGCCCCCTTGGCGGCATCGCAGGCCAGGGTGGCGGCTCCCAATCCGGCGCCGGCGCGCCGCATGACGTTGGTGGCGCCGATGTTGCCGCTGCCTTCGCGGCGGATGTCGCCGCCGTACTTCCAGCGATAGAACAGGTATCCGAAGGGGATCGAGCCCAGCAAATAGGCGAGCACCGGGATGAGCCAGTAGTGCGACATGCGTCGCAGATCATTCTAGAGTTTCCCGACGGAAGTTTCCAGGGGCGGGGAAAATGGCGCAGAGCACAAAGCGCAAAGCACAGAGCACAAAGCGCAAAGCCAGAATTTGTCTGGGCGCAGCCCGCAAGCGGGCTGCTTTCCACGGAAGGAAATGCAAAAAGCGCAGGGCGCAGAGCGCAGAGCGCAGGGCAGAAAGCTAAAACCAGCTAAGGTGAGCTCGAACTAAAACGATCAATGGTGACTAACCTTGGAATATGCAGTGGTCGTATACTATGATGCTGTGATAAAACGACTGTACATTCACAATTTCCGATGCTTGGAGAACTTTGAACTTCCCATTCAAGGCCGATCTTCGATCCTCCTTATCGGAAAAAACGGAGCTGGCAAGACTACAGTTGGTTTTGCCCTTGAAATCCTTCAGAGGATTGCACGAGGAACAAATCGGGTTGGCGAACTGGTCAGGCCAAAAGATATTGCCCATAGCCGCGCGGACGTCCCCGTTCGATTCGAACTCGAGGTTGAGCTAAGAAATCAAGTTTACGGATACGAAGTTGCTTTTGAGTTACCAGAAGGCTTTAGAGAGCTTCGCGTTCGCGAAGAAAAGCTTTCGATCAATAGCGAAATCGTATACAGCCGAGATCTAGCAACGGTGCATCTGAAGAAAACTGGCCAGGCAAAAGAAGCAGTCTTCTCCATCGATTGGCACCTGGTGGCCCTACCCATTATTCAGCAACTCCCAGAAAACAACCCCGTCAATATTTTTAAAGCATGGTTAGGACAAACAATAATACTTCGACCGCTGCCAAGCCTAATTCTCGGCCACTCTCAAGAAGAAACTCTACTGCCGAACATTGATGTCACGAATATCGGCGCCTGGTTCGCTGGCATGGTGGCCCATGCACCGGCAGCTTACAGCACTATCGACCATTACTTGAAACAAGTAATGGTCGATCTGGTCGACATAAAGAATCCGCTCGTTGGAACCGACTCACGTAGTTTGTCCGTTCAATTCTCAAATAAACAGGGGGAGTTGAAGCTACCCTTCGCGGAACTTTCCGATGGTGAAAAATGCTTCGTCATTTTCGCCCTCGTGCTAGCGGCCAATAAAGCCTATGGACCGTTGCTTTGTTTTTGGGATGAGCCTGACAATTATCTTGCCCCATCCGAAGTTGGGCATTTTATCATGGCTCTACGCAGCGCCTTTCAATCAGGAGGTCAATTCATCGCTACATCCCACAACACAGAGGCAATTCAGCGATTTTCGGATGAAAACACACTCGTCCTATTCAGGAAGAGCCACCTTGAACCAACGATTATTCGCAGCCTAGATAAGATTCACCATACTTGCAACTTGGTCAGTGCGCTTGTTCTAGATGATCTGGATTTATGAGTGCCAATAAGTACTTGCAGCACGTCTTTGTACTCCCCGAAGATGATGCGAATCGCCAGATTGCAAATGGATTCTTTCTTGCTCTTGCTACGGGACAATATCAGCGGCAGTTCAATATATTGGAAACAGCAGGCGGTTGGAATGAAGTTCTTGTACGTTTCAATAGCAGCTACGCCGCAGATATGGACATTATTCCAACCCGTTTCATGGTTCTCTTAATCGATTTTGACAACCATTTGGACAGGCTTGAACAAGCGAGAAACAGAATTCCCAGGCATTTGCATGATCGTGTATTTATTCTTGGCGCTCTCGGTGAACCTGAAAGCCTCAGGCGAGACCTCGGCTCTTATGAAGAGATCGGCCTAGCGATGGCTCGAGATTGCCGAGAAGGAACTGATACGGTTTGGAGTCACCCCCACCTGCAGCACAATACACAGGAAATCGCACGATTGCGACATCAGATCTGTAATTTCTTGTTCCCCCCACCAGTAAATTAGGGACGCCTGTCGTGAAAGCTGAAGTTGCGTCTTTAACTCGTACCGAGAACTTCCTCCAATCAGTACGACGGAATCAACTTGTGCCACTTTCGTAATTGATAACTTGATAACACAACAGCCTAGGGCGCGAGGGTCAGGGTATGGCGGGCATGTAGTTGGACGGCGGCGGGGGAGAACCAGAGCGGCACTGGCGGGCCGCCTTGCAGCCAGGCGGGGAACTGATCGCAGTAATGGCGGCGCAACGGCTCACCGGCCTCGCCGACAGGCAGGGTAAGGATGCTGCGGTCCCAGTCGGCGAGGTTGGCGACGAAGCGCATGCTCTGGCCGAAACGTCCGGTATTGGCGCGCGCAAGGCACAGAGCGCAGGGAGCAGGGCAGATAGCAAAAATTAGCAATAGCGAGCACCGGCGGGATGAATGAGAGGCTGTCCGGATAAATCGAGTTCTAGGTCTGAATGAGGTGGAGACGTCGGTAAAATAGAGAAGAAAAACTAGCCATTTCGAGATTTTCACCAGCGCTACTGTCCGATTTTGATGATTACGCAGGCGCGGGCGCCCGCACTTGCCCCAAACTCGTAGCGAGTGTATATTGGGCCAGTGGAAATCACTGTCAATATGAGCATCTTCGTAAAAATACAGAAATATCTTGCAATAAGGCTAATGACGATTTTGAGTCTTGCCTCACTGTTTGCCTCACTTTCCGCTCAATCAGCCTGGCAATATCGCGCTAAAGAATCGAGCACATCCATTGGACAATCCATCAACGGCGGATTAATAACAAATATTAATAAAAGGAATGCAAGCATACTGATAGGCGCCAACCAAATGATAATTAAAATTAAAGATCAAGTTGTGATTATCAATTTAAAAAAGCACCTTATTACTGTTATTGATCATAAGAAGCATGAGTATGCCACGCATGCCTGGCATAAAGTAAACCCTTCGATGCTCTTTCCGGCCGACTTATATCCAGCCCCTATCCGGGCAGGAAAAAGCGTTACTTATCAGCGAATTCATAAAAAGACGGTTGCCATAACGCTGGAAAATAAATCAGAAAACTTCGGCATGGAATCGATTCACGGCACCGCCGCCTACCATACGGCAATCATTCAACGCATGCGGTCGAAATTTCAAGAAGATCAATGCACCATCACAGATTTCTGGAATTCCCATGACTTCAGACCCGACCCATGGCCGCCTTTTCTTCATGCAATATCCACAACAGATTTAAATACATATTGGTTAACCATCCTGCCTTCAATCCCGACATCGGGCATACCCGGGGTTATTCTACTTCCAGGCTCAACACCCAATGCCGGCTTTCCCATTCAAATCAAGCAGACAATGTTAGAAAGCAATCCCTTACAAAAAACCGCCTCGATTCGAGTCCATTCTTCGCTCCTCAGCCGTTGCGGATATGATGGCAATAAAATCATAGATGAAGCCACATACGATAATATTATAAATTATCATTTTCAGCATATAACCCCATCGGAAAGTACATTTAAGATACCGGATGGTTATCGTCAAGTACCAATTGACAAATTCGAACAGACTATTTTTTAAACCTAACTGAAGGCGGTCCAGGCCGAGGCTGCCGGATTTACCCCGCAGGCGGCAGGTTCCCGCCCGACAGGTTCGATCGACCCACGCAAGCTAGTAGGGCGCGAGGGTCAGAGTATGGCGGGCATGCAGTTGGACGGCGGCGGGGGAGAACCAGAGCGGCGCGGGCGGGCCGCCCCGCAGCCAGGCGGGGAACTGATCGCGGTAATGGCGGCGCAGCGGCTCACCGGCCTCGCCGGCGGGCAGGGTGAGGGTGCTGCGGTCCCAGTCGGCGAGGTTGGCGACGAAGCGCATGCTCTGGCCGAAGCGTCCGGTATTGGAGCGCACCGTCCAGCGCCCGCCGGGCATCCGGCGGGGGCCGAGATCGGCGCGGGCGCGCAGCAGCCAGAAATGGCTGTAAAACGGATGCGGGACAGCGAGCGGATGGCGGCGCCCCCATTGCCAGGCGCGGCGATGGGCGGCGAAAGCGGCGGCCTGCTGCTGGAAGACAGCGAGCAGCAGCGCATCCCAGGCGGCCTGGGGATTTTGTGCGGCGGAGGCGGCATAGGAGGGAGGCAGCCAGGCGCGGGGCGACTGGCGCAGCCAGCGGCGCCAGACCAGCGGCCATTCCATCCAGCGGTATTGGGCGGCGAGACGAGCGCCCAGGCGGGCGGTGAGCACGGTGCGCATCAGGGCGCGGGTGGTGCGCACGGCCAAGGTGGGAGCGTCGCGGCGGGCGCGCATGTCGCCATGCCAGCGGCGCAGGCTGGCGAGCGCCGTTGCGACGGCGGGGGAAAATGATGCGCCGGCGGCCTGGCGGCGGCGGGCGGCGGCGAGGATGGCGGCGGCCATTTCGGCGTCGGGACGCGAGTGCACGTCCAGTTGCACCGCGCTCATTTGCGCCGCATGCCAGCGCGGGCGCGCCAGGAGCAATTGCAGAATGCGATGGGTGCGGAAGGGCGATTCCCACTCGCGGGTAAGCCGGCGGGCAGGCTGGCCGGCGGCGATGCGTCCATTGGCGGTGACGATCACGCCGGAAGCGGGATTGTAAACCGAAGGCAATTGATTGAAAGGCAGCCAGCCGCCGGCGTCCAAAGCGGGAGCGGGGCGGCGGCCGTCTTGAATGCGCCAGAAGGAAGCGGAGCGCGGAATCCAGCCGGCGCACTGGTAGCCGATGTTGCCGTGGCGGTCGGCATAGACAAAATTCTGCGCCGGGCCGGGAAACAGTTGCAGCGCCCGCTCGAATTCTTTCCAGTTGCTCGCCTGGTCGATGCCGAGGAAGGCATCGATGGCATTGAGCGCGCCGGAATGGTACATGGTCCAATCCAGCGCCACCACCTGGCCCTGGAGCGCGCCCACGACAGGCCCGGCGGGAGTGAGAAAGACAGGATAGTGCACCGGCGCCTGGCCGTGCACGGCAATCGTCTCCCAGCGGATTTCGACCGGCTGCCAGCCCGAGGCGGTTTCGATTTCGGGCACGTCGCTGTTGTCAATGGCTTTGGCCAGGCCGGGCGCCAGCACGCCATGGCCGAGCGCGCGCAACTGCGCCGGGCTGAGCGGCACGGCGGAAGGCGCGCGCGGCGGGGGTTGATGGCGATGTTGCGAGGCGGCGGGCGCGGCGGGCGCGGCGGGCGCCGGCAGCGGCAGGCGGATGGGATAGCGGGTCAACTGCTGCACGTTGGCGAGCGCGTTGGTGACGCCCCAGGCGATCTGGTTATTGTGTCCGATGACGACGCCGGGCACGCCGGCCAAGGCCACGCCGGCAACGGCGAGCGGCTGGAGCGGCGCGGAGGGCTTGGAGTTCGATACCACCTGGAAGGGGACGTAGCCGCGCCGGGCTTTAACTGGCCGGTGAGAATGGCGCGAGCGCCGGGGCGCGGCGGCGGAATGCGCGCCCGCCGCGGTTCGTCCGGAGTGGCGAATTTTATGCTCCGGCTTCGCCGCCGGCTTGCGCGCTGATTTCCGCGGCGGGGTTGGGCTTTTGGCGGGGGCGGAGGGCGCGGCCTGGGCCGGAGCGGGAGCGGGGGCGGCCGATGCGGGCGGCGGCGGGACCACCCGCAACTCCACCGTCCACCAGATGCCGGGAATCTGGTAGGGCAGATGCGGATCGTTGGCCAGGATGGGCTTGCCGTTCAGGCTGCGCGCGGGCCCGAGCACCCAATTGTTGCTTGCCGCCGCGGCGGCGGCGGCGGTTGCGGCAAGCGGGCCGAGGGCGTGGCGGCGCGGGAGTTCAGGAGCGGAACCCGCAGCGGCGGCGGGAAGGTTATGCCGGGGCAAACGGGCGGCGCGCTGCCAGGCGGCGGGAATAAAGCGGGCGGAACGCCGGCGCTGCCAGGGCAGCGCGGCAGCGGCAGTCCGCCGGACACGCCGGACGGCGCGATGGTTTTTCGCGGCGCTTTTTTCGGGTGCGGAATGGCCGGGCAGCCGGCCGGGCAGCACATCGAGCGCGGAGCGCTCCGGATACAACTGGCGCGTCAACTTCGGACCCAGGCTGGCCTCGATGCGGGCATGCGCGAGCTTGACGCGGTAATTGGTGGTCAGCACCTCGTACATATAGGCGGTGATGGCGAGCGAATCGGCATCGGTCCAGGGGCGGGGGCGATAGCGCAAGAAGGTAAACTCCAGCGGCAGGCGGGAAAGATTGGAGTTGATGTAGGCATTGACGCCGTCGCTGAAGGCCTGCAAGGCGGAGCCGGCGGAATCGGGCAGCCGCTTGAACTCGGCTTGGGCGGCGGCAGCCAAGCCGAGGCGGCGCATGGCTTCATCGGCGGGCAGCAGTTGCGGGCCAAAGAGTTCGGCCAACTCGCCCTCGGCGCGGCGGCGCATCAGGTCCATCTCAAACAGACGGTCCTGGGCCATGGCATAGCCTTCGGCAAAGAGGGCATCGTGACGGTTTTGGGCGGTGATGTGGACGACGCCCAACTGGTCGCGCACAATCGTCACCGGGGCACGCAAGCCGGCGGCGTTCAAGCTGCCGTCGAGCCGGGGCCGGGAACGGAAATAGAGCCAGGCGGCGGCAAGCAGCAGAGCGATCGCAATGGCCGCAATCACCGAGCCGAGCTCCACCACCAGGCGGCGTTTCCACCAGGGCTTGCGCGCTTGCGCCTCGGTCCGGGCCCGCGCCTCGGCTTCGGCTATGGGGTTGGGAACGATGCTCATCGCGCCTCCGGGTGGCGGCGGGGCGGCGCAAGCCTGGCGGAATTACCTGGGCAATTCATAAATGTAGCCTCATTCTAGCGGAGAAGCGGCACGGCCGCTTTTACTTTTAGGCGCGGACACTTTCGCAAGAGTCCGGCCAAAACCGGACACATGGCGAAAACTCAAGGAGGCGGAAGTCAGGAGGCCGCTCACGCCGAAAAGCTCAGCCGCCGCTTCGCATTCAACCGCCGCAACGCATGCGGCACGGCCGCATTTACTTTTAGGCGCGGACACTTTCGCAAACGTCCGGCCGAAACCGGACACATGGCGAATACTCATGGCCAAGTGTCGCAAAACGCGACAGCTTATCCCGAAAGCGGACACCCGAACTGCGAAACGTCAATTTGAAAAGATTGTAAAGCTATATTAATCAATGACTTGGCCCTGATTCGCAAGCGCCGGAATGGCCCCCGGGATGCATGGACTTAGGCATGACGCACGTACATATTTTCGCGATGGCCGGCATCATGGGCACGATTTTTACGGCGTTGATCTGGCTGGCGCAGGCGGCGCTGTTGAAGCATTTCAATTCATGAATTGCCCTTTGCCAACCGGAAACAAGCAGCGGCATGGAAGCGGCACGGCCGCTTTTACTTTTAGGCGCTGACGCTTTCGCAAAGGAATTTGAGTGCGTGGCCGAGTTGTGGATTTTTATTTTAAATATTGAAGCCAGGCATAACACCAGCACCTTAGACGCCAGGTAAAGCGGCTCGGCCGCTTTTATTTTTAGGTGCTGACGCTTTCGCAAAGGTCCGGCCGAAAGCGGGCGCATTACAAATACTCAATGCAGATTGCCGTGCGGGATTCCCTGTAGGGAGGCAGCCGCGCCGTAGCTGGAGAAACCGTCCGGGGGAACGGTTTCTCCAGCCATTGCTTAAGGCGCGGATACGCGGGCGCCGATCGCAATCAATGCGTGTTGCATCCCGGGCAGAGCGACACCGTCAGGGTAAGGTTGGCGGAGTGCGACTGCGAGCCGGAAGTAGCGGTCACGGTCAGGTTATAGGTGCCTACCGGAGTAGCATTCGAGGGTTGCTGTTGCGGGTTGCCGCCGCAGCCGGTCAAGGCGGCGGCAAAGGCCAGCAAGACCACGAAGGCGACCAGCGCCTGCCGCAGCGCGGGCTGCGCGGCGCGGCGCGGCCATAACAGCCAGGCCAGCGGAGCGAGCAGGACCAAAGCCAGCCAGGGAGCCCAGGGCATGGGGTTGGAGGGCGGGGCCAGCGGGGGCGCAAGCGCGCCGGAGGAAGTGGTGACGGTAACGTTGATGGTATCCGCATGAACGCCATCCAGCGTCACCGAAGCCGGCGAGACGGTGCAAGTAGAGTAAGCTGGCGCGCCCGAGCACGCGAAGCCGACCTTTTGAGTCGAGCCGCTGACCGGGGCGACGCTGAGCTGGTACTGGGCCGAGCCGCCGGGATTGATGGTGGCGCTGGCAGGCGATCCGCTGCTCGAGCCGAAGGAGAAAGCCACACCCACGCCGGAAAGCGCGATGGATTGCGGGCTGGTGGAAGCATTGTCGGCAATGCTCAAGCTGGCGGAGCGGCTGCCGGTGGCGGCGGGATTAAAGATCACGTCGAGCACGCAACTGGCACCGGCGGCGACCGGGGTGGCGGTCGAACAAGTGCTGGCGGAAGCCAGCGAGAAGTCGCCGGGGTTGGCGCCGCCGAGGCTGAAGCCGCTGAAGGCGAGGCTGGCGGTGCCGGCATTGGTGATGGTCAGACTCCGGGCCGTGCTTGGGCTGTTGACCGGCTGATTGTTGAAATTGAGGCTACCGCCGGAAAGCGTAGCCTTGGGAGCGGGCACCAGGCCAATGCCGGCCAGGGAGACGGATTGCGGCGAACCAGCGGCACTATCGGCAATGCTAAGCGCGCCGGTGCGAGTCCCGGCCGCGGTGGGGGTGAAGGTCACGGTGATCGCGCATTTAGCGCCGGCGGCCACGGAAGAGCCGCAAGTATTGGTCTGGCTGAAATCGCCGGAAACGCCGATGCTCACTCCGGTCAAAACGGATTGCCCGGTATTGGTCAACGTGACCGTCTGCGCCACGCTGGTGGTTCCGGTCGTCTGGCCGGAGAACGATAGATTGTTCAGGGAGAGGCTGACGCTGGAGGAATTGCCCGAGCCAACCAAAGCGATTTCCGCCAGGCCAAAGACATTCGAAGAGCTCGAGGAGTACGGACGCGGCCGCAGTCCGCGCAATTTCGCCGCAGAGGCGCCGCTCAACGTGCCGCTAATGCTAATCGAGCCGGTGATCGTACCCGCAGTCAGCGGCTGCAGCGTGATCTGCAAGGTGCAACTGGCGGCGTTAGCCAGGGCGCCGTTGCAGTTATCGGTTTCGACGAACTCGCCGCTGGCAAAAATGACTAAATTACTGATGGCCTGCCCGGTATTGTTGGTCAGGGTGGCGGTTTGAGCGCTGCCGGATTGACCGACGGGCTGGGAACCGAAATTAAGGGAAGACGGCGACAGGGTTAAGCCATTGGGGCTGCCGTAGCCGGTGAGCGCGACCGAGGCGGCCTGGCCGGAGGTTCCGGCAAAGGACAGCAAGCCGGTGGCCTGGCCCTGGAGAGTCGGGGCAAAGCTGATCAAGAGCATGCAACTGGCGCCGGGAGCCAGGCCCGAACCGCAGTCGTTGGTTTGGCTGAACGGACTCTGGATCGTTAACCCCGAGAGTGGCAGCGGCGCATTGCCGGTATTGGTGAGCAGCACGGTTTGGGTGGCGCCGGCAAGCGTGATGCCGGAAGAGTTGGCGCCGGGAATCGGCTGGCTGCCAAAAGACAGGGAGGCGGGTTGGAGCGTAACGCCCGGGCCCATCCCGATACCGCTGACGGCCACGGAATGCAGTCCATCCGCATTATCGAAGATCAGGATCGCGCCGGTTTCAAAACCGAGCGTGGTGGGAGTCATGGTCACGCTGATGATGCAGCTCTGGCCGGCGGGCAATCCGCCCGTGGCGGAAGCCGCGGTGCAGGTTTCGGTATCGGCGAAATCACCGCTGGCCTGGACGGCCGCAATCAACAACGGCGCATTACCGGTATTGGTGACGGTAATGGTTTGGGCGCTGCTGGTGGTGTTGATGGCTTCGCCGCCGAAAAAGAGGGTTGCGGGAGAAGCGCCAATGCCGGGTAAGCTGCCCGTGCCCGAGAGGACCGCCGAGCTGGAGATGAACCCGGAGTTGTCGCTGACCGTCAAAGTAGCGCTGCGCAGGCCCACGGTCGTGGGAGTAAAGCTGATATTCACCGGGCAGGAGTAGCCGGCTTTCAGCGTTTCCGGACTCACCGGGCAGGCGCTAACGGCCTGGAAATCGCCGCCGGCCTGAATCGGGTTCAGAATCAAATCGGTGGTTCCGGTATTGGTGACGGTGAGGGTTTGGGATTGGCTGGTGGTGTTCACCATCTCGGCGCCAAAGGTGACGGTGGCGGGAGAAATCGACAATCCGGCGACATTGCCGGAGCCGGTGAGCAAGACGGTTTGCGTCCCGGCGGAATCCACGACCTGCAAATTGCCGGAGACAACGCCGCTCACTTTGGGCGCGAAGGCGATGTTCAACGGACAACTGGAAGCGGGGGAAAGATTGCCGGAACCGGAAGCATCCACGCAACTGGTGATCAGGTTAAAGCCGGCGGGAACGGTGATGCTCGAAATGGCGAGCGCCGCCGTGCCGGTATTGCTCAAGACTACGGTCTGGGCGGGCGAGGTGGTCCCCAGCAATTGTCCACCGAAGAACAGTTGCGCGGAGCTGAGGCTGGCGCCCGGGACCAGGCCGATGCCGAACAGCTGGAGCTGTTGCTGTCCGATGCTGTCATTGAAAATAAGCGAGCCGTTATCCTGTCCGGCGACGTGCGGATGGAAAATCACATTCACCGTGCACGTCTTGCCCGCGGGTAAGGTGGGCATGGGGCAGGTGACGGGTATAAATCCATAATCGCCGATGATGGAAATCGAAAATCCGGTGAGGTCGGCGGTGCCGGAATTGGTTAAGGTCACGGTAATGGGATAACTCGCCGCCCCTACATTGATGGCGGAGAAATTAACACCGGAGGCAGGCGAGAGGGACACGCCGGGGGCGGTGCCGGTACCCGAAACCGGCACCGTTTGCGGGCTGCCGGCGGCATCGTCGGTGAGCGTGATGACGCCGGCGCCGGGGCCGACGGCGCTGGGCGTGTAGTTGACATTCAAACTGCAACTGCTGCCGGCCGGCACGGTGGCGCAGCCGCTGGTGACGCTAAAATCGCCGCTGCCAGTGGCGCTGCTGATGTGCAGGCCGGTATTGCCGTTGTTTTGAATGGTCAAGCCGGCCGTAGCGGTGGTATTCACCTCGACGCCGCCAAAGGCAATCGCACTCGGGGACAACGAAATTCCCGGAGCCATGCCCGTGCCGCTCAGCGCCAGCGTTTGCGGGCTGTTGGGCGCATTATCGGTGACGGTCAGGGTTCCGGTGCTGCTGCCGGAAGCGCCCGGAGTAAAGGTAACGGAAATCGAGCAGGTGGAACTCGCCGCCAGTTTCGAGCCGCAGCCATTGACCTGGCTGAAGTCTCCGCTGGCGCTAATGGAGTTGATAGTCAGGTCTCCATTCCCGGTGTTGGCCAGGATGATGGTCTGGGCGGGACTGGGCGAATTGGTGGGCTGGCTGCCGAAACTCAATCCGCTCGAAGGCGTCAAGGAAACGGCCGGATAGCCGAGCACACCCGTACCGCTGAGCGGCACGGTTTGCGGGCTGTCACTGGCATTATCGGCGAGCGTCAAGGCGGCGGTAACCGGGCCGGCGAGGGCGGGCATAAAGCTGACGCTGATGGTGCAGCTTGCGCCGGCGTTGAGGCTGGAGCCGCAGGTTGAAGTTTCACTGAAGCCGGCGGGGACGGTTATGCCGCCGAGCACCAAGGTGGCATTGCCGCTATTGGTCAGGGTTATAACCCCTAAGCCGGACTGGCCGAGATAGACATTGCCAAAATTCAAAGCGACCGGGTTAAGCGAGACGCTGGGGGTGCTCACGACGCCGTCGCCACTGAGCGCCAGCGTTTGCGGGCTGTCAGCGGCGTTATCCTGCAAAGTCAGCGTGCCGGTCACATTGCCGGAAGCGGTGGGCGTAAAGGTTACTGAAATAGTGCAGTTTGCGCCCATGGCGAGCGAAGCGCCGCAAGTATTGGTCTCGGCAAAAGCACCGGTTGCGGTAATCGAGCCAAGTGACAGCGGGGCCGTACCGATATTGGATACCGTAAGGGTTTGGGCGGCGCTGGTGGAGTTGACGGTTTGCGCCGGGAAGCTCAGGCTGCTCGCCGAAAGCCGGACTACCGGGGCCGAGGCTTGCCCCGGGCTGAGCAGATAAAGCGCCATGGTATTGGTGGCCGTGGGGTTAACGATTACGACTAAGGCGGATAACACACCGCTTCCCGGGTTATAAATCATACCCTGCAAGGAGGCAGAAGCGGGCAAGCCGGTGGCCCCGGTTGGCGTCCAGACGGGGGTGGCGTTCAGCCCGTTCGCATTCGCAAGCTGCCAAAGCTGCGTCTGCAGATAGCCGCCGTTCTGGGGCAGGACCCAGCCCAGATTGCTGTTCGCATCGTAGGTGGAAATGAAATTACCGTCGAAATTATCCGGCGAGCCCGCGGCGCCCTGGGGAATCAGAGCCGTCCAGGCCGGGGTTCCGCCGATGCCGTTGGCGTTCGAGAGCGCCCAGACCGCATTGGAGTTGCTATAACCATTGCTACCGCCCTGCAATAGCAGGCGATTATTTTTCACGTCGTAGAAGAAGCCGGGGAAGTAGCCAAATTGCGGCGGCGCGCCGCTGGGGGACAATTGGGTCCAGGCAGGGGTAGTGGCGCCGGTGCCGTCGGCATTGGTCAGCACCCAAGTATCCTGGTAAACGCCGCCCGATCCCCAGCCGTTTTGCCCGCCGAAGACGATCAGGCGATTGCTGCCGGGGTCGTACACCGCGACACCGCCCTGGCGAGGCGCGGGCCCCGAGCCGGAAGCTGAGAGCTGGATCCAGGCCGGCGCACCGCCCTGGCCGTTAGCATTCGTCAATACCCAGATATCGGTAGCCATGGGGAAACAGCCGCCCTCACAGCCGCCGTAAACAATCAGCCGGTTGGAGGAAGGCGCGTAAGCGGCAAACGCATTATGGCGCGGCGCCGGCGCCGGGCCGGAAGGCGAAAGCTGAGCCCAAGCCGGTGTGCCGCCCAAACCGTCGGCATGGCTGAGCACCCAGACATCGTTCAAGTTGCCGCTATTGTTGCCGCCGCCAAACAGGATCAGATCGTCGTGGCCATCCGAGACGACATCCGCAGAGCCGCGCCAAGGCGGCGCCGTGCCGCTGACCTGCAAGCCGGTCCAGTTATTGAGGGTGACGGCAGTGCCGCTCAAGCTCACGGTTTGCGGGCTGTTGGCGGCATTGTCGGTAATGGTCAGATTGCCGGTAATGCTGCCCCCGCTGGTGGGCGCAAAGCTGACCTGGATGGTGCAGCTTAACCCCACGCCCAGGCTGCTGCCGCAATTGTTGGTTTGCAGGAAGCCGGCGTCCGCGGCAATGCTCGAAATATTCAATACAGCTTCCCCTGAATTGGTCATGATCACCGGCTGCGCGGCGCTGGTGGTGCCGGGCGTCTGGCTGGAGAAGGCCAGGCTGGAGGCCGAGAGCGTGACGAGGGGATATCCTTGGCCGACACCGTTGAGCGCCACCGTTTGCGGGCTGTTGGCGGCATTATCGGAGACCGTCAGCTCGCCGCTGTAAGCAGTAACGGCGGAGGGAACGAAGCTGATCGAGATGGCGCAACTGGCGCCCACGGCCAGGCTTTGTCCGCAGGTTGTGCTTGGAACGAACGCGGGCGAAGTGGTGGTGATAAGGATGTTGCTCAAAGTTGCCGTGCCGGTGTTGCTCAAGGTCACGGTTTGCGCCGTTCCCGGAACGCCAATGTATTGATTGCCGAAATTCAGCGAGCTGGGCGAGAGCACGGCATTGGGCGCAACGCCGGTGCCCGACAAGGACACCGATTGCGGGCTATCGCCGGCATTGTCGGCAATGGTTAAAGTCCCGGTGCGTGCGCCGGTTTGCGCCGGCGTGAAGGTCACCGAGATGGTGCAGCTGGCGCCGACGGCCACACTGGAGCCGCAGGTATTCGATTCGGCGAAATCGCCGCTAGCGGAAATCGAGGTGATCGCCAGCGCGGCTGAGCCGGTGGTATTGCTCAAGGTCACGGTTTGCGCGGCGCTGGTAGTGCCGACCAACTGATCGCCGAAGCTGAGCGAAGCGGAAGAGAGCGTGACGGCCGGCTGGATACCCGTGCCGGAGAGCGCCGCGGTTTGGGAGGCGCCGGCGTTATCGGAGAGCACCAGATTCGCGTAAAACGGGCCGGCGGCGGTGGGCGTGAATTCCACATCCACAGTGCAGCTTGCGCCGGGCAGCAGACCGTCGCCGCCGATGACGCAGGTCGTGCCGCTGACGGTGAAATTGTTTCCGGCCGAGGACGAGGGGACGCCAGGATTGGCCTGAGCGGTCATGCCTATGGCAATCGACGAGAAAACGAGATTGGCGCCGCCGGTATTGGTCACGGTAATGGTTTGCGCGGCGCTGGCGGTGCCGACCAACTGCGCGCTGAAAGCCAGCGAGGAGGGATTGAGACCCACCCCGGCGGTTTCCACATTGCTGATGCTGCGGATGCGGGAATTGCCTTCATCGTCAAACACCAGGTTGCCGGAGGGGGTCAAGGCCATGAAGACAGGCCACGACAGGCCAGCATCCACCGCCGGACCGCCGTCGCCGCTGAAGGTGTTCGTGCCGATGCCGGCAATGGTGGTGATGTTGCCGCCGACGGTGAATTCGCGAATCACCGAATTGCCGGGATCCAGCACGAAAATATTGCCGGCAGCGTCGGTGCGAAGGTCGTAGGGAACATTCAATTGCGCGGCGGTGGCCGGGCCGCCGTCGCCGCTGTAACCGGGCGTACCGTTGCCGGCGACGGCATAAAGGTAACCGGCGGTCATGCCGACCGGCGGCTTGCAGGTGGAAAGCGCGGTTACACACGGCACTTCCAACACCTGAGATAGATCGTCGGTCAGGAACAAATTGCCAGAGCCATCCACGGCAATGAATTCGAGCGAGATTGCGGCGGCCGTGGCCGGCCCTCCGAGGCCGGTATTACCGTAGGTGCCGTTGCCAGCGACGGTATGGATGATTCCATCCGGGGTGACTTCGCGAACCACCATGTTGTATTCATCGGCGATGAACAAGTCGCCGGCGGCATCCACGGCAAGTATTTCGGGAGACAGCTCCGCGCTGGTGGCCGGACCGCCGTCGCCGCTGTTGCCGAGGCTGCCGTTGCCGGCGATAGTCTGAATGATGCCGGTGGAAGCGTTGACCTCGCGCACCACATTGTTTCCCATATCGGCAATATATAAGTTGCCCTGGAGATCGAAGGCAATCCCCAGCGGGTGATTCAATTCCGCCGCCGTTGCCGGGCCATTATCGCCGCTATAGCCGCTATATTGATTCCCCGCCACGGTCACAATATTGCCCTGGGGGGTGATTTCGCGAATGACACTGTCATTGCTGTCGGCGAGGTAGATATCGCTATGCGCATCCGAAGCGGTGGCCTGGTAATCGGGGGTTTCCGTCTGGGTGGCGAGCAGGTTTGAACCGAATAAAGACGACAAGCCGTTGCCGAAGATGGTTTGGATATTGCCGCTCGCATTGACTACCTGAACGCGCGCCTGGCCGGGATCATCCAGGTAGAGGTTCCCGCCGGTGGCGAGCAAGGCATTGGGATGCAAGAGCGTGGCAGAGGTGGCCGGACCGCCTTCATCCAAGCCGGCGGCGCCGCCGCCGGCGAGCACGGTGGCCGTGGTTTGCCCGGCGGGAGATTCATAGACGAGATTGTGCGCGGCATCGGCGATATAGACATTGCCCGCATTATCCACGGCAATCGCCAGCATGGAATTGTTATTGGTATTGGTATTGTTATTGGTATTAGTAAGAATGACCGCAGCGGGCAAATTCACGCGGGTATAAATATTGCCGGCCTGCTCACCGCTGGGCGGGGTGCAAGCGGCCGTGCCATCCACGCAAGGCACTTCTTTGACATAGTTGGATTCCGCAATATAGAGATTGCCGGCGGCATCCAGGGCGATGCCGGTGGGGAAAGTCAAGGAGGCGCTGGTGGCCGCGCCGCCGTCGCCGGAAATGCCGGGCATACCATTACCGGCGATGGTGGTGATGATGCCGGTGCTGGCATTCACTTCGCGAATCACGTTGTTGCCGGCATCGTCAATGAATCCATTGCCGGCGGCATCCAGCGCGAGCGATAGGATGGCGGGGCTCAATTGGGCGCTGGAGGCCTGACCGCCGTCGCCGCCATAGCCGGGTTGCGTATTGGGAATGAGGGTTTTGACCTGGCCGGTGGCGGCGACAATTTCGCGAATGACGCTGGTTTGCTGGAAACTAGCCACGTTCACGAATATATGATCCACGTAATAAATATTTCCACCGCTATCCACCGTGAAGCCGCAGACGGGGAACCCGCCGAGTTCGAAGCCGGTGGCCATGGCCGGACTGCCGTCGCCGTTAAAGGTGGTAGTGCCATTGCCGGCGATGGTGGTGAGCGTCCCGCCGGAAATCTTATAGATATGCTTATTGGCGAGATCGGGCAGATAAAAATTGCCGGCGGCATCTTCGCCGATGCCACAAGGTTCTCCGACCGGCGCCTGGTTCGCCGTCAGGTTCTGGGGCGCGCCGCCGCCGGCAATGGTGGTGATGATTTGCTGCAATTGACTGGCCACAATGCCGGTGCCAGCGAGCGACAGGGTTTGCGGGCTGTTGGCGGCGTCATCGCTGACCACCAACTGGCCCATCGCCGTGCCAACGAAGCTCGGCGCGAAGCTGATGCTGACGGTGCAACTGGCGTTGACCGCCAGCGTGCTGGAACAGGTGGTGGTGTAGGGAAAGATGGATGTTACGCTGCCGGGCGAGATGGATATCGCCAGGCTGCCGACCTGGCTGCTGCCGGTATTGGTCAGGGTCACGGTCTGCGAATTGCTGGTCGTACCCACGACCTGGCCGCCGAAGCCGAGACTGCTGGGCGATAACCCCACCACCCCAGCAGAGGTATTCTGCACGCCGGTGCCGCTCAGCGGAATGCTTTGCGGGCTGCCGGCGAGATTGTCGGCAAAGTTGAGCGTTGCATTGGCGGTCCCCGTCATCGCGGGCGCGAAGGTGACGCTGACGGTGCAACTATTGCCCGGCAGCACGGTCGCATTGCTGCACCCATCGCTGGCCAGGGCAAAATTTGCCGGGTTCGCTCCGGAAATCGTCACCGCGCCCGCAGCAAAAACCAGATTGGTGTTGCCACTATTGGTGACGGTGACGGTTTGAGGCGCGCTACTGGTGTTTACCGCCTGACTGGCAAAAGTTAAACCGAAGGGCACAAACGTAATCGACGACGGGCTCGTCGAGGCCTGCTGCAAGAAAACAGCAACATTGTTGCTATACACGTTAGCGGTGGCCAGGTCTGGCTGGCCGTCGCCGTTGAAATCGCCCACCGCAATCCCGTCGGGATTATTCCCTGCCGGGATGACTGAGCCGGCAGCCGTAAACGTGCCATCGCCGTTGCCGAACAGCAGCGATATGGTGCCGTCGGTCGTGTTCGTGACGGCCAGATCCAACCGGCCGTCGCCATTAAAGTCGCCCGCGGCCAGCCCCTCGGGATGATTCCCTACCGGGAACAGTGCCGCGGGAGCAAACGTGCCATCGCCATTGCCGAGCAGTACGGAAACGTTGTTGCCGGTATCATTGACGACCGCCAAGTCCAACTTGCCGTCGGCGTTGAAATCGGCGGTAACGATTTCGTCGGGCCCACTCCCCACGATGAGGGGGGATTGCGGGGCGAGCGCAAACGTGCCATCGCCGTTGCCGAGCAGGATGCTCACGCTATTGCTGGCAAAATTAGAGACCGCCAGGTCCAGCTTGCCGTCCTGGTTGAAATCACCCACGGCGAGCGCGATGGGCTTGGTTCCGACGGTCAGCACCGGCGCCGGCGCAAAGGTGCCATCGCCGTTGCCGAGCAGGATGCTCACCGTGCCGTCGTTATAGTTGGCTACCGCCAGATCCAGTTTGCCATCGCCATTAAAATCGCCCACCGCGACCGCATCCGGATCCATGCCCACGGTAATGGGCGAGCCGGGCGCCGGGGTAAACGATCCGTCCCCCTTGCCCAACAGAATGGACACGGTGTTATCGCCAGAACTATTGATTCCGCCGTTGGCGATCGCTAAATCCAGCCGGCCGTCGCCGTTGAAGTCACCCACTGCGATGCCATAAGGGTTGGCGCCCACCTTTATCGGCGAACCCGGGGCGGGCGCAAACGTGCCATCGCCGTTGCCGAGCAGAATCGTCACCGTGCCGTCGGCATAATTCGAAATCGCCATATCCAGCCGGCCGTCGCCGTTGAAGTCACCCAGCGCGACCTTGATCGGCTCATTCCCCAAGCCGATAGGCGAGCCCGTTGCCGGCGCGAATACCGGACTATTGTTGGCCGCAGCAATGCTGAAAAAAGCGGGGTTCGATCGGGCGCCGCTGGGATTCACCACCACGATGGAGGCGGTGCCGATAACGGCGACATTCTGGGAAAGAACCGCTGCCGACAACTGGGAACCGCTGATAAAGGTTGTGGTCAGCGCCTGGCCATTCCAATCCACGGTCGCGCCAGAGACGAAACCGGTGCCGGCGACGGTCAGCAGGAAACTCGAAGTTCCGGGCATCATGACGTCCGGTTCGAGCGGCTGCGAAATGAACGGAACCGGGTTGGTCGTGCCGGTGATGCTCTGCACCCCGGCGCCGCTCAGCGGAATGCTTTGCGGGCTGCCGGCGGCATCGTCGGAAATCTGCAATTGGCCGGTTACGCCACCCACCGTATTGGCGCTAAAGCTGACACTGACGGTGCAGCTCGCGCCCGCCGCCAGGCTGCCGCCGCAGTTGGTGGTGTAGGGAAAGCCCTGAATGGTCTCGGACGACATCGTGGTCACGTTCAGGATGCCCAGCGGGCCGGTGCCGGTGTTGGTGATGATCACGGCTTGGGGGGCGCTAATGGTGCCGACGACCTGATTGCCGAAGGTCAGACTGGTGGGCGCAATCAAAACCGAGCCGGTCGAAACCCCATTGCCACTGAGCGCGACCGTCAACGACGGCGTCGCGCTGCTATCGGTGTTGACCGTGAGCGTGGCGCTGGCGGCGCCGGTCGCCGCCGGGGTGAAAATAACCGCCAGCGTGCAGGTTCCGCCGGCGGGAAGCGGCGTCCCGAGGGCACAGGTCGAAGCGCTGGCGAGAATGTCAAATTCAGCGGCATTCGTCCCGCTGAAATTCGAGCTTTGCGCCGTCACCGCAACATTCGTGTTGTTGGTGAAGGTCAGGGTTTGGGCCGGACTGGTGGTATTGACTACGACATCGCCAAAGTTGAGCTTGTCAGGGTTGACGACGACGGTTTGCGGCGTGCCCAACGAGATCTGGCTGACAAAGCTGGCGTTATCGCAACAGCTCAAGGAAGTCTGGAAGGCGCCCGCGGTGGTGGGAAAGGCCCACGGATCACTGCTGCCTTGCACCTGCACCTGGGTTTCTCCGGAAACATAAATGTTGCCATTGGCGCCGAGCGCGATGCCATCGCCGGAATCATCCTGGTCGCCGCTGCCCAAAAAACTGGAAAACACCAGGCCGGAGCCATCGGCTTTGAGCACGGTAACAAAGGCATCGGTGCAGGGACGGGTGGAGCCGTTATTGTTGGTGGCGGTGCAGGTATTGCCCTGGTTAAAATTCTGCAAACTATTCAGGGTAGGAAAATCGCTGGAATCGGTATTGCCGGTGATGTAAGCCTGGCCGGCGCTATCCACGGCCAGCGTGCCCAGGCTGCCGCCGTTGGAGAGTTCGATTTCATCTCCGGAGCCGCCCAAATAGGTGGAGTACACCAGGCCGGTGCCGGCAGCATTAATTTTGGTCACGAAGGCATCGAGCGCGCCGCCGCCAAAGGCGGCCTGAAAGGCGCCGGCGGTGGTGGGAAAACCGCTGGTGGTATAGCCGGTGATATAGACGTCATCGCCGCTATCGAGCGCGATCGCCAACGGGCCGGTGTCGGTGCCATTGCCGTTGCCGATAAAACCGGAATAAATCAGCGCCGTGCCGGTGGAATTCAATTTGGTGACGAAGGCAACGCTGCACATGCCCGTTTGGCCCATTAACGTGCAGGTGCCCACGGGGCCCGAATTACCGCTGCCGAAGGAACCGGTAATCGGAAAGGTGTAATCGCTGGTTGTGCCGGTGACATAGGCATTACCGGAGCTGTCTACCGCAATCCCGCCCGCAGGCCCGCCATGATTTATGACCAAACTATCGATGCCGGTAGCGCCCTGAGCGCCGCCAAGGTAGGTGGAATAAACGAGCGAGGCCGCGCCGCTCTGGGTGGGATCGAATTTCGCCACAAAATCCACCGGGCATTTGCCCGCGGTACTGCCGAAGACGCAACTGCCGGCGTTGGGATAAGTGGACTGATAGGCGCCGCTGGTAGTGGGAAAACTGCTGGAAGCGGTGATGCCATTGATAAAGACCGCGGAAGGAGAAAGCACGGCCACGCCGAGTCCGGCATTGGCGCCGCTCAAGCCGGCGGGAGTGGAAGGCCCCGCGCCGCCTAAATAAGTCGAATAGACCAGTCCCGAGCCGCTGGCGTTCAATACCGTCAAAAAGGCATTGGGGCAAGCTCCGGCCACGCCTCCATTGATATCGCACTGCCCAACGCTGAGCTGCGATTGGAAGGCGGTAGCGGTGACGGGAAAATCCACAGATTGCGTCATGCCGACCAGGTACGCCTGTCCGGCGCTGTCGAGCGCCACCCCGGAAGGCTCGTCGCGATTGGTGCCGCCGAGATAGGTGGAATAAACCAACTGAGTGCCGGTGGCATTGAGTTTGGTCACGAAAAGGGCGGCGCAAGGCTTGGTCCCCCCGCCGCCATCCGCGCAGGTGCCGCCGGGATAGGAGAGATCGTACGCGCCGGCAGTCACCGGGAAATCGGAAGCGCTGGTACGGCCCACCAGGTAGGCGTTGCCACTGGCGTCCACGGCGATATGCGTCTGGCTGTCGGAAGAGTCTGTGCCGCTAGGACTGCCGAGCAGGGTGGAATATACCAGGATGGGATCAATCACCAGCGAGCGGGCATGGTCGTAGCGGCCGAGCTGAAAGCCGAACTGGTTTTTCGCCAGGCGCACAAAGCGGGCGGGGACGGCGCGGCGCGGGCGGCCGGCGGCGGCGGGTTGATAAACCACCGGGCGCAGCCAGCGCAACAGCCCGGCGGGAGTCGAAACCAGCAGGTCGCCATCGGCGGCGAGGCGCGCCGGCGCGGCGCCGGCCAGGCTCAAGCGAATGGCGCCGGGGTGGGCGCCGGGATGCAGGTCGAAATCGTATTCCAGCTTGCCTTGATGGCCGTAATAGACCAGATCGATGCCGGGATAGACAGCGGGCGCGGCCACGCGGGCAAAGAGCGGGACCTGGGTGCGCCAGAGCGCGGGATGATTGCCGATCAGGTAATTGATGGTTCCGGGCAGGCGCCGCCGACCGTGCAAGGCGGAGGGTTGGGCGCCTTCCAGCCGCATGCGGATCAGGGCGCGCTGGGCGGCGCCGCCCAGGGCCAGGCTCGCCTGGCGGGGGGAAAGCTGCAGGGCATAGCCCAAGCCACGGGTCTGGAAGCGCCGCGCCCGCCCGGGCAGGCTTGGGTCCGGCGCGAACGCCAGCGGCAGGCGCCCGTAGGCACGCAGCACGCGGGCACGCTGCGCCGGCGGGGCCGGCCGCAATCTGGCCGGCCGCGGCGCGGATTGCGCCAGCGCCACCGGGCATAATATCGAGATGATAGCCGTTAAAAACCTAAAACCCGCCGTTTGAGCCGACTTCATAGCGCAATTTCTCCTGCCTAAATCACACACACTGATCTAAACCACACACACTGACTCCCCAGTGACTGCCACCCGCAAGTCATTTCCATGCCCAGCGCTTCATCGATAACAAGAAACAAGGACTGCCGGCAAATGGCTTAAACTGGCGCAAGCTGAAAAATAACGACATGGCGGCATGACAGCTTGTGACATGCGGGGCGGGGCTAGCGCCGCGCAAAGGCGGCCCTGACGCCGGTCCGCTGATTGCCGCCTAAATGCCTGTGCTTCATGCATTTGAAATCTGGAAATGACGTATAATGGCAACGGTTCCCGTAGGCTGTCAGAAGATGACTCTAGATGACATGGCCGTGACTCGGCAGGACGCGCCGACTCCAACCGCAAACTCAAAGCGGCTCGGCCGCTTTTACTTTTAAGCGCTGACGCTTTTGCAAAGGTCCGGCCGAAGCCGGACGCTTTGCGAATATTCTAAGTTTTTTTATGGAAGAGCGTGGCAATCGCCGCTTAGATTCCTGGAAAGCCATCGCCGCTTATCTGGGGCGTGACATTCGCACCGTCATTCGTTGGGAAAAAGAAAAGGGCTTGCCGGTGCGGCGGGTGCCGGGCGGCAAGCGGCAGATGGTCTATGCCTACGAGCAGGAGATGGAGGCGTGGCTCGGCAAAAGCAGCGCCGAAAACGGCGCCGTTGAAACCCGGGAGCCGGAGCAGGCGGCCACGCCGGAAACGACCGCGCCGGAAACGGCCCGCACCGCCGGTGGCAGGTGGACATGGACGGCCTGGCGGTGGGCGGGGGGCGGGCTGATCCTGGCGCTGGGCCTGCTGGCGGCGGGGCTCTGGTGGCTATGGCCGCCGCCAGCATCCGGACTGACGCTGGCGCAGAGCGGCCAGAATCTGCTGGCTCGCAACACGAAGGGTAAAACCATCTGGAGCGTTCGCCTGGCTGCCCCGTTTACGCTGAAAGAGGTCTATCCCTGGCGCGCGGGATCGCGCCATCATCTCTTAGTGGCGATCAACTCCGCGCCGCGCCCGAATCAAAGCGGCTACATGCGCTCGCAGCTATACGATTTCCGCGCCCGCGACGGAAAACTGCTCTGGCAATTCACGCCCCAGCCCCAACTACGCTTCCGGGCCGGGACTTATAATCCGCCCTGGCAATTTCAGGGCCGCGCCATCGCCTATCGCGCGTCCGGCAAGAAATGGATTGCCTGGGCCGTCAACCACCACACCTGGTGGCCGGGCTTGCTGTACGTGCTCGACCGGCGAGGCCGGGCGCGGAGCTTGTTTGTGAATTCGGGCTGGATCGAGGAAGTGCAGGTTTATCGCAGCGCCAGAAGAAAGGAACTGTTGGCGCTGGGCATCAGCAACAGCGGCGATGCCGGCATGCTGGCCGTGCTGCCGGCGAGCGGGTTCCAGGCCAGCTCACCGGAAACGGCGGGCTCGCCGTATCAGTGCTTGAATTGCCCCGCGGGCCGCCCGCTGCATTACTTTCTCTTTCCCCGCTCGCGGTTGAATCGGGTCACCAACGAGTATTTCAATCTTCCCGGCGCGAATATAACCGCCACCGGAATTGAAGTTCAAACCCATGAAGGCTATGCAAAAAAAATCGACGCCACCGCCATTTATCATTTCGACCGGCGCTGGCGGTTGTTGAGCGCCCGTTTTAGCGACAGCTATTGGAACTGGCGCCATCAATTGCGGCTTCAAGGCCTGGTCAAGCGGCGCCGCGCGCAATCGCCGGAACGCCGCGGGCCGGCGTATGTGCTCTCCTGGACGCCGCGGCAAGGCTGGCGGAAGCTCTATCCGGAACATCAAAGGTAAGGCGGTTTAGCGGCGACTGTTTCCGGATTTTGGGTTCATTGCCCGGCGGGCGGAACGCAACCAGGAGCGTTCCTGGGCCGTGATCCGGCCATCGAGCACGGCGGCCTGGCGCAGCAGCCAGGCGGGGCGATGCGCGCGCAACTCGATGGGCGCGGCGGCATCGAAAACCCAGGCGCGCGGCTGGCTAGCGAGCGCGCGCGGAAAGCAATCCGCCGCCACCCGCCAGTGACCGCGACGGGCGAGTTGCTGCCCCAGTCCCACCCAGGCCGTGGCGTTTTCAGGCTCGATCAACAGCCCCTGGCGATACTGGACGATGGCGCGGCGCGCATGCCCCCATTCCGCCAGCATTTCGGCATCGAGAATATGTGCGACCGAGGAGTTAGGCGCGACGCGCACGGCATAAGCGAAGAGCGAGCTGTTGTCGGACCAATACTCGCCGGTGCGCAAATCGGTGCGGACATAGATGAAGGCCAATGCCAGCGCGGCGGCGACGAGCGCGGCCGGCGCCAGGCGTAGACGCCGGCCGGGCAGCGCGGGCGGGGGGCGGCGCAGGCGCCGCCATATCGCTTCCCAGCCGGCGCCCAGCGCCAGCGCCGCCCCCAGCGAGGGAAAATATAGCAGCCGGTTAGCGTAAATCGTGCCAATGGGAAACAACAGATTGGAGACGGGCAGCCAGGCGAGGAAGAACCAGGCGGCGCCCAACAGCGCGGCGCGATTCCGGCGCGCCAGCCAGGCGGCCAATCCACAGGCGGCCAGCAGCGGCAACGCCAGCGCCAGACGGGGCGAGTACCAGTGCTGTACCAGGGGAATCTGGTTATAGGAATAATCGGGGGAGAGGTGGAAAGGCCAGAAAAGCGAGCGCACGGCGAAGCCGGTATCGACCAGGGCGGTGCGCCAGCGCGCGGCGGCGGGCGCGAACGCCAGCGGGTTGGCGGTGCGGCTAGTGGAATGCACCAGCAAACCGACGACGCGGATGCGGACGGCGAGATAGAAGAAGGTAGCGGCGGCGCAGCTCCACACCACGGGCTGGCGCAGCGGCGCCAGCCCGCGCGCCCGGCGGGCGCGTCCGGCGGGCGGGGGCGCCGCCGTTGCCAGCGCGAGAGGCGCGGGCGCGCCGGGCATTTCAATCCAGATCATCAGGCAGAGCAAGCCGGGCAGCACAATCGCGCTTTCCTTCGAGCCGAGCGCCAGCAGCGTCAGCGGGAAAACGGCCATAGCGGCCGGCCAGCGCCGGCGCCGCAGGCCCGCTTCCGCCGCCCATAACGCCAACAATGCAAACCCCGCCGCCAGCAGATCGGCGCGCCCCACCAGGCCCGCGACCACGCCGGCGTGCAGCGGCGTCGAAGCGAACCAGGCGGCGGCCACCCAGGCGGCGACCGGCTCCAGCCGGCGGCGGAGGAAGCGAAACAGCAGCAGCGCCACCGCGGCATGCAGCACGATGTTGGTGATGTGATAAGCGCCGGCGTCATTCGGCCACCAGTGCCATTCCAGCGCGAAGCTGAGTATATCGATGGGACGGTAAAGCCCCATGTGGAAAAAAGGGGCCCAGTAGTCGAGGCGGAAAAAGCGCGTCCAGTGCGCGAGCGAGCGGATCAGCGGGTTTTGATAGACGACATAAACGTCGTCGTAGGCATAAAGATTGAGCCAGGAGGTCAAAAAACAGATGCCGGCAAACAATGCCAGCATCAGGGTTTGAAAGGTCAGACTGCGGCTGGCGAAGAAAGCTCGCCGGAGCGAAAACACGGGCGCGGGCGCGGGCGAGGAAACGGGCACGAGGAATTATAGGCGCATCCTTGCCTCAGCAGCCCGGGTTGGCTTGCCGGGCGCAACTCCCGCGGCGGCATGGCTTTGCTTTACCGGCCGACTCCGGACGCATGGCGAAAACGCCGGGCGAGCGGCTCGGCCGCTTTTACTTTTAGGCGCTGACGCTTTCGCAAACGTCCGGCCGAAGCCGGACGCATGGCCAATACTCACGGCTGCCGAAAGTTTATCGTCGTTGATAGGCGCGGGACCTAATAGGAACCCCGCGCGAAACCGGCCGGCGAGCAGGGCTGCAGGCAATTTCTGCGAAATTGAGAATATTTGGGCAATTTCCGCGAAATTGCCAATGACGAAAACTGCTGCCCGACTCGGCCGTTAACGCTTTAAGTTTTTCTTAACCAACATCTTAATCCCGGCGGTCATCTCAAAAATCCGAGGAGGGAAATATGCACGCAAGATCAATGCGCGGAATGGCAATTTTCCCACTACTGTTGAGCGTCGGCTTATGGGCGCGCTATGGCGCCGCTCAAAATAACTCCAATGGGCAAACTCAAGCCGGCGCCGCCGGGCAAGCGCAGGGGCTCAGCCCGCAGCAACAGCAGGCGCAACAGATCGGCTATAACGCCGGATTTCGCGCCGGGGTGACGGATCATCAACAAGGCCACGCCTACGATTTCAGCACGCACGCCAGTTATCAGAATGCGACGCAGGGCTATTATCAGGGCTCGGGGCTGACCCAGCAGGCGTACAAGCTGAACTACCAGACCGGATTTGAAAACGGCTACGACGATGGCTATCACGGCCGCAGCAGCAGTCCGGGAAGCACGCGCCAGCGGACGTATTCCAGCATCGCGCCGCAGGGCGCGGCCGCCAATCCGGCGGCGCCGGCCAACGAAGCCAGCACGGCGCCGGCCCCCGGCGGGTCGCACCACGCGGGCACGATTCCGCAAGGCACGATCCTGTCGCTGCAATTGAACAACACGCTGAGCAGTTCCAGCTCTTCGGAAGGCGAGCCGTTTTCGGCCAAGGTGGTCAAGGCGGTTTATGACGCGAACGGTAACGTGCTGGTGCCGGTGGGAAGCCTGGTGGAAGGCACCATCGGGCAAGTTAAGAAGGGGGGCGCCCTGGGCGGGACCAGTTCGATCGCATTGAATTTCCAGCAATTGCAATTGCCCGATGGCCATGTTGCGGCGCTGCACGCCAACCTGAGCAATGTGAATGCGCAAGGAAAAGGCGTGACCGGGGAGTTGGGCAGCATTACCCAAGGCACGGCGCAAGCCAACAAAGAAGGCCAGGTGCAGCAATCCAATACCCGGCGCACCGTCGGCAACGTTGCGGCCGGCACGGTGGTGGGCACGCTGCTCGGAGCCATCACCGGACACGCGGTCGCCGGCGCGGCCATAGGCGCGGCGGCCGGCCTGGGCACGGTGCTCATGACCAGCGGCCATGCCCTCGATTTGCACGCCGGCACGCCCATGAGCATTACCCTGACCCAGCCGGTTTATGTTCAGTAATCAGGTTTTTGCGGCGTAGCGTTGAACGGGCGGGCCGGAAACGGCACGCCCGTTCCTAAACTCTGGCTGGAAATGAAAAGCGGCCGCGTCTTTCCGCGGCCGCTTTTCATTGCAATGACCTGGCCGCTTAGCCGAGGGCGGCGGAGCTGGTGGCGCCGAAGAAACGGAACCAGGGATGGGCCGGCTGGAGCGCGGCGTTGACGGCCTCGATATTCTTGCGCCCACTGGTGGAAAGCCATGCCTCGAATGCCTGCAAACCCTGTTTGGCGTACACCTGAATGCCATCCTTCCAGGTAGCGCGGCCGCACAGTACGCCGGAGAAGGGCACGCCGGCTTCGGCGGCCAGTTCCAGGCTGCCGGTAAACTCGGCATTGGAAACGCCCGCGCTCAAATAGATGAACGGCCGTTTGGCGGCGGCGGCGGCATGGCGGAAGTGCTCGATCGCCTCGGCGCGGGTATAGGCTTTCTGGCCGGCATACCCGGTGGCGCCTTCGACAAATTTAGTATTGACGGGAATTTCCACCTTCAACACATCCACGCCATAGCGGTCGGCGGAAAACTCGGCCATGCTGCGGGTAACGATTTCGGGCTTGCGGCGGGCATATTCCAGTCCTTTTTCATCGCCGCCGGCGTGATCGTAGCCGACAAATTCGAGGAAGAAGGGGATATCGCAGGCGCGGCATTCATCGCCTATGCGCTCGATGAAGGCATGCTTGATGTCGTTGATTTCCGGTTTTTCAAAGGGGGTGTAATAAAGCAGCACCTTCAAGCAATCGGCGCCGGCATCGCGGAGGCGGCGCACGGAATAATGCGGCAGCAGGTCGGGCAGGCGTCCGGGCTGGGTATTGTCATAGCCGGATTTTTCATAAGCCAGCAATAAGCCGGCGTTGGCGGAGCGCTGGCGGGCGGCCGGCAAGCCGAACTCGGGATCGAGCAGGATGGCGCTGGCAAAGGGGGTCAGGAGGCGGGTAACGGCCGACTTGAACTCCTCCATCATGGCGGGAGTGGCCGGCTTGCCGCTTTCTTTGGCCAAGGCCTTTTCCAGACTGCCGCGCTGATCCATGGCGGCGGCGGCGATTACTCCCCGCTCGTTCGAGACCGACTGCAAACCCTTCAGTTTTCCCGGTGATATTTTCATGATCGTTCCCTTCCCTGCGCGGATATGCGTCGAAACAATTTTATCCGATTGCGTTCCCGCCCACGCATGGCCAGGATCACGACCATGACCGGGATCACGACAACAATCAGTAATTTGGATGCGGTGGATTGCTTTTCATGCACCCGGAACGGCTCGGCCGCTTTTACTTTTAGGCGCTGACGCTTTCCAATTTCTCCGAAATCGAGCAGGCTGCAGGCAATTTCTCCGAAATTGAGCATACTTAAGGCAATTTCTACGAAATTGCCAATAACGAAAACTGCTGTCCGACTCGGCCGTTAACGCTTCCGGCCGATGCTCGGTTAAACAGCGGCGCTGAGGGTGCGCGGGTTGGACTCGGCCGTTTCGATCTCTACCGGGAGATGGAGCTGCTTGCCAATTTGGCGCAGGGTTTCCGAGATGCGTTCCTCGCGTCCCCAGTCGGACCACAATACGCCCTGCATCATCAAGACGGAAAATATTTTGGGAAAGCGGGCGAGCACCGCCGAGGAAAAATTGCGGACGGGCATGCGTTCATAAAGGATGAAGCGCGCGCTTTCCTCGAGTGGGGTGCCGATCATGGCGCGGTAAGGCTCGAACATTTCCACCACATCCGGCACGGCCATACGGCACAGCTTCCAGAGCGTCTCCGCCCGGGCGGCAAAGATGAAGGTATTCCACAAGGCTCCGGAACGCAGCAACCGCTGGGCTTCTTCCGGGCCCGGTTTTTCGGCAAACCCCTCGACCGCGAACAGGGCATGGCCGCCGAAAACGCCGTGGCGTGGGCCGATGCGCAGCCAGCCATAATCGGACTCGTTGTGGTCGGGAGCGGCGGCGATCAGCACCAGGCGTCCCGGCATCAATTCCGCGGCGCTCGCGGCCGATTCCGCGATGGCGGTGAAACGGTCGGAAGGATAGATGAAATGATCGGAAGGATACACGATCACCGTGGCGGCGGGATCGCGGACAAGGACGTGAGCCAGCGGCAGCAGGACGCCGGCGGCGGTATCGCGATTTTCCGGCTGCAGAATGATTTCGCCAGACTCGCGTCCAAGCAACTGCGAGAGGGCTTCGGCGCGGTGGGAGCGGGCGATTACGGTCACGCGCCGGCGCGCCGGCGCGATCCGGTCGGCGCGGTCGAGCGTGTGCTGGAACATGGAGCGCTTGCCGGTAAAGGCGCAGTACTGCTTGGGTTTGCGATGCCCCAAAGCGCGCTCGACATAAGGCCGCAGGCGCTCACCTTCGCCTCCGGCCAATACGATTGACCACAAATGCCGTTGCAGATTCGACTTCAAAATCGGCCCTTTCAATTTACGCCGTCTTGCGGGCAGGCAATGCCGTCCCCCGCCTGCGGACAGGAGGAGCGGCGAGAGGAGTAACCGACAGGGAGTGCACAACTCCAGCGAAAGTGGGATGATCGCGGCCGGACGCATGGATGTCTTTGCCATGCGAAGATTTTGGTTGCCGGCGGGGGCGGTGACCGTTGCCGGCGGCGACCAGCAAGGGCGCGCCCAGCCAGCGGCGGGCGCGATGCAGGCGGGCCTTGACCAAACTGTTCGATTCGCGCAGGATGCCCGCGGCCTCGCGAATGCTGAGTCCCTGAATGTAATGCAAGCGGAAGGCGGATCGCAGCCGGGGTGGAAGCATGGCGGCGGCCTGCCCCAAAAAATGCCGCCGTTCACCGATCGCATAGAGGGCTTCCGGATCCTCGCGCCGGTCGGTGCGAGGCTCCAGTTTCAAAGCGCTATCGCCGGAGATCGGTTGATCGAAAGAAATCATGGGAAGCGAGCGCAGGTGGCGCAGCCGCATCAGCGCAGCATTGATGACGATCCGCGTCAGCCAGGTGGAAGGTTGCGCCCTGCCCTGAAATGAAGACAGATGGCTCAAGGCGGAAAGCAAACCATCCTGCACGGCATCCTCCGCCTCGGCGCTATTGCGCAGGATCTGGAAGGCGGTGCGAATCAGCCGCCCGTGATGACGCTTGAACAGATCGCCCAGGCTTTCCGGGTCGAGCGCCGGCGCTGCCGGCTCATTCATTTGTATATATGGGGTTGACATGGCGGTTCTCTGGAAAAAAGCTTGCCTTGGAAAAGGCGGCACGAACAGCCTCACAGAAACCTCCGAGAGACGGTTTCACCGGTGGAGTTAAGGCCGGCTCCGGCTGGCGCGCCCGTAATCCGCGCTGAGTTTGAGGGAAGGAATTTTCCGGGCGCGGGCGGGCGCGCCTCCTCCAGGCCGCTGCCGGCGGCGGCGGGCGGGCGCGCATAGGCGCCGCGCTTCCCCCCGCGCGCATGGGCAATTTGCCGGATTCGCGTCCGGCAAATCGGCGAGGCGGGGCGGCGCGTCATCCAGCCAGCCGCGCCGTGGCACCCGGCGCCCTTCTAAATCGAGCGGACTGAGCCCTTGCCGCGGCAGGATTGCGCCGCGGACAAGGGTCCAGTGCGCCAGGCGGGCCGCGGCCGGCCGCCCGGCGAGCATTCCCAGGCACAGTAAATGCATGCGCCACCGGCGCCATGGTCTCCCGCGATGGGCGAGAGCGCGTGGCCCGTGGGCCGGAGCCGCGGCGCGCGCCTGAACTCTAAATAGGGGTGCCATTAACATATTCCCGGTTGCCGGCGAAGTTATCGCGACGCCCGCCGGCTCAAACGCTTCAAGGCCGCTTCGAAGGCATCGCGATGGCGCATTTCGTCATTGCGAATTTCCTGAAAACGCCGCGCCGCGGCGGTATCGCCGGCGGCGCGCGCCGCCTGCGCGTATTGCGGGTACATGATGGTAGTTTCGTAATTTTCGCCCTGTATCGCTTCGCGCAGGTTGGCTTCGTTGCTGCCGGCCAGGCCCGCCAACCGGGCTTCCTCGGCAAAATGCTCAAAGCGTTCCACCCGGGCGGTTTTTTCAAACAGCTCCGCCAATGTCTGGTTGCCGCCGCGGCGGGCCTGTTCGGCGTAAAGCATGTATTTCGCATAGGCAAAAGCTTCGCCGTGCATGGCGTTGAGCAAGTGCTGCCGGGTTTGCGGCGCCAGCCGCGCCGCCGGCTTGCCGTCATTGCGCGCCAGGCCGGCGTAAGCCAAAGCCCCCGCCGCGGCCGTCAAAGCCGCGCCCAACATCCAGATTTTCGAATTTTCCAGTTGCATCATGGCCTTACCTCTTTCCCCCAAGCGACCGCGCGGCGGGCTCGCCGCCGCGCGGCGGCGGACCTATTGCCGCCCAACTTCCCTATTCAGGGCTTCCAGCTCGCCCTTGTTCTTGGCATAGTCGAGAGACTCTTCGATCGTCTTGTGCAGGTTGTGCGACATCTCCGCGTTCTGCCGCACCAGATCGCGGTAGGCATTCGACATCAGCCGGTCCTGGTGCGCGTTTAAGAAGGAGATCGTGCTTTCCAGGTTATCGGCGAGTTCTTTGAGCAGCGGATAGACGCGGTCGATGGCATCCTGCTGCCAGGCCGAGCCGGCTTCCCTCGCCGCGCGCAGCTTTTGCTCCAGCTTGCCGGCCTCGTTGACATGCTCGCGGATCAGGTTGAGCTGGACGGCATGGGACTCCCATTCCGCCAGGCTGCGCTGATAGCCTTCCAGTTCCTCGGCATTCCGGTCGAGCTGGGCCGTCTCAACCGCGATTTGCTTGAAAAGATTGTGAATGTACCGCGAATCCGGCCGGGTGTTGGTGGCCCGTTGATGGGTATCCGCCGCGGCGGCCTGTTCGTTCTCGGCCTGCTGTTGCGGCGCCGCCGGCAGGGCCGTCATCGCCAGCAGAAACAGCGCCGCCGCGGGCAGGGTGAACGGTTTGAGCTTGCGCATGTTCATCGGAAAATCTCCTGAAGGATTGCCCTATTCATTTCCACTACTGCCGCGCGTTTTCCCGGGCTTTCAGTCCATCAAGCTCGTGCTTGCTCTCGGCATAGTTCATCGCGTCTTCAATCATCATGTGCAGGTTGTGCGACATCTCGGCGTTCTTCCGCACCAGTTCGTTGTAGGCGGGCGGCAACATCCGCTCCTGGTGCGCGCCTAAAAAATCAATCGTGCTTGCCAGGTTACCGGCCAGTTCCTTCAGCAGCGGATGAATGCGATCGATGGATTCCTGCTGCCAGGCGGAGCCTTCTTCCCGCGCCGCGCGCAGTTGCTGATCCAGCTTGCCGGCCTCGTTGACATGCTGGCGGACCATTTCAATCTGGTCGGCATGGCCGGCCCAGGCGGTGCTGGTGCGGTGAAAGGACTCGAGTTCCCGAGCGTCGGCATCGAGCCGGGCGGTTTCAGCATGAATTTGCCTGAAGAGCTGGTTAATCTTCGCCGAATCCGGACGGATGGTTTCTTCGATTGGATTGTTTTCCGGCGCGGCGGCCGGTTCGTTCCCGGTCTGCCCGTTTTGCTGTTGCGCGGCTGCCGGCCAGGCCATCATCGCCAGCAGAAACAGCATCGCCGCGGACAGCGCCAATGGCTTGAGCTTGGGTTTGTACATAAGAAAACCTCCTGCAAAACCTCGAAAGACTTTTCTGCTTTTCCGATTGCACCCGGCGTACCAAACCGGATTGCCCGCGAAAACGCCTTGCGGCGGAACGGAATGGCGGTCTGGCCATCCCGCCCGGCGAAAACAGCCTTGCCATTTGTCCAAAGCTTGCGACGCCTCCGTTCAAAATCCTGGACGGATTGCAAATGGACGAAAACGCACTCTGGTTTGGCATTGGTTTGTAGGTCTTTCCGGTTGGAACCTGATTTGCATAAGGTTCCTTACGAGACTGCAAAAAATGATGGCTGTCAAGAATAACGGGGGGGAGGCGGGCGCAGCCGTTGCGCGCGTGGACCCGGCCAAGGATGGGCTGATACGCTGGCCCTTAAGAACATCGACAGGAACCAGCGTATGTCTTCAGGTTCTTCTCCGGCCCGGCTATCGGATTTGCGATGGCTTAGCCTGGCTACGGCCAAGTTCATGAGCCCGCGAGCCATCATGCCGGCCAGCGATTTCGACGCCTTTCGCCAACAGGAAACCATTTTCGCCACGCTGAACTTGTTCGCGTTAGTGGCGCTGCTGCTGCTGCAAACCCTGCTTCCGATTCTGGAGCATTCGCCCTCGGCCCTGATCGCGGGCATCAGTATCGGCATCGGGCTGCAGGCGGCGGAGCTGATCTGGCTATGGCGGCAAAAGCACGCAAAGCGCGGCCAGGTCGTGACGGCGCTCACGTGTCTGACCATCTGCATGAATATCAGCCTGTCGGTGTTGGTGGCAATCCTCAGCCCCCAGCACGATATCCAGTATTTTCTGCTGCTGCCGATTCCGATTCTCGAAGCCGCGTTTCGCTTTCGGTTGGCGCCCACCCTGGCGGTGATCGGCGCGGCCGACGCCCTTACCTTCTATTGGGTTTGGGAATTCGACCGCCGCTACATCAAGAGCGTGCCGGGAAAGTACCTGGAATCGGGAATGTTCTCGCTCACTTTCGCGCTGATGGGCATTCTGACCTGGCTGCTGGTCCACCACCTGGAACAGCGCGAGCGCCGGCTGGCGCGCAATTTGGAGCAACTGCAGCAGGCGCGCGAGCAATTGCTGGGGGAGGAAAAATTGGCGGCGGTGGGCCGGCTGTCCAGCGCGATCGCGCATGAAATTCGCAACCCGGTGGCGATCATCACCAGCGCCCTGGCGACCACGCAAAATCCGGAGCTGTCGCCCGCCGAGCGCGCGGAAATGTGGGACATCGCCTTCAAAGAATCGGCGCGGCTGGAACGGCTGACCACCGATTTTCTGGCCTATGCCCGGCCCCGCGGCCCGGAGCGCGTCCACACCGGAGTGGCCGAAACCCTGGACTACGTGGCCGACATCTGCCGGGTGCGCTCCAACGAAAAAAATATTCGCATTGACGTCGACTGCGGCGAGCATCTCATGGCCAGCATGGATGCCGGACAAATCCAGCAGGCGTTGATCAATCTGGTCTTGAATGGCATCGAGGCCAGCTCCGCCGGCGGGCGAATTACCCTGCGGGCGCGCGGAACGGAAGGCGCGCTGCTGCGGATCGAGGTGGAAACCGGCGGGGAATCGATTCCGCCGGAAATCACGCGGCGGCTGTTCGAGCCGTTTTACACCACCAAACCGGGCGGCACCGGGCTGGGGCTGGCCATTGCCCGCAACATCGCGCGCGCGCACGGCGGTGAGCTGGTCTTGAGCGCCAACCAGCCCGGCCGCGTGGCCTTTTCCCTGACGCTGGCGGCGCCGCCCCCGGCTTTGGCGGCAGCTTTGTAATCTCGCCATGGCCAAAATTCTCATCATCGACGACGAGCCGAACCTGCGCCGGGTGCTGGCCTTGAATTTGCGCCAGCAGCGGCACGAGGTGGCGGAATGTCCCGGGGTCATCACCGCGCGGCAGCGGCTGCGCGAAGAAGTATTCGACATCGTCTTCACCGACCAGAAAATGCCGGATGGCGAGGGACTGGAAGTGCTGGCGGCGGCTTTGGAATCGGACCCTTCGACCTCGGTAATCTTTATTACCGCCTTTGCCACCGTGGAGCTGGCGGTCGATGCCATGCGGCAGGGCGCGTTCGATTTCATCACCAAGCCCTTCCAGCGCGGCATGGTGCTGGCCATCGCCGAGCGCGCCGCCGAACGCACCCGCCTGCTGCGCGAGAACCGGCACCTGAAAGAAACCGTGGTGCGGCTGGAAGGCTCGCCGGAAATTTTAGGCTCCAGCCCCGGCATCCGGAAAGTCAAGCAGCTCATTCAGCGCGTGGCGCAAACCGCGGCCATCGTGTTGATCACCGGGGAAACCGGCACCGGCAAGGAGATCGCCGCGCGCGCCATACACCGCCAAAGCCCGCGCGCCGCCCGCGCCTTTGTGCCGGTCAACTGCGCCGCCTTTGCCGAATCGCTGCTCGAGAACGAGCTTTTCGGCCATGAAAAAGGCGCTTTCACCGGCGCCGACCGTCCCCATGCCGGCCTGTTTGAAGCCGCCGACGGCGGCACCCTGTTTCTCGACGAGATTGCCGAATTATCCGCCGCCGCCCAGGCCAAGCTGCTGCGCGTGCTGACCGATGGCGCCGTGCTGCGGTTGGGCAGCACGCAACCGCGCAAGGTGGACGTGCGCCTGCTCGCCGCCACCCACCGCGATCTGCAGCAGCGCGTGCGCGAGGGCTTGTTCCGGGAAGATTTGTATTACCGCCTGGCCGTGGTGCCGCTCGCCATCCCGCCCCTGCGCGAGCGCGCGGAAGATATTCCGCTTCTTTGCGAGTTTTTTTTGCGGCAGGCGGCCGCCGATCTGAAGACGCCCTTGCGGCGGCTGTCGCCGCAAGCGATGGCCAGACTGCGGGGCTATGCGTTTCCCGGCAACGTGCGCGAATTGCGCAACTTGATCGAACATGCGCTGATTCTGGCCGCCGGCGACCCCATTGAAGCCGACAGCATTCCGCTTCCCGAAACGCCCCTGCGCGGCGCCGCCCCGCCGGCCGGGCGGGAAGACCTGACGGATTGGCTGCAGCAATTGCCCGAGGTGCACAACTTGAAAGGCTTCATGGCGGGCGTGGAACGGGAAGTCATCTTACGGGCGCTGAAAACTTCCGGCGGCGCGCAGGCGGAAGCCGCCCGCCAGCTTGGGGTCTCGCGCAGCGATCTGGGCTATAAGTTGACGCGCTTCGGCATCCGCCCCGGGGAAAATTGAAGGCGGCCTTTGCCTTACAGCGGCAGCACCAGATGATCGGCCGCGAGCGGCGTGATGGCCTCATACGCGCGTTCGAGAAAGTGGGGAAAACGCGCCAGCACGGCGGCGCTGTTGAGGACGCGTTCCTGCGGCTGGCCGCGAGGCGTCAACCAGCCCGCCAGGTGGGCGGCGTGACGGCGCAATTCCTCATTGCGGCGCGCGATGGAGCGGGCGACGCGGCCGGCGAGTTGGTCGCTCTGGTGGCGAATTTTGGCGGCGGCGGTGCGGGCGGCATCGAGCAACGTGGGATCGTGGCGCTCGAGTTGAAGCAGCAAATCCTCCAACCCGGCTTGCAGGCCGGTCTGCAAGCGCTCGAGCGAAGTTTCCAGTTCCGGATTGAGTGAAGCCCGGGCCAGCAATTCCGCCGCGGGCTGGTGGAAGAGATCTTCCAGGCAAAGTTGATAGCGTTCCAGCAAGCGGCGAGCGCGGGCATCGGTGAAAGTCAGGCTGGCGCGCGGCCAGGGGATCGGCGCCGGAATGCCGAGCAAGGGGGAGAGCGCGGCGGTTTGCGCCAGGTAGGCGGTCTCCGCCGGCCCGCTGACTTGGGCGAGCACGGGCAGCAGCGCATCCTGCAGCAGCGGGCGAAGCAGCGCGGCGGGAGAAACGCGTTGGGGACAGGCTTCGAGGCGGCGGCGCAGTTCGGTGGCGGCGATCGGCTCATCGCCCCATAGCCAGCGGTCGCCGTGGCCGGGCGCGGGCCGGCGCAGCAGCCGGCGCGCATGGGTCTCGTCTTGCAAGAACAAAAGGCTGGCGGTGTCGCCCTGGGTGACCTGGACATGATAGCCGCGCGTTTCAATTTCACGGTCGCGCTCGGCCAGCGCGGCGCGTAACCCGGCAGCGGCGTCGAACGCGGCCAGATAGAGCGGCTGCGCCAATGCCGCCCAGCCGGGGGCGAGCGGATCGAGCACCAGCAAGCCCCAGGGACGAAACCACTCCGCCAGAGCGGCGGCAAAGGCCGAGGCGAAGGTGGCGCCGGGATGGTAGGCCTCGCGCAGGCGGGCGAGCGGGGGCCTGGCAGCCGTCGCGGCATCCGCCGCCGGCGAAGTTGCCGGCGCCGCCAGCGCCTCCCATTCCGACAGCGCGGCTTCCAACTCCTCCCCAAATGCGATCTCGCCTACCGGCTGCCCGTTCGCGCTGGCGGGCAGGGCGGCTTGGATGCGGCGGGCTTCGCCTTCGCCATCGGTCAGCCAGGCCTGGTTGACCTCCTCAAGATCATGATCCTGGCTCGCCAACCAGAAGACCGGCGCCGCCGGGCATCCGGCATCGCGCAAATCGGCGGCGAGGCGGATGGCGGTCAGGGCTTTATAGAGCGTCAGCAGCGGGCCGCCAAACAGGCCCACCTGTTGGCCCGTCACCACGGCGACCGCGCCGGGACGGGAAAGACTCTCCAGATTTTTCGCCGCCGCGCCGGCATGCGAGCCGGGAGTCGAAGCGGCGAGCAGATCCACGATCTGGCGGCGGCGCCGCGGCGGGAAGCGGCGCTCGAGATCGCCTTCCGCGGCATACTGCCGCAGCGCCGCCGGGGAAAATGCAGGAATGGCGGGGAACAAGCCGGCCAGCCGCTCGGGCGCATAAAGGAAGTCAGCGTAGAGGCGGCTGATGCCGGGCAGTTGGCGTTGGTCGAAGCGTGCAAGCATGCAATGGAAGTCGGGCGAGGCGAGCCGCTTCAGGCGGAAGCCGGCAAAGCGAGGGCGGCCATGGCGCGCTCGAAGGCGGCGCGCAGGCTGGTTTGCTGTCCCGCGTCCAGCGGCAGCAGCGGCGGGCGCGGGCGGCCGCCAAAGTAGCCATGCCAATCCATCAGCCTTTTAATCGCGGCCACGCCGCCCTGCGAGCAAGCCAGCGCCAGCGGCAGCGCGGCGGCTTGCAGGCGCCTGGCCTGCGCCGGCGCTGCGCGCGCCGCTTGCCAGATCGCGGCGCAGACTTCCGGAGCGCCATCGGCCAGCGCCAGAATGGCCGCCTCCACCCCCACCGCCAGCGCAGCCTGGAGGGTGGCGGCGTTGCCGGGCAGCACGGCAAACTGGCGCGCGCCGGGCGGCTCCGCCAGCGCCAGCAGGCGTTCGATTTTTTCCAGGCTTCCGGAACTTTCCTTGATGCCGGCAATCCGCGGATGCGCCGCCAACTCCGCCGCCGTTTCCACCTCCAGGTCCACCCCGGTGAGCTGGGGAAAGTTATAGATCAGCAGCGGGATGGGCGATAGCTCGGCGAGTTCGAGATAGAAACGGCGCAAGGCCGCCGCCGTCATGGCGCGCTTGTAATAATGCGGCGTACGGACGAGGGCGAGCGCATAACCCAAATCGGCGGCGGCGCGGGTCATGGCCAGCGTCGCTTGCAGCGACTCTTCGCCGGTGCCGGCGATCAGCAGGCGTCCGGAGCCGGCGGCGCCCGCGGCGGCGGCGCGCAGCACCGCCAGCTTTTCCTCGCGGTCGAGCAGAACGGCCTCGCCCGTCGAGCCCAGCATCACATAGCCCGCCAGCGGCGCCGTGGCGTATTGGTCGAGGTTTTGCCGCAGATGGTCCAGATCCACGCCGCCATCGTCGCCAAAGGGAGTGGTTAAGGGAGCGTAGATTCCGCTTAACGTGTGCATGTCGGCTTTCTTCCCGCTAATTAATCAGTATCGCATCGTTCCTGTAGCGTTGACGGCCCGGCGGGCGGAAGTTCATACCCGACGCGGCCGTTGCGGCTCAGCCGCTTTTACTTTTAGGCGCTGACGCTTTCGCAAAGGTCCGGCCGAAACCGGACGCAGGGCGAATACTCATGGCTGCCGGGCATTGCTGGGCGCAATTCCTGCGGAATTGCTTTGTATCGTCGTTCCTAGGCGCGGGACCTAACAGGAACCCCGCGCGAACCCGGCCTGCGGGCATGGCTTGAGGCAATTTCTTCGAAATTGCCGATGACAAAAACTGCTGTCCGACTCGGCCGTTAACGCTTAACGTTTTCTGTCTTGAGTGCTTCCGCTTGCTGTCTTTTTTCTTTTGCTGTCTTCGTGTTCTTCCGTCTTTAAAAGGTCACGCGTCCCACGAATTCGATCTCCCGGCCCGGATTGGCCGCCAGGGTGATGGTGCCGAACTGCGGAGTGTTGACGAAATTGTTGGGCGTGCCGTAGTTGCTATGGTTGAGCGCGTTGAAGAACTCGCTGCGAAACTGGAACTGCTTGCCTTCGCCTAGCGTGAAGGAGCGCGAAATCGCCAGGTCCAGGTTCTGCAGCCCCGGCCCGTAGATGGAGTTGCGCCCGGCATCGCCGAAGGTGTAGGGCGCGGGCGTAGCGAACGCGGCGGGATTGAACCATGCCGCGGTGGTATGCGTTCCCGCGGGATAAAGCGGCGCTGCGGTTACATTGGCGCGGATCGGGTTTTGTCCTAATAACGTGCCCGCATTCGCGGTGTCGCCAAAAACCTGTATGGTGAATGGCGTGCCGCTCTGCGCGGTAAAGATGGAGGAAAGGCTCCAGTTTTTGGTGAGCAGCGATGTCCAATGCCGGGCGTTCCAGGCCCGCGGTTCATAAACGAAGCTGAGGTTAAACAATAACGGCACATCGCAGGCCGGGCCTTTTTCGGCGGCAAGATTATTGTCGTTCTGCGGAATGGCCGCTTCCGCCATGGGCGCGCGAAAATCTGGAGCCGTGGTTAAGCTCTTGGACCAGGTTAGGTTGGAGATGAATGTCAGCCCGCCGGCGAAGCGGCGGCGCACATCTATATAGCCGGCGTCGTACCAGCTTGCGGCGGCGTCTTGCAGCTCGTTGATGCCGGCGACCGGGAAGGTGGTGCTGGCCACTGGAAATCCCGCGGGAAAAACGGTGCCCGGCATGAAGGATACCGTCTGGTAGGGCCGGGGATGGGAGGGCGAGCCGGGCACGCCCGGTCCGGGCAAAGCATTGTTGACTAGCACCATTTGCTGCAGGTGATAGCCGCGCGTCCCGTCATAACCGATTTCCAGCACCGTGTTGCGGGCAATAGTCTTTTGCAGGCTTAAATTCCATTGATTGATATATTGGGCCGGGCTATGCGGGACGACGGCCGAAAAGCTGATCTTGGTCGTCCCCAGCACCGCCCGGGGAAAATCAAAGCCGGTGAAGGAATTGGCTCCCAGCACATAGTTATCGTTTTGCTGGCCTACTTGAAATGTGGCCGGGGGATTGTGGCGTTGGTTGCACCAGGTGTTGGCATCGGGCGGGGTAAAGAAAATGCCGTAGGCGCCGCGCAGCACCAAGCCGCCGGCAAATTCGTGGGTAAAGCCCAGCCGCGGCGCGAAGTCGAGTTTATTGGCATAGGTAACGCCGTCCGGCATGCCGTTCTGGCCGGAAATATAGGCGATGGGCTGCCCGTTCTGAAAGATGATATTGCTGCTGGGATACTCGTTGTCCCAAAGCGGACTCATGTATTCATAGCGCAGGCCGGCATTAATCGTCGTTCGCAAGGTGATCCGCCAGTCGTCCTGCACGAACCCGTCGGCATTCCACTGCTCCAAATCCATCTTGGGCACGCCTTCCTGCACCTGGCGCACCACCGGATCGCCGAGTAGAAAGTCGGCAAAGGCGCTGCCCGTGCCATCATTGGCGCCGGTGCGGGTGGTGTAGCCGGGCGTGAACTGGTAATAACCGCGATTCTCGAAAAAGCCCCACATGGGCCAATAAAAGCGCCGGAAATCGCCCCCCATGCTCAGGGTATGGCTGCCTTTTTGCACGCTCAGCACATCACCGACCTGGCCAACCGTGTCCCAATCCTGTACCGGGGTGGCGTTGAAATCATCGCCGAATCCGGTATAGCCCTGGACATCAAAGTAGGGCATGCCCCAGGCCCCGTAGCCGCCCCAGCCCGCGTTCTTAATGCCGAGTTGAGCGATGTAGTTATGGGTAAAGTTGTTTTGTGAATAGCGGTGCATGGAGAGCCTTGACATCGCGATCCAGACGCGGTTCACGCTTTCGGGAGAGAGAATGCGGACGTAGGCCGCCTCCAGATTCTGCGCCAGGTTGCTGTCATAGACCCCGAAGCCGGGAAGATGAACGGGCGAGAAATCATTCTCCTGTTCTCGCGAGTAACGCCCAAACAGGCTGTTGCCGCCGCCCAGATTGTGATCCACCCGAAGCGTGCCTTGATTTTGACTGCCGGTCTGAGTGCGTTCATCAAAATAATTATTTTTATCGTTGCCTGTGCCCGTTCCCATATTGGGTAAGGGAATCGTATTCAGCACCAACTGGGCAACGGGGCTGATCGAGTAGCCGGAACCGGCGATGGCATCGTTGGGGAATGCCGTGCGGGGATGGCTGGCGCCGGGGGCGGAACTGCTGTTGGGCTCGTAAATCGTGAGGCCGCTATGGGAGAAGTTGCCGGCGCGCTCGGCGACGGTGGGCACGGTATCGATATTGATGTCTTGCTGGCTCAGGCGAAAACCCTCGTAATTGGCGAACAGGAAAGTGCGATGTTTCTGCAAGGGGCCGCCGATGGAAGCGCCGAACTCATTTTGCGAAAGGTGTGGGGTTTTGCTGCCGGCCATCATGCCGGTATCGTTCCAGGTGCGGGCATCGAAGCGGCTGTTGCGGATGAATTCATAAACATCGCCATGCCAGGTATTGCCGCCCGAGCGCGTGACCACGTTGATTTGCGCGCCCCCGCCGCCGCCAAACTCGGCCGAATAGCTGCCGGTCTGTACCTTGAATTCGCTGACCGCATCCAGCGCGGGGCTGAGCGTCATCGTGTTGAAGGTGGGGTCGGTGTCGACCGCGCCATCAATCAGGAATACGTTGGCATTGGGGCGGGCGCCGCCGGCGACCAGGGCGGAGTTCTGTAAGGGACGCCAGTAAAGCGGATTGTTGTTGCCGGCGCCGGCGCCATACCCCTGGTGCACCTCGGGCGCCAACATGGCCAAGGCCAGCAGATGGCCGCCATCCAACGGCAGGTCATGGACCATTTTGGGCTCGATGACTTCCCCCAGGCTGGCGTCCGTGGTTTTTAACAAGGCGGCTTGGCTCACGACCCTGACCCGCTGCGTGTAGGAATGTATGCCCATCAAAATATCCAGGCGCATTTGTTGATTGACTTCAAGCGTGAACGCGCGCCGGGCTTCCGCGAATCCAGGCGCCTTGACCGAGAGTAGATAAGGGTCTGGATCGAGGGCGGGAAACAGGTAGCCCCCACTTACATTACTCGTCACCACGCGCCGCAGGCTGGTGCGTTTATTGATTAATGTCACCCGCGCGCCGGGTATGGCTTTGCCGCCTGGATCGAGAATGACGCCTTGCAGCCTTGCCAGGCTCGATTGCGCCCAGCCCGCATTGGCGCCGGCAAGGAATAAGCTGAAAACAAAAATGAATCGCAGGCCACGCCGCCCGCATACGGCCCATAAGCAATACAGTGGTTTTGGCGTAATCATGCCGGCTTCCTTCCTGGCAGCCGCTACAGGAAAACACAATTACGGCCATGGACCAATAACCTGGAACAATTAGCCGGCCGGGATAAATAAACTAATCGCCCGGCCTTCTCGCACTATGGACATTACCGGTGTTGAAAGTTGCGCAGAATCGATTTTTATCTAAGGCGGCACGACCGCTTTTTACTTTCAGGCTGCAGGCAATTTCTCCGAAATTGCCAAGTTGACGAAAACTGCTGCCCGACCCGGCCGTGAACGCTTACGGGGCTTGCCTGCCAGCCTGCGCAGTGCTTGATTCTTCATTGCGTTTGAGCGGCAGCGATGCCGAGATGAGTATACTCGCGCGGTTGGCGTTGATTTCCGCATGCCCTCCGAACTCGCGTAAGCGCTCGCGCATGATGGAGAGGAGGATTTCCGCGTCTTCTTTCCATCCATTTTCTGCGGTCGCAGCTCGTTGACTTGATGCAAGACTTGAAATTTCCAAATTTAGAGATTGGTTCTGCTTCAGCAGACGAACTCCCACCGCCGCATTCCCCGTTATGCGGGAAATGATTCTCAGGCCGTCTTGTACTACGCGGAACAGCGCAATATCAGCTCCGGCAGGCAGCGTTGGCAGGGTGGGCGGCAGATCGCTTGCGACGTTAATGCCAGTTTGCTTGATGTAGCTCTCCAAATACCATTGCAAACTGGTCAACAGCCCCTTCCAATCCAGCATGGGCGGGTGGAGGAGGTTGGAAATCGCCCGGATGGCCGCGGAGGCCAGTTCGACCAAGGACAGACTGTCTTCCAGCAGTTCGAGCGCTGCGGGAGTAAGCGTTTTGCCCTGCTTTTTCAGCGCGAACAGCTTGCTGGCCAGCGAGGTCAGCGGCGGACTGGTGCGGTCCTGCAAGTCGCGCGCGAGGCGGCGGCGGTCTTCATCCTGCAGGCGCAGCAGGAGTCCAGAAAATTTGCGCGCGGATTCTTCCAATTCCTTGCGATAGGAGATATCGCGGATGGCGCACAAGACCCACTGGCCCGAATCGCCCGCAATAGGCGCCAGGCTGATCTCCGCCGGGAATTCAGATTGGTTTTTGCGCAGCGCATATAGCTCCAGCCCCGCGCCCATGGGCCGCGTCCGGGGCGCGGCATTAAAATCCCGGCGCTGCTCGATATGCCTGGCTCGAAACCGCGAGGGCACGAGTGTTTCAATATCGCGGCCGTACATCTCATCGCTGGAATAGCCGAATAGATGCTCGAAATGCCGATTGACCAGCATGATGCGCCCTTGGGCATCGATCAGCGCCATGGCGTCGGGCGCGACTTCCAGCAATTCGCGGAATTTCGTTATTACGTGCCGGCGTGCGGTCAAACTAGTGGGGGGCATTTGGGGGGCATTACGGTCCAACGTCAATAATCAGGAATCGCAACTTTTTCTACTATAGAACATGCTCGCCATTAAATGGTCATCCCATTCCAGTTCGCGGATTTAGATTTGGCGACAATTGTATTGAATACGACATGGAGCGGTAGAAGTGTTAATTCATGGCATTCGGATATTTTAAGGCGCGATGCCAGGGTGGTTGCTATTCAACGACTCTTGGCGGCGCGGCCCGCATGGCTGACAGGTCGCACCGCATCACATGATAGGTTCCGGAAAAATTGTTTTAGGGTTGTAGCGCTTCATCTCCTGCCGCTGCTGCGGCGTCTGTCGCGGCAGATTCCGTATGAAATTCACCAGCTCCCAAATCTCCCGCCGGGAATCCTCCGGCCAGGCCGGCATGCCACTCATGCGGATGCCGTTACGGATGGCATAGAACAACTCGCCATCGCTTTTCGTCTGGGTTTGACGGCCGGCGAGATTGGGTGGATGGGGATACATGTCCTTGCCCAAATCCGTTTTCCCATCGCCGTTGTTGTTGTGGCAGAGCGCGCAATGCGCCGCGAAATGCTGGCTGGCCATCTCGATCGTCGCGGCGGTGGCCGGGTAAGGGTTTTTCATCCGCGCCGCCTTGGCGGGCATGGCCATGTCGCGCATCATATGCGCCATCATGACCTCCATCGACGTGGGTTGCGCATGCGCGCTGAAACCCCGCGCATGTTGCAACCAAAACCATGCGCTTAGCAGCACGCCCGCCGCGAAGACTGCGGCGATGATCAAAGTACGCCAGATCCATTTCCGCATCGCCAGCTTCTCAATCTCCCGTGCCCAGGCCATCGCGCGGTGTAAAAAGCCTCGCCGATTACCCCGAATTTCCATGTTTCGCCTTCCGTGAAGGTGCCTGCCGCGCCCCCGCCAGGTTGATAAAACTCTTATGCCAAAAGCGATATCGCCAGACCCATCGCAGATGGCCGGCGATAATTTGTGGAATTTTGAGCGGAAGCTTTTAAATCCGCAATGCGAGAAGTGTCAGCTTTGGAGGCGCCACGGAAGCATGGAAAGGAAAAGCCATGTCGGCTGTGGACAAATCCGTGGTTCTAAATAGAGCGGGAAGGGCCGCGACCGCCAGGGTGACGGGCGCGGCTGCAAAATCGCTTGGCTTTGCCGGCGGTAAACAGGAGCAATCATCATGATCTCGGCCAAGCCGCGCGCGGGATTGCCATTGCACCGTCCGGCTATGCGGCTGGATTTGGCTCAGACTTTCATGTAAGCAGCCTGGACATTCCCCCGTACTGAGCGCCATCAGCCAACTTGCCAGCGCCAACGCGAGCCCGAAATGCAGCGCTTTCGCCATCCGCCCCATTATAGATTGCTATTGATTGTTTGGATTAAAATTGCGCCGATATTCCGCTATGTCGTGTACCGGAAATTCTGTGTGTACTTATTTAAGGTAAATGAAATTTTAAGGCAATCGCAACATTCCGGCGTAAATATTGATATCGCTGTAGCTTAAAGATAAAAGCGGCTGGCCGTCCGGCGCCAGGGCGATAAAGCCGCAACCCATATAGCCGGCATGCAGCAGGGCCGAAAACTGCGCCACTTGTTGCGGCGGCCGGCGGCCCGGCATCTGGAGCCGATACAGGGGCTGGCCAGGGGCCAGAAGATCCTGAAAGTAAAGATAGTTTCCCTGCGCCGACCAGACCGGCAAGCCAAACACCCTGCCCCGCGCCACCACGCGCCACTGGCGGCGACGCAGACTGTAAAGCATGATGGCGCGGCCGCGGCGGGTTACCGCAGCGATCCAGTTTCCGTCCGGCGACCAGCGCGGCAATATCATTCCCTGGCTGCCGGGAAGGACTTGCCCGCGCTTGGCGTGGATGTTCCACACGGCTAAAACCCGGCCTTCATGCAGCAAGCTGGGACGGGCCGCATAAGTAAACACCAGCCGATGCCCCCCCGGCGACCAATCGGGGTCGCGCACGTCCGCCAGTTTCGGCGCAATGGTTTCAGGCTCATCTCCAGGCCGCCGGAACAGAAACACGCGACCGCTGCGGCCCGGACGATCCGAGGTTACGGCAATGGCGTGACCATGCGGTGAAAGCCGCGGAAATGACATGCTGCCATGACGCGCACGGTCATCAAAGACCAGCCTGGTTTTCCGGCCATGACCTGAAGCCAACCAGAGCTGGGCGCCGGCGCGATTCAGATAGACCATATCCGCAGCGCGCCGCGCCCAAGCGGGTAGAGCGGGATGATGGAGTGGATCGAAAGCCGAATAATCGCCCCGGCGCAAATTCCATTGCACGAGCTGGTTACGGTCTCGCCAGTAATAAAAATAAACATGTCGTCCGGAGGGTGAAAACAAGGCGCCCAGCGCTTCCCGAGGGCCGACGGTAAGTTGAAAAGGGCCGCGCGGGGCGCGTCGCCAGCTCCAGTGTGCTGCCCGCAGCGCCCATAAATTGGGAACTCCGCTCTGATGCGCGGAGGAAAAAAGAAAATAGCGCCCATCCGGCGTCCATTGGCCGCAACATTCGGAAGGAAAGCGGCTCCAGCCGGGCAACAAGGGATGCGGCCGCTGGCCTTGCGCGCCCATCTGCCAGATGGCCGAAGTCTGATGCCAGGGATCATGCAGGGTAAAGCGCAGCCGCCGATCGTGCAGCGACCAGGCCAAGCCGTCAGGGAACCCGGCCAGCCGGGTCAGGCAACGCACATGGCTGCCATCGGCGCGGGCGCGCCAAATGCCATTCTTATGGGTATAGGCAATCCAGCGTCCGGAGTGGGAATAAACCGCGTCCAAGCCGGTGAGCCGCCCGAGGCGGCGCAGGGGTCCGCCTTGAGCGGGCAACAACCAGAATTTCATCTCTTGCGCGCGCGTATGAAAGCTGCCCAGCAGGAAGTTGCTACGGTCCGGACTGACGTCCATAATCAGGGCGTTTTGAAGCGGCAAAGCCACCCGCTGCGAGCCGCCGCCGCGCAAGGAAGTCTGCATCAAGCGCCAGCCGCCGCCGTCGCGTGCCATAAAATAAAGCCGCGCGCCATCGCTGGCAAGCGGCCAGGGAGTATCAATATGCCCGCTGTGGGTAATCTGCACGATCTGCGTAATTTGCGGCGGCGGGAGCGGATCGAACCACCACAATACGGTGATCAGGCCCAGCAGCATCACCAAACTAGCGGCCCAGGCCGCACGGCGCAACCACCCCGCGCGCGCCGGAGGCGCCGGCATGAAGGGGCGTGCCGCGGCCGGTTCCTCCGGCGAAATCGCCGGGCTCGCCATCGCCGGCGCTGTTGCCGGCGCCATTGCCGCTTCCGGCGCGGGCACGATGGCCGGATCCGCCCCCATCGGGTGAGCGGGCAAGGGAGACTGCACCGGAGCGATAAAGCGATAGCCTCGCCCGCGCACGGTCTCGATATAGACCGGCTGATCGGAGTCGTCGTCGAGTGCTAGCCGCAGTTTCCGGATCGCCGTGTTCAACCCGTGTTCAAAATCTAAAAAGGTTGTGCCGGCCCATAGTTTTTTTTGCAATTCCTCGCGAGCCACAATCCGGCCTGGCTGCTCCAGCAAAAGCGCCAGCAGCCGCGCTGGCAGCTCTTGTAGCGCCCGTCGCCGGCCCTGGTGATAGAGGTCAAGACTGTCGCGGTCAAAACGGAAGGGGCCAAAAAGCAACGCTGACATCACCTGCCATGCCGCGGGCCAGTGGGAATCGGCATTGTTGCCGGAGGGCGTGGCCATATCGTGAACTTGAATCGAATCGGCGCTAATTATAGCGACCCGGAGTGGGCTGCGCAATCGCCCGCTCCTGGGGGATACGGCCGATCACCGGGTAAACCAAGAAAAAGCCAGCACTTACGTCAGTTCACCCAGGGTGCATCCGCAGTTTATCCCGGGTGTATTGATTTGCTCCGGCGGGTGAGCAGAATCACCCCTATAGGGGAAGATCGTCAAGCGACTCCATGGCCTTTGCGCCGCCAGGCGGATGCCGTGCCATGCCCAACATGATGCACGGCAGCATGCACTTTCCCGGCTAGCCCGCCCTATTGAAGCGAGGAGAAACGGATGAAGAGGCAAGGCCTGTCGCGCTGGGCAATTCCGGTGTTGGGCTTGACCCTGGGTTTGAATCTGGCGATGGGCGCGCAGGCACAGGCCAGCGTGCCCGCCGGCACCCGGCTTGATCCAATCCAGATCGGCAAAACCAAGATCACGCTGCCGCCCAAGGAGCAGGTGGCGTTTTTATTCATTTACAACCTCGTGGAGCTGGAAGGCCAATGCCGCAACCCATTTTTCGGCGGCCCCGGACGCTGGTGCACGCTGCGCGAGTTGTTGGCCGGCTTGAAAACTTCCAGCGGGGTGCTGGGCCTGACGCGCAATCCGGCCGCGGACCCGTTTTATCGCTTCCGCCTCGAGTTCATCGGCAAAGACCTGGTGATTAAAGCTCTCCCGAAACAACCCGGGCTGGCGGCCTTTGCCTTTGTGGGTCCGGCGGACATGGGCGGCAACTACTATTACAGCCCGAACGGCGCCCGCCTGGCGCAGGCACAGCACATTGACGGCATGGGGTATGCGGGCAAGGGATTCAAGCGCTGAGGTAACGGCGGCATCGCCAGAGACAAGACGCCGGCGGGCCGCTTGCGGGCAGGTATGAAAACTAACGGAGGACGCCATATGCGGTTACGTCACGGCATTTTTGCCATCGCGGTTTGCTGGCTGGGATTGGGCCTGGGCAGCCGAAGCCTGCAAGCGCAAAATAATGCTCCCAGCTTCAGCGTGGGCATTGCGCCCTTTCAGGATGTCAGCGGCAACCCCAACCTGGGCCAGTTGGCGAACGTGTTGCCCAGCATGTTGCAAAGCGTGCTGCTCGATAAAACCCAACTGGTGCCGCGCCAGTTGCAGGGCGCGCCTTCCGGCCAGGCGATTGATGTATCGAGCGCCGCCGCCCTGGGACAGCAGTCGGGTGCGGACGTGGTGGCGATCGGAACGCTGTTGGCCGGCTCGATTAAAACTTCCAATGGCAGTTTCGGCGGCTTTGGGTTTCATGGCATCCAGGTGGGCGGCAACAGTAAAAAGATCAGCGTCCGCCTGTTGTTGCAAGTGGACCTGGTGGACGTGAACCGCGGAGTGAAAATTGCCACCCTGCGGGCGCGGGGCAATGTCTCGAACACCCACTTTGATCCCAGCATGGACAGCGGCAACTACGGCAACGTGAACATGCAGAGCGCGGGGTTTTCCCAATCGGCGCTGGGCAAAGCCACAACCCAGGCGCTGAATCGGTTGGCGAAAAAAATGGTGCGGGCGCTGAAAAATTTCCATCCAGCGAATGCGGCGGCGCCCGGCGGCCCGGGGGCGCCGGGCGGCGGCGCGCCCGCACCGGCACCCACCAGCCCCGGCGCCACGCCCGCGCCGGCCGGCGCTGGAACGCAACCCAATTTCAAGGCGGTAAAAATCGACTTCGTGCCTGGCGAGCGGACGATTTTTTTCGATGACCTGAGCGACATGGCGCCCGATGAGCCGCCGCCGCACTGGAAGGTGCGCGGATCCTCGGTTGCGCTGCTGATCAGCGGCACGGCGCGCGAGTTGCAAGTGCACGTGTCCCAGCTCACCTCGCCGCCTCTCGCTCTGCCCGCCAATTTCACGCTGCAATCGGTAATGACCTATCACATCGGCGGAGACTCGGGAACCACGCCCACGGCGAACTGGCACTTCCAGGATGGCCACGGCAACGACGTGCTGTATGCGGCTAGCACCGCCAACGTGCAGGACAAGACGCTCACGATCCGGCTGGCGGACGGGGATAACGGCACGCTGGGCAACACCACCGTCCCGAATGTGGATTTCACCCAGCCCGTGCACGTGGATCTATGGATACAGAACGGACGGGTGCGGGAGTATGTGAACGGTGCGCGGGTGTTGGACGAGAATCAGGTCAAGATCCAGGGGATCGCGCAGCTGGCCCTGTATACCAACCGGGGGGAAGGCGACCGTGCCTGGATTGGACTGCAGCGGGTGCGCCTGGCGGAATCGGCGCCGGACTTCGCCGCCGCCATGCAGGCGACGGGCAAATACGTGACCCACGGCATTCACTTCGACACGGGCAGCGCGATTTTGAAAGCCGACTCGGCGCCGATCGTAAAGCAGGTGGCGGATGGGCTGCTGGGCGATCCGGCGCTCAACCTGGAAATCGACGGGTATACCGACTCGGTGGGCGGCAAAGCCGCGAATCTGAAGCTGTCGCAGGCGCGCGCCGACGCCGTGCGTTCGGTGCTGATCTCGCAATTTGGGATTGATGCAAACCGCTTGACCGCCAAAGGCATGGGCGAGGCCGATCCCATCGGCTCCAACGATACCGCCGCCGGACGAGCCGAAAATCGGCGGGTGGAGTTTGTCAAGCAATAGTGAGACGGCGTTGACCCAGGCGGGAGTTAGAAGAGAAACCGCTTCGGCTTGCCGCCGCCGCGCCTGGCTGGCGGTTCGGCCGCTTTTACTTTTAGGCGCTGACGCTTTCGCCAAGGTCCGGCCGAAACCGGACGCAGGGCGAATACTCAGGGAGTCCAGATGAAGCGGAATGGTCATGCACATCTGTTAAGGACCGCTTTCTATAGTTTCCTCGTCGCGGTGGGACTGCTGGCGCAGGTCCCGCCCACGCGCTTCAGCGGCGCGGTGCGCGGGGCGCCCGCCTACGGTTCGTTCTGGATGGCGCTGAGCACCGGCCGTGTCGTGCACGTGCTGGGAGCGCGGGCGCGTTTCCTGGCGGGCGGCCGGCCCGCCACCATCCAATTCCTGCAACCGGGAATGCAGGTGGTCGTATGGGGGCGAATGTCGTTCAACCAAATCATCGCCACCGAGGTCGATCTGCCGGCGCCGGCACAGCCCTCGGGCGGTTCGCCCTACCGGGCGCCGGTGTCCGGACCGATGCCCGCGGCCACACACGTCATCCTTTCCGTCAAGCTCGACCCGCAGGAAACCGACGAATGGTGCTGGGCGGCCAGCACCAAGATGGTGATGGATTACATCTCGCCTTGCGTGCTGACGACGCAGTGTGCGGAAGCCAATCACGCCTTCGGCCTGAGCACCGCCTGCCAATGCCCAACACCGGCGGTAGCCATTAACGGGGCTTGGCCCGATCAACCGCTCAATCAGTACGGCTTTACCTTTAAGAAGTCCGCCTCGGCCCTTTCCTGGAGCGATGTGACCAGCGAGATCGGCACCAGCGGGCGGCCCTTCATATTCACTTGGGGTTGGAATTCAGGCGGAGGGCACGCGATGACGGCAGTGGGTGTTACTTCGCTGGGGCCGTTGGACTTTGTCGTTGCGAACAATCCTTGGCTGCCCTATTGCCAGCGCTGTGGGAGCGGCGCCGCGCCGGGTGGCAATGTGGACTACGACACCTACGGCGATTTCGTCGGAGGCACGGGCTACGATCATTCCCACTGGATTGACTATTACGACGTTCAAGGAAAATATTGCCGCCTGCTTCCGCATCCAGCCATCAAGGTCGAGCTTGCCGAAAAACCTCCTCTTCCGCCTTTGCCGACTCTGGCCAGTGCGGTCGATATCATCATGGCCGGTTTGAGCGCACAGCCCGGCCAAGTGGATTTGCAGAGTCTGGGTTTGTCGTCGCCCAACGGGCGTGGCGATTTCCAGCCCCGACCGCCTATCCGGGTTGTTGAGGTGAATTTGCGGGCTCTCGCCGATTATCAGCCGCGGCAAGACCCGAACCGGCTTCTGGTCGATTATCATTCCCGGATCGTTCCGGTCGCGGCCGCGGACACGGTGCGGTTTGGCATTACCGTCACGCAAATTTTTGGAGGGTTCCGCGTCGACAGCTTTGGCGCCGCCAACTTCGTCCAGGCAGTAACCGAAAGCATTGAGCGCCGGGCAATAGCCGACCGAATCTCTCCTCAGCAATTTTTCCTGATCGAAATTCCGGCGCTGAGCGTGGTTTTGGTCGCGCGCCACCAGGGAACGCAGCTCCTGGTGACTTCCGTTTACGGTCAGCCGCAATGGAAGTTGGAGGAGGGCGCAGAGACGCTCGCGGCAATGACCTTCAGCAACCTCCGGCAAGCCGCAGCGCAGGTGCTTACAAAACCGCATGCATGCGAGTGAGCACAGGCCGGCATGCGGCAGGCGATTACCGGGGTCTGCGGACGCGGGCTGATGGCAAGCGCAGCGGTCATTTATTTCCTGCAGGACAGCATCCGCCGCGCCGCATTGCGCACAGATTTACAAATACCCGGGGGGGTAACGCTTATGCACCCGCAAAAGCTTTCTCTGTGGTTCGTTGGCCTGGCGCTCGCCGGGATGATGAACTGCTCGCATCGCCCACCAGCAACGACTACCCAAGCCAGTCCTCTCGCGCCCCGGACGAATATTCCGGCTTCGTTATCTCAAACCCCGCCCGCCATGCATCCCGATCTGGCCGGCTATACGCCAACGGAACAACTCAATTCCGGCAGGGTGGGGCTGACGGCGGCCGACATCGCTTTCTACTTGAAAGTCGTGACGAAAGCGGTCCAGGATGCGAACGCCGCTCCGGCCCATTTATCGACCCAACCGGCAGTCGCGCAGGTCAAAGCCCGATCGCGGCAGGAGATGGCGGCGCTCAAGGCTCACGACTTCGCGCGGTTCCAGCAACTCGAGCAGCAAGCCGCGGCGGCCACCCAGGCGCTTAAAGTTCAAATGCATGCGGCGGCTTTCTCGGTGCAGGAAGCCGGCAAGCTCGGAATGCCCCGCCGCCAATGGTCGGCCTTAAGCCGGGCCATATTTCAAGTGGGGGAGCGGTTGAGCCTATGGCAAAGAGACTCCGCACTGCAGCATGAGTTGGGCGAAAAAGTTCAGCCCTTCTGCCCGGCACGCCAGCGCCCGGGGTTATCGGCCCATCACCGCTATCGGGCGAAGGATTTCGCCATTTTGCATGCCGCCTGTCTTGCGGATCAAGCCAGCGTCCAGCCGCATTTGAGCGCAATCATTCGGTTGAATCATGCCTATGTCGCGGCGCTGAAGCAGCGTGGCGCCGGGAGCATGAATATAATCACCCTGCAATAAGCGGCGGCAGAGGCGGCTGCTACGAAAATTGCTGTCCGACTCGGCCGTTAACGCTTTATGCTCGCCATTCAAAGAAAACGGCCGGCGGTTTTGTCTCCGCCGGCCGGTGAAAAATGAAAGACCAACCGCCGGGTAGCCGCTAATCCCTGGTTAAGCTGGCCACGGTGGCGTTGGCCGGCTTGAGATGAATCGACGAGCCGGCGAACAAGGTGGTCGCGCCATGTTTAATCGCCAACCGGTTGAATTGCGCCACGTCGGTTTTGAGGATTTGATCGTACTGCGCCAGGTAGCTTTCCAGCTCCGGCCGCATGCGCTTAATCGCCGCTAGCTCCAGCGGCGAAGGCGCCTGGTCGTAGCTGAACAGGCCGAACATCAACCGCTGGTATTGGCCGTGAAAGCGGGTGAGGTAATGGATGTCGTCCTCGCCCACATTGCGCTGGACATGGGGATTGTAGAGGGTGTTTTGCAGCTTGGCGATTTTTTTGCCGAGCCGGCTCGCCTGGGCGAGCACCGGCTGGTATTTCGTCCCTTCGCTGCCCAGCAGGCGGCGGGCGGCGGCCAATTGCAGATGCAGGCTGTGCATCCGGTTCAAGGCTTCGTTCATGGCCGAAATGTCATCCCGAATCTGCAGCGAAAGCCGCATGGATGCCAGGAAGGCCGCCCGGTTGAAGGGCAGGCGCGGATCGGGAACCACCCGCACGGTGGTTTTCCGGGTGACGCCATTGGCCGTGACGGCTAGGGTGTAAACTCCGGGACCGGCCGGCGGTCCAAAGCTGCGGAAGTAGAAGCCTTTGGCCTTGCGCCGCGGCGGCGTTAAGTGCAGCGGCTTGGGCCCGGAATAATTGTCCTGCCAGACTATCTGATTGATGCCGGCCTTGGCCGGCCCATAGAGGGTATTGATTTTTTGTCCGGCGGCGTTGGTGACGACGATGCTCACCGGCCCGTGATGCCGCCGTTTTTCCTGCGGCGTGGGTTTGAGCGTTTTCGGCAGGTAGTAAGTAATCACGGCGCCGCTCGGCGGGTTGGGCGTGGTGAATTCGCCCGGCTCTTCAAAGCCGCCGCGGCGGAACGAATGGTACAAAGTCGTCTTCGCCACCGGGAATAGCGTGAGCGGAGAAGAAGTGACCGCTGCCGACCAGTGCTCGAAAGGAATCAGGTTGTCGAGCACGAATAATCCGCGGCCATGCGTGGCGACCGCCAGGGCGTGGTGGGCGGGAATGAATTTCAGATCGTAAACCGAAACGGTCGGAAAGTTGGCTTTGGGAAAGCGCTGCCAGTTGGCGCCATGGTCGAAGGAATAATAAAGCCCATTGTCGGTGCCCAGGACCAGGAAACCGCGATCCGAGGGATCTTCGCGGATAACATGCGCGGAGCCAAAGGCCGGCAGTCCGGAATCGATGGCTTGCCAGGTGTGTCCAAAGTCGGTGGTGCGGAACACATAGGGATGGTTATCGTCCATCTCATGCCGGTCCACTGCGATGTAGCACGAGCCGGCGGCAAAGGGCGAAGGCTCGATCTGCGAGATGCGCCCCCACGGGCCCACCCCGGGAAGATTGGCGGCGACATCGGTCCAGCTTTTGCCGCCATCGCGCGTGTACTGCACCTGGCCATCGTCGGTGCCCACCCAAATCAGATTGGGATTGACCGGGGAAAGGCCGATGGCAAGGATGGTGTCGTAGGTTTCGGCGCCGCTGATGTCGTAATCAATCGGCCCGCCGCTGGTCTGTTGCTTGCTCTTATCGTTGCGGGTGAGGTCGGGACTGATGGCCTGCCAGGTTAAGCCGCCATTGGTCGAGCGCAACAGCTTATTGGCGCCCATATAGACGGTATTCGGTTGGGTGGCGGCGACGGCGATGGGCGTGGTCCAGTTGAAGCGGTAACGCAGCTTCGCGGGCTCCTCCTGGGAAACCCCGCGCATCGAGGCGCGAATGTAGCGGCTTACGCCGGTTTTCAGGTTCAGCCGCGATGCATAACCGTTCTGCGACTCGGCATAGATGATATGCGGATTGCTGGGCGCCGGCACCACGTATTGCCCGTCGCCGCCGGCCACGGTGTACCAATCGGAAGGGCCCACGTCAAACCCTTTGAGGTTCGCCGATAACCCGCACCAGGCGTTGTTGTCTTGCAAGCCGCCGCAGAGACGATAGGGCACGCGCGTGTCGGCCGCGACCTGATAGAACTCCTCGATGGGGAGATTGTTGAAATACCGCCAATGCGCGCCGGCATCGGTGGAAACATAGGCGCCCCCATCATTGCCGACCAGGATGCGATTCGCGTTGGTGGGATCAATCCAGATGGCGTGGTAATCCACATGCACGCCCCCGGCGATGACGTGAGCTGTGCGTCCGCCATCGTTGGATTCGGACATGTTCATCGCGATGAAATAAACCCGGTCGGGATTGGTGGGCGAGACCGCCAGATGGCTGAAATAGAAGGGCCGGACATCGAGCACGTGATTATTGCTGACTTTCTGCCAGTGACTGCCCAAATCATGCGACGCCCACAGCACGCCCAGGCGGCTTTCAATCAGCGCATAGACCAGATTGGGCTGGCTGGGGGCGATCGCCAGGCCAATGCGGCCCACCAAGCCCGTGGGCAGGCCGCGGTGCAGCCGCTGCCAGGAGGCGCCGCCGTCGGTGGAGCGATAAATACCGCTGTTTTTGCCGCCGCTTTTCAGAATCCAGGGGTGGCGGGAGAATTCCCACATGCCGGCAAACAGCACCCGCGGATTACCGGGATCCATGACCAAGTCGGAGCAACCGGTATGGTCGTTGACATAGAGAACTTTTTTCCAGGTCGCACCGCCATCGGTGCTGCGATACACTCCGCGCTCCGCATTCGGCGCCCAGGCATGGCCCAAGACGCCCACCAGCACGTCATTCGGGTTATTCGGGTTGATCACGATGCGCGTGATCTGGCCGACATTCCCCAGCCCTTTAAAAATGAAATGGGCGCCGGCATCGGAGGAGAAGTAAATACCGTCGCCGGTGATGACATCGTTGCGCGGATTGCCCTCGCCGGTCCCCACCCAAACCAGGTTCGGGTTCGAGGGAGCGAGCGCGATGGCGCCAATCGAGGCGGTCGGCTGCTTGGTAAAGATCGCTTTCCAGGAGAGGCCGCCATCCACTGTTTTCCAAACGCCGCCCCCGGCGGCGCCAATATAATAAATGTTGGGGTTGCCGGGCACGCCGGCCACCGCGGCCACGCGCCCGCCGGCGACGGCGGGGCCAAGATTGCGAAATTTCAAACCTAAAAACGGGTTTTTCGCGGGTGCGGCCAGCACCACAGCCGTCATTGCCAACGACAGCAAACTCGCCGCCGCGAGGTGTTTCAAACTTCCGGTTTTCATGGGTCTATCTGCCTCTCCAGGCGTAATTTGGGCGATTCGCGCCGCAACCTGACGTAGGGCCGCACCGCCGGGAATACGAACATGGTACGTCAACTCCGGCCGGCAGGTTACCGTTAAAAATGGAAAAAGCGGAGTGGGCGCCCCGGCGAGCCCGCCCCCCGCCGCTTAAAACCAGCAAGGGCAAGGCGGCTCGGCCGCTTTTACTTTAGGCGCTGACGCTTTCGCAAACGTCCGGCCGAAGCCGGACGCTTGGCTTATTGTCGTTAATAGGCGCGGGACCTAAAAGCAACCCCGCGCTTCGGCCTACGATCATGGCTTCAGGCAATTTCTCCGAAATTGCTTCGGACGATAATTTCTGTCCGACTCGGCCGTTAACGCTTTGCGAGTTTTTCAGATTTACTGCCGTATCGCGGCATGGATCCGGCGTTAACGCTTTAGGATGAAACTATGGCCAGTAATGCGGAAACCCCCAAATCCGGCTTCGGCGGCGAATTCCTGCTGCGCCTGCCGGAACGGATTGCGACGCCGGAAGATTTCAACGAACAACAGCGCATGATCGGCGCGACCGCGGAGCGGTTCGCCCGGGAGGAGGTCGAGCCGGCGGCGGAAGAACTGGAAAAACCCGACCTGGAACGCATGCGTTCGCTGCTGCGGAAAGCGGCGGAATTGGGTTTGTGCGCCGCCGATGTGCCCGAGGAATATGGCGGGCTGGGCCTGGGTTTGGCCAGTTCCACCATCATTGCCGACCGTATCGCGCGCTATGGCTCGTTTTCCGTCAGCTTCAGCGGCCATACCGGCATCGGAACCCTGCCCGTGCTCTATTTCGGCACCGAAGAGCAGAAACGGCGCTACCTGCCGCGCCTGGCAAGCGGCGAATGGATTGGGGCGTATGCGCTCAGCGAATCCGGATCGGGCTCGGACGCGCTGGCCGCACGCGCGCGGGCGGAGCGCGCCGGCCACGCCTACTTGCTCAACGGCGAAAAAATGTGGACCACGAACGCCGCCCTGGCCGGCCTGTTCACAGTGTTCGCCAAGCTGGAAGGCGAACGCTTTACCGCCTTTCTGGTGGAGCGCGATTTTCCCGGAGTCACTTTGGGCGCGGAAGAAGAGAAAATGGGCCTCAAGGGATCCTCCACGCGGCCGCTGCTGCTCAATCAGGCGCGGGTGCCGGAGGCGAACGTGCTGGGCGAGATCGGGCGCGGGCACGTGGTGGCTTTTAATATCTTAAATATCGGACGGTTGAAACTGGCCGCCGCCTGCTTGGGCGGCGCCCGCACCACCCTCGCCGACGCCGCCGGCTACGCCGTGCAACGCCGGGCATTTGGGCATGCCATCGCCGAATTCGGCCTGGTGCAACAAATGCTGGCGGCCATGGCGGCCGACCTTTACGCCTGCGAAGCGGCGGTGTATCGCACCGTCGGGCTGATTGAAGCGCGTTTGGCGACCGGCGAAGGCGGCCCTGCCGGCGGCGCGCTCGCCGGGGAGGCCAACCGCGCCGTGCTCCCCGCCCTCGAAGCCTATGCTGCCGAGTGCTCCCTGCTGAAAGTGGCGGGGAGTGAAATGCTCGACCGCGCGGTGGACGCCAATGTGCAATTGCACGGCGGGTACGGCTACGTCAAAGGTTATGCCGCCGAGCGCGCCTTTCGCGATGCCCGCGTGAATCGCATCTTCGAAGGCACCAATGAGATCAATCGCCTGTTGATTTCCGGGCTCATGCTGCGGCGGGCGCAAAAAGGCGAATTGGCGCTGCTGGCCGCCGCGCAGGCGGCGCAGCAGCAGTTGCTGTCGCGCCGCCCCGGCGCCGGCATGGACGCCCAGGCGGCCGCCGGCATGAGCGGGTCAGATTTTCCCCCCGCCCGCGCCTGGCTCGAAGGGGCGCGCTCGCTCTGGCTGTTGCTGGCCGGCGGCGCGTGGCAGAAATACCGGCAAGCGCTGGCTGAGCAACAACCGGTATTGGCCGCGCTTTCGGATCTTATGCTGGAACTTTACCTGGCGCAGTCGGCCGGGCTGCGCGCGGCGCAAGCTTCGGCTCTGCCACAAGCGGAAACCCATGCCCTGCTGGGGCAAGCCGCGCTTGAGCGCGCCGCCGCCCGCTTTGAATCCACAGCCAAGCGCCTGGCGGCGGCGATCGCGGAAGGCGATAATTGGCGCGTGCTTAACTCCGCCCGCCGCCGCCTGCTGGCGCGCGATCCCCTGGATGGCTTCACCCTTGATGCGCAAGTCGCCTCCGCGGTTTTGGCCTCAGGCCGCTATCCGATCGCATGGTGAATCGTGGTTCGCCCTTAACGGAGACGGCGCTTTCCTGTCTTGATCGCCAGTGATCACCCTCAAGGTATGCGCCATCAGGAAGCTACCCGCTAGAGTCAGAAAAGTGGCGAGATATTGCAGCGCGTTCATGGCATGATGGCGGCGATGTTCTTCGCATCGGTGCTGCTCGAACATGGCTTTTGTCCGTTCCGTGGAATGGCAGGGATTTTCGGCCAGTTTGGACCAATTGCACGCGGAGCACTTCCACGCGACGATCTGTCCTTTAGCGTTCACTTTGGGCTCGAGTTCGCGCTGCGCCTTTTTTTGCATTGTAATCATGAGTAACCTCCTATGAAGCCAAGGGAATCAGGGCGTCCATGAACGCTCTCAGCCGGCTGGCGGCATGGAGCAGGGCGCAGGCTCGCATCCACGACGCCGGCTGTATTCTCTGGCAACTGCTCTTTTTATGAACCGGGCAATTTATTTACCGAATCGGATACCTTTGTAGGGATTGGATTTAGCCGAGTACCGGCGGCGTCTATGCGGTAATTTTTTTCTGTTCTTGGATCAAGCGCGAGTGGATCGAATTCATTTCGCTGGCCTCTGCCGCCATTACGGGCGGCTAGGCCGCTTTTACTTTTAGGCGCTGTCGCTTTCGCACAAGATGACATCATTTTTCAATTTTGCCGGCGGAGATTATTCGATTTGGCCGCCGGCAATGCTTATTGCATTGAATTGGGCTCGGCAACCCCGTGCGCAATCATGTCTTTTACGATGGCGCGGGCGCGCTTGGCCTGTTTGCCGTGGGCATCGGCCTTGAGGTAGAGCTCGAATTCATGCCGGGCGGCGGGATAATTGTGGCCCCGAACGGCCAGATTGGCCAGCAGGATATGCAAGTTGGCCGATGTCGCGCCGGCGGCTTCGGCGTGTGCGAGCGCGGTTTGGGCCCGCCGCCAATGCTGGCTGCCGTATTCGGCCCGTCCCAGTTCCCAATACCACTGCCATGGGCGTGCATTTACGGCTGTCTTCGCGGCCGCCTTCGTCTTGGCCGCCCTGCCCGCGGTAGCGGTTGCGGCCTGCAGCCGGCGTACGGCGCGTTGCCAATGGCGGTGATTGTTATCGTAGCGGGCCAGGTTCACGGCGGCGGAGACCTGGGCGGGGTCGAGTTGTATTGACTTGCGCCAGGCCCGGCGCGCCTGCCGCATCTTGTGCAGGCGCTCGTAGGTCTCGCCCATCAACTCGTAACCGGCGGCGAAACCCGGCGCCGCCGCCACCACGGATTTAAGCGCCGAAATCGCGGGCTGGAAATCGTTTTTTTGCAGCAGTTTCACTGCGCGCAGATAGTCGGCTTTAGCCTGGGCTGACAGCGAAAAGCGTTCCGATGAATAAGCAGGAATCGAATTGGAACGGGTCCGGGGATGCAGGATGAGCGTGGTCTCGGTAAAAAAATTATTGGCGATTTGCACCACGGTTTGCGCCGTGCGATAGCCCGCTAAACTGGCCGTCACCGTGAAAAAACTGCCGGCCGGCAGATCATAGAAAGCGAAGCGGCCGTCGGTGCTGGTTTCCGTCCTGCCGACAAACTGCCCGACCGAAGTCGTCAGCGTGACCCTGGCCAGGCTGGCATGGGTCATGCCCGGCGCCAGCCAGATCCGGCCTTCTATTTTTTTACTGTTGATCATCATTTGCAGCAGCATGCCGCTCGCCAGCATCGCCATCATCCATTTAAGTCCTAAAGCCTGCATCGGGCGCCTCCCTGCTGATGGACTTATGACCAATGCCCCAATATTGCGCCGCCACGTTGCAAATCTTCCAGCGCCTGGCGGCTGCCTTCCGCATCAATTCCGCGCATGGCGGGCAGCAGCAAGACGACTTCGAACCCGAGCTTGAGCGCGCTCGCGGCGGTCGCGCGCACGCAATAATCGGTGGCCAGCCCGCCGATCCAGAGCCGGCGAACGCCATCCTGGCGCAGGCGCTCCGCTACCTGTGCGCCTTGTTCGTCGCGCCCCTCAAACCCGTCATAGCCCTCTTCTTCCACGCCCGTTCCTTTGGAAAAAATCACGGTGGAAGGCGGCAGGCGCAGGCGGGGGTGAAACTCCGCTCCGGAAGTGCCGGCGACGCAGTGCGCCGGCCAGGCGCCAATGGGCAGAAAATGGCGGCTCTGGGCGGGGTGCCAATCGCGCGTGGCGTAAACGTGCTGCGGACGAGAGCGTTCGAGAAAGGCGTTCCAGACCGGAACCACGGCATCGCCTTCAGGCACGGCCAAGGCGCCTCCCGAACAGAAGTCCCGCTGCACGTCCACAATCAATGCCGCCTCGCCGGAAGGCAGTGGAGTGGCGGGCAAAACAGGCGGGGGTGAAGTGAAGGCCATAGTTTCCATATTCGCATGCCGCTCTGCCGCGAAGACTCTGCGGGAATTTGCCAACCGGCCGGCCGTTAACTTTCATGACGATTGACCCGGGGGAAACGAGCACGGCATACTTGGGCCATGCAAGGGAGTGCGAAAAATCCTGTCAAACCCGCTCCCGAAACCGAACCGGTGGCAATGGAAGCCGGCAACTTTAAGGCCGTGATCGTGGATGACGAGCAACTCGCCCGCGATGAGTTGGCCTACCTGCTGAATGCCTTTCCCGGGGTGGAAATCGTGGCCCAGGGACGCAACGGCCTGGAAGCCGTGCAGTTGGTGCGCCAGCACCGCCCCGACCTGCTCTTTCTCGATGTGCAAATGCCCGGCCTGGATGGCTTTGGCGTGATCCGCAAGCTGCGCGAAAAGCATACGCCGCTGCCGCACCTGATCTTCGCGACCGCTTATGACCAATACGCGGTCAAGGCATTTGAGGTCAACGCGGTCGATTACCTGCTCAAGCCGTTCGATAAGGCGCGGCTGGCGCAAACCATGGATAAGATCCGGCGCGAGCACAGCAGCGAGCCGGAACAGAAGCTGGACCGGGTGCTGCGCCTGCTGGAAGAGCGGCAGCAAACACCGCCGGCACGGGTCTTATTGAAGTCCGGCGGGCGCCACTTCCTGCTCGACCCGGATGAAATTGTCTATGCCCGCATCGAAGATGGAGTGATCACCGTCTTCGGCCGGCATCTGGAAGGACAATGCAATTACCGCACATTGGAAGAGTTGCAGGCGGTGCTGGATGAAAAGATCTTCTGGCGCGCACACCGCTCGTATCTGGTCAACCTGAATCAAATTCGGGAAGTGGTGCCCTGGTTCAACAGTAGCTTTCAATTGCGCATGAACGACCGCCAACAGGCGGAAATACCGGTCAGCCGCAATCAGAGCCGGCGGCTGCGTGAGTTGTTCAATCTTTAGCCATGAGCGCCAAATCCGAACTGCACCCCGAGGCTGCCCCCCTGCCCGGCGGCATCAGCCGCGAACGCCTGCTGGAGCTCTATCGCCTGATGCTGCTTTCCCGTCATCTGGACGATCGTGAAATTCTGCTCAAGCGGCAGCAGAAGATTTTTTTTCAGATCAGCGGCGCCGGCCATGAAGCGGTGCAATTAGCGGCGGCGGAACGGCTGCGGGCGGGAAAAGACTGGTTTTATCTGTATTATCGCGACCGGGCGTTGTGCCTGGGGCTGGGGGTCGCGCCGGCGGATATGTTGTTGCAGAGCGTGGGCGCGGGCTCCGACCCGGCTTCCGGCGGGCGTCAGATGCCTTCGCACTGGAGCGATCCGCGGCGCCATATCGTCAGCGGCTCCAGTCCCACCGGCACGCAATTTTTACAGGCGATCGGCTGCGCCGAAGCCGGCCGGCAACTGCGGCGGCGGCCCGAGCTGGAGGCCTGGCTGACCCGGCATCCCGGCCCGCAAGCGGTGGAGTGGGACGCGGAAGAAATCACCCTGGTTAGCGGCGGCGAAGGCGCGACCAGCGAAGGCGAATTTTGGGAGGCGGTGAACACCGCCAGCCGGGAAAAGCTGCCGGTGCTGTTCCTGATTGAAGACAATGGCTATGCCATCTCCGTGCCGGTGGAAGTGCAGATGGCGGGTGGCAGTATTTCGGCGCTGCTGGCCGGCTTCCCCGCCCTGCTGCGGCGCGAGTGCGATGGCTGCGATCTTTTCGCCTCGCTCGCCGCCCTCGACGAGGCCATCACCTGGTGCCGCGGCGGAAACGGCCCGGCGCTGGTCCACGCCCACGTGACCCGGCCCTATTCGCACTCGCTTTCCGACGACGAGCGCATGTACCGCCTGGAATCGGAACGCGAAGCCGAAGCCGAACGCGATCCCCTGCGCCGGCTGCGGCATTGGCTGCTGGAAAAGCGGCTGGCCGGCGCGGCGGAACTGAAGACGCTGGCGGCGGCCGTGCAAGAGGAAATTCTGGCCGCCACCGACGCCGCCCTGGCGGCGGCGCCGGCGGCCGATGCCGATAGCCAGCTGTATTCGCCGGCGATCGACATCACCAGCGAGCGCTTCGACACGGCGGCGCAAAACGAAGGCCCGCCGCGCACCATGGTGGAGCTGATCAACGCCTGCCTGCGGGACGAGATGCGCCGTGATCCGCGCATTCTGGTGATGGGCGAGGATGTGGCCGACTGCAGCCGCGAGGATAACCTCGACAAGGTGAAGGGCAAAGGCGGCGTCTTCAAGGTCACGGCCGGCTTGCAGCGCGAGTTTGGCGGCGAGCGCGTCTTCAACACGCCTTTGGCCGAAGCCGCCATCGTGGGCCGGGCTATCGGCCTGGCCACGCGCGGGCTGAAGCCGGCGGCGGAAATCCAGTTTTTCGACTATATCTGGCCGGCGATGATGCAGATCCGCAACGAGCTGGCGCTGCTGCGCTGGCGCTCGGCCGGCGGTTGGGCGGCGCCGCTGGTGCTGCGCGTGCCGATCGGAGGCTATCTCACCGGCGGCGCGATTTATCACAGCCAGTGCGGCGAAGTGCTCTTCACCCACATTCCCGGGCTGCGCATCGCCATGCCTTCCAACGCCCTCGACGCCAATGGCTTGCTGCGCACCGCCCTGCGCGGTGACGACCCGGTAATGTTTCTCGAACATAAGCGGCTCTACCGCGAACCCTTTAACCGGCACCCTTATCCCGGCCCGGATTTCTGCATTCCCTTCGGCCGGGCGCGCCTGGTGCAGGCCGGCCACGACCTGACCGTAATCACTTATGGCGCGGTGGTGCAGCGCGCCCTGCAGGCGGCGCAGCGGCTGGCGCGCGAACAAAACGCCTCCATCGAGATTCTCGATCTGCGCACGCTGCTGCCTTATGACTGGGAAGCGATTGCCGCCTCGGTCGGAAAAACCGGCAAAGTCATCGTCGCCTATGAAGACATGCGGAGCTGGGGATACGGCGCGGAACTGGCGGCGCGGATTAGCGAAGAATTGTTCGATTCGCTCGATGCCCCGGTGCGCCGGGTCGCGGCCCGGGATTTGTTCTGCGCCTATCAGCCAAAGCTGGAAGACGAAATTCTGCCGCAGGCGGACGATTTATACCACGCCTTGAGCGAACTACTGCGCTATTAGCCGGCGGCTCGGCCGCTTTTACTTTCAGGCGCTGATGCTTTCGCAAGAGTCCGGCCGAAGCCGGGCGCTTGGCGAAAACTCAGGGAAATGCATGAGGATCGCCGAGCAGCCGAGAACGAAGCTTTACGACGCTGATCGCCTCGCTTTTCCATTTAATGTTCGGCGCGGTGAGTGCGGGCGGCTACGCGCTCGCCGGGATGGCGGCTGCGCGCCAGCACTGGCGCCGCGGCCCGGGGAGCCTGGCCGAGCGAGTCGAGGTAATGCCGGATGCCGCGATAAAGCGCATAGGCAATCCGCTCGCGATAGGCGGGGTGCGAGAGGCGGCGGGCGTACACCGGGTTGCTGAGAAAAGAAACTTCGGCCAGGACGGAAGGCATGCGCGCCCCGATGAGCACGATGAAGGGCGCGGATTTCACCCCCCGGTAACGCTGATCGAGGCGGCGCGTGAGGCTGTTTTCCAGGTCGCGCGCCAGATCGCGCGACTCCATCTGCTTATCGTCGGCGGCGATTTTCTGAATCAAGCCATCCAGATTGTGAATATCGTATCCGCTGCCGGCATTCTCGCGCGCCGCCACGGCCAGCGCGCGCGGATCGCGGGTAAAGTTGAGGTAATACGTCTCGATGCCGGAGGCGCTGCGATCGCGCGAGGCGTTGGCGTGGATGGAAACGAACAGGTCGGCATGCGTGCGATTGGCGATCGCGGTGCGTTCCTGGAGCGGTATGAACACGTCGCGGTCGCGGGTGTAGATCACCTGTACGCCCAGATTCCGGCGCAACAAGCGGCCTAGCCGCAGCGCGATGCTTAGCACTATATTTTTCTCGTATAAGCCGTCGGGGCCGATGGTGCCGGTATCGTGTCCGCCGTGGCCGGCGTCTATGACGACCCGGCGCACGCTCAAATCAAGCGCGCGCGTCAGCGAGCGCCGTCCACCCGGCAAGGGCTTGGCCACGCGCCGGGTGACTGCGCCGGCCGGGGTGGATTGTGTCAAAGCCTCGCGAACGAGCCGTTGTGGAAAGGTCCGAGGCGGCGCCGGCGTAGTGGCCGGGGGGCGAACGGAGGCTGGTTGAGCGGGAGCATTCGGCCTGGCGAGCGCGGCTATTTGCGGCTGCGGCAGTACGCCCCGGTCACGGATGGTGATGACGAAGCGGGAAGGGTTGGGAAAATACCGCACACTGGCCGCGCCGGCATCGGCGCTCTCATCAAGCACTACACGCACTACGCCGTTCCGGTTATCGGCGGCTTGAATCCCGCGCAGGCGCTCGTCATTTACGTTATAGTGATGCTCGCCATAGGTCCAAGCCGTAACGCAGGGCGAAAGGTCAAAATAAAGGTGCCGGTTTTCCTTAACATAGCCGCTGGAAATGGACACCCGATTGGTCAAATGCAAAATGATGCGGGTCAAGCCCTGGCCGGACCAGATATGCAGGTTTTGAAAAGTCGCGGTGGCCGCGCCGGGCGCCGGAGGCGCCGGCAACGATGCCGGAACAGTCGAGGCCGTGCTGTAAGCCAAACGCTCGCGGTCGAGTGCCTGGCGCGCGGCCTGGCGGCTGGATAACGACTGCCGATAATCGGGCGCGGCATCGGAGGCGGGGACGGCGGCGGCGCCGAGCAGCGGCGCCGCCCGCAGATGCAGATCGCCGATGTTCAGCAAAAATGGAGCGCGGGGAACTTCCCCCCGCAATTCAAGGCGGGCAAGCGAAGCCCGTGAATCGGCGGGATAACGGGCTAAAAAATCGCGCAAATGCGCTCGCGCCGGCCGCGGCAAATTCAGCTCGCGCAACTCGATTTGAGCCAGATCCCAATCGGCTTCGCGGCGAAAGCGGCCGTAGGGAAAGATTTGCAGCAGGCTATAAAAACCGCGTACCGCGCGCAGATAAGCGGCATGATTGCCGGCGGCGCCGCGCACCGCTTCCCGTTCGGCGCTGAGGAAAATGGCCCGTTCCTGTACCCGCCCGCAGCCGGAATAGTGGCGCAGCTTTGCCAGAAGCGGACCTCGCATGGAGGCGGGGACAAGTTGCAGTTGATGCCATTGCTGCCGGGCTCGTGCGCAGCCGCCGGAAGTCTCGGACGCTCCCGGTTTGGCCGCGGCCCTGACACTGCCGGCAAAAATGACCAGCGACAGTAAAAAAACACCGATACCGAAGCGCAGGCTTGGCCGCGGCAAGGCTCTAGCGGGCCGCTGAAAGATAAATATCGCCACCGAAACGGGAAAATCCACCCGAGCATATTCACCATAGAAAAACCCGCAGGAAAGTGCAATCAGGAACTTGCCTTGGGCGATAACCGATTGGGTTCCTGCCAGTTACGGAATTTACGCTGGTCACAAACTTGCTCCAGGCAAGCGCGAACGGCAACAGAAAATCCCCGAGGCCAGCGAGGAGCTCGGGTAAACGCCTGAGGCGCGTGTGCATGCAAGCGCACATTTTTACTCATATTGGAACCCTCAATCCGGGATTTCCGCCGAAAGAAGGGGGGAACTTCTGCACTGAAATGGGAGGTTTTGTGGATAACAATTTCCTCTCCCAAATACGATCATGACGCATCAGGAAATCTGAGGAACGGGAGTGCCGATGCCGGCGCTCCATCATCCAAAAGACCGGAGCAGTTGCAAAAACGGGCCGCAAGGCATTACGGAAAGGCAGCAAACATCGCATCTAAATGAGCTACTCGCCGGTATCGCATCTGCCCTTGTTGTCTGAGCAGGCAACTCTGATCGCCATGATGGAAGCGGAATCGGAACACGTACCCGCCGCATTGGTGACGGAAGTCAGCTCGGAACTGAATCCCGAGTTGCTGGAAAACCGCTTACCAGCCATCTCGGCCTTGCTACGCATGGCATTACTGGGCGGCATGGAGATGAGCGAAGCCGCCATGGCGGAACTGGTGCTCGATATCTCCGAAAAGATGGTGAGCAGCGAGCAACAACTGCTGATCCTGGGCGCGGAGCAGGACCCGCGGCGACCCGGCTTTCAGGTGCCGCGCCACTGGGCCGGACAGCCGCCGGCGATTGAAGACAATCTGCTCAATCGCTGGACCTTGGCCAGCGGCAAGCCGCTGCTGGCGACACTGGGCCTGGATCCGCGGCTGGATGCATTTCTCCAGCGCCAGGGCGTCTGCCAGGCGTTGTCGACGCCTTTATTTTCCGGGCACGGTCCGGCCGGTTCCCTGCAGTTGTTCCGTCATTCCGGCAAGCCCTTCCTTCCCGCCGATGCGCAACTGCTGTGGTTGTTGAGCCTGCTGGTGGAAACACAGATGGCCCACGCCCAGGCGATGCAGCACCTGCTGCGCTTCGCGTTCAACGATTACCTGACCGGGCTGAAAACCCGCCGGTATTTCGAGCAGGCCTTGGAGCAGGAAGTCCGGCGGGCTTTGCGCCGCCGCTCCTCCTGCGCCCTATTGCTGCTCGATCTGGACGATTTCAAGCAGATCAACGACCATTTCGGCCATCATGCCGGCGACGAAGTGCTGCGCCAGTTTGCCCGGCTGCTGAATCGTGATATGCGCGAGGTGGATACCGCTTCCCGATTCGGCGGCGATGAATTCGCCATTATCCTGCCCGACACCGATGCCGATGGAGCGCGCTTTGTCGCTACCCGCATTCGCGATTCCGTGCGCCAAGTCCGGTTCCAGCTTCCCGAGGCCGAAAAACTGCTCAGCCTGCAATGCAGCATTGGCGTCGCCCTCTGTCCGCAGCACGATGCCACCCCCGAAGGGATGATTCGCGCCGCCGACCTGGCGCTCTATCGGGCGAAAAGCGAAGGTAAAAACCGGCTCTATTTTGGCAAAGAAGAGCTGCGCCGTCCCGGCTAAAATTTTATTTACCTTCCGGATCCAAGCCCGACAGATCGAGCGGTTCGGGCTTGAGCTGCCCTCCCCGCTGCACCAATATCTCGATTTTGCCTTCCGCTTCGTCCAACTGCCGCCGGCACTGTTCGGATAGCTTCATGCCTTCTTCAAACAGTTGAATGGCTTGTTCGAGCGGCAGATCGGCGCGTTCGAGTTCGCCCGCAATCTGCTGCAGCCGCGCCAGGCACTGGTCGAAATTGGGCGCCGGGGATGCGGCCGGCTCGGGATTGCGGTTCGCGCTCATCGCCTCAGCATACCACTCGCTTCAAAAGCGGGGCGACGCGTCGAGCCGGGCTTGAGGATGGGGCCATGGCTCAAGGCGGCGTTAAATGCCAGATTTGCAATCCGCCGGAAGGCAGCGCGATCTTCCAGGCGACGCTGCCGCTGGAGGAGGGTTGCAGTTGAAAGCTTTCGGGCGGTGGCGCCGGAAAACTGAGTTCAGCCGCGTAGGACCGGGCGGATAGCACCAGTGTCGGTAACGCCAGGCTAAGCTGGCCCGAGTAGGCTGTCGCACCGCGATTGGCGATTAACACCCAGATGGCGTCACCGCTCACCACGGGAACAATCGTCAAATCGGCGCTTACCGGATTGAGCGCCGCATACGGGTCGAGCAAGGGCAAGGCCTGGTTGAGCACGTCATTGGGGCTGCCCGCGGAATTGATTTTGAAAATTTGCGAATAATTGCTGGCGTTTACAATGCCGTGCTGAAGCTCGCTATCGGTAATCACCGCGGGCAACACCAAATGGGTACGCCAAAACATGCCCAGCGCCGCCGCCAGGCCGGGCGCGGGCGCAAGTTGTTGCGAGCGCCCCAGTTCGCTGGTGGGCACCAGCAGCGCGATATTCAAGCGCGGGGCGCGGCCATGCAGCGCGGCCAGAGCGGCATGGGCGGCGGTAAATAATGGCCAGGCGCGAACGAATTCGCGTCCGGGGCGCTGCGCCTGGTAGAGGAAAAAATCCTCGCCCTGAATGCGGGGCAGGCCCAGTCCATAATGCGCCAGCCAGGCCGCGGCTTCGGCGAGCAGTCCCTGATTGCGCGGCGTCCATTCCTCCATTAAGGGCACGTCATAGGCTTCCGCCATGTCGCCGAACAGCAGCGCCAGTCCAGCATGATCGGCGTCATCGAGCACAATGGTGGCGCGATAGCGGCGCGCCAGGCGAAAAAACATATCCGGATCATTGCCCAGTACGGAGATGCCGCCGGCGCCGCCCAACCCGCCACCCCAGTAGTAATACAGCGGAGCGCGCGAATGCCCGCGGGCCAGACGCGAGAGCGCATCGTATACCGTCGCCACGCTATATAACCTGAAGCTCTGATAGAGCGGGAACATGGCCGAGCCGGGTAGGGGGGCGGGCACCTGATCCCAAGCCGTGAACGACGTATGCCAATGCCGGTTGAAAGCTTCCAGGCTGGCATATTGGCGCGGCAGCCAGCGATGAAATTCGGCGATATCGGCCGGATCATACCCGGCCACTCCCTGGCTGCCTTTGGGGGCAGGGCCCCATTCGGCGTCCAGCCAGCCATAGGAGACAAACAGCCCGCCAAAGCCGGGTGAGGCGTTCACATGGTCGAGGGTGGTGGCGATGTAGTGGAAGTAGGCGCGCATGGCATCCGCATCCCACCAGGGCGGATACGCGGTGGCGAGACCGTCGCTGGTGCGGTCGCGCTGCGGCAGCCAGGCGGGGGGATTCATTCCGGGTCCATCCCAGACGCTCTCCCAGAAAATCAGCACCAGACGCAGCCGCGCGGCGGCGGCATCGGCGAGATAGCGATCCAGCCGGCGAAAGTCGAAATGCCCACGGCTCGGCTCGATCGCGCCCCAATCCAGGTTAATTTCCACCTGATTGATGCCCGCGCCCGCAAGGTGGACAAAATCGGCGTAATGCCAACCCTGTCCAGGCACCCGCATCCAGCCAATCTGCGCCGACCAGATCGGCGTGACAGCCGGGTGTGCCGCAGGCGGCGGGGTGGAAGGCGGGGCCAGCGAAGGTTGCCGGAGGCGCGGCGCCAGGGGCGTGGCTCGCCACGCGCGCTCTTTAGTGTAAATGCCGGGCGCAGAGAAAGACGTCACCAGCCCGGCCAGCATGATCAGGAGAAGCACGAATTGACGCTGCCGCAAGCGCATCGAACTTTCATCTTAATCCCGCAAGGATGGATAAATTCAGGGTTCATCGGACTGCCGCGGATTTTCGCAGCGTGGGATAGTTTGATAGATGCCTAATAAATCTTCTGTTTTAGAATTAGGACCGGAAAAGGGATAATAAAAATTCACAAAAATATAATGATTGCCTTTTCGCGTAAATTCCGCGATCACAGCCGGCTTGAGGTCACGCTTACCAGATCGTACGACATAAATCGAAGCACGATAAATAGCCCCTATCTTTTTGATTTTTCCAATCTGATATTTATGCGCAAGTTCTTGTGTATTAAGAAAAATATCACTATTAAAGCTGATGGGTAGTGTCCAGTATTTTTCGCACTTTCATTTCGCCTGTTGCTGGTCAATGAATCGTCGTCGTGGCGGTGGGAATGTGCGGCCCGCCAGGGCTGCATCATTTCCACCGTCCGGTTAAGCCGCGGCTA
>JAKASR010000043.1 GCA_021818955.1 Acidobacteriota bacterium
AGGCCCGTTATTCCAGGCCTGGAATAACGGGAATAAGCTTTAAATCCAAATACTTGCGCCCGTTATTCCAAATTTTATTCTTTGGAATAACGGGGATGATTTGCGTTATTTCACCCAGGTTCAGGCTCAAGCAGCATTAGAGCGGCTCGGCCGCTTTTACTTTTAGGCGCTAGGCGCTTTCGCAACGGTCCGGCCGAAGCCGGACAACATTATTGCTGACGCCTTCCACCAAGGTCATCACCTCCCGCTTGCATTTTTTCATATCCAAAAAGTTCACAATGACTTCAATTTATGCTTGAACGGTCATGCTTAAAAGTTGGAAGCCACTATTGCCACAAAAATAAATTGCACCGTGTGGCTATTGTGGTAATCTAATAGTCATTATGGCCACAAACAAAAACGCGATTGAGACACAAACCGAAAACGCTCCAGTCGACGATTCTCGCCGTGAACGTTCAACTATTAGTTTTCCCTACCTCGATTTGAATGACGCAATCGTGGTGGCGAAGGGCGTCCACGCCGTCGGCGGCAAAAACTGCCAACAGGAACAGCTCGCAGCCCAGCTCGGGATTGAGATGAATAGCAGCAAATTCCGTGTGAAGCTGAATACGAGCAGGATCTTCGGCCTCATCACTTATACGACCGACATCGTATTCCTCACCGAAGTCGGACTCCGTGCTTGCGACGACAAGACCGAGACTGCCGCCAGGGTGGACGCATTTCTTACCGTACCGCTTTATAAGCGCGTATATCAGGAATACAAGGGAGCATCTCTTCCTCCACTCACGGCACTGGAGAACGCCTTTATCGGTTTTGGCGTTGCCCAGAAACAAGCAGCTAATGCACGGCAGACATTCTTCCGCTCGGCGAAGCAAGCCGGGTTTCTTGATGCCGATCCAAAGCGCCTCGTTCTCCCATCGGTCAAGGACCGTGCTGGGTCGCACGAAACAAACGAAACTATAAGCACCAGCAGCGGCGACAGTGGCAGAGAGGAATCAAAGAAAAAAGTTATTCGAGGCGAAGATGGTGACGGTGGTGGTACGGTCCAGGACACGCTACTACTTGGCTTGATAGAGAAACTGCCACCGCCGAAATCGGACTGGCCCAATGATCTACGCCGCAAGTGGCTATTGATGGCCAGCACCATTTTCGACAGCGTTTACACAGGCGGGGACGCCGACATGATCACCGTCACGGTGCAAAAGGATTCTGCAAAATGAAGGGCGTCCGCTTGCAGAACGGAGAACGGACGCCTGAAAGGAGGTATTATGTGAAACTAATTTCAATTCGAATCACGGTCACGAAGGTCACAATCACGATTGGCGTCGGCGATGAGACCCTAGTGATCGAAGTACCAATAAACAAACATTAGCCAATCCGGGGTACCGGGAACGCAAACCCGTCACCCATTCTCAACCACTTTAACCTTAGCCCAACGGGCCTGCGCAGCCCGTTGGGCTATTACCTTTTTTGCTTCCGGCGTCAGCGCCGCCGCCCGCGCATAGCCGCCTTTCTTCCCACCCAGCCTGCCCAGCGCAACCGCTGCTGGGTTCTTTTCACGCTTCGGAAACCTTAAAGGTTTCTTAGCCATCTCCTCAAGTGGATCACCTATAGCCGCCTTCACCACTCGAAGGGCGTTCTGGAAGGCGTCCGGCTTGCTTGAGCGCGTAGGCACCCATACAGTATGCCACTATTCAATTCCGGGCGCCAGCCCATCACCCAATATTCAAACCATTCTTCGAAATTGAGCATGCTAAAAGCAATTTCTTCGAAATTGCAAAGAGAACTGCTGTCCGACCCGGCCGTTAACGCTTCCAGTCGCGACCTTTGTCGGGACTCAAAGGCACACAGTATAAAAGAGCAGCCGCCAAGCGCTTTGCGTATGCCGTGTATTTGCGGGGATGTTCCTCGCAAGCATGCCTCTCAAACTCTTCTTCCGTAGCTTTGCTGATAAGCGGTGGATTTTCGGGAAGCTTGGTCCAATTGCAGGCCGCGCATTTCCAAGCCACGACCTGACCATAAATATTGACCACAGCGTCAAGCTTTTTTTCTTGCGCCACAAAAACCCTCCTTTTTGATCAATTAGGGACAGGATGCTTCCGTACATTACTTGGTTACTGAACCCATGCGGGGACACTGACCAGAATCAAGCCTATTGAATTTTTACCTGAATGCCGCGCGCAGGGGAACGCCAATTGCAGCAATTAAGCGGCTCGGCCGCTTTTACTTTTAGGCGCTGACGCTTTCGCAAACCTCCGGCGGGCATGACTTCAGGCAATTTCTTCGAAATTGAGCATGCTGCAGGCAATTTCTTCGAAATTGAGCAGGCTGCAGGCAATTTCTTCGAAATTGAGCATGCTGCAGGCAATTTCTTCGAAATTGAGCATGCTGCAGGCAATTTCTTCGAAATTGCCAATGACGAAACTGCTACCCGACTCGGCCGATAACGCTCCGGGGGAGATGAAAAGGAATGCACACATAATGCACACATAATGAAATCCACCCCTATCCAAGCCATCCCGGCGAACCGATTACCGCTCGCCGTGGATTCGACTGCCGCAGCTTGAAAGCCGATAATAATGAGTCCGCGGCAGGCGAAAACTTTATAAAGGGGTGGGAACGATGGAAAATGCCGGCCAACCATCTCCAAGCGCGGCCAGGGTGAGGGTGGAGCAGCGAGGCGCGGTGGCGCGGCTGGCGATCAACCGCCCGCCGCATAACATACTCGACCGGGAAACGATACGCGAATTACGGCTGCGATTCGAGGAAATCGCCGGCGCCGGCAGCAGCCGCCTGATCGAGCTACGCGGCGCCGGGGAGCAAGCCTTTTCCGCAGGCGCCGACATCCGCGACCACTTTCCCGACCGGGCGGCGGCGATGCTGCGGGAATTTCATGCGCTGATTCGCGCCCTGCTGCATTCGCCGCTGCCCGTAGTGGCGGCGGTGCGCGGGCATTGCCTGGGCGGCGGGATGGAGTTGGCGATGGCGAGCGACTTCGTAATCGCGTCGGAGGAAGCGCGTTTCGGCCAGCCGGAGATCAAGGTAGGGGCGTATCCGCCGGTGGCGGCGGCGCTGCTGCCGAGGATCATTGGCGAGAAGCGGGCGGCGGAGATGATTCTGACCGGCGAGATCATTCCGGCGGCGCAGGCGCGCGCATGGGGGCTGGTCAACCAAACCGCCTCCATGATGGATTTTGAAGCCGCAGTCGAGGCGTTTGAAAAGCGCCTGCTGGAGCAAAGTCCGGCGATTTTGCCGCTGGCGCGGCGGGCGCTGCGGGCCGGCGCGCGCGACAATTACGAAGCGGCGCTGCGGGAAAGCGAGCGGATATATCTCGAGGAACTCCTACACCAGCCGGACGCGCAGGAAGGGTTGCAGGCGTTTCTGGAAAAGCGGCGGCCGCAATGGGGCGGACTTTAAGCGCAAGGCGCAAAGCGCAAAGCTCAAAGCGCAAGGCACATAGCGCAAAGCGCAAGGCGCAAAGCGCAAGGCGCAAAGCACAAAGCGCAAAGCACAAAGCGCAAAGCACAAAGCTCAAGGCGCAAAGCGCAAGGCACATAGCGCAAGGCACAAGGCGCAAGGCGCAAAGCACAAAGCGCAAAGCACAAAGCGCAAAGCACAAGGCGCAAAGCACAAAGCGCAAGGCACATAGCGCAAAGCGCAAGGCGCAAAGCGCAAGGCGCAAAGCACAAGGCGCAAAGCACAAGGCGCAAAGCGCAAGGCGCAAGATTCAGGGCCTGCGCTGAAAAATAGTAAATTTTACTCTGCTGCTATACAAGAACCGCCGAGGCTCATGCTGGCGCCGGCGGCGGCGCGGCGGCGCTGGAGGCCGAGCAGGGCGGCGCCCAGGGCGCAGACAAATTCGGCGTGCGGGGGCACGTCAACCCGGACCCCGAGGCGCTGCTCGAGGGCCCGCACCATGCCCTGCTGCCGGGCCACGCCGCCAATAAAGACCAGATCCCGCCGCATGCCGACGCGCTTCAACAGCAAAGAGGAGCGGTCGGCGAGGGATTCATAAATGCCGCAGAGGATATCTTCGACGCTGGTGCCGGCGCTGACGTGATTGATGATTTCGCTTTCGGCCAGCACCGCGCAGATGCTGCTGATGGGCTGCGGCTTAAGCGCCTGGAGGGCAAGATCTCCGGCCTGCTCGAGCGGGATTTGCAAGTATTTGGCGGCGCGCACGATGAAGCTGCCGGAACCGGCGGCGCATTTATCGTTGGTTTTGAAATGGGCGACTTTGCCGGCCGGATTGAGCGAGATGGCGCGGGTGGATTGGCCGCCGATGTCGAGAATGGCATCCGCGCCGGGGTAGAGAAAGCGCACGCCGCGGGCGCCGCTGGTGATTTCCGTGATCTGGATATCGCGAAAGCCGAGGCTGTAGCGGCCAAAGCCGGTGGTGGCCACATAGGCGATGGCGGAGGCGGGCAAGGCCGCTTCGTCCAATGCCAGCGCCAGCGCCTGGCGCGCGGCTTTTTCCAGGTCAACGCCGGTGCGGACCTGTCCGCGGCCCAGGACCGCGGCGTCGCGGCCGGCAGCATCATCGAGGATTACCGTCTTGATGAAACCCGAACCGATATCGATGCCAGCGATCATGAAGAAGCTCTCCGCTCCCGGCGACCCACCATCAGCGCAAGCGCAGCGGCACGGCCGCTTTTACTTTTAGGGGCTGACGCTTTCGCAAAGATCCGGCCGAAACCGGACGCATGGCGAATACTCAGGGTCCAAGAACTCATAGCCGGGATTCCGCGCTCCAGACGCTGGACTCGAAACTACGGTCCAGCTTTTCGAGCGCAAACAGGGCGGCGCCGATGGCGCCGGTGAAGTGCGCCTCGGGGCTGACCTGCAACGTCGCGCCCAGCACCTGTTCGAGGGCGCGGACCATGCCCAGATTGCGGGCAACGCCGCCGGTGAGGGTAATTTCCGGGGCGAGGGAGACCCGGCGAGCGAGCGAAACCGTTCGCCGGGCGATGGCCAGGTGGACGCCGCCGAGGATGTCTTCCGGTTTTTTCCCCTGCGCCAGATAGGAAAGGATATCGGACTCGACAAAGACGGTGCAGACGGTGGTCAGCTTTACCGGAAACCGGCCCTGGAGCGAGAGCGGCCCGATTTCATCGAGGGTGATGCCGAGAACGTCGGCGGCATTGGCGAGAAAGCGGCCGGTGCCGGCGGCGCACTTGTCGTTCATGACAAAGTCGCGCACCTCGCCGGCGGGGCTGACGCTGATGGCTTTGGCATCCTGCCCGCCCATGTCAATCACGGTGCGGGTGGAGGGAAAGGTGAAATGCGCGCCGCGGGCGTGGCAACTGATTTCGGTCATCTGGGCGTTGCCGAAGGCGATGCGGTAGCGACCGTAGCCGGTGCCGACCACGAAGCCGACTTCGCGGGGGGCGATGCGGGCTTCGCGGCAGGCGGCGAGAAAGCCGTTTTCAGCCGCCTTCTGCACGTTCGCGCCGGTATCGACCAGGGCGCGGCCGACGATGCGCAAGCTACGATCATCGGCGGCGATGACGGCCTTGGTTTGGGTGGAACCGACGTCCACGCCGGCGGCAAATCTCATAAAACCCCATTAAAAGCGAGGCAATAAGCCGAGCATCGCTTCGGGCTTGCCAGAGGCAAAACCTTCGGTTTGGCTTTCAGATGCAATGAATTCATGGAATCACTTTCAGGTTGGGATTGGCATGGGGGCCGGCGGGCCCGGAAACGGCGAGCGGGAGGCCGCGATGGGCGCCGGCATGCTCCAGGGCTTCGAAGAAGGCGTCCATGCGGTTTTTGGTTTGCGCCTCGGCAAAGTAGCGCGGATCTTCCAGATCGGATTCGATGTAGAGCGTAGGCACGCCGAGGACGCGGGTGAAATAGTCGCGCATGTCGCCCTGGCCGGCGGAAAACAGGCGGCAGCTCTTGACGAAATGAATGATCAGCCCGTGCGCGTTCCAGTCTTCCACGTAACGCCGGAGCTGGGCATAGCGCTGGAGGAAGTTGCGGTTGGTGAGGTTGTGCTCGAGCATGTGCAGGGCGACGGCCTCAAAGGGGTCTTCCGCGTCGTGACGGAAGCCGAATTCCCACAATCCGCCGACGGTGGAGTAGGTGGACGCCACGGGGCAGGCACGCCATTTGGCGAACATGTCGCGGAAGGCGCGGAAGTAGGGATAAGGCGGGGGGCCTTCCAGCACAACGCGGAATTTTTCCTGGTCATAGACGCCTTCCCCGCGCGCCGCCCTGGCTTCCAGCTCGCGCAAGGCGATATCGAAGAATTCCACTCCCGCGGGGCTGGCGCGATAGACATAGAGCGGGCCCATGAGGGTGATGGCATCGAAGTAGGCATCGAAGGGCGACGGCCGGCGCTGCGCCAGGAGCTTGATGCGCGACCAGGCGTCTTCCACCCGGCGCGAGCACTCGACCGCGTGGCGAAAGCGTCCGTAATCGAATTTACGGCCGGTGATCGCTTCCAGCATTTTCACAACTTCCCGCAATTGGCGAACGACGTAGGTCACATCTTCGCGGCTGGGCGAATCGGCGCGCAGGAAGGGCACATCGAGCATATACAGCGGCGAGCCCTGAAACACCGCCGCGTGCTCGAACCATTTGATATAGGTGTTGCAGCCGACAAAGTTGCACAGCACCAGCGAGGGTTTAGGCAGCTTGCCGGCGGCCGGCGAGATGCCTTTCAGCAGCGCGCCGATATCGGCCTTGACGTAGGCGCAGTTATCGGCGGCATAGCCGAGTTCCTCGGCCAGCAGAATGGGTTCGAGCGATTGATGGCGGATGGCGAGCTGGAGGGCGTTAATTTCGGGATATAACGGCACGGCGTCAAAGGCTTCCAACAGCTCGACGCAGTTGCCGGAAATCATCAACTCGACGGTGGCGGGGGCGCCGGTGCGGGCCGCCTCGTCCAGGCGCTGGTACCAGGCCGACATCAATTCTTTTTGCCGGGAGTGAATCTCGCCGCGATATTCGGATTTGGCCGTATCCGCCATGGCGCCTCAGTCAAACAGCAGGGACTCCACGAAAGTTTCCACCTCGGTGCGGGAGCGCTCGAAGGTGAAGGCTTTTTCCTCGAACTCGAGCAGCAGGTGCGGAATGCCCGCCGCCTCGACCGCCTGCTTGAACAGCACGTAATCGAAATAGGCGGGCTCGCAAAATTTGGCGATCAGGAAAAGGACGGCATCGGCGCGGCGGCTCCGGGCTTTTTCGACAAGCGCCCGAGGGCGAGGATGGCGGGGGTCGTGGCGCACGGAGGAATAGACGGAGCGGTTGAGGTAGCTTTCCGCCAGCGCCCGGATGGGATCGCCCTCGGAGGGAACGTCCTGGGTAAACCAGCGGCGGCCGAGGATGAAATCGTCATCGACGATATAGCAGCCGGCTTCTTCGATGAGCCGGATCAGGTCAAGCGGCGGCTGCTCGCAGAAGGAGCCTTCGATCAGGATACGAATGGAATCGCGCGGCTTGGCGGCGCCGGCGCGCAGTTCGGCGAGCGCGGCTTCGAGCCCGGCATTGTGGGTTTCGACCGGCAGAAAGCAGCCGGCGCGCAGCAGGCTGTAAAGCTCCCAAGTGCGCAGCCGTTCCGGATGCCGCTCGCGCAGGGCATACAAATCGCGCAGCAGCTCGCGATTATGGTTATAGAGGCGGATAGCGCCGCGCAGGGCATCGTCATCCGCCTTGCGCCCGGCCAGGGATTCCAGTTGTAGCAGGATGCGCCGGTATTCCTGTTCCAGGAAATCCACCGCGGCCGGCGAGCCGGCATTTTGAGGCAGATGGATGAAATCCCAATACTTTTCCGGGAAATTGCGCTTGGAGACGAAGCATAAATTGCGGGCGGAATCGCAGATGGTGGAAAAAAACATTCCATCCATCCAATCGAGGCGGCCGGTGATGGCCATTTCGAGGGTGGTTTTGATAATGGAACAGATGAAGGAGCCGAAACGGGCGTCGGCATGCTGGATATCGAGCCGGTCGCCGGCGCCATTCAAGCCGACCGGCAGCATGCCGCAGGCATGGATGATTTCCACGGGCGCGTAAACCGGAAAGTAAGCGATGGCTTTGCCGCCGGGATGTTCGGCCTTCCAGCGCGCGACTTCGGCAAAGTTTAAATCCTGAATCAGTTCAACACAGCGCGGAATATCTAACAAGCGAGGCGATAAGCTTCGCATAGCTTCGTTCCCGGCTGCCCGGCGATCCTCATGAATTTCCATACCCAATCAGACGCCTCGCAGCATTTCTCCAGAGGCCATCAGCCGACCATGGTCAAGCCGCCATTGACGCTGATCACCTGGCCGGTGATGTAGCCGGCGGCATCGGAGGCCAAAAAGACGGCCAGCGGCGCAATGTCCTGCGGGAGGGCAAAGCGTTTGAGCGGGATGAAGTTCAGAATCGAGCCCATGATCTTACGGCCGAATTCTTCCCGCTGAATTTCCTCGAGCAGCGGCGTTTCCACCAACCCCGGGCAGATTACGTTGACGCGGATCTGGTCGCGCGCATGCTCGCGAGCCAGCGTTTTGGAAAACGCCACCACCGCCGCCTTGGCCCCGGCATAGACGCTTTCTCCCAAGGAGCCGACGCGGGCGGAATCCGAGCTGATATTGACGATACTGCCCTGCTTGCGTTCCGCCATATGCGGCAAGACGGCGTGGCAAGCGTGAATGACGCCCCGGAAGTTGATGGCGATAACGCGGTCCCAATGCTCGGGAGCGGTTTTGACGAACGGCATCAGGCGATCCCAGCCGGCGTTGTTCACCAGAATGTCAATTTTGCCGAACTCCTCCAGCGCCGCATCGCGGAGGCGATGCATGTCTTCCAGGCGGGTCACGTCGGCGGCGATTCCGGAGACGCGGCCTCCGGTGGGTTGCTGAATTTCGGCGGCGGCCGAACGGACGTCGGCGGCGCGGAGATCGCCCAGCATGACGCCGGCGCCTGCCCGGGCCAGGGCTTCGGCGATCGCCCGCCCGATTCCGCGCGCGGCGCCGGTCACGATCGCGGATTTGCCCTCAAGCAGCGAATTCATGATTGCGCCGGGCGCGCTTTCGATTGCGAGGCGGTTTCCGCCCGCAGCTTGAAAAGCTGCATCGCATTTTGCCGCAGCAGCCTTTCCTTGACCCCGTCTTTGAGGCGCAGCTCGTCAAGCTGGCGCAGGCTTTCCTTCCAGGGCAGTCCGTTGCTGCCCCAAAGGCAGCGGTCCTGGCCGAGACGGCTGTTGAGGAATTGAAGGATGGGGGGCGAAAGGTATTTCGGCATCCAGGCATCGATGCCCAACCAGATGTTTTCCCACTTATAACTAACCGAGATCAATTCCTCGACCCAGGGCCAGCCGGTGTGAGCGCCCACGAGTTTGAGGCGGGGAAAATCGCAGGCGATGCGATCGAGGTACATCGGCCGGGCCATCTCGCTGGGCATGCCTTCGAGCACATGCCCCACCTGGAGGGAAACGGGCACATCCAGGCCCTCGCAGAGGGCGTAAAGCGGATACATTTTGCGGTCGTCGAGCCGGATATCGAAGCCGTAAATATGAACGTAAACACCCTTGAAACCGTGCTGGATTATGGCCGCTTCGATTTCATCGAGACTTTCCCGAATGTGAAACGGATCGTAGCCGGCCAAACCGTCGAAGCGCCCCGGATATTTTTCGGTATATTGAAGAACTTCTTCGAGCTTCGTATCCATGTACATCCATTTACGGCGGTACGACCACATCTTGCACTGGGCGATCAGCACCTTTTCCACGCCGGCTTCATCCATTTGAGCGATCATCCGCTCAATCGAACCGTAGCTGGGCAGGCCCCCGATGGCCTTTTCCATACGGCAGAGTAATTCGCCCTCTTTCGCGCGATTCCATCGTTCGATGAACTCCGGAGTGGAAACATAGTACATGAAATCAATGGCTTGGACGTCCGAACTCATAACCCCCAGCCAATACCTTTCAAAATTTTTTGTCAAACCTGACCGGGCGGTAGGCGCGGCTCGGCCGCCGGCGCGGGGCACGGCACGGCCGCTTTTACTTAAGGTCCGGCCGAAGCCGGACGCTTTGTGAAAACTCTAGGCCAGGGATTCGATGACGGCGGCCGCGCCCTGGCCGCCACCGACGCACATGGTAACCAGCCCGTAACGCGCACGCCGGCGGCGCAGCTCGCCCAGGAGCGAAATCGTGAGCCGGGCTCCGGAGCAGCCCAGCGGATGGCCCAAAGCGACCGCGCCGCCGTTCACGTTGACCCGTTCCGGATCGAGCCCGGCGCGCGCAATCACGGCCAGCGCCTGCGCCGCAAAGGCTTCGTTCAGCTCGATGACGGCAATGTCGTCGAGTTTTCGGCCCGCGCGCGCCAGCGCCCGCGGAATCGCCCGCACCGGCCCCAGGCCCATCCGCTCCGGTTCGATGCCGGTAACGGCGTAAGCACAGAGCCGCGCCAGCGGCTTCAGCCCATGGCGCTTCACCGCCGATTCGCCGGCCAGCACCAGCGCCGCCGCGCCATCGCTCATCTGCGAGGAATTGCCGGCGGTGACCTGACCGCGGACATGAAAAGCCGGCTGTAAGGCGGCCAGCTTGGCAAGCGTGGTCTCCACCCGCGGACCTTCATCCCGCTCCAGCCGAACGTCGCGCCAGAGCTGGCGAGCCTTTTCCAGGATTTCTCCCTCCGCCGCGGGGACGCGGGTTTCGACCACGACGATTTCTTCGCTAAATTTGCCCGCCGCCATCGCGGCCAGGGCGCGCTGATGGCTGACCAGGGCAAATTCATCCGCCGCGCTTCGGGTAATATCGCACTCCCGGGCGACGCGCTCCGCCGTCAGCCCCATGCTCCAATACGTTTCCGGATAATGTTCCATCAGCCAGGGATTGGGCAGCAGCCGATGGCCTCGCATGGGCACCAGGCTCATGCTTTCCACTCCGCCGCCAATCGCCAGCGGCGAACCATTCCGCACCCGTTCCGCCGCGATCGCCAGCGCTTCCAAGCCGGATGCGCACAACCGGTTCACGGTGGCCGCCGCCACCCGCGGCGGCAAGCCGGCCCGCAAGGACGCGATGCGGGCGACATTCAGGCCCTGTTCCGCTTCCGGCATGGCGCAGCCCAGAACCACGTCTTCCAACTCTTCCGCGAGCGCTTCCCGACCGATGCCGGCGCGCTCGATGGCCGCCGTGATCGCCCGCGCAGCCAAGTCTTCCGGCCGGGTCGCACGCAGCATTCCGCGTCCGGCCCGCCCGACCGGCGTGCGCGCGTACGCGACGATGTAAGCTTCTTCCCGCATGGGCTTAATTTATAAATCGCACCTGGATGCAGATGCGCCGCCGCTTTTTCCAGCAGCGCCCGCTTGGGTTGCCGCCGGAGTCAATTATGCGGCGAATCAGAAGCGGCGCGGCCGTTTTTACTTTCAGGCGCTGACGCTTTCGCAAAGGTCCGGCCGAAGCCGGGCGCATGGCGAAAACTCATGGACTTAATCCGCCCATTTGGCGCTGGCCGGCTTAGGTTCAATCCAATCATGATCGGCGGCCAGCAGGCGGTTGACCGCCTGAACGTCAGCTTCCGACGGCAACACTTCCGCCCGATGGCGCGCATAGGCTTCGGGGGCAAGTTTTTCGCCGGTGATGCTGTAAGGCTGGCCGGCAAACTCGCCAATCGAGCGGTTAAAGCTCAGATGGGGAGCGTAAAATCGCGGTTCCTCCGGCTGGCGCAGCCGATTCAGCGACTCGATCAAGCTCTCGACTTCCTGGCGATAGAGCAGCCGCGCCGCCTGATTCAACTGCTCCAGATCGGCCGCTTTGGAGTTCCGATGCTCGTCATAGCGGCCTTTCAGCCCCCAAACATAGGCCCAGTGGGCGGAGGTGGAGTTGTCGGTGCCGAACAGGTCGTAGGCGGTGGGAATCCATTTATTGAAATACTTCTGAATATAGGCGGCCGGAATGCGCCCGCGCTGCACGATGCGTTTCAGGCCGTCGTTGCCGGTGCCGAGGTGAAAGGCCTCTTCCTTGAGCATCGGCACCATGCTTTCCGCCAGCGGGGCGAAGCCGGAATGGCTGAGCATCTGCAACTGGAACTTGCCGTCGCGGTCGATGAATTGGGTATAGGTATAAAAATCCAGCCAATTATCGACGCGCTCGTTGAAGGAGCCCAGCAGCCGTTTTTGCTCGAAGGCGCGCCGCTCGAGCAGCTTTTGCGCTTCGATGCGGCCGGCATGGCCAAAATGGGAGATCAGCAGATGGCACATCTGGTAGCCATGGCGCATTTCTTCGGCCATGACCCGGCAGAGCGCCTTGCGGTCGTAATCGCTGGGCGCGCCGGCAAACAGGTTGCGCTGCTGTTCGACCGAGCCGAACTCGGTGTCGCCCTGGTAAACAATCAGGTTCAGCAGGGCATCCTGAGCCCGCTGATCGGGAATCTGCCGCACCGCGCGCCAGCGCGGACGCCCGCGGTAGGCGCCAAACTCGATTTCGGGGGTGTGCAACGCGCCGTATTTAGCCTCGAATTGAAAATGCCGGATTTCGGGCAGGTCCACGCCGATGTCTTTTTGCCAAACGCGAAAAAGATCAATCCAGTCGTCGAAGGTGGCAATGCGGGTGGCGGGCATGATGAATCCTCCCAAAGAAATCGAGGCGACCAGCGTGGCCTCCCGGCGTAGAGCGGCACGGCCGCTTTTACTTTTAGGCGCTGACGCTTTCGCAAAAGTCCGGCCGAAACCGGACGCAGGGCGAATACTCATGGATGCCGAAAGTTTATTGTCGTTCATAGGCGCGGGACCTAACAAATTCCGCGCTTCGGCCTGCGAGCTCGGACGAAAACTGCTGCCCGACTCGGCCGTTAACGCTTTCAGCCTTCCAAATTCACCCAAACGCATTTGGTTTCGGTATAGAGGTCGAGCGCCTGGCGGCCGAGCTCGCGGCCGAAGCCGCTGGCCTTGAAGCCGCCAAAC
>JAKASR010000002.1 GCA_021818955.1 Acidobacteriota bacterium
TTGCAATATCTTGAATGAGGTGTTTATTTTTCCGCGCGAGCGGTGGTTTCCCGTTCTGGATCTCCCGCTTGGGCCTGTAATAACTTATAATATTGCGACGGAAAATGGTAGAAAACTGTTACAGCTAGTCAAGCGAGCCCTGCAAAGCTCAACAGAAATTTCTCCCCATCCTGGGCCGGCCGTCGGTTCCCTCTTGGAATCGCCCTCTTATGGCGAACCGCGCTTAATCGCACCCCGGCTGGGGCAGGCGTCCTTCCGGGCGATGGTGTTGGATGCCTATGCGCGCCGTTGCGCCATTACCGGTGAGCGAACGATTCCGGTACTGGAAGCGGCCCACATTCAGCGATATTCCTCTAGCGGCGAGCATTCTCTCGCCAATGGGCTTTTGCTTCGCAGTGATTTACATCGCTTGTTCGATGCCGGCTATATTGGGATAGATCCGCGGAACAATCAGGTCAGAATAAGTCCTCGCCTGCGGGGGGATTATGAAAACGGGCGGGATTATTACGCCTTGGAGGAAAGGCGGCTCTATTTACGCCTGCCAGCCAATAGATGTGATCATCCCAGCCCGGAAAAGTTGCGCGATCACTGGGAATCAATCTTTATGCATTAATGCTCGGCGCGAGTGGTTTTGAACCGCACAGAGTGATGATGAAAAATCACAGCGCACTCGCTAACAACCACTATCCCGAAAAATGATCATAAACAAGAATCACGTTCTAATGGGCTGCAAATTGCCGGCAGACATTTGAGTCACCCCTGGATATGGATTGGCCTTGAATTTTATTTCTTCTAATCACGTTTTGCATCTGTAAGCGAAGCTTCGAATGCAAGTGATGCACGACCTTCCAGATGCAGTAATAAGCAAAACGCGAGAGCCTCCGTCCCAATCCTTTGTTTTCGGTTTCGGAGAACCTGAACATGATCAGCGCCTCGCCTCACACCATGTACTCAGTCATAAATTTCCCCTAGGCGTAGATGCCGCGCAACTGGATGGCGAAGGCGACGCGGTCGATGGCGAGCATGTAGGCGGCGATGCGGTTGTTGACCTGATGGCGCTCGGCGTAGGCGACCACGTCCTGGAAGGACGATTCCATGATGTGCCGCAATTGCGAGTTGACGTCGTCCTCCTTCCAGAAATAGCCCTGGCGATCCTGCACCCACTCGAAATACGAGACGGTCACGCCGCCGGCGTTGGCGAGGATGTCGGGGATAACGAAGATCTGCTTTTGCTGCAGGATCTCGTCGGCGGCGGCGGTAGTGGGGCCATTGGCGCCTTCGCAGACGATGCGCGCCTGGATGCGTTCGGCGTTATGGGTGGTGATCTGATTTTCGGTGGCGGCGGGCAGCAGGATGTCGCAGGGGGCGGTCAGCAACTCGCCTTTGGGGCGGGCCTCGGCGCCGGGAAAGCCCTGCAAGGCGCCATTTTTTGCGCGCCAGGCGATCAGTTCAGGGATAGCCAGTCCCCCGGGGTTATAGAGGCCGCCATCGAATTCGTCCACGCCGACGATTTTATAGCCTTCGCGGGCGAGCAGGAGCGCGGCATGGCTGCCGACATTGCCGAAGCCCTGCACGATGACCCGGGTATCTTCGCGGCGCAGGCCGAGCTTTTTGGTGGCCTGATCGCAAACCAGCATGCAGCCGCGGCCGGTGGCTTCGCGGCGCCCGCGCGAGCCGCCCAAATCGAGCGGCTTGCCGGTCACGACCGCGGGCACGGTCTGGCGGACGTGCATGGAGTAGGTATCCATAATCCAGGCCATGACCTGTTCGTTGGTGTTGACGTCAGGCGCGGGCACGTCGCGCTCGGGGCCGATGAAATCCACCAGCTCGGCGGTATAGCGGCGGGTCATCCGCTCCAGCTCGCCCAGCGACATGATGCGGGGATCGCAGATGATGCCGCCCTTGGCGCCGCCGAAGGGAATATTGACCACGGCGCATTTCCAGGTCATCCAGGTGGCCAGGGCGCGGACTTCATCGAGGGTGACATCGGGGGCATAACGGATGCCGCCCTTGCCCGGGCCGCGGGCGATGGAATGCTGCACGCGGTAGCCGGTGAAGATTTCCAGCCGGCCATCGTCCATCTGCACCGGAATATGCAGGGTGATTTCGCGGTTGGGATACCGCAGCACCTTCCACAACCCCTCGTCCAGGTTGAGCTTGCGCGCGGCCAGATCAAAGCGCGCCGCCTGGGACACCCAGGGATTGGATTCAGTCTCGACGATTGTCGCCACGCCCATCGCCTTTCCTCTCCAAGCCAACAGAATCGCGAGGCAAATTCAGTATAGACCCGGAGCCCTAGCGGCTCGACTCAGCATTCTGCCAATCCGCCCATAGCAAGGCGGGAACTCGAGCCAATTCACGGCTAGGCGGCAGCCCAAACCAAATACCAGCGGATGACGACCGCCATGCGCGTTGCAAAATGCCGCCGCCGCGATTCCGGCTTGAATGACCGGCAATAAGCGTTAACGGCCGATTCGGACAGCAGTTTTCGTCCGAGATCGCAGGCCGAAGCGCGTGGTTCCTGTTAAGTCCGCGCTTATTAACGACAATAAACTTTCAGCAGCCATGAGTATTCGCCATGCGTCCGGTTTCGGCCGGACCATTGCAAAAGCGTCAGCGCCTAAAAGTAAAAGCGGCCGAGCCGCACCGCCTTCAATTTGCTCTACGAATTTGGCGGCGACAGCTTAGCCCGAGTAATATTTATCGTTACGACTCGCCCATTTTGAGCACCGCCAGGAAGGCCTCCTGCGGGATTTCCACCTTGCCCAGTTTTTTCATGCGCCGTTTGCCTTCCTTCTGTTTTTCCAGCAGCTTGCGCTTGCGGGTAATGTCGCCGCCATAGCATTTGGCGAGCACGTTTTTGCGCATGGCCTTGACGGTTTCGCGGGCGATGATTTTGCCGCCGATGGCCGCCTGGATGGGGACCTCGAACATCTGCCGGGGAATCAGCTCTTTCATCTTGGCGGCCAGGGCGCGGCCGCGCTCGTAGGCGCGGTCGGCGTGCACGATGAGCGAGAGCGCGTCCACCGGCTCGCCGGCGACCAGAATATCGAGCTTGACCAGGTCGGATTCCTGATAACCGCTGAGGTGGTAATCGAGCGAGGCGTAGCCGCGGGAAACCGACTTCAGACGATCGTAGAAGTCGAGCACGATTTCATTCAGCGGCAAGCGATAGGTCAGCATCACGCGGCCGGGGCCGAGGTATTCAAAGCCTTCCTGCCGGCCGCGTTTTTCTTCGCACAAAGGCAAGAGCACGCCCAGGTACTCTTCCGGCGAGATGATGGTGGCGCGAATGACGGGCTCCTCGATCAAGCGCCGCTCGGACGGGGAAGGCAGGCGGGCGGGATTATCCACATCCATCACGGCGCCGTCGGCGAGCGTGACCCGATAGCGGACGCCGGGCGCGGTAATGATCAGGTCGAGATCGAACTCGCGTTCCAGGCGCTCCTGCACGATTTCCATGTGAAGCAGGCCGAGAAAGCCGCAGCGGAAGCCAAAGCCCAGGGCGGCGGAGCTTTCCGGCTCGAAAAAGAAGGCGGAGTCGTTGAGGCGCAATTTTTCCAGCGCATCGCGCAGCAGCGCATGTTGATCGCTTTCCACCGGGTAAAGCCCGGCGAAAACCATGGGCTTGATTTCCTGAAAGCCGGGCAGAGGCGCGGCGGCGGGGCGGGCGTCGGCGGTGATGGTATCGCCGATACGGGCATCGCCGACGCGCTTGATATTGGCCGCGATCAGGCCGACTTCGCCGGCGGCGAGCGCCTCGACCTCGATGGTTTTCGGGGTGCGCACGGCCAGAGTCTCCACCTGGTAGGTTATGCCATTCGACATGAGCCGGATTTTGTCGCCGCGGCGCAAGGCGCCTTCCACCAGGCGGGCCAGCAGGATGACGCCGCGATAGGGATCAAACCAGGAGTCGAACAGCAGGGCGCGCAGCGGCGCGTCGGGCGAGCCCTGGGGCGGCGGCATGCGCTGGACCACGGCTTCGAGCACCGCTGTCACGCCCAGACCGGTTTTGGCGCTGATCGGCAACGCGGCGGAGGCATCGAGCCCAATCACGCTCTCAATCTGCTCTTTCACCCGCTGCACGTCGGCGCCGGGAAGATCGACTTTATTGATTACCGGCACGACTTCCAGTCCCTGATTGACGGCCAGGTAAGCATTGGCCACGGTCTGGGCTTCGACGCCCTGGGCGGCATCCACCAGCAGCAGCGCGCCTTCGCAGGCGGCCAGACTGCGCGAGACCTCGTAGGAGAAATCCACGTGGCCGGGGGTATCAATTAAGTTGAGCTGGTAAGTTTCGCCATCGGCGGCGCGGTAGCTGAGCCGCACGGCATGGGCCTTGATGGTGATGCCGCGTTCGCGCTCCAGGTCCATGGCATCGAGCACCTGCTCCTGCATCTCGCGCGGCGCCAGGGCGCCGGTGAGTTCCAGCAGGCGGTCGGCAAGGGTGCTCTTGCCATGGTCAATATGGGCGACGATGGCGAAGTTGCGAATGAGCCGCGAATGCATGAAAAGAGTGGCGGATCGGCCGCTTTTACTTTGAGGCGCTGATGCTTACGCCAGGGCCGGGCCGCACCCGGACCGCTTGCGCAAACTCATGATCGCCGCAAGTTTTTGGTCATTAATCGGCGCGGGACCTCAAAGGAAGCCCGCGCTTGGGCCTGCGATCTCGGGCGAAGACTCCGTCCGACGCCGACGTTAACGCTTGCAGTAACCAGTTTACAGTTTCCGGGCGGGCATTCGGGCAGGCTCACGCCTCAATTCCCGGCAGGAGGCGAAGCGGCCCGCATGCCAGCACCGCCGGGCAGGGGCAACACCAGGCGGGCGCGGCAACCGGGGCCGGGGGCGCGGTTTTCCAGGGTGAGGGTGCCGCGGTGGGCTTCGGCAATCTGGCGGCTGAGCGCCAGGCCGGCGCCGGTGCCGCCGGGTTTGGTGGTAAAGAAGGGCACAAAGAGGTTGGCGGGATTGGCGAGGCCGAGGCCATCGTCATCCACCTCGACGGTGAGGCGGTGATGATCGCCGCGCCAGCGCAGGCGCACGCCGCCGCCGGTTTCCAGGGCGGCATCGGCGGCATTGCGCACCAGGTTAATGAGCAAATGCTCCATCTGGTCGGGATCGGCGACCAGGGTGAGGGCGGGGCCGGGCTCGACCGCGACGGGCAGGCGGGTTTCCAGGCGCGCGACCCGGCCAATCCATGCCTCGACGGAAAACGGCCGCGGCTGGGGCGGGGGCAGGCGGGCCAGACGGGTGTAGGTTTCGAGGAAGCGGGCGAGCGCGGCGCTGCGCGAGGAGATGATTTCCAGGCCGGATTGCATGTCTTCGCGCCAGTCTTCCGGCGGCGGCTGTTGCGAGAGCAGCTGCCACAGGCTGGCGGAGATGGATTTAATCGGCGCCAGCGAGTTGTTGATCTCATGGCCGATGACGCGCAACAGGCGCTGCCAGGCGCGGCGTTCTTCCTCGCGCAAGGCGCGGCTGAGATCGCTGAGCAGCAGCAATTGGAGCGGCAGGCCATGCTCGCGAAATCCGCCGCGGCGCATTTCCCACCGTCCGCCGCCGCCGGGCAGGTTGAGGGTCAAGGACCGGGCCGGCTCGCCCGCCAGGCATTCGGCCAAGCCAAGTTCGGCGGCGCGGCGGCCGCGCAGTTCTTCAAGCGGCGCCTGCAGCAGGCGCTCGGCGGCGGGATTAAGCAGGCGCAAGCGGTCATCGGCATCGAAGGCCATCACCGCCATATCGACCTCGGCCATGACCTTGCGCAGCAGCATGCCGGCCTCGAGCGCTTCCAGGCGCTGCACATGCATATGGCGCGCCAGCGCGTTGAGCTCGAATTGCACTTCGCCCAGAGCGTCGCCATGGCGCGCACCGCGCGCCTGCACCGAATAATCGCCCTCGCGCAACGAGGCCAGCAGATTGCTGAGGGTTTGCAGCGGGCGCACGATGCGCTGCCGCACGCCCCAAGCGCCGGCCAGCCAAAACAGCGCCAGGACCATATCCAGCGCGCCGCGCAGCACCGCGGGCAGCGAGCTGTGCGAGAGCAACCAAACCGCGACCGCCAGCGGCGGCAGCCCCATGCCCAGGGCAAACAGATAGAGGCGCAGTTCGAAGCGGAGCCGGGGTTGGGAGGGAAGACGCGCCATAGGCGTTTGCGGCGGAGCCGAGATGCGCCGATTTGAGATCAAGCTATCACCGCTACCCGGGCCCGGCCAACCCAAAGCGGTTGCAGCCGGGAGCCAACCCTCAAGGCAGCAGCGCACCAAAGCGCGGGCGAGACACTCGCGGCGGCGGGCGCACCCTGGCTCACGGCTCGCGCTGCAGGCGGCGATACAAGGCGCTGCGGCTGATGCCGAGCGCCTGGGCAGTGCGATGGATATTGCCCTGATAGCGGGCCAGGGTTTTTTCAATCAGGAGGCGTTCGGCCTCATCCAGCCGCATTTCTTCCCAGCGGGGGCTGGAATCGGCGGGGGCGGCGGCCGCTTCCAGGCCCAACTCGCCGGGCTCGATATTGGAACCGGACGCCAGCAGCAAGGCGCGCTCGATGACGTGTTCCAGCTCGCGCACGTTGCCGGGCCAGCCGTAATCGAGCAGGCGCTGCATGGCGGCGGGACGGAAGCCGGTTTGCGGGCGCTGGTAGCGGCAGGCGAACTGGCGCAGGAAATGCGCCGCCAGCAAGGGAATATCCTCGCGGCGCTGGCGCAGCGGCGGGACATTGATCTCGATGGTATTGAGGCGGAACAGCAGGTCTTCGCGAAAGCGGCCAGCGGCGACTTCGGCGCGCAGGTCGGCATTGGTGGCGGAAATCACCCGCACCCGCACGCGCAGCGTGCGGGAGGAGCCCAGGCGTTCCAACTCGCCGGTTTGCAGCACGCGCAGCAGTTGCGCCTGTTGCGCGGGGGTGATATTGGCGATTTCGTCTAAAAACAGCGCGCCCTGATCGGCCAGCTCGAAGCGGCCGATGCGGTCGGCGCGGGCGTCGGTAAAAGCGCCGCGCACGTGGCCAAAGAGCTCGCTGGCGAAGGTGCCCTCGGGCAAGCCGCCCAGGTTGACGGTCACCAGCGGGCGGGCGGCGCGAGGGGAGAGCGCGTGCAGGTGGCGGGCAATGACCTCTTTGCCGACGCCGTGTTCGCCGGCGATGAGCACGTTGGCATCGGACGGGCCGACCTGGCGCAGCAATTGCAGCAAGGGGCGCATGGCCGGCGATTCGGCGATCAGGGGGGGCGCGCCGGCCGGCTGCAAAAGCTGGTTGGCAGCTTCCAGGCGCTGGCTGCGGCGCAGCGCCGAAGCTAGCTCGATCTGGGTGCGTACGGTGGCCAGCAGGCGGGCATTGTCCCAAGGCTTCTGGACGAAGTCGCGGGCGCCGCGGCGCATGGCTTCGACGGCGAGATCGACCGTGCTCCAGGCGGTCATGACGACCACCGGCAGGGTGGGATCGAGCTGTTGCAAGCGCGGCAGCAGGTCGAGCCCTTCGCGCCCGGAGGTGGTGTCGCGGGCATAGTTGAGATCCATCAGGACCAAGTCGAACTCATTGCATTCGACCGCGGCCAGCAACGCCGCCGGCGAGGCCGTAGTTTCAATGGCATAGCCCGCCGGCTTGAGCAGCAGGCGCAGGGCTTCGCGCACCGCCGGCTGATCGTCGGCAATCAGGATGCGGGGGATTTTTTCCTCGGCCATGGCGTTGACAATACTCAAGCAAAAGCTGCGCCGCGAATGCAAGCCGAAGCCGGGCTTACCGGCCCAGGCGCGGCGGGGGCAGCGGGCGGATGCGGACGGCAAACCGCGCCAGGATGGCGCCGGTGCGGCGGTCGAGCTTATCCTGCGCCAGGGCGTAATCGAGCCGGGCGGCGGCATCCGCGGTGGCGGCGGCGTTTTCCGCCTGCGCGGCGGCGATAACGTCCAGGATAGAGGCGCGGCCGTAGCGATATTTATACCGCGCGTTGGCATAAGTCTGGCGGGCCAGCCGCAATTGCGCCCGCGACTGCCGCAAGGCGAGCGCGGCATTTTGCCAGGCAATGTAAGCCGCCGCCGCCTTTTGCGCCACCTGGTTTTCCCGAGCGCGATAGCGCAGCTTCCGCTGCGAAGAATCCACCTCGGCGCGGGCGTGATCGGCGCGCGCCTGGCGATTAAATAAAGGAAACGAGAGCGAGAACCCGGCGCCATAATCCGGATAGGAAGAGTGGAAATTCTGGCTCAGCGCCTGGGTAAAGCCATTCGACAACACCTGCCCGGAAGGGCAAGGCGTCTGCGATACGCGGCAGCGCACGCCGGAGAGTCCATACGTGATCCAGGAGCCCCCCACCGTCAAAGAGGGCAAGAGGGCATTGCGCGTAGTCGCCAGCGCGATATCGGCATTGGCCAGCTTATAACGCTCCTGCTCCAGCACCGGGCTATTCGCCACCGCTAAATTGACGACTTGGGCCAAGGTGGGCGGAGGATCCTCGCCGGCGGCCCGGCGGCGATAGCTGGGCAGGCGATTGAGCGTCTGCACCTGGGCGGCGAGCAGAGCGGGAGAAAGCCGGCGGGAGAGGTGCAATTCCAGCACCATGGCGCGGGTGCTGGCATTGGTTTCCGCGGTCAATTGCGCCTCTCGCGCCTGGGCCAACTGAGTTTCGACGGTGATCTGGTCCGATTGCGGCTTACGGCCGGCCCGCACCAACCGCCGGGTATCGGCGGCGAGCTGGCGCGTGGCCGCGGTGGCTTGCGCCGCCAGCGCCGCCAGCCGCTGCGCCTCGGCCAGTTTCCAATAGCGATCGGCGGCGGCAGCGGCGCGCTGCATCACTTTCTGGCGGTAAATTGAAGCCGCGATATGGGTGTCATTGGCGGCGGTCTTCATGAAACCGCGATTGGCCGCGCCGCCGAAGCCGCGCAGCAGTTGCTGGGAAAACCCGATGCTCAAAGTGGTGTACACATCAGGATTGAACAGCAACGCATTAGTATTGATATAGTCGCGCATGCCGTTGACATTGACCCCGAAGGTGGTCCCGGTAGGAAAGCCCTGGATATAGGAAGCATCCACTAATTGAAAGTTATCTTCTTCCACCGGGATGCCATATAAGAGCTGCGAGTTGAGCGGATATTTGGAATGAATGCTAAACATCGAGACGGAAATCTGCGGGTCGAAAGAACCTCCGCCGGGAGTATAGAGATTGCCGCCGCCACTAAAGCCGCCGCCGCCGCCGCCGCCGCCATTGCCGCCGCCGTTGTTGCTGGCGCCGATGGCGCCGCTAAACAGGCTATTCGAAATGGAAGCGCCGCTGAAGCCGCGCGCGGCGGCGCCGGATTGGGTGCGAAGCACATCAATTTGCGCCTTCAGGCGATCGTAATTATCGGCCAGCAAATTGAGATTGTCGGCCAAGGTCAATTGCACCGCCTGGCGCAGCGAGAGCGGCAACTTGCCGGTACGCTCGGCATAGGCCAGCACCGCCGGGTTGGCGCCGGGCAAGATCAGCGGCGGCAAGGGGCGGTAATCGTTCCAGAAGGCGAAGGCACCGCCCCGATGCGGCAAGCGCGGCGGCGCGAGCTGGATATTCGGGGAATGATTCCGCGTTTGCGCCGAGGCCGGGGCCGATGGCGGCGGCGCCGGCTGCTGCGCCCAAGCCAGCCACGGCAGCAGTCCCAGCAGCAGAGAAAAGAGCAGAACTTTACGCATGATGGCCATCCATTTAAGAAATTGCGGCGACGCCGCCCTGGGCGTGGCCGGGATTTGCGGCGGGCGGTTCGCCGCCGCGGGTTTCGCCCACGATCCAGCCATCGGCCATGCGAATGGTGCGCCGTCCATAGGCGGCATTGGTTTCCGAGTGGGTCACCTGCACGATGGTGACGCCGTCGCGATTGAGCCGGGTAAACAGCTCCATGATTTCGCGTCCCTGCTCGGAGTGCAGGTTGCCGGTGGGCTCGTCGGCGAGGAGCAGCTTGGGCCGGGCGATCACAGCGCGGGCAATGGCCACCAATTGCTGCTGCCCGCCGGACAACTGGCTGGGAAAGAGGTCTTTTTTGCCGACGATATGGAAACGGTCGAGGGTATCGGCCACCATGGCGGCGCGCTCGGAAGAGCGCAGATTGCGGTAGCTGAGCGGCACGTCGAGGTTTTCGTACACGGTCAGGTTGTCGAGCAGGTGATAACTCTGGAAGACGAAGCCGATGTTGCGCTTGTTCAGCTCGGCGCGCAGGCGCGGCTTGAGCCGGTGAACGGGCTGATCGTCAAACCAGTATTCGCCGTTCCATTCGGCATCGAGCATGCCGAGAATGCCCAGCAAGGTGGATTTGCCCGCGCCGGAGGGTCCCATGATGGTGACGAATTCGCCTTCGGCGATTGCGAGTTCAATGCGGCGCAAGACGAAGAAGCGCCCCCCGGCGAGGGGGTAGGATTTTTCAAGATTGTTGAGCCGAATCATCCAACATTACCCCTTACCGCAGTTTCATTTCCGAACGGCGGCTGGCCGGGCCGGCGGCGAAATACACGTCCGGCGTTGAAGCAGCGAAGCGGAAACTCCAAGCCGGTGTACGAGCGGAATCAGGGCACCTGGCCGGCAGCCTTCTCTTCCTCCACCACCTGGCCGTCGAACAGGTGCACGGTACGGTCGGCGTGGCGGGCAAAGCGGGCATCGTGGGTCACCATGCAGATGGTGGCGCCATCCTTGTGCAAGTTGCGCAACAGTTCCATGACCGCCTCGCCGTTGGCGGAATCGAGGTTGCCGGTCGGCTCGTCGGCGAGCAGGATGGCCGGGTGCCCGACCAGCGCGCGGGCGACGGCGACGCGCTGCTGCTGTCCGCCGGAGAGCTGGCTGGGCAGGTGCTTGGCGCGATGCAGCATGCCCACCTTCTCCAGCGCCTGCTGCACCCGTTGTTTGCGCTCGGCGGCGGGCATGCCGCGATAAGTTAGCGGCAGCTCGACGTTTTCCCAAACGCTGAGATCGCCGATCAGATTGAAATTCTGAAAAATGAAACCGATCTCGCGGTTGCGAATACGGCAACGCTGACTCAGGCTGAGCGACTCGACCGGCTGGCCCTGGAGCAGGTATTGTCCCTGGGTGGGGCTGTCGAGCAGTCCCAAGATCGAAAGCAAGGTGGACTTCCCGCAGCCGGATGGGCCCGCGATGGAAACGTATTCGCCAGGGGCAATATCCAGGTGAATGTTGGCGAGGGCGTGGGTTTCGACCTCGTCGGTATAGAAGACCTTGGTCACGCTTTCCAGGTGAATGACGGGTGTGGAATCAGGCATGGAATCGAAACTCTCCCCTCGTTAGCCGCCCACGCGGACGCGATTGTAGCGGTCCCAAGCGGACATATCGGACAAAATCACCTTATCTCCGGCGCGCAGGCCGCGCAGCACCTGCACCTTGCCCACCGAGGTCAAGCCGAGATCGACCCGCACCCGGACAGCGGTGCCGTCGGGCTGCACCCGGAACAAGCTGATGGTGCTGTTGCGGCGGGCTTCCGCCGGCCGCCCCACATAGAGCACATGGTGCAGGCTGGCCAGGCGGATGGTGCCTTCAACGCTGAGGTCGGGACGGGCGCCCGGGGGCAGCGGCCCATCGAGCGCGATATCGACCTGGACCGAGCCATTTTGCACCGCCGGATTGATGCGCATCACATGGCCGGGAATCAGGCCATTGTGAGTATCGATTGAAGCCGGCTGGCCGATGGCGACATCGCGCGCCTGGGTTTCGGCAATGTCAATTTGCGCTTTGAGCTGCTGCGGTTGCGCCACCTTGGCGAGGATGGCGCCGGCGGCGACCCATTGCCCGACCTGCACCGGCAGTTCCTGCAAGACACCCGTCGCGCCGGCAAAAACGGACAATTGACTGGCCTGAGTCCGCGCCAACCGGTCCAGCGCTTGCAGGGACTGCACCTTGGCCGCCTGCGCCGCCAACTGCGCCTGTTCGGAGTAACGCGTATTAGCCAACCCCTGCCGGCCGTTGTCCACCTGCTGGCGCAGCGAATCGGCCCGGCTTTGATCCTGCTGGGCATCGAAAGCGGCAATCAAGCCGCGGGCCAGCAGCTTGTTATCCGATGCGGCCTTGGCTTGCGCCTGCTGGTATTTGGCTTCCAGCTCGGCTTCGGTCGATTCCTGTTGCAGCAGTTGCGCCTGCAATTGCGCCTGCAGCTGGCGGTAGGTGGCTTGCGCCGCGACCAAATTAAAGCGCGCCGTCGCCGCATTTTGCTGCAACTGCGGGTTGGCCAACTGCAACAGCAGGGTGTGAGGACCCACCTGCGCGCCGGGCTGCAATAAACGCTTCATTACCCGGCCGTCGCTGGCCGCGGGAATAAAAAGGATATTTTTAGGCACCAGCTTACCCAACCCGCGCACGCGGATCACCAGATCGCCACGATGCACATGGCCCAACCAGGCGCCGGTGACGGTGGGGGGGGCGGGACGCAAGCGGGAGACGGCGATGGTGACGCCGGCAATGGCCAACACGGTCAGCGCAGCCAGGAAGATACGGCGGCGGCGGCGTTTACGACTGAGGTCTGGGCGAGCAATATCCATAAACGTTCCGACCTATCTTATACGCACGCGGGGGGCCAAGCGATCCGTGAAATAAAATCAAGTTTATCAGCAATTTAGCTAGATCAGGCGAGCAGCAGGGTGTTCGAATCCGGGACACGGGTGTAGCAAAACGCGACAGTTTGAAAATGGGGGGAAGGCGGCTCGGCCGCTTTTACTTTTAGGCGCTGACGCTTTCGCAAGGGTCCGGCCGAAACCGGACGCATTGCGAATACTTATCGCTACCGAAAGTTTATTGTCGTTAATAGACGCGGGACCTAATAGGAACCCCGCGTTTCGGCCTGCGATTTCGGACGAAAACTACTGTCCGACTCGGCCGTTAACGCTTTTAGCGCAGCCAATCTTCTAAAGCAATGGCCTGGGTGGTTTTTTCATCGCGATATTTAACGATGACCGGAGTCGCAAGAGACAGTCCCCATTCGGGGCCTTTGCCGCGGACGACGGAGCGCGCGCCGGGGATCACCACGGCGCCTTCAGGAATTTCCAGCGGCGAATCGGCGGTGGCGCGATAGATGGTTTCCCGCACCAGGTCATAGACCGGAGTAGAGCGGGTCAAGATCACGCCGGCGCCGAGCACCGCGCCGGCGCCGACGCGGGTGCCTTCGTAAATGCCACAGTTTCCCCCGACCAGCACGTCATCTTCAATGACCACGGGGCGGGCATTGACCGGTTCCAGGACGCCGCCGACCTGGGCAGCGGCGCTGAGATGGACCCGGCGTCCGATCTGGGCGCAAGAGCCGACCAGGGCATGAGAATCGAGCATGGTGTCTTCCCCCACCCAGGCGCCGATGTTGACGAAGACCGGCGGCATGACAATGACGCCGGGAGCCAGATAAGCGCCGTCGCGGACACTAGAGCCCCCGGGAACGATCCGCACGCGGTCGGTGGGCAGCCAGCGGCGGGTGGGAAGCGAGTCTTTATCGAAAAATTCCAGCGGCCCCGCCTGGCCGGCGGACTGCACCTTGCCCAGGCGGAAGCCCATCAGGATGCCCTCCTTGACCCAGTCATTCACCCGCCAATTTCCAGAGGCGGCGGGTTCGGCGGCGCGAATCGTGCCGCAGTTGAGCCCGGCACGCAATTGCTCGAAGGCGGCCCGCGCTTCCGGGCGCACCGAATCGAGATTGACGGCCTGATAGTACAAGTGCAGCCGCTGCGCCAGGGTTAAAGGCTGGGTGGCCATGAGCGTTCCTCCGCCTCGATGGAATTTTACTGCATCGACCCAGATTCAGAGAGCGGCTCGGCCGCTTTTACTTTTAGGCGCTGACGCTTTCGCCAAGGTCCGGCCGAAACCGGACGCAGGGCAAACACTCATGGATGCCGAAAGTTTATCGTCATGCCGGCGCGATAGACCCGCCTCTCGCCCCTCCTTGACAACTTAGGAGAGCCGCACTATCCTAAGCCGCATAGGAGAACAGCGAATGAACGACGCGGCTAAAATCCTGCCCGGCACGCTGGACTTGCTGATCTTGAAAGCGGTATCGCTGGGGCCGCAGCACGGTTACGGCGTGTTGTTGCGTATCCAGCAGATTTCGCGCGGGGCGCTGACGATCGAGCAGGGGGCGCTGTATCCGGCGCTGTACCGCCTGGAAAAAAACAAAGAGCTGGCGGCGGAGTGGGGCACTTCGGAAAATAACCGCCGCGCGCGGTTTTACCGGCTGACGGCCGCGGGACGCCGGCGGCTGGAACACGAGGAAGACAGTTGGCGGCGGCTGGCGGCGGCGATGGGCGCGGCCTTGAAGGCGCGTCCGGAAGAAGTCTGAGGAGTACGCAACCATGTGGGGCAAGCGGAGGCGGAAGGAAGGGGAGATTGCCGAGGAACTGGCCGGTCACCTGGAGCGCCGGCAGGCGGACCTGATGGCGGCGGGACTCGACGCGGAAGCGGCGCGACGGCAGGCGCGGCTGGAATTCGGCTCAACCGACAACTACCGCGAGGAGGCGCGCGCGGCGCTAGGCTGGGCGCGATGGGATGCGCTGCGGCAGGACCTGCGCGACGCGCTGCGGCAGATGCGCCGCGCGCCGGGTCTGGCGGCCACGGTGGTGCTGACTTTGGCACTGGCGATGGGCGCCAATACGGCGCTGTTCAGCATGCTCGACGCGGTGCTGCTGCGGCCGCTGAATTATCCGCATCCGGAACGGATTTTAATTGAAAACAACAGCCTCTCCTATCCAATCTTCAAGCAATTCCAGGCGCGGCTTACATCCTTGGAATCGATTGCGGCTCAAAGCGGATATTCCTTCACGCTTTTAGGACAAGGCGCGCCGGCGCGAATTTGGGCGACCCAAACCACGCCAGGATATTTCAAGGTATTTGACACCGCGCCCATTCTCGGCCAGGTATTCACGCGCGCCGAACTCGATCGCGGCGATCGGAATGTGGCCGTGCTCGATTATCAGTTCTGGCGGCAGAAGTTGAACGGCCGGCGGAACGTGATTGGCAAAAGCTTAAATTTGGACGGCAAATTATTCCGGATCCTAGGCGTCATGCCACCGGGTTTCAACCTTTCCCGCAGTGTTCAGTTTCGTGCCGCAGTCTGGGTGCCATTGCAATTAAAACCGGCACAACGAACCAATAATTTTGCTTCCTTATTCATTTTGGGCCGGCTCAAACCGGGCTTCACTCGGCGTCAATTCCAATCCCAACTCAGCGCCATCTGGAAGTCCAAAGGATTTCCAGCAAAAAATTATCTGCCCCCGAACCTTCAATGGAGAACCTATCGCTCTTCGCTGGTCGGCAACTATCATCAGCCGCTCTGGCTGCTGATCAGCGCCAGCGGATTACTCCTGCTGCTGGCCTGCCTGAACATCGCCGGCCTGCTGCTGGCGCGCAATGCCGGGCGCCGGGCGGAAATCGCGATGCGGGCGGTGCTGGGCGCCAGCCGGCGACGGATTCTGCGGCAACTGCTGGCGGAAAGCGCATTGTCAGGAATTGCCGGAGGTGGCTTAGGGCTGCTCTTGGGCGCCTGGATGCTTGCCGGGCTGCGCGCCGCCGCCGTGGCCGCCGGGCTGCCGCGCATGCAGCATGTCACGATTTCCGGCATCAGCCTGGCATTTAGCGGTGGGCTGCTAATTTTGACCGTACTGATATTTGGCCTGCTGCCGGCTTGGGAAGCCTCACGGGTGAATCTCAATCATGCCGCCAACCAGGCCCGCCGCGGCACGCCATCCCGTTCCAGCCGGAGAATCCTCGAAACCTTGGTCGTCGGCGAGTTGGCGTTTGCCGTGGCGCTCGCCTTCGGCGCCAGCCTGCTGCTGCGCAGCTATGCCCAATTGACCTCGCTGCCGCTGGGCTTCAACCCCCACCACCTTTTAATGTTCTCGACCGATATGCCACCTGGCCCGGCACAAGAGTCAAACCATGATCGCCAGCGGCGGGCTGAGCTTTTCATTCAGCAAGCATTGCATCGGCTTCGGGTATTGCCCGGGATTCAATCGGCGGGTTTTATCGGGATGCCGCCGTTTTATGGACTAATGATGCTCGAAGTACAGCGGCGAAACTCTCCCCATTATTTTGACACGCTCGAAAATGTGACCAGTCCAGGATTGCTGCGAACTTTGGGAGTGCCGCTTCTTCAAGGACGCGATTTCACCGCGGCTGATAACTCACACGCGCCCAAGGTCGCGCTTGTCAGCCAAGCGCTGGCGGAAGAACTATGGCCGCATCAATACCCCATCGGCCGCGTATTTTTAATTGGCGGAAAAAAGAAAACCGCTTATCGCGTCATCGGCGAAACGGGCAATGCCATGCAGTATGGCCCCTTTGGGTCGAGAGCCGAAGGCATCAACATGCTTGCCCAGCCCACAATCTATTTGCCTTATACCCAAGCGAATATTCCGATGTACACCTTTATAGCGCGCACCACGATGCCGCCGCTGAGCCTGGCGCCGGAGATACGGCGGATCTTCAACCAAATCAACCCCACCGAGCCGGTGAACGATATGCAAAGCTTCCAGCAACTATTCGCTTCCCTGCTCGCCAGTCGCCGTCTGTATCTCGATCTGCTTTCGGCGATGGCCGGCCTGGCGCTGCTTTTGGTGATGGCCGGGGTCTTTGGCGTGTCGCGTTTCATGGCCGCCGCCCGCACCGGCGAAATCGGCATTCGCAAAGCGCTGGGCGCGGAAAATGCGGCGGTGCTGCGGCTGCTGCTGCGGCGAACCGCGATTTTAGCCTTGAGCGGCGCAACTCTGGGCGCGGGCCTGGGCTTATTGCTGGCGCGGCTGCTGACCCGCCTGCTCTATGGCGTCACGCCCACGGACGCGGCGACTTTGATCGCGGTGGCGGCGCTGGCGATGGCAACGGCGTTGATAGCGGCCTGGCTGCCGGCGCGACGCGCGGCGCGGCTCGATCCGCTCGCGGTGCTGCGCTACGAATGAAAGCAGGCGCTAGCAGCATAAACGGGCGCGGCCTTGAAAGCGCGTCCGGAAGAAGTCTGAGGAGGATGCACCATGCGGGGCAAGCGGCGGCGGCGGGAAGCGGAGATCACGGAAGAACTGGCCGGGCACTTGGAGCGCCGGCAGGCGGACCTGATGGCGGCGGGACTCGACGCGGAAGCGGCGCGGCGGCAGGCGCGGCTGGAATTCGGCTCAACCGACAACTACCGCGAGGAGGCGCGCGCGGCGCTAGGCTGGGCGCGCTGGGATAATTTCCGGCAGGACCTGCGCGACGCGCTGCGGCAGATGCGCCGCGCGCCGGGGCTGGCGATTGCCGTGGTGCTGACCCTGGCGCTGGCGATGGGCGCCAACACGGCGCTGTTCAGCATGCTCTACGCGGTGCTGCTGCGGCCGCTGAATTATCGCCACCCGAACCGGATTGTCATTCTGCAAGCTCAACTTACCTATCCGGAATTGCGCGCGCTGCAGACCCGGCTCACCGCCTTTCAAACCCTGGCCGCCCAAAGATGGGCCGATGAATTCACCTTGTTGGACCAGGGGGCGCCGCGAAGAATATCCGCCCTGGCGGTTACCCCGGAATTTTTCCAGGTCTTGAGCGCCGCCCCGATTTCCGGCCAGGTTTTTACCCGCGCCGAGTACGATCGCGGCGACCGGAACGTGATTGTGCTCGCATACAGCTTTTGGCAGCGCATCTTCGCCGGCCGGAGCGAGGTGCTGGGACGAAATCTCAATCTGGACGGCAAGCTGTTTCGCATCCAAGGCATCATGCCGCGCGGATATGCGAACCTCAACCGTTCCCAGGACGCCAGTTTTGCCGGTTGGATTCCGCTGCAACTGACGCCGGCGCAGCGAATCGCCCACAATTTTGACCTGTTTTTACTGGGACGGCTCAAGCCCGGCAGAAAACTCCGCCAGGCGAATCTTCAAACCCGAACCATCGGGAATCAACCCGAGTTTCGCCAACCCATATCGAAACCGATGCAATGGGTCCGCTATCGCGCCGCCATCACGAAAAAATATGACCAGCCGATCTGGCTGCTGAATGCCGCCGCCGGGCTGATGCTGCTGCTGGCCTGCCTGAATATCGCCGGACTGCTGCTGGCCCGCAATGCCGGGCGGCGGACAGAGATCGCCATGCGAGCGGTGCTGGGCGCCAGCCGCGGGCGGATTCTGCGGCAACTGCTGGCGGAAAGCGGGCTGCTGGGCATTGCCGGCTGCGGCCTGGGAATGCTCGCAGGCGCCTGGATGTTTGCCGGGCTGCGCGCCGCGGCGGTGGCCGCCGGCCTGCCGCGGATGCAGCATGCCGGCATCGCCGGCGCCAGTCTCGCGTTGAGCGCCGCGCTGCTGGTTTTGGCCATACTTTTATTCGGCCTGTTGCCGGCCTGGGAAGCCTCGCGGGTGAACTTAAACAGCGCCGCCAACCAGACCCGCCGCGGCACGCCATCCCGTTCCAGCCGGAGAATCCTTGAAACTTTAGTCATTGGCGAACTGGCGTTTGCCGTAGCGCTGGCCTTCGGCGCCGGCCTGCTGCTGCGCAGCTACGCCCAATTGACCTCCCTGCCGCTGGGCTTCAACCCGCATCATCTGCTGATGTTTTCCACCGAACTTCCATCCCCGGCGGCCCAGCCATCAACCCCCGCCAGCCGGCAGCGGTCCGATCTTTTCATTCAGCAAGCTTTGCAAAGACTGCAAGCCCTGCCCGGAGTGCGATCGGCGGGCTTTGTCGAATTATCGCCGTTTAATGGACTGATCTACATGAATATACAGCGGCGGAATGATCCTCATTTGTTTCACACGCTGGTGAATGTAGCCGGTCCCCACTTCATGCGAACTCTGGGCGTGCCCATCCTGCGCGGGCGGAATTTCCGCGCGGACGACGGCTTCAACTCGCCCAAAGTCGCCCTGGTCAACCGGGCACTGGCGGAAGAGCTATGGCCGCATCAAAATCCCATCGGCCAGGAATTAATCTTCGGAGGAAGCCGGCCCACCGCTTATCGCGTCATCGGCGAAGCGGGCAATTTCATGCAGTATGGTCCCTTTTGGATGAGAGCCAAAGGCATGAAGGTACTGGCCCAGGCCACCGTTTATTTTCCTTATACGCAAGCTCATCCTCAAATGTATTCATTTTTGGTGCGCACCCGCGTGCCGCCAGCGAGCCTGGAGGCGGAGGTACGGCGGATTTTCAGCCAGATCAATCCCACCGAGCCGTTGACCAACTTTCAAACGTTCCAGCAGCGGTTCACGGCGTTGCTTGTCCGCCGCCGCCTCTATCTCGACCTGCTGGCCGCGATGGCGGGGCTGGCGCTGATACTGGTGCTGGCCGGCGTTTATGGAGTGGCCAACTTCATGGCCGGAGCGCGCACGGGCGAAATCGGCATCCGCAAAGCGCTGGGCGCGGAAAATGCCGCGGTGCTGCGTTTATTACTGTGGCGAACCGCGGTTTTGTCGTTGATCGGCGCGGCTCTGGGCGCGGGCCTGGGCTTGATGCTGGCGCGGCTGCTGACCAGCCTGTTATACGGCGTGCAAGCTAGCGATCCGGCCACGCTGGCCGGGGTAGCGGCCTTCGCGCTGGCCACGGCGGTGGCGGGCGCCTGGGTGCCGGCGCGGCGGGCGGCGCGGCTCGATCCGCTCGCGATGCTGCGCTACGAATGAAAGCGGCTCGGCCACTTTTACTTTTAGGCGCTGACGCTTTCGCAAACGTCCGGCCGAAGCCGGACGCTTGGCGAAAACTCATGGTTGCCAGGCATTGCCGGGCGCAATTCCCGCGGAATTGCCGGCATGCTTGATGCAATTCCTGCGGAATTGCTTTGGATTGTCGTTCCCAGGCGCGGGATCTAACAGGAACCCCGCGCGCCCGATCAAAGCCCGCCCGGCGGTCGCTGATTAAAAAGCGTAATGGAAGCCGGCGGCGATGATGGGATACCACTTGAAGATTTTGACGTCATTTTCCAAACGGGTCTGTTCGGCCTGCACATTGGCCTGAACGGAGGGATTGGAGGTGCTCTGGCAGTTGGCGCCATTGGGGTCGCAGACGTCGCCTTGAAGCGCCAGGGCCACCTGCGGAGTTCCCTGATAAGCCGCGCCGATTTCGAAACTGATGCCGAAATGTTTATTGCGCGGCACCAGATTGCCGATGCCCACAGTGATCATGGGCGCGACCTTGTGGCTGGTGTTGAGCAGCAAGTTTCCGCTCACCGGATTGGCGGTCGAGCTGGTATAGGTCGTTCCGCCCAGGGTAAATTGGTCGCCGCCGGGGACGGCAGCGTTTCCCGTAATCTTGTTGCCGTCATAAAGCAGCACGCCGGGGCTGAGATGCAACGGCCCCCAGAAAAACCAGTCGGCATGCGCCTCGACCGAACGCAGGGAAAGATGGCCGGTATAGCCGATGCCGTCTTTATTGAGGTTATGGCTTAAAGAAAAATCGTTAAAGCCGACGCGAAAATTCAGTTTAGGCAAGACGCGCGCGGCAAACTGCACTCCGGGGCCCAGCGTCGAGGCCTGAATGCCGATGCCAAAGCGGTGGCTGGATGAATAGGCAGCCGGCAACGCGGGGGGCGCGGCGGCTTGACCATTCACGGAGCCGGCAGCGTAAGCGGGGTTGGCAGGCGGCGTCTGCGCCGCCAGTCCCAAGCCGAACAGCAGTGCGGCCAAACACGAAGCCACCCATCCCAAGCCATGCGAAAAAGCCTGGCGCATAATTTTTCCCTCAATCCTTGTGGAAATAGCGTGCGTGGGCAAGCACGGAATTGCCCGCCCGAAGTCACATTGTGACTGATCCGACACACATAAGTCTATCTACCAAGGGAAATAGATATTTAGAACACGGATACCATACTGCAAGGATGCCCCCCGCCGCTTCCGGCCATGCCCGTCTGGAGTTTTAGATCAGGCCGGCTTTTTCCAAGGCTTTTTCCAACTGGCGGCGCGAGGCCTCGGCGAGCGGTTCGAGCGGCAGGCGGTAAACTTCCTGGCACAAGCCCATGCGCGCCAGCGCGGCCTTGACCGGAATCGGGTTGGATTCGATGAAGTTCGCCTGCATCAGGTCCAGATACTTGAAGTGGAGTTCGCGGGCGGCGGCGAAGTCGCCTTGCAGGCCATGCCGCACCAGATCGGCCATGGCGCGGGGAATTTCGTTGGAGGCCACGCTGATCAAGCCATGACCGCCCAGGGCCAGCAGCGGCAAGGTCAGGGCATCATCGCCCGAGAGCACGCGGAAGCCGGGCAAAGCGGCCAGGATCTCGGCCATTTGCAAAATGTTGCCGCTGGCCTCTTTCACCCCGACCACGCCGGGAATGCGCGCCAGCAGCGCCAGGGTGGCGGGAGTAATGTTGCTGCCGGTGCGTCCGGGCACGTTATAAACCACCAGCGGCAGCGGCACCGCCTGGGTAATGGCGGTGTAATGCGCCACCAGGCCGGCGGGATTGGGCTTGTTGTAATAGGGCGAGACCGAAAGGAGGCCATCGGCGCCGGCTTCGGCCAGGCGGTGGGCCAGATCGATCACGTGCGCGGTGTGGTTGCCGCCGGCGCCGGCCAGCACGGCAACCCGGCGCGGGGCGCGGCGGGCCTCCTCCACCGTAATCGCCACCACGCGCGCGTGTTCGGCGACGGATAAGGTCGGGGTTTCGCCGGTCGTGCCTCCCGGGACGAGAAAATCAATGCCTTCCTGTATCTGAAAGCGCACCAGCAGGCGCAAGGCATTTTCATCGAGGGCGCGATCGGCGGTGAAAGGGGTAATCAGGGCGGTGCCGCAACCGCGCAGCCAAGCGGGAGGGGGGGTGCTCATAGCCATTTCATTATAGGTGCGGCTCGGCCGCTTTTACTTTTAGGCGCTGACGCTTTCGCCAAGGTCCGGCCGAAACCGGACGCAGGGCGAATACTCATGGATACCGAAAGTTTAAAATGGCGCGACAATATTTCGGCACTCGCATGGGACCTCCGGCCGCATTTCCGGACAATTGCCAATTCGGAACCGGCAAATTGTATACAATGTTGAGTTCAAAAAATATTACCCGCTCACGAGCGCGCCACCACTATGCCGGAAAAAGCTGATAACCCGCCTGCCGCACTGCCCGGCCGGGCTTCCAGAATCCACGTCGTCGATTCGCATACTGCCGGCGAGCCGACGCGGGTAGTGATTGCCGGCGGGCCGGAGTTGGGGAATGGCTCGATGGCCGAGCGGCTGGATCGGTTCCGGCGCGAGCATGACCGTTTTCGTTCCGCCGTGGTCAACGAGCCGCGCGGCTCCGACGCCCTGGTGGGGGCGCTACTATGCGCGCCCTGCGACCCCACCTGCGCCGCGGGCGTAATTTTTTTTAATAATGTCGGCTATCTCGGCATGTGCGGGCACGGCACCATCGGCTTGATGGCGACGCTGGAATGGCTGGGGCGCTTAACGCCCGGCAAGCACCGCATCGAGACCCCGGTAGGCGAAGTCACGGCGGAACTGCATGGCGGGGGCACGGTCACGGTCAGCAATGTTCCGAGTTATCGCTTTCGCCAGGGTGTAGAGGTCGAAGCGCCCGGCGTGGGGCGGGTGCGGGGCGATATCGCCTGGGGGGGCAACTGGTTTTTCCTGGTCGAAGGCCACGGGCAAAAGCTGGATTATCGAAGCCTGGATGCGCTGACCGAATACGCCTGGCAAATACGGCAAGGGCTGGAACATGCCGGGATTCGCGGGGCGAACGGAGCGGAGATCGACCACATCGAGCTGGTGGGGGCGGCGCACAACGGAGGGCCTGCGCGAAATTTTGTGCTTTGTCCGGGCAAAGCCTACGACCGCTCCCCCTGCGGCACCGGCACCAGCGCCAAGCTGGCCTGCCTGCACGCCGACGGCAAATTGCAGCCGGGCGAAACCTGGCGGCAGGAAGGCATTTTGGGCACCTCGTTCGAAGGCCGCATCACGCTGCACGATGGGAAAATCGAGCCGCACATCACCGGCAGCGCCTATGTGACCGGAGAAGCCGAACTGGTGCTGGACGAACGCGATCCCTTCTGTTGGGGCATCCGTGCCTAATTCCCCGGTTTGGGATATAGCCATTATCGGCGCCGGGATCGTCGGTTGCGCCTGCGCGGCGGCGGCAGCCGCAGCCGGACTGCGCACGGCGGTGATCGAGTCCCAAACGCCGGGAGGCGGCACTACGGCCGCGGGCATGGGCCATATCGTGGTCATGGACGATTCTCCGGCGCAGTTTGCGCTGACGCGCTATTCGCAACTGCTTTGGCAGGAATGGGCGCCGGAGCTGCCGCAAGGGGTGGAATATTCGCGCTGCGGCACGCTTTGGCTGGCCCGCGACGAAACGGAGTTGCGCCTGGCCGTGGCGAAGCAGCAGGCGTATCGCTCGCAAGGAGTTCCGGCGGAGATGCTCGATGCGGGGGCGCTGGCCGCGGCCGAGCCGAAATTGCGTCCCGGCCTGGCCGGCGCCATGCTGGCGGCGGAAGACGCGGTGTTGTATCCGCCGGCGGCGGCTAAGTTTTTTCTCGACCGGGCGCGGGCGCAAGGCGCCTGCCTGATCCAGGGAGAATGCGCTGCGCTGGCAGAAGGCGGGATCAAGCTACGGGACGGCAGGCGCGTTGCGGCCGGCGAGATTGTCCTTGCCGCCGGCGCGCAGTCCACGGGGTTCATGCCGGGGCTGCCGATCGCGCCGCGCAAAGGGCACCTGCTGATCACCGATCGCTATCCCGGCTGGCTGCATCATCAGGTGGTGGAACTCGGATATCTGCGCAGCGCGCATTCGCTGGCGGAGGATTCGGTGGCCTGCAATCTGCAACCGCGCCTTAGCGGGCAGATCCTGATCGGCTCGTCGCGCCAATACGGCGCGACCAGCGCCGCAGTGGAACCGGGCATGCTGGCGCGCATGCTACAACGCGCGATGGACTACATGCCGGAACTGGCGCAACTATCCTCCATCCGGGCGTGGACGGGTTTTCGCGCCGCCACGCCGGATAAGCTGCCGCTGATCGGTGCAGCGGAAGGCCATCCGCATGTCTGGCTGGCCACCGGGCATGAGGGACTGGGCATTACCACCGCGCCCGCCACCGCCGCGCTGCTGCTGGCGCAGATGACGGGAACACCGGCGGCGATTCCGGCGGCGCCTTACCTGCCAGACCGGCAACCGGAAACGGGAGAAGCGCATGCCTGAGCGCGTGCGGGTAAAGGTGAATGGGCGCGAGTTGGAGATGCCGGCGGAGGCCAGCGTGGCGGCGGCGCTGATGAGCGCCGGCGTCAGCGGCTTGCGCCGCTCGCGCACGGGCGAACCCCGCGGTCCGGTCTGCGGCATGGGAGTTTGCATGGAATGCCGCGTCCGCGTCGATGGCCGGGCGCACCAGCGCGCCTGTCAATTCAGTTGCCGGGAAGGCATGGAGATCGAGTGCCGGTGAAGGCTGCAGCACAAATCGTAGTCGTGGGCGGCGGGCCGGCCGGCCTGGCGGCGGCGGCCAGCGCCGCCGAATGCGGCAAGCGCGTGCTGCTGCTGGATGAAAATCCGCTTCCCGGCGGCCAAATCTGGCGGGCGAAAAATGGAACGATCACGGCGGAAGCCGAGGGCTGGCGCCAGAGAGCGCAGGCGGCAGGCGTGGAATGGCGGGGAGGGCGCCAGGCGGTGGCGGCGGCGACGGGCCAGTTATGGCTGGAGCACGCCGGCGGGGTCGAGGTGGCGGCCTGGGAAGAATTGATTTTGGCGACAGGAGCGCGGGAACTGCTGCTCCCGTTTCCGGGCTGGACCTTGCCGAATTGCTGTGGCGCCGGCGGGTTGCAAGCTTTAGTCAAAGCCGGCCTGGAAATTCGTGACAAACGCGTGCTGGTCGCCGGCAGCGGTCCGCTGCTGATGGCGGTGGCCGCCTTTTTACGCCAGCAGGGCGCGCGCGTGCTCCTGATCGCCGAACAGGCGCCGGCCGGCCAGGTGGCCGCCGCGGCGCTGCATCTGCCGCCGGCCAAGCTGCGGCAGGCCTGGCAATTACGCCGCGCCACGCGCGGCGTTCCCTTCCTGGCCGGCTGCTGGGTGGAAGCGGCGGAAGGCAGGCAACAGTTGGAACGAGTCCGGCTGCGGCGCGGCGTCCGGCGCTGGAGCCTGGAGTGCGATTATCTGGCTTGCGGCTTCGGCCTGACGCCGAATAGCGAACTGGGACAGTTGCTGGGATGTGCGCTCACAGCCGAGGCCGGCATCGCGGTGAATCGCTGGCAGCAGACTAGCGTAGAGCACATCTGGTGCGCCGGCGAAGCCGCGGGCATTGCCGGCGTGGAGGCGGCGTGGCGATCCGGCGAAATTGCCGGCTATGCCGCCGCCGGCAGGCAGGAACGGACAGCGCCGCTGCTGGCCCGGCGCGATCGGGAGCAACAATCCAGCCAGCGCCTGCTGCGCCGGCTGGCGCCGCGTGCGGAATTGCGAGCGCTGGCTCAGGATACGACCTGGCTGTGCCGCTGCGAAGACGTCACCGTCGGCGAGGCCCGCCCCTATGCCAACTGGCGGGAGGCAAAACTGCAAACGCGCTGCGGCATGGGCGCCTGCCAGGGCAGAATCTGCGGCGCGGCGGCACGATTTCTCTGGGGCTGGCAAATCAACGCGGCGCGTCCGCCGATTTTACCGGCGCGCGTGGGCACGCTGGCGCAGGCGGCTCCGGCACCGTCAATATCAACTGAGGTTACGGTATGAATATGCAATGGCGCGGCGTCATGCCCGCAATCACCACGCCCTTCAATGCGGATTTATCGGTGGACTATGCGGCGCTCGGCCAGCGCTGCCAGCGCCTGATCGCGGCCGGCTGCACGGGCGTGGTGGCGCTGGGCTCGCTGGGCGAAGGCGCCACCCTCGAAGCGGAAGAAAAGCGGCGGATTCTGGCGGCTTGCGTGGCGGCGCTGCAAGGCAAAGCGCCGGTGGTGGCGGGGATTTCCGCCTTGAGCACCGCCCAGGCGGTGGCGCTGGCGCGGGTGGCGGAAGCCAGCGGCTGCGATGGCATCATGGCGCTTCCGCCCTATGTGTATGCGGGCGATTGGGGGGAAATGAAGGCGCATATCGCCGCCATTTTGAATGCCACCCGGCTGCCGGCCATGCTGTATAACAACCCCATTGCCTACGGCACCGATTTTTTGCCGGCGCAGATTGCCGAGCTGGCGAAAGCGTTTCCGCAGCTGGCGGCGGTGAAAGAATCAAGCGGCGATGCGCGGCGGATCGCGGCCCTCCGCGCCCTGATGGGCGAGCGGCTGGCGCTGCTAGTGGGCCTGGACGATTGCATTGTGGAAGGCGTGATGATGGGCGCGCAGGGCTGGATAGCCGGCCTGGCCAATGCCTTGCCGCAGGAATCGGTGGCGCTGTTCGAGGCGGCGCGCGAGCACCGCGCGGAAGCGTTTGAACTCTACCGCTGGTTTCTGCCGCTTTTGCGCATGGATACCGTGCCGAAATTCGTGCAACTCATCAAGCTGGCTGAAGAGATCTGCGGGGTGGGCAGCCCGCGGGTGCGTCCGCCGCGGCTGGAACTGACCGGAGAAGAGCGGGAAACGGCGCGCGCGACGATACAGGCCGCGCTGGCAAGCCGACCGACACGGCACCCGGCAGGCGCGCCGGCCGGCAAAAACTGAATGCAACCGTTCGGCTCATGAAAACGGAAAAGATTATGGAAATCAGCGGGTGCTCGATCATTGGCTACGCGCGCGGGGCAATCCATCCGCCCCTGGGAGCCGGCATTAACCCAGCCACCGGCGCGCGGCTGAAGCCGGAATTCGCCACCGCCAGCCCGGCCGAAGTGGCGCGGGCTACCGCGCTGGCGCACTCCGCATTTGGGGCATACCGGAAGCTGCCGCCGGTGAAGCGGGCGGAATTTTTGCGCGCGATTGCGGCGGAACTGGAAGGCCTGGGCGAGGCCTGGCTGGAGCGGGCGCAGACGGAGACCGCGCTGCCGCGCGCGCGCCTGGCGGGCGAGCGCGGGCGCACCTGCGGGCAATTGCGGCTGATGGCGGAATGCATCGAAGAAGGCTCCTGGGTGGAGGCGCGCATCGATCATGGCGATGCGGCGCGCCAGCCGCAACCCAAGCCGGACGTGCGCTCGATGCTGCGCCCGCTGGGACCGGTCGCGGTATTTTGCGCGGCCAATTTTCCCATGGCCTTTTCGGTGGCCGGCGGCGACACGGCCGCGGCGCTGGCGGCGGGCTGCCCGGTGGTGGTGATGGCGCACAGCGCGCATCCGGGCACGGCGGAGATGGCGGGGCTGGCGATCGAGCAGGCGGCGAAGCGATTGGCGATGCCGGAGGGCGTCTTTTCGCTATTGTTCGGCGCAGGTTATGAAACCGGGCAGCGGCTGGTCGAAGCGCCGGAGATTGAAGCGGTGGCGTTTACCGGCTCGCGCCGGGGCGGCACGGCGCTGGCGCGGCTGGCCGCCGCGCGTCCAAAACCGATTCCGATTTATGCCGAGATGAGCAGCGTCAATCCGGTGTTCCTGCTCGAAGAAGCCGTGGCCACGCGCGCCGAGGCGCTGGCGGCGGGCCTGACCGCGTCGGTGACGCTGAGCGTGGGCCAATTCTGCACCAATCCGGGCATTGTGGTGTTGCCCGCGGGCGAGGCCGGCGACCGGCTGGCGGAAAAGCTGGCGGAAAAAATGCGCGCGGCCACACCGGGAATCATGCTGAACCCGGATATCCACGCCGCCTATTGGCAGGCGCTCAAGGGGAAAAAAAGCGATCCGGAACTGCGCTGGCTGACCGCGCCCGCCGAAGCCAGCCGGAACGGGGAATGCCTGGCCGGCGCAGCCTTACTCGAAGCCGATGCCGCCACCCTGCGCCGGCGTCCGGAATTGCAGCAGGAAATTTTCGGGCCGGCCACCCTGCTGGTGCGCGTCCGAGACCGGAGCGAAATGCTGGAACTGGCGCGCGCGCTGGAAGGCAACCTCACCGCCAGCGTGCATGGCGCCGAAGGCGAGCTGGCCGGAGCGGGCGAGCTGCTGGCCGAACTGGAGCGCCGCGCGGGCCGGTTGATCATAAATGGCTACCCGACCGGCGTCGAAGTAACCCATGCCATGGTGCACGGCGGTCCGTGGCCGGCGACCACGGACGCGCGCAGCACCTCGGTGGGCACGCGCTCGCTGGCGCGGTTCGCGCGTCCGGTATGTTTTCAAGACTGGCCGGATGCGCTGCTGCCGGAAGAACTGCAGGAAGCCAATCCGCGACACCTCTGGCGGCTGGTGGATGGAAGCTGGAAGCAATAAGCCGGGGAATCGTGGCCGTTTTCCGCGCGATTCCCGAGCGCGCAGCCGTTCAGGCAACCTCGAGCGGAGCGCACGCATGGTTTCTAGGACTTCGGGAATCCTGGTATTTCTATCGTCCCTGCGAGCATTGACCTCCTGAAAGCGCGCATATCTGAACGCAAATCATCCAAGCGATTGTTATAAAGAATGTCGCCGACCATCGATGGCCAAAGCGTGGCGATGATCGCGATGGTTTAGGGGTCGCGTCAACCCAACTCGCTTTCACCAAAAAGGCGCGCTCCGGGCTAATCCGCGGTATCCAGCAATTCACCGAACTCGTGCAGGCCGCGGCGGCCGAGAATCCACTGCGCCGCCGCCAGCGCGCCCGCAGCAAAGCCGCGGCGGGAGCGGGCAGCGTGGGTCAGGCTGAGGCTGTCGTCGGCGGATTCAAAGCCGGCGGTATGCGTGCCGGGAACGGCGCCGGCGCGCACGCTGGCGATAGAAACCGGCGCATGCCCGGCGGCGGCCAGCAGCGCTTCCATTTCGCGGGCGGTGCCGGAGGGGGCATCGCGCTTTTGGCGGTGATGGGTTTCGATAATGTACGACTCGTAGCCGCCGGGCATGCGGCGCGCGGCTTCGGCCAGGATGCGGTAAAACCACTGCACCCCGATCGAGAAGTTGGCGCCATAGACGACGCCCACCGAGGCCGCATCCGCCAGTTGGCGCACACGGTCCATGTGGTCTTGCCATCCGGTGGTGCCGAGCACCACCGGAATACCGGCGCCCAGAGCGCGCTCCAGGTTTTCCACCACGGCGTGGGGAACGCTGAAATCGATGGCGACCAGGCCGGGCGACCAGCCCTGATTCCAATCGTCCACGCGGCGAATGACGCGCGCGATGGCATGGCCCTGCTCCCGGGCAAGGGTCTCCACCAGGCGATTCATTTTGCCGTAACCGATCAGGATCAATTGCATGGAGTTAATCGAGGCGCGGGGGGATGGGCATAAGCAGGCTCAATCCAGCGCCGGGGCGGGGCGGACATGGCCCTGGATGAACTCGATGATCTCGCGCATCGAAGTGCCCGGGGGAAAGACGGCGGCGACGCCGGCCTGCTTGAGCGCGGCCGTATCGGCATCCGGAATGATGCCGCCGATCACCACCAGCACGTCTTCCAGCCCGCGTTCGCGCAGCAGCACCATCAGGCGCGGCACCAGGGCATTGTGCGCGCCGCTGAGAATGGAAAGCCCGATGCAATCGACATCTTCCTGCAAGGCGGCGGCGGCAATCATTTCCGGCGTTTGCCGCAAGCCGGTGTAGATGACTTCCATGCCGGCATCGCGCAAGCCGCGGGCCACCACCTTGGCGCCGCGATCGTGGCCATCCAACCCGGGCTTGGCCACCAGCACCCGAATTTTTCTCTCCGCCGCCACGTTTCGATTATGTACCCATCAAGTCAAACTGGTTTCGGTATAGCTGCCGAAGACGCCGCGCAACGCCTCGGAAATTTCGCCCAGGGAGGCGTAGGCGCGAACGCAATCAAGCAGCGCCGGCATGGTATTGGCCTCGCTATCGGCGGCGCGGCGCAGCGCCGACAGGGCGCGTTCCACCGCCGCGCCGTCGCGCTCGGCGCGCAGGCGGCGCAGGTTTTCCGCCTGGCGGACGCGCACGCGCTCGTCAATATAGAGCGTCTCGAGCGGAGCTTCTTCGGTGGCAAACTCGTTCACCCCCACCATGATTTTGCGCTTGCGCTCCAGCGCGCACTGGTATTGATAGGCGGCTTCGGCGATTTCGCGCTGGGGAAAGCCGCGCTCGACGGCGGCCACCATGCCGCCCATCTCGTCGATCCGGCGGAAATAATCTTCCGCGCCGCGGGCCAGATCCAGCGTCAAGCGCTCGACAAAGTACGAGCCGCCGAGCGGATCGACGGTATTGGCCACGCCGGTTTCGAAGGCCAGAATTTGCTGGGTGCGAAGCGCGATGGTGGCGGCTTCGGCGGTGGGCAGGGCCAGGGCTTCATCCAATGAATTGGTGTGGAGCGATTGCGTACCGCCCAAAACCGCCGCCAGCGCCTGCAACGCCACCCGGGCGACATTGTTGAAGGGCTGCTGGGCGGAAAGCGAGACGCCGGCGGTCTGGGTGTGAAAGCGCAGCCGGGCGCTGCGCGCCAGTTTCGCGCCATAGCGCTCGGTCATGACCTGGCACCAGAGCTTGCGGGCGGCGCGATATTTGGCGATCTCCTCGAAAAAGTCGGAATGCGCGTTGAAAAAGAATGAAAGCTGGGGAGCGAATTCATCCACCCGCAAACCGCGCCGCAAGCTCCAATCCACATACTCCATGCCATCGCGCAAGGTAAAGGCCAGTTCCTGCAAAGCGGTCGAGCCGGCTTCCCGAATGTGATAGCCGCTGATGGAAATCGGATTGAAGCGGGGCGTCTGGCGGGCGGCGAACTCGATCGTATCCACCACCAGCCGCATGGAGGGCTCGGGGGGATAGATGTATTCCTTCTGCGCGATGTATTCCTTGAGGATGTCGTTCTGCAATGTGCCGGAGAGCCGGCTCCAAGCCACGCCCTGCTTTTCCGCCGCCACCAGATACATGGCCCAGATGGCGGCCGCGGGCGCGTTGATGGTCATCGAGACGGTGACCTGATCGAGACGGATGCCGGCGAACAGACGTTCCATATCGGCTACCGAATCAATCGCCACGCCGCACTTGCCCACCTCGCCTTCGCTGAGCGGGTGATCGCTGTCGTAGCCCATCAGGGTGGGTAAATCGAAGGCCACCGACAACCCCGTCTGCCCCTGGCTCAATAAATAGCGGTAGCGTTCGTTGGTTTCCTCGGCGGTGGCAAAGCCAGAAAACTGGCGCATGGTCCAGAGCCGGCCGCGATACAGGGTGGGATGAATACCGCGAACATAAGGCGGCGCGCCGGGAAAACCGACCTCGCGCTCGAAATCGAAGCCGGAGGGCAGATCGGCGGCGGTATAGAGGCGGCGGATGGGAACGCCGCTGAGGGTGGTGAAATCCCAATCGCGTTCGGGCGTCCGCCCGAGCACCGGCTCCAAAACCTCGCGCTCCCAGGCGGTCTCGGCCGGGCTAAGCGGACGCGGTTCCTGGTCAGCGCCGGGATCGCTGCCGGCAAGATTGCTCGATGGTGCAGGCTGGGCCTGGTTCAGATTCGCTTCGGGCGATGGCTTGAGCGGCATGCGCGGCCTCTTAATCGAGTGTATGCAAGGCGTACAGCGCGAGCAACTGAACGAGCGGTCGGGGGGAGGCATGAGCCGCGTGGCATGGGCAAACTGAGGCTGTCGGCGAGTTGCAGGCAAAAACGGCCCGCCTGCAGCTAGAAGGCAAAGAAATAAGGCCGCTTAGCCATGCGGCACTGTCGGCAATTTGAAGCAATACGGTTGCGCTAAGGTTCGCGGCGCAGAAGTTAGCCGATTCGAAACTTTCGCCGTGGCCTCAAGAGGCCGTGGCGGTTTCTTCCGGCAGCCGGCTGGCGGCGGCCCAAAGTCCGAGCGAGGGGCTATGGACAAAGTACGCCGCATCCCCGTCCGGCCAGCGGTGCGGTCCCGGCTCCAGCCGGGTGGGATCGTAGCGCGCCAGCAGGGATTTGGCCTCGGCCCAGGAAAAGCAGACGCCTTCAATTTCCGCCTGGCTGAGGCCACCGGCGGCATAGCGGATGGTGAAGCGTCCCTCGGAGGAGCCGTTCATCAGATGGGCGGCGGCATGGCCGAGATCGCGCAAGTCGGCATTGCGGCGGTAGAGATCGAGCACCCGCGGCGTGCCGCAATAGCCATAGCGGCGAATCAGGGCATCCACCTCGGGCTGCTCGCCAAAACGCTCGACGCCGGGCGCCAGCACCAGCAATTCGCCGCCTTCGGCGATAGCCATGCGGGTGCGATAGATCGCCTTGTTGGCCACCCAGGTGCTGCGGAACTCATCGGGCTGCATGTAGGCGACCACGCGCGCGAGCGGTTGCGCCAGGCGATGCACGTTCCAGCGCCGGCTGGCGCGGGCGGCGGCCAGATAAGTTTCCAGATCGTCGCCAACATAAATGCCGCAGGTGACCGGCGAGCCGTCGGGCAGCGCGCGCATCACGATCAGCAGATAAACATCGGGCAGATGCGACAGGTATTGCTCTTCCGCCCAATTGAAACAGGCGCGCAAGGGGGTAATCAAGCGGCCGAGATTGTTTTCGATGCCCCAGGCGGCGGCGGCCATATGGGAGGCGCAAAGCGTATCTTTCCCGCCCACGCCGATGAAGTAATTTTTATTATGGCTGGCAAAGCCCAGCACTTCATGCGGCACGACATGGCCGACATGGACAATCAAGTCCCAAGGCTCATCCACCACCATGCGGTTAAGGTCAAGGGGAATCTCCCAATCGGCGCGGCCCTGGCTAAGTTCGGCAACTCGGGCGGCGGGCACGGCGCCGAGGCGGCGCACCCCGCCGCGCCAATCGTGGGCGTGAATGCGGTCATTGGGAATCGCGCCAAACATGCGGCGATTCTCCGCGGGGGTATGCGGGCGATGCTGGCCGAGCGTGGGGATGACCTGCGTATCGCAAGCCTCGCCCAACTGGCGATATAAGGATTCGGTCAAGCCGCCGGCGCCGCTATGCATGCGGGTCAGATCGGGAGGCAGCAGCAGCGCGCGGCGCGGCCGGCGGTGAAAACGGGCGGCGGCTTCCTCCAGCAGCCGGGCGGTCAGGCGCTCCAGCGTCGCCGGAGAGATGCTGTCTTCTTCATGAATAAACCAGGGCATATTCCGAATCCAGGGGCCAATCCAGTTTAGCGTTCAGTCCGGAAGGCGCGAAAGCACCAGGGCCGAGTTTTTCGAGCCAAAGCCAATACAATTACACAGCGCATGCTGAATTTGGCACGGGCGGCCGCGCAGCGGAACATAATCGAGGTCGCACTCCGGATCGGGACATTCCAAATTGACAGTTGGCGGCAGCCAGCCATCCCGCATGGCCAACAGGCTGGCCGCCACCCCGGCTGCGCCGGAAGCGCCCTGGGGGTGGCCGATCAGCGATTTCAGCGCGGAGGCGGGAACGGCATAGGCCGATTTCCCCAGCGCCAGTTTCAAGGCGCGGGTTTCAATGCGGTCATTGAGCACGGTCGAAGTGCCGTGCAGGTTGACGTAACCGACGCGGTCCGGGCCGATGCCGGCCTCCTCAAGCGCCAATCGCATGGCGCGCGCCGGCTCCTCGCCGCTGGTTTCGAGCCGCACGCGATGAAAGGCCTCGCAGGTGGACCCGTAGCCGGTAATTTCCGCATAAATGCGGGCGCCGCGGGCGCGGGCGCCGCGCAAGCTTTCCAGCGCAAAAATCCAGGCGCCTTCGCCCAGCACGAAGCCGTCGCGATCGGCGGAAAAAGGGCGGGAAGCTTTTTCCGGCTGCTGATTCCAGGAAGTGGTCAGGATCCTCATCAGCATGAAAGCGCGAATGATGAGCGGGGCCAGCGGCGCATCGGCGCCGCCGCAGAGCAGATGCCCGATTTTGCCGGATGCAATCAGCAAGCGGGCATAGCCGAGCGCGTCAGTGGATGAAGTACAGCCGGTGGAGAGCAGATGGCTGCACCCGCGCAGCCCGAAGCGCATGGAAATCTCGCTCGCCAGCGTGCCCGGCGTGGCGGAAGGGATGGTATAGACGCTGCAGCGGCGATCGTGTCCGCTGAAGTAGGTGGAAAACTGATTTTCGACGAAAGCCAACGCCGCGCCGCCGCTGCCCAGCACCACTCCCCAGTCGCGCCGCTCAGACAAGGAGAAGCGGGCCGTGTCCCAACCCGCATCGGCCAGCGCTTCTTCCGCCGCCGCTAAAGCCAGCGGCACGACCCGGCCGACGTGCGCCAGCTCATGCCTTTCCATGTGGCGGCCCGGGTCGAAGGCTTCGGCATACCCGCCGATACGAACATTCAAATCGGCCGGCAGCAGGGCATCAATCCGGCGCACGCCGCTTTTCCCGGCACGAGTTGAAGCCCAGAACACTTCGCGGCCCACCCCGTTGGGGCTGACCGCGCCAATTCCGGTTATGACCACCCGCTCCAGCGAAGCGCTCCCGGCGCGCCGGCATGACGCGCTGGAATCATCTTATCGTCAATTCGCCAGCGGACGTTTTACGACCGGTTTTAGAAGGATTTACTGATGCCGATCGTGAAACGGCTTAAGCCGTCACCGGCGATCCGCACTTCCGGCCGTATCGAAAAGCCTCCCGACAACGGGAAAAAAGCGCCGAACCCGACAATGGGCGAGCCATGCGTTTTGCCCCCGAATTGCGCCAAGCCCACGCCGCCTAGCGCGTAAGGACGAACGCGCGTATCGGAAAGATGGAATACATATTCAAAACTGCCATCGAGCGAGAAAACGCCTTCCGAGCCCGCGCGGCCGAAGGCGATGGTGGGCTCAAAGAAAACGTTGTTGGTGATTCCCATCCCCAACCCGCCGCCCATCTCAAAACCGGAAGGGCTGAATAGCGCGCCACCGAATAAAGTCCAGTTGTTGGGGTGCTGCGCCTGAGCCGGCAAAACGCCGGCGGAAAAAAAGAGCATCGATGCCCCAAGCACGCTCAGGGCAAAACGCACAATTTTGCGGTGCACGCAAAAGTTCATCTTGCAATCTCCAGGTCTGTTTTGAAGGTTCAAGGCAAGATAAGAGCAATCGAATTGCCAGATGGAACTGCGCGGCATTCCAGTATTTATGCGGGTTAGCCTTGATTGGATTTATGCAGAAGCCTGCAGCTTCTGCCCCTGGAAGGTAATTTTTCCAGCCAGCCCGGGATAAAGTTGAAACCGCTCCCAGCCAGCGCCACTTTCAAGCTAAATAGCTGCTGGTAAAATGAAGTTGGGATGGGCAAGACACTTTTTCGCAAGATTTGGGACCGTCATCGGGTGCATGAAGAGCCGGGCAAACCAGTCTTGCTCTATATCGATTTGCACCTGATTCATGAAGTGACCTCGCCGCAAGCCTTTGAAGCCTTGCGGAAAGCCGGTCGCCGAGTCCGGCGCCCGGAACGCACCTATGCGACGATGGACCACAATGTTCCGACCGATCCGAGGCCGATTAAAATTCAAGATGCTAACTCCGCCCGGCAAATTGAGGTGCTGGCGGCCAACTGCAAGGCATTCGGCATACAACTTTTCGATCTCGACAGCCCGCATCAGGGCATTGTTCATGTCATTGGGCCGGAACTGGGCCTGACCCAGCCCGGCATGACCATCGTCTGCGGCGATAGCCATACGGCCACGCATGGCGCCCTGGGAGCGCTGGCCTTTGGTATTGGCACCAGCGAAGTGGAGCATGTGCTGGCGACGCAATGTTTATGGCAGCGCCAGCCGAAAACCATGCAAATTCGGGTGGATGGCCAGCTTCCCGCCGGGGTTTCAGCCAAGGATTTGATCCTTTATGTCATTGGTCAAATTGGGGTGAGCGGAGCCACCGGCTGTGTGATTGAATACGCCGGAGATACGATTCGGGCGCTCTCGATGGAAGAGCGCATGACGGTCTGCAACATGTCAATTGAAGCCGGTGGACGGGCCGGCATGATCGCGCCCGATCAGGTAACGTTTCTGTTGTTGCGCGGCCGTCCGCATGCGCCCCTAGGCGCGGCGTTCGAGCGCGCGGTACGGGACTGGGAAACGCTGGCCAGCGATCCGGATGCGGAGTTCGATCAACGGGTGGCATTTCGCGCCGGGGAGATTGCGCCCCAAGTGAGCTGGGGCACCAATCCCGGCATGGTGACTTCCATTTCGGAGCGCGTTCCCGACCCGGCAACGATCCAGGACTCCGTGGCGAGGCGCTCCACGGAATTGGCGCTACAGTACATGGATTTGCGCCCCGGAATGAGATTGCAAGGCTTGGCTATCGATCGCGTCTTTATCGGCTCCTGCACGAACTCGCGGTTGAGCGATCTGGAAATCGCCGCCCGATACGTAGCCGGACACAAAGTCGCCGCCGGAGTGCGGGCCATGGTCGTCCCCGGGTCGCGCCAGGTCAAGGCGGAAGCGGAAAAACGTGGCCTGGATAAGATTTTTCGCGAGGCGGGATTCGAATGGCGGGAGTCCGGCTGCAGCATGTGCCTGGGCATGAATCCCGATATCCTGCAGCCAGGCGAACGCTGCGCCTCGACCAGCAATCGCAATTTCGAAGGCCGGCAGGGCCGGCTGGGACGGACCCATCTGGTCAGCCCGGCGATGGCCGCGGCTGCCGCCATCGCCGGGCATTTCGTCGATGTCCGCGAATGGCCACACTGAACTGCTTACCATGCAACCTTTTCGCCAACTCACCGCCATAGCCGTTCCCCTCGACCGGGCGAATGTGGATACGGACCAGATTATTCCCAAGCAATTTCTAAAAAACGTGCTGCGCTCCGGCTTGGGTAAGGGCTTGTTTTTCGACTGGCGCTATTTGCCCGATGGCGATCCCAATCCCGAGTTCGTGCTCAACCGGCCCGAATATCGCGGCGCCGGCATCCTGCTGGCGAGGGAGAATTTTGGCTGTGGCAGCTCGCGCGAACATGCGCCCTGGGCGCTGAAGGATTTTGGCATCCAGGCTTTAATCGCACCCTCATTTGCCGATATTTTCTACAACAATTGCCTGCAAAACGGAATGCTGCCGATTAGCTTGCCGGGAGCCGAGGTGGACCGTTTGTTTCAGGTGGTTTCCGCCGCTCCGGGAACCCAGCTCAGCATTAATTTAGAAAAGCAACACGTCAGCACGCCGCATGGCGAAACCTTCGCATTCGAGCTAGATGCCTACCAAAAACAATGCCTGCTGGAAGGCTGGGACTCGATTGCGCTGACGTTACGGCATGAAGACGAAATCGCAGCCTTTGAAGCGAGAGGTTGAACACGCTATTCTCCCGTTGCCTTCTCAGTTTTTGTACTTTGGTTTCATTTTCAACATTGATTGAATCCGTAGGCGTCCATAAAGCCAGCTAAAAGATTCCAAGAAAATCAGAATTGCCGCGAGCCGAAATGCGGCCCGGCCAAAAGTTTCAACTTCGGCCGCGCGTTCGCATGAAACGCTCACCTATCGACATTAGCTTGCCCTCCACACTAGCCCATAGTTTTTCTCCTGTTCTGGCTCTAATTTGCTCTTGCGGGCGCACGGTTCAAATCGCGCTCAACCATACAGATGAGAACAGCGAGCGCGCGAACCAGGGGCCGCGGCCGTTGCATTGCGAATGCGGTAGAAGTCTAGGCAATCAGGAAAGCGGCTTGCTTCGCCTGGGATCGGCGTTGCCGTATTGGGGCGAAATCGACGAAGCTCGCATGCGACAAATATTAAGATTGGCCGAGGAGCGCGGATGGCGGCCGGCGGTAGGGCAGTCTTTGCCCGGCTCCCTTACCCAATATGTGGAAAGTAACGGACGAGGCGGGTTCAAAGATATTTTGCCCTGGCATCCCGGCAGCCGCATTCTCGACGTGGGCAGCGGGTGGGGCGCCATCAGCGCCGAACTGGCGCGGGAATACACGGTCATCTCATTGGAAGGGGTCGAAGAACGGGCTCGCTTTATAGCTTTACGCGCACGGCAGGATAGGCTGGCGAATCTTTATTCCGTTCGTGCAGTCCTGCCGTTTTTACGGCTGGGCGCGGAACAGTTCGACGGAATCGTCCTGAACGGAGTTCTCGAATGGGTGGGCGTTTGGCAACCTTCGATAAATCCCCGGACGGCGCAGGTGGAATTTTTGCGGGAAATGCGCCGGCTGCTGCGCCCGGGAGGATCGGTCTATCTGGCCATTGAAAACCGTTTTGGTTGGCCGGAATTGCGGGGCGCCATTGACCATAGCGGGCTTCCCTATACCAGCCTATTGCCGCGCTTTCTAGCCCGTTGGGTCGTTGCCGGCCAAAGTTTATATCGCTCGCAAGCCAATAGCGGATATCGCACTTATACCTATACGCTACAAGGGTACCGAAAGTTGTTTCGCGCCGCCGGCTTGCGCAGCCGCGAGATCTGGATTTGTCCCAGCGGTTACAACCAACCTCATGAAATTCTGCCCCTGCAACAGTCTGCGATTCGCTATTTCGTCAACCGCCACGAGCTGAGCCGCGCCGGCCATTGGCGTCATTGGATGAAGCACAGGGTGAAGCAGATGTTGGGACAGGAATGGCTATGGCGAACTTTCGGCTCAGATTTCCTGTTTATTCTGGAGCCGGCCGATGCATGATTGCGTGCGGCGCTGGCACAAGCAGACCGGCGGCCGGCTATTGCGGATGATTACCGGCACGCAAATGGCCTTAATCGCCTGTTTTGGGAAGAAGCCGGTTCCGTTATGGCTGGCAAAGATCAGCCCCAATCCCATCTGCGATGAATTGTTACGCCAGGAATATACCGCCTTGCTCTACCTCAAGCCCTGGGCTGAGAGTTTAGGCATCCCCCAGGTTTGGGATTGGGAACAGAGCGCGCAAGGTACTTGCCTGATTCAACAGGGCATGCCGGGAAAAAATCCAGCGGACTTCCGGCTTGGCGGCACGGCGCTGAACCAGGCGATCGGCTGGCTGGAAACTTTCCAGCGCATGGTGCCACCCGCGGCACTGTTCACTATGCCTGATCTCATACTCCGAGATTGGGACCGCAGCCAACGGGAGCCTGATCCCTTCAGATTAAGCGGGTTGCTGCTGGAGATGCTGCGGCAACAATCCGCGCCGGCGCTGCCGGTCACGGCCAGCCATGGCGATTTCTGGTACGGCAACATTTTATATGCGGACAGCGGCATTCGCGTAGTGGATTGGCAATGCATGGGATCGCGCCCACCGGTTGAAGATCTGCTGACGCTTCTGCTGAAGTCCGAATACCGGTCTTCGCTGGCCGGCCGGGGAGATTTGGAATCGTTCCTGCAGTTCTGGCATGCGCCCTGGATCGCGGCTTGCTGGCGCCATTACCTGGCCCAGTTGGGGTGGACGGAAGCGGCAGGCAAACTGGGATTTTATCTTTACCTGGCGCGCCGCATACGCTGGGAAAGCGGGATGGAGGGCCAATTCCGCAGTCCCGCCGAACGCCTGGCGGCAAATATGCGCTGGAGCGGGATCGTCGAATGGCTGGCGGCGCGGCGCTTCCCGATGCCATTTACAACCAGAAGCTGACCCGGTATCGGCCGATAATTGACAGGATGCGCGGCGCATGCCATCTTGCTTGAGTCGGCGTAATCGCCCGGGCAGTCATGGTGCATTCCTATCATGAAGTGCTGCGCTTAGAGAGCCGCCTGGAAAGCGTGGACCGGGCGCAATCGCAAGCCCAGCTATTCGCCCTTGAAGCCGGCTTCGACGAAACGGGCCGCCATCAGGTGGCCATGGCGGTGCGTGAAATCGTCATCAACGCCATTGCGCACGGCAATGCCTACGATCCGGCCAAGCGGGTTAAGCTGGAATTTGAGCTCACGCCCGCGGAACTTATCATCTTCATTCAGGACGAAGGCTCCGGTTTTGACCCCTCACATCAGCCGGATCCGCTGTCTCCGGAAAACCTGCTGAGGCAATCCGGGCGCGGCATGTTATTAGCCCGGGCTTTCATGGATCAGATTGATTTCCAACCCACCCCGCATGGCACCAGCGTCAGAATGTGCAAGCACCGCCCCGGGAGCAACGGCCAGGGGAATGGCGATGCGGCGCCCAGGGCATGAATACCCTCCACATACAAACCCGTCAAGTCGATGAAGTGGATGTTCTCGATCTGGCAGGCCGCATTACGCTGGGAGAAGGCAGCTTGCGTTTACGCGAGTCGTTGCAGGTCTATTCGCAGCAGCCGCGCGCCCGGGTGTTGTTGAATTTTTCCGAGGTGCAATACATTGACAGCTCGGGTTTGGGCGAGCTAGTCAGCGCGTTTGCCGCCATTCGCCGCCAGGGCGGCGAATTAAAACTCTTGCGGCTGACCCGTAAAGTGCACGATTTGCTGCAGATCACGAAACTTTATACTGTCTTCGATATTCACGAAGATGAAGCCGACGCGATTGCCGCTTTTGTCTAATTGAGCGCAAGGAGACACCATAGCCGATGGGATCCGCCTGGCACGAAATCGGGCTGAGTCTGCACCACCTGACTCCCTTGGCGGTATTGGATATTGTGCTGGTGGCGGTGGTGCTTTATCAATGCCTGCTGCTGGTGCGTGGCACGCGCGCCAGCCAGGTTTTGCTGGGCATTTTTCTGCTGGTACTGGCCTATTACGGCTCCGAGTGGGGCGGATTGACCATGCTGCACTGGCTGTTAAGCTCGGCGCTTCCCTATCTGTTTATCGCGATACTGGTCATCTTTCAGGCAGAAATCCGCAATGGATTGGCCAAGATAGGACGCGGCACTCTCGGACTGGCCCGCGATCACGGTTCCGGGGAAAGCTATGAGGATATCGTGCTGGCGGCGAATTTTTTTTCAAGCCGCAAGTTGGGAGCGCTGATGGTGATCGAACGCCAGACCGGGCTGCGCACATATATCGAAAGCGGCGTGCCCTTGCAGGCGCACCTCAGCTACGACCTGCTCATTACCATCTTCCGCCCGGGAGCGCCGCTGCATGATGGCGCGGTGGTGATTCAGGGCAATCGCATCGCGGCGGCAGCCTGTTTTCTGCCGATCTCCACCAACCCGCTGCTCTCGCCGCAGTGGGGCACCCGGCATCGCGCCGCCATCGGCATTACGGAAGAAACCGACGCGGTGGCGATTGCGGTCAGCGAGGCGCATGGCGGCATTAGCCTCGCGGTCGGCGGCAAACTGGAGCCGGACTTGAGCGTGGAGCGCCTGCGCCAACGCCTGGGTGAATTATTCCGGCAATATTTGCCCCCACTGGTCTTGCCCACCAGTTCCGCGACTCCAGATTCCTCGCGCGAGATCTTTTCATGAGCCCCTCGCCCATGTTCGCCGAAGGGCCTTTTTTCCTCCTTCTCCGGCTGGCTGAGACGAGGGAGGCCCGGACATGAAGTATTTTGGACAGCGGCTACTTCGGCATTGGAATTTAAAAATGCTGGCGCTGGGGCTAAGCCTATTGCTTTATCTGGCAATATCGGGCCAGCCGCGTTCCGAAGTCGGGCTCACCGCACCGATTGTATTTCGCAATTTGCCCGCCGGCATGGAGATCACCAATAGCCATTTGCATCGGGTGGAAGTCCGGCTGATTGGTCCCGCCGACCTGGTGACACGCGCGGCATACACGGCCATTAGCGTCAGCATTGATTTAAGCCAGGCGACAATCGGACGTCATCCGGTATATCTGACGCAGGCCAATGTCAGCACACCCTTTGAACTGCACGTGGCCAGCATTCGCCCCAACCGGTTGATGCTCGATCTGGAGCGCGTGCTGACGCAGCGCTTACAACTCCGGCCCGAGCCGATTGGAACTCCCGCGCCCGGATACCATTGGCAGGGAGCCCGGCTCTATCCGGCCTGGGTTCAAGCCACGGGCCCGGAACCCAATCTGGCCAAGTTGCATGGCCGCTTGCCGGTGGCACTGGAAGTGAGTGGCCTGCGAGCCAGCCGGAAAATCCCGTTCCTGCTCTCCAGCCCCGACCCATCCATCCGCTTGACACTCCCACCCGGCGCATACGCGGAAGTAGAGATCGGCCGCTTGCCTGGTAAGCCTCCGGCAAAACTCCATAGCCCTTCGAAAACAGCCTCGGCTCATCCGGCTGAACGCGGGTGATGCCAGAGTGGCCTGATAAACTAACTTCATCATCAACTGGAATCGGCAAACATGAAGAATTACTTCGGAACCGATGGCATACGCGGGGTGGCGGGAAAGTTTCCGCTCGATATTCCCACGGTTTATGCCATTGGCGTGGCGCTGGGGGGCTGGTTGCACGACCGCCGGCTCTCCGGCCCAGTGGTGGTTGGGCAGGACACCCGCGAAAGCGGGCGCTGGATCGCCGAAACTTTGGCCGGAGGGCTGCGCAGCCAGGAGCGCGAATCCAGCTTCGCTGGAATCATCACCACTCCGGGCATTGCTTTTCTATCGCGGCGCAACGGCGTCAAAGCCGGGGTCATGATTTCGGCCTCTCACAATCATTACCTCGATAACGGCATTAAAATTTTTGGACATGACGGCTACAAGCTGCCTGATGAGGTGGAAGGCGAACTGGAAAACCGAATTCAAGCAGAGCTGGCGCGAGTTGCCCAGCCACAGCCGGAATCGCTCGAAGAAAACGCAAGCGGGCGGGAAGCCTATCTGGAATACCTGGCCGGACGCTTAGGCGGCCAAAAATTAGCTGCTTTGCACGTCGTGCTCGATTGCGCGCATGGCGCGGCGAGCGAATTGGCGCCGGCTTTATTTCGCCGCTTAGGCTGCAAGATAACGGTGCTGAACGCCGCGCCGGATGGACGCAATATCAACGCGGTATGCGGCTCATTGCATCCGGAAGCCATGGCGGCGGCGGTGGTGGCGAATGGCGCCGATTGTGGCCTGGCTTTCGATGGCGATGCCGATCGGGTGATCTTCGCCGATCATCAGGGCCGGATAATGGATGGAGACGAAGTCCTGCTGGTGCTTGCGCGCGCGCTAAAACTGCGGCGCCAGCTCGATCCGCCGCTGGTCATTGCCACAGTGATGTCGAATTTAGCCTTGGAACTGGTGCTGCGGGCCGAAAACATTGATTTCCAACGCACATCGGTGGGCGATAAATACGTGCTTGAGGCGATGTTGCAAACAGGCGCCCAATTGGGCGGCGAGCCTTCCGGACATATCATTTGCCTGGCCGACGCGACGACGGGCGACGGCTTGCTTACCGGCCTACGGGTGCTGGAGGTGATTGCCGGTGGAATACCGTTGGCTGAGTTGCGCTCCGGCTACACAGCTTTCCCCCAGCAAATCGTGAATGTGCGCGTACGGGAAAAACTGCCGATGGAGCAATTGCCCGCAGTGCGCCGGGTAATCGCCGAAGCGGAGCAATTTTTCCAGGGACGCGGACGCGTCCTGGTACGCTATTCCGGCACCGAGCCGCTGGCGCGAGTGATGGTGGAAGCCAGCAATGATGCCGAAGTACGGCATCACGCCGCCTCGATTGCCCATGCCATCCGAGACGCTATAGGCCAATCTTAAAAAGACTTTCGGTTGCGCCAGGCTTGCCAAGGCGAGCACAGCCTTGCAAGTCAAATCATTCAACCCGTTCTGCCAATGCTGAATTGGCAGAACGGGGATCAAGTGCCGCGGGCTTTCAACGGCTCGGGCTCTCAATGCGTGATATCGGACGTATCGGAGGATGGAGTCGCCGACACCGAGCCTGTTGCCGCCATTTGGAACTGATTCCTTTGCAGATACGGCCGCTGCGGCGTCACCTGGAACGGCATTTTTTCCGCCGCCGATAACAAGGTCACGGGAGGCGCCTTGAACATCTCCACCTGGTCTAACCAGGGTTGTACCTGAAGGCGGCTGCCTAGCGGCAGCGCTTCGATTTGCTTTACGTTGGCGAACTGCAACTTCGGCGCATTGCGCAGCAACGGCCCCAGGCCCTGGACCTTACCATTGTGAATTAATGGATTGCCAATAAAGTTGGGGCCCATCAGATGAGGCAGCACCTGGGCGCGGGCATTCATTGCTTCCAGGAACAATCCCACCGAAGCCAGCTTGGATTCATACGGTGAATTTTGCATCAATTGCACCGTCTCGGTGTTGATCAGGGTTTCTTGTTTGGGCGTATGCTGCAGACGGAATTGGGTAAACACCTTGTCGTCGGGAATCAACATGCGATCGTAAAAGGCGAATTTGGTGTCGATGGGCATGCCTTTGACGATCGCCGCCAGGCCGTGGGCCAGCATCGTCGCCAGGGTCGCTTCGTTCGGCAGCACGTCAACCAAGCCCCGGCTGATGACGATCGTGTGGCCGATATTAAACACCACCATTGGCGTGACCAGCAGCACCCGGCAGCGCACGTGCGGCTGGATGTTGAGATGGTTGGTGATCTCGAGATTATTGACGACTTGTTCCAGCGTTTTATCCACCGGGCCCGGAGGCGCCAACAATCCGGCCTTTTGCATGCGATGCAAGACATTATCTTCGGCTTCACGCTGCCACATGCGTTCCGCCACTACGGGCGAATAAGCATCGGCGCCGCTGCTGCGGTCCTGAACAGCGCCTTCCACGATCATCTGCGAAGCGGTGGAGGCGTGGTGGGCGATTTCCAGGCCATAGCCCCAGATGCGGGTTTCCGCGCCGAAACGGGTATGCCCGGCCAGGCCGAACATGGTCGAGCCTTTGATGTCGGATTCCTCGCTGTACACAAATGCCGGCACCCATAAGCCGGGACGGGCATTGATTCGCCAACTATCGAAGTGAAAATACCGGCTGAACAAAGGCTGCGGCACAAAGGTTCCATTAAAGCGCACCAGGTGCTTCTGCCGCGCCTCCACCCAGATGCGGCCTAAAAACGCGCCATGCACGCCAGGTTTGGGACGCACGTTAAAAACGTAACACCGCACGTTGCCTAAAAAATCCTGCCGCAAATATTTGAAATAGTAGTGGGCGCGATCAAAACGCATGGGATCGGGAAACAACATGTCCACAAAGCCCGCGGACAGGTAATGCAGCGAATAAAAATGACTGACGGCGCTGAGGATGCCCATGCCCCAGCCGGGATGGTTAAGATACGTTTGATCTTGCGCATACCCATGACTGTAATCCAGTTGGCCGAGGTAATAATGATCGCTAATCGGGACGTCCCCTAATACCGGGTCCAGGCGAAAGTCCTGGATATAGGTTTCGACCACAGGATGGTAGCTCTTCATCATCTGATAGAGCTGTTTTTCCTGGCGCGCCATCGTATCAATGATGGCGGCCGCGGTAAGACCTGGTCCCGAAGCGGCCGCTCCGGCCGCAGGAGCTGCCGGGGTAGAGCTGGCCGATGCCGGGCCGGGCGGGTGCTGCGTGGCCGAACGAGGCGGGGCAGTGGTTTTCGCGGCGGGCGCCTGCGCGTACAGAAACAACCCTGGCCATAACCCGAGCAAAACCAGATAGCGAAGTGCAGAAGATCGCAGCATGATCACCTCTTCAATGCGCCAAGCGGAAACGAATTCGAATCCGGGCGGGATAGTTTACGGGTGAGCCGCCACGCAAAGCAGGTTGGAAACGGATACCCTGCGCGGCAGCTATGGCGGCTTGATCCAAACCACCGCCTAAGCCCTGAACCACGTGCAAGACTTTGACCTGGCCGGAAGCCAGGAAGATGACCGATAGCCAGACGTCACCTTGCAGATGTTGGGCGCGCGCCGTGGCGGTGTATTGCGGATGCGGCTTATAAAGAATGACCACCGAACGGGTTTGGGGTTGCACCGGAGCCGCCGCTCGCCGCGCTGGCGTAGCGGATTCCGTTTGTCCGAAACCGGCACTTTGTACGGAGCCGGAAGGCCCGCTAGCCACTCCACCATTCTCGCCGCTGCCAAATCCGATCCGGGCGATGGCTCCAGCGGCGCCATGCCGTCCGCCGGAGCCATTGCCTTGACCTGGACCTTCGGGTAAACCGAACGAGCCCACATGCATGACGTTCCCATGCTTGGCATATCGGGGCCCGTGAACCCCATTCGGATCGCCGAAACCGCCGGTTTGCACCTTTTTCGGATCCAACTGCCGCTTCGGTCCGACGTGCGGCGCGCCGAAAAATGCGCCGGTATGAACTTGCGCCGCGGGCCGGCGCACCACATTCTTCACCACCGAGTTGAAATTGGCCATGCGCACGATCCGCTGGGGCTTGGGCAGGACGATTTTCGGCAGCCGCAACGGATCGCGCAGCAGCACCGTTTTGGGCTTCGGCAAAGCTTGCGGTTTCGGCCGATGCAGGCGCGGAGGGGTCGGCGGCGGCGGGGTTTTCATCTCCACCAGATGCCGTAACGCCCGCGGCATGCGCATTGGATGAATTTTGGGCGGCGGTTGCGGCGGCTGCATCGGGTACAACAGCGTCTCATAGCGCGGATGAAAAATTTTCTGCGCGCCGACTCTGAAGCCAAACGCAATCAGCAACGCCATGAGAATGCACTGCACCACAAAGCCGACCCCATAACTGCTCCAGGGCACTTTGCCGGGGACAAGGCTGTGGAATTGTGGCACCCGAGTATCCGGCGGCGCGGCATCTTTCCGCGTCGTCTTCTCCGGCTTTGGCATGAGCTGTAGTTCCACCATTTTTTTCTCTTTCGGTGCACGTTCAGCGCCATTGCAACCAGCTCGTGCGCTTTCTTTCTAAATTCTTGAAAGCGGAGAATTAAACCCTTGAGATTGCGCGATTTAAATGGGCCTGCCGAATCCAGCTCAGGCGACGCCGTGGAAACGAACTTCACCCTGTGGCGCCGAAGCAGGTAAAAGCGTCGTTAACCTGCAGTTTTTTATTACCTGCCTTCATAAGTGCATTCGAGAGTTGTCCTGTGCAAAGATTCCGAGATGAGCGCCGGCCGAAACTGCAAAAATTTGCACAAGCCGCGCGCGCCCTTTCCGGCACAATGCTTAGTAAGCAGCATGCGGATCAGGGAACTCAGGCAAAGCGCGCGGGAGCATTTGCGGCAAGCGGCAAGCAGCCAGCCCGAAGCCAGCGCGGATATATTGCTGGCGCGCGCGCTCGGCCAAAACATCGCCTGGCTCTATGCCCATCCCGAAGCGGAAATCGAGCCGGATAAATTGCGCATTTTCGAAAGCTGGTTGCACCGGCGCGCTACCGGCCAGCCCACGCAATATATTACCGGGGTGCAGGAATTTTATGGACGCGAGTTTCACGTCAATCCTGCCGTACTGGTCCCGCGGCCAGAAACAGAGATATTGATCGAAGCCGCTCTCGAGCGAGCCCTGCAGTTTCCCGCGCCGCGCATCGCCGATATCGGGACAGGTTCGGGATGCATCGCGATCACACTGGCACTGGAGCTGGCCGCTCGACATCATGCCGCTCAAGTTTGGGGAGTGGATATTTCCGCCCCGGCTTTGGCCGTGGCGCAAGCGAATGCCCGAAATTTACGCGCCCCTGTACAGTGGCTACAAGGAGACCTGCTGGAGCCCTGGCGGCGCGAACTCTCAGACTTCGAGGCGGTGAACGCGCCAGAGCATTTGGACATGATCGTCTCGAACCCGCCTTATATCGCCGAAACCGAACTCGAATCCTTGCAAAAGGAAGTGCGCGAGCATGAACCGCGGCTAGCGCTGATTGCCGGGCCAACCGGTATGGAGGCCTACGACCGGCTACTTCCCCAAGCTCGAGAGCTTTTACATGAAGGCGGTTGGCTGATTTTGGAATTGGGGCATGCGACCGCCTGGCAGATTTTGCCGGTATTGCAGAATCCGGACTGGAATGCATTGGAAATTCGCAAGGATCTTCAGGGCATTCCGCGCGTATTAATCGCTCGACGCGCCCATGATCGGGAACTATCCAGGCAGGCAAAATAAAAAATGTCCACGATCACAATCAACCGCCCTCGCGCCCGCATCTGGCGTGGATTGCAAGGCAGTGATAGCCTGTTGACAGCCCTTTTACGGGCCGCAAGGGCGGCATTGTGGCAAACAAAACTGAAATCTCCAAAGCTGATCTGAATTCCCAAATCCTGCATTTGATTGCTGAAGAAATGGCAATCGAAGAGGCGGAACTTTCGCCTGATGTCTCATTTACCGATGATTTGAACCTGGATGAAATCGATATCGCCGAGCTTTTAATGCAAGCGGAACGCCAGTTGGGCGCGCGGGAGTTCAGTGACGCGGAATGGGAAGAGGTTCGCACCGTAGGCGATTATCTACAACTGGTCGAACAACATCTGGAGCGCAAGCCCAAAACCAAAACTCATGCCAAGCCGGCCACGGCCAAGAAAAAGAAAAAATAGGTTAAGTCATTGAAAATAAAGGCTAAATAATTTTCCGGCCCGGCGTTTGTGCGCGCTCCAACCGGCCGGCGTGAATAAGGTTTGTCCTTGGCTCTTTTTCCTGTTAGTCTCGCCGCGATGAATCCCGCACCCTCCCCCGCCGATTCGCGCATTCTTTGGCTGGGGCTACATCTGACGCCCAATTTGGGAGCGCGAGGCATCGAGCGCCTGATGGAAAATTTCGGCGCAATTGAGGCAATCTATCAAGCCAGCTTGACTGAATTGGAAGCTTGCCAGATCGCCCCCGCCGCCGCTCAGTATATTCATGACGGGCGTGCTTTAGCCGAAGGTGAAAGAGAATTTCAAGCCGCCTCCCTATTGGGAATTGAAATACTGACCCGTGGCGATCATGCCTACCCACCATTGCTGGCCGAAATCCCGGATCCGCCGTTTGTAATGTATGTACGCGGTTCAGCCGCGAAGCTGCAGGAATTGAGCATAGCCGTAGTGGGCACTCGCCACCCCACGCCGTATGGGCGGTTGATGACGGAACGGTTGGGAGCAGGTCTGGCGCAATCGGGGCTGGCCGTGGTCAGCGGGTTGGCACGGGGTATTGACTCATTGGCGCAAAAAGCCTGCCTGGATGCGGGAGGACTGACCATAGCGGTTTTAGGCACCGGAGTGGATGTGATCTACCCACGCGAGAACACCGCTTTAGCCAATGCAATTTTAGAAAAAGGAGGGGTGCTATTATCAGAATTCGCATTGGGAACGCCGGCAACCCCGCAAAATTTTCCTATCCGCAATCGACTGATCAGCGGTTTAAGTTTAGGCGTGCTTGTAGTGGAAGGTGGCGAGCATAGCGGCTCGCGTATTACCGCGCGGTTGGCTTTGGAACAGAATCGGGATCTATACGCCATCCCAGGCCTGGTGACACAAAAGCAAGCCTGGCTGCCCAATCACCTGATCCGCGAAGGCGGCAAGCTTGTTCGCATGGCGGAGGATATCCTGGAGGAGTTGCCCACTTGGGTAAAGCAGCGATTGCAGCCATTACCGGGTAGTAGAAACACCGGGGAGCCAACAAATGTACCGGCTCGCTCCAGCCTGGCCGAACCTGCGCGCCGGGTATTATCGGCGCTTCGTTTGGAAGAAGCGACCCAACTTGAAGTCCTGCAGGATCGCCTCGGCGGGGACTTCACTCCAGCCAAACTGCTGGCCTTATTATTTGAACTGGAATTGTCCGGTTGGGTCCGCCAGATGCCAGGGCAATTTTATGTCCGGGCGCATTAGAGTGCGGAATGGGAGCAAGCCTTGATGCATCCGATTGAAATTTAAGAAGTTGTATCCTTCTCCTGGCGGGAAGCATCAGCTTTATGACTACCGCTTCCGGTGCTGCTACGCACGCAATGCACCGGATATGTTACGCTCCCAAAAAGACTGACCCCCCGCAGGCCGGACCTGATCGCCGGAAGTTATTTAACTGGCGCAAAGGAAAAAAGGGTAGAGCGAAGCAATGCCTAAAAAGAAAGCCATCGTCATTGTCGAATCACCGGCGAAGGCGAAAACCATTACCAAGTACCTTGGCCCCGGATTTGACGTGCTTGCGTCGCTAGGGCATATCAAAGATCTGCCCAAGCGTGACCTGGGGGTGGATATCGAGCATGATTTTGAGCCCACTTACACCGTGATCCCGGGTAAAGAAAAAGTTTTGGCTCAACTCAAAAAATCCGCCAAGGGAGCAGATTTCATCTATCTGGCCGCCGACCCCGACCGCGAAGGCGAAGCCATATGCCAGCACCTGGCCGAGGAGCTGGCCGATGGCGGCAAACGCACAATTCAGCGGGTCAGTTTCAATGAAATCACCCGCCATGGCGTGGAACATGGGTTTGCCCACCCGACGGAAATTGATCGCAACCTGGTGAATGCGCAACAGGCGCGCCGGGTCCTGGACCGGCTGGTCGGATATCAGATTTCGCCGCTGTTGTGGGACCGTGTACGGCGGGGCATCTCCGCCGGGCGCGTGCAAACGGTGGCATTACGCCTGGTGGTGGAGCGCGAACGCGAAATCCGCGCGTTCATCAAACGCGAGTACTGGACGCTGGATGCCCACCTCTCCGCCGGCAAGCCGCCTTACTTCGATGCCCGGCTGGTGCGCCGGCTGCAGGCGGACGGCTCGCCGGAAAAAGACGAATTGGCCGTCAGCGATGCGGTCCAGGCCGAACAATTACAGCAGGCGCTGCAGGCGGCATCGTATCGCGTTCATTCGGTTGAAACCCGGGAGCGCCGCCGCAATGCCCCCCCGCCATTCATCACCAGCAAACTGCAGCAAGACGCGGGACGCAAGCTGCGCTTCAGCGTCAAGCGCACGATGATGCTGGCCCAACGGCTCTATGAAGGCAAGGAACTGGGCTCGGAAGGCCTGGTCGGCTTGATCACCTACATGCGCACCGATTCCACCCGCGTTTCCGACGAAGCCTTGAGCGAGGTGCGGCAATATCTGCAGGGGCAATTCGGCGCCCATTATCTGCCGGAACAACCCAACCGGCATCCCAGCAAGAAAGGCGCCCAGGACGCACACGAAGCCATTCGCCCCACCTCCGTCGTGCGCGATCCGGAATCCATCAAAGCCTACCTGGCCGAGGACGAATACAAAATTTATAAGCTGATCTGGCAGCGTTTCGTCGCCTCGCAAATGCCCGCCGCGGTCTTCGATCAGACCGTGGTTGAAATTGACGCCCAGCCTCAAGATGGCGCTTTGGGCTATCGCTTGCGTGTAACCGGCTCGGTCCCGAAATTCGACGGTTTTCTCCGTGTCTATGAAGAAAGCAAAGAGAAAGAGGATGAAGAGGACGACGCCCTTAAGCACAAGCTGCCGCCGCTGGAAACCGGCCAAGCGCTCAAATTGCTGGAACTCAAACCCGAACAGCACTTCACCGAACCCCCTGCGCGCTACACGGAAGCCGCCTTGGTCAAGATGCTGGAAGAGAAAGGCATCGGCCGGCCCTCGACCTATGCCACCATCCTGACCACCATCCAGGAGCGCGGTTACGCCAACAAACAAGGCGGAAAGTTTATTCCTACCGAGCTGGGCTTCGTGGTGAACGATCTGCTGGTGGAAAATTTTCAGGATATTTTCGACACCGCTTATACCGCCCGGCTGGAAGAAAAGCTCGATGACATCGAGGACGGCCGCGAACGCTGGACGGAAACGCTGGCTGATTTCTATCAAAAGTTCTCCCGCAACCTGGCTTATGCCGAGCGCCACATGCCCGACATCAAGCGCATGGAGCGCCCGACCGAACTGGTTTGCGAGAAATGCGGCAAGCCGATGGTCGTCCGCTGGGGCAAGCACGGCTCGTTCCTGGGTTGCAGCGGCTACCCGGAATGCACGAACACGCGCGAATTGGCCGTCGACCTGCCCGACCTGGACCAAGCTGAACTCACCGAACAAAATCAGGACGAATACTGCGAAAACTGCGGACGCCCGATGGCGCTCAAGCGCGGCCGTTTTGGCCAGTTCCTCGCCTGCACCGGTTACCCGGAATGTAAAACCACGCGCCGCCTCGATTCTTCCGGACAAAAACAGCCCGATGTGGCACTTACCGAAACTTGCCCGCAGTGCGGCCGCAACCTGATCATCAAGCATGGCCGCTACGGCGAGTTCACTTCCTGCAGCGGCTATCCCGAATGCAAATACATCAAACAAAACTTCATCGGCATGAAATGTCCCGAATGCGGCGAAGGCGAGTTGATTGAAAAACGCTCGCGGCGCGGCAAGGTGTTCTATGGCTGCAATCGCTACCCGAAATGCAAATTCAGCAAATGGCAGCGCCCGGTTCCTGAACCCTGTCCGGAATGCAAAACACCTTATTTGATTCGGAAATTTTCCAAGTCTGGATCGAAGCTGGTGTGCGAAAACGAAGCCTGCAGCTATGAGCGGCCGATTGAAGACGACCAGCCTGCGCCCAAAAGCGCCTGAGTCGCCCATTTGGTTAACCAGCCGCGCTTATACCAAAATTGGAATTTTCGCGATTCCGGTTCTATGAAAATCTACACTTACCTTCGGGAAGCAACTTACAACTCTATTTGCATCAATACTTTATCTGCTGTTCTGATCGGTTTGAAAATTGCTGGATAGGTTGCAAGGTCAGTGGGAAAAGTTAGCCAAACAAAAAGGTAGCCAACCGGTCGAGTGTGTGGCTACCTTTTTTTGTGGCGCGGTCAGCGGTTTAAAATAGAGATGCACCGGACGGTTCCGGCAGCCCCCCAGATATGCTTAGCGAACGTATTCAACAGGATCTCGTGGCGGCGATGCGCGCCCGGGAAGAATTGCGCCTCTCGACCTTGCGCATGGCCAAGGCGGCTTTCAAGAACAAAGAAATTGAAAAACGGCGCCCCTTGGAAGAATCCGAGGTGCAACAAGTGCTGGCCAACCTGATCAAGCAGCGCGAAGATTCGATTGCGCAATTTCTTCAGGGCGGGCGGCGGGACCTGGCGGATAAAGAAAAAGCCGAAATCGCGATTCTGGAGGCGTACCTGCCTCGCCAGCTATCCGCCGAAGAGATGGCGGCCGTGGTGGATGCGGTGATCGCGGACACCGGCGCCAAAAACGCGCGCGAAATGGGACCGGTCATGAAGGCCGCTATGGCCCGGTTTCAAGCCCAGGGGGCGCGGGTGGACGGCAAACAACTCAGCGAACTGGTGCGCCGGCGCCTGAACGGCTAGCAGTGTTCCGAAAGCCCGCGGAATACGGAAGACAAGCCGCAGCTCTTCAGCGATGAATACGGATTGGTTTTTTCAGTCAATTGCCAAACCCTGGCGCCGCAAACACGAAATAAAGGGATTGTCCATCGGTGCGCCCGGCGGGTTGCCATCGCCGCCATAGCACCTGCCCGCCTGCATACTCCACCATCGCGTCCAGGTTATGTATATAACTGCAATCGGCGCCTATTTCGGAACCTTTCAGCGAAGCATTATCGCATTGCCGGTGCGCCGGCCCAGAAAGCGCCAGCAATTGCAGGGTATGCCGCAGCAGCCGGGCAACTATGCCGGCCGCATGCTCGGCATTGAAAAAGCGCAGCACCCCGGCGCACAGCACCAGATCGAACGCCTGCTCGCCTATCCAGTCGGACATATGGCAGAGATCACCCCGGCGCAGGCGTATTTGCGACCCGGCGGCGGCCAATCGACGCTCTCCCGCGCGTAAGGCCCGAGCGTCAATATCCACTCCCAGCCAGGTCGCATTCTGCAGGCTCAGGCTGAGTTCCAGATGGCGTAAAAAATGCCCATCGGCGCAGCCGGCATCCAGCACGCGCTTAGGCGACAGTTTCCGGGATTCGAGTACCGCCATCAAATCCCGGGCCAACAACATGCGGCTGGCGGATAATTGGCCGGAAAGCAGGCCGTGCGCGCGTTCGTATTCGGCTGCGCGCCCGAGATGATGGCTCCAAATCAAGCGCTGGAAGTTTTCCGGCTGCCGGCGCGCGAAATCTTCCAATAGCCGCGTGGCGTACCAATGCCGTTTCGAGAGCGGCGTATAACCAGCCAGCGCGAGCGCCAGCGGCTTGCGAACCCTCAGCGGAAGCGCGTAGGCGCAGTTCCATCCTGCCCGGCGCAGACTGCTGAACCACATCGGTTCGGAGGATGCAATGCTCCTTTTCCAGCGTTGGCTTTTCCGGCCGGCGGCGCCCTGCCCGCCGCCGAAATCGCCTTTAGGCCCAGGTTACGCTTCGGCCAGCCGCGCTTGCCGTTCCATCAGCCCGAGCGTGGCGGCATAATCCTGATCGCCCAACCCCTGGCGCATCGCCCGCGCATAAATGGTTTCGACCGTCGTTAGCGCGGGCAACTCGAGGTTCAGGCTGCGGGCATGCTCCAACATCAGCCGAATGTCTTTCCACATCAGGCGCAGCGGAAAATTCGGGCTGTAATCGCGCGCGCGTATGAATGGAGCCTTGTATTCGACCACGCCCGAACGCAGCATGGTCGCGCCGATGATTTCCAGCATCTGCTCGGCGCTCAGACCCGATTTTTCCGCCAGCACCAGGCCCTCGCAGAAGCCCTCGTAAATGAGGGCAATATTCAAATTCATGGCTAGCTTGGCGGATAAACCCATGCCGTTGCCGCCCATAAGGAAGACGCGCTGCCCCATGGTTTGAAATAAAGGCTGCAGCCGGGCGGCGGCCTCCGCCGGGCCGCCCACAATGAAAATCAGCTTGCCGGCTTCGGCACCCTGCTTGGAGCCGGTTACCGGACAATCGAGGAAGACGGCGCCGCGCGAAGCCAGGCGTTCGGCGATACGGCGGCTGGCCTCGGGCGAAATTGTCGAGGAATCGGCAATGACCATGCCCGGACGCGCGGCGGCTAGCACGCCATCCTCGGCCAGAAAAACTCGCTCACTGGCGGCCGTATCGTTGACGCAGGCCCATACCACGTCGGCGCCTTCGGCCGCTTGCGCCGGCGTGGCGGCGGTGCGCGCGCCCGGCAAGCCGGCGCGAGCCGCAGTGCGGTTCCAAACCGTCACTGCATGACCGGCCTCCACCAGCTTGGCCGCCATCGGCCGGCCCATGATGCCCAATCCCAAAAACGCGATATTCATGTTTGGCTCCGTTTCCGTAGTGTATGCGTCTCTCCAATTATGGAAGTCGGATAAAAAAAACGGAACGAGTCTCCATGCGCGCGGTCTTTACGTGTTGCAGTAGGGCCGATTACCATGATAAGAACCCCTGGTTCCACATGAAAACTGAAGCCCCAATCCCGGCGGGCGCCACTCCACCCGCTATCTTTCTGCGCCAGATTCTGGAGCGGCGGCGCGAGCGCGTGCGCCAGGCTCAGTCTCGGCAGCACGAAGCCGAGCTGCGGCGTCTGGCCAAACGGCGGCAGCCGCGTGATTTTATCGCCGCCCTCCGGCGCGGCGGCACAACCGCCGCGCCGGCCATCATCGCGGAGCTGAAGCGGGCTTCGCCATCCCGCGGGCTGCTGCGCGCCGACTATCATGTCGCCTCGCTCGCCGCCGCCTATGCCCGCGCCGGCGCGACCGCGCTCTCGGTGCTCACGGAAGAAGATTTTTTCCAGGGCGAACTGGAACATCTTCGCCAGGCGCATCAAGCGGTCGAACTGCCGCTGTTGCGCAAGGATTTTATATTCTGCGCCTATCAAATCTGGGAAGCCGCCGCGGCGGGCGCCGACGCCGTGCTGCTGATCGCGGCCATGCTCGACGACGCCGCGCTGCGCGAATTGCAAGCCGCCGCCGCCGCCGCGGGGCTCGCAGCCCTGGTGGAAGTGCACGATGCGGCGGAGCTGCGGCGCGCTTGCGAAGCCGGCGCCCAACTGATTGGGGTGAATAATCGCGACCTGCGCAGTTTTCAAGTGGATGCCGGGCTTTGCCTGCGGCTGGCGCCATCCCTTCCACCCGCGGTGACGTGTATTGCCGAGAGCGGCATTGGCTCGCCCGCCATGCTCGCCCGCCTCCGCGCCGCCGGATACCATGCCGCCCTGATTGGCGAACATTTCATGCAGGCGGCTGACCCGGGCGCGGCGCTGGCGGCGCTGCTGGACGGCCTTGCCTCGGCTGCCACCGCGCCTCCGGGAGCATCCGGATGAGGACGCCCGGCGTCAATTTATCCGCACCTTTCCGCCTGCCGGCCGCTTCGCAGCCGGGCTGGATCAAAATTTGCGGCATAACCCGCGTCGAAGACGCCTTGCTGGCGGCCGAATGCGGCGCCCATGCCATCGGCTTTATCTTCGCCCCCTCGCCCCGCCGCCTCTCGCCCGAGGCCGCGCGCGCGATTATCGAAAAACTGCCGGCCGAAGTCCTGCCCGTTGGTGTTTTCGTCAATGCTTCGGCTGAAGAAATGCTTGAGGTGGCTCGCCGCTCCGGCGTGCGCGCGCTGCAACTGCACGGACATGAAGACGCTGGTATTGCCGCCGATTGCCAAAATTTCCTGTGCATAAAAAGCTTGTTGATTCCACCCGAGGTACGGATTGCCTTTCGTCGCCCGCCGGTTCCGGATCTACCCTCCGATACCGATAAGACGCCGGATTTTGAACATTATCCTGAGCTCAAGCGCGATTATCTGGGCTGGCGCGATCGGGCCGACGCTTTCCTTTATGAACAAAAACGGGATTCCCGCGCGGGCGCAGCCGGCGAAACCTTCCCGGCCACGCGGCGATGGATCTACGCCGGCCGATTGTTCGCTGAAAGCGCCGCCGGCATCATTCGAACGCTCCATCCCTGGGGAGTGGATGTCTCTTCCGGCATCGAATCCAGCCCGGGCGTGAAAGATCCGGGCAAGCTGCGCGCTTTCATAGCCAATGCCCGCGCCGCGTTTCAAGCAATGACGAACACGCCGGCGGAATTCACCGCCGCGACCCGAAAAGTATCCTCATGAGCACAGAATCCGCACTTCTGTCCGCCGGCCGTTTTGGCCCTTATGGCGGGCGCTATGTTCCCGAAACACTGGTCGCGCCGCTGGATGAACTGGCCGCGGCTTATGCAACCGCGCGCCGCGATCCGGCCTTTCAAGCCGAATTCCAATCGCTGCTGAAAAACTACGCCGGCCGCCCGACGCCACTGACCTTAGCCGGCCGGTTATCGGAAGAGCTGGGCGGGGCCCGCATTTATCTGAAACGCGAAGACCTGTTGCACACCGGCGCCCATAAAATCAACAACTGCCTGGGACAGGGGCTACTGGCGCGGCGCATGGGCAAGCGCCGCATCATCGCTGAAACCGGCGCCGGCCAGCATGGCGTCGCCACCGCCACCGTCTGCGCGCTCTTCGGCTTCGATTGCGTCGTCTATATGGGCGAAGCCGATATGGCGCGCCAGGCGCTGAATGTGGCCCGCATGCGCCTGCTCGGCGCCGAAGTCCGCCCGGTCGCTTCCGGCAGCCGTACCCTCAAAGACGCCATCAACGAAGCCATGCGCGACTGGGTCGCAAACTGCGAAACCACGCATTATTTGCTGGGCTCGGTGCTCGGCGCGCATCCGTATCCTCGGATGGTCCGCGATTTTCATGCCGAGATTGGCGAAGAAGCGCGGCGGCAATATCTGGAAGTCCGCGGCCGCCTTCCGGAAATGTTGATCGCCTGCGTCGGCGGCGGTTCGAATGCCATTGGCCTGTTTACCGCCTTTCTGGGCGACGGCGAGGTCAAGCTGGTCGGGGTGGAAGCCGGCGGCCGCGGCGCCGCCTTGGGCGAGCACGCCGCCCGCTTCCAAGGCGGCAGCCCCGGAGTTTTGCAGGGCACTTTCACTTATGTGCTGCAAGACGCCTGGGGGCAGATCGCCGGCACGCACTCGGTGTCCGCCGGTCTGGATTATCCCTCGATCGGCCCTGAACACGCCATGCTGCACGATACCGGACGGGCGGAATATGTCTCCGCCGGCGATGCCGCCGCCCTGGAAGCCTGTCGCCGGCTGGCGCGCAGCGAAGGCATCATCCCGGCGCTGGAATCGGCGCATGCGGTCGCCGAAGCCTGCGTGCGCGCCCCGACCATGCCTCGCGACGCCGGCATGATCGTAAATATCTCCGGACGCGGCGATAAAGACATGGAAATCCTGCGGCGCGAGTTGCAACTGTAAACCTCCATGAATGCCTTGAATTTATTTGGGTTGTTCGCCGTCAGCCTGATGCTGATCTTCTACGCGCTCGAAGCTCGCCATGCCGGCTTCATTTTGGCCTTCGCGCTGGCCTGCCTGCTGGCTTCCGCTTATGGTTTTCTACAAGGCGCCTGGCCCTTTGGACTGGTGGAAATGATCTGGTCCGCGGTCGCCCTGCGCCGATTCCTGAAAACCCGAAACGCAATTGCCGCTGCGTCCACTCCTTGATCTATGAGTCGCTTCGCTTCCATCTTTGCCCGCGCCCGCGCCGAAAGCCGCTGTGCGCTGATTCCCTATCTCACCGCCGGCGATCCCACGGCCGGCGCCACGCTGGCCGCCTGCGAGGCGATGGCCGCGGCCGGCGCCGATATCATCGAGCTCGGCATTCCGTTCAGCGATCCGCTGGCCGATGGCCCGGTGATTCAGGCCGCCAGCGAGCGCGCCCTGGCGCAGGGCATGACCTTGGAAGGGGTATTGAAACTGGCGGCGATGCTGCGCCAGGCCGCACCCGCATTGGGCATCTTGCTGTTTGGGTATTACAACCCCCTCCTGCGCTACGGCCTCGAAGCTTTTGCCGCGGCCGCGGCCCGCGCCGGCGCCGATGGAGTGCTGGTTACCGATCTGATTCCGGAAGAGGCGGAGGCTTATTGCGCCGCCCTCGCCGCCCGCCAACTCGATCCGGTTTTTCTCGCCGCACCCACCAGCCCGGATGAACGCCTGGGGCGGATTGCCGCCGCCAGCCGCGGCTTTATCTATGCCGTGTCGCGCACCGGCGTTACCGGAGCGCGCCGCCAGGTGCCGGAGGGCGCGCACACTCTCGTCGCCCGGCTGCGCCGGCATACCGCACTGCCGCTGGCTCTGGGCTTTGGCATTTCCACCCCGGAGCAGGCGCGCGAGGTCGCCGGCTTCGCCGACGGCGTAGTGGTCGGCACTGCCCTGGTGGAACGCATGGCTGCCGCCGTGAAGCAAAACGGCCCCCAGGCCGCCGCCGGCGCCGCCGCCGAATTCATACGCTCGCTGCGCGCCGGCATTGCCCTTGCGGCTCCCGGGCGCGCTTAATCTCCGGCTCTCTGCGGGACGAGCGCCGGCGCGCTTATAATAAAAATTCCATGGAAATTGCGGAATGGCGGGTAAAAATTGACGCACTTGACCGTCAACTGGTCGAGTTATTGAACCAGCGCTGTCGCTGCGCCATGGAAATCGGCATGCTTAAGCGTGGCAGCGACCTGCCGATTTATGAGCCTATACGCGAAAAGCAGGTGCTGGCCCAGGTGGCGGAAGCCAACGCTGGCCCCTTGAGCGACCGCGCGCTGCAGCATATTTTCGAACGCATTATTGACGAAATGCGCGCCATACAAAAAACGAAAGCGTTGGGAGATCAACCGGCCCGCCGGGATGGCTATTCGCCGGTTTTTCCCGACGATCGGGATTAAGAATTAAGACGGTACGGGAATTTTTATGATTGTAGTCATGCAGGCCGGAGCCACGGACGAACAGATCCAGCAGGTGATCGACCGCCTGGTGGCGCTCGGCTTCGATATTCACCGCTCGACCGGGGTCGAGCACACGGTATTGGGTTGCGTGGGACGCGCGATAGATTTCGATGTCCGTGATATCGAATTGCTGCCGGGAGTGGCCGAGGCACACCGCATTTCCGCCCCCTATAAACTGGTCGGGCGGCACTTCCGCCCGGGCGGCACCAAGCTGCAAATTGGGGACATGCAGGTGGGCGGCGAGGAGGTCGCGGTGATCGCCGGCCCCTGCTCGGTGGAATCCGAGTCGCAACTCGACCGCATTGCCGAAGCAGTCGCCGCCGCCGGCGCTCGCGGCCTGCGCGGCGGCGCGTTTAAGCCGCGCACTTCACCTTATAGCTTTCAAGGCCTGGGCGAAGAAGGACTGAAAATTCTGCGCCGCGTCTGCGACCGCCACCATCTGGTCGCGGTCAGCGAGGTGATGTCGGAAACCCAGATACCGATGATGCTTGCTTATGTGGACGTGCTGCAGGTGGGCGCGCGCAACATGCAGAACTTCAACCTGCTGCGCGAGTTGGGTAAGCAACGCCACCCGGTGCTGCTCAAACGCGGCATCTCCGCCACCATTGAAGAACTGCTGCTCTCCGCCGAATATCTGCTGGCCGGCGGCAACTACCAGGTCATGCTCTGCGAGCGCGGCATTCGCACCTTCGAGAACTATACCCGCAACACTCTTGATCTTTCCGCCATTCCGGTGGTGCAAAAGCTCTCGCACCTGCCCATCCTGGCCGATCCCTCGCATGGCACCGGGCGCCGTGACAAGGTGCCGTCCATGGCCCGTGCCGCCGTCGCCGCCGGCGCCGATGGCCTGCTGATGGAAGTACATTTTGACCCCGAACACGCGCTCAGCGATGGCGCGCAATCGCTCGATCTGCCGCAATTTGAATCGCTTATGCAGGAGCTGCGGCAAATCGCCGTTGCCGTACATCGCACGGTGGCGCCCACCGCCGCCCAGCCGCAGCGCGTTCACGCCTGAGGCTGAAATGCGCCCTTCTGCGCCCAGCGTTGCGGACTAAGCCAGCACCAAGGCGCGAGTTGTCCAAAGGCTTTTTTTCATATTGCCTCCATGCCCTACAGCCGGCATTTGACTTAAAACTATTCGGCAGCTTACGGTTGTAGGCAAATTTTTTGCCTACAGCCCCGCTCAATTGCAAAGCCTCGCACGACTCGTTTCAAATTCCGATGGCTTGCGGTTTTTCAAAACGGCCAAAGCGCCGCGCCAGCGCCGGCAGCACCAGCAGGTTGAGCGCGGTCGAGGTGATCAGCCCGCCCAAAATCACCACCGCCATCGGACCTTCGATTTCCAGCCCTGGCGCGCCCCGCCGCAAGGCCAGCGGCAGCAATCCCAAGCCGGTGATCGAGGCGGTCATCAGGATCGGCGCCAGCCGCTCCGAGGCCCCGCGCAGCGCCGCTTCCTTTCCCCAACTCATGCCTTCCTCGCTGACCAGGTGCTCGTAATGCGAAATCAGCATCATTGAATTACGTATGGTGATGCCGAACAGGGTAATGAAGCCCACCATCGGCCCGAGCGAGAGCCGCCCACCCAGCCACCAGACCGCGAGCACGCCGCCCACCAGCGCGAAGGGGATGTTGGCCAGCACCAGCAGCAGATTCCGCCCGTTCATCATCACGATGGAAAGCAGCAGCAGGATTCCGATCAAGGCGAAACCGGAGTACAGCAGCAACTCGTGCCGCGACCGGGCCGCGGCCGCGGCCGCGCCGGCATATTGGAGGTACACTCCCGGGGGCAGCGGAATTTGGGCGATCGCGGCGCGCGCTGCGGCCATGAATCGCCCCAGCGAGATTCCGTGCAGGTTGGTGGTGACGGTCTGCGCCCGCCGCCCGCCTTCGTGCAATATCGTTTCCGGACCCGAGCTTTCAGTGATCCTGGCCAAACTCTTCAGTGGCACGTAGTTTCCGCCGGGAGTGCGCACCGGCAACTGCCGCAGGGCCGCTATCCCGCCTTGCCGGATCCGGGGAGGCAAAATCACGCGCAAATTGAAAACTTCCTCGCCCTGGTAAATCTGCCCTACCCTGACGCCGCGGAACCCGGCGCTCACATCCTGCAGCACGCTGACCGGATCCAATCCCCAGCGCGCGATCTGGCGCGGGCGCAGTTGGATATGGATGTGCGGTTCGCCGGCCGGCGCCTGAATCCGCACTCCGGTCGCGCCATGAATTTTTCCCAGCACGCCGGCGATTTGGGCCGCGGTGGCGTTGACCGCCTCCAATTTCGGTCCGAAGACATTGATCACCACCGGCGAGGTAAAGCCGGAAATCGTCTCCGACATGCGCTCGGCCAAAAAAGTGTTGAGCTCGAACGTGGCGCCGAAAAAAGGACGCAGCGCATGGCGGATCTGCGCGCCAATTTTAGTATTGGCCGGCCCGGAAAGATGGGGCTCCAGGTCAATGCCGATTTCCGAGCCTTCCGGACCGCGCGCTTCGCCCATGGTAGCGCGCCCGATACGGGCGCTGAGCGAGCGTATGCCCGCAATCGGACGCAAAGCCTGGAGGACCCGGTTATCGATGCGCGTGGTTTCGTCGAGGGAGGTCCCCGGCGCCGTGTGCTCGTGCAGGATGAAATGCCCTTCCTTGAAGGAGGGTAAAAAGCTGGTGTGAAATGAAAGCAGCAGCAGGACACCCAGCACGGCCAAACCGGCCGGAAGCAGTACGGCCAAGGCATATAACCGTTCCACCCCTTCCAGGATCGGCCGGTAAAAGCGAATCAAGGCGCGGACCAGCGGCGGCTGCTGCTCGCGCAATGGATGCGCCTGTCGCGCCAGCAGGTAATAAGCCATGGCGGGCGTGACGGTGAGCGCGACTCCGAGCGAGGCCAGAATGGAAAAGATATACGCCAGCGCCAGCGGCGAGAACAGGCGGCCGGCAACGCCGGAAAGCCCCAGGATCGGCAAAAAGATTAAAATCACCGCAAAGGTGGCATAGACCACCGCCGAGCGCACCTCGACCGAAGCGTCCAGCACCACCCGCAAGGCCGGGCGCGGCGCCGCCGACCTGCCATTCTCGCGCAAGCGCCGGGCGATATTTTCCACGTCGATAACCGCATCGTCCACCACCTCGCCAATCGCGATGGCCAGCCCGCCCAGGCTCATGATATTGAGGGAATACCCCAACCGCGTCAGCACGATCACCGCCGTCAGCAACGATAGCGGGATCGCCGTAAATGAAATCGCCGCGGTATGAAAGTCGAAAAGGAAAAGAAATAAGATCGCCACCACCAGGATGCCGCCCACGAGCAGCACCAAGCGCAAATGCTGAAGGGCGGTGTGGATGAATGCCGCCGGACGAAACAGGATATGCACCCGCACGCCCTCTTTTTTCAGTGCCGGCTCGATCTGATGCAGCGCCGATTCTACCGTATGGGTGACATCCAGCGTATTCGCGCCGTATTGCGATTTAACCGAGATGAGCACGCCCGGCCGGCCGGCAATGATAGCGGCGCTGATGCGCGGTGCGGGCGCCAGGCGGAGATGAGCGACCTGTCCCAGGGTGACGTTGTGCCCGTTGTAGCGCGCCACCACCACCCCGGCCAGTTGCGGCAGGGCGAGCAACTGCCCGGTGGTTTCCAGCACCAGGCGCTGATTGGGCGTGTTCATAAAGCCTGCGCCTTTGATCGCCGTGACGCGCCGCGCCGCCGCAATCACTGGCTGCAGTCCGAGATGAAAGGCCATCAAACGGCTGGGGCGAAACTGGATTTGGTATTCCTCGACCTCGCCGCCGAAAATCAGCGTGCTGGCCACGCCCCGCGCGGCCAGCAGTTGCAACCGTAGCGGCCAATCGGCGATGGTCCGTAATTGCATCAGCGAGAGCCGATTCGAGGTCAACCCGATCACCATCGCCGTCCCCGTGGCCGAGGTAAGCGGGGTCATCAGCGGCGGCCGCGCGCTCGTGGGCAAGTGCACCGTGGCCAGGCGCTCCGCCACCAATTGCCGCGCCCGGTACACATCGGTGCCGGAGCGGAAGGTAATCTTGACCACCGAAAGGCCTTGGATGGACTTGGAAAACACATTTTGCAATCCCGGCAATCCGACCACCGAAACCTCGATCGGCGAAGTCACCAGCCGCTCAATCTGGCGCGGCGCCAGGCCAGGGGCAGCCGTCTGGATCGTCACCATGGGCGGGGCGAATTCGGGAAAAACGTCGTACTTTGCCTGGCTTAAAAAATACAGCCCCGCAGCGAATACAACTGCGGCCAGCGCCAGCACAATGACGCGGCGGCGGAGCGCGAAACGTACGATGGCAGTCAGCATATTGGATTAATCATCGTCATCGCCCGCCCGAGGGCGTCGCGGGCCCGGCTTGCCGCCGCAGCAATTGCGAGAAAAGCTGCTGCGCTCCGGTGGTCACTATTTCCCGGCCCGCAAGCGCGCGCTCCGGGATATAAGCTCCGGCGCGGCTGCTGAAGGCGGCATGCACCTGATGGAGTTGAAAGCGTCCCGGCCCCAGGCGAAGAAAAATCCAGGGCTCTCCCCGCCAGTACAACAAGGCAGCGCGCGGCGCCAGCACCCCGGCCTGCACCCGGCCGGCGCGCAGCGATGCCGTCAAGCTCAGGCCCGGCGCCAGCGCGGCGCGCGCCGGCGCCAGATACAGGTAGCCCGGCGCCTGCAGCCGCGGATTGATTTGGGGATAAGCGGAAAGGTACTGGCCGACAATGGGAGCGCCTCCGCCGGGCGGCTGGAATCGCGCCCTGCGCGGCGGGCGCGCGCCCGCGGGCGGGGTCAATTCGATCAAATATTCTTGCAACTGGAGCACCCGCGCCAAGTTCGGCGCCGGCGCCCCCTGCCGCGAAGCCGCCAGCCAGCCCGCCACTTTCGGGCCCCACCCCTGCGTCGCTTCGGCCACGATCAACCCCCATTGCGCGCGATCCGCTCCTGCCGCGCTGCGCCAATGAGTCACCTGTAGCGCGGCGGCTTGCAGCGCTTTCAGCGAAACGTTCTGGTGCTGGTGATAGAGCCGGCGCAATCGCCGGTGTTCCTGGCGGGCGTACTCCAGGCTGGCCCTATCCTGCTGCCATCGGGCGACAGCCGCCACATACCGCTCGCGCAAGGTCACCAGCGGCTCGGCGGAAAGCACCATCCCCAGCGCGGCAACGCGCGCGCGGCGATGCAGTAAGCGCAGCGGTTGCCAACGCACGCCATTGCGCCGCGCCTGTCCCGGCTGCAAGCGCAGCATCCGACCGGAAATCGCGGCTTGCGCGCGCGCCGCCGTTACGGCGGCTAACCCAAGCATTGCAATCAGCCATATTTTTCGCCTCATGGCTTCCCCTTCTTCCCCGACAATTGCCAAGCCGGCGTCAGCGGCCGCTCGACGGCATCTTCCAATTGGCCGAGCGCGGCTTGCGCATTGGCCAACGCCCGCCAAGTGTTTTGACGGGCCAGATTCGATTGCGTCCGGGCGGCGTTATAGCTCAACTTGCCCGTCTCCCCCTGGCGCATGGCCTGTCCGGCGGCGGCCTGCACGCGCCCAGCCAGGCGTTCGTTGGCGAGGGCCGTATGCCAGGCATTCCAAGCGGCCCGGTAACCTTCCCACGCATTCGCGGCGGCGGCGCGGTCCCGCGCCTGCAAGGCCATGAATGCCGCCGCAAGCTGATCTCGTTCCGCCTTGGCTTGCGCGATCGGCCCCTGGTTGTGATTAAATACCGGCAACACCAGCGACAGCGTCAGGCGGAGAACGCTTTGCGCTTCTTGGTAGCTGTAGCCGGGGCCCAGGTTCAGGTTGGGGTATTGCAGCGCGATCTGCGATTGCAAGTTCGCTTGCGCCACCGCATATTGGGCCAGCGCCTGGCGTAAATCCAGCCGGTTGATTTCCGCCCAACGCTCAAGTTGCGGCTTCGGCAGCGAAGCCGGGGCAGGCGGCTGCCCGAATCCGGGCCATTGCAAACGCCCCCCACGCAGGCTGGACGCCGGCACGCCAATGGCCGCCGCCAGCGTCAGCCGCGCTTGGCGAAACGCGCCCTGGGCTTGCTCCAGCGCCATTTGCGCCTGAATGCTGCGCCGCTCGGCGGCCAGATACGGCGGACGCGCCCACTCGCCCGCCTGGTAGCGCCGGCGCAATATTTGCGCCGCTTGCGCCGAGTTCCTGGCCGCCGCGCGCAAGAGCGCCAGCCGCCGGCGCGCGTTGAAAAACGCAAGCAGCGCCGCGCGCAACTGCGCTCGCACGTGCCAGGCGGCGCTGGCAATCTGGAATCGCACCATCTCGATTTGCCGTCGCGCCACGCGCATCCGCGCCGCGCGCTTGCCGGCCGTTTCGATGGGAAGCAGCCCGCCCAGGCGCAGTGTCCACGGGCTTACCGGAAAAGTCTCATAGCCGGGGCCTATGCCCAGGCTGGGGTTGGGCCGCTCCGCCGCGGTGGATAGTCCGGCTTGCGCGATTGCCATCCGCGCCCGCGCCGCCGCCAATTGCGGGTTGTAATAGAGCGCGGCCAGCGTCAGCCGCCGCGGCGTCCAGACGAGCAGCGGCCAATGCCGCAGCCGATGGCCCAGTGCATGTTCCAGGTAGGCGCGCAACACGGGGGCGCGCAGCGAGCGCGCGGCCAGACGCGCCGCCGTGACTTGCGGCTGCAGCGGCCGGGCCCGGTAATGTTCGAACCCACATCCGCCCAGGCTGACCAGCAGCCCCGGCAGCAGAACATACAAGGACGATTTGGCGAAAGCACCTCTGGCGGACATCGGACCTCGCTGGATGACAAAAACGAATGGATGCCCGGGCGCAAGACGCGCCGGGCACAATGCCGCATCATTCTCAGCGAGAAGACTAAATTCGCAGGGAAGCCAACGGTGGCGAGGGATCAAACCCCAGCAGTATGGCCGGTGCCAGCGCGATGCCGACGACGCGGTTTTCGCCTGTCCAGATTCGCGTCTTTATGCCGCGCAATAAAATATCGGTCGCTTGCGCCATGATCGCCGCGGAACCGGCGGCGGCCAATACAAAACAGAGCGCCAGCTCGCAATCGTGCGCGTTCAGCGGGCGCGCCGCGCCCAAGCGGTCGGCGCACTGTTTCAGCGGCGCCAGCAGCAGGTAGGCTGCCGCCAGCGTGACCAGCAGCAACAGTATGGGGGAGCGGCGATGCATCCAAACCCAGCATAGCGCAGATGGAATCACAGGAATGCAGGCAAGCGGACAAGCACCCCCATGCGAGATAATTTCCCGGTAAGTCGAGCTGGTAAAACATTTAGCGCATCCGGCATAGGTGAATTATTCCGGTTTCAATATACGCCATGACATGAAAATAAATGCACCTGTCATGATGCCCTGCGAAAATTTCGACGCATTGAATTATTTTCCCAGCCGCGCGCCGGGGGCTAAATGCGCGCCGCGCAGAAATTCTCCGCCGCTCATCCTTTTCCGCGCTTCCGGCTGCACTTCCAGTAATTCGAGCGCGCCTTGGCCGCAGGCGACGGACATCGTTTCAGCCGGCAACAGCGTTCCGGGCGCGCCGGAAGCAGGGGAAATGCGGCAGCGGGCGATCGCCAGCCGCGCGCCCTGCGCGAAGGTATAAATTCCCGGCCAGGGCTGAAAACCGCGCCAGCGGTTGTAGAGTTCGCGCGCCGGCAGCTTCCAATCCACCTCGCCATCTTCTTTTTTCAGCAGCGGCGCCAGGGTAGCCTGGGCATTTGCCTGCGGCACGGCCGCAATTGTGCCCGCCGCCAGCCCCAGCAAAGTCGCCGGCAAAAGCTCGGCGGCCAGGGCGGCCAGGCGGCGGCTCAACTCGGGCGCGGTTTCGTCTTCACCAATGGCGATGCTTTGCCGCAGCAGCAGGTCGCCGGTATCCATGCCGGCGTTGATGCGCATGGTGGTCACGCCGGTTTCGCGCTCGCCGCGCGCGAGGGCCCATTGAATCGGCGCGGCGCCACGATAGCGGGGCAGCAGCGAAGCATGGGCGTTAATCGCGCCCAACGGCGGCAGCTCGAACACACGCCGCGGCAATAGTTGTCCGTAGGCGACCACCGCCAAGGCTTCCGGCCGGCGCTCCGCCAGCCATTGCACCCCCGCCTCGTCGCGAATTTTTTCCGGCTGGAACACTTCCAGTCCCCACCGTTGCGCCGCCAGCTTGACCGCCGGCGCCTGGAGGATTGCGCCGCGTCCCACCGGCCGGTCGGGCTGGCAGACCACCCCGCGCAGGCGAATGCCTTCGCTTTGCGCCAGGCGTTCCAGCGCGGGCACGGCAAATTCCGGCGTGCCGAGAAAGATAACGTCCACTCTGCGATTGTAGGCTGTGCGCGGTTTCGCGGCCAGTTTCATGCAATGCAACCTCCGGCACGCTCTTACGGTTCAGAACTGATCGTGTGGCGGCTGCACACGCAAGCCGATCTCTCGTCCCTGGCCGCGCTCTGGCGCGCCGCCCCGGCCGAGCATATATTTCAGCGCTTCGAGATGGCCGCCGCCTGGGCGCGAGTCTTTGCCGGCCCCGGCGGCCCCTACCGCCCGCGGATCTGGTATTGCGAAAACCCGCCGCTGATTTTGCCGCTGGCCGAGCGCGAGGAGGTGCTGCGTTGGCTAGGTGACGGGCTGTGGGATTATTGCGATCCGTTGGGCGATGCCGCCGCTCCCGAATGGAGGCAGGCGCCGGTCGCGCAAGCCCCGGCGGCGCTGCATGGAATTCGCGAAAACTGCGGTTGGTGGACCTGGTTTCAATCGCAGCCCTGGAAGCTGGAGTATTTCGCCGACGCCCCCTTTTACCGCGCCGGCGCGCTGCCGCCGGAGGCGGCCGTCGCCGCGCTCGATGAGCGGCATCCGCGCATTACCGAGCGGCTCGATCACCTGCTGCGCGCCGGCGTCGAATTCGCCATGGTCACTGAACCGCTTGAACGCCAGCGCCTGCTGGCCTGGACCTTGCGACAAAAGGCCGCGCGCATGGCCGCGCTCGGCCAGGCGAATGTGTTAGGCGGGTTGGAAGCCGCCTGGCTGGCGGAGATGGTGGCCTGCCATCCGGAATTTTGCGAATTGTGGCGGCTCGGGCCGGCGGATCGCCCTTGGGCGGCGCTGCTGACCTGGTCGCAACCCGGCCTGCGGCTCGGTTATACGCTCTCGTTCGATCCCGCCGTCGCCCGCCATTCGCCCGGCGTGAAGCTGCTCTATGCGGTCCTGCGCCGCACCGTGGCCGAGGGCCGCGGCTTTGATTTTCTCACCGGCAGCCAGCCCTTCAAGTTGCGCTTCGCCAGCGGCGCTCAGCGGCTGTGGCAGTGTCATTCTCCGGCGGCGGCCGCAATGTTAAACTGCAATCAGAACTGATGGCGGAATCTTCTCAAGCTCATTCACTTCCAGCCGACGCCGGCCGCGCCGATATCCATTGTCATATCCTCCCGGCCCTGGACGACGGCGCCGAAGACCTCGAAATGTCGGTGGCCATGGCCCGGTTGGCGGCGGAAGACGGCACCACCGATTTAGCCGCCACGCCGCATGCGAATTACCAGTTCGCCTTTTCCCCGGAACGCAATCGCGAGCTGAAGGCTCAACTCGAAGCGCGGCTCGACGGGAAATTGCGCCTGCACCTGGGCTGCGATTTCCATCTTTCCATTGAAAACATCCAGGACGCCTTGCAAAATTTCGGCAAATACAGCCTCAATGGCGGACGCTATCTGCTGGTGGAATTTCCCGACCCGTTTCATCCCCCGGCTCACGAGCGCGGCCTGGCGCAGCTGATCGAAGCCGGCTATGTGCCGGTGCTCACTCACCCGGAACGCAATCGCGTATTTCAAACCCATACCCGGCTGATTTCCGATTTCATCCGGCTGGGCTGCATCGTGCAGGTCACCGGCGGCGCCTTCCTCGGCAGTTGGGGACGCGCCGCGCAAAAAAATGCGGAAGAGCTGCTGTCGCACGACCTGGTGCATGTTATCGCCTCCGACGGACATGCCCCTCGCAACCGCTCGCCGCGGCTGGCGGAAGCCGCCGCCCGGATTGCCGAATTGCGCGATGAAGCCGTGGCCAACGCGCTCAGCCGCGACAATCCCCAAGCCATACTGCGCAATCAGGAACTGGCCTATCATCCCCGTCCCGCCCCCGAGTCCAAAAAAACCAGCCTGCTCGCTCGCCTGGGCCTGGCCGGTCGCAGCTAACGCATCCCGCCTCGCGCGCCCCTGATGCAGGCTGCGCCTGAACCTTCGCCTGAGCGCGGCGTGCTTATAAAATGAGGCATTCCCCCACCGCGCCGAGGTCTCCGTATATGCGATAATCACGTGCAGTTTCAGCAAGGCCGCTCAACGCCGCCCTTCAGGAATTGACCCGCGCATGCCGTTTTACGAGCCCCCCCGCACGCATCGCCTTCGTAATTTTTTGCTGACGCTGCTCGCCTTGGCCATCGCGGCGCTGGCATTGGCCTGGTTGCGCGGCGGCCGGCCGCATCTGACCGCCTCCTGGCCGCCGGCGGTAGGCATGCACACCCATCTGCGCTTGCAGGCGCGCGCCGGCATGGGGCTTGCCTCGGCCCGCATTTGGTATGAACAGCATGGACGCCGGCTGCCGCTCCTGGCGCGGCATTGGCATGGCCGCAACTGGTGGCGATCGACGCGCCCGCGCCAGGTGGCTTTAAGCATTCCCGTCGGCCGCGGCGATGTCCCTGGCTTGCGCGATGGCGACGCCACCCTGGTGGCGCGTTTCACCACGGCCAACCTGCGCCGCTCCCGTCTGACCGTGCGCCACCGCCTGGTGGTGCGCTCGGTCCCGCCTCGCCTGACGGCCTTGACCAGCCAGCAATATATCGTCCAAGGCGGAGCCGAATTGCTGGTCTATCGCGCCTCCTCCGGCACGGTGCGCAGCGGCGTGCGGCTGGCGGGCGATTTTTTCCCTGGCCATCGCCTGCCGGGCGCCGGAAAAGGCATTTACTTCTGCCTCTTTGCCGAGCCTTGGAACGTCCGGCCGCCGCTTCATGCCCGGCTCTTCGGCGTGGATGATGCCGGCAATCGAACCCAAATCGCCTTTCCCCTGCACGCCTTTGCCCAGCGCTTTCGCAAGCGTCCGCCGTTTCTGCTCACCCGCGAGGACTTGCAACGCCTGCTGCCGCCCATCCTGGCGCACGAACCGCAGTTGCACGCCGGCGCCCATCTCGGCCCCAATTTCGTGCTGGTGGATCAGACGCTGGCGCAATCTCAACTGCGCCAACTGGCCAGGTTGAGCCGGCATAGCGTGCACGGTTTCCTCTGGCATGGCGCCTTCGAGCCCCTGCCCCACGCCGCGCTCGAAGCCCGTTTCGCCGACCAGCGGCAGTTTGTCTATCGCGGCCATGTGCTCGACGACGAAGTCCACCTGGGCGACGATCTGGCCTCGGTGCGGCATACGCCGATTCCCGCCGCCAACGCCGGCCGGGTGATGATGGCCAGCTATTTCGGCATCTATGGCAACGCCGTCGTGCTCGATCACGGCTACGGCCTGATGACGCTCTATGGCCACATGCACGACTTCGCCGTCAAGGTAGGCGAAACCGTCGCCAAAGGCCAACTGCTCGGCCATAGCGATTCCACCGGCCTGGCGCTAGGCGATCATGTCCATTTCAGCGTGATGGTGGATGGGGTTATGGTCAACCCGTTGGAATGGTGGGATCCGCACTGGATCCAAGCGCACCTCTGGACCAAGCTGGCGAAATTCGGCAATACCCAGACCCAGCCGCGCCGGCGGCCGCAATAAGCCCAACCCCGGGCAGCCCAGGCCTCAGGCGCGGGCGGCTGGGAGCAGGCGGCATCACGCCGCGCGGCAGGCCCGCGGCGCGAGGCCGGCTTGACGGTCCGCCCGGGGCTGATGTATAAATATTCATTTAATGATTATTTATTCATGGTCGGGCCTGAGCGGCCGCGGCGGCCCCGCATGAGCAAAGCCTACCGGCATGAGCAGATTCTCAAGCTGATCCGCTCCCGGCCGCTGCATTCGCAAACGGAACTGGCCGCCGCGCTCGAACGCCGCGGCTTGCACATCAGCCAGGTGACGCTGTCGCGCGATTTGCGCGATCTCGGCTTGGTGAAATCTGCCGCCGGCTATGTCGTGGCCCCGCCCGCGGGCGATGCCGCCGCCGCGCGCGAGTCCGGGCCGGCGACGGAACTGGGCAGGATCTTGCGCGAGTTTGTGCGCGACCTGCGTCCGGCGCAAAACCTGGTGGTCATTAAGACCGAGCCCGGCGCCGCGCCCACCGTGGCGGCGGCGCTGGACGCGGAAAACTGGCGCGAGGTCGTCGGCTCGCTGGCCGGCGACGATACCGTGCTGCTGATTTCGGCCGATGCCGCCGCCGGCCGGCGCCTGCTGCGCCATCTGCGCGATATCCTGGCCGCCTGATGCCCTCTGCCGGGAAAGGAAGCAAGCTGGACCTTATGACCTCGCCTCCCCTGCTCGCCTCGCCAGCGCGCGTCAAGCGCAACGGCGCCGCCCGGCTCCGCCCGGCCGCGGCTCCCCCCGCCCCACGCCCGCATACGCCCAATGGCGCGAAAGCCATCCTGCCCCGCCTTGCCGTCGGCGATTTCCTCGATATTGCCGACCTCCGGCGGGAGGACTTTTTCCGCCTGCTCGACCTCGCCACCACGCTGAAAGCCGGACGCGCCCGCTATCGCCGCCTGCTCGAAGGCCGCGGCCTGGCGATGATCTTCGAGAAGCCCTCGCTCCGCACCCGGGTCACCTTCGACGTGGCCATGCAGGAATTGGGCGGGTATGCCGTCTTCCTCGATTTCACCGACTCGCCCCTGGGCGAGCGCGAAGACATTGTGGACGTCGCGCGCAATCTCGAACTCTGGCTGCACGGCATCGTCGCCCGCACCTTCGAGCACGCTTCCATCCAGTTACTCGCCGATTCCGCCCACATTCCGGTGATCAACGGCCTCAGCGATCTGAGCCATCCCTGCCAGGCGCTCGCCGACTTTCTCACCTTGCGGGAAACTTTTGGCGATTTCCGCGCCGGCCGCCGCGCTCTCAAACTGGCCTATGTCGGGGACGGCAACAATACCTTGCATTCGCTGATGCAAGCGGCCGCGCTCGCCGGCATCGAGATGAGCGTGGCCACCCCCGCCGGTTACGAGCCGCAGCCGGCGATTGTTCAAGCCTGCCAGGAAGTCGGCCGCACCACCGGCGCGCGGCTTGAACTGCACAATAAAGTCGCGCCCGCGGTGCGCCGCGCCGCCGCCATTTACACCGATACCTGGGCCAGCATGGGCCAGGAGGCCGAAGCCACCCAGCGCGCGCGCGATTTCGCCGACTTTCAAGTCAACGAAGCGGTGATGGCCAAGGCCGCTGCCGGCGCCCGTTTTATGCATTGCCTGCCGGCTCACCGCGGCCAGGAAGTCACCAGCGGGGTCATCGATTCGCCGCAATCGCTGGTCTATCGGCAGGCGGAAAACCGCCTGCACGCCCAAAAAGCCATCCTCGCCGCCCTGCTCGGCGCCGGCGCCTGATTCCAATCTCATTCCCAAAGGACGTTTTCATGCCATCCTCCTCCAGCACTCGCCGCATCGCCCTGGCTTACTCGGGCGGACTCGACACTTCCATCATCATTCCCTGGTTAAAGGAAAACTACGGCGGCGAAACTATCGCCGTCATCGCCAATGTCGGCCAGGACGACGATCTCGAGGCGGTCAAGGCCAAAGCGCTCGCGACCGGCGCCGCCCAAGCGGTGGTCTATGACGTGCTCGAAGAGTTTATTACCGGCTATATCTGGCCGACGCTGCGCGCCGGCGCCGTTTACGATCACAAATACCTGCTCGGCACCAGCTTTGCCCGGCCGATCATTGCCAAGGCGCAAGTGGAAGCGGCGCGCGCGCATGGCTGCGATGCCGTCGCCCATGGCTGCACCGGCAAGGGCAACGATCAGGTGCGCTTCGAGCTGACTTATAAGGCCCTGGCGCCGGAGCTGAAAGTCATTGCTCCCTGGCGCGAGTGGGAAATCCGCAGCCGCGAAGACGCGCTGGCCTATGCCGCCAGGCATCACGTGCCGGTGGAGCAGACAGTGAAAAAAATCTACAGCCGCGACCAGAACATCTGGCATATCAGTCATGAAGGCGGCGCGCTGGAAGATCCTTCGCTGGAGGCGCCGGAGGATGTCTGGCTGCTCACCCGCTCCATCGCCGAGGCGCCCAATGAGCCCGAGTACGTCACCATCGGCTTTGAACGCGCCACCCCGGTCAGCGTCAATGGCAAGCGCCTGGGGCCGGCGGCGCTGCTTCGCCAGCTCAATCAGATCGCCGGTACGCATGGCGTGGGCCGCATTGACCTGGTCGAAAATCGCTTTGTCGGCATGAAATCGCGCGGCGCTTATGAGACCCCCGGCGGCACTCTGCTGCTCACCGCATTGCGCGAGTTGGAAGCGCTGACGCTCGACCGGGAAACCGCCAATATGAAGCAGCACCTGGCGCAGAATTACGCCCGCCTGGTTTACAACGGGCTCTGGTTCACGCCGCTGCGCGAAGCGCTCGATGCCTTCATCCATCAAGCGCAGGCGCACACCACCGGCGAAGTCCGGCTCAAGCTGCACAAGGGCCAGGCGCTGATCGCCGGCCGCACTTCGCCCTACTCGCTTTATTCCACCACCCTCGCATCCTTTACCATGGGCGAACTGTATGATCAGAAGGATGCCGAGGGCTTCATCAACTGCGTCGGCCTACCCATCAAAATGCAGGCCTTGCTGAGCCGCGAATGGCCTCAACCGGCCGGCGCGGCCAAGCGCTGAACCGCGGCTCGGGGAGCCTTCATGGCGGAAAAACTCTGGGGCGGCCGCTTCCAGCGGCCGACGGCGGCGGAACTGGAACGGATCTCGGAATCTTTCAGCTTCGACCGCCGGCTCGCCGCCGCCGAGGCGCGCGGCAGCCGGCTGCATGCCCGCATGTTGCGCCAGGCTGGAGTGCTGTCGGAAGCCGAACTGGCCGCGCTCGAGCGCGGCCTCGACCAGCTCGAAACGGAACTGCAGGCCGAAGGCGGGGCCTCTTCCGCGGGCGCGCCGGAAGACGTCCATACCTTCGTCTTTCAGCGTCTGCTCGCCCTGGCCGGCGCGCCCGCGCGCAAGCTGCAAACCGGACGCAGCCGCAACGAGCAGGTCGCGCTCGACTTGCGCCTCTACCTGCTCAGCCTGCAACCGGAGTTGGAAAGCCGCCTGGCCAACCTGCTTTCCGCGTTAGCCGAATTCGCCGCGGCGCAAGCCGAAGTCGTCATTCCCGGCTACACTCACGGCCAGCGCGCGCAACCGGTATCGCTCGGTCATCATGCCCTGGCCTACGCGGAAATGCTGCTGCGCGACCGCGAGCGCTTGCGGCAGTGCTGGCGACGGCTCGCCGTCTCGCCGCTGGGTTCCGGCGCGCTGGCCGGCGCCGCGTTGGCCTATGATCGGGAAGCCGCGGCGAAAGCTTTGGGACTCGAGCGCGCCAGCCGCAACAGTCTCGATGCCGTCGGCGACCGCGATTTTGTCGCCGAGGCGCACTTCGTCCTGGCCCAGATGGGCATCCACCTGTCGCGTTGGGCGGAGGATTGGATCCTATATTCCGCCGCCGAGTACGGCTGGCTGATTATGGCGGATGAATATTCCACCGGCAGCAGCCTGATGCCGCAAAAGAAGAATCCGGATGCGCTGGAGTTGATTCGCGGGAAATCCGCCCGCCTGGGCGGGAACCTGATGCAGGCTTTGCTGTTGCAAAAGGGATTGCCGCTCGCCTATAACCGAGATTTGCAGGAAGACAAGCAGCCACTGTTCGATTCGCTCGACACCGCGCTCGATTGCCTGGCGCTGGCCGCCGGCGTGGTGGCTACGGTGCAGGTGGATGCCGCGCGCGCGGCGCAGGCGGCCTCCGATCCCGCTCTGCTTGCGACCGATCTGGCCGACCTGCTGGTCGCGCGCGGGGTGTCGTTTCATCAGGCGCACGAGCAGGTTGGCCGCTTGATTGCCGCCGCGCTCGCCGCCACCGCCGATTTTCGCCAATTACCCGAGACCGAACTGCGCCGCCTCTTGCCCCAGCTTCCTCCGGAAGAAGTGCGCGCGCTCGATGCCGCCCGCTGCCTCGCCCGCCGCAATACGCTGGGCGGCGCCGCCCCCGCTCAAGTGCGGCTCCAGGCCGAACGCCTGCAGCAGGCGCTGCACGGCTGAAACCGCCGGCTTCGACTGACAACTCCAGGGCCCGCCATGCCATCCGAACTGCGAGGGGAAGCCGCGTCTCTATGCCCAACGTTGATCTGCATGGCTTTCGCGTCGCCGCCCTGGTTTCCGATCGTTTCGAGGAATCCGAATTGGTTGAACCGAAACAGGCGCTGGAAGAAGTCGGCGCCAAATTGGAAATCCTCTCCTCGAAATCCGAATTGGAGGCGATGCGCCCGGAAGCCACCGTCATCAGCACCGTGGCCCCCGCGCTGGCGCGATCGCCTTTAAAACAAGAAGCCGGAGGAAAATATCGCCGCGATCATCCGCTCGATCAGGCCCGCGCCGCCGATTATGACGCCCTGCTGCTTCCGGGCGGTATCTGGAATAGCGATAGGCTGCGTATCGAGGCCGCCGCTCAGCGCTTTGCCCGCGAAATCGTCCAGGACGAAAAGCCGGTCGCCTTCATTGGCCATGGCGGCTGGCTGCTCATCTCCAGCGGACTGGTCGCCGGCCGTAAACTGACCAGCCAGCCGGCGATCCAGGCCGATTATCTCAATGCCGGGGCGCAATGGGTGGATGAAGAAGTCGTGGTTGATCGCCGTTGGATCAGCAGCCGCAAACCCGACGACCTTACTTCTTTTAATTCCGAAATGCTGCGTGTCTTTGCCGAATCCCGCCACGCTCAAGCCGCCTGAGCAGCGCGACTGCTTCTCTACGGCTTGGGGCCGAACGCCTGGAGAAGCTACCCGCATCTAAGATGGCCGCAGCCGCCTGACAACTCCCACGCTCCCGCTGCCATCCGAACCTCGCATGGAGAAATAGAAAGAGGAGGCCCTATGCCCAAGGTTGATCTGCACGGCTTTCATGTTGCCGCCCTGGTTTCAGATCGTTTCGAAGAGGTCGAACTGGTTGGGCCGAAAGAGGCGCTGGAAGAAGCCGGCGCCCAGGTAAAGATCATCGCCTCGATACCCGAAGTGCAGGCGATGCGCCACTATGAACTGGGCGGAAAATACCATTGCGACCGCACGCTTGATCAGGCCCGCGCCTCCAACTTCGATGCCATGCTGCTTCCCGGCGGCGTCATTAACGGCGACAATCTTCGCCTGCAACCCGCGGCCCAGCGCTTTGCCCGCGAAATAGTCGAGGCGAATAAGCCGGTGGCGGTAATTTGCCACGGCGGCTGGCTGCTCATCTCCAGCGGGCTGGTCGCTGGACGCAAGCTGACCAGTTGGCCCACGCTGCAAGACGATTACCGCAACGCCGGCGCGCGCTGGGTGGACGAGGAAGTGGTGGTGGACCGCAATTTCGTCAGCAGCCGCAAGCCAGATGATATTCCCGCGTTTAATCGTGAAATGCTGCGCGTGTTTGCCGATTCCCGCCGCGCCCAGGCCGCCTGAGCGCGCCGGGAAATTTATCCGGAGTGGATAAATTTTCAGCGAAAGAAAAAGAGGAGGCGGACGTATGTTTGCGCTCGGCGTATTGGGACAAAACTGAAATACTGCTAAATTCTTGTTCATGCCCGCACTGGACCGCTCGCCGCGCCGCGAATTGTCGCTCGACGAAGCGCGCACCTTGATTCATGCCCGGCTGCTTGCTCAACTTTCCAGAACGCCTCGAACTGAAAAGCTCGCTTATACCGAAGCCGGCGGACGCGTGCTCGCCCGCCCGCTTTTTGCCGATCGCGATCTGCCGCCTTTCTCCCGCTCCACGCGCGATGGCTATGCGCTGCGTTCCGCCGAGCTCGAAACCGCGCTGCGGAATCGCGGTGGCCGCCTACGCCTGGCCGGCGAAGTTCGTGCCGGCAGCGATCTTGCCACGCTCCCGCCCGAAGCCTGCATGGAAATCATGACCGGCGCGCCGCTGCCCGCGGGTGCCGATGCCGTGGCGATGCTCGAATCCGCCGCCGTTGAGGGCGAGCACGTCGTCTTTTCCCGCTCCGCCCGTCCCGGCGATAACTTTGTCCCTGCCGGCCAGGAAGCTCGCGCCGGAACATTGTTGCTTCCCGCCGGCCGCCGCCTGAATGCCGCCGCCGTTAGCCTGCTGGCCCTGACCGGCGGGATCGAGCCTGAAGTTTATGCCCGTCCCCAAATTGCGGTGCTGCCGAGCGGCGATGAATTGGTGGATCCCGCCCAAACTCCCGCCGGCACGCAAATCCGCAATGCCAACTCCGCCCTGCTTGCCGCCCGCATCGCCGCCGCCGGCGGCGAGCCGCGGCTTGGGCCCATTGCTCCCGATCGGCCCGCCGCGCTCGAACGGCATATCCTTGAAGGTTTAGAGAATGCCGACCTGCTGCTCCTCAGCGGCGGTGCCTCGGTTGGACGCTACGATCTGGGGCGCTTCTTGCTGGAAAAACTGGGCGCGGAATTTTATTTCGAGGCGGTGCGCATCCGCCCCGGCCACCCCGCCGTCTTCGGCCGCGCGCGCGATAAATTCTTCTTTAACTTGCCCGGCAATCCGGTCAGCACGCTGGTGACGTTCGAGCTGCTGGTGCGCCCGGTCGTGGCGGCGCTCGCGGGCGAGCCGCCGGAAATGTGGCTGCGTCCCCTAGCGCTGGCTACGCTCGAGCTGGATTTTTCCGGCCCGGCGCTGCCGCTGGTCAACTTCGTTCCGGTGCGCATCGTGGAGAACAGCCGTACCCCGCGCGTCGCCCCTATCGCTTACCACGGCTCCGGCGACCTTGCCGCCATCGCTCAAGCCGATGGCTTTCTGCAAGTGCCGGAAAACTGTACTCGGATGGCGGCCGGGGAAATCGTCGCGCTGCTTCCGATTTGATCGCGAACTGATTTGCTTAAAATCTCACACTGTTTAAATATCGAAGTTTAAATAGCAGCGTACCACCCGATATTTAAATAGGTTGCCCATGAAGTACTATGGCTTTTGCGTGGAATAACTTCATTTCCCTGTGCCAAGTTTCGGAGGGTGATGCTTTGAAATCGAAGCCGCTTTTTTGCTTAGCTGCCTCTGCCGCTATTTTTACATTGTGTATTCCCGCAGTTTTCGCGCAATGGCCGACCTATGGCCACGACCCGCAACGCAGCGGCTGGGCGAAAAATAATCATGTCTTGACGCCATCCAGCGTCACGCGCCTGCGCCTGGTCTGGCGCACTCGCCTGCCCAACCCGCCGCGTTCGCTAAGCGGGTTGATGTCGCCGCTCGTCACGACAATTGAGCGCCAGGGCCGGCGGCAAACGATGGTCATTGCCTCCGGCAGCTCCAATCGCGTTTTCGCGCTCGATGCCGGCACCGGACGCCTGCTCTGGCAGTCTTATTTGCACGTTACCGCGCCCATGCCCGGGGCGCCGATGTGGCTCTGCCCCAATAGCGCCAACGACACCCCTGTGCTCGACCCGGCGCGCCAGCGCATGTTTGTCATCGCCGCCGATGGACGCCTTTTTACCCTCAGCCTCCTCAATGGCCGCCCGCTGCAGCCGCCGCTCCGATTCGTGCCGCCTTACGCCAAAATGTGGAGCTTGAACTACTCGCAAGGCTGGCTTTACACCAGCGTTTCGCAGGATTGCAACCAGCACCGTTCCGGCGTTTATGCGATGGATCCCGACCAGCCCGGCCATCCCGTCACCACTTTTTGGAGTTCCCAAGCCTGCGCCAATGGTTTCTGCGGCGCCGGCATTTGGGGACGCGGCGGCGTCACCATCGGCCGGCATGGCGCCATTTACGCTACCACCGGCGATGCGCCTTTTAACCCCGCCGGAAATGAATTCGGCGACACTTTTCTGCGGCTCAAGCCCCAGCGGCTTGCTTTGAGCAATTATTTCACTCCCCCCGATTGGCGCTATATCACCCGCCGCGACCTCGACATCGCCACCACCAGCCCCATGCTCTTTTCCTGGCATGGCATGCAACTGTCGGCCTTTGGCGGCAAACAGGGCTTGATCGATCTGGTCAACACCGCCGCTCCCGGCGGCCCCGGTCACCATCGCGATCTCTACACTTCACCGGTATATTCGAATGCCATCCAAACTTTTCAGCAGCGGGGCATTTGGGGCGAGTTGAGTGTCTGGAAAGACGCGCATTCCGGCGCAACCTATATCTATGTGCCGGCTTGGGGACCACTCGCGCCCGCCGCCGCCGGCTTTCCGCGCAGTTACGGCCAGGCGCCAGACGGCTCGATTCTGGCTTTGCGCGTCGTCGCCAGCGCGCCGGGAAAACCGGTGCTGCAACCCGCCTGGCGCTCGCGCGACCTGGCCGTACCCGAGCCGGTCGCCGTCGCCGACGGCGTAGTCTTCGCGCTGGCGACCGGAGAAAACACCGAGCAGGTGCACGGCGGCGATATTCATCGCATCATCGTCCACCGTTCCGCCCGCCCGCACGGTCATGCCACTCTTTACGCGCTCGATGCCCGCAGCGGACGCACGCTCTGGTCAAGCGGCCACGCCATTCGCGGCTGGATGCATTTCACCGGCTTAGCCATCGCCGGCGACAAGGTTTTTCTCGCCACCCATGCCGGCACGGTGTACGCCTTTGGCCTGCACTCGCTGCCGCTCAATCCCGCGCGCGCGGCATCGGGCGGCCTGCCGCCCTTGCAGGTTGTGGCTCCGCTGCCCGGCGCCGCGCCCGCCGTTTCCAAGACGAAAGCCTCGGCCGCCTACACGCCGGTGCATGCCGCTTCATCCATCTCCGGATCGCCCGCATGCCGCGCGGCGCAGCCCTTATTTCAGGCGGAATGTTCCATGTGCCATGGCGCCAACGGCAAAGGCTTTTCCAGCATCGGCACGCCCGACTTCACCAGCGCGGCCTGGCAGAAAACTCATACCGATGCCCAACTCAAAGCCGCCATCACTCATGGCCTGGGCGGCGCCGGACACATGCCCGCCTATGGCCATCAGTTATCCGCAGCGCAAATTGACGCCCTGGCGCGCTGCGTCATTCGCGGTTTCGGAGCCAAGCCCTAGCGGGCGCCGGGGTTGTTTCCTCCGCCTGCCACAACCCCACCCTGACCATCCTGGCGTGGCCTTGCGCTCCTGCGATCAGGTGCCCGATCAACTGCGCCGCGCCGAGCTGTAAAAGCTTTCTTGTTTTCTTCTCAATTCAGGTCGCGCGAGAACATCAGCTTTAGGGTCACCGGATCACTGGCGGAATTCAGGCCGAAACCGATGCCGGTTTCGATGTTCACCAGTTGGCTGTTGAAATCGACCACGCCCCAAAGCTGGTGAAACTGCTTCGCGGCCGGGCGCCATGCGCGCAAGGTGCCGTAATCGTCATATTCTTCCGTCGCCACCGTCCAGCGGGACGAAAAATTGTAGGCGACCCGGCCGCAGGGAGCGAAATCCAGCCCGGCCAGTCCATGCAGATAAGAATTATCGAAGATGGGGTTGTAGATCAGATCCCAGCGCCCGAGATGGACTCCGACAATAGGCCGGATCTCCGAGGTATAACGGCGCGGATCCCACCAGCTGGCGTTATAGCTGAACTCGAAGTTCATGCCGTAAAAAAATTTACGCTGCCGGGCATGCGGGCTGACGAACAGCAAGCGCAGCTTCGTCCCATTTATCTTCGCCCCGCGATTGGAGACAACACTGAAGATCGGCAGGTAAAGGCCCAGTTCCAGCCAGTCTTTCGCGCCGTACGCCCATTCCGCGCCGCCGTTCCAGGAATGGTTGGAAACGATCGCCCCGGGAAAGGCGGGCGTCTTCAGTCCGTCGGGGGTGAAATTGTTATGCAGCGTTAGATTGACCACGCCTTGGGGCGCGATCGAGGCGTCATAAACCTGAATCTCATCCGTCTGAGCGCGCAGCGCCAGCGGCAATGTCAGCAGCGCCAGGATGGAGACGATGCTGGGTACGAGGCGTCGCAGCGGCATCGAAACATCATAGCCGCAATCGCCGCTTCGCACGGTGCGCGAAAGGCTGCCGTATGCTAGCGCACATCCAGGCGCAAGTGTACTTGCAGCCGGTTACTGCCTGCGGGCGCGCCGGCCGATGCCGCTGTCCAGCCAATCCGCTGCCAGCCGCGCGCCGCGCCCGCCGGAATCTTCACCACCGCTTCAATCGGATAATTCTCTCCCGGCGCCAGCCGGTAGCGCGCATCGCCGGCGACCGCCGACCAGCCGCCCGGCAATTGGGCTTGAACCGTGGCCGTCACCGGAGTTGCGGCGCCGTTATGCAGAATTAATGCGGTATGGAAAGTCTGGCCGGGCGATACGCCCCGCTCCGGCCGTAAAAGCCGGAAAAGTTGCGTGATGCCGTGCGCGCGCCAGAAACGATGATAAAACGCCCACGGATCGCCCAGGCGCAGCGAAAGCCCGCGCCGGTCCAGCGGCCGGTAGCCAGGCGCGGGATGAAATGCGACGCGGCCGGCGCGGATGCCGGCAAATACGGGCGCGGTGCAGCCCGAAGCATAACGCGCGGGGCAGGTATGTCCGGCCCACGACTTGGCCAGCACCAGCCGGTTCCACTGCACCACATCCGGCAGTTGGGCGTAAGGCGTATGCTGCCGCAGCGCCGCCGCGGCGGCGAGCCCCACGCCTTCCTGCGTCAGGTATTGCGCAGCCGAGCGCAACTCCAGCGTGGCGTAGCTGACATGCCGCTTGGGCGAGATGCCGTGGTTGGCAAACTGCGGGCCCCAGCCCTTCAAAAAACCGGTATGGGTGGCGTCGCTGAAGTAATACAACTTCTGCGCCTGCCAGGGGTGCAGCCCTTCGTCCAGGTTGGCAAAACCAAAGCGGTTCTCAGCCGGCTCGAGTTGCTCGGGAAAGGCGGTGCGATCGCCGGCCAGGTCGAAAGCCTCGGTGGTGATAATCGTCGAGGCCTGGTGATCGTTATGGTTTTCGCCCACGACGTAGTCCGGCAGCCAGGTAATCACCACTTCCGGACGCGTCAGCCGAATCGCCCGCACCACCTCCTCCAGCACCTGTCCATGGCCCCAGCTCTCCAACGAGTGCAGCGGGTCGCCGTTGCCCGGCGTATCCCTGCCCGTTAAAAACCAGACGTTATGAATACCCAAGGTGGCCATCGCCCGGCGGGCTTCCATGGTGCGCTCCATCGCCAGCGCCAGCCCCTGCTCGGCGCCCACCATGTTGCCGCCCGACTGTCCGCGGGTACAGAACACCACGGCCACGCGCTTGCCTTGATCGATCGCCCGCGCCAAATAACCCGCCACCATAGTCTCGTCGTCGGGATGCGCAACCACCACCAGGATGTCCGCCTTGTAGCGCGCATCCGGCGCCGGGTACGGCGGCGCCAGCGGCAGCCGCGCTTGCCCCCAAACCATCGCCAGCAAAAACAGGAAAACGCAGGTGACGCGTATTTTCATGCCCTGAGCATACCCCTTCGACCGCCTGAGAGGGAACGGACCACGGATTCACCGTCAATTGATGAGGGATGACATTAATACCGCCAACTGCTCGTGTCCGCTCCCGCCGGCGCGCTGGCGAGCATATGCCGCACCAGGATGGGAATGATCCGCTCGGGCGCTTGGTAGGCGGTCTGCCAGACCGGCAGCTTCGGATTGCCGCCAAAGTAACAGTGGGGCAGTCCCGGCCCGTATTCGAAATTGCCGGTCACGTGCGGCGCCTGCGTCGCCGCTAAAAATTTCTGCAGCCGCTGGACGGCGTTGTTCAGGTAATAGGTATCCATCTCGCCCACGCTGACGTGCAGCTTGCCCTTTAATTTCGGGCCCAACGTCCCCCAATGTGCTTGCAGCCAGGCGCGCAGATCGTAATGCGTTTTCCAATAAGCCGCAATGCGCGGATTCATTTGACCACTCCGCGGATTCCAGATCGGCGCCGGGTAGCCATCCGGTCCCACCGGGCTGAAAACCGCCTGCCAGATATCGAATTGGCGGGTCGAACGTCCCTTGGAGCCAAGCACCCGCTCGCGCCGCAACTCGCGCGCCATGGTGGTCGTGATGCCGCCATCCGGCCGGCGGATCGAAGGCCGCGGCACGCGTGACCACGGCCCCAGCCGCCAGTAGGCGTTCTTATCCCGATAAATATTCACGATCTGGAACGAGCGAAAATCCACCGGATCCGGGCATGCTCCCCAGGCTCCGTTAAAATCGTCCGGATAGAAGATCTGCGTCGCCAGCGTCTCCCAGCCGCCGGTCGAGCCGCCATAAAGCGCGCGCGCCCAGCCCGCGCCGATGCCGCGGTAGCGACGCTCGATATACGGAATCAGGTCTTTGACAATGGCGTCACCATAAGGTCCAAGATTGGCGGAATTGACCGAATAGGAGTCGTCATAATACGGATTGGCGTGCTGGATTTCAACCAGCAGCACATGCGGCAACCGGCCGTCGAGCCAGGCCTGCCGGAATCCATAACTGGCGGCCTCATAGACCCGCTGCCGCGGCGGCCTTTGGGCAGAAGGCGGCCGGCGCCGGTAGGCGATGGGCACGCGAAAGCCGTGACTGAAATGTCCTTGATAAACGATCAGCGGATAATGCGCCCGCGGATGCCGTCTCCAGCCGGCCGGCAGCAGCACATAAGCGCCGAGATAGACCGGACGCCCCCAGAAACGGCTCAGCCGGGCATCGCGATAGCGTAAATAACGCAGCCGCCCGCGGCTTTTCGGCGGCGTAATCGCGGGAATGCGCCGGTCGAGCGTCAAAGTAATCGTTGCATTGCCGCCGGCGTTGATGCGTACGCGTCGCGGAAGGCTATAGAAATTTCCCGGTTTCCGGTTCCACTGCTGCCCTTCGCCACGATCTGGAGGCAGGCGCAGCACCCGTCCGTCGGCGAGATGAAAAGTGGAGTAAACATTGAACAGCGCCTGCATCCAATAACGCCCCGGCGTAATTTCGCTCAACCGCCGGCGGGGATAGCCAATGGCCGCCGGCTTGAGCCAAATCGTCCGGCCCGGCTGCCAATTGCGCACCTGCTCACCGAAAATTTGCTGCGTCCCGGGCGAGTCATTGATGAGAAAACGCGGTTCGGGCCTGGCCATGGTCGAAATTAGGAAATAGATGCGCCCAATGCGCGCATGCTTTGCGAGCCTGGCGGGAATCCGAAAACCGATCCGCAATGGCGCTTTCGCCGGCGACGCGCGGAGCCGCCAGGCAAAAGTCAATAGCGCCGCAACGCAAATGACCGCGGGCCGGATAAATGTGCGCCTGCGGCGTTCCTGGCATTTCATAAGCCTTAATCATACGGGCTGAAGTAAAAGCGCGGAAACTTTAAAACTATTCCCAAAATGACTCTTTAGTCGGAACGAATTCCAAAATTGTTTCTTTTGGTCTCAATTTTGGAATCTTTTTGGGGATTGAATAAATAACTTAAACAGGATAAAAAACGCATAACTTGCGATTTTCATCCAGGCTGGTTGGCTTTGAACCGGCGGGAGGTCATGGTGAAACCTATACTTTGGCAGCCGATTTGTTTGTATTTGCTGTTTTTAGGCACTGGTGGTAACAAAAACGGCGCGCCACCACTCCGGGCCCAGCCGGCTTCGCAGCCGGAGGTCACGGCATCGCGCGTGACTCATGCCGGCCGAATGTCTCGGCCTTTCATGCAAAACCAGGAAACCCGGTTGCAGCAGTTGGCTGACTGGATTGCCCGTTATCATGATTTTGCCTGGGACCGGCATGGCGACTTGATCAATCGTGAAGCGATCCATTCCCGCGCTTCGCGCAACCATAATCCAGGCAAGCTCCGCGCATTCCCCGGCTATCGACAGGATGCACAGGGCTATTCGATTTTCCCCTCTGCCGCTGTGGGATGGAGGGCGCTGGATGCTTATCTGTTGAAATATGCCCGGCGCCATGGCCGGCTATCGCTGCGATGTTTTATCGATGGCGATGGCAAAACCTGGCGCGGCTATCGCCCCGCGGATGCCGATGATCCCCAGCATTCCTTCGTCAGTTTTCTCGCGTTAGGCATGGGACTTGCGGAAGATACTCCGATGGGGCAATTGATTCATGCCAACGCTTTGAATCAGGATCGGGATCTGAAGATTACAGCGTCGATATCCGGCCGTAAAAATCTCCAGCCGCCAGTTCATGATTTGTCGCGATCTAGCCAGCGGCGCTAAGGCGACCGTCGCTGTTCCCGGGTTTCACCGATCCCTGCGCGAAAGCGCATGGCGCAGGAATGCTGATCCCGCTAAAGATTTTGTCGGCTCATATTCTTCCCGCCCGCGCCTTGCCTTTTCAACCCTCCGCTTTCCGCTGTGGCATGCTGGAGCTTAAACTAAATTGCGAGGAACTTCCGCAATGAGTCAACTCAAGGTGCAACCTGCCGCCGCTCCAACATCCGGCAACCCCGCTAGCCCGGCCGCGGATGCCGGTCACACGCAGGACGATGCCCTGGTGCTGGCGGATCGCAAATTCCTTTTTCCCGCCGTCTTTCATTACTTCAGCCGGCCGCTGGTGCTGGATCATGCCCAAGACCAGTTCTGCTACGACCGCGCCGGCAACGCCTACCTTGATTTCTTCGGCGGCATCGTTACCGTCTCCGTCGGTCACGCCAATCCGGAAGTCAACGCCGCCATCAAAACCCAACTCGACAAGCTCACTCACGTCTCCACCTGTTTTGTGACCGAGCCGCAGGTGCGGCTGGCGGAAAAAATCGCCGCGCTCACGCCGCAAGGCAAGTTGACGCGCAGCTTTTTCACCAACAGCGGCACCGAAGCCAACGAGACGGCGATCCTCGCCGCGCGCCTCTACACCGGCGCCAGCGAAATCATCGCCCTGCGCCACAGCTATCACGGACGCAGCGCGCTGGCGATGGGCCTGACCGCGCATGCCAATTGGAAATTGGGGCCGGCGCTGCTGCCCGGCATCGTGCATGCCCATAACGCCTACTGCTACCGCTGTCCCTTTGGCGCCACCTACCCCGCATGCGGCCTGCGTTGCGCCCAGGATTTGGAAGAGCTGCTGCAGACCTCGACCAGCGGGCGCGTGGCGGCCATGATTGCCGAGCCTATTCAAGGCGTGGGCGGCTTCATCACCCCGCCCAAGGAATATTTCCGGATTGTCGCCGAGATCGTCCGCCAGCACGGCGGCCTGTTTATTTCCGACGAGGTGCAGACCGCCTGGGGACGCCTCGGCGGCAACTGGTTCGGCATCGAAAAATGGGGCGTCGAGCCCGATATCATCACCTCCGCCAAGGGCCTCGGCAACGGCCTGCCCATCGGCATCACCATCGCTCGTCCGGAAATCGCCGAGGCGTGGAAAGGCCTGACCATCTCCACCTTCGGCGGCAACCCCATTGCCACCACCGCCGCGGGCGCGGTGCTCGACTTCATTGAAAAAAACCGGCTCCGCGCCAATGCTGAAACCACTGGCGCCTACCTGCGCCAGAAACTGCTCGAGTTGCAGGAAAAGCACGCGCTTATTGGCGATGTGCGCGGCATGGGGCTGCTGCAGGCGCTCGAGTTGGTGCGCGATCGCCAGACGAAAGAGCCGGCGCCGGCCGCCACCAACCAACTGCTCGAGCGCTGCCGCGACCAGCGCCTGCTGATCGGCAAAGGCGGCCTCTACGGCAATGTCATCCGCATCTCGCCCCCGTTGAATATCTCCACTAGCGATGTGGACGAGTTCGCCCGCCGTATGGATCGCGCCCTGGCCGCCGTGCCCGTTTGATTGCGCCCGCCTGCTTCTGACCGCCCCGCGCCCGGTTGTAGCGGCGGTGCGGTCGTCGCACCGGCGAAAGGAGCCCCTATGCAAACAGAAGATTTGAAACAGGCGGTCAAAGCCAAGTATGGCCGCGCGGCGCGGCGCGTTGCCGGCGGCGGATGCTGCGGCGGAAACAAAGCGGTGGCCATCGAAGCTTGTCCCGATCCGATTACCGCCCATCTCTATGCCGACAGCCAGGCCGGCGAAGTGCCGGCCGAGGCGCTACTGGCTTCGCTCGGCTGCGGCAATCCCACCGCCCTGGCCGAACTGAAGCCCGGGGAGATCGTGCTCGATCTTGGCTCCGGCGGCGGCATTGACGTGCTGCTCTCCGCCCGCCGGGTGGCCCCGCGCGGCAAAGCTTACGGTCTCGACATGACCGACGAGATGCTGGCGCTGGCGCGCGAAAACCAGCGCAAGGCCGGGATCGCCAATGTCGAGTTCCTGCGCGGCGAGATCGAAAATATTCCTCTGCCCGACGGCTCCGTGGACGTCGTCATCTCCAACTGCGTCATCAATCTTTCCGCCGACAAGGGCCGCGTTTTGCGCGAAGCCTTTCGCGTGCTCAAGCCCGGTGGGCGTTTAGCCGTCGCCGACATCGTCGTACGCGGCGCCGTGCCGCCGGCGATTCAAAAAAACCTGGAATTATGGGTGGGCTGCATGGCGGGCGCGCTCGAAGAAAAGCAATACCGCGCGCTGCTCGACGCCGCCGGCTTTGTGGCGATTTCGATCGAGCCCACCCGAGTCTACCGCCTCGCCGACGCGCGCGAGCTGCTTCAGGCCAAGGGCTTGGACGTGGACTCGATGGCCCCCTTGGTGGATGGCAAGTTCATCAGCGCCTTCATCCGCGCCACCCACGCCTGATGTCCTCCCGGAATTAAGTCTCGCGGCCTTCCGCTTGCCGGCGGGCCGTGTCCGACGGTTGGATTGGCCACCGCTAAGTTGGCGCCCGCGAGGAGCGGCGACCGTTGTGCGCGCAACTGCCAACCGGCACTGGAAATGAAGTAGCTGACATTTCAGCCTCCTCAGCTTTGAGCCTCCATGTATTCAAAGGGACATCTTTTCTTCTTCATCAATTTGTAATCTCGCAAAAACGCCAAATCTGTTATCCGGGTAGATATGAGAGGCTATCTGCATGTCCACACTCTCCACTCGGGTGCCTGCGACCTGCCCGGGCTGCGGTGAAATATGCCGCGAAAGTTATACCGCTCCGCTGGAACTTTCTCCACGCTTGCGCGGCGAGGCTTGGGCCTCGTGACCGTAACCGCACAAGCCGCCGGCGAACTCGGCGGTGCCGGCGGCCCGCCAGCTCATTCCGGCGTCTGCGGCTTGACACCGCCCCGGCATGAGCCAATTCAGTCCCGCCGCCATTTATCTCGCCTGTACGTCTGTTGGCGCGAACGAGCAAAACCTGTTTTCAGCGTCAACCCCATCGGCGCGGCGCGGTTGCGGGAGGTGAGGGGATGAGCGTCGCCACCGCCGTTCTCGAACGCCTCACTGTTCCCGATTATTGGCTGATGGCGCGGGTCGAGCGCTGGCGGCCGCCCCGCTATCTGCGCCGCTGGATGCTGGTCGCTTCCCGCGCCGGCGATGGCTTCTTGTGGTATCTTGCCGGGCTGATCGTACTCTGGCAGGGAGGGACGCGCCGCTGGCCCGCCTTCGATGCCGCCGCGCTCGCCGCCGGGTTGGGCATTGCCGCCTTTGAAAGCTTGAAACATGGCTGCCGCCGCTCCCGTCCCCGGCTTCGCCTCGCCTGCGGCGCTAAGCCGCCGCGCGCTCCCGACCGCTATTCCTTTCCCTCCGGCCATACCCTCACCGCCTTTGCCGTCTCCACCGCGCTGTTTTATTCCTATCCCCGGCTGGAACCACTGCTGCTATTCCTGGCCGTCAATATCGCGCTCTCGCGCATCCTGCTAGGGCTGCATTTCCTCAGCGATGTCATCGCCAGCACGGCCCTAGGGTGGACCTTCGGCTATATTGCTGCTGCATGGCTTCTGCATCCCCGCTAAAATCCGTCGCCCTGCTCTACTTCGACGCCGGCGGCGGACATCGCGCCGCCGCCCGCGCCTTGGCCCAAGCCATTGCGCTGCAGGAACGCCCCTGGGCTACGCGCCTGGTTAACTTGCAGGAAGTCCTGCTGCCCATCGATATTTTTCGCCGCGCCTTCGGCATCAACCTGCAGGATCTTTATAATCAACTGCTGTTTCGCGGCTATACCCTGGGCGCCGGCGGCATGCTCAAGCTGCTGCACGGGCTCATCCGCCTGACCCATCGCGGGCAGTTGCGTTGTCTTGAAGCTTACTGGCGCGCCCAGCCCGCCGATCTGATCGTCTCGCTGGTGCCGAATTTCAATCGCGCCATTCACCAAAGCGTGCGCCGCGCGCTGCCCGGCACGCCCAGCGTTACCCTCCTCACCGACCTGGCGGATTACCCGCCGCATTTCTGGATTGAGCCGGAAACTCCGGCGGTGATTTGCGGCACTCCCCACGCCGCCGAACAGGCGGCTGCCGCCGGACTCCGCCCGGATCAGATCCACACCGTCTCCGGCATGCTGCTCGATCCGCGGCTCTACGCGACAGCGGCGGCGGGCGACAATCGCGCCGCGCTACGCTCCAGCCTGGGACTGTGGCCGGATTTGACTACCGCATTGGTGCTATTCGGCGGCATGGGCTCAAGCAGGATGCTGGAGATCGCCCAACGGCTGGCGCAGTCGCGCCTGCCGCTGCAGTTGATTCTGGTCTGCGGGCATAATCAGCGGCAGGAGCAACGCGTGCGGCAATTCGCCCAGTCGAGCAGCCTGCCCATGCGCGTCGAGGGCTACAGCCACGAAATTCCCCGCCTGATGGCGGCAGCGGATTTTATGATCGGCAAGCCCGGCCCGGGCAGCGTCAGCGAGGCTTTGCACTCTCGCCTGCCGCTGATTGTCGAGCGCAATGCCTGGACACTGCCGCAGGAACGCTACAATGCCGACTGGATCCGCGAAAACGAACTCGGCCTGGTGCTGCGCAGCTTCGAAGCCCTTGTGCCCGCCGTCCATCAGTTGCTGGCGCCGGGCGCGTTGGAGCGCTTCCGCCGCCGCGCCGCCGCCATCCAAAACCGCGCCGTCTGGGAAATTCCCGTTATCCTCGACCGCCTGCTCAATCCATAATTTCGATCCCGGTAAAGATATTCCGCACGGAGCCTCGGAGCAGCTTCGGGTGGCAGCCCGCTTGCATGTCGCATCCATAGCTTGGAGCCCGCGCCGCGGCTCGAGAGATCTTCATCTTCTCCGCCGCGGCGCCCCCGGCCATTGAATGCGTCACTTGGAAATGCGCCACTGGGAAAGGTCGTTATGCGTCGTATCTGTCTCGGGATATTAGCCCTCAGTTTCGGCCTGGGCTGCCCGGCCGTTGCCGCAACCTCCACTCCCCCCCCCGCCGCCGCCATCAGGCTCAGCTCGCAAGCGGTCTTGCGGGCCATGGCCGCCCGGGAAGGATTACTTTTGCAGAGAATGCGCAATTTGCGGCCGATTGTCGAAACTTACATTCAGAATATGAAGCTCGACCCCGTGCTTGGCCTGGTGCCCATCGCCGATCATTATTATTTGGGCCAGCTCGATTACAACGGCTATGAAAGTTACAACGCTAACCGGCGGAAGAAATCGCACGGCTTGCTTTACGGTTTGGCCTCGGCTCTGGCCAGCCCGATCACCGGCCTGGCGCATTTTTATTCCATGCATTTCCAGAACGCCGGCTTCCTGGCGATGTTGTTTCCCGACGTCAACGGCTTTGGACCCAATCGCTACCGCTTCCGCTATATGCGGCAGCAATTTTTAGGCGAGGTGCGTTGTTACGTCTTCAACGTGCGGCCGCTGCGCCCGCGCGCCGGCGCCTTCATCGGCCGCATCTGGATCGAGACGCGGCATGACAACCTGGTACGCTTCAACGGCACTTTCGAGGGCGGCGGTTACTTCCATTTCGACAGTTGGCGCGTGAACGTCCGCCCCGGCTGGTGGCTGCCGGCGTTTGTCTACAGCGAAGAATCCGACCTCAAGGGCACCCGCATGTTCGGCCTGGCCGGGCACACGCGCTTCATGGCCGAAACGCACCTCTGGGGGTATGGCATCGCTCCGCGAAACTTTTCCGCGGCGGCGCGGATGATCCTTGCCGGGCCGGCCGGCGATCGCAGCCAGGAAGCGCTCTCGCCGGTAGCCGCCGAGCGGCTGTGGCAGCGCCAGGCGGAAAATAACATGCTCCATCGCCTGGAACGCGCCGGTTTATTGGCGCCTCCAGGCCCAATCGACAAGGTCCTCGACACCGTGGTCGAAAATATCGAAATCACCAACCATTTGCGGATCGCGCCGCGGGTGCGCTGCCGCGTGCTGCTGACCACCCCTTTGGGTGTCTTCGATATCGGGCACACCATCGTGATCAGCCGCGGCTTGATTGATGTGCTGCCGAACGAGGCCTCGCTGGCGCTGATATTGACGCGCGGCCTGGCCGATATTTTGGTCGACCACTTCACCAATACCCGCGATGCCTTCTATGATCGCACCATGATTCCCAACGATCGCGTGCTGCAGCAATTCCAGCTCGGCAATGACCCCATCCGGGATGATCAGGTGCAACAGGAAGTCACCAAGCTGATGTTCAACTCCCCCTACCGCGGCCAGCTCAGCTCGGCCGGATTGTTTCTGGAAGCCTTGCAGGCGCGCGCGCCGGCGCTGCCGCACCTGACCGAATCAGCCGTGGGAGGCAATCCGCTGATCGAAGATGGCATGGTGGTCGGCCTGGCGGCGATCGACGCGCCCCCGCTCAACTTCGGCGCCATCAATCAAATCGAAGCGCTGCCGCTCGGCAGCCGTGTCGGCCTCAATCCCTGGACGGATAGCGTCAGTATGGTGCACACCGCGCCCGTGCACCTGGAATCGGCGGCGGAAAAGATGCCCTTCCAGGTCACCCCGCAGCATCCTTTCCTCCGCCGCGCCGGCGGCCATAGCGAGCAGATGGCCAGGCGATGAATCGCGGTTGGCTTCACCCTGCCGGCTGCCGCCGCCAGCGTTAATCCGGCAACGTGATTTGTCCGTTGATCTGGAAATGGCCGGTGACAACCGGGGCGCTGGTTCCGGGTTGGCCGCCGCCGACGGAAAGGAAATAGCGGCCTTGAGCGACGAGGATGTGGCCCAGGTTCGTCACCATGCTCAAGGCGCGGGGCTGGAGCTGAAAATGCACCTCGCGGCTGGCGCCGGGCGCCAGATTGTGAATGCGGCGGAAACCGCGCAGGGCGATCTGCGGCGCGCCGGGCACGTGCGGGAATTTCAAGTACAGCTCGGCGACTTCATCGCCCGCCACCTTGCCGGTATTGGTGACGGTCACCGAAACATTGAGCGGATGACCGGCTTCGATGGGCGCGGCGGGCAGCGTGAGACCTCTGAATTGGAAGGTGGTATAGCTGAGCCCATAGCCAAAAGGCCAGAGCGGTCGGCCTTTGAAATAGCGATAGGTGCGATTTTGCATCGAGTAGTCTTCAAACAGCGGCAGTTGATGCACGCTCTTATAAAACGTCACGGGCAGGCGGCCGGCGGGATCGTTTTTGCCGCTTAAGGTAGCGGCAATGGCCGCGCCGCCTTCCTCGCCCGAATACCATGCTTCGAGAATGGCGTTGGCGTGCGCCTTTTCCCAGCGAACCGCCAGGCAACTGCCGTTGTAGAGAACCACCACCAGCGGCTTGCCGGCCGCGGCGACGGCGCGGACGAGGGCTTCTTCCGGCGCCGGCATTTTGAGGTTGGTGCGGTCGCCGCCGAAAAAGCCGGGCTGATCGATGGACGACTCTTCGCTTTCCAGTTGGCTGGTAATGCCGACCACGGCGATCACCACGTCGGCTTGGCGCGCCGCGGCGAGGGCGGCGGGATCGGGATGGTTGGAAACCGGCGCCCAGACCAGTTGCGCTTGAGGATGGCCGCCGGGCCGAAAACCGAAACCATAAGTAACGGCTAATTTCACCCGATTGCCGCGGGAGAGATGAATCCAGCCCATTTGGGAGTGGCTGCCGGAGCCGAAACCGAAAGCCTGCGCGACCACGCGCCCTCCCACCACGACGCGGCCAAAGCCATTGGCCTTGATGCCCAGATAATAATCGCCGCTGCGAACGGGGTTTAAATAGCCGGACCAGCGCACGACCAGCGGATGGACATGCCGCGCGGCCGCGGGAAGGCGGGCGGGAGTTAAATCGACGCTTGATTCCACCCGGGTAGCCAGCGTCTTGGCCTGGCTGTTGCCGAAAATGCCCAGGCCGGTGCGGTATTGGGCTTCCAAGCCGGGCCGGCCCGCGGGAGTGGTCAGCAACCCGGCGGGCACCGGATGGCCGCCGGAATTGGAGAGGAATTGCGTGCCGGGAACGTAGCTGATTTGGGTGTGCGGGAAAGCGGCCTTGAGGCCCTCGAGAAAGCTGACGGTATGCGTAGGCCGGCCGCTATAGTTGCCGAGCAGGACCGTGGTTTGATCGGCCAGCGGCCCGACCACGGCAATGCGCCGGATGGAGGGCTTGAGCGGCAGGACGCCATCATTTTTCAGCAGCACCATCGATTCTTCGGCGATTTTGCGGGCGAGGGCGCGATGCGCCGGGCTGTTGAGCTGATCGGGGTTGATATGGTCGTAGGGCACCAGCGAGGGCGGATCGAATAGCCCCAGCTTGATGCGCGCGGTAAATTGGCGCACCAGCGCGCGATCGAGCGCGGCAACCGACAAGTACCCCTGCTGCACCGCTTCCAGGTACGACTTGTAATCGTGATTGTTGGCGGGGGTTTTGGTGAAGTAGCCGGCGCATTCGTTATCCATGCCGCGCTCGACCGCGATGGCCGAGGCGCGCGGCTGCGTTGGCCGGTAATGATGGCCGTGAAAGATGTCTTCGATGGCGCCGCAGTCGGAGACCACGTAGCCTTTGAACTGCCAGTCGCGGCGCAAGGTTTTTTCCAGCAGGAAGCGGTTGGCGCAGTCGGGCTCGCCGTTGAGAGCGGTGTAGGCGCACATGATGGAATCGGCATGGCCATCGACGATAGCGGCGCGAAAGGCGGGCAGATACGTGTCTTCCAGATCGTGCCGGCTGATGTCGTAGTCGGCGAAATGGCGGATGGGTTCGGGGCCGCTGTGCGCGTCGAAGTGCTTGGGGGTGGCGATGGCGCGGAAATAACGGGGGTTGCGGCCCTGCATGCCGGTGACGAAGGCGACGGCGAAGCGCGAGGTCAGGAACGGGTCTTCGCCGTAAGTTTCCTGGCCGCGGCCCCAGCGCGGATCGCGAAAGATATTGATGTTGGGGGCCCAGAAATCGAGGCCATGAAAGATGGTGGAATTGCCGTTTTTTTGCGATTGCGCGAAATTGACCCGGCCTTCGATGCCGATATCCCGGGCCATGGCATGGATGATGGGCGCGTCCCAGGTGGCGCCCAGGCCGATGGGCTCGGGAAATTCGGTGGTGCCGTTGACGGCGACGCCGTGCAGGGCTTCGCTCCACCATTCGTAGGCCGGAACCTGCAGGCGCGGGATGGCGCGCGCCTCGTTGCTCATCTGCGAAACTTTTTCTTCCAGCGTCATCCGGCGGACCAGGTCTTGAGCGCGGACTTTGGCCGGCAAATTGGGATTGAGATAGGCCGGCTGCGATGAGGCCGCGGGCGAAGCGGTTTGCGCCCAGGCGGCGGCGGCGAAGACGAGTATGAAGAAGAGCGTTTTTTCGAAGCGAGTCATGCTGGTTCCTTCCGGTTCGGCGCTGGAGAAAAACCCTGGGGCGGTGGCGGGCTAAGCCGCGCCGTACAGCTTATGGCGTCACTCATGACGACTTTAATCGTAATTCTCCGTGCCCGGTCTAAAAGCGTTAACGGCCGAGTCGGACAGTAGTTTTTGTCATTGGCAATTTCGAAGAAATTGCCTCTAGTCATGGCCGCAGGCCGAAGCGCGGGGTTCCGGTTAGGTCCCGCGCCTATGAACGACATGAAACTTTCGGAATCCATGAGTATTCGCCATGCGTCCGGCTTCGGCCGGACCTTTGCGAAAGCGTCAGCGCCTAAAAGTAAAAGCGGCCGTGCCGCTATTATGCAGTAACTCCGTGGCAAACAATAGTTCATGCCCTGGGCAATCTCGTCAAGACACGCATCGGAAAGCCGCCATCAAATCGGCCGCCTGTGGCTCTGCCGCCTACCGGCAGGGCGTGGAAAAGCAAAGATGCCGGCTGAAAAAGGGCAAGACATGATTCTGGAAGCGGAAGGCCACATGGCTGGTGTGGGTGCCATGATAAATCCGCAAACTGTTTTTCACGCCATAGCTGGAAAGAATCCGGTGCAGCCTGATCATGTCGAAGCGCAAGCCGTCCTGGTCGCCGGCGTCGAGGGCGATGGCGCGGTAGCGGCGCAGATTGTCGATGTACTGGTCGATCATGGCTAGCGGCGCATTGGCCGCCCACTTGGCCAGAATGTCGGGCCGGGGCGCGCCGGTCTTCGTCCAGGGCAGGTCGAAATAGAGCGGTGGGCGTTGGGGGTCGGGCGACCAGGCGGCGGCGGAGGCGAGCAGGGCGTGGGCGAAAAACGAGTTGTTGGCGCGGGCGGCGGCGGCGGGCGAACGGGCGCTGGCGAGCTTCGCGGCCAGCGATTTTTGCATCGCCGCCATGCCTTTCGCCATGGCGGGATTGGCCGGCCGTTGGCCGCCCATGGGCGACAGACAGCAGGCGCTCATGATGTACAGGCTGCCAAACACCCGCGGATGCTGCATGCCGATGCGCAGCGCCCCGTAACCGCCCATCGAGTGTCCCACCAGCCCGCGCGCCCGCCGCTGGGGAATGGTGCGGTAATGCGTGTCCATGTAATGGACGACGTCGTGATCAATAAACCGCTCGAAATCGCCGGTGGTCTCGGAGCTGGAATACATCGAGCCGCCGTACACCGTTTTCGAGTCGGGCAGCACCACGATCATCTCCCGGCTGCCTTGGGCGAACGCGCCCTCGATGGTTTGCGGCACGCGAATCTCATGCGTCCATTGCTCGGCGCCGATGGAAAAGCCGTGCAGCGCGTACACCACCGGATAGCGGCGTTGCGGATGCTTGAAATAGCCGGGCGGCAGAAACACGATCGCATCGCGGTTCACCGCCTCGCCTTCCAGATTGCCCGCTATGGCCTGGCTGTGAATCTTGATGTGCTGCACCGTAACCGCCCTGGCGCCGGGCACCAGGGGCGGCTTTTCGGTCATCGCCTGGGCGGCAAGCGGCAGCGGCAGCAGCGGCAGCAAAAACAGGAGAATCGCGTGAGAGTAAAGTTTGCGGCGCATGGGAGTCGGTCTCGGTAAATCTCATTTGCCCCGGCAGGCTAGGGCCTGAGCGCGAAGCGATAGATGCTGATGCTGAGGGGCGCGGCGCTGAGCGTGGCGCCGGATAACGCCAGGCGGCGCCGGCTCACCGTCACCTGGGGCGCATGGCCGAGGCGGTTGGCGGCCTTGAGATGGGGGCCGGTCATGGTCCAGAGCGTCGCCCCGCCGGCCAGCCTGGCGCCGCGCACATGCAGGGTAAAGGGCTGGGCGGCGCGGGTGGCATTGACCACCGCTAGCGTCAGATATTGCCGCCGCCGGTCCACCGCGGCCAGCATATCGAGCGGATAGGTGGGGCTGCCGGCGTTCGTTCGCGGCAGCACGCCATCGATAAATTGCTGGCGGGGCGGCGGCTGGGGAGAATTCCCGCTCAGCGCAATCGGCCGCAGTCCCGGCCCCAGATGTTCCTGGTAAAGCTTGAACAGCAGCCCGGTGGTGTTCAGCGCGGCGGCGGTAGGGCTGAGGTCGAGGGTGGAAACGCCCATGGTGAAGGCCGACATGCGCAGAAAATCCGTATGCCGCAGCATTTCATTGAAGACCATGGCGTAAGCCAGCGCCAGCTTCAAATTCGCCGGCGCGCCGGTGTAGGCGTATTCGTCAATCGACATGAAAATCTTCTTTTGCGCCATTTGCGGATAGCGCCGCTCGTATTCCCGCCACTCTTCCGCCTTCAGCCGCACGCGGTTGGAGGGCTGGCGCACCCACTGCAGCAGGCTTTCCCGTGCGGGCACATAGCCGGCTTCCATGCCGTGCACGCGCACCCCTTGTATCGCGCGCCGCAGGTCGAAGCGCACGCCGGCGCGCGCATACCAATGCTCGGTGATGCCGTCGAAGTTGCCCCAGCAGTGCTGGAGAAAAGCGCAGGTCCAGTCGGCGGGGGAACAGAACGGAACCTGATCGTTTTTCAAGTGCAGCGCGGCGGCAATGCCTTCGATCGTCTCCTCGTCGGGCATGGCGCCGGAGGCGAGCAGGGTGATGGCGGGATCGGCGCGGCGCATGGCGCGCGCGAATTCGTTGTGCTTGAGCACGTAATACTTCAAATCGGTGCGGCCGAGTTCCCAGGTGCCGTAAGGCTCGTTGCCGATGTTCCAGAACTGGACATGATAGGGCGCGGGATGGCCGTCGCGCCCCCGCAGCGCCCCCAGGCGAGTATGCGCGGAGCCATTCATGTACTCGACTTCCTCGCCCGCCGAATGGGCGTCGCCGAAGCCGGCGTTGACGGTGATGTAGGGAGCGGCGCCGATCAGCCGGCAGAGGGTCATGAACTCATCCAGCCCCACGTCGTTCGGCTGCACCGCGTTCCAGGCATGATCCAGCACCGGCGGCCGGCGGTCGCGCGGGCCGATGGCATCGTACCAGTTGAAATCGGCGACGAAGTTGCCGCCGGGAAAGCGCCAGAAGCCGGAGTGCAGCCGGCGCAGTTGCGCGATCACCTCGGGCCGGAAGCCCTCGAGGTTATCGGCCGGCATCAGCGAGACCACGCCGATATGGAAGCTGCCCGTGCCTTGGCCGGTAATCGCCAGCGCGCCGGCGCCGGTGGTGCCGCCGGCGGTAAAGCGCAGCGGAAATTTCCGGTAAGCCGGCGACAACGGCGGCAGGGTAATCGTCCGGCTCTGGTTCGCCCGCGTTCCCCAGCTCAGCCTGACCCGCACCCGGGCGCCGCGGCTGCCGCGCAGCCAGATATGGCCGCGGTAGCGCTGGCCTGCCACCAGCGAAAAACCGGATTGCCGAATGCCGCGTGCAGCGGTGGCGGCCAGCGCGATACGCGGGCTGTGCGCTCCGACAAACGGCCGGCGCGGGTCCAGCGTGATCGCCGCGGGCGGGCCCACGGGCCGCCACTTGCGCGGCTGCAGCCGGCGGAAAAAAGCCGGTACCTTGCTTTGGCCGGGATGGGGCCGCGCCGGCGTGATCGGAAAATAGAACTTGCGGTCATCGAGCATCTGCGCCCAGAGGCTGCGATACACCAGCGAGCCCAGGTTTTCGATGAACATTCCATACTCATAGCGCGAGATGCGGCGGCGGCTTTGGCGGACATGAAGGGTGACGCTCAGCGGCTGCGGTGGTGCGGGAACGGAAGCCGGCGCCGCCGCCGGGCCGGCCCATCCGAATGCCGCCAGCGCGGTGAAGCTGCATGCCATCCACAATTTCATGAAACCTCCAGCATCGGTTCCGTTCCCGCCGTTTGCGCCGGACCGGAAGAGAGCAGCGGCCCGGCAGACGCATCTTAGCCTTCTAAAAGTTCGAAGGAAAGGCGGAATTTCCGCACGCCTCAGATCGAATTCCTCGATATATCCTAAAAGGCGTGAAAACCACCCTGGATGCCTGGGAAGTGCTGCATGCCGTGGTTCACGGCGGCGGCTTCGCGGCGGCGGCGCGGCAACTGCACCGCTCGCAATCCACCATCAGCTACGCCATCTCGCGCTTGCAGGAGCAGCTCGGAGTGCGGCTGTTCGAGATGAAGGGGCGCCAGGCGCAATTGACCGAGGCGGGCCGCATCCTGCTCGCCGGCGCCGAGCCGCACTTACTCGGCTTTCGCCAACTGGAACAGAGCGCCGCTTCGCTCTCCGCCGGCGGCCGCCTGGAAGTGCGGCTGTCGGTGGATAGCCTGTTTCCCCCCCAGCGGCTGTTTAGCGCGCTGGCGCTGTTCAGCCGCCGGTTTCCTTACGCCCACCCCAAACTCCGCCAATCCGCTTTCATCGCCGCCGACTCGGAATTTTCCGTCCATCAGGCTCAGCTTTGCATTACCGGCCTGATCTCGAGCGAGTACTTCGTCCAGCCGGTGCTCGATATACGCCTGATCGCGGTGGCCCGCCGCGGGCACCCGCTATTGGCGAGCCAGCGGCCGCTGACCCGCCTCGATCTGATCCAGCATACGCTGGTGGTGGTGGAAGGCCCCGGCGGCGCCCGCCGGCAGCCGCGCGCGCCGGCGCAGCGGCTGGTCACCGTCGGCTCCATTGGCGCCGCCGTGGATGCGGTGCGCAGCGGCTTTGGCTTCGGCTGGCTGCCGGCTTACCGCATCGCGCCGGAGTTAAAGCGGAAAACGCTGCGTCCGCTGCGCCTGGCCGCCGGCGGAATTCGCCTGGCCCGCCTCAACCTGGTCTGCCGCGATCTGCACTCCGGCGGACGCGAGTTGCCGGCGCTGGCCGAACTGCTCGGCCTGAACCGCGATCTGGAAACCATCTGACAAACCGGCTCGGCTCAATCGCGATCAGTCGCCTAAATGCGGCGCTGCGCCTTCGAAGGGTCATCCGGCCCCTAGCAATGGTTGCTCAGAACCTTGAATACTGAGAGTTTCAGTCGCCTAAATGCGGCGCGGCGCCTTTGAAGCTTACCAGGTGCGGCGCGGCACCTTCGAAGTGGCGTTTTATGCCACCATTACTGAGCAATTCCTCCGTTTCAGTCGCCTAAATGCGGCGCGGCGCCTTCGAAGCTTAAACCGCTCTCGCGCCGTCTCGATGAACGTTGCCGTTTCAGTCGCCTAAATGCGGCGCGGCGCCTTCGAAGTCAATCGGACATTTCGCGAAGCTGGCTGGCCCGATCATCGCGTTTCAGTCGCCTAAATGCGGCGCGGCGCCTTCGAAGGGTGGCTTCGGCTCGGGTGATCACTCCGGCCCCGGCGCCGGTTTCAGTCGCCTAAATGCGGCGCGGCGCCTTCGAAGTATCGCCGCCATTTTCAGTTGTTGGTGGCTTAGCCACACATAGTTTCAGTCGCCTAAATGCGGCGCGGCGCCTTCGAAGCGATCAAGCGTTCCAGCTTCTTTCCGTCGTCCGCGAGGCCGTTTCAGTCGCCTAAATGCGGCGCGGTGCCTTTGAAGAATATACGAACGCCGGAGCAAGCGAAGGCAGCTCTGGCGTGTTTCAGTCGCCTAAATGCGGCGCGGTGCCTTTGAAGCTTTCTTCAAACGCTCTCGTCCATCCAGGCATCCAATTAGGGTTTCAGTCGCCTAAATGCGGCGCGGTGCCTTTGAAGGGAAGCTCTTCCCGAACCTCGAGTCGAACGACGAGACGGTTTCAGTCGCCTAAATGCGGCGCGGTGCCTTTGAAGGATCGATGGGCTGCTCCGGCTCCGGTCGGGGTCGGGAGATAGTTTCAGTCGCCTAAATGCGGCGCGGTGCCTTTGAAGGGAACAGCCACCAGCGGGCAATTTGTGCAGGTACTCAACCCACTGTTTCAGTCGCCTAAATGCGGCGCGGTGCCTTTGAAGCCGACGTCAATTACGATGTCAGCCCGCTGGAGATGATCGTTTCAGTCGCCTAAATGCGGCGCGGTGCCTTTGAAGGTCATGAGCCGGTATTCCACACCGGCCCCGGTCATGTTTCAGTCGCCTAAATGCGGCGCGGTGCCTTTGAAGAAACAATTCCAGGGGATTTATTGTGCCGGAAAGTTTCTGGGTTTCAGTCGCCTAAATGCGGCGCGGTGCCTTTGAAGGCTCGGAAATTGAGCGCCAGATAGCGGAGGGAATCCGCCCGGAACGTTTCAGTCGCCTAAATGCGGCGCGGTGCCTTTGAAGGCGAGCGTGAAGCGGAGTTGCTAGGAGCTATGCGACAGTTTCAGTCGCCTAAATGCGGCGCGGTGCCTTTGAAGGGTCTCGCCACTGCCGGGGTACCTGCGGAAGGACCTGGTATTGTTTCAGTCGCCTAAATGCGGCGCGGTGCCTTTGAAGTTTTTACCGGGCATGACCAATATCATGCCAGAAATTTGTTTCAGTCGCCTAAATGCGGCGCGGTGCCTTTGAAGTGGGGGGTTACCGATAACTCCTGGGACGCAACAAGCAAGTTTCAGTCGCCTAAATGCGGCGCGGTGCCTTTGAAGGGATGGGAATTTTTCGGGATCAGCAGACGGCATCGCCGTAAACGTTTCAGTCGCCTAAATGCGGCGCGGTGCCTTTGAAGCCCTCGCCTGCTTTGCGTGCGTGGTGAGTGTCAGCGTTTCAGTCGCCTAAATGCGGCGCGGTGCCTTTGAAGAGTAAAAAAATCAGAAGGCGCCAAACACCGGAGCATTCGTGCTGTTTCAGTCGCCTAAATGCGGCGCGGTGCCTTTGAAGAACAGCGATTCTTACGCTGGGAGACGATGCGTTCGTTTGTTTCAGTCGCCTAAATGCGGCGCGGTGCCTTTGAAGGGCCGACCCTCAAGGTAATGGCGTTACCGAAGCTGAAGGGTTTCAGTCGCCTAAATGCGGCGCGGTGCCTTTGAAGCACGAGTCGCCGAAGTCAAGGGCGCAGATGGATCGTTCAACTGTTTCAGTCGCCTAAATGCGGCGCGGTGCCTTTGAAGGGCCACGAGGTGGGCACGAAAGCCCACTTCGAACGTTTCAGTCGCCTAAATGCGGCGCGGTGCCTTTGAAGTGGGCCAAAAAGAAACCCCCGTCGGAGCGAAGTTCGAAGTGTTTCAGTCGCCTAAATGCGGCGCGGTGCCTTTGAAGAATCAAGCAGCCCAGATCGATGGGCTGCTCCGGCTTCGGCCGTTTCAGTCGCCTAAATGCGGCGCGGCGCCTTCGAAGCCACAACGTCAGGCCCCGCCAGAACTGGCGTTAGCTGCGTTTCAGTCGCCTAAATGCGGCGCGGCGCCTTCGAAGGTTTCCTTGTCGAAGGACCGCCCGGTCTCCGAAAGTGACTGTTTCAGTCGCCTAAATGCGGCGCGGCGCCTTCGAAGTGCTCTCGGCAGCGATCCGTAAGCAGGTATCCGAGAAAAGTTTCAGTCGCCTAAATGCGGCGCGGCGCCTTCGAAGGGTATGGGAAAAATCGTCACAGAGCGGAAAACTAGCGTTTCAGTCGCCTAAATGCGGCGCGGCGCCTTCGAAGACAAATAACGCCACCGCCACCGGCCTATGGGTTACGTTTCAGTCGCCTAAATGCGGCGCGGCGCCTTCGAAGGATTTGCTCCACCGCGATGACGGAATGCCCGGTCGCGGGTTTCAGTCGCCTAAATGCGGCGCGGCGCCTTCGAAGGGGAGCGGTGGAAGTGGATTGCCTTCGCCGCCCTCGGACTCGTTTCAGTCGCCTAAATGCGGCGCGGCGCCTTCGAAGGAGGCAAACAGGCGCATGCGAGCGCCTAAGCCTCAGCCACCTGTTTCAGTCGCCTAAATGCGGCGCGGCGCCTTCGAAGTTTACGAACAGGATGAGGCGTCCATTGAGCGCCACGGATTGCGGAGTTTCAGTCGCCTAAATGCGGCGCGGCGCCTTCGAAGCTATGGCTGCCGCTCCAGGATACGGCCAATCAGATATTCGATAGTTTCAGTCGCCTAAATGCGGCGCGGCGCCTTCGAAGTTGCGGTAGCAGTGTGTTTCGCCGCATGGCAGGTCGCGTTTCAGTCGCCTAAATGCGGCGCGGTGCCTTTGAAGGTATTGCTTCCGCAGCTTCAAGATACACTTGACTTTGTTTCAGTCGCCTAAATGCGGCGCGGTGCCTTTGAAGGTGGAAACGCTGCCTGACGGAGCTTTGCCGATTTACGTTTCAGTCGCCTAAATGCGGCGCGGTGCCTTTGAAGGATGTGCTGAAAGAAGACGAGAAAACTTCACACGACCCCAAGTTTCAGTCGCCTAAATGCGGCGCGGTGCCTTTGAAGATGATCGCATCCCGATGGATATCCTCGCGCAGTACGACCGTTTCAGTCGCCTAAATGCGGCGCGGTGCCTTTGAAGGTCACGAAAGTGGATGCCGAGAAACACATGGTTTACGTTTCAGTCGCCTAAATGCGGCGCGGTGCCTTTGAAGCCACGCAAAGCGTGGGCCCGATCTTACTTCTTTTTCTTTGCGTTTCAGTCGCCTAAATGCGGCGCGGTGCCTTTGAAGGCCGTGTTCGTGCAAGGGAAGGACGACTTCATCCCGTTTCAGTCGCCTAAATGCGGCGCGGTGCCTTTGAAGGAAGCTCATCGCCGCATCCGCGACGACAAACTAGTAGGTTTCAGTCGCCTAAATGCGGCGCGGTGCCTTTGAAGAGAATCTGCATGAATGGCTTGCCCCGCTTAATTCGGTTCAAGGTTTCAGTCGCCTAAATGCGGCGCGGTGCCTTTGAAGGACCGTCTGACGCGCATTGAAGTAAACCAGCAAGCGTTTCAGTCGCCTAAATGCGGCGCGGTGCCTTTGAAGGCGACGTGCGGGCTACCGATCCCAAAACGTAGCCCGTTTCAGTCGCCTAAATGCGGCGCGGTGCCTTTGAAGGCTGGCTGATTTTACCCCTGATCTGGCAATCATTTGCAAGCGGATTTTGACAGACCTCAAGATAACCGAACGGTTAGGGTGGATATACGGATGAATCCCCCGCCCCGAAATTGTCGTCATTAATGTTGATAAACAAGGGGTTCTGAGATTCCAGCAGACCTGCGATGGCGGCGGGTAACCGGGCGGTAAGCGGCGGTAAGCTATTGCAAACCAAGCGGTTTTTTCTTTAAAGCACATAGAATTCAGGATCGGATTGCAGATGCGCAGCGCCGAGCGCAAGCACGCGCGACTCACAGGCAGCGCAAAGCGGTAAAAATACGATTTTATCTTCCGTATTTTCGATGCCGCCGGCCAGGCGACGATGCAATTTTTCCAGCAGTACCGAATCCAGCTCGCAATCGAAAATGCTTTCCTGAATTCGAGCGCCGAAATCCAGCAAAGCCTCGGCAATGCGTTGACGACGGCGGTCGTCGGCGATGTCGTAACAAATAATCCATTTCATGCTTGAGCCTCGCCAGCCGCTTTGGCCACGGACGGAGATAAAGTCATTCCAAGCGGCCAGGCAAAGGGCGCATATTCACGCTTAGAATCGCGTACGGTAGCGGTAAAGCGTTCAACCTCCGCGCGCAACGTGGCCCGAAAATTTTGCGCAGCGGCTAGAGCGGCGGTATCCGAGGCTGCCGGCGAGGAACAACGCAACATCCAGCGTTCATATTCAATCAGGAAGCGTTTTGCCGGTTCAGGACGGAGATAAAGCCCGGCATCCGCGCCGCCGATGGCGGGCTCAAAATCATCCTTCGAGAATTGGCGACGATTAAGCAGGGTCAATATCAGCCGGTCCACGACGGGCGCGCGAAAAGGCTCGATCAGGTCCTGGGCCAGAGATTTGCGGCCATAATCAAGTTGATGGAGCACGCCGAGATAGGGATCAAGACCGACGGCTTCGAGCAGCCCGGCCAGTTCATGGGCGACCAGGGTATAACCGAACGATAAGAGCGCATTGATCGGATCGGTGGCGGGGTGCTTAACACGGCCAGGCCAGGTGAATTCCGATTTATTGCGCTGCATGAGTATCGAAAAATAAAGTTTGGCCGCCGCGCCTTCAATGCCATCGAGCATCTCGGGACTGGCGGCCGACGAAGTTTTTTCCGCGGCGGCGCGGATTTCCGCGATCGCCATGCGGCACATTTCATCACGCGCGGCATCGCGGTCACCGAACTGCTCCAACACGGCAGCCGAGTTGAGTAATTTGGCGGCAGTAATCCGAGCCGCCAATTGCAGGCAACGGCTTGAATCCCGATAGAGCTCGAACTGGGCAATGCGCCGGGGGATATTTTTGCCTTGGGGCGGCATCAGGCTGCCGCGGAATTCTCCCTGACGGCTGAGCAAATTAACCGGTATGCCCGCGTCGAGAAGTTCGGCCATGGCCTGAGTAGTGACCTGGACATTGCCGAAAAGGAGCACAGCGCTCAATTTGTGATACGGCAGATCGAGCAAGACTGCCTCATCCTTTTCCACGACCAGGCGATTGCCTATTTTCCGCAGAACGGCGCCTTGTTCCGTCAAATAGAGATAAGCCATATCCGTTTGTCCAGTTTCTGCCTGAGGATTTTCCGCAGGAAATTCCCTGGCCTTGCGCCAAGCCGCCTGAAAAGCGGTAACCGTGGGCGGCTCCAGCAACTGCTTGACCAGCCTCGCCGGCATGGGGGGCGGCACGGACAGCACGCGGCGATGCTGATGATGCACTTTCCAGGGAATCCATAAATCGGGGCCGAGAAAGTAGAGGCCCAAAAAATGGAAGCCTTCCTCGAAGGATGCGATTCTGGTTTTTTCCCGCTTCAAGCGTAGATGCAAGGCTTCCAATTGATTGCCGGCGATTTCCAGGGCCAATTGCGCTTGGCCGGCGTCGCGGGCCAGGATGAGGAAATCGTCGGCATACCGGACCGGTTTCAAACCCTGTTTTTCCAGGGCCAGATCAAAATCCGTCAGGAAAAAATTAGCCAGCAACGGAGAGATGGGGCTGCCCTGGGGAATGCCGGCATGGCGAGGACGGATCTGATGGCCATCCCAGGAAGGGCATTGGATCCATAGCGCCAGCAGTTCCCGCATACGCCGGTCGGGCAGACATTGATCGAGACGGCAACGTAATAGATTGTGATCCACGCGATCAAAAAAATTCTCGATATCGGCTTCGACGATATAGCGATAGCCATGGTCATGAAGAAAGCGGATGCGCGCCGCGGCGGAATCAACAGAACGATGCGGGCGATAGGCAAAACTGCATTCGAGAAAATCATCCTCGAAGGCACGGCCCAATTGACGGCCGGCAGCGGTTTGCAGGATACGGTCCCTTACGGCAGGCACTTGCAAAATGCGGATTGCATTCGAATGCAAATGCTTTTCGACCGCGATTGGCAGCAGCGGCAAAGGACGATATTCGTCATGCTCGATGCGTTGCCGCAGTTCCAGCATGGCCGCTTCGCGGGTTTGGGCGAATTGGTCCAAGGTGACGCCATCGGCGCCGGCGCAGCCGCCGTTGACGGCCACATGCTGCCAGGCCGATTCGAGGGCTTCGTGGCTAAGCCATTCATCCATAGATCGCTAATAGGGTAGCCCTGCTGGCGGCTCAAGAATTGGATTGGAATGTATCAAGGGCGGGGAGGTGCGGGCGATACCAGCCATTGCCCCAGACGGCGGCGCGGCCGGCGTGAATTTCCTGTCCCCAGGCGAGCAGCGGCGCCAGTTCCGGCGCGACGTGATGATAAAGAACGCTGCCGCGGAAGCCGGAAAGATCCATGGTTTCGCCGGTGCGAGTCGAGGTGCGCTCGGCCAGCTCCCAGCCGCCGCGAATCTCGGCGATCTCGCCGGCATGCGCCAGGCGCTTTAATTCAACCAGATCGGCCGGCCAAGGCTTTTGCTCCGCCCATTGGCAGAGCGCAGCCAGGCGGTCGCATAAGCGGGCAACCAGGCCAGGAAGCGAAGGAACCTGCTCGGTTTTACCGAGGTGCTTGATTGAGGTGCGGGTAAAGTAGTCAATTCTCAGGCGATGACCGCGAAACTGGTGGTTAGGGTACTGTTTCAATGCCAGCGGCAAGGGCAAGGCATCTCCGGCCACGCCATCCTGCCAGAGAAGGGTATGGGGCAGGCTTCGCTGATCGAGCGTCCAAACGGATTCGAGCCGGACGGGAACTCGTTGCGCGGTAAATCCATAGGCTTCGAGCGCGGCGAAGGTTTCGATAAAAAAGCGATAGGCGGCCATGGCGGCGCCGAACAGGCGCAGCTCGAAACAGAGCGGGCGATGCGGTCCAAACACCGGTTCGGAATCGAGGGGGGGGCGAAGCAGGAAATGCCGCGGAATGTTGGACATGCCTGCCAGCGGGCGCCCCGATGCCAAGACGGCTTGAGCGCTATCCGATGCCGATATTTGGGGTGCAAACAGCGCGGCGTAGGCGCATTCGGCGCGATGTGGGCATTGCGCCACCCCGGGACAATCAGGGCGGCATTCCCGGGCGTGCAGGATCTCACCCAGGGCGCCGCGGAGCTTGTTGCCCCGCCATTCCAGCGGTAAAAACAGCGGTGCTTGGGGCCGCAGGGCGAGATGCAGACGGGCAAAGCGGAGCGGCGGGAAAACAATTGAATTTATACGACTCGCAACAGCCGCCGTGACTGCCATCACTTCAAATTTCATTATTTCTTCATTCCGGCGAATGAATATGCCAGACCCCACGGCTACCAACTTCTATAATTGCCGCTTGTAATAATTGCGACCCCGGCATCCAGGCGTAGCCATTATTTCTCAATTGATGGCCGGGTCCATTATCGGAATGCCATTCACGGCCCACCAGCGGCTCAATCTCCCCATGAATGCAACAATGGCATGAAGCAAGGGAAAGATGCGCCAAAAGCGGCGCCTGAGCCGGTAAACACAACTGAGGACTGTTCGCCGTGCCGATGTAGGACATGCCAAAAGGAGCGGAATCCACGACACTGCTATCCAACGACATGCGTCCAAAACCATTTCGCCGCTCACCACCGATGCTGAAAGAAGAAAATAAATTTTCCAGAGAGATGCCGGAAGAACAATCCTTGAGCCATGCATAACCGGCCCATAACTGCGTACCATTCGCTTGTTTGCCGATCAAATATTCATGCTCAAATAGCGCCTCTTCCCGGGCGGCGGCAGTGTCGGCGTCAGTTCCCACACGTACATAAGAGCCTATAAATTGCCGTTCATATTGATATGATTGCAGGCCGACGCAGCGGTCATTGATTTCCCAAGGCCAAGGTAAATGAGGACGGGCTTGAGAATCCGTTTCAAAAGTAGGGAAAAAATAAGAGAACCGCACATGATTTTCAATATCCTGGCCAGCCTGCAAATAATTCTCCGGAGCAGGGGAAGCATAACGATGCCAGGTTAAAGCTTGAGCGGCCGCGGCCCATAAATTACGGCCGGGGATATAAGCGCGGGTACATTGCACGAAACCGAGTTTGCGCCAGCCCAATGCAATATCACTATTGGAACGGAATAGCAGCTTATAACATTGCCAATCAGGCATGAGCGGTCTCCCTGGCTGCTGTCGGCGCTTGCCGGGTTTTCATGTAAGCATGCGCATACTCGAAGCTATGCAACAACAGCCGGCGGGCATGATAGAGCGGCTCCAGGTGGTTGAGCAGAGGATCCCTTGCCATCTGCGCCAGGACATCCCCGCGCAAGTCGAGATGCACTTGAAAATGGTCGCGCAGAAAATCGGAAAGCACCCGCAAACATGGCGAGCTTTGCTTTTCCAAAAACGCCAGCAGCGCGCAAATACCGCGGGATTGCAACACCGAGCCGGCGGCGACAAAGAAGCCTTTATCACTATCCTGATAGGCCTGACAAAAAAGGCGACCATATTTCGCCGCAAACAAATCAAGATTGAAGCCAAGCTGGGCCGTGGCCAAAGGGGTTGGGATCGCAGCCATGTTGAAATTCTCCTCTCGCTGCCATCGCCGGCTATGATTGAATCCACACGCGGCCTAAGCCTCGGGTATTCATGCCGCCAAGGCCAAGATATTGCATTAAGCTAATTCCGCGATTCATCACGTCGCGCAAAGCCGTCATCTCCATCGGCGCTCTTGACCCATTGCTGCCAATGGTAGCGTTGAAAATAGCCGGATTATTATAGACGGCATCGAACCAAAGCAGACTCGAGCGCGGGATAGCTTCATAAGTAAATAATGCGCCGTCTTCGGCCGCCCCGGTTTCCGGCTTAATCGAGACCAGGGTGCGGACTTCCAGATTGTCATCCACCAGGCGCTTAAACATAGCATTGCCGACCAGCACGCATTGCTGAACTTTGTTGAGCAACACAGAAGGAATCGGCTGTAGTTCAGACACCCGATCATCCGCATGCCGCGAGGGAAACCGCCATTGCGCCAGATCGGAATCCTGCAAGCCATCTAATTTATTTAAATATAGCCAGCCGAAATCCAGTTGCGGTTGAGTGAAGTTGCCTTTTAAAACAATGAAATTTCCATCTTCGATTGCGGGCAAGCCCGACGACACGCCAGCCATTTCTGCAGGCAAGCCCGACGATATGCCAGCCGCCTCAAGCTGCTGTGGACAAGTAATCCAGACCGGCCCGCGAGTCGTCGCGATGGGAAAGAGCAACAGGTGGGCGGTAAAGAGTTGTACTAATCCCTGGCGGCTCCCGGATGAGCCTTTGGCCCAGCCAAATGCATGGCAGACGGGGCAATCGCCACAATGAGACTGGCCTTCCGCCCCCCCCTTCCCGCTGCACTGCGGACGATCCATGCTCAGTGCCGCATAAGCCCGGGTGACACCGCTGAGGCTGGTGCCGGGGATCACCGGCAGATTCGTGCCAGACTCGCGCAAAACAGGCAAATCAATGCGGCCAATTTTTTGCTGGCCGGCGCCGACATGAAGCGGGTCGAGAGCGAACATCCAATAGCGGACTTGTTCGAAAATTCTTGGATCAGGCATTTCAAGCTCCTGAGCGAGCGACGGGTTGGCCTGCCTCGTCGACGCGGGCTAAAGTAGTCTTGGAAGCAGAGGCACGATCCTCTTCCGGCGGATTCTGGTGAAATAAGGCATAGGCTTCAAAAATCGAGCCATCACAACAGCGATCCAATAAAAAAGCCCGCTGCGCAGCTGTTAGGGCAGCGGCATGATATTCGATTTGCTGACGCGCTAGCTCACGCCATTCAATATGCCCTGGTGTCTCGGCGGCAGGCGCGGGATAAGGCAGCCCGATGCGCCAAGTACGAATTTTCTCGGCCAGTAAATCAATCAGGGAATGGCGCACCGATTCGGACGGAATACCGGCCGCCAGCAAATCGCGTATCTCGATTAAGTGGGACATTAGGAGTTCAAGCCGTATCGGCCGAACCTGCTGATCATTCCAGGCATAGCTGGGTCGATGCCCATGCTCCGCCACCTGCAAGGCAAAGCGCCGGGTGGAGCTATCGAGATATTCATAGTCGTAGGCGCAATCGGCGGCGATGATGCGCATACCCGGGCGAAGATCGCGCAAATGCAGTACACATAATCTCCCCAGAGAGTCCGGCATGGCATGGTGCCGATCATCCTCATTTAAAGATTCCTCGGAGACAATGAAATACGGATGATAGCTATCATCACGACCATCACCGAGGTAGGCAGGCACCCGCCAATGTAGATCGCCCGCCAAATGCAAATCGGTATATCCATTGCCCGCATTGGTCGGCTGTTGACAAAGCTTATACGATCCCGACATATTATGACGGCTTTGAAAGGCTAGAAGCATGCGGCGGGCAGCGTCGAGCGCAATGTACATGGGAAAGCGAGGCTGAAAAAACAAGTTGCCGATCGAAAAGGAGAGGCGGCCCGACACCTTGCCGAAACGGCGTTGAAATTCGGCGGTAATACGTCCGCTTAACTCCACTGCGCGGGCGGCGGGCACCAAGGCAATAAAGATTTCCGGCGTGGCCAGAATTTCACGATAAGGATAATAGTCGCGCGCAGTCGGATTGCCACTTAATGGAATCGATTCAAGACGCAGCGGCTCGCCCGAATCCGCATCACATATCCGGGTAAGTGACTTACCAATGAAAGCATCCGTCGACGCTTGATTAATCAATTCAATCCGATTATTTTCATCGTCCCAGACGAACTCGACCGGCTGATCGGCAATGAAAGCCTTATAGACCGCATTGGGGGCCAAGACTTTTTCCAGCGCGAGATGGCTTTCAAGTATGAACCCCCAACGTTGCATGCGCGGCAAATATTTCCTCAGCAACGGCGTCGAATCGGATCCTGATTGCGTATTTGGTGAGGTCAGGGAACTAAAATATTCCTGAGTGGTACGCCAGACATCGAGCACGGTGGAAGGGGTGGGAGATTTGGCTGTAATCAGATTGATTAACTGAGATAAACGCACGGGCGTGTCGGCGATTTGCCCCGCCAATTCGCGTAATTCTGAAACCTTCGCCGCAGAAGGCGCAAATTCACCATGATGGTTTTCCAGAGGCCATGCCTGGCGAGGATCTTTCGGGGTTTGATTGAAGCGGCCCCCAGGCCAAAATTGGCGATAGAAGCAGATCACGGCACTTGCGAGTTTAAGTTCTTCCTGATCCGCGGTGTCGGCAAAAGCTTTCAAGCAGACTGCGACTTCCTGGCGAAGCCGCTCGGCATCATAATTTGACCAATCCTGACCCCGTGCGGTTTCCAAATACTGCTTTGACTTCAGTTCATCTGCTTTAAATAGTTGGGTGTTTCCTAAATCAACCGCCTGGCGCGAAAGCCCGCGCGGTTCGGTAACATACAAAGTACGTATCCGACTGCCATCGAGCCATGGATCTAATCCGATGCGGGCCACCAGCAATGCGACATCCCGGCCACGGGCAATTTCATTAATAAAAAGCGTGGCGGCGTCGGCTTGACGAAGCTGCGAAGCTCCCCGACTGCGCCGGCGGGCGCATATTTCACAACGTTTATCCGATCGCGCTCGCGGATACGTGCGCAACCGGCAGATCGGACAAATCTCCTGATCCAAGATAGACGGCAAATAGTGTTGAAACGGTTCCAGTCGGCCATCGGCGACGATACGGCCATCGGCATGAATGGGAAATCCGAATTCCTGGCGAAGTTTATTCAACACGAAAACGATATCGGTAATATCCCGGGTACCATGTCCGAGCGAGACAAAGCGGGGCCACAATTCGCCCTTCGAGATTATCAACGAGCCATCCAATATTTCTCGACCGATTATTTCCAACCAGTGCTGATAAGCTTCCCCGATGGAATTGGAATCCATCTTTTCCGGAATTAAAAACAAGATGCAATTATCATCTTCGTAGATTGCATTGCCTAGCGCATATATGAATTCGATTTTTTCTCTCGCCGCATGGCGCACCTGGCGAAGCAGGTCGCGGCGGGTAGTGAGGTCGGCAATTTTTTGGCCGCGCTGAATAAAGCGCACCGCATCCCAGCCCAGTCCCCAGATAGTAAATCGCGCGGATTGAAACACATTGTGTTCCTCCAATTTTTCGGCTGTTATGCCAGAATGATATAGTAAATACCACGCTTGAAATACTTTAGTAATGGTGGTTACAGCATAGACATGCTCGAATAGCGAGGTATCATTGCCGGGTCGCGTGGTATCGCTACAGGCAGGCTTATATTGATCTTCGAGCAACTTCAATAGCCGCCGGCGCGGGGCAGGGTCTTTATCGGGTGGACGTAGCCAACAGGTCTTGATCAAATCCTCGCTCGAAAGAGCCGCATATAACTGCTCGCGGTTTGTTTCAAGATTATCATCGCTGATCTGACTTTCATAACCGAATACATTGGAGCGATAAAAGGAACGCAGAATTTCATTTTCTTGCGGAGGTTTGCTATGATCGCATTGCTCGCCGGCAGGCAAGGGATTATTACGATCAATAGCCGAATCGAGAGCATCGGCCGCCTTTAATGCTTGCTCATAAACGATATGGGGGCTGGGTGCGACATGAGAGGACATTACTCTTTTCGGCGAAAATCTCTCACTGCAACCTATGGCGAAGGTGATTTCCTGGCTCATTTGCTCCAGCAGAATAGAATATTTATTTTTAAATTCCGGCGTTTCATGTTGATCGAGGAAATCATGATCGTGCGGGTCTTTATTATAAGCGTCAGGATTAGAATCGGCATACCAAGTGCGGCGATATTTCAGGAAGGCCATGCTTAATTTACCCATATCATGGAATAACGAGCAAAGCTCACTTCTCAATAACCAATCACGATTATCGCTATTTCGTAATTCCGTTACGCCCATGGCTGCGCGCCTTCAATCCGCGCCCTAAGCTCCGATAATTTATCGAGATTTTGCAAATTATAAGAGACATGGCGATTGTACAGGCGAGAATTCAAGATCTGATTTCGAGCCAAGCCGAAACCTTTCAGGGTTTTCGCGCCAATTCCATGAATTGTGAATAGAAGCTGGAGCCAATCGCAAACGAGTGGAAATAGCAATCGAGCTTGTTCTACGCCTTGAGCCTCTCCACGCCCCAAATAGAGCACAGAAAATGTTGCCGATTGTCCCGCGCGAACTACATGCGGCGAAACGGGAACCGTACCTTTGCGTGCGCGGCGATTGTGCGGGTTAAAGACTACATGGGAGTTAGTTTCGTTAAAAAAAGAAGGAAAGAAATGCAACCGGCCTTCCGATTTACTCTCTTTATCCGGTCCAAACGCTTCAATGACAGGTTCGCCGGGATTAATCAGATTGGCGACATAACGTAGTCGGCCTTTCCAAGTGGAAGGACGCACCCAAGGACGGCGGTAAACCCATTCCCGGGCAATTGTCTGCGGGCTTGCCGCCACGACTTCGTCGCCTTTGGATAAATAGGGGGAAATCAAGGTGAATTGAAACTGCAAAAACAATGTTCCGGCAGGAAAATAACGGAAATGATTGGCGATTGGTGAAGGTATAAAACTATCGCAGGAGGCGGTCTGCAGCGCATCTTCGCATGTCCGGTTAACCGCGTGCCATGCGGCGCCTTGTTGCAATTGCCGCAAAGAAGGATAAACTTCTAAACTCAAGCGCCGCCTCCTGCAGCCAGCGCAAGCGCCGGCTGAATTCGTATAAACGGTTGATTGTCAGGTAAATATTGCTTACGAATGCCAGCGGCATTTAACCAATCAGGAATTTGACTTAAAAAGCCAGGGTCGAGCACATAACCCCAGGTGCGGCCCGCAGGACGGCCATTTATCGCTGCTGGAAGTGTAAAAGAAAAAAGACGCTTGCTTTGAATATCTCGGCTGCCGCGGACATGCGCGCGCAATGGATCAAAGCCATCGTTAAATTCTTTAATCGAGAACATAGAAGGCCAAGGCATGGCATCCAATCCTAAAAGGTGGTTAAACGAGCCAATTTCCGGATGCGACTCATACAAGGTCACACCTGGCAGAAAGAAGAAATAATCTATTCGAGGTAAATCAGGCGTTTCATTGGGTTGTTTTTTTTGCCGGTGTTGCATTTCAACAAGAAAGCGGGTTTTCCATACGTTCACTGGCTCATCGTCGGGCATGGCCCCTTGCATTCCGAGTAGTTGAATTAATCCGTAATCACGATGGCATTCATTACCGGCAGCATTTCCTGGCACTGGTTTTAAAGTGGTCTTACCGCCTAAGGAAGCATAAGTACAAATAATATGAAGGATCGTTGCGAGTAAATGCTGTTGTGCGGAGCGTAATGGCGGCTGCGAGTGTAGAAAACTAAATTCTAACCAGAATATTTGACCTGCATGAAGTGGTTCAATGCGAATTTCAGAGCGATCCGGTTGTCCATTGAGATCTTTCCAGGCCCGGATACTGAAACGAGCCGCAGCGGGAAGTGGGGCATTTCTTTGTGATTGACCACTACCTACGCCCCCGAAGAGTTGGCAGATGAAGCATGGGTCTATATTCGAACAACGCAAACCAGAATCGGTCGGATCGCAGGCGCGGACGTCGAAAGCACGCACATAGGCCTCAGCCCACCAGCGAATGCTTCCCAGCAAGCTAGTCATTTGAAGCCGGGAGTTTTGGCGGTGCTCATCGCCCGTCCAAATTTCGCTCAAAGCTTGTAATTTAAAGATCATGCATGCGCCCCGCGTTTTTTCGCGAGAAAAGTTTCAGCATCCTCGCTGAACCGATCATCATGCCAGAGCCTATCGAATTCCTCCAAGAAATGTCGCAGTAAAGGATTATGATGGTGGCCACGTTTGAGGATTAGCACCGGGTCCCTTAATCCAGAACGCCCGCGCAACAGATAGCCGATGAAGCCTTCCCGATCGTCCACATAGTGCGCCCAGTAGCGGGCGTATTCGCGATAGAAACGAACCTTCAATTCCAATTTCCCCCGCATCCCCAGATATGATTCGGCCGTGCTGTTGATTCTGCGGATTTCGGCGCTGACTTCTTCGTTGTTAGGCTCACGCCCAAGCTCATGCTTTTTGCTTTCACGAACGCAATCTGCTTCAGGCGCCAATAGCAGAAATCTCAACCGGCACCCCGGATTGAATATTCCTTGTTCGACGGTATTCCGAAATTCGGACAAAAATGACCCGCCGCTAATGCCGATGTATGCATATTCCTCGACAACATTTCTCCATACCTGAACGTTGTCAACAATTTTGAAATGCGGCTTGACGTCGGTCACATATCGTATCACTCGGAAAGGACGAAGAATTATTCCCAATATTGCCGCTAACAAAATCGATCCAAGAATCACAAGTTTAAGAACGAGGGGATGATTCTGTCCTATAAAAACCGTGACCAGCAGGTCTATAAAGACAATGGCATCAACAAAATAGCTAAAGCGTTCGGGGAGTGCTTTAGGGGTATCCATTAAATTCTCCCGAAACATGGACAATAAAGGCAACGCCTATCGTACATGTCAGTCGAATGTGGTGGGATTATACTCCAAGAGATTATTAATGCAAATCCCTTGAGAGCTCCAATCGAAATTCGACTCTTTAACAACCACAATTTAGGTATGCGGGCCGACTTTGACTGCCAACTATTGTGCGAATGCAATCAATCAGCGCCCGCAGCGCGGGAATGTCGTCTTCGGTGGCGAGCCGCAGGCTAAATTCAGGCGGGGTTCCCATGTCCTACCGCTGCTTTCATGTTTTACCCGTGGCAGTAGTTTAAGATGGCTCGGCCGCTTATTTCTGCATCCCGGCCGGCGGCGGGATCATCTCTGGAATGTCGCGCCGGCCGCGCGCCCATCTTAAGACAGGAGTTCCTCCGTGTCCCAGTACGATGAAAAGCCTTTTCCGCTGGATTTTCATGACCTCAAGTTGTTGAGCCATCTGGAAGAAATCCTTTTTGCCTGGCGGGAAGACGGCTTTCCCGGGATGCGGGATAAAGTTTTGGAATATAAGTGCGAACTCAACGAGTTCAACCGAAAAACACTGGCAAATTATAGTCCTAAGCCGTCCCCGGCCAAACCGTTAAGAATAATAGGGTGCGTGCAAGGCATGCTGCTGGATGAAGACTTCGATCACCCGCCCGATATGAAATTTTTAGATGCCTTCCTCCCCTGGCGGCTGAATGAAAAAGACAAAGCCTGGTTGAAAGCGATCGGCATCGAGCCGCCCGACTGTTTAGGGCAAGCGGAAAACGGCGGGAAGCAGCCTCCCGATAACGGAAGCGCGGAAGGATAGCCTGAATCACTGAACCCGGCCGAGGCGAGGGATGAGCAAAAACCTGGTGGTTTGCTGCGACGGCACCGGCGACCAGTTCGACAACAGCGACACCCATTCCAATGTCATCAAGCTCTGCCGGGCGCTGGTGCAGCGCGACGCGGAGCAGATGGTTTATTACCACCCCGGGGTAGGGACCATGGGGGCGCCGCTGGCGCGAAACTGGCTGGCGAAGCAATGGACGCGGTTCCAGGGGCTGGCGTTTGGCGCGGGCCTGCTCGACAACGCGGGCGACGCCTACCGCTATCTGATGGAAAACTATGCCGCCGGCGACCGGATATTTCTATTCGGCTTCAGCCGCGGCGCCTATACGGCGCGGGTGCTGGCGGCGGTACTGCACATGTACGGCCTGCTGCATCGCGGCAATCAGGGGCAAATTCGCTATCTCTTCCATAGGTTCGCCATGGCCAGCCGCCAGGCGGGGCGGCTGCAGCCGGAATTCGCGATCGCGGAGGATTTCAAGCAAACGTTTTCACGCGACGTCGCCGTGCACTTTTGCGGGCTGTGGGATACGGTCAGCTCGATCGGCTGGATTTACGATCCGGTGAAATTCCCCTACACCGCCTGCAACCCGATCGTGCGCTGCGGCCGGCACGCGGTCTCGATTGACGAGCGGCGCTGCTTTTTCCGGGAGAACCTTTGGGGCGAGCTGCCGGGCCAGGACCTGCTGCAGGCCTGGTTTGCCGGGGTGCATTCGGACGTGGGCGGAAGCTATCCGGAAGCGCAAAGCGGGCTATCGAAACTGGCGCTGCAATGGATGGCGGAAGAAGCGGCCGGCCGCGGCCTGCTGCTTGACGCCCGGCGCATGGCCTGCATTTTAGGCCGCGGGACGGGCTGCGAAAACTACGCGCCGCCCGATTGCCAGGCGCCACTGCATCATTCCCTGCAAGGGTGGTGGTGGCTGCTGGAATGGCTGCCGCACCGCTACTACGACCGGCGGGCGCGGCGGCAGCGCTGGCGCATTCCGCGGGGCGCGCGGCGGGTCATTCCGGAAGGCGCCGCCATCCATGCCAGCGCGCTGGCGCGGGCCGCCGACCCGGCTTGCGATTATGCGCCGCGGCTGCCGCAAGATTTCAGGGTGGCGCGAACACGAAACCTGCCGTCCGGCCCGGCCGTTAAGGCTTGACGAAACGAGCGGGGGCGGCGGTACCCATTTATAGGGCGCGGTCCAGGGCCATGGGCTCGCCGCCGTGGCCGCGGCAACTCAGCGGACGAAATCCAGGCGCGCCTGGGCGAGAGCGACGCGGGCGAGGGCGGCGGCGTAGCCGGCGCTGGGATCGCCGCCGCGGGTGAGCGGCTCGGCCGCGGCGAGCTCGCGGCGGGCGGCGGCGACGTCAATTTCCTCCTTGCGCTCGGCAATATCGGCGAGCAGCACGGTGCGCTCCGGGGTAACTTCGAGAAAGCCGCCGGAAATGAGCAGGCGAATCGTCTCTCCGTTTTCAGTCTCGATCGTGAGCGGGCCGGTGCCGAGCAGCGAGATCAGCGGCTCGTGCCCGGGCAGCAGGCCGAGGAAGCCGCCCTCGGTGGGAACCTGAATGGCGCGGGCGCGGGCGCGCAAAACTTGGCGCTGCGGGGTGGCGAGTTCGATTTCCAGCGGCATAAGTAAAAATTATCGGCGCTCAGCGTGCAGCGCGCGGCGAAAAAACATAAGCCTGCAGGCCGGCCGCCGCCAGCCACGGCAAAACCCCGAAATCAGCCCTTGGCCATTTCCGCGGCGCGGGCTTTGACATCGTCTATCGTGCCCTGCATGTAGAACGCCTGCTCGGGCAGCTCGTCGAGCTTGCCCGAAACCAGCTCTTCGAAGCCGGCGACGGTGTCTTCCAGCTTGACGTACTTGCCCTTCAAGCCGGTGAACTGCTCGGCGACGAAGAAGGGTTGGGAGAGATACTTCTGAATTTTGCGGGCGCGGGCGACGGTGAGCTTGTCTTCCTCGCTCAATTCATCGATGCCGAGAATGGCGATGATATCCTGCAGGTCCTTATAGCGCTGCAGGATCTGCTTCACCTGCTGGGCCACGGCGTAATGGCGCGCGCCCACGACGCGCGGATCGAGAATGCGCGACGAGGAAGCCAGCGGATCGACGGCGGGATAAATCCCCAGCTCGGCGATCTGGCGCGAAAGGTTGGAGGTGGCGTCGAGGTGGGCAAAGGCGGTGGCGGGAGCGGGGTCGGTGTAGTCGTCCGCCGGCACGTAGATGGCCTGCACGGAGGTGATGGAGCCTTTGCGGGTGGAGGTGATGCGCTCCTGCAGCTCGCCCATCTCGGTGGCGAGATTGGGCTGGTAGCCGACGGCGGAGGGCATGCGTCCGAGCAAGGCGGAAACTTCCGAGCCGGCCTGGGTGAAGCGAAAGATGTTGTCAATGAACAGCAGAACGTCCTGGCCTTCGGTGTCGCGGAAATACTCGGCCACGGTCAGGCCGGTGAGGCCGACGCGGAGGCGGGCGCCGGGAGGCTCGGTCATCTGGCCATAGATCAGGGCAGCCTTGCTCTTGGCGGGATCGCCGGGCGTGATGACGCCCGACTCGCACATTTCCAGCCAGAGGTCGTTGCCCTCGCGGGTGCGCTCGCCCACCCCGGTGAAAACGGAGACGCCGCCATGCTTGGTGGCGATGTTGTTGATCAACTCCATGATGATGACGGTCTTGCCGACGCCGGCGCCGCCGAACAGGCCGATCTTGCCGCCGCGCAGGTAAGGCTCGAGCAGGTCGATCACCTTGATGCCGGTCTCGAACATTTGCAGCTCGGTGGATTGCTCTTCGAGCGAAGGCGCGGGGCGGCGAATGGGGAGGCGCAGCTTCGACGCGATCGGGCCGAGCTTATCCACCGGCTCGCCGATGACGTTCATGACGCGTCCGAGAGTGGCCTCGCCGACGGGCACGGTGATGGGGCCGCCGGTGTCGATCACCCGCATGCCGCGCACCAGGCCTTCGGTGGGCTGCATGGCCACACATTTGACGCGCCCCTCGCCGAGCTGCTGCTGCACCTCGACCAGGATGGAGATGGGCTCGGGCACGTCGAAGCCATCGCTGGTGATGCGCAAGGCCTGATTGAGCGGCGGCAGCACGGCTTCGGGAAACTTGCAGATGACGACCGGGCCGGTGACTTCGACCAGCGTGCCGGCGGTTGACGGAGTGTGGACAACAGCGGTGGACATAAAAAACTTTCCTTCAGCGCCCGGGCTTCAGCCTCGGGCTTCGCCCTCCAGCGCGGCAGCGCCGGAGACCACCTCGATGATTTCCTTGGTGATGGCGGCCTGGCGGGCGCGGTTGAGGTTCAAGGTCAGCGAATCAATCATGTCGGCGGCATTGTGCGAAGCGGTATCCATGGCGTTCATGCGGGCGGCATGCTCGGCGGCAAAAGACTCGAGCAGGGCGCGGTAGATGAGGGTTTCCAGGTAGCGCGGCAGCAGCGCGGCAAGCACGCGCGCGGGCGGCTGATCGAAGCTGAACCCGCCGGCCGGGCGCAGCGGTTCCGCGGCGGGCGCGTGGGCCAGCCGGTCGCGCCCCGCCGGCGCCGGCTCGGCGGGCAAAATCGGCAGCAACAGCCGGCGCTCGACCCGCTGCTGCAGCACCGAAACGAAACGGTTGCCGACCAGCCAAACCGCATCCACTTCACCGGCGATATAGCGCTCGGCGGCGCGGCTCGCCAGCTCGCGCGCGGCCGCGAAGCTGACGCCGCGGGCGAAGGCCTCGACCGGCTCCAGCATCTGCTGCGGATGGGCGCGGCGCACAAAGTCGCGAATTTTACGGCCGACCGGCTCGAAGCGCAGTTGTTCGGCTTCCGGCTCGGCCGCCAGCAGGGCCACCGCTTTGGCCACATTGGCATTGAAGGCCCCGGCAAGACCTTTGTCGGAGCTGATGGCAACGATCAACTGGCGGCGGCGCGGCGCGCGGCGCGCCAGCAGTTGCAGCAGCCGCTCGCTGGCGGGATCGCCGGCGGCGGCCTCGGCGGCAACGTCGGCGGAGGCCAGCGCCGCCAGCAGCTCGGTAATGCGGTCGCCGTAGGCGCGGGCCGCCAGCGCCTGATCCTGAGCGCGGCGCAGCTTGGCGGCCGCCACCATGCGCATGGCGCGGGTGATCTGCCGGGTGTTGCGCACCGAGCGGATACGACGCCGAATATCGAGAAGATTCGCCATAAAAAGCTACCCGCTGCCCCGGCCTCAGCCGCAGGAAAAACGATCGAACTCCTAACCGGCCGCGGCCACGGTCTCGCGGCTCAGTTTCCAGCGATCGCGCGCTTCTTCCACCGCTTTGCGCAAACGGGCGCGCAGATCGTCGCTCAGCGTTTTCTGCACCCGGATCTCTTCCAGCAAGGCCGGATGCGAGGTTTCGAGGAATTCATAGAGCGCCTGCTCGAACCCGCGCACCTGATCGAGCGGCAACTCGTCGAGAAAGCCCTGGGTGCCGGCGAAGATGGCCGCCACCTGCTTTTCCACCGGCAGCGGCGAGTACTGGTCCTGCTTGAGCATCTCGACCAGACGCTGGCCGCGATTGAGCTGCGCCTGGGTGGCCTTGTCGAGATCGCTGCCAAACTGGGCAAAGGCGGCCAGTTCGCGAAATTGCGCCAAGTCGAGGCGGAGCGTGCCGGCCACCTGCTTCATGGCCTTGATCTGGGCGTTGCCGCCGACGCGGCTGACGGAGAGGCCAACGTTGACGGCGGGGCGGATGTTGCTGTTGAACAGGTCGCTTTCCAGATATATCTGGCCGTCGGTGATGGAAATGACGTTGGTGGGAATGTAGGCGGAGACATCGCCCGCCTGCGTTTCAATAATGGGCAGCGCCGTCAGCGAACCGCCGCCGAGTTCCTGATTCAGCTTGGCGGCGCGCTCGAGCAGCCGGGAATGGAGATAGAAGACGTCGCCGGGATAGGCTTCGCGTCCGGGCGGGCGGCGCAGCAGCAGCGAGATTTCACGGTATTCGGCGGCGTGCTTGGATAAATCGTCATAGATGACCAGCACATGGCGGCCGGAATCGCGGAAGAACTCGCCCATGGCGCAGCCGGCGTAGGGAGCCAGGTACTGCATGGGGGCGGGATCGCTGGCGGTGGCGGCGACGACGATGGTGTAATCCATCGCCTGGAAGCGATCGAGGGTGGCAATCACCTGAGCCACGGTGGAGCGTTTCTGGCCGATGGCGACATAGATGCAGATCAGGTCTTTGCCGCGGGAGTTGATGATGGCGTCGACGGCGACGGCGGTCTTGCCGGTCTGGCGGTCGCCGATGATCAGCTCGCGCTGGCCGCGGCCGATGGGGATCATGGCGTCGATCGCCTTGAGGCCGGTTTGCATGGGCTCGCGCACGGGCTGGCGGTCGAGCACGCCCGGAGCGAGGCGCTCGATGGGGTTGAAGCGCTCGCTGGCGATGGGGCCTTTGCCATCGAGCGGCCGGCCGAGCGAGTCGACCACGCGGCCGACCAGGGCCTCGCCTACCGGAACCGACATGATGCGCCCGGTGCGGCGCACCTGCTCGCCTTCGCGGATTTCGGTGTAGTCGCCGAGGATGATGGCGCCCACCTGGTCTTCTTCCAGGTTCATGGCAATGCCGGCGACATCATGCGAAAACGCCAGCAACTCGCCCGACATCACCTTGGTCAGGCCATGAATGCGGGCAATGCCGTCGCCCAGCGTCAGAATCGTGCCCACCTCGTCCACGGCGAGAACGGAGTCGTAGTTTTCGATTTGACTGCGGAGAATCTGAGTAATTTCGTCAGCTTGAAGGATAGCCATAGAGAAAATTCCCGGTCAGGCTTGCCGCAGGTGGCGGCGCAGGCGTTCGAGCCGGCCGCGCAGGCTGGCGTCATAAATGGTATCGCCGATGCGGGCGACGAAACCGGCGAGCAACTCGGGGTTGAGGCGATAGCCGGCTTCGAGGCGGCGGCCGGAGACGGCGGCGAGGCGGTGTTCCAGCGCGGCGCGGGCGGCGGCCTCCAACTCGCGGGCGGAGGTGATTTCAGCGCGCACCCGGCCGTGCGCCTGGCGCTCGAGTTCCTCATAGGCTTGCCAGACCAGCTCCAGCCGGGCCATGCGCCCGTGGCGCGAGAGCACCAGCAGGAAATTGCGGCTGAGGGGAGCGAGCGCGAGGCGGGCGGCGAGCAGGGCAATCAGACGGGCGCGGGCGGGGGCGGCGACGGCGGGGCTTTCCAGCGCCGGGCGCAGCCCCGGCGCGGCCTCGAACTCGGCGGTGAAGGCGCGCACATCGCGCGCGAGCGTGTCGGCATCGAGGCGGCCGGCCGCGACCAGCTCGAACAGCGCCTGCGCGTAACGTTGATCCACCTGCGCCATGGCTAGGCCTGCTTTTCCTCCGCCCCGTGGGCGGGCAGGGATGCGATGCCGGCGCGCACCAGCGCGGCATCGAGTTCGGGGGAAAGGCGGGAACGCAGGCTCTGCTCGGCGGCTTCCAGCGCCAGCGCGGCGGCATAGTCGTGCAACTGCTGCCGCGCCAGTTTGCCCGCGGCTTCGATTTCCCGGCGGCTCTGCGCGGCAATCCGCTCGGCTTCGGCGCGCGATTCTTCCTTCAGGCGGGCGTGCTCGGCGGCGGCTTCGGCTTCGGCCTCACGACGCAAAGCCTCCAGCTCGGCCTCGAGCCCGTCGAGGCGGCGGCGGGCATCGGCCCACTTGCGCTCGGCTTCATCGTGCGCGGTTTGCGCGCCGGCCAGCCCGCGGCGAATTTCGTCGCCGCGCTGGCGCCACCAGCCGCTCCACGACCAGTTTTCCATGCCCATCAGGGCCATCACCCGCGGCATGAAGCGATAGAGCACATAGATGAGGGCGAGGAAGTTAATCCATAAAACAACTTGCCAGATGTCGGCGGAATGGCGCGACCACCACTGGCTGAGGGCGAGTACATCGAGACCGCCCTCACCGCGGGCGGCCAGGAAGGCGAACAAGCTGAGAAGGACAACGCTCATGCGCCGGCTCCCGGCGGCACGCTCATCGAAGCGGCGGCGGCGTGACCGAGCAGGCGGACGAGCACTTCTTCGGCAAGCTCCTGGCGGGCGGCCTGGATTTTTTCGCGGCCGGCCTGCGCCTCGCGTCCGAGTTGCTCGACCACCGCTTGCACTTCGGCCTTGGCCTGGTGGCGGGCCTCTTCCAACAAACCGCCGCGCTCGGCCAGCGCCGCCTGGCGGCGCTCCGCCACGCGCCGATAGCCTTCCAGCCGCGCCGCGCGCAGCTTCGACTCGATCTGCGCCAGCAAGCCTTCGGCTTCGCCCAGCCGCACGCGCGCCGCTTTGATCAAGCCGGCGGAGCGGCGATGACGCTCTTCCAGCGTCCGCCGCAGCGGACGATAGAGCACCGCGCGCAAATAAAAATGCAGCAGCAGGAAAATCAGCACGGTCGGCACCGCGCCGAGAAACAGCCGCCCCAATGCGCCTAACATCTGCATGCGAAATGGATCGTTAACGCCACCGCTGCCGAAAAATCCCGGTCCTTGGTTTTTTCTACCCGCGACACGCTTCTCCCCCGTTCTGGACCCGGCACTCTAGTTCGCGACGGCTGGAAGAGGAGGGGTTTAGGTTTTGAGCAACCGACGTTAACCAGCTATATTAACCAGCCCCGGGGAAAGGGTCAAGAGCGGCTCGGACGGGCCACAAAAAAAGGATGCGCAGCCAAGCGCATCCTTTTTCGGAAGCAGAACAGAAGACCCACGCAAAGCGTGGGCCCGATCTTACTTCTTTTTCTTTGCGGGCTTCTTGGCTGCCTTTTTCTTCGCTGCCATTTCTCCTCCTTGTCGGGTTTAAACCCAATGGCCTCCCCGATATTTAGGGCTATCGGGTTAGCCATACAAGATATAGTGCCCCCACGCTAAGGGAGTCAAGAAAAATCTGCATGCATTCGCAATTATTTTCTTGACGGAATAACCGGGTTGGCGCTATGCGGCGAAGAAGCCCGGGGGTCAGAACTTAAATTCCGCCTTGACGCGCTCGGATTTTTCGTGCACGGAGCGTTCCAATTCCTGTTTATAAGCCAGCAGGCGCTCGCGCAAGCGCGCGTCCTGGAGGGCAAGGATAGAGATGGCGAGAATGGCGGCATTGCGGGCGCCCGCATCGCCGACGGCCATGGTGGCGACGGGAACGCCGGCGGGCATCATGGCGGTGGACAGCAGGGCGTCGAAGCCGGAAAGCGGCGAGGTGGCCATCGGCACGCCGACTACCGGCAGGATGGTTTCAGCGGCGATGACGCCGGCCAGCGCGGCGGCGGCGCCGGCGCCGACGATGAGCACGCGCAAACCGCGGGAGGCGGCGTTGCGGGCGTATTCGGCGGTGCGCTGCGGCGAGCGATGGGCCGAGGTGATTTCGATTTCGCAGGGCACCTCGAACTGCTTCAGCAGCTTGGCGGCCTGCGACATCACCGGCAGATCGGTATCGCTGCCCATTAAAATGCCGACGAGCGGCGCGGAAACGGAATCTGGCATGAGTCCTCCTGGCAGAAATTTTATGATACGCGAGCGCCATCGCCGGAGCCGCAATTTTCCGCCTAAGGCGGCTGAGGGGTTGAGCCGCGGCGCTCAGGCGCCGGCAAGGGTGCGGCCAATATCGCGGCGATAATGCATGCCCTGGAAATGGATCTGACCGGCCGCGGCGTAGCAGCGGGCGAGGGCGGCATCGAGCGTAGCGGCGCGGGCGGCGACCGCGAGCACGCGTCCGCCGGTGGTGCGCCAGGCGCCCTCGGCGAAGCGGGTGCCGGCGTGAAAGACGATGGCTTCGCCGGCGGCGGCGACTTCCTCCAAGCCGGTAATGACGCGATCGCGGGCGTAAGGGCCGGGATAGCCTTGCGCGGCGAGCACGACGCAAGCGGCGGGCTCCGGCGAGAAGGCGGGGACGCTGGCGGGCGCGAGCGCGCCCTGGGCGGCGGCAAGCAAGGCGCCAGCGAGGTCGCCATCACAGCGCAGCATAAGCGGCTGGGTTTCGGGATCGCCAAAGCGGGCGTTGAACTCGAGCACGCGCGGTCCCGCCGGCGTGAGCATGAGACCGCAATAGAGCACGCCCTGAAACGGCGCCTGTTGCTCGGCCATGCCGGCGAGCACGGGTTCGATCACTTCCTGGCGGACCTGGTCGGCCAAGGCGGGCGAGAGCAGCGCGTCATCGGAGATGGCGCCCATGCCCCCGGTGTTGGGGCCGCTATCGCCCTCGCCGACGCGCTTATGATCGCGAGCCGGCGGCAGGAGCCTGGCGCGTTCGCCGTCGCAAAGCGCCAGCAGGCTGAGCTCGGGGCCGCGCAAGCACTCTTCAATGACGACGCGGCGCCCGGCATCGCCGACCAGATGGCCGCTGAATAGCGCGGCGAGCGCCGCGCGGGCTTCCGCCTGGGTCGCGGCGATGAGCACGCCTTTGCCGGCGGCCAGGCCGTCGGCCTTCAGGACGACGGGGAGGGGAAAGCGAACCAGCGCGCGCTCAGCCTCGGCAAGCGAATCGCAGAGCATGAACCCGGCCGTGGGGATGTGATGCCGCTGCATGAACCGCTTGGCGAAAAATTTACTGGTTTCCAACTGGGCGGCAATGCGGCTGGGGCCGAAGACGGCCACCCCGGCGGCGCGCAGGGCATCCGAAACCCCGGCGGCGAGCGGGGCTTCGGGCCCGACCACCACCAGATCGATGCGCTGGCGGGCGGCGGCGGCCACGACGGCGGCCGCGTCGCAAGAATCACCGGCCAGGCATTCGGCCAGCGGGCGCATGCCATCGCTGCCCGGCAGGGCATAAAGGCGCTTGAGCCGGGGCGAGCGGGCGAGGCGCCAGGCGAGCGCGTGTTCGCGGCCGCCGCCGCCGAGCAAAAGAATGTTCATGAGGAAGCCTCCGGCTCACTCGCAAGGTTGGTTTCCAGGGCGCCCGTGAGCAAGCGGACGGCGGGAATGCCGCGCTGGCGGCAGAACTTTTCCAGGCCGCGCAGCACCGACTCGGTGGCGCGGGGGTCCCAGAAGTTGGCGGTGCCGACCTGCACGGCGCTGGCGCCGGCGAGCAGGAACTCGACCGCATCCTCGCCGGAAGCGATGCCCCCTATCCCGATTAGCGGCAAGCGCACCGCACCGTGCGCCTCGTAAACGGCGCGCACCGCCAGCGGCTTGATCGCCGGACCGGAAAGCCCGGCGACGCGGTGGAGGAAGCGCGGCCGGCGGGTATGCACGTCAATCGCCATGCCGAGAAAGGTATTGACCAGCGAGAGCGCGTCGGCGCCGGCGTTTTCGGCGGCGCGGGCCAACTCGCCAATGCGGGTCACGTTGGGGCTGAGCTTGATCCAGATGGGGCGGCGGGTGACGGCCTTGACGGCGGCGGTCAACTCGGCCAGCGGCGCGGGATCGGAGGCAAACAGCTCGCCGCCGGCGCGGGTGTTGGGACAACTGGCGTTGATCTCATAAGCGGCGATGCCTTCGCCTTCATTGAGCATTTCGACGGCGCGGACGTATTCGGGCACGCTGTCGCCGTAAACATTGGCGATCACCATGACGCCGAGACGGCGCAGGCGCGGCAGGCGGGTTTCAAGAAAGGCCGGGATGCCGATATTCTGCAAACCGATGGAATTGAGCATGCCGGCGGAGGTTTCAAACAGGCGCAAGCCGGGATTGCCGGGCCTGGGCTCGCAGGAAAGCCCCTTGGTGACGAGGCCGCCGAGACGAGGCAAGTCCACGATATCTTCAAACTCGACCCCGTAGCCGAAGGTTCCGGCGGCGGCCAGGACGGGATTGCGAAGGCGCAGGCCGGCGATGTCGACGCTTAAATCCATGCCGTAAATTCCGGATTCCGGGTTGCGGATTCCGAATGCGGAAATGAGAACCGGATCAAATTGTATAGTAAACAGAAGCCTGGCCGCGGCGGCGGCGGGACCAGAACTTGCCCATGAGCACACTTTCAGCAGCGGAACAGATGACGCGGCTGCGCAAAGGCGCAGTCGAGATCCTGACGGAGGCGGAACTGGCGGCGAAGCTGGAGCTGGCGCGGCAACAGGGGCGCCCGCTGCGCGTCAAGGCCGGCTTCGACCCGACCGCGCCCGACCTGCACCTGGGACACACGGTGCTGCTGCGGAAATTGCGCGATTTCCAGGATCTGGGACACGAAGTCATCTTCCTGATCGGCGATTTTACCGGACTGATCGGGGATCCGACGGGCCGCTCGGCCACCCGGCCGGCGCTGACGCGCGAGGAAATCGCCGCCAATGCCGAAACCTACCGCCGGCAGGTGTTTAAGATACTCGACGAAAACCAGACCCGGGTGGAGTTCAACAGCGCCTGGCTGGGCAAGCTGGACGCTTATGAATGGGTGCGGCTGTGCGCCAAAACCACGGTGGCGCGCATGCTGGAGCGCGACTTTTTCCACGAGCGCTGGGTCAAGCAGCAGCCGATTTCGATCCACGAGTTTCTCTATCCGCTGACACAGGCCTATGATTCGGTGGCCTTGAAGGCGGATGTCGAACTGGGCGGCGCGGACCAGAAATTCAATTTGTTAATGGGGCGGGAAATCCAGCAGGCGTACGGGCAGCGGCCGCAGGTGGTGCTGACCATGCCGTTGCTGGAGGGCCTGGACGGCGTGCAAAAAATGTCGAAGTCGCTGGGCAACTACGTCGCCATCGCCGAACCGGCGGCGAGCATGTTTACTAAGCTGATGTCCATCTCGGACGAGCTGATGTGGCGCTACTGGCTGCTGCTGACCAGCCGGAGCGAGGCGGAGATCGCGGCGCTGCGGGCGGCGGTGGAGCGGGGCGAGCGGCATCCGATGGAAGTGAAAAAAGAGCTGGCGGAACGGATCGCGGCGGATTTTCACGGCGCCGAGGCGGCACGGGCGGCGCGGGAGGAATTCGAGCGGGTGGTGCAGCGCAAGCAGGCGCCGGCGGAAATAGAAGAAATCACACTGAATTTACCTGCCGGTTCCGGGAAAACTCATTTGGCCTTGGCTGCCGCCATTGCGCAAGCGAAATTAGCCCCCTCGCGCACGGAAGCGGAACGGCTGATTAAAGCCCGCGCCGTTTTGAAAAATGAAGAAATAGTGGTTGACGTTAGCGATCAAATAAAGCTCAACGAATTCGTCGTGATTCAGATTGGCAAATCGGGCAAGAAACGGCTGGCCAAAATCCATTTAAAATCCGGTTAACCTCCTCCCGGCAGCGGCAAAAGCGTGACCGCAGCTGGATAGACGGCGCTATTTTGTGGCGGCGCATGAGCATCAACCGCGTCGCGTTACACTAGAATTTCGGGGCTGAAACCGGGCTTCAGCCCAGCCCAAATACCGGAGTAAAACATGGAAATTGAAGCGCAGAACGCCGCGCCGGCGCAGTGGGCGACGGAAGCTTTAGTGATTCTGGCGCCGGAACTGGAGGGCCGGCTGAATCCGCAACTGGAGGCGCTGGATCGGGCCACGCAGGGATGGTTGAGCCAGTTGCAAGCGGCCGGAGAGTTCAGCGGGCGCATGCTCGAGAGCACGCTGCTGCACCGTCCGCCGGGGATCCAAGCGCAGCGGCTGCTGATTTTGGGCTGCGGCAAGAGCGCGCCCGGACCTTTCGAATTGCGCCGGCTGGCCGGCACGGCGGCGCGGTTGCTGAAGGCCAAAGGCGTGAAAGAGATGGCGCTGGCGCTGCCGCCGGAGGCCACCGAGACCAGGGCCGCCACCGCGGCGGCTCTGCCGGCGGCGATTGCGGGAGCGTGGGCGGGCAATTTCGAGACCGGTATCTATAAAAGCGAACGCCCGCCGGAGAAGCGCCTGGAGCGGCTGACGCTGTTGATTCCCCCCTCGGTGACCCCGGCCGAAGCCGAGCCGGCGCTGCGCCGGGGCAAGGCCATTGGCGCCGCCGTGGAGCGGGCGCGCGAGTTGGCCAACTATCCGAGTAATTATCTGACCCCGCGGCGGCTGGCGGAAGAAGCGGAAGCGCTGGCGCGCCGCGCCAGCCTGGAATGCGACATTTTGGACGAAGCCCGAGCGCGCGCGCTGAAAATGGGGGCGTTTTTAAGCGTGGCGCAAGGCAGCGCCGAGCCGCCGCGCATGATCGTATTGCGCTACCACGGCGGCAGCGGCGCGGACCAAGCGCCGGTGTTGGGCTTAGTGGGCAAGGGAATAACCTTCGATACCGGCGGCATTTCCATCAAGCCCGCCGAGGGCATGGAAAAGATGAAGTACGACATGAGCGGCGGGGCCACCATGCTGGCGGTAATGCAGGCGCTGGCCGAGCTGCAGCCCAGGCTGGAGGTCATCGCGATCATTCCAGCGACCGAAAACATGCCCGGCAGCCGGGCGCAGAAGCCCGGGGACGTGCAGTATGCCATGTCGGGCAAAAGCATAGAAGTGCTCAACACCGATGCCGAGGGGCGGCTGGTCCTGGCCGATGGACTGTGTTACGCGAAGAAGCTGGGCGCCACCCACCTGGTGGACGCGGCCACGCTGACCGGAGCGGTCGCGGTGGCGCTGGGCGCCGTCTATGCCGGCGCGTTTGCCAATCAGGATGGCTTCTATCGCCAGTTCGAGCAAGCGGCGGCGGCGGCCGGCGAGAAGTTCTGGCGGCTGCCGCTGGATGAGGAGTATCGGGAGCAGATTCGCGGCACGGTGGGAGATTTATTGAATACCGGCGGGCGTTATGGCGGCGCGATCACCGCGGCGGAATTTCTGCACGCCTTTGCCGAAGACACGCCCTGGATCCATCTTGATATTGCCGGCACGGCGTGGTGGGACGAGGGCAAAGCCTGGATGCCGAAAGGTCCGACCGGGATTGCCGTGGCCAGCCTGGTGGAGCTGGCGCAGCGGCTGGCGATGGAGTCATAAGGCGTGATGGCGGAAGGCAACCGGTTTCCTCGGATTGCGCTGATCGTGCTCGATAGCGTAGGCATTGGCGCGATGCCGGATGCCGCGCGCTATGGCGATGCCGGCAGCGACACCCTGGGCCATCTGCTGGCGGCGCGGCGAACGCGGCTGCCGCGGCTGGAAGCGCTGGGGTTGGGCAATATCCGGCCGCTTACCGGAATAGAGCCGGCCACGCCGCCCTTGGCCAGCTACGGCAAATGCGCACTGCTGTCGGACGGCAAAGATACCACCACCGGGCATTGGGAAATGGCCGGCATTATCCTGGAAAAAGGCTTCCCGGTTTATCCCCGCGGTTTTCCCGCCGAACTGATGCGCGAATTCGAGCGGCGCATCGGACGGGGCACGCTGGGCAACGTCGCCGCCAGCGGCACGGAAATCATCAAGCAACTGGGCGAAGCGCATCTGCGCACGGGCCAGCCCATCGTCTACACCTCGGCCGACAGCGTGTTTCAGATTGCGGCGCATGAAGCGGTGATTCCGCTGCCCGAGCTGTACCGCATCTGCGAGATCGCGCGCGAGCTGCTGCAAGGGCCGCACCGGGTGGGACGGGTGATTGCGCGGCCCTTTATCGGCAGCAGCGCCGCCGATTTCCAGCGCACGCGGCACCGACACGACTACGCCATTCCGCCCCCGCAGGGGATGTTACTCGACCGGCTGGCGGCGGCCGGGGTGGGGGTGTACGCGGTCGGCAAAATCTTCGATATTTTTCTTGGGCGCGGCATCCGCGAGCACGTGCCGATGCAATCGAATGCCGACGGGCTGGAGGCGACCCTGGCGCTTCTGGAGCGCGTGGATCACGGCTTGATCTTTGTCAACCTGGTGGATTTTGACATGCTTTACGGGCACCGCAACGATATCGAGGGCTATGCCCGGGCGTTGGAAGAGTTCGACCGCTACCTGGCCCGGATCGAGGCGCGGCTCAAACCCGACGACCTGCTGCTGCTGACCGCCGATCATGGTTGCGACCCGACTACGCGCTCAACCGACCACTCCCGCGAATACGCGCCGCTGCTGGCGCTGTCGCCACGGCGGCGAGGGACAGCGCTGGGCACGCGCCGCAGCCTGGCGGACATTGGCGAGACCATTGCGGAAAATTTTCAGGTGCCGCTGCATCGCGGCGAATCTTTTCTGCCGGCGCTGGCCACGGCATGAACACGGTGCCCAGCCGCCCCACGGCTCCGGCAGCGAACCCCGGCGCCGAGGTCGCACCTGCCGCGGCGGGCGAGGGGGGCGAAGCGATTCGCGTGCGCGGCGCGCGCGTGCACAATCTCAAGAACCTGAATGCCGATATTCCCCTGGGACGCCTGACGGTGGTCACCGGGGTTTCCGGCTCGGGCAAAAGCAGCCTAGCCTTTGAAACGCTCTATGCGGAAGGGCAGCGGCGCTATATCGAATCGCTCTCGGCGTATGCCCGCCAGTTTTTAGAGCGGCTGGAGAAACCGGACGCGGACGCGATCGAGGGGATCGCGCCCGCGATCGCCATCCGGCAGAAAAACACCAGCCGCAACCCACGCTCGACGGTGGCGACCGCCACGGAAATTTATGATTATCTGCGGTTGCTCTACGCCCGCGCCGGGCGGACCATTTGTCCGGATTGCCGGTTGGAAGCCCGGCGCGACAGCGTGGACGAAGCCGTGGCGGCGCTGCTGAACCAGCAGGCCGGGCGGCGGGCGTACCTGTTGTTCCCGCTGAGCGTGGAAGCCGCGGCGGAGAACGGCGCCCGCCGCCGGCGCAAAACCTCGGCAAGCTCGGCTAAATTAGCGGGCGAAGCGCAAATCCGGCGGCTGGCGGAATTGCGCGCGCAAGGCTTCCACCGGCTTTATCAGGAAGGGCGAATCGCGGAATTTGCCACGCCGGAATCGCTGCTGGAATTGGATTTTTCCCGGCCCGTATGGATCGTCGCCGATCGCATGACGCTGCACCCGGAAAACCGCGGGCAACTGGCGGAGGCGGTCGAGGCCGCTTACCGCGAAGCCGGCGAGCTGCGGGTGGAAATCCTGGCCGAGGAAGGTTTAGCGCCGGTACTTGCGCGCTTTAGCGAGCGCTTCGAATGCAAGCAGTGCGGGCGTAAATTTGAAACGCCGCAACCGCGAATTTTTTCCTTCAATCATCCCGCCGGCGCCTGCCAGCGTTGCCAGGGGTTTGGCAACACCATGGATTACGATCCGGGCAAAGTCATTCCGAATCCGGATCTGATGCTGAATGAGGGCGTGGTGGATCCCTGGACAAAGCCGCGTTACCGGAGCTGGGCGCGGGCAATGCGCGAAGCGGCGCGGCGAGCGGGAATCCCGCTGGACACTCCCTGGAAACGCCTGAATGCCAATCAGCAGGCGATTGTGCTCGAGGGCGACGGTGACTTCCCCGGGGTGCGGGGCTTTTTCGAATACCTGGAACGGAAAAAATACAAATTACACGTGCGGGTTTTTTTGAGCCGCTACCGCGGGTACACACTCTGCGAGACCTGCCATGGCTACCGGTTAAAGCCGGAGGCGCTGTGGGTCGAGCTCCCCGCCCCCGAGGGGCAACCCCCTTGGCAGGGCTGGCACCTGGGGCGCGTGGTGGCGCTGACGGTGCGGGGAGTGAAAGAATTCTTTGCCCGGCTCCGGCTATCGCCGGCGGAAAGCCAGTTGGCCGCGCCGCTGCTGGAGGAGATCCGGCAAAGGCTGGACTTTCTCGAACAGGTGGGATTGCATTATTTGACGCTCGACCGGCTGGCGTCGAGCCTTTCGGGAGGCGAGGCGCAACGCATCCAATTGGCTACCTGTTTGGGGTCGCACCTGGTCGGCACGCTTTATGTCCTGGACGAACCCTCGATCGGGCTGCACAGCCGCGATACCGGGCGGCTGATCGCCATCCTCGAACAACTGCGCAACGAGGGTAATACCATTCTGGTGGTGGAACATGATGCCCAGATCATGCGCGCCTCCGATTATCTGCTCGACTTGGGGCCGGGAGCGGGCGAGCACGGCGGCACGGTGGTGGCGGCAGGCGGCTGGAAGCAGGTCTGCGATGTGCCGCAATCGCGTACCGGGCGCTATCTGGCCGGGCAATTGCGGCTGCCGGAACATAAGCCGCGCCAGCCGCGTCCCGGCCTAAAGGTGGTAGGCGCCAACCGGCATAACCTGAAGCAGCTCGATGCGGCCTTTCCGCTGGGCACGCTCATGGCGGTAACCGGAGTTTCCGGATCGGGCAAAAGCACCCTCGTCCATCAAGTGCTCTACGCCAACCTGCAACGGCTGCGCCGCAACCCGCATGCCGAGCTGGAAGATTGCCGCGCGCTGGAAGGCTGGGAACGGGTGAGTGAAGTACACCTGGTGGATCAGTCACCGATTGGGCGCACGCCGCGCTCCAACCCTGTGACCTACGCCGGCGCCTATGACGGCATTCGCGCGTTATTTGCCCAGACCGCGGAAGCACGCCGCTTGGGCATGAAGCCTGGACATTTTTCCTTCAATGTCGCCGGCGGGCGCTGTGAAACCTGCCGGGGCGCGGGCACGATCACCGTCGAGATGCAGTTTCTGGCCGATGTCGAACTGCCCTGCGAAGCCTGCCACGGAACGCGATTCAAGCCGGAAGTGCTCGCAGCGCATTTTCAAGGCCGCAACATTGCTGAAACCCTGCAGTTGACGGTCGAGGAAGCTTTACGCGTATTTGCCGGGCATGCGCGCGTGTTGACGCCATTAAAGCAACTGGCGGAAGTCGGACTGGGATATTTACGCTTGGGGCAGCCGGCCACCACGCTTTCCGGTGGCGAAGCCCAGCGGCTCAAGCTGGCCGCTCACCTGGCCGCCGCCGAACAACTGCACGATGCTTTGTTTCTCTTTGACGAGCCGACCACCGGTTTGCATTTCGACGATATTGCGCAACTGCTTCGCGCGTTCGACCGGCTGGTGGGAGGGGGAGCCACCGTGGTGGTGATCGAACACAATCTGGACTTGATTGCCGCCGCCGACCGGGTGCTTGATCTGGGACCGGAAGGCGGAGATGAAGGCGGGCGGGTGGTTGCGCAAGGAACACCGGCGGAAGTGGCGCAGTCGGATACCTATACCGGAAAAGCGCTGGCGCAGCATTTTCACGGCCGGTAAGTGAAGAGGTTATTTTCAAGTTGATCGCCGCTTATTTCCGGCCTCATCTCTGAGACGGATACAGGCTTATGCCGGGGACGTAAATGCAAGAAATTAGAGGGGTTTAAGGCGCCGGGTGAGATTGAAGGCCGGCCGGAAGCCGGGCCGGACGAAGGCGATGATATTTCCGGCGCGCAGGCATTGAAAGCGCATCCTAATAAATAGCGGGTGAGAAAAGCTTGATTTTCTCCATGATCGCGTTATGGTAGATACCCAAGCCTCGCCCGGGAGGTCTGGTCGTGCGATCCGCGACAGTGTGCAAAATCGCAATGGCGGCAGCGCTGATGGGCGGCATGGCAATCCCGGCCGTTGCCGGACGCCTGAATTCGCAAAAAATCCAAGCCCGCTACCGCAAACTGGAGAAAAAGCTGCAGCGCAGCCATGGCACCCGGCGCGCCCGGCTGCTGGCGAAACTGGCCCAGTTGGATCTGGATCGGGCCTACATAAATTTTCAATCACAACAGGTGCTGGCCGGCAACGAAGCGCTGAACCGGGCGCAGCAACATGCGCAACAAGCCATGCTTCCGCTGGCGCAGGAAGCGGCGCGGGGAAAAAGCAAAGACATGCGCAAAGTGGAGCTGAGTTTTCACAAGATCAGCTTCGGCCTGAGTGGGCTGGTGCACATTGCGCCCTATCCGACCGCGCCGCGCATTCGCGCCGTACGCGCCTACATCGGGCAATTGCAAAGCAAGCTGCTGCGGTGGATGTTCGGCCCCGGGGTTTCCATTGCGCCGAACCCGGCCCAGAACTAAAACCCGGCGGTCCGACTCGGCCGTTAACCTTTCGGCCAGGCGCCGATGCGTTTTCGCGGTTCTAAACGCGGGCCGGCAAGCCGTTCTAAACTTCAAATATGACAAAGCGATGCGCTGCAAAATGCGCTCTGCTGGCCGCGTGCCTGGGAGCGTTGCTGCTGGTTACCGCCGGTCAGGCTTCCGCTCAGCTTTTTCAACGCGATCCGTTGACGCGAAGCGAAGCCAACGCATTGCGCCAGGCCGCCGGCAATCCCGCCAAGCGGATTAATTTATTGCTGCGCGACGCCGCGCGCCGGCTGGGCCGCTTCGAGCACATCCAGCATGGACACGGCGAAGGGCGGCGGGACAAAATGTACCGTTTGCTGCAGAACTATCGCACGATTATAAGTGAGCTGGACGACAATATTGACCAGATGGTCAGCGGACGGCGAACCGAATTTATGGGCAAAGTCAAACCGGCCAAGCCGCTCAAACAGGTGATCCGCACAGAAACCGGCTTTCTGGCCCAATTGCAACATATACGGGCCAGTTCGTTGCCCTCGGACCTGGCCAGCTATCACTATGAGCTACAGAACTGCCTGGATCGCACCCGGGAAAGCCTTTCCAATGCGAAAGACGATTTAACGGCGGCGCGGGCCAAGGCTAAAAAAACCAAAAAGTCCAGAAATTAAGGCAGGCTCTTGGCGTTGCGGAAGATTCAGGTAAATATCCGGGGGCGGCATGAATGAGCGGGAAACGGCCGCGGCGGTTCCTGCGCACGGTGGCGCCCAGCTTTGTTTGCCGGGATTGGAGCCAGCCACCGGCGCCATGACGAACAGCGTGAATACGCCGCCGGCCGCGTCCCCGGGCAGGATGCGGGATCTGTATCCCACCTTCGCCGCGGTGCATCGCGAACTGAAGCCGCGCAGCCCGCTGCCGGAAATCGAAATCCATTTTTACGCCTTTGCTCATCTCAACCACACCATCCGGCTGCGCGATGGACGCATGCGGGTGCGGATCAGCGATCTGCTCCAAAGCGCTCCCGAACCGGTGCTGGAAGCGCTGGCGCAGATTCTTATGCGCAAGCTGTACCGCAAGCCATCGGCGGCGAGGTATTTAGAGCGGTATCGACGCTATGTCAACCGGCGGGAGATGGCGGCGCAGATCGAAATTATCCGCCGGCATCGCGGACGCAAGCGATTGAGCGGACCTCGCGGCAAGGTCTATGATCTGGAAGAAATCTATGCCGAGCTGAATGCCGCCTATTTCCACGGGCTGCTGGCGCGGCCTCAATTAAGTTGGGGACAGGTACGATCACGGCACAATCTGGCGCATTTTGACGCGGCGCACAACGCCATCCTGGTCAGCCGCATTTTCGACCATCCCAAAATGCCGCGCCGGGTGCTGGCGTTTGTGCTGTATCACGAAATGTTGCATATCAAGCACCCGATCCGGCACGAAGGCGCGCGGCGGCGGATTCATCCGCCCGAATTCCAGGCGGACGAGCGGCGTTTTTCCCACTGGCGTGAAGCCGAAGCTTTTTTAAAAAAGCTGTAAGCCGTAAGCCCCATCGCGTTCTAAAAGATACAAGAGCGGCGGGTGGAACCCGGTAGCCGGCAGCGCCATCTGTATTAGCATGGTGGTGTTTCCTCCAGGCGGCCGCGGGTCGCCGGGCGGTCAGGCTTCAGGAGCACTTCCGTGATTTTGCGCAATTATTTGAAAATTCCAGCCCTGCTGCTGGCCTTGCCGCTGTTGGGCGCCGCCCAGCAGCAACAGCAGAAACCCACCCCGCCGCCGGCCGGCGGCGGACCGAGCGGAAATACCGGGCCGATCATCATTCCCCGTTCCTCGCAACCGGCTCCCTCGACCGGTCCGCTTTCCGCGCCGTCCAAAGCCCCGAAGCCCACTAAGCCCAGCTACGCCTATCACGTCAGCGTGCCCGAAGTACGCATTCCGGTCATCGTGGAGACCAAAGACGGCAACTTCATCGGGCACTTGGGCAAAGATAACTTCCGCATTTATGAAGATCACAAGCTGCAAAATATCACCGCCGTAAACTACACCGACCAGGCGCCGATGACCGTGGTGGAAATGGTGGAGTTCAGCAACGCCCAGTGGTGGCCCTTTCTCTATCACATCCTGGAAGCCAGCTATGCCTTCACCAGCCAACTGGAGCCGCGGGATTGGGTGGCGCTGGTGACCTACGATCTGCGTCCGCATATCAAGGTGGATTTTACCCATAACAAGCAAGCGGTGTACGCCGGTTTGAACTCGCTGTTTTATCCCGGTTTCAGCGAATCGGATTTATACGATTCGCTGGCGTGGACGATTAACCGGCTGAACGGCATCAAGGGACGCAAGGTCATCGTGCTGATCACGACCGGTATCAATACCTTCAGCCGCATCAATTTTGGGCAGATCGAAAAAACCGTGCAGAGCGCGCATGGCGTCACCATCTTCCCGGTGGCCATCGGCTGGTCTATCCGGCAATACATGGAAGAAAACGGCTACTTGGGCGCGATGGGGGAAATGAATTACATTGTCGCCAACAATCAACTGCGTTACTTCGCCAAATGGACCGGGGGGCGGTTTTACGAGCCCCGATTTGAAGGCGCATATCCGGATGTGTTTCGCGATATAGCCGCCTCCGTGCGCAATCAATACATCGTGACGTACCATCCGACGGACACCAAGCTGGATGGCACTTATCGCAAGATCAAGGTGGAAGTCGTCGGTAACGACGGAAAGCCCCTGCGGATCGTAAACCGCAAAGGCAAGAAAGTGGGCTACAAGGTCATCGCGCAAGCCGGCTATCGCGCCCGGCAAGCCGTGCAATAGTTTCCGGCTTTTCGAAGCCAAGCTCCCCATGGTAGTGAACCGCGCCGAGAACCCGCTTCGGGCCATACCGCAAGTGGACGAACTGCTGCAGCGGCCGAGCTTGCAGCCGCTCTGGCGCGAGTTAGGCGCGCAGCAGGCCCGCCGGGTCATTCGCGAGACTCTGGAAGAATTGCGCGCGCGCTGCGCCGCCGCGCCCGAAGCCGCCGCGGATACTCTCTCGGCCGGGCTCGCCGGCCTCGAAGCCGAACTGGAAACGCGCACCCGGTCAAGACTCTCGCCCTCTTTACGCGCCGTCATTAATGCCACCGGCGTCGTGCTGCACACGAATCTGGGCCGGGCGCCGTTGAGCGCAGCCGCCTGCCAGCGGCTGGGCGAGATCGCGGGCGCCTACACCAACCTGGAATACAGTCTGGCGGAAGGCCGGCGGGGCAAGCGCGATACGCATATCGAGGCTCTGGCTTGCGAGCTGACTGGCGCGGAACGCACGCTGGTGGTCAACAACAACGCCGCCGCCCTGCTGCTGGTGGCGCGCACGCTAGCCGGAGGAGGCGAGATTCTGATCTCGCGCGGCGAACTGGTGGAAATCGGCGATGGCTTCCGTGTTCCGGAAATCCTGATCGCGGCCGGCGCGCGCCTGGTGGAAGTGGGCACGACCAACCGCACGCACCTGGCCGATTATCGCCGGGCCGCCGGGCCCGCCACGCGGCTGCTCTTGCGCGTGCACCGCAGCAATTTCGAAATGAGCGGATTTACCAGCCGCCCGCGCCGCGAGGAATTGGCCGCGCTGGGGGCCGAACTGGGCCTACCCGTGGCCGAAGACCTGGGCAGCGGCTGCCTGCTCTCGCCCGCAATCAGCGGTTTTGCCGAGGAGCCCACCGTTTCCGAGTGCCTGGCCGCGGGCATGGAGATTGTTACCTACAGTGGCGACAAACTTTTGGGAGGGCCGCAAGCGGGTTTATTGAGCGGCAAGAAAGTTTGGCTCGACCGGCTGCGAGCCGAGCCGCTATTCCGCGCGCTGCGCGTGGACCGGCTGACGCTTGCGGCGCTGGAAGCCACATTGGATGCTTACGCGCGCGAGTCCTGGGACGAGGTTCCGGTCTGGAGAATGTTGCGGGCGCGCGATCTGGAGGCGCGCGCCCAAAGCTTCGCCAGCCGCCTGGCGCCGGCCTGGCAGGCCGCAGTTGAGCCGGACGAGTCTCCGGTGGGAGGTGGCGCTTTGCCCGGCACGCGGCTGCAGAGCTGGGTTATCTGGCTAAAACCTTCGGGCTACGGTTGCATGGAATTGGCGGAGCGCTTGCGTAAGGCGGAGCCGCCGGTGCTGGCGCGCATCCAAAACGACCGCCTGGGCTTGGATTTGCGGACGGTGTTCCGCGAACAAGAAAACGCCCTATTGCAAGTTTTCGAGAGCCTGCAGAGTTAGCTCCGCGACTTATCCGTCCAAGGATGATCCTGGACCTGATTCCACCGCAACCGGTTCGCCTTTTACCGTGGGGTGAGCGAGCGGGCAGCAGGTAATAACATCCAGGCGCCCAGCCAGGCCGGGATCAAGCCACACAACAGCCAAATCAGCGGGGAAGACGTGAGAGGCAAACGGTTCAGAGGCTGGCGTCCGAGCCGCCCCAGCCAATCTTCCAGGCCATAAAAACCCACCATAATCCCGGGCAACAATAAACCAAAGCCCAACAACAGGCGCGCCAGGGCATGATGCCGCGCCGCCCAGATCGCGCCCAGCGCCAGGCCGGGCACTAAAAGCCAACCTCCGGCGGGAAAGGCAATCATGGTTCCCAGCAACGCCAGCAACAGCGCCGGCAAGGGAAAGCGTTCCAATAAAGCGATGCCGGCGATGGCGAAGGCGGCGCCAATCGCGGGCATCCAGCGCGGGTAAGGAACGCCGGCGCGAGCGGCCAGGCGGGTGAAATGAAAGGCATGAAAGTCGCGCGCCAACATCAGCGCCGCGCCCAAGCCAACCAGGAACAATGCAAGCCGCAACGCCGGCATGCGCCGCGCGGGCGCGGGACGTCGAGACGGATAAAAAGCATCGGGCATAACTTCGAACTATAATAAACGACTGGAGCGCTGCGGCTCGGCCGCTTTTACGTTTAGGCGTAAACCTTTTCGCAAGGGTCCGGTCGAAACCGGACGCATGGCGAAAACGCATGGACGCCATAGGCGCGGAACCTAAAAAGGAGCCCGCGCTTCGGCCCGCGAGCTCGGACATGAACTGCGGTTCGACTCGGTCGTTAACGCTTTAGGATCGCTGCGATGAAATCCATACATGCCGTCCGGTTAGCGGAGCGGATGAGCCGTTTGGGCACGGAAAGCGCCTTTGAAGTGCTGGCGCGCGCCCGCCAGCTCGAAGCCCGCGGCAAATCCATTATTCATCTGGAAATTGGCGAGCCGGATTTTCCCACGCCGGCGAATATCGAAACCGCGGCCGTGCGGGCGCTGCGCGATGGCTATACCCATTACACCCCCGCCCAGGGCCTGCCGGCGCTGCGGGAAGCGGTGGCCGCCTACGTCAGCCGCACGCGCGGGGTCGAGGTCGATCCCGACGAAGTCCTCATCGGCACCGGTGGCAAGGCGATTTTGTATATCGTCTTGACGGCGCTGCTCGAGCCGGGCGATGAAGTGATCTATCCCGACCCCGGCTACCCCATTTATGAATCCATGATTCGCTTTTTGGGGGCGCAGGCCGTGCCGGTGCGGTTGCGGGAAGAAGCCGAGTTCGCCATGACCGCGGAGGATATTGCCGCGGCGCTCACCCCGCGCACGCGCATGTTGATTGTGAACTCGCCGCATAATCCCACCGGCGGCGTGCTGCCACGGGAAGAGGTGCGGCGGCTGGCGCAGTTGCTGGCCGACCGCGATGTGATCGTCTTTTCCGACGAGATTTACAGCCGTATTCTGTTCGAAGGCGAGCACCATTCGCTGTTTTCCGAGCCGGGCATGCGGGAATGCACCGTGCTGATGGATGGCTATTCCAAAACCTATGCCATGACCGGCTGGCGGCTTGGTTTTGGGGTGATGCCGAAAGAACTGGCGCGCGCGGCCACGCAATTGACCATCAACGTCAATTCCTGCGCCGCCGCTTTCACCCAAATGGCCGGCATCGAGGCGCTGCGCGGCGATCAATCGGCGGTCGACGCCATGGTGGCGGAGTTCCGCCGCCGGCGCGACGCCTGTCTTGCCGGGCTGCGCAGCATACCGGGATTCCGCTGCCAGCAGCCGCACGGCGCATTTTATATGTTTCCCAATATCGAAGCCACCGGCTACCGCTCGCGCGAGTTGCAGGAAGCGCTGCTCAATGAAGCCGGCGTCGCCGTGCTGAGCGGCACCGCGTTCGGCCCGAATGGCGAAGGATTCCTCCGGCTGTCAGTGGCCAATTCGCTGGAAAACATCGAAGCCGCGATGACGCGCATCCGGAACTGGATGCTGGCTCACCCGCGGGCGTAAGCTCGCTCCCCTATGGCCGCACCTCCATACCGTTTTCGTGTTTTCGCCACCGCCGATATTGGCCGCGAGGCGCTGGCGATTTTGCAGCAGCAGGGTTACGAAATCGAAGTTTATCCCCAACTGGAAGCGCCTTCGCACGACTTGATTGTGGACAAGGTGCGGGCGGGCGTGGATGGCCTGATCACGACCTTGCGCGACCGGATCGACACGGAAGTCTTCGAAGCCGGCAAAGGGCGGCTGCGGGTGGTGGCGCAAGATGCGGTGGGTTTCGACAATATTGACCGTGCCGCCGCCAACCGCGCCCGGATTCCGTTCACCCACACGCCCGAGGTGCTGACCGAAGCCACAGCCGAATTTGCCTGGTTCATGCTGGGCGCGGCGGCGCGCCAACTCTGGGCCAGCGAACAACTGGTGCGCGAGCAGCAATGGCGGTTCTGGCATCCGTATTATCCGCTGCTGGGCACCGAGGTGACCGGTAAAACGGTAGCGGTGATCGGAACCGGACGCATCGGACAAGCCTTCATCCGCAAAAGCCTGGGCTTCGAAGTGCGGCTGCTGTGCCACGATCCGGTGCGGCAAGATGCCGAATTCGTGCAAAAAGTGGCGCGGCTGCAAGCGGAAGGGCGGAAGTCGGGCCTGTTGCGGGCCAGCGCCAGCATCGCGTATACCGGCTTGCGCGAAGCCTTATCGGAAGCCGATTTCGTCAGCCTGCATGTGCCGCTGCTGCGCGCGGGCGAGAGCCCAGCACCCACCTACCATCTGATCGACGATGAGCGCATAGGCTGGATGCGAACCGGCGCCTGGCTGATCAACACCTCGCGCGGGCCGGTGGTGGACGAGGCGGCGTTGCTCCAAGCGCTGCGCGCCGGGCGGCTGGCGGGAGCGGCGCTGGATGTCTATGAAACCGAGCCGCTGCCGGAAACGAGCGGGCTCCGGGCGGCGGACCTGGTGCAACGGGTACGGCTGTATCCGCATGCCGCCAGCGCCACCATCGAAACCCGGCTGTCGCCCGATCCCGAACGCGGCATGGCCGGACGCTGCGTGCAGGCGTTGCGCGACGTGCTGGAGGCCAATTACGGCGGCCAGCCGGCGCGCATGCCCTACGTGGTCAATAAAGAAGCGTTTCAGGACGGCGGGACGGCATGAGCTGCGCGGTGTGCGAGCGGCGCAAGCCTCGCCGCGATTGTCCCGCGCTGGGCAAAGGAATTTGCGACGCCTGCTGCGGGCGTTATCGCGAGCTGACGCTCGATTGCCCGGCCGAATGCCCGCACCTGATCGATGCCTATCGCTATGAGCGGCAGCGGCCGGTGCCGGAGTCGCGAAAATTTCGCCCCGATTTTCCCCTCTCGGCGCGGCAGGTGGACGAGATCCAGCAACTGCTGACGACGCTGCTGGAAGGCTTGCAGGCGTTCCGGCAGCGGCATCGCGAACTGGCCGACGCGGACCTGGCGGAGGCCATGGAAAGCCGGCTGAAAGCGCTGGAAACCCAGGCCAGCGGCCTGGTCTATGATGCCTCGCCGGTGGGCGGCCTGGGGCGGGAACTTTATCAGCAATTGGCGGAGTTGGAGCAGAAGCCGGGCCAACGCTCGGAACTGGCGCCGGCCACGGTCCCCACCCGCGAGCAGCGCATCCTGGCCTACGTTTTGCTGATTCGGACCGTGAAGATCAATAGCAGCGGGCGGGCGCGCGCCCGCGGCTTCATGGTTTGGCTGAACGACCGATTTCCCCCCCGGGCTCCGGAAGCGCCTTTGGTGATCGCCCCTTAAGCCCCGGCGGGTGTGCGAAAATAACCTACACTAGAATTTTCCAAGGCTATTCGCTCCGCATGTCTTCATCGCAACCTCTACCCTCGACCCCTCCTTCCGCCGCTGACGCGGAAGCCACGCCTCAGCCGGAAGCGGCCCAGCCGCCCCCAAAAGCCGAGGAAGAAACCAGCTTCGCGCGCCTGTTGGAACAATACAGCGCGGATACGCCGGCCTCCGGCCCGAAGACGGGCGACCGCCTGGAAGGAGTGGTGGTTAACCTGACGGCGGACGCGGCGCTGGTGGATATTGGCGCGAAAGCGGAAGGTTTTATCCCGATTGAGCAGCTGCGCACGCCGGAAAACGGAATCAGCGTGCAACCGGGCGACCGCTTGCCGGTGATTGTCGAAGGGCGCGACGCCGAAGGCTCGCTGCGGCTCAGCGTGCTGCATCCCGACCGGCCGCGGAATTTCGAGGACCTGCGGCTGGCGCACGAAGAAGGCCGGCTCGTGACCGGCAAAGTGATGGGGCTGGGCAAGGGCGGCTTAAGCGTGAAGTTCGGCGAAGGGCGGGGCTTTCTGCCGGCGGCGCGCAGCGGCGCGCATAACCAGGAAGAAATGCACGCGCTGGTGGGGCAGGAAGTCCGCGCCCGCATCATGCGGCTGGAGCCGGCGCGCAACAGCGTGGTGCTGGACCGGCGTTCGGTGCTGGAAGAACAGCGGCTGGCGGCGGAAAACGCCGCGCTGGAACGGCTGCACGAGGGCGATGAGATCGATGCCCGCGTGGCCAGCTTGGCGCATTACGGCGCTTTCGTGGACCTGGGCGGCATCGAGGCGCTGCTGCATGTCAGCGACATGAGCTGGCAGCATTTGGATAATCCGGCCACGCTGGTTGCCATCGGCGATACGGTACGGGTGCGGGTGCTAAAAATCGAACCGCAGAAACGGCGCATTTCGGTCGGCATCAAGCAGCTCGGCCGCGATCCCTGGGAAGATGTGCCGAACAAGTACGCCGTCGGGCAGCGGGTGCGCGGAAAAGTCATGCGCACCACCGATTTTGGCGCTTTTATCGAGGTCGAGCCCGGAGTCGAGGGCCTGATTCACATCAGCGAGATGAGCTGGTCGCGCAAACAGCCGCGGCCGAGCGATATCGTCAAGCCCGGCGAGGTGGTCGAAGCCGTGGTGCTGGGCGTCAAGCCCGAGGAACGGCGCTTTTCCCTGGGCTTGAAGCAGGCGCTGGGCGATCCCTGGCAGGAAGCCGAGAAGCAATACGCGCCGGGCAAGATCGTCGAAGGCAAAGTACGCAACCTGCAGCCTTTTGGCGCCTTTGTCGAACTGGCCGAGGGCGTGGATGGCATGATCCACATCGGCGATTTGAGCGAACAGCGGTTGAAGCACCCCAGCGAAGCGGTCAAGGTGGGCGATCAAGTGCGGGTGCAGGTGCTGGAATTCGATCGCGCCAAGCGCCGCATCCGGCTGGGGATGAAACAGCTCGCGCCCAAGCCGGTGGATCTTTATATCGCCGCGCATCAAACCGGAGAGGTGGTCAGCGGGCGCGTGGTGCGCGCCTACCCCGGACGCGTGCAATTGGACGATGGCGTGGACGCGAACTGCCCTTCGGCGGTCAAACCCAAGCCGAAGATCGAGGAAGGCACGCTGGCGGCCAAACTCTCGGCCGTGTGGAAGCGCCCGGGAGCCGAGCCGCAGCCGGAAGCGCCCGCCGGAGTGCAGTTGAAGGCCGGTGAAACGAGAAAGTTCCGGCTGACGAAACTCGACGCCGAACAGCGCGCGGTGGAAGTCGAACCGGTGTAAAAAAAGAGTTCAGTTTCGCATTGAGGATTTCGAGCTGGCGGCTTTCGGGCCGCCATTATTTTTTTCTCAACGCCATTTTTCCGGCGGAATGCTGTTTTTTAGATGAATTCGGCTCGCGATTTTTTTCCCAGATCAGGCGCAGGCCTTCCAGCGTGAGGTGGGGATCGTACTCCTTCAGGTGGCGCGAGGCGGACATCAGGGTTTCCGCCCAGCCGCCGGTGGCGAGCAGGTGAGTATTGGGCCCGGTTTCCGCCAGCAGCCGCTCGATCAGGCCATCCACCATGGCAAGATAGCCGTAATAGAGTCCGGATTGGATGCTGCCCACGGTGGTGCTGCCGATCAACTGCTGGGGCGGACGGATCTCGACCCGGGGCAGGCGGGCGGTGCGGGTGAACAGCGCCTCGGCGGCGATGGCGATTCCCGGCAGGATGATGCCGCCGACATATTCTCCGCGGGCGGAAACGACATCGAACGTGGTGGCCGTGCCGAAATCCACGACAATCACCGGCCCGCCCAGGCGCTCCAGCGCGGCCACGGCGTTGACAATGCGATCGGCGCCGACATCGGCGGGCGGCTCATAAAGCACCGGCATGCCGGTTTTCAATCCCGGCCCGACAAACAGCGGCTCGAGGCCGAAAATGCGCTCGAGCGCCTGGCGCAGCGCGGCATCGAGCGAGGGCACGACCGAGGCCACAATGATCGCAGCCACATCGGAGGGCGCGATGGGATTGCCGGTCAGCAGCCCCCGCAGCAGCAAGCCGTACTCATCCACCGTGCGGCTGGCGAGGGTGCTTAACCGCCAGGACGCCTGCAGGCGCGAGCCGTCGAATACCCCCAGCGCAATATTGGTATTGCCGACGTCGAGAACTAAAAGCATGCGCTACCATCCTATCGCGCCCGGCAGCCGCAAGGCGGCTCGTCCGCTTTGAAAGGGCCGTGATAAGGGGCGGAACTTAAACGGCACGCGGCGCTGCCGCCTGCGATTGCGCACATGAACATCTATTCGGCTCGGCCGTTGATGCTTGTAACGGCACCCACCGCCCGCACCGGGCCGGAGACTACCGTCACCAGTTCCTGGTCGCTTTCCCGCCGAACCCGCAGAAAGCCGGCCTCGTCCAGGCCTTCGGAACGCCCCTGCCAGGCGGCTTCCCCCTCGCCCACGCACACCCGGCGGCCGCGGGCATAGGAAGAGGCGCGCTCGAATTCGGCGCGGATTTCGGCGGCGCCGCCGGCCAGGGACTGGCGGTAACGCGTTTCGAGCAATTCCAGCAAACGGGCGCAGAGTCCGACGCGGGTGGGCGGGCGCGGGCAATGCTCGGCCAGGGTGGTGGCGATCGGGCGCAACTCGGCGGGAAAAGCCATCGCCCCGATGTTGATGCCGATGCCGAGCACGGCCCACTGGATGCGGGTGGCCTCGGCCTGCATTTCCAGCAGGATGCCGGCGCATTTTTTGCCTTCGAGCAGGACGTCGTTGGGCCAGCGCAGATCGGGTTCGAGGGCGCAGGCTTCGGCAATCGCCTGGCGCACGGCCAGGCCGGACGCCAGCATGAGCGGCAACAGCAGCGACGGAGGCCCTGGCGGCCGCAACAGCAGGCTCATATATATCCCGGCGGCGGGCGGTGAATTCCAGCGGTGTCCCTGGCGGCCGCGTCCGGCCGTCTGTTCCTCGGCGAGAAAGACGCTGCCTTCCGGCTCCCCCTGCTGCGCCGCCAGTTGCGCGGCGGATTGGGTGGAATCGAGGCGAAAGGCGTGATGCAGGCGGCGCCCAAAAAGCGGCGAGCGCAGGTTGGGGCGCAACAGCTCGGGCAGCAGCAAGTCGGGCACGGCGGCGAGGCGATAGCCCATGGCGGGATGGCCGCGAACCAGCACGCCTAAACGGCGCAAATGCTGCACCGCGCGCCACACCGCAGAGCGGCTGATTTTTCCGGGCGCCGTGCCCGCGGCCTGGTTTGGACTGAGCTGGCGCGCCAGCCGCGAGCCGGAAAGCACCATGGTGGCGTTGGCCAGCAGCTCGCGCATCAACCCGTGCAGCAGTGGTTCGCTGGCTTCAGGCCTGGATGCATGCATGAATGCGGCTCGCGAAATTACAGGCGGCGCCAGCGCTGGCCGAAATCGGCCACGGGAGCGGATTGGGTCAGGGCGCCAATGCTGAAGCGGCGGATGCCGGCGGCAACGTAGGCGCCGATGTTTTCCAGGGTCAGCCCGCCGCCCACCTCCACCATGACCGTGGGCGGCGCCAACGCCAGCGCCTGGCGCGCCAGTTCGGGCGTGACATGATCGAGCATGACGTGGGCGGCGCCGGCAGCGACCGCCAGGCGCATTTCCTCGAGCGAGACCACCTCGACCGCCAGCAGTTGATCGGGACGGCGGCGGGCGCGAGCGCGTTCGAGCGCGGCGGCCACGCCGCCGGCCAGCGCCACATGCGAACGCTTGATCAGGATGCCGTCGGACAGGTCGGCGCGGTGCGTCTGACCGCCGCCGCAAATGACGGCGTATTTTTCGAGCTGCCGCAGCCCGGGGGTGGTTTTCCGGGTATCGAGGATGGCGGCGCCGGAGCCGCGCACGGCATCCACGAACTGGCGGGTAAGGGTGGCAATGCCGCTGAGATGTTGCAGAAAGTTTAACAGCACGCGCTCGCAGGCCAGCAGCGCGCGGGCGCGTCCGCGCAACACCGCCACCGTCTGGCCGGGGCGCAGCCGCACCCCATCGAACACTTCCGCCTGGCTGCCGACAAAGACCATCGGCCCGGAGGGCATCTGCAGGCTGGCAAAGACTTCATAAATTTTCGAAACCAGGCCCAGGCCGGCCAGCACGCATCCGTAACGGGAAAACAGTTCCGATTGCGCTTCTTCCTGCTCGCCAATGGTGGCGAGCGTAGTTTGGTCGGCCAGCGCGTGATCTTCGCGCAGGGCGGCCTCGACCAGTGCGGTGATGCGGCGGGAATTCCAGTCCATCGGGGAAGAATTCTATACTAACGCGACCCGCGGCGGGTAGGACCCCCAGATCGGCGCTAATTATAGCGACTCGGAATTTCAGGCGCGCGCAGCCGCTTGCCATGCCGCCGGATTTGCCGCTGAACCAGGCAAGCGGCGGGCAGTCTTTGCGCGGGCTGGGCTATACTGAAAGCGCGTCCGCACGACGTGGGAAATCGTGCGTCGGGGCGGATTTTTAGCCGCACACTGCCGGGTCGTTCAATGGTAGGACAGCAGACTCTGGATCTGCCTATCGGGGTTCGAGTCCCTGCCCGGCAGCCATATATTTTCAATCACTTACAGGTAATACTTCCCACTCGCTCGAATCAAGGTTTTGCGGCGATATTGCGGATTGTTGCGTGGTAGTCATAGGCTGGGGGTCGTTGCTAGCGGGTAGCTGTCAACCGCATTTCCCCCCTGCATCGGGCTACGTCATAATTTAGCCATGGCGGCTCGCTCTCCATCCCGGACGCGCGATGCGCCCCGCTGGCTGCCAGCGCTTGCAGCCTGGCCGCCCTATGCCAGCCTGCCGCCGGAACTGGGCGCGGCCCTGGCCCAGGCGGCCGCGGTGCGCGAGTTCAAGCGCGGCCAGGCCGTCTGGCGCGAAGGCGAGCCGGCCACGCATTTTTACCTGATCTTGCGCGGGCTGGTGAAAATCGTCCATCCCACGGCCGGCGGCGGCGAGCCGATTGTCGGCATCTTCGGACAGGGAGACAGCATCGGCGACAGCGCCGTGGTGCAGCGCTCCACCTATCCCGCCGACGCGCTGGCCAGCAGCCATGCCGCCACGCTGTTGCAACTGGAAAGCGCGCCCTTGTTGCGCGCGCTCGAGGCCATTCCCGCCACGGGACAGGCCATGCAGCGCGTGCTGCTGGGCCACACCCGCGAGCTGCGCGAAAAAATCAATATCACCTCCGCCGGCAGCGTGCCGCAGCGCCTGGCGGCGCTGTTGCTCTATCTCGCCCGCCGTTTCGGCTCGGCTCCGCCCGCCGGACCTTGGACCATGCCGCTGGCCATCTCCCGCGCCGAGCTTGCCGCCCTCGCCGGCACCACCGTCGAAACCACCATCCGCACCCTCAGCCGCTGGCACCGGCAAGGACTGGTGCTGCCCGCCGGCCGCGCCGGCCTGACTTTCCCCCTGCCGCAAAAGCTCGAAGCCATCGTCTCCGGCGAATCGCCTCCGTAATGCGGCTGGTGGAATCGTTTTGTATTTGCCATGAAAGCGGGCTAGGCTGTTGTCATGGGCTGGCCTCAGACCATCGCGATTGTCGCGGCTATCCTGATCTCGGTCATTGGCGCGGTGCTCTATAACAACCGCCGCTTGGACGATTTGCGGAATGATATCAATGCCCGCTTTGCCGATTTCAATAGCCGCTTTGCCGAGGTCCACGAAGACCTGCGCGAAATTCGCTCCATGCTGAATGAACTGCTGCGTACCCGCGCCGAGCATTAAAACCATTTAATTTTTAAATTTTTCCCGGTTTCGCAATCGGAAGCAGGCCCTGAGCCTTCCGTTTGAATTAAGGAAGCCTGCGGCGCGGGACCTAACCGGAGTCCCGCTAGCCGGCGGCGGATAGCGGGCTGGCGCCCGCTTGTTTCTTTCCCGCCCGCGCGCTGACCGCCACCGTCGCCAGGAAAAGCAGCAGCGCCACGATATTGAGCAGTCCGGCAAGCTGCCAGAGCGGCACCGGAGTCGGATGGGCCAGGTCGGCGGCGATCCGGCCGGCCAGCGAAACTTGCAGCAGCGCCGCGGGCAGATAAAACCAGCGGCTCCAGCGCAGCGGGCGTCCCGAGATCGCGGGAAAAATAATCGGGGCGTGGGCGAAGACCATGGTCATGACGAAGCCCAGAAACAGGCTGTGCAGCAGGGCGTCATAGTGGTAATACAGCGCGCCGGCGTAGCGCGTCCACAGCCCGGCGCTGATCAGCAGCCAGAGCTGGCCGCAGCCCAGATTGGCGCCGATATAGCGCGCCAGGCCGCCACGCGCAAGCTGCGGCCCAACCCGATCGTAAACCAGCAGCCAGAGCGCCAGCGCCAGCATGCCCGCCCCCGCCAGCCGCATGCCGCGCACCGGATGCGGAGCGGCCAGGCCCACGCCGGCGCCGTAGACGGCAACCGCCAGCCAGGCCAGCGTCGTCCGCAGGCGCGATGAGCGCCGCAGCCAGCTCAATTCCAGCCGCTCGCCGAAGATGGTGAGCAGCAGAAACGCCGCCCACCAATACACCATCAGCGGAATCATCACTCCCGCGGCCCAAAAAATATTGCCCAGCAGCAAGGCCACGGCTCCGGCGGTCATGATTCCGATTTCGGCGGCGGCGCGGCGGCGCAAAATCACCCCATAGGCGCCCACCAGCGCCAGGCTGCCGGCGATCATCAGCCCGCCCGCCAGCCGCGCCCAATCCGGCACTAGCGCCAGCGCGCCCGCGGCCAGCAGCAGCGGCGCCGCAAACGTCCAGCGCGCGCCGCAGGCGACGGCCCGCTCCAGCGCGATCAGCGCGCCCAAAAAACCGCACGCCATCAACGGACCGTGCGCCAGCGTCAGGTCAGGCCGCCGCGGCTCGAGCCGCACCCCCAGCCGTTGCATCGCCGCCCACAGTCCGAAAACCAGCGCCGCGATTGCCAGCCCGCCCGCTGCCGCCGCCAGCGGACGCAGGTTAACCTTGGCTTTTCGGTTGGGAGTGATGGCCGTAGCTTTTGGCAATGTGTTTATGCCCGCCCCCTGTTAGCGCGCATTGCCGTCCGGCGCGGTGCTTTCGGCGCTCTTGCCGCCTGGCGAGCTGGCCCGCACGCTCGCGGCGGCCGGTTTCCACCCTGCCGGCGCAGCCCTGCAAAGAGCCGGCTCACCGGAACGCAATAGATTGCCTCAAAGGCGATGGCGGCGCTTCCCCCTTGCCTGGCTTTATCCCCTTCTACACTTTTCCGATCTTCACCCGCCACACCTCCGGGCCGTTTTCCAGATATTCCCAACTGAACGCGCCGGCTTGCTCCGCCTGGAACTGATAATAAAGCGGCTTAGGATCGTGATCGTTGACCAGCACGAACGCTTCCGCCGGCGTCAGTTGTTCGAAAGTGTGAAAGATCAGCGGATGGCGTTCCCGCGGCGCGACAGTGCGGACATCGAGTGTTTGCGTCATGCTGTTCTCCTCTGTTGTTTACTTCGCCTCGGCGGCGTAATGCCCGGCGTTGCTGGCGGCGAACTTCGCCCACTTCTCCGGCAGATCGTCTTGCGCGAAGATTGCGGCCACCGGACAGACCGGCACGCAGGCGCCGCAATCGATACATTCCAGCGGGTTGATATACAACTGCGCCGCTTCGCCGAATTCGGCTTCATGCTTGCCCGGATGAATGCAATCCACCGGACAGGCATCCACGCAAGCGGTGTCTTTCACCCCTATGCAGGGCTCGGCGATAACATATGCCATAAAGACTTCTCCCTGCCGCTTAGTATGCTCAGCCTCGCCTCTCCGCGCTTATGACCGGGGTCATAAAAAATGCGGCCGGCGCGATATGGCTTTCGCCGCAATGCGCTAGCGATTGAATTCGCCTGCTGGCCATGCTTTGGCTATTGCCGGCGCGGCTCGGCCGCTTTTATTTTTAGGCGCTGCCGCCGCTCGATGCCGGCGCCTCTCCGGAGGCAATGGAAATTGTGAGTGGAAATCTCTACACTGTGCGGGTGATGAAACTCCGGATTGCCCGCATCCTGTTGGCCGCAGTAAGCATTGCCACCTGGGCGGCGCAGGGCGCCGCGCAAGCGCCGGCGCGCAAGGTATGGCAGATTGGCGCCTTCGATCAATCCTCGAAGGGCTTCAATTACGATCCGGCATGGGGGCCGGGGCCGCAGCCGGCGTTTATAGTCGGGCAAAGTCCGGTGAGCGCCTGGCCGGCATGGCAGCCGGGCTCGGAAAATCCGGCGACCGGGAAGCGGCCGCACCCCTATATCATCCTGTTTCGGCTGCCCTCGCGGCCGCGCGGCGATTATCGCCTGACCATCGCTTTCGTCTGCGCGCATCCGCGCGTGCCGCGCCTGGAAATCTCCATCAACGGCCGGCGCGGCTTGTTCCGGCTGCGCCGGCATCCACTCTACTCGCCTAAAAATCCCGGGTTCGATAACGCCATCTACAGCGGCGGCACGCTGCGGGCGCGGCTGCCGGCGGCGGCGTTGAAGGCGGGCGAGAACCGCCTGGCGCTGACCGCGGTGGACGATCCGCGGGATGGGCCGGGGGATTCCTGGCTGGATTACGACGCGCTGCGCCTCAGCGCCCTGCCCCCGGGCGCGGCCGCGCCCCGGCTGCGGCTGGAGCCCACGATTTTTTACATTCGCCGCCGCCGGCGCCTGCTGGAGCGGGTGCGCGCCACGGTCACGCTAACGCGGCGCGTACGCCATGGCCTGCTGCAACTCAGCCTCGCCGGACATCACTACACCGCGGCGCTCTCGCCGCAATACGATTTTGGCCAGCAGCAAATTACTTTTGCCGTTCGGGCGCTTTCCGCGCCCGCGCCCGCCACGCTGGAGCTACGCGCCGATGGCCGGAGCTATCGCCGGCAATTCACGCTGCATCCGCGGCGGCGCTGGCGGCTGTTCGTGGTGCCGCACGCGCACCTGGATGTCGGCTACACCGATTACCGCGGCAAAGTAGCCGAGGTGCAAAGCCGCAATCTGGATACGCTTTTGCGCCGCATGCCGCGGCATCCGCATATGCGCTGGACGGTGGATGGCTCCTGGGTAATCGAGCATTATCTGGCCACGCGCACGCCCGCGGCAGGACGCGAATTGCTGCGCCTGACGAGGGCGGGCCAAATCGGCGTGCCCGCGCAATATGCCAACCTGCTGACCGGTTATGCCAGCCTGGAAGAGCTGATCCGCTCGAATTTCTATAGCTGGCGGCTGCACCTCCGCTCCGGCGTGCCCTACGACTACGCCAACATCACCGACGTGCCCAGCTATAGCTGGTCGTATGCCACCATCCTGCACGCGCTGGGCATCCGCTATTTCGCCGCCGCCAGCAATAACGACCGCGCGCCGGTGCTGCTGTGGGGACGGTGGAACGAGCGCTCGCCCTTCTGGTGGGAAGGCCCGGACGGCAGCCGGGTGCTGATGTCGTATGCGCGGCAGTATTTTCAATTCAGCGCGGTTTGCCAATTGCCGGCGCAGGCCGCCGCTTGCCGCCAATCGCTGCCGCTGTTTCTCTCGACCTATCGCCATCCCGGCTACCTGCCCGACGCGGCGCTGCTGTTCGGCTCGCAGGTGGAAAACACCGCGCTGGTGCGGGGCGACACCGCCTTTGCGCGGCAATGGAACCGGCAATATGCCTGGCCGCGAATCGAGCTGGCGACCTTTCCCGATTATTTCCGCTACGTCGACCGCCATTGGGGGGCGCGGCTGCCGGTGGTGCGCGGCGATTTCGGCCCGTACTGGGAAGACGGAGCCGGCGCCGATGCCCGCGACACCGCCACCGACCGCGCCGATCAGGAACGCGCGCTCTCGGCGGAAAAGCTTTCCACCCTGGGCGCGCTGCTGACGCCCGCGGTGGCGGGCGAGCGCGGCGAGCTGCGCCGGATGTGGCAAAACCTGATCCTCTACGCCGAGCATACTTATGCTTCCTGGGACAGCTACTCCCGCCCGCGCAGCGACGAGTCGCGCCGCCAGAGGCAAAGCAAAATCGGCTATGTGCGGCGGTCGCGGCGCGAAATTCGCGCCATCGACGAGCAGGCGCTCAGCCAGTTGGCCGATCAAATTCATCTGCCCGCGCCGGCGCTGGTGGTTTTCAATCCGCTGAGCTGGCAGCGCAGCGGCCTGGTCTCAACCGATCTGGATGACGGCGATGGCCTGGTCAACGCCGCCGGCGGCCAGCCCGTGCCGCTGGAAGTGCTGCGCCAGGGCAGCGGCTACCGGCACGTGCGCTTTCTGGCGCGCGATGTGCCCGCGCTCGGCTACGCCTGCTACCGCATCGTCCGCGCCCCGGCGGCCACCGGCGCGGCAAGCCAGCCGCCCGCCGCGCTCCCGCTTGCCAACACCATCGAGAACCGGTTTTACCGCGTGCGCTTCGACCCCGCGGCCGGAGCGATTGCCGGCATTTACGACAAGCAACTCGGGCAAGAGTTGATCCGGCAGCATGGGCCCTACCGCGCCAACCAATACTTGTACGTTAGCGGCGGCGAAGGCTCGCGCATCGTTTACCTGGATTTTACGCGCCCGCCGGCGCAGTTGACCATTCATCCATCGCGCCCGGGCCGGGTCACCGGCATACGCCGCACCGATTGGGGCACGATACTGAGTTATGAAACCAGCGGGCAGGATGCGCCGCGCATACGGTCGGAAGTGATTTTATTCAACCGGCGCAAGCAGATCGAATTCATCAACCACATCGAAAAGCAGCCGACGCGCCATAAAGAGGCGATCTACTTCGCTTTTCCCTTCGCCATCCGGCATCCGCGCTTCGATTACGAAATCCAGAACGGCTGGGTGAATCCGGCGCGCGACACGCTCCTGGGCGGCAGCCTGGAGTGGTTCACGGTGCGGCATTGGGTGCGGGTCGCGGGCAAGCGCTTCGCGGCGGGGCTGACGCCGCTGGATGCGCCGCTGGTCTCGCTGGGCGATATCAACCGCGGCGCCTGGCCGCGGCGCTTCCATCCGCCGAGCGCCACGATCTTTTCCTACGCTTTGAACAATTACTGGCACACCAATTATTTTCGGGTGCAGGGCGGGCGCTATACCTTCCGCTATCGGCTCACCAGCGGCCGCCGGCTCTCGCCCGTACGCCTGGCCCGCATGGGGCGCGCGGCGATGACGCCGCTCGAGCACGAGCAGATCATCGGCAACGATAAAAACGGCAACCCGCCGCGCCCGCTGCCGCCCACGCCGCAAAGCTTTCTTCAGGTCAGCGCGCGCAATGTCGTGGTCGAAGATTGGAAAGCGGCGCTTCACCGCGAACGCGGCACACCCGCCGCGGCGAATAGCCACTCCGCCGTGACGGATACGATTCTGCGGCTGGTGGAAGTCGGCGGGCGCGCGGCCGAGGTCAAGCTGACGTTTCCGCGTTTTCTGCTGAAGCGGGCCTGGATCGACAACGCCGTCGAGGTCAATCAAGCGCCGCTGGCGGTCAGCGGCCACTCGCTCGAGCTGCAAATCAAGCCGCACGCCATTGTGACGCTGCGCATCGAGGCGGCAAAAATGGATGGAGTAATGGCCGCCCGCAGGCCATAAAAAAAGCCGCTGCAACTTTGCTTGCATTGCCGCCATCGGCCATTTAATCCATTGCTGATCAGCAATTTACGCATGGCGGCAAATTATTTTTGCCGCCATCTTGCCGCCATCTTCAAGCTAACCTCAACACCTACAATGAGTTACACACGGATTTCCCGCCAATCATCAATCCAGAGCAAAAAATAAGCCCTTTGTTTACATTTGCTTTGCTGATGGTGGCACCTTATGAAACATCGAGCGGGAGTATGTAAGGCGCGGTAAATAAAAGGTTGAATAGATTGGTTTTTAATTTCAGTTTGTACATTTATTCATTGGGTTAATTCTTATTTTGGAGCGTGCCGATGATTTATGCCTTCGCCCTGCTGATGGCGTTTTTAACGCCGCCGCGAGCCGCGCGGCACTGGGTGGGAACCTGGGCGGCCTCGCCGCAACGGGTTGAGCCGCGGAACATGCCGCCGGCGCCCGGCTTGCCGCACTCCACGCTGCGCCAGACGATTAAAGTCACCCTGGGCGGCCGGCGCATGCGCGTGCATTTCTCCAACGCTTACGGCGACGGACCGCTCGAAATCCGCGCGGCGCAAGTGGCGCTGCCGGCCGGTCCCGGCGCCATCTGCCGCTCGACGCGGCGCAGCTTGAGCTTTCATGGACGCAAGGCGATCACGATTGCTCGCGGAGAAGAAATCGTTTCGGACCCGCTGCGGTTCCGGCTGCGGCCGCTCTCGGAGCTGACCATCACGCTCGAGCTGGGCGCCGCGCCGTCGCATATCACCGGGCATCCGGGCTCGCGCACTACGACTTTTCTCCAGCCCGGCGATTATGTTTCCGCCGCCACCCTGCCCAACCCGGCAACCACGGTGCACTGGTACATTCTCGACGGCGTGGATATCGAGACGCGGCGTCCGGCGTCCGCCGTGATCGCTTTCGGCGACTCGATTACCGACGGCTACGGCACCACTACCGATGGCAACGACCGCTGGCCCGACGACCTGGCGCGCCGGCTGGCGGCCCAGGCCGCCACGCGCCGCATTGCGGTCTTGAATGCCGGCATCGGCGGCAACTGCATCCTGCGCAAGTGCCTCGGACCGGCCGGGGTGGCGCGCTTTGGCCATGACGCGCTCGAGGCGGCCGGCGCGCGCTGGGTGTTGCTGTTTGAGGGCGTCAATGATATCGGCACCTCGCAGCATTCGGTGGCGCAGGCGCTGATCGCCGCCGACCGAAGGCTGATCGCGCAAGCCCACGCGCATCATCTGCTGATTTACGGCATGACCATCACGCCTTTGGGCGGCTCGTTTTACGATTCGCCCGCGCATCGCGCCGACTGGCGGCAGGTCAATCATTGGATCCGTTCGAGCGGCAGCTTTGACGCCGTAATCGATTTCGCGGCGGTGGCGCGTGATCCGCGGCATCCTTTCCGCCTGCTGCCGGCCGACGATCATGGCGATCATCTGCATTTCAATCCATCCGGCTACGCCCGGCTGGCGGCGGCAATCCCGTTGCGCCTGTTCCGCCGGCGCTAAGCGAGCATTTTCCGGCGATGTCGCCGTGGGCGGTTTTTTGGGCGACCGGATCGGGAGATGGATGAGGCCAGCGAAGCGGGGTTAGTGTTAACCAATCCGGTTCCATATTTCCCAACCGGCTACGAATTTCATGCTGAAACGTAGTGGAATGTGTAGCTAAGTAATTGATCCTTAAGTAGATTGTTTTTGGCTATTCACCTGCATTTGAATGTAACAAGTCGGCAGTACGAAGGAGTTTTTATGCATATTCCGGGAAATTGGAAATGGGGGGTCTTGGCGGGGCTAGCCGTGGCATTGGCTTCGCCGGTTTTAGCGCAACATGGGGGTCGTCCGGGGATGGGGCCTGGCATGGGTCACATGGGCATGGAGCCCGGTCATTCCACGCCGCGCTTCGGGCACAAGCAATTCAATCCCGACACCATGATGCGGGCGCACGGAAAAACCGCCGCGCAAATTTTAGCCCACAACAATCAGCTCTCCAGCCGGCTGGCGTCGCTGCTGCCGGCGGGCATGAACGTGCAAACCGCCGCCGCCGGGTTCCGCAACCTGGGCCAGTTCATCGCCGCGGTTCACGTCTCGCATAATCTCGGCATCCCGTTTCTGGCATTGAAGGACAAAATGCTGGGGCCGCCCAGCATGAGCCTGGGCAAGGCCATTCATACGCTGCGTCCGGCGGCGAACGCGAAATCCGCGTTGCGCAAGGCCGATGGCGAAGCGCGCCGCGACTTGCGCGATAGCACGCGCAAAAAAGAATCCATGCTGGCGCTTTCCTGGATTCTGTAATTCACCCTCGCGTCCCGGCTTGGCCGGGCGCGATTTCCGGAAAGTAAGGCGGCCCGGCCGCCTTGTTTTCCGGCTCGGCGGTTAACGATTTTGCAAGGCGGCATTCAGCCAACCGCCCTGAAAATAGACGGCGGTTAGCCTCTCGCCAGCCGGCCAGTTCCGGCTGGGCCACAGTTTCGCCAGGCCGGCCAGTTCCGGCTGGGCACAGTTTCCTTCCCGCCGCGTGCGCGGGCCTGGCGCCAGGCTCGCGCCGCGGTTCCAGTGTGTGTGGGCCGAGCGATTCGCCGCCCGCGCCGCGGTACTCGCGAACGAGACGTCGTTCGCACATAGGGAAGGGAGAAACTCCGCGCGGGGTCGCTCCCTGCGCGGAGTTTTCCTTTTACGGCGGCGGCGCGCGCGGCTCAAATCGCCATCGCATGCCCGCCGGCGCGGGGCGCTTTACACTGTTCCCATGCCCGCGCCGCGCATCGTCATCCCCTCCGGCGCGCTGGTGGTTTTGATCGGCGCGGCGGGCGCGGGGAAATCCAGTTTTGCGCGGCGGCATTTTCCGGCGACTTCCATCCTTTCCTCCGACGCCTTCCGCGCCATGGTGGGCGACGATGAGGACAATCAAGCCGCCAGCGCCGACGCCTTTAAGCTGCTCGACCAAGCCGCGCGCATGCGGCTGGCCCATCGCCGGCTGACCGTAGTGGACGCAACCAGCGTGCGCCGCCGCGCCCGCCGGCCGCTGCTGGAGCTGGCGAAAGAACTGGGCGCGCCCCCGGTCGCCATCGTCTTCAATCTGGACGAAAGCCTTTGCCGGGCCCGCAACCGCCGCCGCGGACGGGTGGTGCCGGAAGACGTGATCCATCGCCAGGCGGAGGCGCTGCGCCAATCCCTCGCCGGTTTGCGCCAGGAAGGCTTCGCTCGGGTTTGGGTTTTCGAGCGCGCGGGCGAGGCCAGCCGCGCCGCAGTTGAACTTAAAAGCGATTAAAAATTCTTTTCAGACAGGGATTCCATTTCCGCCATTCGGGATTATACTCGTCGCACCATGTCGCGCGGAGCCTTGGCGGGAGCGTCGGCTCGATTGGCAAAAACGCGAGCCATCCTGGTTGTTCCATCCGCCGTTTTTCTGGTTTGGGCTGCCTCGCATCCAGCCTGGAGCCAGGCCGCCGCCGGCCCGGCGAAAACTTCCCGGCCGGCTGCCGCCGCGAGTTTCCAAAGCCATTCCGCGGAAATGGCGCCGGCAAAATCGGCATCGACTATAACGACCGCGCAAGCGCCCTGGCCGCCGGAATTCCAGAACGCTTTGCTGGCCGAGTTCGCGGCCGCGCCAGCCACGGCGCGGACCCAGCGGCGGGCGTTGCGCGGCGATCCGCGGGCGGAATTTCAATTGGCGATGGAGCGCTATCGCCGCGCCACGGCAGCAGATTTTGCGGCGGCGGCGCATTGGGCCCGGCAAGCCGCACAACAGGGTTATGCGGCGGCCGAATACCTGCTCGCCGGGCTTTACGCCGGCGGCTGGGGAGTTCCGCGCGATCTGGCGCGCGCCTATGCCTGGGCCGGCCGCGCCGCCCGCGATGCGGCGAAACCGTCCTACTTATTAAGCTATGCCGGGCATGTGCGGCTGGCGCATCGCTGGCCTCCGCCCACGCGCCAGTTGGATATCACCGGCTCGGTGACCGGGCTGGAACTGCCAGCCTCGCCGCCGCAGGCGCGCGCCGCCCGCCGGCTGGCCGGCGCCCTGGCGCGCCGCCTCCCGCCCGCGCAACCGGCCCGCGCCCCGCGGGCGAGAAATACGCCGCCGGCGGAATGAAGCCGCGGAAATCGATTGATTTTCCAGTTAATCATCATCGCCCATTAACTCTAAGATTTCATATTGCTTTTTTTGGCGTTCCTTTTCCTTTGGTGTCCAGTATTTTTCGCATTAGTGGCAGTTCTAATTCTACTTTTTTATGTTGCACAGTTGGTTTTATACGTCCACGAGGACCGCGTTCCAATTGCAATAAGCCGTATCCTTCCATCGTTTTTAAGGTGCGGGAAAGGTTGGATTTCGCCCTGCCTGTCAAGCGAGCCAGCTCATCCAAGGATTTTGGCGAGTGCTCGGCAATCACTTTCAACAAGTCGCGATTGCCGGCAGAAAGCACTTTCGCAAACGATTCGATTGATGCGAACCAAATCTTCGGCTCGTTTTTGGCTACTCGCCTCTGCCCGCGCGCAATAGCCAGGGTTCGCGCCTTCATTTCCGCATAATTGGCGATGCCGACTCGCAAAGTTTTCATTGAAATACGCCCCGTTCGCGCAGAACTGAATCCACCAGATTCCAGAAATCCTCGATCAGCTTTGCCGCATTTTGAAATTCATACCGTTTGATCGTTTGCAAGCGATGGAAATGATCTTGAGCATCGCCTTTTTGGCCTTTCACGCGATGGGCGTTATCGAAACCGGCCAATCGCTGGCCATCCGGTCCATGCAGGGTAATTGAATAATCCAGGCCATGAGGTTTCTGAGACGAAATTTGAACGGGCTTGAATTTAAACTGCACCCAATGATTTCCCTCTGTATCAACTACGAGAATCGTCCCATCCAATTCGAGCAATGAAAGAGGGTGTGCGTACATTTTGTTTCCTCATGCTAAATTCACCTCCTCGGCCGCCAAATTGGCTGTTCCCAGCACTTTGACCGCTCCTCACGTTCCCCTTTGGGGATCAGGGCCAGGCAATTAAAGGTTATCATACAATGATAACCTTATTCAGTGATTTGACTGTTTTGTATTATGGCAAGATAATCCGCCACTGGAACGGCCAATGATCTACAAACGCGGCAAGAAGGGCATCTACCGGTATAATTATTTTGGCAGAGCCGGATGATTTACGAAACGACGCGGCAGGATAACCCATGTGTGGCCGGAGCCGGCGGCAGATTCTCGAAATGGGGCAAGACGCCTAAATCCCTGCCCATCATCCGCATGCTGCCGAGAGAATATCACCGTGACAGGGTGATCACTCCAGAGGAAGAACGGCGCTACTTGACCGCCGTCGCCCCGCCCGCGCAACCGGCCCGCGCCCCGCGGACGGCACACACCATGCAGCCGGCGCAGCCTGAGGATTAAATTCCGCGACGCTGGCAGGGCACGTTCCAATCGCGCCACCTGCAAAATCAAATACTGCCGTACCGGCAGGCTGGTCGCCAAACTGGCTGCCAACTGATATTGGCACCCGGCTGATCCACCATTTCCAGCAGGTGGGTAAGCATCGCGCTCAAGCGATGGTGACCGATCATGCGCGGGTCCGCATCGAGCTGTCGAGCCGCTCCAAACCCTGCTCCTGCCCGTGCACCATAGCCACGACGATGGCGTGATTGAGGTCCACCACCGGGTTATCGGACATACATTGCAACAGCGTTTCAGTCAATCGCAGTCGATGATCGGCAGCTTTCAGCAATAGAGCCCCGCCATCGGAACTGCCATGCCGATGGTCAAATTGCACAATAATCGGTTTGTAGAAAATATCGGGAAACAAAGACACTGTGTCGTGGTATTGTGACCCATATGAAAGCCTTTTTTGGTTTAAACCTATTTCCAAACAGGTTTTACCATCAAGAAGATTTCCCTGTCTCCAAAATTCGTGAATTTTCCGGGTTAAGGCGGAGAAAATACTATGATGCCACCTCAGCATAAGATGGAAATACCATTATTAAAAGTATTAGCAGATTTCGGGGAACCTGTTGAGGCCAACAAGGTTTATCCTGAAATGAGAAAGTATTTCCCGAATATTACGGATGAGGATTTAAATGAACCTCTTCAAAGTGGTGGAAATAAATGGATAAACCGTATTCAATGGGTAAGGCAAACTCTTATTAGACGAGAAGAAATATCCAGCCCAAAATGGGGGGTTTGGCAAATAACTGAAAAGGGTAAAAGACGTCTTCGTGTAAATGCTACACCTATTCCTGAGCCCAGCTCTCCGTCGATTTCTAATGCAAATCCACAATCAAACCCTCAGCCAAATCTACCTGAAACAAATGGTGATTTAAATTTGGAGGATATTTCGGAAGCATATCTAGAATCTTTTAAACAATTGCTATTGAATAAGCTCCATGATTTAACCCCAGAAAGATTTGAACATTTTGCTGCTGCACTTTTAAAAGGATATGGGTTTCAAAATATAACTGTAACTGGTAGGCCAAGTGATGGTGGTATAGATGGATATGGACATTTGAAAGTGGGATTGGCCTCTATTAAGGCAGCGTTTCAATGTAAAAGATGGCAAAATCAAGTAGGCTCCCAAGAAATACAAAAATTCCGTGGCGCAATCCAAGGACAATATGAGCAAGGTTATTTTTTTACCACATCTACATTCTCAAAAGCTGCTCAAGATGAATCCATTAAAGCCGGTGCAGCATCAATAATATTATTTGATGGAAGACAGATTGTAAGTATAATGATTGAAAAAGGAATCGGAATCAGAAGACGACCAGTTGAAACATATGAAGATCAATTAGATCAAATATTTGAAAATTGATTTACTTCCAACGTAATGAAAGATTCATATCAATCAGAATCTTCATCCATTGGGCAGCGTGATTTCGCGGTCTTCAGCTCTCCAAGCGGCATAGCGTAACGCCTGCAATACGTCTTCGCGGTCAAGGTAGGGATAATCCGCAAGAATTTCCTCAATACTGCGTCCGGCGCCAATCTGGCCGACGATCATGCCGACAGTTACCCGCATGCCGCAAATACAGGCTTTGCCGCCCATCGTTACCGGTGTTTGCATAATGCGATCCAATCCTTCCATAATCTACCCCAATGCGCATAGCATATCGCGCGGCAGGACTATTCGCATGGTTCCCACTCTATTTTCTTTTCATCAAACTGCCACCATCACGCACCAGCCGGACGAGAAGGTATAATAAAATTCTTGACGGATTGGCCGCCGCTTGCGCGCCCTTAGCTCAGCTGGATAGAGCGTCTGGCTACGAACCAGAAGGTCGGGAGTTCGAATCTCTCAGGGCGCGCCATCCTCAGCCGCGCCGCGCCGCTTCGATGGTTGCGATATCGATTTTTTTCATCGGCATCATCGCCTCAAACGCGCGTTTTGCCTCGGCCCCGCCTCTCCCCAGCGCCTCGGTCAGCGCGCGTGGCGTGATTTGCCAGGAGAGCCCCCAGCGGTCCTTGCACCAACCGCACGCGCTTTCCTGCCCGCCATTGCCGACAATCGTATTCCAGTAGCGGTCCGTCTCCGCCTGATCGTCGGTGGCGATCTGGAACGAGAACGCCTCGCTGGGCTTGAACTCCGGGCCGCCGTTCAGGCCGAGGCAGGGGATGCCGACGACGGTGAACTCCACCGTCAAAACCTCGCCCGCCTTGCCGCCGGGGTAATCAGCCGGCGCCTTATGGACAGCGGTTACTTCGCTGTCCGGAAAAGTCGAGGCGTAGAAACGCGCCGCATCCAGCGCATCCTGGTCAAACCAGAGGCAGATCGTGTTTTTGGGCTTCATTGACTTGATTCTATTCCCCATAGTAGATTCCCGCCGCGGCGAAGCCTTCACGACGCGCCATTCTAATTTCCTATATAATTTCCCGCAAAACCGATGGCCCGGCGTAAACCCACTCCCCGCCCGCACGAGCCGCTGACCAGCTTTGACGCCCGGCGCGACATTGCCGGCATCATCCTCAACCGCTGGGGACATGCCTACCTCAACCCGCAGCCCGGCTTCTTTTTCGGCAAGGATGGCGAGCCGGCGCCGCGCGAAATCCTCCGCCGCGCCCCCTTTGGCCGCATCGCCTTTGCCAATACCGACCTTTCCGGCGCGCCCGATCACAAAACCGCGATCATGGAAGGCTTCCGCGCCGTTGGCCAGTTGCTCGACCGCGTGCTCACCTAAAACGCCGGGCCGCGCCGCTTACCCCCGAATCATTCCGCTTGCGGCGGGCCGCCGGTTTGCACATGATAAAAGCCGGCCATGAAAAAAGCGGCGCCGAAATCGCGCGGAAAAGCGCCGGCCGCAACCGGCGGCCCCGCGCGCAACCGCGCGATGGAATTTTTCGATCGGCAGTTTGCGCGCCAGATCGCCGCCGGCGATTTCGCCCTGAATCCATTTGAGCGGACGGCATTGCCCTTTTTATCCGGCGAGGTGCTCGATCTTGGCTGCGGGTTGGGCAATCTGGCGCGGGCGGCGGCGAAACAAGGCTGCCGCGTGACCGCGCTCGACGCCAGCCCGCAGGCCATCGCTCACCTCGAACGCTGCGCCCGCCGGGAACAGTTGCCGATCGTGGCCCGCCAGGCCAACCTGCAACGGCTGGAATTCCTGCTCGCCGCCGGCGAGCGTTATGACGCCGTCGCCGCCATCGGGCTGCTGATGTTTTTGCCGCGCGAGCTGGCCCGGGCCGCGGCGGCCGCCATCGCCGAACTGGTGCGCCCCGGCGGCCGGGCGGTCCTGAACGTGCTGATTGAAGGGACGACCTTCCTGGATATGTTCCAGCCGGACGGCTTTTATTTATTCGGCCCGCGGGAGCTGCCCGAATTTTTTCCAGGGTGGAAGCAGGAGCATTTTGAGCTTTCCATTTTCCCGGCGCCGCGCGAGACCGTGAAACGCTTTTGCACGCTCATCGCGCGGCGACCAGGGAATGTATGAAAGCAGCCTTTATATAAATACCCGGCGGCGAAACTTGCGCGCGCGGTCATTCGTCCAAATTCGGAAGGAGTAAACAGGAGATGCCGCGCAAATTCCCGTCTGAACGCGAGATCGATGCGGTTGTGGACGTCATGGGCAGCATTGTGGCCTGGCGATGCTCGGCCTGTCGCTGGAGCAAGCTGGCCGGGGCTGGCGGAAGCACCATCGGGCAGATCAAACTGGAATTTGAAGAACACCATTGCACGGAACATCCCAAGCGGCCGCAAGCAATGAATAAACGGCTGGGCAAAGCCTTGTTTGGCAAGCTGGCTCGCTAAGCGCCGACGGCCGAGCCGGAGGGCAGTTCAGGGCAGCCATTCGCCATCATCGGTGAAAGCGCTTTCGGCTTTTCCATCGTTCCATAAATGTAACTGCCTATCGAAGCCAGCCTCCGTGTGCGACAATGCGGCCAGGCCATGCGACCTCCCCGACCTTGCACCCTGCGGCAATTGCGCTGGTTTCTTCCTCTCATTTTTATTGCCCTTTTGCCGGGCCAGCCGCCCAAGCGGCAGCCGTTCGGCAACCCGCGGGTAACGCAATATGCGCCTCGCCGCCGCTATCATGTCGTCGCCTACCGCATCCGGCTTCGGCTGCATGAGCGGCGGCGGGCCATCGCCGGCGCCGTCACCATCACGCTGCGCCCGCTGGCCGGGAATTTCCACCGCTTTGCCCTGGATAGCGCCGGCCTGATTATCGAATCGGTGCGCCTGCTCTCGCCGGCCGGCCCGCAAAACTTACGTTTTGGGCTCACCGGCCCCGCCAATCCCGCGGCTGGCGCCCCCGCCCGGCAGGCTCCTGCTCGCGGCGCGGGCCGCCGCGCCGCCGGCACCGATATCGGCAACACCGCCCAATCGAAGTTATGGGTGACGCTGCCGCGCGCCTTCCGGCGCGGCGAGAGCTTGCGCGTGCGCATCGCCTATCACGCTACTCCCCAGCGCGGCTTGACCTTTCTGGCGCCCAGCGCCCGCTCGCCCCATCGTCCCGTCCAGGTCTGGTCCTACGGCTGGCCGGAAAACAACCATTATTGGTTTCCCTGCTGGGATTACCCCAACGACAAGGCGGCGAGCGAAACCATCATCACCGTGCCCGCCGGCCAATCGGTAGTCTCGAATGGCAAGCTCCTGCGGGTCACCCGCGGCGCCGGCCTGGCGACCTACGACTGGAGCGAACCGGTCCCGCACAGTTCCTACCTGATCTCGATTGCCGCCGGGCAGTGGACGGAACTGCGGCAGCATTTAGGCCGCTTGCCGGTGGATGCTTATGTGCCGTATGGCGTCAGCCTCGCCCGCGCCAGCCGTTCGTTTGGTTTGACGCCGGATATGATCGGCTTCTACAGCCGCGTCTTCGGCCTCGACTACCCGTATGCCAAGTATGCCCAGGTGGCGGCACATGATTTTCCCGGCGGTCTGGAAAACATCAGCGCCACCACCCTGACCGATTTGACCCTGCATTCCGCCGCCGGCGAGCCGGATGAATCGTCAATTGGCCTGGTTGCGCACGAGTTGGCGCACCAGTGGTTTGGCGACCTGGTAACCGAGCGCAGTTGGGCCAATGCCTGGCTGAGCGAGGGCTTCGCCACTTTTGGCGCCGCGCTCTACGCCGGCCATCATGGCGGGCCGCACGCCTATCGCTACCAGATTTGGCTGGATCAGCACGCCGCCCGCGCCGAAGATCGGCGCTACCGCCGTCCCATCGTGGACCGCCATTACACCCATCCCTGGGGCATCCTCGACCGCACGACTTACGAGAAAGGCGCGGCGGTGCTGGATATGCTTCGCATGACGCTCGACGGCGGCCGCGAACCGGCCTTGGCCTCGCCGCGCGAGCCTTTATTTCGCGCCTTCAGCGCCTATCTGCAGCGTTACCGGGCGCGCAATGCCGATACCCACGACCTGATCAACGCCCTGCGCCGCAGCACCGGCCGCAACCCGCGCCGCTTTTTCGATCAGTGGGTTTATGGCGCCGGCTACCCCGCCTATCGCGCGCGCGCCAGCTATGACGCGCAACGCAAAATCGAGACGGTCGAGATCGCGCAAACGCAAAAACCGGCGTGGCGCACCGCGCGGGTATTTGCCCTGCCCCTCGAGCTGGCGTTTGCCGGCGCCGCGGGCCAACGCCAAACCGCCATCGTGCAGGACCGGCGCCGGCATCAGACCTTCACCTTTCCGCTGGCCTTCGCGCCGCGCTGGGTCGATTTCGATCCGCACGACTATATTTTGAAGTCGGTGGATTTTCCGCAATCGCCCCGGCAGTGGCTGGCCGCCGCGAATCAAGATCCGGTGATGATGGCGCGGCTGCAAGCCGCGCGGCAATTGGGCCAGGCTCGGCATTGCGGCTGTGGCGTGGTGAAGGGCCTGGAAAAAGTCCTCACCGGCGACGCCTTTTATGGCGTGCGCGTGGAAGCGGCGCGGTCGTTGGGGCGGCTGCGCCGGCCGGCGGCTATGCGGGCATTATTGCAGGCGCTGCAAGCGCATCCGGCACAGGCCGGCCACGCGGCGGTTCGTTTATCCAGCCGGGTGCGCGCCGCGGCGGTTGCCGCGCTGGGCAACTACAGCCTGCGGCCGCCGGCGTTTGCGCAATTGGCGCGCTCGCTCCACGCCGATCCCAGCCCGGCGGTGGCCTCCGCCGCCGCGCGGGCGTTGGGCCGTCCGGGAAGTCCAGCGTCGTATCCGCCGCTGGCCGCACGCTGGCGAAGCGCGCATTCATATCGGCTGGAAGCGGCGTTGATTCAAGCTCTTGCCGCCACCCGCGATCCCCGCGCCCCGGCCCTGCTCCAGCAAATTTCTCAACAGGCGCCCAGCCGCATGCTGCGTCAAATGGCGAAACGTCTGGCGGCATCGGCCGCGAAATAAAGCGGCCAGCGCGCGCAAGAATTAACTTATTGGCTAATAACTTATTGATGAACAACAAACTCAGGAAATATGAGCGTTTTCCAATGAAAATGAGACAGTGTGAAATATAGATAACGCCTGCCCATAAATAGCGGCATTTATTTACTTTACGCTCGCTTTTCATGGGGTTCGTTTTCGCGCGCGTGTCTCATTTCTTCTTTATGCCCTCCATGCTTTTCTCCGTGCCGCGCCGGCCAGCCGCGGATCAGCTTGCGCGGCGGCCAGCGCTTCTTTAAGATGACGGCTCAGCCGCTTTTGCGCTAGGCGCGGGGTTGGCGCCTGCGCATCCGGGAGGAACCGCCATGTTTCAGCCGCAGACATATCTGCTCGCGCTGCTTTTCATGATCACCAGCATGCTGTGCTGGGGATCGTGGGGCAATACGGTCAAGCTGGCGCGCGGCTGGCGTTTCCAATTGCTCTATTGGGATTACACCTGGGGTCTGGTGCTGGGAATGTTGTTCTGGGGCTTTACGCTGGGCAGCATCCATAGCGGGCCGGCCAGCTTTCTGCCCGCGCTGGCCTCCGCCGACCGAAGCCATTGGCTCTGGGCGCTGGCCGGCGGAGCCCTGTTCAACGTTGCCAATCTCTTGCTGGTGGCGGCGATTGAGATTGCCGGCCTGGCGGTAGCTTTTCCGATCGGCATCGGGCTGGCGCTGGTGGTGGGCGTGTTGCTGGATTATCTGCTGAAACCGCAGGGCAATCCCCTGCTGCTGTTCGGAGGCGTGGCGCTGGTTGCGGCTGCGATCGTACTCGATGCGCTCGCTTACCGCCGCCGCGACGTAGCCGCCGCGCAACCCCGCGCTTCCGCCGCTGCGGGCGCGGAGAGCGGAATGGTCTCCGGGCCCGCGGCTTCCGCCGGCCACGCCGGGCCTGCGGCGGCGCTGGCCCGCCGCGGCCTCCTGATCAGCCTCGCCTGCGGCATTCTCATGGGCTTGTTTTATCCGCTGGTGGGGAAGTCCATGCTGGGACCGGGCCGGCTGGGTCCCTATGCGGTGGCTTTCGTGTTTTCGCTGGGCGTGCTGCTGAGCACCTTTCCGGCGAACGGTTGGCTCATGCGCTATCCGCTCGATGGCAACTCGCCCCTTGCGCCGCGGGAATATTGGCACGGCCGGGCGGGCGCGCATCTGGCCGGGTTATGCGGCGGCTTTATCTGGGCGACCGGCGGGGTCTTTAACTTTGTCGCGGCGCATGCCCATCTGATCGGGCCCGCCGTCAGTTATGCCATTGGCCAGGGCGCCACCATGATCGCGGCGATCTGGGGAGTCTTTATCTGGCGCGAGTTTGCCGCCGCTCCCCGGCGCGTGACGCGGCTGCTGTTTTGGATGTTCGCCTGCTTTTTGGTGGGCTTGGGCGCGGTGGCCGTCGCGCCTTTATTTTAGCCACAACCTGCCGCCAGCTTTCGCCCGGCAACTTATCCGCCGGACGCCGGCTTGAACTCGTCCGGAAGTCGGCGCAGACTGATGGCTGCGGAGGTGGCCCCATGCACGCATTCCAGCTAAAAAGGCTGCCCATCATCTTAGCCGGCGGCATGCTGCTATTGCTGGCCTCACGGCCGGGCATGGCCCAACGAAATTATGGCGACGCCGACACTATAACCGGCCGGGTCTTGTTGGCGCCGGGCATGGTCAATGCCAGCGGCGCCACGGTCACGCTGTCTTCCGGGACCGGGCAGTTTGTCTCCAGTACGGTGACGAATGCCGATGGCCGCTTCAGCTTCAGCAGCATGAGTCTCAGCAATGCGCCCACCACCAGCGGCCATGATTATGTAGTGAGCGCCAGCCTGCCGGGTTATCGCCCAGCGGAAAGCACGCTCAATATGCAATTTGAGGCGCAAGGCGAGGCTACACTGATCTTGCAGCCGCTGCCCAATGCCTCTTTGTCGCCAAATTATTCCCTGGGCCGCTATGCATTGACCGCCAAGGCCAAGTCCGCCTATCAACGCGCGGTGAAGCTGCTCCAAAAAAACGACTATTCGCATGCCCTTTCGGCGTTGGCGTCGGTAGTGGCGGCCGAGCCGACTTTCGCGCCCGGCTACCAGATGATGGGCGAAGCCTACGCTCGGCTGCACCAGCGGAAGCAGGCGCGCCGGGCCTGGCGCAAGGCGCTGCAACTCGATCCCACGCTGATTCCCTCCGCCGTGAGCCTGGCCCGCTACAATAACGATCACCATCGTTGGCAACGGGCTTTAAAAAGGCTGCACGCTGCGACCGCGCCGGCGGCGTACGCCAAAGTCAGTCCGCCTTCGGCGAAAGCGCCGGCCGCGGCGCGGCCCTGGCAGTGGTATTGGGAAATGGGGCGGGCCGAATATGGCAGCCAGCATTGGCGCCGCGCGCAGGCCGCGCTGGCTCACGCCGAAGCCGCCGGCGCGACCCCGGCGAACCTGCATGTTCTGCTGGCGAATCTGGCCGTCCGCGGCCACAACTTTCCCGCCGCCCGGCACGAATTCGAGCTTTATTTGAAGGCCGACCCTCATGGCAAGTTTGCCCATCGCGCCCGCGCGATCGTGAAGGATATGATCGCTCACCATATCCCCGAACCCAACGGTCAAACGGGGCGATAAGCGGCGGGGCCGCGCTGCGACAAGCCCGAAGCCATCCGCCAAGCGGGAGGGCGTCCAGGGATTCGTTGCTCATCCCGAGTTGACCGGTTTTCCACTTCGCTTCGTCCATTAATTTCCCCGCTTGCCGGCTTGAACTTGATTGAAAGCCGGGGCAGACTTATTGCCAGCGGAGAAAGCCCGATGCATGCCGTATGGCTTAAAGGTCTGGCCACGATGCTGGCCGGCGTTTTGCTGACGCAATTCATCACCAACAATCGGGTTCTGGATGGCCGGGTATGGGCGGGAACGGTGGCGGCCGCAGGCGCCAGCATCAGCTTGAGCACCGAAAGCGGCGAACTGATCGCCACGACGGTTTCCAACAGCAATGGCCAATTTAGCTTCAACAATCTGCCCAGCGGTTATTACCTGGTTCGGGCCAGCTTGCAGGGCTATCGCGCCACCCAAACCGATGTGGATCTGGCCAGCGTGAACCAGACGATAGCCACGCTGATACTGCAACCGCGGCGGACGGTGCTTTACCCGGCGCCTTCCCTGGGCCACTATTCGCTGGCGTCCAAGGCTAAAGCCGGCTACCTGCGCGCCGTGAAGCTGCTGCAGGAAAACCACTTTAAAAAGGCGATTCCGGCGCTGCAGTCGGTGGTCGCGGCCGAGCCGGCTTTCGCTCCCGGTTACGAGCTGATGGGCGAAGCCTACGCTAAATTGCGCAAACCGAAGCAGGCGCGCCAGGCTTGGCGCAAGTCACTGCAACTCGACCCCGCACTGATTCCTGCCGCCGTCAACCTGGCCCGCTACGATAACAATCACCACCATTGGAAACGCGCCTTGCGCCGGCTGCAATCCGCGAATGTGCACGTGGGCGCGGCGGCGGCCCAGACGGCGGCGGCGAAGCCGGCGGCAGCTCCGCGGCCCTGGCAATGGTATTGGGAGCTGGGACGGGCCGAATACGGCAGCCGGCATTGGCGCCGGGCGCAGGCCGCGCTGGCACGCGCCGAAACCGCCGGCGCGACCCCGCCCAATCTGCACATCCTGCTGGCGGACCTGGCGGTTCGCGGCCGCCATTTTCCCGTCGCCCGGCATGAATTCGAGCTGTATCTGAAGACCGATCCCCAGGGCCGGTTCGCTAAGCGCGCCCGCGCCATTGTGAAAGATATGGTTGCACACCACATTCCCGAACCGCCGGGATAAATTGACGACGGATTTTTGAACTTTCGTGTTCCGGCCTGCGTAGTGAAAGCCAGGAGGAATGCCTCATGTACTGCAACCGGTGTGGCAAGCCTTTGCCGGAAGGGGCTGGGTTCTGTCCCGCCTGCGGCGCGGGCGCCACGGCGGGCGGCGCAGCCGCAGCCGCCCCCGTTTTACCTTCAACCCCGCCCCGCGGACGCGTGCTGCGCCATCTCAACGTGCTGGCCGTACTTTGGCTGGTGCTGGGCCTGCTGCGTCTGTTTCCGGCGCTGGTCCTCATGGGTTTCGGCGCGATGGCGACCAGCGGTGTCTGGATGCATACCATGGGCGTGGGCATGATGCCGCGTTTCGCGCTGGGATGGATGACGATTATCGGCTGGCTTTTTTTAAGCGGCGGCTTGCTCTCGCTGCTGGTGGCCTGGGGATTATATCAACGCCAAAACTGGGGACGTATTTTCGGCATCGTGATGGCGGTGCTGACTATCGTATTTTTCCCGCTCAGCTTAGGCCCGCTGGGGATCGCGCTGGGCATTTATACCCTCTGGGTGCTGGCGCCGGAGGCGTCGGAACGGGAATGGGAGGCGATGGAAGCGAAATAGAACAGCGGTAAAAAGGGAAGAAAGCCGGCCCGCCGCTCAGTGCTCCAGCCGCAGTCCAATAATGATTTGATAGGCCACCACGGCCAGCATAAACAGCACATACACGCGCAGCGCCCAAAAAAGCAGCTTTTCGCCGCGGCTTAATTTTCGCCGCGGCGGAACGGCATGCCGCATGCCGGTCAACTGTTCGCGTTCCAGCAAGGCCAGCGCCAGCTCTTGTTCGGTGGAAGGCTGCACTTTGGCGGGCTCGGATTCGGGCGGCGGATTCATCATCGACTTCCTTAATGGGCGAAAGCGCGCAGCAGGCCGGGGGCGATCACACTGATGCCGTAGAGCACGCCGGCGGTGACCAGGAAGAGCACAATGCCGGCGGCCAGCAGGTTGGCCCAGAGCGGGGTGACCTGGTCGCCCATCAATTCGCGATCGTTCGCCAGCAAGAATAAAAACACCAGCGCCGGCGGCATGGCCAGCACCGCAATCACATTGACCACCAGCACCACATACACGAGCGGCAAGCCGGGGATGAGCACGATGGCGGCGGCGGCGGCGGCGCAGAGCAACAGCACGGAATAAAATGGGCGGCCTTCGCGCAAAGGCAGGTTGAGACTGTGCGGGCTGCGGGCCACTTCTCCAAAGGCATAGGCAGAGGAGATGGAAATAGTAATACTAGCCACCAAGCCGGCTTCGACAATGCCCAAGGCAAAGAGCGCGGCGCCCAGGTGACCAATGCGGGGCGCCAGCGCCTGGGCAAACCCGGCCGCTTGCAGATCGGCGGCGTTGAGATGATGAAACAGCGGGGCGGTGGCGATGATCGTCGCCACGGCGGCGATGGTGGCCAGGATGGCGCCGAGCAGGGTATCCAGGCGGCCAATGCGGATATCCTTGCGGGTCAGTCCCTTATCCACCGTGGCGCTCTGCTGGAAAAACAGCATCCAGGGGGTGACGGTAGCGCCAATCACGGCCAGCAGTACCAGCAAGGTGGAGGGGGTCAGGCCGCCGGGCAAGGGCCGCCAGGTCAGCAGCGCCGAGCCAATGGCGCGCCAATCCGGGTGCGTCATCAGCGCGACTGGAACAAAGATCAGGTTGCAGAGCGCCGCGCCCAGCGTCATGCGCTCCCAGGTCCAATAGCGATGGGTGATTAAAGCCAAATAGAGCAGCCCCAGCGCCACCAAAATGGCGGCCCAGGCGGGCACTCCAAAAAAGCTCATGCCGGCGCGGATGGCGATGAATTCGGTAATTAAAGTCAGGAAATTGCCCAATGCCAGATCGAGCAAAGAAAACCAGCCCCAAAAAGGGCCGAAGCGGAGAAAAATAAGTTCGGCATGGCCGCGATGAGTGGCGGCGCCGAGGCGCATGGTCATTTCCTGCACCACCACCGCCATCAAAAAGGTCAACACCGTGAAGGGCAGGAAAAAGCCAATGCCGTAGCGGCTGCCGGAGGTGGCATACGACAGCATGCTGGGGCCGTCATTTTCGCCCAGCATCACCAGAATGCCGGGGCCGATCAGCAACCACAGCAATTGCAGATGGGGTTTCCAGCCCTGGCGCGCCCGCGCCGCCATCACGCGTTCGCGGTCGTGTGCCCGATCGACGTCCTCATGGGTAATCACCACCGATTGGGGAGAAGCCGGTTCGGGAGTGAGGGAGGATTTCATGAAAACGAGGGCCGGAAAGATGCCAAAGCCGCGCCGGAAATTGCCGGCTTGCCATTTTGATGATTCAAAGTAAAAATAATGGGGATTGAAAGTCCCTGTCAAGGGTGCCCGCAATTCGCCAATGGTTTCGACCACGCCTAAGCGCGCCCAACCCGCTCCGCCGGCCAGCAGCACGGTAGAGAACTATCTCAAGCAGTTGTTCCGGCAGCAGCGCGCCAACGGCAACGGCATGGTGAGCATGGGCAGCCTGGCGGCGGCCATGGGGGTGGCGCCCGGCACTGCGACCTCCATGGCCAAGTCGCTGGCGGAATCCGGTTTGGCGCGCTATGCGCCGCGCACCGGGGTGCGTCTGTCGCCGGCGGGCGAGCAGCTGGCCTTGCACGTTATCCGCCGCCATCGGCTGGTGGAGCTGTTCCTGGTCAAAGTGCTGCAACTGGATTGGTCGGTAGTGGATGATGAAGCGGAGCGGCTGGAGCACACCATCTCGGATCGCGTGCTGGAACGCATGGATGCTTTATTGGATTTTCCCACCGCCGATCCGCATGGTGATCCGATTCCGAGCGCCGGTGGGCGGCTGCACGAACCGCGGCGGCTCAGCTTGGCCAATTGCCCCCTGGGCGCGCCGCAACGCATTGCCCGCGTGCTCGACCAGGACCCGAATTTTCTTCAGTTCGTCGAGCGCGTAGAGCTGGTTCCGGGCGCCGTGGTCACCGTCGTCAGCCGGCTGATCGCCGCCGGCGCGGTGCAATTGCAACGCGCGCGCCGCGAACCGATTTCCCTCGGCCTGCCGGCCGCCGGATCCATTCTGGTTGAGCCGCGGCAGGTAGCCGGAAATACCTCTCGCAGCCAGCCTCGGCGAGAGCGCAAAAACTTGAGCTGAAGGGCCGCCGGCGCAGACCGAATCTCAACTCGGGCTTGGATAACAATTCTTTTAGATTCTGTAATTTAGAGGTGATTGCAGGCTGGTCTTGCGGCGCCGCTCATGGTATACTTGAGGTTGAGCTGCCGGTAGCGCCCGACCCGGTTTGAGGCAGCTTGTGGCGCGCACTCTGGCCAAATTTGCTCTAGCGAAGCTGAGCCGCGGCGGACAATCGCAATTGTGACCCTGAAAACCGACTCTCAAACAACAGTGCCGGAAATCGACACCGAGCTCGAATCCTCCGCCAGCGGCGATTACACGGCACGCTCCATCAAAGTGCTGGGCGGGATGGAAGCGGTGCGCAAGCGCCCCGCCATGTACATCGGCTCAACCGGCGAGATGGGACTGCATCATCTGGTCTACGAGGTGGTGGACAACTCGGTGGACGAGGCCCTGGCCGGATTCTGCACCAAAATCGAAGTCATCATTCATACCGACAACTCGATCACGGTGGTGGACAACGGCCGCGGCATTCCGGTCGATGCCATGGATCTGGACGGGGAAAAGATCAGCGCCGCGGAAGTGGTGATGACCAAGCTGCACGCCGGCGGCAAATTCGATTCTTCCAGCTACAAAGTTTCCGGCGGCTTGCACGGCGTGGGCGTGAGCTGCGTCAACGCGCTTTCGGAAACGCTCGACCTGGAAATCTGGCGCGACGGCTACACCTGGATGCAATCGTATTCGCGCGGCATTCCGCAAGGCCCGCTGGAGCGCGGCGGCAAGACCCCGCGCCGGGGCACGAAAATTCTTTTCAAGCCGGACGGCGGCATCTTCGACGTCACCGAATACAATTACGACACCCTCGCCAACCGGCTGCGCGAGCTTTCGTTTTTGAACAAGGGTCTGCTGATCACGCTCGAAGACGAGCGCAGCGAGAAAAAGCAGGAGTTCAAGTACGAAGGCGGCATCGTCGAGTTCGTCAGGCACCTGAACCGCGGCAAGCAGGTGCTGCACGACCGCCCGATCAGCATGGAAGGCGCGCGCCCGATCGCGGACGGCACGCTGCAAATGGAAATTGCGCTGCAGTATAACGACAGCTACAGCGAAACCCTGTTTAGCTTTGCCAACAACATCAATACCGTGGACGGCGGCACGCATCTTTCCGGCTTCCGCTCGGCGCTCACCCGCACCATCAACGCCTACGGCCAGCAATTGGGGCTGTTTAAGGACGTGAAGGAAAACCTCACCGGCGACGACGTGCGCGAAGGGCTGGTGGCGGTGGTATCGGTGAAGCTGCCGCAGCCGCAGTTTGAAGGGCAGACCAAAGGCAAGTTGAATTCCGACATCAAGGGCCAGGTCGAAGCCTTCATTAACGAACGCCTGGGCGAGTTTTTCGAACACAATCCCGCCATCGCGAAACGGATCATCAACAAGGCGGTGGAGGCGGCGCGGGCGCGCGAGGCGGCGCGCAAAGCGCGCGACCTGACCCGGCGCAAGGGCGCGCTGGATTCCGGCGGCCTGCCGGGCAAGCTGGCCGACTGCAGCGAGCGCGATCCGGAGCGCTGCGAAATCTTCATCGTCGAAGGCGAATCCGCCGGCGGCACCGCCAAGCAGGGCCGCGACCGCCGTTATCAGGCCATCCTGCCGCTCAAAGGCAAGATCCTGAATGTCGAAAAGGCACGTTACGACAAGATGCTCGGGCACGAGGAAATCCGCGCCCTGATCACCGCGCTGGGCACCGGCATCGGCCCCGCCACCGAAGACCTGGATTACAGCAAGCTGCGTTACGGCAAGGTCATCCTGATGACCGACGCCGACGTGGATGGCAGCCACATCCGCACCCTGCTGCTGACTTTTTTCTTCCGGCACATGAAGGTGCTCATCGAAAAAGGGCATGTGTATATCGCCCAGCCGCCGCTCTACCGCCTGAAGAAAGGCAAAAGCGAGCAATACATCAAAGATGACAAAGAATACGTGCGGGTGATGATGAAACGCATCACCGAAGACCGCTCGGTCCGTTACGGGGAAGGCGCGGCGCCGCTGGAAGGGCAGCCGCTCACCCGCTTCCTGATCAACTTGAGCGAGTATTTTCAGTTTTTGAGCAAGGTGGAAAAGCGGCTGCGGCATCCCGGCGCGGCGGAATGGGCGCTGGCCGCGGGCCTGGAACGCAAGGCGGATTTCGAAAACAAAGAGAAGCTGGCGATGCTGGAGAAGAAAGTGAAAGCGCTGCCCGGCGCCGAGGCCCCCGCGCTCGAACGCGACGAGGAACACAATCTCTGGGAGCTGCGTTTCCGCGATGCCCATCATGCCGAGCACGTGGTGAATTGGGAATTGGCCTCCTTGCCCGAATTCCGCCAGGCGGTGGCCAAGCAGAAGCTGGTGCGCGAGTTCAACCAGCCGCCCTTCCTGGTGATGAATGGCGGCGGCGAGCCGGTGGAAATGCGCGACGGCCGCGAGCTGCTGAACTATATTCTCGAAGAAAGCAAAAAACTGTTCAGCGTGCAGCGCTATAAGGGCCTGGGCGAAATGCGCGCCGACCAGCTCTGGGACACCACCATGGACCCCGAGCGCCGGACGTTGCTGGCGGTCAAGCTGGAAGATATTCCCGCGGCGGAGCTGATCTTTACCACGCTGATGGGCGAGGATGTCGAAAGCCGGCGCAAATTCATCGAAGACAACGCGCTCGACGTGAAAAACCTCGATATCTAGCAGCGGCCGGCTCCGTTTTCCAGCTCCAGGTTGAACGCTGGAAAGCAGCCGCTTGCGGGCGCCGGACTCGAAATGCGTGGGCGGTAAACCAGGCTCCCAGATAGCGTCCAATGAATAAGCTTTGGCCAGCATCCCTGGACCGCTCACCCGCCGGCGCCACGCCCGCGGTCTTACCGGCGGAGGCCGAAATCCGCTGCGGCGGGCATCGCCTGCGGCTGGAACCGGCGACGCTGCTGGCGCCGATGTCGGGCCTGACCGATACGGTTTTCCGGCGCTTCATTCGCCAGGTAGCCGAGCTGGCCGCGGCGCCGGATTCCGCCGCTGCCGAGCCGCGGCTGCCCTTCGGCGGCTGCGGGCTGATCATGACCGAATTCACCTCGGCCGATGGACTGATCCGCTCGGAAAAAGTGGCGCGCCGGTATCTCAGCTTCGCCCCGGACGAACATCCCATCGCCGCCCAGCTTTTCGGCAGCGATGCCGTGGCGCTGTCGGAGGCGGCGCGCGTGGTGGAGGCCATGGGCTTCGATGCGGTGGATCTGAACCTTGGCTGCCCCGCCAAAAAAGTGGTCAAGTGCAATGGCGGCTCCGGGCTGTTGCGCGATTTGCCGCTGCTAGGCCGGCTGTTTGCCGCACTCCGCGCCGCGGTAAAGATTCCTCTCACGGTCAAGTTCCGCGCCGGTTGGGATGAGCGCAGCCTGGTGCACCTCGAGCTGGCCCGGATGGCGGAAGCCAGCGGCGTCAATGCGCTGGCTTTGCACGCCCGTACCCGCGCCCAAGGCTACGCCGGGCAGGCGCAATGGGATTGGATCGGCGAGGTCAAACAAGCGGTGCGGATTCCGGTCTGGGGAAACGGCGATGTCCGCTGCCCGGAGGACGCCGCCCGGTTGGTGGCTCATACCGGCTGCGATGGCATCATGATCGGGCGCGCGGCCGCGAGCAATCCCTGGATTTTTCAGCAGATCGAGACCTGGCGGCGCACCGGCGCCTATCGCGAGCCGGAACAGGCGGAGCGCGGCCGGCTGATGCTGGCCTATTTTCAACAGCTCGCGGGCGCGGGCATGCCGGGCGCTGTAGGCAAAATGAAACAATTCGCCGCCTGGTTTAGCCATGGCGTCCGCGACGGCGCCCGGCTGCGCCAGGCCATCTACACCGCCCGCGCCGAGGCGGAAGTCATCGCCCGGGTGGAAGAGTTTTTTACCCAGCCAATAACTGAATTGGTGATTTAAGCCTCTGACGGCCGATTTTCGCGCTTACGCAACCGCCGGGCGCGGAGCGCGCAACAGTTCGTAGGCGGCCAGCGCCTGCAGGCCCAGCCCCCAAACCAAAATTGCCAACAGGACGAGGCCGCCGGCGAAGGGAATCTGGTACGCTATGCGAATAATCAGCAAGCCCACCGCCAGACGCAGCAGGAATTCCCAAAAACCGGCGGTTTTGCCCAAGAGCAGATTGCCCAGCCAGTGGGCGACAACGATGGTGGCGAGATAAATCGCCAACAAATATAACCCCAGGGCCGCCAGGGCCAGCGGCAAACCGACTAGCGTAATAGCGATAAAAATCGCGAGTATGGGCGTGGCGATCAGCAGCACCGCGCCTGTACCCAGGCTGGCTCCCACTCGTTCCTGCTGCCGCTCGACCGCGCGGAAAAAGCCGGGAAACAGCAGCCAGAGCACCGCGCCGGCGACCAGCGCCGCCGCCCAGATCAGCGCCTGAAAAATATAAAAATGGGCGTGGCGCCAACGCCGCTTCGCCTGCAGCGACTCAAAATGCAGCCCCTGGGCCAACTGGGCGCCCGCCTGAACGGAAGGCTTATATTTACCGTGAAAAATCACCGGGCCACCGGCTTTGGCCACCGAGCCCACATTCAGATGGCCGCCACGAACTTCAAATTTTCCGTTCACGGCGCCATTGAGAAAACTAGTTTGAGATGCCGCCAGGACATTCTGATGGACGGTCCCCTCGATATCCATGATCTGGCCGCCGGAGATCAGGCTGCCTCCGATTTCCGCGTCAGGCTGGAGATTGAGCTGTTGATTCCAGGTCAGGACGCTGCCATGGATTTGCCCGCTGATATCCGCCTGCTGATTGCCGCCGAAGTAGTTGCCATGCACCTGGCCGGCGAGGCGAACTTCATGCACGAAGGCGGCGACATCGCCGCCGATGTTAGCGCCGCGATCAATGTGCAAGGTGGCGGCAAACACGATGACGTCGCCCGTAACCTGGCCATCGATAGTCACGTCTTGCGCAAGGCTGATCAAATTACCCTGAATCACTCCATCAATACGGACATTCTGCGCATGCACGATGAGGTCGTGAGGCACGGTCATGCCCGCCAGTATGGTAAAAAAACTCTGGCCATGAATGCGCATCGGGACCTGCATCACCTGCACCGGAGCAGTTGCGGGGGATGCCGGTTTAACCGCCGATCGGGCGGGGTGGAGCGGAGGCCGCGGCGCGGCAATTTTTACCACGCGCCCAGGGGCGGCGGCCTTCCGGACGCGCCGGGGCGCGCTCCAGGCATGGCCGGCCAGCGGCACCAGCAGGACGAACAGCACCAGCCCGAGCACGGAGCGCGGCCAATGCGCTCGCCGCGGCCGCAACAGCATCCAGGCGCAGGCGAAAAAGGCCAGGGGGCCCAGCACTTCGATGGTGTGGGTCAAAGAACCCCAGCCGTGCCAAAACATGGCGCTGAAGAGCAACGTGCTGATCAGGTTTTGACCGCCGTAGCCCATGCGGCTGGTATTGTTGATCCAAGGTTGGAGGAGCGTCAGCCAGACGGCAAGCGCGCCGGCGATGGCCAGGCCGGCCGCGGCCAAGCCGGCGGCGAAGGCCAGACGCGGACGCGCCGCCGCAGCCTGCGGCGCATCCTGCATGCAGCTGCGCAGCCAACGGTTTTCGCGCTCTAAAGCGGCGATTTGCGCGCGACAGGCGCCGCACAACGTTACATGCCGATGCCAGCGGGAGGCGGTTTGCGCATCCAGCTCGCCTTCGCTCCAGAGCAGCGCCGTGATGGCGTCCAGGTGTTCCATAAAATCTTCAGCTCCCGGTCTCGCCGGCCGGCGCGAGTGCCTGCCGCAACTGTTGCCGAGCCCGGAGCAGCACTACGCCAATATATGCGCGCGGCAGCCGCAACACGTCGGCAATTTCTTCATAACTGAGCTCGCTGTAATAGCGCAAGGTGAGCGCCAGCCGGGAGCGTTCCGGCAATTGCGCGAGTGCTTGCCGCATCGTCTCCGACGTCTGTCTTGCCATGATCTCATCCAGTTGATCCGGATTGGAAACCGCCACCGGCAGTTCCTCGCTGGCTTCGGTTTCAAACCCCCGCCGGCTCTTTTGGCGCAAAATGTCCCAGCAATGATTGCCCGCCAGGCGATAGAGCCAGGGGCTGAACGGCCGCTCCGCATCATACAGGTCGAGTTTGTTTCGCAGCTTAATGAAAATGTCCCCGGTGGCGTCTTCCGCATCCTGTTGGTTGCCAAGCGCGTGGCGGCAGAAACGCATAATTGCGGGCGCAAACTGGCGATAAAGCTCTCCCCAAGCTTCGGCATCGCCTTTGCGGGCCTGGGCCAGCACCGGGCGTAGATCGTTTTCCTTGGCAGTTCGAGCCACGCGGGCGCTTTCCATAAATTTGTACGTCTTGGATAGGCTGGATATTTCAGTCCGGCAACGGCATCGCTCCGTGCCGCCCAGGGCGCGGCAGCCCTGATCCACTGTAAGTCTACCGCCTCGATGTTGGCGCTGCCAGCCTATGCCGCCTTGTGTCTTGGACCGGCGCGGCTGGAAATTTGCGCTCACTATTGACCGCAAGCGGCCAGACTGCGGACAATAAGATATACCCTGAGATCAGCGCCCCCGGGTAGACCGACTTCAAATGGAGCTTTTCTGTTGGTTCAGCTTGACGCCGGCCGTGTGGCGCACAATCGTTGACGTATCGAGGCTATGAGCACCCCATCCGAATCACTGGTTACCGACCGGAACGCCATCTCACCCGCTAAGCTACGCAGCTTTTTAAGGCGGATGATCACCATCCGGGAATTCGAGCATTTGGGCGAGCGGGAGTTTCGTAATGGCTTGATTCGCGGCTATTACCATTCCTATGCCGGCCAGGAAGCCGTCGGAGTGGGCTTTATCGAGGCCATGGACCTCAAGCGCGACTATATCGTGGACCATTACCGCGACCACGGCCATTGCCTGACTGTGGGTATAAGCCCGGCCAGCATTTATGCCGAGCTATTCGGCCGCCGCGGCGGGGTCTCCAAGGGCAAGGGCGGCAGCATGCATATGTACAGCCTGGAGAAGCACTTCCTCGGCGGAGATGGCATCGTCGGGGGCGGCATTTCGGTGGCTACCGGAGTAGGGCTGGCGCTGAAACGGATGGGTGCGGGCGGCCTTTGCGTATGCTTCTTTGGCGATGGCGCGCTGGATACCGGCACCTTCCACGAATCGCTCAATATGGCCAGCCTGTGGGATGTGCCGATTGTGTACGTCTGCATTAATAACCAGTTCAGCATGGGGACTCGGCTGGACCGCCATTCCAGCCTGACCCAATTAGTGGACCGCGCGGCCGGCTATGGCATGGCCACCGAACAAATTGACGGCCAGGATATTGGCCTTACCCTGGCAAGCGCCGAACGCATTTTCGCCACCGTGCGCGAGCGCCAGCGTCCGGTTTTCGTGGAAGCGCTGACGTACCGCTATCAAGGGCATGGCATTCACGACAAGCCCCACAACTACCGCACGGCGGCGGAAGAAGAACCCTGGATTCATCGCGACCCGATCCTGCTGCTGAGCCAACGGCTGATGGACGAAAAGATTATGACCCAGGAGCAGATTGAGAGCATGCGGCAGGAGATCGTGGCCGAACTTGAAGCCAGCGTCGAGGAAGCCAAACGCTCGCCCCTGCCCGATGCCGGCGAGCTTTTTGAGGATGTGACTTTATAAATGGCACCCATGACTACCACTATGAAGATGAAGAAAATGGCCATGCACGAGGCCTTGAACCAGGCCTTGCGCGAAGAACTGCAGCGGGATCCGCACGTGGTCATCCTGGGCGAAGAAGTCGGGCTTTATAACGGCGTGCATTATGTCACCCGCGGATTGTATTCCGAATTCGGCGGCGACCGGGTGATGGATACGCCCATCTCGGAAGAGAGTTTTGTCGGGGTCGGGGTTGGCATGGCGATTATGGGTTTCCGTCCCGTAGTCGAAATGATGCGGATGGATTTTTCCCTGCGCGCCATGGACCAGATCTATAACCACATGGCCAAGATTCACTACATGTCGGGCGGCGATCTGAAAGTGCCGATGGTTTTGCGCGGCCCCGAGGGTCCGGGGCCCAATTCCGGATTAACCGCGCAGCACGGGCAGCAATTAACGGGATTGTTCGCCCATTGTCCCGGATTACGGGTGGTCACCCCCTCGACTCAATACGATGCCAAGGGAATGCTAAAGGCGGCGATTCGTTGCGACGATCCGGTGGTGTTCCTTGAGCCGGGCCCCCTGAACAACAAACAGGGCGATGTGGGCGAAGACGATTACCTGGTGCCGCTCGATCAGGCGGAAATCCGGCGGGAAGGCGGCGATGTCACCTTGATCGGCTATGGCGCCAGCGTCGCGCTCTGCCTACAGGCGGCGCGCGAGTTGGAAAAAAGCGGCGTCTCCGCCGCCGTGGTGGACATGCGCTCGCTGCGCCCGCTCGATATGGCGCCGGCCTACGCCTCGGTGGAGCGCACCAACCGCGCCGTGGTGGTCGAATACGCCTGGCAAAGCTTCGGGCCGGGCGCCGAGATCGTCGCCCGATTGATGCAAGACGCCTTCTGGCATCTGGAATCTCCGGTGCTGCGGGTCGGCGGCAAGGAAACTCCTCTGCCCTATGCCGCGAATCTCGAGGAATTGAGCAAGCCTCAGGTCGAAGAAGTCGTCGAAGCGGCCAAGAAAACGCTGGCCGGCTAAACCCACGCGGCATGCTCACCATACTTTTTGCCTGCGTGCACAACGCCGGCCGTTCCCAGATCGCCGCCGCATTTTTCAACCAGCTTGCCGATCCCGCCAAGGCGCGGGCCATTTCCGCCGGCACTCAGCCCGCCGCGCGTTTGCACCCGGCAGTGCTTGAGACCATGCGCGAAGCGGGAATCGATTTAAGTGCGGCCCGTCCGCAAAAACTCACGCCTGCAATGGCGGCCGGCGCCAGCTTGCTCATCACCATGGGCTGCGGCGAGCAATGCCCCTACTTGCCCGGGGTGCGCCGCGAGGATTGGCGCTTGCGCGATCCGCAGGGGTTGAGCGCGGCGGAGGTGCGGCCGATCCGGGAGGAAATCCGGCAGCGGGTGAGCGAATTGATCGGGCGGGAAAAACTGGGGAAATAAGAGCGGATCTTTAAAGGCCGGTGCGGCGCTGGGCGGCGCCGCTCAGCAGCACGAGGCGCGAAAAAATACTGATCAGCAGCACAAACGTGGTCACCAACAGCGCCGCGGCATAGGCCAATTCATGCGCGCCGCGGAACTGTTGCGTAATAAACGCCCACACGGCATAGGTCAGGTAACCGATGGGTTCCTTGGTCAGGTGCCCGTTCCATAAATAATTGGACCAGTCGGCGGTATAGATCAACGGCGCGGTTTCGCCCACGCCAATGGCCAAGGCCAGCAGCACGCCGGTAATAAGACCGGGCAAAGCGATAGGCAGCGAGATGCTCAAGCTGACCCGCGCGTCGCTGGCGCCGAGGGCGTAAGCGGCATCGCGCAATGACCGCGGCACCTGGCGGATCGCCATTTCGCTGGTACGGCAAATATAGGGCAGGCAAATTATCGCCAGCGCCACGCTCCCGGCCGCGACCGAGAAGCCCCAGCCGAAATCAATCACCATGGTGACATAGCCGAAATAGCCGATGACGATGGAGGGTACGCCGACCAGCACATCGGCCAGGAAACGGATGACCGGGGCGAGGCGTCCGCTATCGTATTCGGCCAGATAAATGCCGGCAGCCAGCCCCGGAGGCAGGGCCAGGAGAATGCCGCCCAAACCCAGCACCAGAGTGCCTTCAATCGCATTGAGCAAGCCGCCCGCCGTGCCCTGGGTTACGGTGGTCAGCAGCTTCAGGTTCAAGACGTTGAAGCCTCGCAAAAAGACCACCACCAGGATCCACACGGTGGCGCTGCCGAGCAGCAGAAACGCCAGCGCACAGGCGCCCCATCCCAAAATGTCCAGCACGCGGCGCCGGAGCGTGCGCCGGCCGGCGGCGGGATCCAGGGCCGCATTCACCGGGTTGGCAATCGTGGCCATTAATCCATGCTCGGCGCCAAACGGTCCTGGTAGTACAGCAGAATGCGCGCCAGGCCGTTCACCACAATCGAAATCAGGCACAGGACCAAGGCCACCTCGGCCAGCGAGCGCACCGCCATGCCGGTGGGATCGGTGAGCGCGCTATCCAGTTGGGAGACGATGAACGAAGCCATCGTCGAAATCGTGGTGTAGATGTTCGACGGCAAAATATTTAAGGCGTTGCCGCTGACCATCAGCACCGCCATGGTCTCGCCCAGGGCGCGTCCGGTCGCCAGGATGCTGGAGCCGATCAGCACCCGGCGCACGCCCGGCAACTGCACCGTCCATAAGGCTTCATAGCGGCTGGCGCCGAGCGCCAGTGCGGCATCGCGCAAATAGCTATGCTGGCTGACCAGCGCATCGCGCAAGGTCGCGGTGATGAGCGGCACGATCATCAGCGTCAATACCAGCCCCGCGGTCAGCAGCCCATACCCGCTGCCGGTGTCCCCGCCAAAAAAGGGAATAAAACCCAGCGTGCGCGCCATCCACGGAAAGACATGCCGGCTGAGGAAAGGGATCACCACGACGTAACCCCAGAGCCCATACACCACGCTGGGAATCGCGGCCAGCAGCTCGACAAAAAAGGATAGCCAGGAACGCAGATAGGAGGGCACGCCCTCGGCCAGAAACATCGCCGCGCCCACCCCCACCGGCACCGCCAAGACGACCGCGATGGCGGTCGAAAGCAGGGTGCCGGCAATCAGGAACAAGATGCCGTAGTGCGCGCCGGGCAGGACCTGCTGGCCTTTGCGCATGATGGGGTTGGCATAAAGAAAACCCAGGCTCCAATTGCTTCTCGTTAAAAAATGCCAGCCGTTGAAGCGAATGGCCGGCCAGGCATAAAGGGCAAGAAAAATGATCAGCATGCCCAGGATCAGGGCGACCACGCTGCCCAACAAGGCCATGGCTCTACGAAAAAGCATTTTGCGGTGAACCCAAGCTGTCATCTTCTCTCAAAACAGCCTCTATTGCCTACCCTGGCTCGGCTTTTTCCCGATACGCCTGGAAACCAAAGCGGCCGCTGCGCCAGGCGGCGGCCGCAAGTGGAGGATTGCCCGTCAAAATTAATCTCAACCACGGGGCTCTATTGAATTTCCGCAATTTGCGCTTGACTGAGCTTGACTACCGGCGCCGGCAGCGCCACAAAATCCACCCGCCGCATGAAATGCGGGGCGTTGCCGCCGGTCGGGCTGATCGCCCAGGTAAACAGCGCGCGCAGCGCCGCCGCCATCCGCGCCGAAGGCTGCTTGCGGTTGACGATGGCGTACTCGTAATTGATGATGGGATAGGAATCGCGACCAGGCGCGAAGACCAGCGAAATCATCTCGTTCTTGGGCGTTTTCGCCACCATCGCGGCGGCCGCCGCCTTGGCTGTGCGTGCAATCGGCAGTTGGTAGTTGCCTTGGCGGTTTTTCAACAAGGCGATGCCCAGGTGATGGCGCAGGATGGAAGTTTCGAAGCTGGTGCCGATGTAGGCGATGGAGTAGGCGGTATCCGTGCAGGCGGTGACCATGCCGGGGTTGCCGACAGCGCCGATGTTGCCGGGAATCGCCGGCCAACTCACGGTGGTGCCGTAGTTGATCTGGTTATTCCACTCCGGCGTGCTGAAGGAAAGGTACTGGGTAAAGATGAAAGTATCGCCGCTGCCGTCGGTGCGATGGACGGGAATGATGGCGTGATGCGGCAGTTGAACGCCGGCATTCAGAGAGGCGATCCGGCTATCGTCCCAATAGCGGATTTTGCCCATATAAATGCCCGCCAGCACGGGACCACTGAGCTTCAGATGGCGCTGATTCAGGCCGGGCAGGTTGTAATTCACCATCTGCATGGAGATGGCCAGCGGGATATTGAGCATGTTCGGGTTCTGTTTCAACTGGGCGGGGCTCATGTAGGCGTCGGAAGCGCCGATCTGCACCACGCCGGCAATCGCCTGGGCAATGCCCGTGCCGCTGCCGGTCGAAGCGGTGGTCACCCGCAAATTGGGGTAAGCCCGCTTAAAGCTGCGGCTGTTGATCCAGAGATTGAACAGTGGATACAGCAGGCTCGATCCGGTTTCGCCGATGTTGATGAAAGACGCGGCGGAACCCAATACCGAGAAAGCCAGGACCGCAACCAGGCCGAGCGCAACAGCCCCGGTTTGGGTTCGCAAGCTAGACATCGTCCATTTCTTCAAAGGGGATCTCCTTCTGGGGAACGTCAGACATTTTCAGCTTAATTGAGAATTATTTGGCGGGTTGTTACAGTCCGATGAAAGGCTGCTTCCTCATCATCCGGGCCACTTTCGCATGCATGCCGCCGTCCCGTGACCGCAAAACAAAGGACCCGCCCAAGCGGGTCCTATAACCTGGAAGTCACAGGAATGGCAAGCCTTTACGGCAAGATATAGCGCACCGAAGTCCAAACGCCGTTGTCGGCGCCCATGGCGCCGCCGCCCGGATTGAGCGGGCCGCCGGCACCGGACCAGAGGTTGCGCACGAAATGGCTGTACTGAATGCCGTAACGGAATATGCCCTTCGAGCCCTGATAAAAGTTGTACCAGAACCCCGACGAGAACTCCTGGACATCCCTGGTATTGCCGGCACAAGGGCCGGTGCCGGTGGCGGCATAGGGTCCGCCGGGCAGGGCTTCGGTGTTGCAGCCGGACATATTGGCGGTAAGGAGTCCGTAGCCATCCGCGCCTTGTATGTTGCGGTCCACGTAATCACCGCCGTAATTCAGATAGATATACCACCGCTTGGTCGGGAAGAATTCCAGCGTGCTGAGCGCGGAGAAGGCGTGAAGCGGAGCAATCGTCCCATCCGGGCGGAGGGTGACGTCGGCAATCGCCGAATCTCCATAGCGGCCGACTCCATCTCCCCAAAGTCCCTTCAGCCCAAAGCTGATCTTCCTGGTAGCCAAGGGCACGCGAAAGCCACCGCCGATGCCGCCGCCCATAACCGTGCTGTTATAAGCTCCCGCGGAGGATTTGCTGGCCGCATTGGGGTAAATGCGATTCCTGAAGAACCGGCCGATACCGAAAAGTTCCCAATGGCCCCAACCGGGTTCGACCGCCAGCTTGGCGATCATGTCGGGGGCGACATTAAAAGAGTAGTTCGCGGCAGGGTTGAAGAGACCTCCGCCATTACCGGGTTCACCCAGCGTTTCGTTATTCGACGGGACGGTGCCGCCAACCAGGGTTTGCGGGTTTTCCAGCGAGACGCCGAGCCAGACCTGATGATTGATATCTTTGGTGATGCGAAACCCGTACTGGCGCGCCCAGACGAAACCGGCCGTGTATTGCGGGTCGATGGTGCCGGGAAGGATTTCGCTTAAGTTGTCCAAGCCATGGGTGGTCTCGGTGGCCAGCGACCACATCTGGCCGGCGCTGATGCTCCATCCGCTATGGAATGCGGCGCGCGCAAACAACTGGCGCACCCGCGCGACGTAGCTGTTGGACTGATTATTGTTGGAAGTGATGCCCGTGCCGAGCCAATCCATCTCGTAATATCCCGTCATAACGACGTTTTGTAGCTTGCCCTCGGCTTTGAGCACGAGGCGGGACTGGCGGGCGGAGGCGTGAAATTCGCTAATGTTGCCTCCCTCGGAGTAATCCAGCGGAATCCCGGTGAAGGGGGTATTGATGTCGCCGCCGGTGGCCGCGCTTCGCCATACCGTTGCGGCTTCGAGGAAGCCTCCCGGAGTAATCGTAATGCCCTTATAGCGGAGCGCGTCGGGATGCTCGACCTCCTTCTTCAGAGTGCTGATGCCGGAGTCGGAGAGGGACGTCCGCGGGCCGGGGCTGGCGCCCCGCCGAGGCTGGGCGGCGGCGCGCACCGGGGCCGCGGGCGAAGTCGCCTTCGTAGCCGCGGTCTCATTGGAAGCGGCCGGCTGGGCGCTCAAACTGGATTCGAGCGCCTGCAACCGGACTTCATCCTGATGCAGGCGAACGAGCGCTTGCCGGACCTGTTCCAACTGTTCAACGCGTTGCCGCTCCGTGCGAGCTAGCGCCCTGGTCACCGCTTTTACCGGCGGCTTCGCCGGAGGCTTCGGCTTCATGCCCAACGCCGGCAGGGCGCAAAACGCGGCCGCCGCACCCCAGCACACTCGAGAAAAAATCCTCATGTTTTTCGCTGCACCTTGTTAGTGAATTTGCCGCGCGCGGTGAATGCGCTCGCGGCAAGCTCAGAATGCCGCAGTCAACCCCGACAAAATATTACGGGTTGATGAATGCCGCCGGCCGGCAAAACGGGCGAGCCGATTTATTACAAATCCATGAATTTGGCGCCGGCGTGATTGGCGCCCCAGGGAAGGTGCGGAGATAATTTTTCCAGGCGAAGTGAGGCCCGCCCTCGCCGTTTCACGCGCTCGCTGGCCATCGAAACGGCCGACATTCGGCGGTTTACTATTAACCATATGTTGCAGCCGTGGCGCATCCGGTACGGAGTAGGGATGGGGCTGGCCGCCGGGGCCTGTGCGGCGACAGGCTGGCTGGCGCGCGGCGGCGATTGGAAAAGCGCCGGGCTGCTGGCCCTGGCCGCGGCCGGCTTGATGGCGGCCCTGGACTTCGCCGGGCGGCGCCGGCGATTGCGGGAAAGCGAGTCCGATGCCCTGGCCGCCGCCGCCTGCCTGCGGACCGGCATGCCGCCAGCGCCCGGAGCGCCGGAGACGGCGCGCTTGCTGGTGGAAAGCCTGCGCCCGCTCTGGGACGAACGCCAGCGGCAGGCGGAGTCGGCGGAAGCTCAAACCCGGCGGCTGCGGGCGATTTTGGAATCGCTCGATACCGCCCTGGTCGCGGTGGACGCGGAGCGGCGGGTGTTATTTGCCAATGCCGCAGCCGCCCGGCTGTTGCATTGGGGACCCACACCGGCGCCGGGCGAGCGTATTCCCGCGCTGCCGCGCATTGCGCAACTGGAAGCCTGGGCGCGGGAAGTGCAGACCGTGGCCGAACCGGTGGGCGGACGCCTGCTGCTGCCCGATGAGCGCACCCTCCAGCTCCACCTCAGCCCCCTGCCCGGCGCCGGTTTTGTGCTGCTGGCGCGCGATATCAGCGCCGAGGTGCAGCTCGAAGCCCAACGGCGCGACTTCATTGCCGCCGTTTCCCACGAATTGCGCACTCCCCTGGCTTCCATCCAGGGGTATACGGAAACGCTGCTGGATTCCTCCGCGCTGGCGGCGGCCGGCCAGGCGCGGGAATTTTTGCAGATCATCCTCGCCAACACCCAGCGGCTCTCCCGCCTGGCGAAAGATCTGGTGATGCTGGCATCGCTGGAAACCGGCGCCTATCCGTATCGTTTCGAGCTGGCCGAAGCCGCGGCGGTAGCCGCGGGATTGGGCGATATCCTGCGTCCTCTCGCCCAGGAGCGCGGCTGCCGGTTGCACCTGGGCCCGCTGGAATCGGGCCAGGTGCGCGTGGACGCCGAAGCCTGGCAGCGGGTATTGTTGAACTTGCTGGAAAACGCCATCGTGCATGGCGGCCGCGGCGCCGAGATCAACTTGAGCGGGCAACGGCAGGGCAGCGAATATTGTTGGCGGGTGGAGGACAATGGCGTTGGCATCAGCTGGCGCGACCAGGCGCGCATCTTCGAGCGCTTTTATCGCGCCGACCGCTCCCGCAGCCGCGGCGGCAGCGGTCTGGGGCTGGCGCTGGTCAAGCACCTGGTGCGCGATCATGGCGGCAACATCCGCCTGGAAAGCAGTCTCGGCCAGGGCAGCCGCTTTCTGGTCTGCCTGCCGCTGGCGGAAACTGCCCGAGCGGGCGAATCGTCCGCACATACAGCGCCGGGGAAAGGGAATTTGGCATGACCCAAGCGATCGATAAGCCGGCGCGCGGCATTGATTTCGGCGCCGCCCTGCCCGGCGCGCCGCCGGACGCGGTGGCTTCCGGCCGGGAGCGCATTACCGTCCAAAGCCTGAATTTTTATTACGGCCCGCACCAGGTGCTGTTTCAGGTGGAAGAGACGGTGCGCGAGCACGAGATCCTGGCGCTGATTGGGCCTTCCGGCTGCGGCAAAAGCACTTTCCTGCGTTGCCTGAACCGCATGAACGACACCATTCCCGGCGCCCGCGTCGAAGGCGAGGTCGCGCTGGACGGGCGCAATATTTATGCTTCCGGCTTGGATGTGATCGCGCTGCGGCGCCGCATCGGGATGATTTTTCAGCGCTCCAACCCCTTCCCTTTTTCGATTGCGGAAAACGTGGCCTATGGGCTGAAGGTGAACGGGATGGCGCGCCGGCGCAGCCAACGGGAAGCGATCGTGGAGCACAGCTTGCGCGCCGCCGGCCTGTGGGACGAGGTGAAAGACCGGCTGAACAAGCCCGCGCTGTCGCTCTCCGGCGGCCAGCAGCAGCGGTTGTGCATTGCGCGCGCGCTGGCGGTCGAGCCGGAAATCCTGCTGATGGACGAGCCCGCCTCCGCCCTCGATCCCATCGCCACCACCCGCATCGAGGAATTGGCGGTCGAACTCAAGTCGCGCTACAGTATCGTGATCGTCACCCACAATTTGCAGCAGGCGGCACGCATCAGCGACCGCACCAGCTTTTTCCTGATGGGGCGCGTCGTTGAAACCGATTCGACCCGAAAGCTGTTCACCAACCCGGCGTGCAAGGAAACGGAAGATTACATCACCGGGCGCTTTGGCTAGCCAAGGATAGAATCCCCATGCGCAAACATTTTGCCGAGGAACTCGACGATCTCAAGGAGCGGCTGCTCTACATGGGCGGGCTGGTGGAAACCTCCGTGCACCGCGGCGTGCACGCCTTTCTGGAGCGCAATACCGCGCTGGCGGAAAGCGTTTTGAAGGAGACCGAGCCGGAGATCAACCGCCTCCAGGTCGAAATCGACCAGGAGGTGCTGCGCCTGCTGGCCCTGCAGCAGCCGATGGCGGTGGATTTGCGTTTTCTCGCCGCAGTGCTGAAAATCACCAACGATCTGGAGCGCATCGGCGACCTGGCGGTGAACATGGTGCAGGCGGCGATGCGGCCGCACGAGCTGGCGACGGCCGTGATTGACCTGCCGCGCATGGCCGATCGTACTCAATTCATGGTGCATGCCGCGCTCGATTCGCTGGTCTCGCGCGATCCGCGCCTGGCGCGCCAGGTGCTTACCACCGACGATGAAGTCGACCGCATCCGCGACCAGATCTTCCGTGATCTGATTCAGCGCATGACGCGCGAGCCGGGCGAGATTGAGCTGGCTTTATCCCTGCTGTTTGTGGCCCGCAACCTGGAGCGCATCAGCGATCACGCCACCAACATCGCCGAAGACGTGATCTTCTGGGTCGAAGGCGTGGACGTGCGCCACCACCTGCAATCATGACTCCGCTCCAGCCGCCGCGCATCCTGGTGGTCGAAGACGATCCCGATCTGGGCGAGCTGTTGCGCTTGCAGTTACAGCAGGCCGGCTATCAGGTGGCGTTGAATTCCACCGGGGCCGGCTTTTTGCGGCAATTGCAGGAATTCGAGCCGCAGTTGGTGGTGCTCGATTGGATGCTGCCCGCCGCCGATGGCCTGGAGCTGCTGCGCGAGGTGCGCCGCCAGCCGCGCAGCGCCCGCCTGCCCGTCATCCTGCTGACCGCGCGCGGCGAGGAAGCCGACCGCATCCGCGGCCTCGATGTCGGCGCCGACGATTATGTCACCAAGCCGTTTTCCCCGCGCGAGTTGCTGGCCCGCATCCGCGCCCGGCTGCGCGCCGGGGCCGAAGCCGGACCCGAGTCGTTGCGCTGCGGCCCGCTCCATCTCGATTTGCGCGCCCATGTCGCCCAATTAGACGGCCAGACGCTGGAGCTCAGCGAAATCGAGTTCCGCCTGCTGGCTTTCCTCATGCGCAACCCCGGCCAGGCCTTTACCCGCCGCCAAATCGTGGACGCCGTCTGGGCCGCCGATCACTTCATCACCGAGCGCACCGTGGATGTTTACGTTTTCCGGCTGCGCGGCAAACTCGAAGCCCAGCCGCAAAATCCGCGCTGGCTGCAGAGCGTTCGCCGATTCGGCTATAGCTTTGCCGGCGAAGTCGAGCGCGCCTGAAGCCCGCTTTCCGGCAGCGAATCCTGCAACCTTCCGCTTGGGGATTTCGGCTTTTCCCGGTCATAATCGAAGTTCAGCTTTTTTTATGTCCTCTTGGCATCGATCTCGTCGTTTCCGTCTTCTCCTTTTCTGCCTTTCTCCTCTTATCTTTTTCCCCGCCGCCGCCGCCCAGACCGGGGTCACCGTAACTGCGGGGCAGTTTAATTTCAGCTCGCGCGATGTGCCCATTCTGCGGCAGGTAACCCTGATCCTGCGGCCGGCCCAGGGCCCCAGCCTGCAAGCCCAATTGCATCCGGTCTGGAACGCCAGCGGCCGGGATGCGGCCGGCAGCTATCGCCTGGTGCGCTATGGCCTGAGCGAAAAGGGAACGCCGGCGGGGCTGGCCGGCTCCAATCTCGAGCTGCGCCGCTATCGGCGCATGCGCATTCTGGTTGCGGTGCTGAACTATCGGGGCCCGGCGCTGCACGCCCGCGCCAGCCTGCGCGTGACGTTTGCGTTTGCCGGCTTTGGCCGCGGCCTGGCCATTCACCGCGAGTCGCTTTGGTGGACGGCGCCGGTATTCGCCACCCAGCCGTTGGAGTTGCCCCCCAATAACCAGATGCTGCTCTGGCGCCAGCGCCGCGGCGCCGGCTACGCCCGGCTCGGCTATCATCTGCTCGCTCCTTTGGCCGGCGATGGATTGATGGGGGAGTTGGGAGCCCGGCATTATCGTTTCCGGATTTCGTTTTCCAGCCATGCGCCGGGATGGCAGCCGCATCGCGTTCCCTTGTTTGCCTTCGGCTCCGGTCCCGATCCTTACCTGTTGGCGCGCCGGCTCTACACCGCCGCTTTCGCCGCCGCGCAATTTTACGGGCGCCTGCGCTGGCAAAAATCCTTTCCCGCCGCTTATCGCGGATTGGGCTGGTGTTCCTGGAACGCCTATGAAAAGCACGTCACCGCCAATAAAGTGCTTGCCAGCGTGGCGGCGCTGGTGGAAAAACACGTGCGCCCGGGCTTTGTGCTGGTGGATGACGGCTGGCTCGACCAGCATAACGGCGCCCTGGAAAGCTTTGCCGCCTACCGCCATCGCTTTCCCGATGGCCTGGCCGGACTGGCCCAGGCGCTGCATGGCCAATACCATATTCCCTGGGTGGGCGTCTGGCACGCCTTTCCCGGCTATTGGCGCGGCGTGGATCCCGCTTCGCCCATCGGCCGCGCCTTTCCGCTGTTTGCCGGTAAAGATGGACTATACGCTCCCGACCCGCGCGGCGGCGCGGGTGAAAGCTTTTATGCCGCCTGGTATCGGCGGCTATCCGCCGATGGCATCAATTTTCTAAAGGTCGACGATCAGGCCAGCGCTCCGTTATTTGCCGCCGGCCTCTACCCGATTTTCGCGTTTGGCCTGGGAGAAGAGCGGAATCTGCAAACCGCCGCCCGGCAATATTTCGCTTCCCCCGCCGATTCCGGTAAATTGCCGGGGCTCAACCTGCTGAATTGCATGGATATGTCGCTGGAAAATGTTTACAACTGGCGCGACTCCAACCTGGCGCGCAACAGCGACGATTACGTGCCCGGCAGCGACGCCGATTCCAATCGTCATATTTTCGATAACGCTTATAACGCCTTCTGGATGTCGAATTTCGCCTGGCCCGACTGGGATATGTTGCAGACCACGGCCGATGATGTCGAGCGCCAAGCCATTGCCCGCGCCATCAGCGGCGGCCCCATTTATGACAGCGATCCGGCCGGCAAGGCGCAGGCGAAAATCCTGCGCGCGCTGGAACTGGCCAACGGCACCGCGTTGCGGCCCGATCAGCCGGGCGAGGTCGCGCCGGCGATGTTATTGCGCGATCCGGAGCTGGAAGCCGTGCCGCTGAAGGTTTTCGCGCCCGTGCGCCGTCCCGGGCTGCGCGCGGAAATGCTGGCCGTTTTTCATGTCAATCCCACCCGGCCGCGGGTGCGCGGCTCACTGAGTGCCGGCGACGCCCCCGATCTGGAAAGCGGCATGAGCGGCGAAGACGCGCTGGCGGTCTATCAACGCTCCATCCATTCGGCGGTGCTGCTGGCGCCCGGCACGCGCCTGCCGTTGCGGCTCGACGCCCTCGGCGCCGACCTGTTTACGCTGGTGCCGCTGCGGCAGGGGCTGGCGGTTTTCGGCCTACTGAATAAATATATTGGGCCGGCGGCGGTGCAAGGGGTGGAGTGGCAATCGGGCCGGGCCTATATCCGTCTGGCGCAAGCCGGCGATTTTGGCGCCTGGCTGATACGTCCACCGCTGGCCGTGGCCATCAACGGCCATCCCCTCGCTTCGGCCGCGTACCAATACCAGGCGCATCTGCTGACCATCCCCAAGGCCAGTTTCCCGGAAACCGGCAAGCCCTGCGTCGTCAGCCTGAGCATGCAGCCGCCGCTGTAGAAGAGCAGAAATATAAGGAGACCGCCATGGGATTAATGCGAGCGGGCCGAAGCATGGTTGGGCTGGGGCTTTTGGCGGCGTTAACTTTAAGCGCCGCCGCCGCCGGTGGCGCCCGGGGGCGGATCCGCGCGGTAATGGCGGCGCAGGTACGCGCCTGGAATCGCGGCGATATCGCCGGCTTCATGCGCGGTTACTGGCGCTCGCCGCGGACCGAATTCGTCGGCCCGCAAGGCATCGAGCATGGCTGGCAGGCGCTGCTCCATCGCTATCGGCGCGAATATCCCACCCCGGCGGCCATGGGACGGTTGCAATTTAAAATCCTGAGCATTACGCTGCTCGGCCGCGGCGCGGCGCTGGTGACGGGCGAATATACGCTGGCGCGCAAGGGCGCCGGGCGGGGAGCGCGGCGGCGCGGCGTCTTCACCCTGGTCTGGCGCAAGTTCGCCGGGGGCTGGAAAATTATCAACGACCATACCAGCCCCTACGCCGCTTCGCGCCGGCGTTAAAGCGCATTAATGCTTGCTGTGCGCCGCCGACGCCGCTTCCGGAGCGAACTCGCTATGCCCGCGGCTGTAGGTCCAGTAGATCACCATCCCGATCGCCAGCCAGACGACGAAGCGGATCCAGGTTTCCACCGTCAGGCCCAGCATCAGCACCAGGCAAAATACCACCGAGATCAGGGGAAACCACGGAACCAGCGGGACACGGAAGCCGCGCGGGCGATCCGGCTGGGCGCGGCGCAGGGCGATGACGCCCAGCGAAACCAATACAAAGGCGAAAAGGGTGCCGATATTGGAAAGATCGGCGGCGGTGCCGATATCGATCAAACCCGCCGGCAAGGCCACCGCCAGGCAGGCGATCCAGGATGACCAGTACGGGGTTTTATATTTCGGATGCACCACGGAAAACAGCGGCGGCAACAGCCCGTCGCGCGACATCGCGAACCAGATGCGCGTCTGCCCGTACTGGAAGACCAGCAGCGAGGAGAGCATGCCCATGAGCGCGCCGATCACCACCATGAAGTACACCCAATGGTTGGCATGCAGCACGCGCAAGGCGTAGGCCACCGGCGCGTCCGCCGCCGCGCCGGAGATAAACGTGGTGTACTTCATCATGCCCAGCAGCACAATCGCCACGCCGACATAAAAAATGGTGCAGATCACCAGCGAGGCGATGATGCCGATCGGCATATCGCGCTGCGGGTTGCGCGCCTCCTCGGCCGCGGTCGAGACCGAGTCGAAGCCGATGTAGGTGAAGAACACGATGGCGCCGCCGGTGATGACCCCGCCAAAGCCGGAAGGCATGAAGGGATGCCAGTTGGCCGGGTGGATCAGCATCGAGCCGGCGATGATGAATGTTAAAATCGCCCCCAGCTTGATGGCCACCATGATGTTGTTGGTCTCGGCCGATTCGCGCACCCCGCGCACCAGCAAAAAGGTCAGCCCCACCACCACCAGGAAGCCGGGCAGGTTGAAATAGCTGCCGCTGAGGTGCCCGCCGGAGATCACCGGCTCGGACCAGCGGGCGGGAATGCCGAGCCCGAAGAGCTTTAAAAAATCGTTGAAGTAGCCGGAAAAGCCGATGGCGACGGCGACGTTGCTGACGGCGTATTCGAGAATCAGATCCCAGCCGATGATCCAGGCGAAGATTTCGCCCAGGGTGGCGTAGGAATAGGTATAAGCGCTGCCGGCAATGGGAATCATCGAGGCCAGCTCGGCATAGCAGAGGCCGGCAAAGCTGCAGGCGAAGGCGACCAGGATAAAGGAAATCGCAATCGCCGGCCCCGCCGCGGGGCGGCCGTGCAGCAGGGCGGCGCTGGTGTTGCCGTGGCGCAGCAGGCTGAGCAGCAGATCCAGCACCTGGGCGTGCAGCAGCGAAGGCGCGCGAAAGTGCTCGCCCGCCGCCGCCGTGCCGGTCAGCACGAATATGCCGGAGCCGATGATCGCGCCGATGCCCAACGCCGTCAGGCTCCAGGGCCCCAGCGTTTTTTTCAGCTTATGGGCCGGGTTTTCGGATTCGGCGATCAGCCGGTCGATCGACTTCGTGCGTAGCAGTTGGCTAGACATGGGTCAAGGCGCAGGATAACAGCTTTACGCGGCGGAAATTGTATTGCCTGCATCGATTCACGCCAGCACCGCGCCGCCATTCATGCTTAACACCGAGCCGGTCATGAAATTGGCCCAAGGGGAGCAGAGAAACAGCAGGCCGCCGGCGATTTCTTCGGGCGCGCCAATGCGCCCCAGCGGAATTTTTTGCAGCACCGCGCGGCGCTGGCGGGCGTGGCGCAGCGCCGGCGCGGCCATCTCGGTCGCCACCCAGCCCGGCGCCAGACAGTTGATTAAAATCTCCGGCGCCAGCTCGGGCGCCAATCCCCGCACCAGCCCGATGACGCCGGCCTTGGCCGCGCCGTAATGACTATGGAAGGCCTCGCCGCGCTGGCCGGCGGTGGAAGAGACCAGCAGTATGCGGCCGCGCACGGCAAAGGGAAACGACTTGCTGTTGCCGGCCCGCGGGCGCTGCCGGCGCATCTGCCGCGCCGCCGCCCGCGCCAGGGCGTAAGCGCCGCGCAAATTGATGGCCAGCATCGCGTCCCAGCGCGCCGCATCCAGTTGCTCCAGCGGACGGCTTTCCGGGTTCCAGTAGCCGGCATTGTTAATGGCGATATCCAGCCGCCCCCAGCGCGCGACCGCCGCCCGCACCAGCCGCTCGGCGCTTTCCGGGCGGGCCACGTCGGCGCGCAGGCTAAAAACCTGGCCGCGCGGGCAGGCGGCGACGACCGCCGCCGCCGCCTCGCGCCGGCGCGCGTAGCTGAAGATGACCCGCGCGCCGGCGGCCGCCAGCAGTTGCACCGTGGCCGCGCCTATGCCGCGCGATCCGCCGGTGAGAATTGCCACATGACCTTCGAGATTAATTTGGGACATTCAAACCTTCCTTAAGCCCGCATGCCGGCGAGTCTATTTCACCGCCTAGGGTTCGCGGAGCATCCGCTCAATCCATTCCCGCGCTTCCGCCGCCAGCGCGGCGGCCTGCGAGGTGTCGCGCCCGGCGGTTGGAATCGGCGGGCCGATCCGCAGCCGCACCCGGCCGGGGCGGATATGATGCGAGCCGGGCGGGAGTATCTGCCGCGTGCCCGCCAGCGCCATTGGCACCAGCGGCACCTGCGCCTTGAGCGCGAGATAGAAGGCGCCGCTGACGAAGGCTTGCAGCTCGCCACTTGGGCTGCGGTGCGCCTCCGGAAAAATAAACACCGCTTCGCCCTGGCGCACGCGTTCGGCGGCGCGCAGCAGGCTGCGCATGGCGGCGCGCGCATCGCTCTGATCCACCGGAATGTGCTGGGCGCGGCGCAGGTGCCCGCCCAGAAAGGGAATGTGAAAGAGGTATTCGAGCGCCAGAATGCGGAAGGGCAAATCCAGCTCGGCGAAGATGACGGGAGTATCGAAATAGCTGAGGTGGTTGGCGACCAGCACGGCGGGAGCGGGCGGCAGCAGCTCGCGGCCGCGCACTTCGACCTCGACCCGGCCGAGGGCGAGCAGGCGCCGCGCCCATCGGCGGGCGATGGCATGCTGGCGCCAGCCGCCGGGATCGCGATGCGAAACCGCCCACGACCAGGCGCCATAGCCCGCGGTGGCAAGCAGCACCAGCGGATCGGTCCAGAGCAGCGCGCGCAAATAGGAAGCCGAGAGTTTCATGGCGTCCCTGTCCGGTCTGCGCTTGCTTCCCACTCCCTTGCCTTCCCTTGCTCCGCCCCCAGCGCGGCGCGGGCCTCGCCCACCAGGTAGAGCGAGCCCGCAATCAAGATATCCGCCTCGCCGGCAATGTCGTCGGCCAGGGCTAAAGCCCGCGGCAAATCGGCGGCGGTGGAAATCGGCAGGCCAGTAAAAGCCTCGTGGATGGTTTCCGGACGCGCGGCCCGGCTCTGGCGCGGCGCGGTGGCGATCACGGCGCGAGCCCGCGGAAATAAAATCTCGCCCAACTCGGCAATGGCTTTATCGCGCATGCAGCCAAAAATCAACACTGGCAGCCGGCTGCCCCAAAATTCAACCATGAAGCCGGCCAGCACGCGGGCGGCGGCGGGATTATGGGCGCCATCGGCCCAGACTTCCGGCCGGCCCGGGCGCGAGGGCAGGCGCTCCAGGCGTCCGGGCCAGCGGCAATCGCCGATGCCGGCAGCCACGGCTTCGGCGGGGATGCGCCCGCCAGCCTCGTCAATGACCTCGGCGGCGCGGACCGCCGTCCAGGCATTGACGATCTGGTGACGGCCGCGCAGCGACGGCTCGAGTTGCAATTCTTTTCCCCGATAGCGGCAGCTAAACCGATAGCGGCCATCCGCCGCAGGCTCGGCCGCCGACGCGCCGGCGGCTTCGCGCCAGGGCGCGCCCACTGCGCTCGCGTGCCGGCGCAGCACCGCTTCCGCTTCCGGCGGTTGCGGCGCGGCAACGACCGGCACGCCGGGCTTGAAGATGCCGGCTTTTTCGCCGGCAATGGCGGACAGTGTCGAGCCGAGATAGCGCTCATGGTCCATGCCGATGGGGGTAATCGCGCAGACGGCGGGCTGCACCAGGTTGGTGGCGTCGAGCCTGCCGCCCATGCCGGTTTCCACCACGGCGAACTCCACGCCCGCACCGGCAAAGGCCAGAAAACCGATGGCGGTCAGGGTTTCAAAAAACGAGGGCGGACGGCGCAGCTCGCCGCGCGCCAGCAGGCGCTCCGCCGCGGCCTGGGCGGCGGAACAATGGCGGGCAAATTCCGCCGGCTCAATTTCCTCGCCATTGAGCGTGATCCGCTCGGTCACGCGTTCCAGGTGGGGCGACGTAAAGCGGCCATGGCGGCGGCCGGCGGCTTGCAGGATGCCATCGAGATAGGCGGCGGTGCTGCCTTTGCCGTTGGTGCCGGCGATATGCAGCGAGCGAAAGCGCCGTTGCGGCTGGTCCAGTTCCGCCAGCAGGCGGGTGATGGCGTGCAGATCGAATTTCCCCGGGCCGACGGGGGAGGAAAGCTCATGCCCGAGCCAGTCGAGATATTCCAGGCAAGCGGCGAAATCCATCAATGGCTGGCGGGGCGCGCCATCTCCGCCTGCGGCTGACAAAACGCCAGCATGCGGATCAAGGTGGCGCGCAGCTGTTTGCGCTCGACGATGGCATCGAGCATGCCGTGTTCCAGCAGGAACTCGCTGCGTTGGAACCCTTCGGGCAGCTTTTGCCGAATGGTTTGCTCGATCACGCGCGGGCCGGCAAAGCCGACCAGCGCGCCCGGCTCGGCCAGGTTGATGTCGCCCAGCATGGCGTAGCTGGCGGTGACGCCGCCGGTGGTGGGGTCGGTCAGCACGGAAATGAACGGCACGCCAGCCTCGTCCAGCCGCGCCAGGGCGGCGGCGATTTTGCCCATCTGCATCAGGCTGACCGCGCCTTCCATCATGCGCGCGCCGCCGGAGGCGGAAATTATGATCAGCGGCTGGCGGCGGCTGGCCGCGATTTCAATGGCGCGGGTAATCTTTTCGCCCACCACCGCGCCCATGCTGCCGCCGATGAAGCCGTATTCCATGGCGCAGACCACCACCGGCCGGCCTTCAAGTTTGCCCAGGGCGGTAATGACGGCATCGTTCAAGCCGGTGGCGGCCCGCGCCGCTTCCAGGCGGCGGCTGTAGGCCTTGGTATCGCTGAAGCGCAGCGGATCGGTGGAAGTCAATCCGGCGTCGAGCTCCTGGTACCGCCCCTCATCCAGCAGCAGCGCCAGGCGGGGACGCGCGCCCAGGCGGAAATGGCCGCCGCAGCGCGGGCAGACGTTGTGATTATCCTCCAGGTCTTTCTTCCAGATGATGTTGCGGCACTGCTCGCACTTGGTCCACAAGCCTTCGGTGCGGACGCGCGGCTCGGCGGCATCGCGGGAGGCCGATTTCAACTCGGTTTTTTCGCGCCGGAACCAGGTCATGGGTCAATACTCAATACCGCGCTGGGCGAGCACGCCTTGCTGATAGGCGTGCTTGATTTCCCGCATTTCCGTCACCGTGTCGGCCAGCTCGACGAGCGCCGGCGGGGCATTGCGTCCGGTCAGGATCACATGCAGCGGCTCGGGTTTGCGCCGCAGGTAGTCCAGCACCGGCTCGGCCGCCAGCATGCGATAGCTGATAGCGTATAGGATTTCGTCCAGAATCACCAACTGCCAGCGCCCGCTCTCCATTTCCTCGACCGCCTGCCGCCAGCCTTCCTCCACCAGCCGCACGTCTTCCGGATCGGGCTTTTCGGCGCCGATTTTGACGAAACCGCGGCCGAGCTGGCGCAGGACGAAGCGGTCGCCGAATTGCGCGGCGGCGTCCAGCTCGCCATAGTGCCAGGAACCCTTGATGAACTGCAGCATTAGCACCCGCAGCCCCGCGCCCACGGCGCGCATGCCGGTGCCGAGCGCGGCGGTGGTTTTGCCCTTTCCCGGCCCGGTATGGATGATGATCAAGCCTCGCGTCTCGGCCATTAGCCCATCCTGGAATGCAGTTCCAGTTTATCAGCGCGGATAGGGGTGGCCGGCCAACAGCGTTCCGGCGCGATAGATCTGCTCCAGCAGCATCACCCGCGCCAGCTCGTGAGAAAAGGTCAGCCGCGAAAGCGAGATCTGGCGCTCGGCCTGGCGCCGGGCGCTCTCGGAGAAGCCGGCTTCTCCGCCCAGGGCAAGAAACAGCTCCCGCCCTTCATGCTGGAAAGCGGCTTCCAGGCGGCGGGCAAACTCTTCCGAGGTCAGTTCGGCGCCCGCCGGATCGAGCAGCCAAAGCCGGCCCTTGGCGGCCTTTTTCAGCAGCCCCGGCTCGCCTTGCCGGCGATCAATCTCGCTCAGCTCGAGGCGCATGAAACGACGGCTGCGCAGAGCGTATTCCTCGCAGGCCGCGCGCACCCAATCGAATTTGACGCGGCCAATCCAAACGACATGAAGACGCATCTCGGCCAGCATATAACTATTACGGGCGCAATGCGTTAGGCGATTACAGAGCGGGTATCCACGCCCAAATTTCGGTTTTTTTCAGCGCTTAGAAAACGAAAAATGCTGTCACCTGGACAATTAAATATAGTTATATCAACAACCTACCGATGACAGCAGAATTAAAGTTGCTGTCACCTGACGTCATCCGATGTCACCGCAATAAGCGCAGGATGCCGTAGGCTGGAGCGCACCATTTATTGCCGGCCAGCAAGGATTCATCTCCTCTTGATTATTGACAAGGAAAATGCGGAGGCATATTGTCAGTAATCGAGAGGAAGAGAAGAGATGAGCAAACCGACGGATCTGGTGCAAGGCACGCTGGACCTGCTGATTTTAAAAACCGTGGCGATCGAGCCGATGCACGGCTGGGGCATCGCGCAGCGCATCCGGCAAGTGTCGAAAGAAGTTTTGCAGGTCAATCAGGGAGCGCTCTATCCCGCCCTGCACCGGCTGGAACAGAACGGCTGGGTCCACGCCCGCTGGAGCGAATCGGAGAACCACCGGCGCGCGAAATACTACGCGCTGACACCCGCCGGGCGGAAATACCTGGAGCGCGAGGAAGCCAACTGGCTACGGCTTTCGACCGCGATCGGGCTGGTGATCGGAATAGGCGAAGCCAGGGGTTAAGGAGAAAGGGAAGGCAAGGGCGGAGTGTTATGAATCATCGGTTAACTCGACTCCCGGTTCGTTTACGCGCGCTCTTTCACCGCCGCCGGGTGGAAGCCGAACTCAAGGATGAGCTGCGCTTCCATATAGAAAAACAAATCGAACAAAACCTGGCCGCGGGCATGAGCGCGGAGGAAGCCCGCCGCTCCGCCCGGCGCGATTTGGGCGGCCTGGACGCGATTACGGAAGGCTGCCGCGAAGCCTGGCCGGCGCGCCTGCCGGGAGAAATGGCGCAGGATGTCCGCTATGGCCTGCGCCAGTTGCGCCATGCGCCCGGCTTCGCCGCCGTCATTATCCTCTCGCTGGCTTTGGGCATTGGCGCCAATTCCGCCGTCTTCAGCCTGATCAATGCGGTCATGCTGCGCAATTTGCCGGTAAAAGACCCCGGGCGACTGGCGCTGCTGAGCTGGAACAGCAATCATCGCACCCTCAGTCGTAGAGTCTTTTCATTCATGGATAATAACGGCGGCTACAACGACAAGCCGTTTGCCTGGCCGACGTACCAAACTCTACGCGACCGCAACCGCGTCTTTTCCAGCCTGTTCGGCTTCGTTCCGCTTAGCCAAGCAAATATCGGAATTGCCGGACAATCAAGCCTGGCAAATGGCGAGATGGTGACCGGCAACTATTTTTCCGGGCTGGGCGTGCAGCCTGTGCTCGGCCGCGCGATTACCAAGCAGGACGAGCGGGCGGGCGCGGCGCCGGTAACAGTGATCGGCTACGGATTATGGACGCGTCAATTCGGACAAAGCCGGCAAGTGTTAGGCAAGGCCATCAGCGTGGATGGCATGCCGTTCACGATAGTGGGAGTGGCGCCGCGAGAATTTTTTGGCGCCATGCCGGGTTATACGGACGATCTCTGGATTCCCTTCAAAGCTAATCCCAAGCTACTGCCTTATGGGGTACCGGAAGGACATTCCATGTACCTTTCGCGGCGCTGGTGGTGGCTGATCATCATGGGCCGGCTGCAGCCGGGTGTCAGCCGGCACCAAGCGGCATCGCGGATGGATTTCTTATTCCGCCAGGCGATCACCACCGGATTGAAGCCGCCGCCCAAGTCAAACCGGCTGCCGCATCTTCAACTCTATCCAGGGGCGCGGGGGATATCGGTTTTACGGCAGCAGTTTTCACCCGAGTTGCGGCTACCGATGATTCTGGTCGGGATCGTGCTGCTGATCGCCTGCGCGAATGTGGCCGGTCTGTTGCTGGCGCGGGCGACGGCGCGGCAAGGCGAGATTGCGGTGCGGCTATCGCTGGGGGCGCCGCGGCGGCGCCTGATCCGGCAATGGCTGACCGAAGGCCTGCTACTCAGCCTGGCCGGAGGCGCGCTGGGACTGCTTTTGGCGATGTGGGGAAGCCACGCTCTGTTGTGGCTCTTGCAGGGCAGCGGGCAATCCCTGCACCTCGACCACTCTTTGCATCTCAATCTCTCGTTCGATGGCGCGGTGCTGAGCTTTACGCTGGCGATTTCCCTTGTCACCGGCATTTTGTTTTCCATTCTTCCCGCACTGCAAGCGACGCGCATGCGGCCGGCGCCGGTCTTGAAAGGCAGCCGCGCGGATTCCAGCACGCAACCTGGCCCCATGCGGCTGGGCAAAACCCTGGTGGCCGCGCAGGTGGCCTTATCGCTGGCGCTAGTGACAGCCGCCGGATTGTTCCTACGAACGCTGGCTAATTTGGAACATCAGCCGCTAGGTTTCAACCCGCGTCATCTTCTGCTTTGTTCCATCAACCCGCAGGGTTATAAGGATGCGCAGCGGATCGAATTCTACGGTCGCCTGTTGCGGCGATTGCAATTGCTGCCGGGCGTGCAAGCGGCAACGATGTCGTCCAATTTGCTACTGGCCGGTATGCATGGATCATGGCCTATCAAGATCGAAGGTCAGGCAGCGAAGACGGGAAAAATGCTATTCGCAAACTATAATCCGGTCGGTCCATCGTTTTTTCATACCATGGGCATACGCCGTCTTTTGGGACGCGGCGTGGGCTGGCAGGATACTCCCGCCGCGCCGCGCGTCGCCGTCGTCAATCAGGCCTTTGCGCGAAAATTTCTCGGCGGCGGCAACCCCATCGGGCATACGTTCCGCTTCGGCTATTACCAATTCAAGGCCAGGCAGTTCAGCCCGGGGTATCGGATTGTGGGCATGGTGCAGGATGCTAAATATGCCCGCCTGCGCAATTCTCCCAGCCCGACCATTTATTTGCCCTATACTCAAGCATTTTGGCTTTTGCCCAAATTCGGCATGAATTTCGAATTGCGCGCGGCGCACGGCAATCCGCTGGCGCTGGCGCCCGCGGTGCGGCAAACCATACATGGCCTCGATCCGATGCTGCCCATCGCCGCTTTAAAAACCCAAAGCCAACAGATTGCCACCGCGCTGGCGCCTGAGCGCGCCTATGCCTGGCTGTGGGGGCTGTTCAGCGGATTGGCGGTGCTGCTGGCGGCTATCGGGTTGTATGGACTCATGGCCTACGCGGTCACGCGGCGAACGCATGAAATCGGCATCCGCATGGCGCTGGGCGCGGAGCGCGCCGGAATTAGCCGTATGGTCGTGCGCGAGGTATTATGGCTGGCCGCCATCGGCGCGGCCTGCGGGTTGGCGCTGGCGGCGGGCTTTACACGCTTTATCGCCAGCCTGCTATACGGCGTGCGCCCGCTGGATGCGGCGACGCTGGCGCTGGCGGCCTCCGCGGTGCTGCTGGTCGCGGCGCTGGCCGGCTGGCTGCCGGCGCGCCGCGCCGCGCGCGTGGACCCGCTGCAGGCGCTGCGCTATGAGTGATTAGAGAAGACAAGTAAGTAGCGACCGGCCGCGCATCCCATTTATGAATTAAAGCAGACGAACCCGGCCTGGCTCACGAGCTTGCTCTTTCAATTGCCGGCTTTAGCCGGCAAATGCGCTGGCGGCCCCGGAGGATAGGAAGATATCGCCGGCCGGAGGGCAATCCCCGGGCGCATACTTTATAATATAAAGTACTTGACATTAGTTCTGCACGGAGGTAGCGTGGCCGCATGGACCCGGAGCACGGCCCCCGCCGGCGCACACCGCCGCGGGATTTAGGCGAGCAGGCGCAAGCGCAGTTGCGCGCCATTCGCGCCGCCATGGAAAGCGCCACGGCGTTTACCGCGCTTTCCGGGCGCGGCGCGCTGCTGATCGGCCTGACCGGGCTGGGGGCGGCGGCGTACGCGGCGCACGCGGCTTCGCCCGCGCGCTGGCTGGCGGTGTGGCTGGCCGCGGCGGCAATCGCCATCGCGACCGGCGTGACGGCCACTTTACTGAAAGCGCGGCGGCGGCACCGGCTGGCGCGCCCCATCCGCAAATTCGCGCTGAACCTGGCGCCGCCGCTGCTGGCCGGCGCTTTGCTGACGCTGGCGCTGGAGCGCAGCCATGCCACCGCGGAGTTGCCCGGCACCTGGCTGCTGCTCTATGGCGTTGGCATGCTGACCGGCGGCGCCTTTTCGGCGCGCATCATCTCGCGCATGGGCCTGGCCTTCATGCTGCTGGGCACATTCGCGCTGTTTGCGCCCGCGGCCTGGGGCAATGCGCTGCTCGGCGCCGGCTTTGGCGGCATTCATCTTATCGCCGGAATATTTATCACGAGGAGATACGGTGGCTAAAAGCGCAGTCGTTTCCGCGGATGCACCCGGCCGGCCCAGCGCAGCCGGCGCGCGGGCTCGGGCCGGCAATACGCCGGAGCTCAACCGGGTCATTCATGAGCGCACCCGGCTGCTGATGGTCAGCGCGCTGGCGGCCAACGACAGCCTCAGCTTCAACGAGCTGAAGCGGCTGCTCGAAACCACCGACGGCAGCCTGAGCGTGCACGCGCGCAAGCTGGAAGACGCCGGCTACATCGACTGCCGCAAAAGCTTTGCCGGGCGCAAGCCCAAGACCGAATACCGGTTGACGGCGCGCGGCCGCCGGGCGTTTGAAAAATATCTGAACCACATGGAAGCGCTGATTCACGCGTCGCGTTCGCAGGGATAAAGCGGGACGAAGCGACCACGCCTCCGGAAAGAGAAACCCCGATGGCGGCTCAACCCATGCCCGACCGGCAAGCCAGCATTACCGTCACGCCAGGTTCGATCAACCCGAGCCGGCTGCTGCTGGCGGCGGCGATGGCCGGCGCGGCCGGAGACGCGCTGTTGCGGGTGGGTCCGATGGGCCTCAATGTCGCGCTTTGGGCGGCGGTGCTGGTGGCGCTGACACTGTGGGTGACGCGGGGGCGGGTGGTGATTTCGCGCCGCGACGATATCGCGGGCGCGGCCCTGCTGCTGCTCTTCGCCGCCGGCTTTGCCTGGCGCGCCGACCCGGTACTGCAGTTTTTGAGCCTGTGCGGCCTGGGCGCGGTGATTTTGCTGGCGGCGATGCGCCGGCCGGCCGCGAGGCTGGCCGCCTCCGGCATGCTGGATTTTGCCCGCGGCGGGGCGCTGGCCGCGTTCCATATCGCCACCGGAGCGCCGCTGCTGCTTTTCAAAGACATCAATTGGAAGCGCGCGCAAGGTGCGGCGCGATGGGGAGTGGTCGGATTGCGCGGCGCGCTGCTGGCGTTTCCCTTCCTGCTGGTATTCGGCGCGCTGCTGATGGGCGCCGATCCGGTTTTCAGCCGGCTGGTTTACCACCAGTTGCACATCAACCTGCCGCGGCTGCTTTCCCACACCCTCCTGATGCTGTTTTTCGCCTGGATCGTGGGCGGTTTTTTGCGGGGAATTTTGGGACCGGATTCCACTCCGGTGAACTGGCCGGAACGGCCGGAACGTTTTGGCGCGGGCGCGGCGGAGCTGGCAATCGCGCTGGGGCTGCTGGATGCGCTGTTTTTCGCCTTCGTGGCGGTGCAATTCCGGTATTTATTCGGCGGCACGCGGCGGGTAATGATTACCCCGCATCTGACCTACGCGCAATACGCGCGCCATGGTTTTTTCGAGCTGACGGCGGTGATCGCCCTGGCGCTGCCCTTACTGCTGGCCGCCCATTGGCTGCGGCGTCCGGGCGAAGCGGCGGCGCCGGGATCGCGCTGGTTCGCATGGCCAGCCGGCGCGATGGCGGGCTTGTTATTCATCATTCTGGCTTCGGCGCTATTCCGGATGCGGCTCTATCAACTGACTTATGGCTTAACCGAGCCGCGCTTCTACACCACCGCGTTCATGGTTTGGCTGGGGCTGCTGCTGGGCTGGTTTATCTGGACGGTCTTGCGGGAAAGGCGGCAGCGGTTCGCGTTCGGGGCGCTGGTATCGGCGCTGGCGGCGATTGTCATTTTGCAGGCGGTCAATCCCGCGGCGCTCGTCGCCAAGTCGGATATTCAGCGCGCGCTGGCGGGCAAAAAATACGATGCCGGCTACATTGCCCGGCTCGGCAGCGACGCGGCGCCGGCGATCGCGGCAGGCTTGCCGAAGCTGCCGCTGCCGGCGCGCTGCGCCATGCTGCAGCGTTTTGCCCTCGACCTCAAAACTCAAGCGCAGCGCCCCCACTGGAGTGACTGGCGCACCTGGAACTGGTCGCGCAGGCGGGCGCGAAAGCTAGAGCGGCAGGCGCTGGCAACCGAGCTGCCCGCTTCCGGCTGCCCGCCGCCAGCTATAGGAAACAACCATGCGGCCGCGGGTAATTGATCTGCGCAAAGGTTTGTTTGCGGTTTCGATTTTTTTGCTGGCGGCGGCGGGATGGCTGGCCGGGGTGGCGGCGTTTCGGCAATATCCCCATTATCAGACGACCTTAATCCAGGCCGCCGGCATCGCCGTGGTCAGCCTGACGGCCATTGCGGCCCTGCAATCCTCGCGCTTAGGGCGCTGGCGGCGGCTCGGCCGCTTTTACTTTTAGGCGCTGACGCTTTCACAAGGGTCCGGCCGAAACCGGACGCATCGCGAATGCTCATGGCTGCCGAAAGTTTATTGTCGTTCATAGGCGCGGGACTAATAGAAACCCCGCGCTTCGGCCTGCGATCTCGCACGAAAACTACTGTCCGACTCGGCCGTTAACGCTTGTGAGGGCTGCGGCTTATAGCCTTGATCCCGCTGGATCTAGGCTGGTTTGCGCTCTGGCGCGACCTGCGCGGCGGGCATTTTGAAGGCTATGTGGCGGTGATCGCGTTGGCTCTGCTGGTGCAAGCGGCGCTGCTGCTGATGCGGCACGACCGCTTTTACTTTTAGGCGCCGACGCTTAAACACGAAAGCATGGAAAAGGCCGCAAACGCCTGAATGGCTGCGCGGATTTGCGTAAACTTTTAAAAGGAGGACAGCGTGAACTTAACCCCTTACCTGCTGTTTGACGGGCACTGCGAAGAAGCTTTCACCCTGTACGCCAGAGTCCTGGGCGCGCCGGCGGCGGAATTTTCCCGCTTCGCGCAGACACCCATGGCCGGCCAGGTGGAGCCGGATTGGGCGCAAAAGATCATCCACGCCGATCTGAAGATCGGCAATCAGATCCTGATGGGCAGCGATGCGCCGCCGGCGCATTACAAACCGCCGCAGGGCATTTCGATCTGTATCAATTTCGACAGCGAGGCGGAAGCGGAGCGCGTCTATAAGGCCCTGTCGGAAAGCGGCAAGATCGTCATGGCGCTGCAGGAAACGTTCTGGGCCAAGCGTTACGGCCAAATCGTGGATCGCTTCGGCATTCCGTGGATGTTCAACGTGCCGAAGGCGATGTAAGCGGGGCGGCCGGCGCTCCCCTTAACCGCAGCGGCGGCCGACGGCGGCGCTTTCCAGGTCGAGGCCGGGGGTAGGGTACTCGCCGGTGTAGCAGGCCTGGCAATAGCGGGTGGGGCCGCTGGGAACTTCATCCATCGCCCGGCGCAGGCCATCGAGCGAGAGATAGGCGAGCGAATCGGCGCCGATATATTCGCGAATCTGGTCGAGCGAGTGCGCGGCGGCGATCAGCTCACGGCGCGAGGGCGTATCCACGCCATAGAAGCAGGGGGAAACGGTAGGCGGGCAGGAGACGCGCATGTGGACTTCGCGCGCTCCCGCGCCGCGGATCATGCGCACGATCTTGCGGCTGGTCGTGCCGCGGACGATGGAATCATCGACCAGCACCACGCGCTGGCCCTCGAGCAATTGCCGCACCGGATTGAGCTTCAGCTTTACCCCAAAATCGCGAATCTGCTGCGAAGGCTCGATAAACGTGCGGCCGACATAATGGTTGCGGATCAGGCCGAAGCGGAACGGCAATCCGCTCTCGGCGGCATAGCCGATGGCGGCGGCGACGCCGGAATCGGGCACGGGCACCACCAGGTCGGCATCGGCGGGCGCTTCGCGCGCCAGCAAGCGGCCCATATACTCGCGGCTGCGCTGCACGCTGCGGCCGAAGACCAGGCTATCGGGACGGGAAAAGTACACATGCTCGAAAATGCAGTGGCGGGCGGGCACGGCGGGGGCGAAGCGATGCGTCCGCTTGCCGCGCGCGTCCAAGCGCATCCAACTGCCCGGCTCGATTTCTTCCAGGTATTGCGCGCCGATCAGATCGAAGGCGCAAGTTTCGCTGGCCACCACCCAAGCGCCGTCGTCCAGGCAGCCCAGGGCGAGGGGGCGGAAGCCGAGCGGATCGCGAATGGCGTAGAGCGCATTTTCGCTGAGCAGCACCATGGAATAGGCGCCCGCGATCGCGGGCAGCGCCTCGGCCAGCGCTTCCTCGAGCCCGGCGGGTTGAGAGCGGGCGAGCAGGTGCAGCAGCACCTCGGTATCGCTGGTGGTCTGAAAAATCGAGCCCTGCGCTTCGAGCTGGGCGCGGATGAGCGCGGCATTGGTCAGGTTGCCGTTATGGGCCAGCGCCAACTGCCCCTTATTGCAATCGACCAGCAGCGGCTGGGCGTTGGCCAGGGCGCTGTCGCCGGCGGTGGAATAGCGGGTATGACCAATCGCGCTGGAGCCGGGCAGGCGGGCCAGGACGTCGGGCGAGAAGATTTCGGCGACTTCGCCCAGGGCGCGATGGGTGCTGAAGCGTCCGGCCTGGGTGGCGACGATGCCGGCGGATTCCTGGCCGCGGTGCTGCAAGGCATACAAGCCGAGGTAGGCAAGCTTGGCGGCTTCGTCGTTGCCGAAGATGCCGACCACGCCGCATTCTTCATGGAGCTTATCGTCAAAAGGAGCGCTCATACCACCGCCTCCTCGGCCACGGCCTCAAACGCGCGGGCAAAGCCCTGCTGCCAAGCCTGATTCAATGCGGGCCAGTCCAAATCAAAAACCGTGCGCCCGGCGCGGAGCAAGCGCAGGCTCGGCCGGCTCTCCACCTGCCCCAGGCGCAGCAGGGTGAGCGAATGCCGGCGGGCCAAGTCTTCCAGCGGGGCGAGGGCATGAGCGGAACAGCTCGCCACAACCCGGCTGGCGGTTTCGGCAAAAAGCCAGTTTTCCAAGTTCAGCTCATCCGGCGGCAACGCGATCGTCGCGCCCAGCGGGGCGGCGGCGGGGAAATTGACAGGATGCGCCAGCAGGCACTCGGCCAGGGCAACGGCCAAACCGCCTTCGGAACAATCATGGGCGGAGCGCAGCAGACCGGCCCGCGCCGCTTCCGCCAGGACCAGATGCAGGGCGCGCTCGCCGGCGAGATCGAGCGCCGGCGGCCAGCCCCAAACCGCGCCCAGCAGGCGCGCATATTCGGTCGAGCCCAGGCGGCGCCCGGCTTCCTCGGGCTCGAGCCGCGGCGCGCCGCTGAGCAAAAGCACGGTATCGCCGGCGGCTAGAAAGCGCGGGCCGAGCGGCACCCCGTCGTGTTCATGCTCCAGCAGGCCGACCACGCCGACCACGGGCGTGGGGGCGATGGCTTCGCCGCGGGTTTCGTTATACAAGCTGACGTTGCCCCCGGTAACCGGCGTATTGAGCGCGCGGCAGGCTTCGCCCATGCCTTCCAGGGCTTCCACCAACTGCCACATGATTTCCGGTTTTTCGGGGTTGCCGAAATTCAGGCAATTGGTGGCGGCGAGCGGGCGGGCGCCGGTGGAAGCGACATTGCGCGCCGCTTCGGCCACCGCCAGGCGGGCCCCCTGGCGGGGATCGAGCCGGCAATAGCGGCCTGAACCCGCCAGCGCCATCGCCAGCGAGCGGCGCGTGCCCTTGATGCGAATGACGCCGGCATCGCCGCCGGGGGCGGCGAGGGTATTGGTGCGCACCATGGTGTCGTACTGCTCGTAGATCCAGCGCCGGGAGCAGATATTTTCGGAAGCGAGCAGGCGCAGCAGCGCGGTGGCGGGATCGAGCGCCGGCAATCCGGCGGGGCGGTCGAGCGGGGCGGCGGGAACGGCGGGCGCGCGGCGGGGGCGGTCGTAGCGCGGCGCGGCGTCGGTGAGGGCGCGATTGGGAATTTCGGCTTCGACCCGGCCGTGCTGAAGTACGCGCAGCATGCCATCGCCGGTGACGCGCCCGATGACGACCGCGTCCAGCCCCCACTTGGCAAAGATGCGCGCGATCTCGGCTTCGCGGCCGGGTGCGGCCACCAGCAGCATACGCTCCTGGCTCTCGCTGAGCATAATCTCGTAAGCCGACATGCCGGATTCACGCTGCGGCACGCGATCGAGATCAAGCTCGATGCCGGTTCCGGCGCGGCCGCCCATCTCGCTCGACGAAGAGGTCAAGCCGGCGGCGCCCATATCCTGAATGCCAATGATGGCGCCGCTCCGCATGGCTTCAAGGCAGGCTTCGAGCAGCAGCTTTTCCAAAAACGGGTCGCCGACCTGCACGTTCGGCCGCTTGCTTTCGCTCGATTCGCTGAATTCCTCGCTGGCCATGGTGGCGCCGTGGATGCCGTCGCGGCCGGTCTTGGCGCCGACGTACATGACGAGATTGCCCACCCCGGAAGCCTTGCCGTAAAACAGCGCATCGCGGCGCGCCAGGCCGAGCGCGAAGGCGTTGACCAGCGGATTGCCGGCGTAGCTGGCATCGAAGCCGGTTTCGCCGCCCAGGTTGGGAACGCCAAAGCAATTGCCGTAATGGGCAATGCCCGCGACCACGCCGGCGAGCAGGTGACGGCTGCGCGGATCATCGAGCGCGCCGAAGCGAAGCGAATCCATAATCGCCACCGGGCGCGCGCCCATGGTGAAGACATCGCGCAGGATGCCGCCGACGCCGGTGGCGGCGCCCTGAAACGGCTCGATGAAACTGGGGTGGTTGTGCGATTCGATTTTGAAGACACACACCCAGCCCTCGCCCACATCCACCACGCCGGCGTTCTCACCCGGCCCCTGCAGCACCTGCGGGCCTTGGGTCGGCAATTTCGCCAGATGCCGGCGGCTGCTCTTATAAGAGCAGTGCTCGCTCCACATCACCGCAAAAATGCCTAATTCGGTGAGATTGGGCTCGCGGCCGAGGGTGCTCAGGATGCGCTGATATTCTTCCGGCGTGAGCCCGTGCCGCGCCAACACCTCGGCGGTTAGCGGCATGCGCTGACCCCGTTTTCGGCGGCGGCGGGCGAAGCCCCGGCGGGAGTTAACGCCGCGGCCCGGGCCAAGGATTGAAACAGCGGAGCGCCATCGGCCGAGCCCAGGCTGAGTTCCACCGCGCGCTCGGGGTGGGGCATCATGCCGACCACGTTGCCTTCGCGATTGGCGATACCGGCAATGTTCGCCAGCGAGCCGTTGGGATTGGCTGCGGGCGCGGCTTCGCCGCGTGGGTTGACATAGCGGAAAACTACGCGGTGTTGCGATTCCAGCTCATCGAGGGTGGCGGGATCGCAATAATAATTGCCCTCGCCGTGCGCGACCGGCAGCATGATCGGCTGGCCGGCACGGTAGGCGGAGGTAAACGGGGTCGAGGTGTTTTCGACGCGCAGGCGCACCGGCCGGCAGACGAAATGGCTGCCGGCGTTGGGCAGCAGCGCGCCGGGCAGGAGGCGGCTTTCGCAGAGAATTTGAAAGCCGTTGCAGATGCCCAGCACCGGCCCGCCCTGGCGGGCGAACTCGCCGACGCTGGCCAGGATGGGAGAAAAGCGGGCAATGGCGCCGGTGCGGAGATAATCGCCGTAGCTGAAGCCGCCGGGAATCAGGATCGCGTCCACGCCGCCCAGGTCGCGGCTCTCATGCCAGAGCCACACCGGCTCCAGGCCGGACTGGAGCGTGACGGCATGAAACGCGTCGTGATCGCAGTTGCTGCCGGGAAAGACAATGACACCAATTTTCATGCTCAATGCGCCAGCAAACCAAAATAGAACGGACAGGGAACCGCCGGCATGGCACGAGCGGGGCCGGCTGATGCGGCGCGAGATTGCGCCGGCTGTCCACCGTTGTTATCGTAAGCTCCAGGCTGGCCCGGGCCGCCCGGGGTGGACACTCAAAATCCTTCCTGGATATCTCTATTTTACAATGGCGGGCAAGCCCTTACGACACGCAAACGAGTCAGCCGAAGCCGGACGCGCGGCGAAAACTCATGGCTGCCGGGCATGGCCGGGCGCAATTCATCAAATCCGCATGGGCATGACGATATAGCGGTACTGGTCTTCGCCGCCCTGGGGGCGGAACTGGCCAGCGCTCTGCTCGTCTTTCAGCTCCATGCGGATTTCCTGGCTGCCGGCGACGCCGAGAAAATCGAGCAGGTATTGCGAGTTGAAGCCGATGACCATGGCCTCGCCCTGGTAAGGGGTGTCGAGCTCCTCATCGGCTTCGCCGGCTTCGGCGGAGGAAGAGGTCAGGGTGAGATGGTCTTTTTCCAGCCGCAGTTTGACCGCGTGCGAGCGCTCATCGGCGAATTGGGAAACGCGCCGCAGCGCCTGGGTCAGCGAATCGCTGGGCAGCACGCAGACGCGGGAATTGTCCTTGGGCAGCACCGCTTCGTAGTTGGGAAACTGCCCGGTCAACTGGCGCGCGGTCAGCAGGCGGCGGCCGCCGCCATTTTGCGGAATGGAAAAGAACAGGTTGGTTTCATCCTGCCCGAACTCCACCGCGCCGCCCTCGGGCAGTTCTTCCAGTAATTTTTGCAATTCCACCAGGGCTTTGCGCGGCACCAGGCAGCGGATCTCGGCCGGCACGCCTTCGAGCGCGGCATGATCGTCGCTGACGTGAGCGAGGCGATGGCCGTCGGTGGCGACCAGCGTGATGCATTCCGGCTTGAGCATCAACTGCGCGCCGTTGAGGGTGTAGCGCGCCTCTTCGCTGGCGATGGCGAAGATGGTTTTGCGAATCATGCGCGCCAGCACGGCGCCGGGAATACGCACCGGCGGCACGGAGGGAAAAGCGGCCAACTCGGGGAAATTTTCACGCGACATGCCCACCATCCGGGTGGAGGCGCGGCCGCAGCGCAATTGCACGTAATGGTTTTCCAGCAGCTTGATCGATAGATCGGCATCGGGCAGCAGGCGCACGTAATCGAGCAGCTTGCGCGCGGGAATGGCGCCGGAGCCGCTTTTTTTGATCTTGGCCGGGCAGCCGGTGGAGATCGCCAATTCCAGATCGGTCGCCGCCAGATGAATACGGCCCTCGGCTGAAGCCTCGACCAGCAACTGCGAAAGAATGGGAATCGTGGTCTTGCGTTCAACCACGCCTTGAATCAGCAGCAGTTCTTTCAATAAATCGGTGGTGCGAACGGTTATTTCCATGGCCGTGGCTCCCGCCCCGCCACCCGCGGTCGGCCCGCAAGGCGCGCTGGCGCTTCTCATTGTATATGTATTTATTAAAAAGAAAGTATAAAGAAAGCCGCAGCCGCCGGGGCGGTGAAAACGTTGAAAACCGCGTCAGGGATCGATGAAACGAGGGCGGGAGGCGAGAACGGGATTGTGCAACACCGGTGAGCGGCAGAGCGAATATCGGGCGCCCGCCTGGATTTCCACAAAAACACACAGGCAAACGCCGGGTTTTCCACGCCAGGCTGTGGAAAGCGGGGAAAGGGCGCGCCCAGAGCCGCCGGGAAGAGCCCGGAGGTCTGTTCAAAATTTGGGGGTGACCTGCTTGGCGCCGGGGAAGCTGGCCTTGAAGAGCGAAGACGGCAAATGGGGGTTGACGCGGATATGCGAAAGCGTCAGCAGGCGGTAGTCACCCGAGGGCTGGATATATTTTTGCCGCACCGCGACCCAGGTGGCGGGATCAAACCAGAGATCGATTTCGGAGATGCTTCGCCGGGCGCCGGGGTCGAGCGGGAACAGTTGCAATAGCACGGTATGACGATCGTCAAGTTGAGGCTGGTCCGGCAGGCGAATTTTAAACTGGCCGGAAAGCTGCGCGCCGCTGGCGCCCAGGCCCAACAATAAAAACGTCTGCACCGACGATTGATTTTTACGGGCGTTGTATTTCTGCACCTGACGGATGTCGGGCTGATAAATATAGCCATAGCCGTTACGGTAGAGCAGGATTTTATGCGGATGAAGGAATTCCAGCTTGATTTGCGGTCCGGAACGCGTCCGCCGGAAATAGAGGCTGCCGGTCGAGGTTTCCGTCTGATCGACTACGGCGACGTAGTTGGTATTGACGGCGTGGGCGGAAAGCGAATGAATCCGGACCGAGGCGCGATCGAGATTGGATAACACCCGGCGCAGCGATGGGGAGGGAGGAGGCGCATCCTGGTTGCGGGCCGGCAAGGCGGCGAAGAGCAAGAGAGCCAGGAGAAGAGGCGCCATTTTCGCAATGCGAGCCATTAATTGGTCCAGACCTTGTAGTCGAAGGTCCGCGGCCCTCCGGACTCCGCCGGCACGGGCTGGCCTTGAATTTTGCGGATCTCGACCGCGTGGCCGAGACGGCGGCTCAGGACGCCGGCTAAATCCACATGCCGTCCGGCACCCTTGATTTCATAGAGATGCCCCTTTTGCGAATCCAGCAACGTGACCGACAGCGAGGCGGAATGAAAGGGACGCGGCTGATCGCGAAAGAAGTGGCGCGGGGTGAGAAAGAGGAAGGCCAGAATGAGTCCGACCATAATGTCGTACTCCACGCTGCCACGGGGATAATTCCACCAGACAAAGTCGCCGATTTTTCGCCACAGCCAACGCATGGTGATCTAGCTTGATGGTAACCCGGCAAGGACGGGAAAATATAGCGATGACAGGGAATCGAGCAGCGGCGGCGGCGATACCGGCGGAAGAATGGCAGCGCCGGATGGAGCGCGCCTTCGCGCAAGCCGGCCTGGAAACGCAAGCGGTGCAGCGGCAGCGCTGGGCGGCCTACCTGGCGCGGCTGGCCCAGTGGAACGCGCGGCGGCGGCTGCTAGGCGATAGCGAGCCGCAGCAATGGATTGAGCGGCACCTGATCGAATCGCTCTGGCTGGCGCGGGAAGTGGCAATTAGCGGGCGGGCATTGCTGGATCTGGGCAGCGGCGGAGGCTTTCCCGGCCTGGCCCTGGCGATCGGATACGCTCCCTTATACACTACACTTGTAGAATTAAATCAAACCAAGGCGGCGTTTTTGCGCCAGGAGATTGCCGCGCAGCAATTGCCGGGCGTGGTTATTGAGCAGGATGCGCGGAAGCTGAAGGCTAGCAAAGCGGATGTGGTGACGGTGCGGGCATTGGAGCAGATTGCAGACCTGCCGCGGTGGGCTGGAAACTATTTAAATCCAGATGGTTTAATGGCGGCCTGGGTGAACCGGGAGCTCTATGACGCCTGGGCGGCGGAATATTATCAATGGAAATGGCTGCATTTTATCAACCTGCCAAGCGCCGAGCGGCGGGGCATCGGGCTGGCGCAAATGGTTTAATGTTCCACGTGGAACATAGGAGGCAAGGCGGATCGGCTGCTTTTATTTTTAAGCGCTGACGATTTCGCAATGGTCCGGATGAAACCGGATGTATGCCTGTGAAGCCAGAGTTTGAGGTTACGCAAACGTGTTCCACGTGAAACATTCGGGCGGCCAGGATTTTCCCGGTACAGGCAGCGGGAATTTTCATGTACACTGGCGCAGGTGTCTCGCATATTCGCCATCGCCAATCAAAAAGGCGGCGTGGGCAAAACAACCACGGCAATCAATCTGGCCGCCTCGTTAGCCGCCGCGGAGCTCTCGGTTTTGCTGGTGGATAGCGATCCGCAGATGAATGCCAGCAGCGGGCTGGGATTTAGCGCCGATCAGGACCGTCCCAATCTCTATCATGTGCTGCGGAATGAGATTGCCGCCAGCGAGGCGGTTGTAGCGACCCCACTGGAGGGGCTTTGGCTGCTCCCCTCTTCTCGCGACCTGGCGGCCATCAATATCGAGATTGTCCCGAACCCGAAACGGGAATATTGCCTACGCCACGCATTGGATGAAATTCGAGCTCAGTATGCGTTTATTGTCCTGGATTGCCCGCCGGCGCTGGATTTGCTCACGTTGAATGCACTGACGGCTTCCGACGCGGTGATCGTGCCGATGCAATGCGAGTATTTTTCGCTGGAGGGCATTTCGCACCTGGTGAAGACCATAAGCGCGATTCGCACGAACCTGAACCCGCGCCTGGAACTGGCCGGGATTTTGTTGGCACAATATGACGACCGCACTAATCTAGCCAAACAGGTGGCGGAGGATTTGCGCCAGCACTTCGGGCCAAAAGTGTTTCGCACCGTCATACCGCGCAATATACGGCTGGCCGAGGCGCCCAGCCATGGCAAACCAGCCCTGCTTTATGATCCCCGCTCGCGCGGAGCTGAAGCCTATATTCAACTTGCCAAAGAGGTTATTGATCATGAACAACAGCAATCCCCGCAAGGCCTTGGGGCGCGGGCTTGATGCGCTTTTAAAGCCGGCGGCTACGGCCGCCGCTCCCGCTCCGGCGCCTGAGTCTAACCAGATCGAGATCGAAGCCATCGTCGCCAACCCGCTGCAGCCGCGCCGCCAGTTTGAAGAAAGCAGTTTGCAGGAGCTGGCGGCTTCGATCCGCCAGCAGGGCATATTACAGCCGCTGCTAGTGCGGGAATGGCAGGGCAAATACCAATTGATTGCCGGAGAAAGGCGCTTGCGGGCAGCGCAGCTTGCCGGGTTGCGCCAGGTGCCGGCGCGCGTGATTGCGGTGAACGATGAGCAGGCGCTGGAACTTACCATTATCGAAAATCTGCAACGTGAGGACCTGAACCCGATGGAGCAGGCGCGCGCCTTTGCCCAACTCTCCAATCGCTTTCATCTCAGCCAGGAACAAATTGCGGAAAAGACCGGGAAAGACCGTTCCAGCGTCGCCAACTTTCTACGCCTGCTGAAGCTTGATGCCGAAATTCAAGCCATGCTGGAAAGCGGAAGCCTGAGCATGGGACACGCGCGCGCACTGGCCAGCTTGCCCGCCGAACGCCAAATCGAATTGGCGCGCAAGGCGGTGGCGCAGGGCTGGAACGTGCGGCAGATCGAAAAGCAAGTCCAACCGGTGGAGAAATCCAAAGTTGAGAAGCATGCCGACCCTAATGTCGCCGATGCACAAGAACAGCTTGAGCGAGCCCTGGGAACCAAAGTCAGAATTCAGGACCGCCAAAACCATGGCAGGATTGAAGTTTTTTACGCTAACCTGGACGAATTTCAACGGATTTTCAGTTTATTTGTAAAATAAATTACATTTTAGTCAACCGGATCGGCGCCCGTGTTAGCTATGTATTTCATATTATTGGCTTTACTTTAACTTTGCAGAATTCTGGCGGCTTGACGGAATGGCCTTAGCCCGGTAAAAGTCGGGGCATGGTGAAAAGATCCATGGTAAAAACATCCAGTGGTAGCCGCTGCGGTACACTTTAAATAACTCATTTTTCAACCATGAATTATCGACAGCGCTTTACTTTCTTTTTGATGCTGATGGTTTTCGCGTCGCCGCGCATTTTCGCCCAGGGGCAAACGCATGGCGCCGCGACGGCCAAAAAACCCCCATCCATTTCCCAGAAAGCCGCCGAACAGCAGGCAGTGGACGCCCAGGAAGCCGCCATGGTGCGCGAGGCGGAACAACTCAAGGCGGATTTAGAGAAGGCCGGCGATGAACCGGGGGCGCAGTTGCGCGTCTTACAGGCATTTCTTTGGCGGTACCCGCATCCGCCGGCGGAAGATGAGATTTTGAAATTGATGATTCGCGACGCCAATCGCCTGGACCGCCAAGGCTTGGCGCTGCGTTTGGATGAACGCCTGCAAAAGCTGGATCCGGGCGACCTGGGGCAGCGCATCCGCACCTTGAACCTGTTGCTGCTGAATCGCGACCGGGAAAGCCGGCTGCGGGCGCAAAATTACGCGCGCGAATTGCTGCGGCTGACGGCGGTGAAGGCGGCGCAAGCGGCACCGGCCGAGCTGGGAGAGCAGCGCTGGCGACGGGATATGAATCGCCTGCAGGCGCTGGCCGACCTGCTTGCCGGCACCGCCGACCGGCATTTGGGCCAGAACGCGCAAGCGGCGGCGCGGCTGCAAAGCAGCCTGAAATTGGATCCCACCGAAGAAGCGGCGGAACAGCTAGGCCAGGTGCAGGAAGCCGAGCACCAGCCAGGCAAGGCGCTGGACGCCTACGCGCTGGCGCTGGCGCTGCCGGGAGAGACGATTGCCGAGCGTTATGCTTTGCGCGGCAAAGCAGGGGCGCTCTATCGCCGGCTGCACGGCAGCGAAGCCGGATTCGGCGACCTGATCCTGAGGCAATTCGATGCGGTGGCGCAAGCGGAAGCGGCGCGCGCGCCGGCCCAAGCTCAGCTCGCCGCCTCGACCCAGATCAGCCAAATTGCCTTTCCCTCTCTCGATGGACGCCTGCACCGCCTGGCCGACTATCGCAGCAAAGTCGTGGTGCTCGATCTATGGGCCACCTGGTGCGGACCTTGCCGGGTAGAGCATAAATTATTGGAACAGCTCAAGCGCAGCTATGCCGGTTCCCGGCAGGTGGTTTTTATCGCCATTAATGCCGACAACGATCGCAGCCGCATTCCCGGCTTTGTGAAAAACGAAGGCTGGGGCGCGCACACCTGGCTGGATGCCGGCTTGATGAATCGGTTGAATATCAACAGCCTGCCCACAACCCTGATCCTGTCGCCGGCAGGGAAGCTGGTTTACCGGGAATCGGGGCTCGATCCGGCCAGCTTCAAGCAGAGGTTGCGGCAGGCGATTCAGGCAGCCATGCGCCGGCCAAAGCAGCGGCGGCTTGCCAGCGACCCGGCGGCAAGAAAGCGGCTCGGCCGCTTTAACTTTTAGGCGCCGACGCACCACGGCGGACAAGAGCCCGACCGAAGCCGGACGCCTGGCGAAAATTCAGGGAAAACTAAATTTTAAAAAGAAGAATAAGAGCAGAAGTTGGCGACCAGCAACTGGCTTAGCGCCATCGGCCGCAGCCGCCAGCCGGGCGCTCATGGCGGCGGGATCATAGCCGGCGGCGCGTATTCAATCGGTAATCCACATTCAGGCGATGGCGGCTGGAAATTAAGCCGCCATTAAGCCGCGCGGCTTAAAATCGGAGCAGGTCATATGCGGGGCGCGCGCGTTACCTGGCCGCGGAGGGCGCCGCACTCCCGGACTCATTAATTTTTCTCAACATGCCTGATCGGATGGCGCTCCGGAAAAGGTTTTCGCGTCGAATCCGGCGTCCGGCGTGGATATCGGGTGGGAGCCTTATGAGAGCCACACTTCGGGCAACCTGTGGTTTCTGCATTTGCCTGCTGGCGATAGCGGGAATGCGAGCGCCGGCGCAGCAGGCGACGCCGAGGCCGGGCGCGGCGGCGCTGACGACGCTGGCGGCGCCGGGAACCGCCCCAGCCGGGCGGCCGCCGCGGCTGAGCCTGGCCGAGGCGGTGGCGCGCGCGGAAAAATACAGCCCGCAATTTCAAGCCGCCGCGACCGCGGTGAAGCTGGCGCACGAGGCGCAAGTCCAGGCCCGCGCCGCGATGAAGCCCGCGTTCGGCTATTCCATGTCTTACCTGAACACGCAGGGCAACGGCATTTCTCCCGTCGGGCGGTTTGTGACCAATGATGGCGTACATGTATATAACGCCTATGCGGTGGCGCGGCAGGAGATGCCGGGAAGCTTTTTTCTGAACGCGGGGCCCAAACTGGCGGCTTACGGCAAGGCCTTTGCGGATGCGCAACAGCGGATTGCGCGGCGCGGGCTGCGGGTGGTTGTGACCCAGAATTATTACGCGCTGCTGGTAGCCCAGCGCGGCTACGCCACCGCGCAGCAGAGCCTGACCACGGCGCGACATTTTCTCAAAATCAGCCAAGAGCTGGAAAAAGGCGGCGAAGTCGCGCACGCCGACGTTATCCGGTTCCAACTGCAGGTTGCGCAGGCGCAGCGCGCGCAGGAAGAGGCGCAACTGGGGCTCAGCACCGCGCGGCTGAATCTAGCGGTGCTGTTGTTTCCGCGCGCGAACGAAAATTTCACGCTCATCGACGACCTGGCGCAGCCGCCGCCGCTGCCGCCGCTGTCCGCCGCCGCCGCCCTGGCGCGGCGGCGCAATCCGGCGCTGCAAGCGGCGCTGGCCGCCTACCATCAAAGCGGCGAGCAAGTCACGATGGCGAAGGCAGCCTTCCTGCCCTCGCTCTCGGTCGAGTTCGATTACGGCATCCAGGCCAACGCGCTGGCGCTGCACAGCGTGAATACCACGGTCTTAAAACCACGTATCGCGCAGCCCAATCTGGGCTACTTCGCCACTTATACGCTGAACCTGCCCTTATTTGACTGGGGCGCGCGCTGGAGCAAGCTGCATGCCGCCGAAGATATCCAACAACTGGAGCGGGTCAACCTCGGCTACGCGCAGCGCTCGGTGCTGGCCGGTTTTTATAATGACTACAACACCGCGGCAGTGGCCTGGAACGAGCTGGCCAGCTTGCGCCTGTCGGCGCGGCTGGCGGCGCACAACCTGCGGCTGGTCACGATGCAGTATCGAGCCGGCGAAGCCCAGGTGCTGCAAGTGCTGGATGCGGAGAACTCGCTGGCGCTGGCGCAAAACAGCCAAGCCGCCGGCGAAGCCCGATATCGCGACGCGCTGGCGAACCTGCAAACCCTGACCGGGAGATTTTAATGAACAAGCGAGGCGATAAGCGCCGCCAATTTGGCCTATGCGGCGCGCTCATTACCGCGCTGGCCAGCGCCGGATGCGGCGGCCATTCCAGGCCGGCGGCCGAGCCGGTGGTGACGGTCGAGGCGGCGCGCGTGAAACGGCAGCCGATGGCGGAAAGCATTGCCGCCGAGGCCGAAATTTACGCGCGCCACACGGTCATGATCGTGCCGAAAATCAGCGCGCCCATCGCCCGTTTCTACGTCCAGCGCGGCAGCCGGGTGAGAACCGGGCAATTGCTGGCGGTCTTGGAAAACAAAGATCTGGCGGCCGCCGCCGAACAGGCCCGCGGGGCCTATGAGCAGGCGAAAGCCCTGTACGCCGCCAGCGTGCAGGAAACCCAGCCGCAACAACTGGAACAAGCCCGGCTGAATGTGGAAGCGACGCAGCATGCCGCCGCGGCGCAGCAGGCGGTGTATGCCAGCCGGTTGAAGCTCTATCGCGCCGGCGCCATCTCGCGCAATTTGCTGAACCAGGCGCAGGTCGCCTATATCCAGGCCCATGCCCAATACCGAATGGCGGAAGCGCGCTACCAGGGGTTGCAAGCGATAGGCAATCAGGCGGCGTTGCAATTGGCCAAGGGGAAATTAATCGCGGCCCAGGGTCAATATCAAGCGGCGCAGGCGAATTTGCAGTACAGCGAGATTCGCAGTCCCTTGAATGGGGTGGTCACCGACCGGCCCTTGCATCCCGGCCAGATGGCCACCGCCGGCCAGCCGATGATGACGGTGATGGACCTGGGGCATATTATTGCGCGCGCCTATATTGCGCCGGAGCAGGCGGAGTTGCTGCATCCCGGCGACCGCGCCCTGCTGCAGCGCGGCAGCGGTCTGCCGCCGGTGAGCGGCAAGGTGAGCGTGGTGAGCCCGGCGCTCGATCCCAACAGCACCACGGTGCAGGTCTGGATCGAAGCCGAGAATCCCGGCGACCGGCTGAAGCCGGGATCGACGGTGCGGGTGCAGATGATCGCGCGCACCATTCCCAACGCGGTGGTGGCGCCGGCGGAAGCGATACTGACGGGAGCGGGCGGAGCCAAGTCGGTAATGGTGATCGGACCGGATCAGGTGGCGCGCCAGACGGCGGTGAAGATCGGGATTCAAGCCGGGCGGGAAGTGCAGATTCTGAGCGGCCTGCAAGCCGGCCAGCAGGTGGTGACCGCGGGAGCCTACGGGCTGCCGGACCAAACCAAGGTCATCGTCGCCAATCACGCCGGGTAAGGGCAAGAGCAGAAGGCCTGTTTTCTTAGGGACACTTTGGCGACAAACCCCAACACGCCGAAAGAGCAAAAAGACATCGCGAAAGATTATTGGTTCGCGCGCGAACATAAATCCATTATTTTTCTCATCCTGACGCTGGCTTTGGTGGGCGCCTATTTCATTTTCAGTATTCCCATCGCGGTTTTTCCCACCACGGATTTCCCGCGCATCATTGTGGGGGTGGATAACGGCGTGATGCCGATTGACCAGATGCTGGTCACCATCACGCGTCCGATCGAAGAGGCGGTGAGCGGGGTGCAAGGCATCCAAGACGTGCGCTCGATCACCAGCCGCGGCTCGGCGGAAATCGATTTGTATTTTAGCTGGCATGTGGACATGTTCCGCACGCTGCAGCGGGTAAATGCCGCGCTGGCGCGGGTGGAAGCCAGCCTGCCGCCCACCGCCAAGGTCACCAGCCAGCGCTCGGAATTTTCCAGTTTTCCCATTCTGGGCTATGGGTTGACTTCCCAGACGGTATCGCAACGCCGGCTGTGGGAGCTGGCGACATACACGATCAAACCCCGCCTGGCCGCCCTGCCGGGCGTGGGCACGATCGTGATTCAGGGCGGCCAGGTTCCGGAGTTCCACATCGTGCCCGACCCGGCCAAGCTACGCGAGACCGGCATCAGCCTGTCGCAGATACTGGCGGCGGTGAACCGCTCAAACATCATCGCCTCGCCGGGCCTGTTTCCACGCCAGCATCAGCTCTATCTCGGGCTGCTCAGCGGGCAGGCGCATAACGCGCAACAGTTGGGCGATATTTTCCTAAAGAACGCGCCGAACGGCGGCGGCCCCATCTACATTCACGACGTTGCGACAGTCCAGCCCGCCTACGCGCCGCATTTCACCATCGTCACCGCCAACCGCCAGCCGGCGGTGCTGATCAACATCAACCGCCAGCGCGGCAGCAACACGATGCAGGTGGCGAACGCGGTGAAAGCGAAATTGGCGCAGATCGAACAGGCAATGCCGCCCGGCATTCAGGTCAGCACGTTTTACGACCAGTCCTGGATTGTGGGGCAATCGATTCAGAGCGTTCGCGACGCCATTTTGATTGGGCTGGTGCTGGCATCAATCGTCCTGGTGCTGTTTTTGCGGGACTGGAGCACCTCGTTCATCGCCGGCATGGTAATTCCGATCAGCCTGCTGGTGTCGTTTATCGCGATGAAGTTTCTGGGCGAGAGCTTCAACCTGATGACGCTGGGCGGCATGGCCGCCGCGGTCGGGTTGATTATCGACGACGCCATCGTGGTGCTGGAAAATGTCGCGCTGCACCGCGAAGCGGGCGAGGGGCGATATGAGGCGGTGGCGCTGACGCTGCGCGAACTCACCGTCGCCCTGATCGGCTCGACCCTGACGCCGATCGTCGTCTTCCTGCCGCTGATCGCCATTACCGGCGTGACCGGCGTGTTTTTCCGCGCCATGGCGGTGACCATCGGCGCGGCGCTGCTCACTTCACTGGCGCTGGCGCTAACCTGGACGCCGACGCTTTGCCTGTATTTGCTGCGCCGGCCGGATAGCGGGAGCGCCAACCTGCTGCCGCGCGAAGAGGCGGCCGAGGTGGCCGAACGCCCCGCCGCCATCTCGGAAAGCTCGGAGCTGCTGCTGCAAGCCGAAGAACACCATTTGATGACGGGCTATTTCGGCCGCATCATACGTTTTTACGAACATTGGTTCCGGCGCAGCCTGAAATATCCGCTTTGGATGCCGGTGCTGGCGATTGCGCTGATCGTGCTTTCTTATGTCAGCTATCAGCGCATCGGCTTCGATTTTCTGCCGAAGATGGACGAAGGCAGCTTCATTCTGGATTATGTGTCGCCGCCGGGCAGTTCGCTGGCCGCCACCAATCGCATGATTCAGGGGGTCGAGAACATTCTTCATTCCATCCCGGAGGTCAAAAGCACCTCGCGCCGCACCGGCCTGCAGTTGGGACTGGCGGCGGTGACGGAAGCCAACACGGGAGATATTTCGGTCAACCTGAAAAGCCATCGCCGCCGCGATATCTGGTCCATTATCCAGGAGGTCCGCGCCAAAGTCGCGCGCGCGGAACCGGCCCTGAATGTGGATTTCACCCAAAAACTGCAGGACATGATCGGCGATTTAACCAGCGCACCGCAGCCGGTCTATATCATGCTGTTTTCGCCCCATGCCGGGCGGCTGAAAACCTGGGCGCTGCGGGTGGCCGACGCCATCGGCAAGATCACCGTGAACGGCAAGCATCCGGTGGTGGATATCGACAACGGGATTGATTCCATCACCAGCGGGCCGGCGATGAGCTTCACCATCAACCAGGCGCGGGCCGCGCATGCCGGCTTCACGCCCCAGGAAGTGGCGGATCAGGCGCAAGCCATGCTGGATGGGGTGGTGACCTCGCAACCAGTCGTGATCAACGATCGATCTTACCCGGTGCGCATTCGCTACCCCGCCAGGACGCGGGCTTCGCTGGCGGCCATCAATAATACCTTGCTGATCGGCCCCAACGGGCAAACCGCGAACCTGGGTTCGCTGGCGGCGATGAAGGAATTGCCGGGACAGACGGAAATTCTGGAAAACAACCAGCAGCGTTATGTGGCGGTGGCCGCGCGGCTGGAAGGCTTGGACATGGGCCACGGCATCGCCGCGGTGCAAGCCGCGTTAGCCAAATTGCACATGCCGGCTTCGATTCGAGTGGAGTACGGCGGGTTATACCAGACCCAACAGAAGTCTTTCCACGATCTCGGCCTGGTGCTGGCGCTGGCGATCATACTGGTCTTTCTGGTGTTGTTGTTCGAGTTTCATAGTTTCTCCGCGCCGATAGCGATTCTGGTGGCGGCCGTGCTCTCGACCGCGGGCGTATTTTTCGGCTTACTGCTCACCGGAATCGCCTTCAATCTATCGTCGTTCATGGGCCTGATCATGGTGGTCGGGATCGTGGCGAAAAACGGGATCTTATTGCTCGACGCCGACGCCAAATTCCGCGCCGCCGGCTTCTCCCGCGAAGAAGCCATTTTCCAGGCCGGGCGGCGACGCCTGCGCCCGATCATCATGACCGCGATTGCCGCCATTGCGGGCATGCTGCCGCTGGCGCTGGCGTTTGGCGCCGGCTCGCAGATGCTGCAACCGCTGGCCATCGCCGTCATTGGCGGCTTGCTAATCGCCATGGTGCTGTCGCTCTTTGTGACTCCGACCTTGTACTACTACATGACCCGCCATAGCAGTGCACCATCGCCAACACCGAGTGAATAGCCGTATGCCCGATTCCGCCGAGGCGCCGCGCATTCTGACTATCGGCCATTCCAACCTGCTGGCGGAAAGCCTGGTCGAGCAACTCGCAGCGCAGCAGGTGCGCGGCGTCGCCGACGTGCGGCGATTTGCCGCCTCGCGCCGCTGGCCGCAGTTCAATGCCGGGGCGCTGGCCGCCACGCTGGACGTAGCGGGCATGGCCTACCGTCATTTTCCGGCGCTGGGCGGCCGGCGTCCGCCGCGGCCGGACTCACCGAACACGGGCTGGAAAAATACCGGATTTCGCGGTTATGCCGACTACATGCAAACCGCGGCCTTCGGCGCCGCGCTGGCGGAGTTGGAAGCCTGGGCGCGGGAGCGCCTGACGGCGATTATGTGCGCGGAAGCCCTCTATTGGCGCTGCCACCGCCGCCTGCTGGCGGACGCGCTGCTGGCGCGCGGCTGGCACGTCGAGCATATTCTCGGACCGGCCGCGCCGCGCCCGGCCGAGCAGACGCGCTTCGCGCGCATCGAAGCCGGGGGGATTGTTTACCCCGGCTCAGCCCGGCTTTTTCCCGAGAGCTGATCAGCGGCGACACGGCCACTTTTACTTTTAGGCGCTGACGCTTTTGCCAAGGTCCGGCCGCAACCGAACGCAGGGCGAATGCTCATGGCTGCCGGACATGGCCAGGCGCAATGCCAACGGAATTGCCGGCGTGCTTAATGCAATTGCTTTGTATTATCGTTCCCAGGCGCGGGACCGAACCGGAACCCCGCGCTTCGGCCTGCGAGCATGACTGCAGGCAATTTCTCTGAAATTGAATTTCTGCGAAATTGCCAATGACGAACACTGCTACCCGACTCGGCCGTTAACGCTGCCGGCGGCGGGCGTGTTTTGGAATAGCTAGAACATCCCTAATGGCCGCTTCCACCTTTAGTCGAATACGCCTGCTCCAGTTTGGCCGCCAGGATGAAGTCGCTCTCGATCAGGCCTTGAATTTTGTGGGTATAAATCGAAACTTCCACCTTGCCCCAACTCAGGCAGAGATCGGGGTGATGGCCTTCCTGTTCGGCAATCGCGCCGGCGCGGTTGACAAACGCCAGCGCGGAGGCGAAATCGGGGAATTCGAACTGGCGATGCAGGTGATGCCCGGCGACAATGTCCCAATGGGGCAACTGCGCCGCCAAGGCGCGCAAGGGTTCGCCCGATAAGGGCGGCACTCCCCCGCGGCAGGGAACACAGGATTTCGCGGCTAAGTCGCTCATATTTCCTTCCTTAACAGCCCTCATCCTCATTTAACCACGGTCCTGCCGTTTGCTCTCAAAGCAAGCCCAAAAACGGAGTTTTGGACAATGCAGCGCCGGGCCGAGAGGTGATAACAGGCAACCCACGACATGTTATGAATCTCCACCAGCAAGACAGGACAAAACACAACCATGAGCGAGGGAAGAGCAGACCTGCACGCGCGCCGCCCGATGGAGCACGAGATGAACGCGAGCGGAGACCCGGGCGAGCTCGATGCCGCGCGCCGGGTGATGCCCGCCATCAAGCCGCATGCGCGCCAGGCAGAACACATTGACCACGCGCACCAGGGCGACGGCCAGGCGGACGCCGGGCCAAGGCAGGGCCGGCGCAACCGCGGCACCCAGGGCGGAGGCGAGCAGTGAGCACCGCGGCGATTGAAGCGCGCTTGACCCGGCTTTGGGAGACCCCCAAAACACTGCTCGGGTTTGTGGGCACGGTGGACCATAAAACCCTGGGCAAACGCTATATCATCACCGCGCTGGCGTTCATGATCATCGGCGGCCTTGAAGCCTTGATCCTGCGGGTGCAACTGGCGCACGCCAACAACTCGCTGCTGTTGCCCGAACATTACGACCAGATTTTCAGCATGCACGGCTCGCTGATGATTTTCTGGTATGCCTCGCCCATACTTTCGGGTTTCGCCGTTTACCTGGTGCCGCTGATGTGCGGCGCGCGCGATCTGGCGTTTCCGCGGCTGAACGCTTTCACGTATTACACCTTTCTTTTTTCCGGAATTCTGGTCTACAGCAGCTCCATGTGGGAGCAGGGACCGAATGCCGGCTGGTTTTCGTATGTGCCGTACACCACCCAGCACTACTCGCCCCACATGGGGATGGACTTCTGGAATGTCGCGCTGCTGTTGCTGACCATCTCCACCATCGGCGCGGCGATCAACTTCATTGTCACCATCCTGCGGCATCGCGCTCCCGGCATGACGGTCGGCCGCATGCCGCTATTTCTGTACAGCACCCTGACCGCCTCGTTCGTTTCGCTCTTCGGGTTGCCGGCACTGACCGTGGCCAACATCGAGCTGGAGCTGGAGCGACGCTGGCATTTCCGTTTTTTTGATGTCGCGCATGGCGGCAAAGCGCTGCTGTGGCAGAACACCTTCTGGTTTTTCGGCCATCCCTGGGTCTACATAGTCTTCCTGCCCGCGACCGGCATGATCTCGATGATGCTGCCGGTATTCTCCCGCCGGCCAATCGTGGGCTACTACTACATCGCCGCCTCGACGGTGCTGACCGGACTGACCGGCTTTGGGGTGTGGTGGCATCACATGTTCATCACGGGCGTCAATCAACTGGCAATGAGTTTTTTCAGCGCCGCCAGCATGACCATTTCGCTGTTCACCGCGGTGCAGGTCATCGCCTGGATCGTGACCATCTGGAAAGGCCGCCCGGTGATGACCACGGCCATGTATTTCGCGGTGGCTTTCATCGCGTTAATCGTGATAGGCGGGCTGGATGGGGTGATTACCGCGGTGGTGCCGGTGGATTGGCAATTGAATGACACCTATTGGGTGGTTGCCCACATTCATTACGTACTGGTCGGGGCAAACCTGTTCCCGGTTTTTGCGGCGATCTATTACTGGTATCCCAAGATGTCGGGCCGCATGCTGAACGAAACGCTGGGCAAGGTCAGCTTCTGGCTGATGATTGTCGGCTTCAATCTGGCTTTCTTCACCATGCACATCCTGGGGGTCGAAGGCATGCCGCGGCGCATTTACACCTACGTGAGCGGGCTGGGGTTCAGCCATTTGAACCTGGTCATCAGCATCGGCGCCTTCATTCTGGCCTTTGGCATCCTGCTGACGTTGATCAATGCGATCGTGAGCTTGAGAATCGGAGCGTATGCCGGAAAAAATCCCTGGCAAGCGGATTCGCTGGAGTGGTCCACCGAGTCGCCGCCGCCGCCGTACGGCAGCGTGCATCTGCCCACGGTGACCACCCGGCATCCCCTCTGGGACGAGCACGACGAGGAGGAAGATCCCGAAGGGGAGCGGATTCTGGACCAGGGCCGCTGCACTTTCTCCACCACCTGGATCGACGCCAAGCCCTTCGCGCTGGCGCGCATGCCCAACGACAGCATTTTGCCGGCGGGGGCGGCGTTCTGGTTGGTAATTGCCGGCTATGCGTTTGTGTTTTCGCATGATTGGTACTTTCTCTTCTTCATGCTGCTGGCCGGGGCGACGGTCGCCGCCTGGCTGGGCACACCGGCGGAAAGGGAGCTTCCATGAGTTCGCCCACGCTTTCGCGCGAGCCTCCCGAGCACCGGCCCTTGGTCGAGGTGCTGGACGAGCGCCGGGGCACTTTCGGCATGTCGCTTTTCATCACCAGCGAGGCCATGCTGTTCGCGCTGCTGTTCGGCGCCTATTTTTTCCTCGGCGCGGGCCCGCGCCGCTGGAAAGTGGACGAGCCGCCGAAGCTGCATTTCGCGCTGCCTATGCTCGCCCTCCTGGTGCTCAGCAGCATAGTCCTGCATTGGGGCGACGAGCAGGCCAATAAAGAACGCTATGTGCCCGCGCGGCTGGCGCTGATCGCGACCATGCTGCTGGGGCTGCTCTTCATCGTGCTCAGCTATTTCGATTTTCACGAAGAGTTACGCTCGCTGACACCGCGCACCGATGCCTATGGCTCAATCTTTTACACCATCCTCGGCACGCACCTTACACACCTTAGCGTGGGCCTGCTGATGATGCTTTGGGTCTTGCCGCAATTGCGCCCCGGCAAGGCCTACCACAACGTTTCGTTGTATTGGCATTTTGTGGATTCGGTGTGGGTGGCGATCGTGGTAGTGCTGTTCATCCTGCCCCACTTTGGCCTATGAGTTTGCGACGTCAAAGCGAGACCGGACCGGAAACCCCTTCGCGGGCGCTGTTTTTTGGGGTGGCCGGCGCCGCCGCCGCCTGGGTGATCGCGTTATTTGTGAATGTGGTGGTCTCCGGCCCGGGCTGCTCGCGAGCGGTCACCGCCTATCTGGCGGTGACGCCACTCTGGATGCGAATCGTGCTGGGCGCCGTGACGGGATTTTTGCTCGCGGTCGCAATCGCGGCCGGCCTGGTCTGCTATCGCGTCTGGCGGCGGTTGACCTCAAACCAGGCGAGCCTGGTCGAGGCGGAGGGCCACAGCCGCCAGGAATATGTCGCGCTTTTCGGCCTGTTCGTCAGCATCTCGCTGGGCTTAGGGCTGGTTTGGTTTGTCCTGCCCATCTACATCATTCGCATATGCACAAGAGCCCACTAATGCGCGCGCGGCGCGCCCTCTCGATGACCGGGTGGTCTCTGACCCTGTTCGCGGCGTTGCTCAGCGCCGGCTGCATGCGCGAGCGCACCAAGCGGGCAGTCGCCAACCTGGGCGGGAACTGGAGGCGCGGGAGGCAGGTGATCGAACAATATCATTGCGGCGCCTGTCATGAGATTCCCGGCGTGCCGCATGCGTGGGGCCTGGTGGGCTCGCCGCTTGAAAAATTTGGCCGGCGGACGATGATTGCCGGCGTATTGCCCAATACCCCGGCCAATCTCGAGCGCTGGCTGCGTTCGCCGAAAGCGGTCGATCCCTTAACCGCCATGCCCGACCTGGGCCTGAACCGGCAGCAGCGGCACGATGTGACGGCCTATCTCTATACCCTGCGATGAGGAGGCATGATGATGTGGCGTAGTTTGCGATGGAGCTGGCTGATGGCAGCGAGCCTGACCGGCATATTCGCCTGGCACGCCCTGGCGGCGCGGCATCAATCTCCACCCGCCTCCCGCGCCGGTTTGATGCAGGTGCCGGGCCAGCAGGCGGATATTCATCTGGTCAGTCCGGTACCCAACGGTAATTGGACCCTGCCAAATGGCGATTTCGCCACTACGCGCTATAGCCCGCTTGATCAGATCAATTCTACGAATGTGAAAAACCTGAAGGTGGTCACCACCTTTTCCGACGGGATTCCCCATGGGCATGAAGGCGGTCCGCTGGTTGTCAATAACACGCTTTACATGGTGACTCCGTTTCCCAACGATCTCATCGCGCTCGATCTGACCAAGCCCGGCTTTCCGATGAAATGGAAATTCGACCCGCACCCCAACCCCATTGCCCAAGGCGAAGCCTGCTGCGACACAGTTAACCGCGGCGCCAGCTATTCCCAGGGCAAGGTGGTGTACGCCACCCTCGACGATCATGTAGTGGCCGTCGACGCGCAGACCGGGAACGCGGTTTGGGACACCAAAGTGGGCAACGTGCACGCCGGCGAAACTATCACCATGGCGCCGCTGATCGTGCATGGCGTGGTCATTGCCGGCGACAGCGGCGGGGAGATAGGGGTACGCGGCAGAGTGACCGGGCTGGATTTGAACAACGGCAAAATCCTTTGGCGCGCGTTTAGTACGGGCTCGGATCAGGACGTGCGCCTCGGCAGCGGCTTTCATCCCTATTACGCCAAGGACCGCGGCAAGAATCTGGGGATCGCATCGTGGCCGGCCGGCGCCTGGAAACACGGCGGCGGCACGGTCTGGGGATGGATTTCCTACGATCCGGAAACCAACCTGATCTTTTACGGCAGCGGCAATCCCGGCCCGTGGAACGAAGACCAGCGGCCGGGCAGCAATCACTGGACCTGCACCATCTGGGCCCGCGATCCGCAATCTGGTTATGCCAAGTGGGCTTACCAGATCGATCCCCACGATGCCTGGGACTACGACGCGGTCATGGAAAACATCGCCCTAGACATGAACTGGCAGGGACACATGCGCCGGCTGCTGATCCATCCCGGCCGGAATGGCTTCGTGATGGTGCTCGACCGCAACACCGGGCAACTGCTTTCGGCCAAAAAGTATTTGCCGGATGTCAATTGGGCGCGCGGCTACAATCTGATCACCGGCCTGCCGGAAGTGAATCCGGCCGCCATCGCCCATACCGCCGCATATGCCATGCACATTTGCCCCTCCTCGACCGGGGCCAAAGATTTCACCCCTTCGTCTTTTTCACCGCAGACAGGTTTGCTCTATATCCCCGCTCATAACACCTGCATGGACCGCAAAGAGTCCCAGGCCAACTACATTGAAGGCACGCCCTATCTCGGTTCCAGCAACAACATGTACCCCGGCCCGGGCGGTTATCAAGGCGAGTTGATCGCCTGGAACCTGCAGCAGGGGAAAAAAGTCTGGGGCATTAAGGATGCCGTTCTGCCGGTGTATTGCGGCGTCCTCAGCACCGGCGGCGGCTTGGTGTTTTACGGCACGATGGAGGGCTGGTTCCGCGCCGTCGATGCGCGCACCGGAAAAGTGCTTTGGCAATTCCATACCGGGTCGGGAATTATCGGCGACCCGATGACGTTTCTCGGGCCGCATGGCAAACAATATGTCGCCATTTATTCCGGCATCGGCGGCTGGATGGGCGCTTTTGCCCAGCCGAGTATGTCGCTGGACGATCCTTATGCCGGGTTGGGCGCGGCCGGAGCGATGAAATCGATCAAGAAATACAGCGCGCCGGGCGACACGCTGTATATCTTTTCGCTGTAGCCGGAAGGGAGTAGCGAGGCAGGCGAATTATGGAAAAGCAATCAGCTGCGTACCGAGCGGCAAGCCCGCGGCACACCGCAGGGAGGCGCTGGTGCGGCTGGGCGCTGGCGGGGCTGGCGCTGTTAGCCATCGGCTGCCATTACCGCCGGCACGAATCGGCGCCGCTGGATTCTCCGCCCGACGTGCGAATTCCGGTTGGGCCGATTCCCGGGCCGAAAACCCAAATTCGGCTGCCCATGAATCCTTATCAAAACAATAAGGAAGCGCTCATGGAAGGCCGCCAAATGTTCGTGGAGTTTAACTGCGCCGGCTGTCATGGCGGACATGGCGGCGGCGGCATGGGTCCCAGCCTGAGAGATCGCAAGTGGCTGTACGGCAGCTCCGACGCCCATATTTTCTCCTCGATCGCCGAGGGCCGGGGCAAAGGCATGCCAGCCTGGGGCACGCGCCTTTCCGCGGACCAGATCTGGAAGATCGTGGCCTATATCAAATCCCTGCGCACGCCCGAGGAACCGGACCCGCCGCTAGTTCCGCCCCATCCCATCGTGCCGAAGAAGGCGCCCTAGCGAGAGACTTATGCCGCGCCGCCTGATCATATTGCTCGCCGCGCTATTGCCGCTGGCCGCCTGCCATGGGCCGCAGAGCATGTTCAATACTGCCGGCCCCGCCGCGCAAAAGCTATCTTCACTGGCGATCTTCATCCTGACGATATTTTGCGTCTCCGCCGGCATAACCATTTTTCTACTGCTCTGGGGCGTGTTTCGCCAGCGCGGCAGCTTGGAAGAACATGCTCCCTGGAATGCCGGTGGCGGCCAAAACTGGGTATTGTACGGCGGGCTGGTGGCGCCCGGCCTCATCCTTTTCGTGGTTTTTATCTTCTCTCTGGTGAAAACCACCGATTTTCCCTTACGTGACCACGGGAAAGCCATGCACCCCACCATTCTCGTCATCGGCCATCAATGGTGGTGGGAGGTGCGCTATATCGGCGGTCCACCCGATCGCCAGTTCACGACCGCCAACGAGATTCATATTCCGGTCGGGCTGCCGGTGGATATTCAGGTGCAGAGCTCGGATGTGATTCATGCCTTCTGGGTTCCGGCGCTACACGGCAAGATCCAGATGATTCCCGGGCTGACCAATTACATTCGCATCGTGGCCAGCCGCCCGGGAAATTATCAAGGCGAGTGCACCGTCTATTGCGGCGTACAGCATGCTCATATGCGCTTGCTGGTTGTGGCCCAGCCGCAGACCAGCTATCGCGACTGGCGCCGGGCGCAACTGAAGGACGCCAGCTTGCCTGCCGGTTCCGCAGCACAACAAGGCGAACAGGTATTTATGCGCGCCGCCTGCCCCCTCTGCCATACCGTGCGGGGCTTGGGCGACGTCAATGGCACGGTAGGTCCCGATCTGACCCATCTGGCCAGCCGCCAGTACATCGGTGCGAACAGCTTTCCCAACGACAAGGCCGACCTGGAATCCTGGGTTTCTCAGGCGCAAACCTTGAAGCCGGGTTGCGAAATGCCCGATTTAAACGCGTTCAGCGGCTCTGAATTGCGCGATTTGACCACATTTTTGCGTGAATTGAAATGAGGCGGGCAGTAGATCGGGATAATTATTGTCTTTGGAGACGGATGATCAACTACAGCTGCAGAATTTAAATAACTGTAGGGTTTGGGCTGAGTGGCAAGACTGCATGCGCCGACTCGAGTCTTCTTTAATTAAATTAGTAGTATGTATTTGGCTTTTCCCTGGCGCATCGGAGGGGGCGTGCACGTGTCAAGGAATGCGACAGCCGGAATGCAACCCCTTTTCCGGGTTGCAGTTCGTAACAAGCATGTCCTTGGCGGCGAAGCTTTCGCGGGCGCACGACCCACCGAGCCGCCAATACCGGTGTGGTAAAGCCGCAATATACATATGACCGGGACAAGATCCGCGATGTCATGGGAGCGGCGGTGACACCACGCAGGCGCTCGATCAAGCCGATATCATTTTGGTTTCCACCGGCATCCGGCCGGGCGAGGCACGGCAGTTGGGTTTGCGGCCAGCGAGCACGGTGCAAGAAGCCCTGGAAATGGCCTTTTTGCGACAGGGATCCAAGGCCCAGGTAACCGTCTTACGCACCGGGGGCGGGCTGTTGCTTCGGGTTGCCGGCGAAGCCGCCGGACAACGTCCGGCCGCAGCCGGACTCCCCGATGTGGAAACAGTTGCAGTAAAACTGGACAAGTTTTCGGTCATGCGTTGCCTTGCGGCACGGCAACGGTAGCGCGCTCGGTATAATTCTTCTGTATGAAATTGCAAGGCATGGGGTGGGTGTTGGCCGGCATGATGCTCGCGCTGCCGGCACAGCCGCAAGGCCGTCCCGTCCCGGCCAAAAGCATGCCGACGACGGCTACGGTCGTCTTCACCGATAATTTTCCCGGTTCTCAACCGTGCTGGTTTCAGGTAAGCATTACCGCGGATGGCACGGGGCTGTATGGCAGCCAACAATCGGCAAATCAGCCCCAACAATGGCTGCGGGTACGGTTTACTCCGGAGGATGTCAGCCGCGTATTTCGCTGGGCGCGGGCGCTGGATTATTTCCGCCAGCCGCGCCTCGAAGCGCGGGTCCGGGTAGGCTTTATGGGCGAAAAGCAGCTAGAATATCGCGGTCCGCGGCACCAAGGCGAGCAGAAATTCAATTACACCCAAGTGCGCGCGGCGGCGGCGCTAGCGGCTTGGTTTCAAGGCGTTTCCGAAACCGGCGAGCATCGCTTGCGGTTACGCTTCAAGCTGCGCTACGATCCGCTGGGCGTGCTTGCGGAGCTGAATTCCATCCGCCGCGACTGGCGCGCGCATAATTTAGCGGCGCCGCAACTGCTTTCCCCGTTGCTGCAGCGCATTGCGTCCGACGAAAGTATGATGGGTGTGGCGCGATTGCGCGCGCGGGGCTTACTGCGCGATTTCCGCCGCCGCGGCAAAGGCTAAGCCGGCAAAAAAGGCCGCACCTCGATTAAGGAGGCCGAATGTCAGACGTCACCGCCGTCTATCCCGGCAGTTTCGATCCTCCCACGCTGGGCCATCTCGACCTGATCACCCGCGGTTGCCGCCTATTCGACCGGCTGATCGTGGGCGTGCTGCGCAACACTGAAAAAACCCCGCTGTTCAGCGTCGAAGAACGGTTGCAGATGCTGGGCGAAATATGCCGCGGTTTGCCGCAGGTGGAAATCCGTGAATTTGACGGCTTGCTGGTCGATTTCGCCGCCCGCGTGGGCGCCCGCGCCGTCTTACGCGGCATCCGCGCCATTAGCGATTACGAATACGAGTTTCAAATGGCCTGGATGAACCGGCGCCTGGCGCCCGAGTTGGAAACGGTGTTTATGATGCCGGCCGAAGCTTACAGCTATTTAAGTTCGCGCTTGGTCAAGGAAGTGTTCCAACTCGGACGTCCAGTCATTGGCCTAGTGCCGCCGCTAGTGGAAGCGCGGCTGCATGCGCAGCGGCAAGCGCGATAAACTGTAAGAACCATGGCAGTACAAGCCCCGTCCGTTTCGCAGCCGGCGCTGGCCGGCCGCATGCAGCGTATTTCCGTCTCCGCCACCGCGGCGGTCGTGATTGAGGCCGAACGGCTGCGCGGCGAAGGCGCCGAGCTGGTGGATTTTGGCGCCGGCGAGCCGGATTTCCCCACCCCCGCGCACATCAAACAGGCGGCGGTCGAGGCCTTACGCCAGGATTTCACCCGCTATACCGCCACCGGCGGAATCGCCCCGCTGAAAGACGCCATCTGCCGCCGCCATGCCGCGCTCTGCGGCACCAGCTATCAGCGCGGGGAAGTGCTGGTCACCCTGGGCGGCAAGCATGCCTTGTTTAACAGCATTTCCGCCCTGGTGGACCACGGCGACGAAGTGATACTGCCTTCACCTTATTGGGTCAGTTTTTACGACCAGATTACTTATGCCGGTGGCCGTCCGGTGGTGGTCGCGACCGACGAAGAGCGCGGCTTTACCCTGACTCCGGAGATGATCGAAAAAGCAGTCACGCCGCGCACCCGCGTCATCCTTTTAAACTCGCCCTCCAATCCCAGCGGCGCGGTCTTTGCCCCGGCGCTGTTTCGCGCCGTGCTGGAACTTTGCCGTGATCGCGGCCTCTGGCTGATCAGCGATGAGTGTTATCTGCAATTCATTTATGAGGGCGCGCCCTACAGCGTGGGCGCCGAGCCGGGCGCGCGCGAGCGGGTGATCATTGCCGGCTCGCTCAGTAAAACCTATGCCATGACCGGATGGCGGCTGGGCTATGCCCTGGCGCCCAAGCCGGTGATCGAAGCCATGCTGAAGCTGCAGTCGCATTCCACCTCGAACCCGGTTTCCTTCGTGCAAAAGGCGGCCATCGCCGCCCTGGAAGGCCCCCAGGATTGCGTAACCGCCATGCTCAATGAATATCGCCGCCGGCGCGACCTGATTATCGCCGGTCTACGCAGCATTCCCGGGCTGTGCTGCGGCGAGCCGGCGGGCGCCTTTTACGCCTACCCCAACATTCAAGCCCTGCTGCGACCGGGACTGGATAGCCCCTTGATCTTTTCCCAGCGCCTATTGCGCGAGGCCGGCGTGGTTACCGTTCCGGGCGAGGCCTTTGGCACCCGCTCGCACCTACGCTTTTCCTATGCCACTTCCCGCCAGAATATTGAGCGTGGATTGCAGCGCATGCATGAATTCTGCGCCAAACTGAGTTAGTCTAACGAAATTTGAGCCGTACCCTCCGGCCGCGTCAGGCCGCCTGCGTGGCGGGCCCGCGTTGCATCTCTCGCCCGCAGCAGCAGCGTGGATTGGAATTGCCCGCCTGGGTGGCATTCGCCGGGCCGCGCGTCACTTCAATTTCGCAAGCGCAAGCCGGATCGGGGCAGTGATAGGTTTCGCCTTCTTGAAGAGCCATGGTGGTTCCTCCATTATGTTGGGATTTGCAGTCTGCAGGCCGCTATGCCGGTTGGAAGACATTCGAGGGAAGGTGGATGCTCGCGCTGCGTTGAACGATGGCGCATGCTAGCATGCCCTTGGAGGCGGCTATGGAACTGATACCCACCGCAGATGAAGTTCGAGAGTTGCTGGAACGCACTGGAGCGCTGCGGCACGGGCATTTTGTCAACCGCAAAGGCTTGCATACCGATCAGTGTCTGCAGTTGGCGCTGGCGTTGCGTCATTTTTCCGAATCCAAGGCATTGTGCGTGGGTTTGAGCCGCCTGCTGCGCGCCCAGGATAAGGTGCGGCGTTATCTGCCCGACATCAGCATTGTCGCGCCAGCCACGGGCGGCTTGCCGGTCGCCTTCGGGGTGGCGGAAGCGCTACGCGCCGCCCGCACTTATTGGGCGGAAGGCGATGACGGGAAGCTGCACTTTCGCCAATTCATGGAACAACATACGGGCGAGCGCGTGGTACTGGTAGACGACATGATACGCACCGGGCGCAAGCTGCGCCAGTTGCGCCAACTGGCCGAACAGGCCGGCGCGGAAGTGCTGGCGATCGGCGTGCTGGCTTCCGAATCCCTGGCCGAGAATGCCGACTTCGACAGCGTTCCTTTTTGCCGGATGACCCGGGTCGAGCCCCAATACTGGCCGGCGGATGATTGTCCGCTCTGCCGCCAGCGCCAGCCCCTGACCCAACTTCAGATGTGAGGCTCGGCAATTCCGGTTCGTGCCGAAAAAAACAACCTACCCAGCCAGCCTGACCGGCGAGCATCATATATGGAACTATCGCCCGCAACGCTTCCGGCGATAACAATATCCCGCGCCGGGGCTATACGCTGGAAAAACGGCCATCCCTGGATTTACCGCTCCGACCTTCGCTCCCCCATCGATTCCCTGCCCACGGCCGGCGCCGTGCCCGTCGCTGATGAGCGCGGAAAGCGGCTGGGCTGGGCCGATTTCAGCCCGCGTTCGGAAATCGCCTTGCGCCGCTTGAGCTTCGATCCGGCGGCGGTAATCGATCGCGAGTTTTGGCGGCAGCGGCTGGGCGATGCCCTGGCCTGGCGGCAGCGCATAGTCTCCGAGAGCGAAGCATTTCGCTGGATTGCGGGCGAGGCGGATGGCCTGCCCGGGCTCATTGTGGATGTCTATGGAACCGCGCTCAGCTATCAGATCACCACCTCGGCCATGGCCGCGCGCGAAACCGAACTGCAAGCGCTGCTGTCCGAGCTGTTTTCACCCTCGGTGCTGGCTGCTCGCCATGACGCGCGCGTTCGTTTGCAGGAAGGCCTGCCCATCCAAAGCTCCCTGATCGCCGGGGAATCAAGTTTGGTGCGCGCCCGCGTGAACGGATTGGAGATGGAATGGGATCTGATGAGCGGCCAGAAAAGCGGAGGATTTCTGGATCAACGCGAAAACTGGCGCGCCCTGGCCGCCTGGGCTCGTCCGGGAATGGATTGCCTCGATGGGTTTACCTACCAGGGAGGCTTCGCCCTGCATCTGGCCGCCCGCGGCGCCCGCGTTCAAGCCGTGGATTTTTCTCGCGCCGCGCTTGAACGCGCCGAGCGCAATGCCGCGCTCAACCACTTGAATACGATGGAATGGATCGAGGCCAACGCCTTCGATCTGCTGCGCGAATACGATCTTGAGCGCCGCCAGTTCGATCTCGTCGTGCTCGATCCCCCCGCCTTCGCCAAAAGCCGCGCGGCTCTGGCCGCGGCTCGCCGCGGCTACAAGGAAATAAATCTGCGCGCGCTCAAGCTGCTGCGCCCGGGCGGCATTCTGGCGAGCTGTTCCTGCTCACACCATATGAGCGAATCCATGTTGCTGGAAGTTATTGCCGAGGCCGCCATGGACGCCCGGCGCCGGCTTAAAGTGCTGGAGCGCCGCACGCAGGCTTTGGATCATCCGGTGCTGCTAACGGTGCCGGAAACGCATTATCTGAAGTGCCTGATCTTCTTGGTTGAGGAATTAAATTATTGAAAACAATGGAAATATAAATAGTTGACAATCAAACACTAAGATTATATTATTGCAGTTGAGTCATGTTTAATTTTTTACAGGAGGATACCCTCATGACGACTTTGGTGAGTTGGAAATCAATGCCGGATGTTCACAATGGCCTGGATCAGCTGCTGCAATCGGCGTGGAACGCCCCGGTGGTCGAATGGTCGCCGCGCGCGGATATTTTTGAGACCGAAAGCGAGCTCAAGCTGGAATTCGACCTGCCCGGCGTGGCCCAGAGCGATCTGGAGCTGGTGGCCGAAAAAGGCGTGCTGAGCCTGCGGGGCGAGCGCAAAGCGCCGGCCAACATGGATCAGTATCTGCGTGTGGAGCGGGCTTATGGCCCCTTCAGCCGCAAATTTAATTTGCCGGAAAGCGTGGATGCGGATCGCATCACGGCGCAATTGAATCAGGGCGTGCTGGTGCTGACTTTGCCGAAGCGCGAAGAAAGCAAGCCGCGCCAGATTCAAATCCAGGCCTAAATGGGAAGGAAAGCGGCGCGGGCGGCCATTCAGGGCTGCGCGCGCCGCAAAATGAAGTGATGCCATTTCGTTTTGACAAATTGACCTTGAAAGCGCAAGAAGCGCTGGAAACCGCGCGTGAGCTGGCTACCAACGGCGGTCAGGCGTCGATCGAGCCGATGCATCTTTTGCAAGCGCTGCTGCGCGACCGTGAGGGGGTAGTGTTGCCGGTGCTGCAAAAGCTGGGGGTCAACCTGCCCGCGTTGGAATCGCAGTTGACGCACGAATTGACGCGCCGCCCGCGGGTGGAAGGCGCCAGTCTGCAACGCGGCTTGAGCCGCGAATTGGCGCTGTCTCTCGATCATGCCGCGCAGCAGGCGGATAAATTCAAGGATGAATATATTTCCACCGAGCATATGCTGCTCGGATTACTGGCGTTGGAGCACGATCCCGCCAAGGGTTTGCTGGCCTCAAACGGCGTCACCGCCGATCGCGTGCTGCAGGCCCTATTGACGGTGCGTGGCAGCCAGCGGGTTACCGATCAGAATCCCGAGGCCAAATACCAGGCGCTCGAGCGTTATGCCCGGGATCTGACCGCCTTGGCGCGAAAAAACCGGCTGGATCCGGTCATCGGCCGCGATGAAGAGATCCGCCGCATCGTACAGGTGCTGTCGCGGCGCACGAAAAATAATCCCGTACTGATTGGGGAGCCGGGGGTGGGCAAGACGGCAATCGTCGAAGGCCTGGCGCAGCGCATCGTGGCCGGCGACGTGCCGGAGGTCCTGAAGAGCAAGCGCGTAGTCGGGCTCGATTTGGGGGCGCTGGTAGCGGGCGCCAAATATCGGGGCGAGTTTGAGGACCGGTTGAAAGCGGTGCTGAAAGAAATTGAAGACGCCGGCGGTCAAATCATTCTTTTCATTGACGAACTGCATACCCTGGTGGGCGCGGGCGCGGCGGAAGGCTCGATGGACGCCTCCAATATGCTCAAGCCCGCGCTCGCGCGCGGCGAGTTGCGCGCGATTGGCGCGACCACGCTGAACGAGTACAAAAAATACATCGAAAAAGACGCCGCTCTAGAGCGCCGCTTTCAGCCGGTATATGTGGGTGAGCCCACGGTCGAAGACGCGCTGGCCATCCTGCGCGGGCTGAAAGAACGCTACGAGGTGCACCACGGCGTGCGGATTCAGGATGCCGCCCTGGTGGCGGCGGCGCAACTTTCCAATCGTTACATCAGCGACCGCTTTTTACCGGATAAGGCCATCGACCTGGTGGACGAGGCGGCCGCTTCGTTGCGCATGCAGTTGGATTCCCGCCCGGCGGAAATCGAGGCGCTGGAGCGCCGTTTACGGCAATTGGAAATCGAACGCGCCGCGCTGGCCAAGGAAAAAGACCCGAACTCGGTGGAACGGCGCCATCAGATCGAAGGGGAAATTGCCGATCTGCGCGAGCAGTCGGCGGCGCTGACGGCGCGCTGGAAGCACGAGCAGGAAGTGATTCAGCGGGTGCGCGAAGGCAAAGCAAAGCTGGAGCAGTTGCAGGCGGAAGAGCAGCAGGCCGAGCGCGCCGGCGAACTCACCCGCGTGGCTGAAATCCGCTATGGGCGCCGGCTGGAAGCCGAGCGCGCGCTGGCCGAGGCCACCCGCCAGTTGAATCAACTCGACCGCCGGCTGTTACGCGAGGAAGTTACCGCAGATGAAATCGCGCAGGTGGTGGCGAAATGGACGGGCATCCCCCTCGAGCGCATGCTCGAGGGCGAGACCGAAAAATTGGTGCACATGGAAGAGCGCCTGCACCGCCGCGTCATTGGCCAGGAAGAAGCGGTGCAGGCGGTCTCCGACGCCATTCGCCGCGCCCGCGCCGGGTTGAGCGATCCGCGCCGGCCGTTGGGCAGTTTCCTATTTCTCGGTCCCACCGGGGTAGGCAAGACCGAACTCGCCCGCGCTTTGGCCGAATTTCTCTTCGACGACGAACAGGCGATGGTGCGTCTGGACATGAGCGAGTACATGGAAAAGCACGCGGTCGCGCGACTGATTGGCGCCCCGCCGGGTTATGTGGGCTACGAAGAGGGCGGCCAGCTGACGGAACGCATCCGCCGCCGGCCCTATGCCGTGGTGCTGCTCGATGAGATCGAAAAAGCTCATCCGGAGGTGTTCAACATTCTCTTACAGGTGCTCGATGACGGACGTCTGACCGATGGCAAAGGCCGGACGGTGGATTTCCGCCATACGGTCATCATCATGACCTCCAACCTCGGCAGCTCGCTGCTGCGGCCGGAGGATTTTGCCGAGGAATCCCGCCGAGGCCGGATGCGCTCCCAGGTAATGGAAGTCCTGCAGGCGCACTTCAAGCCCGAATTTCTCAACCGGGTGGATGACATCATCATCTTCACCCCGCTCAGCGAGGCGCAGATGGAACCCATCGTGGACCTGCAGCTGGCGCGCTTGCGCGCGCTGCTAGCCGAACGCCAAATTCATTTGGAACTGGCGCCCGCGGCGCGCCAGCTCATTATCCGCCAGGGCTACGATCCGCAATACGGCGCGCGCCCGCTGAAACGCGCCTTGCAGCGCCTGGTGCAGAATCCGCTGGCGACAGCGGTGTTGAAAGGCGACATCCGCCCGGGGGCGATCATGGTCGCTGAAGTCGCGCCGAATGGGGAAGAACTGCGCTTCCAGCCGCGGGTGGAGACGCAGCCGGTGCGGGTGGCATAAGCGGAGAGGTTTGGAACCGGGCGGGGGGGCAATGCATCATTAGAATAGGGTTGGTTGAACTATGCAGATTTTCAAAACCACAGTGCTGCTCGCCGCCTTAACCGGGTTATTGATGCTCATCGGCGGCGGCTTTTGGGGCGAACAGGGCATGTTGCTGGCGCTGGTAGTGGCGGCGGCGTTCAACTTCTTCGCCTATTTTTACTCCGATAAAATTGCGTTACGCAGTTACCGGGCGGTTCCGGCCAGCCGCGAAGAGCTGCCGCGTGTGTATCGTATTCTGGAAAGCCTGACGGCGCGGGAAAACCTGCCCATGCCGAAAGTTTACGTTTTGCCCACCGATTCACCCAATGCCTTTGCCACCGGGCGCAACCCACAACACGCCTCGGTCGCGGTCACGCAGGGGATTCTGAACCTGCTCGACGATGAAGAGATGGAAGGGGTGCTGGGGCATGAACTCGGCCATGTGCGTAATCGCGACATTTTAATCAGCTCGATTGCGGCCACCGTTGCCGGTGCGATCATCATGCTGGCCCGCTGGGCCGGTTGGGCGGCGTTGTTTGGCGGCTTTGGCGGCGGCGGTCGCGACGAGCGCGAAGGCAATGCGTTAGGCTTGCTGGCGTTAATGATTTTGGCGCCGATTGCGGCGATGCTGATCCAGATGGCGATTTCGCGTTCGCGCGAGTATGCCGCCGACGCCAGCGGCGCCCAGTGGACCGGCAACCCGCAAGCCCTGGCGCGGGCGTTGGCCAAACTGGATGCCTATGCCAAACGGATGCCCTTGGCGGCCTCGCCGGCCAGTGCGCACCTGTTCATTATTCAGCCCGCGACCCGGCAGCGGCTCGCTAATCTGTTTTCCACCCATCCTCCCATTTCCGCCCGCATTCAGCGATTGCTGGGGCATGATTTGGATTTCTGAGTCGTGGTTGATTAAACGCCGATTTCTCATGCTGGCCCGCACAATCTGCTCAGGCCAGAAAGCGAAGAAACCACTCCCAAGGGCTGGGAACAAAATCGCCTAAAGTTTTTAAGCGGAATTTTTACAGTACCAGTCAGCCGTCAAGCTTGTAATTTCGTACTTCCAGCTTCACTCTAAGGCTATGCAATTGCGGCTGAAGGCTGTCCTGGCGGCCATCGCGCTATGCCTGCTCGGGGCGGGTTGCCAGCACCATGAGCGGGTATTTGCGGTGCAGTTGAAGAATCTGCCTCCGCCTCGCGCTGGAAGCCTGCGGCCGCAGCCGGGCCCGAAGGCGCGATTACGCCTGACCAAGACAGCTACCGCCAGCGCGCTGGTGGATATCAATCATGCCAGCCCGGCGGCGATGGCGCGCTTAGGTTTAAATCGGAAAGAAATTGCGGAGATTCTGCGCGGGCGCCCGTATCGGACCAAACGCGCCCTCTTAAGCCGTGGCCTGTTGAGCCCGGAACAGTATGCGCAGTTGCGAACGCGGATTATCGCCCATCGCCGGCCCTGAGCCGGGCTCAGGCCGCTTTGCTCGGACTCACTCGGCCGGCGCGCCGGGCCGCCTGTTGCCGGCGGTGTTCTTCCCATCGCCGTTTCGCGGCTTCCGAGATCCGCGCCCGGCCCTCCGGGCTGAGGCGGTTGGCACTGGCGCCGCTCAACAGTTGCTCTAACGTCCGAATCGCCTCTTGCAGCCGCGCTTGCTCCTGCCGCAGCTCTTGCAGTGATTGCTGTAATTGCTGCATGTTCATAGTGTCTTTCTCGTTAACTACCTGGGTCTAGCTATTGGATGAGACGAAAACGAAAAAGGATTATTCATTTTCAAGTTAAAACCAGGGTAGCGGTCGGCGGAGTAAGTCTCCGGCTGGCAAGTGAGTGATCCGGGAACCTTCCCAAAAGGCTTGGCCTCGAACTCCTTGCCCGAGTGACTGGCGGGAGAAAAGTATAAGGGCTTAAGGGTCAGTGCGACGAGGCGGGCGGGGTGGTCGTAGCGTTGCCGGGGCCGCCGGGACGTTTCAACACCGGCGGCTTGGCCTTTGCGGGCTTATGCGACACGGGAGTTGGTGAGGACCGCACCCGGAACCCGGCCATATGTTCGTGCAAAATTTTGGCCAAGTGATGCTGCACCCGATCGAATTCGCTGGTATTCACCAGATATTGCGGCCGCGGCGGTAAAATCCGCGCGATCTCGCATTCACTCATCCGCACGCGCGCGGGGGTTTGCGGATGGTCGGCAAACATACGGTCCATGAGCCCGGGGCGCTGTAACTCCAGTTTTTCGATGTGCTGAAAAGCATGCACCAGGCCCATTGGGTCATAGCCGGCCTTCCACATATATTGCACACCCAGCCAGTCTGCCTCCTGCTCCTGAGCGCGGCTGAAGCGCACAAATTGCAGCGGCAAGGCAAATCCCGCGCCCTCTTCGACAATCACGCTACCCCAGCCGCCCGCCATTGGACCGGCGGCGATATCCAGCGGGATAGTGGCCAACTGAAGGAGTGTTTCCTTGGTGGCACGGCGCGTGGCGTGGCGCGCCGCCACATGCGCAATCTCATGCGCCATCGGGCCGGCCAGTTCATCCTCGTTGCGGGCGGCCAGAATCAAGCCGGTATTAACGTAAAAAAATCCTCCCGGCAGGGCGAAGGCGTTGATCGCATCGTTTTGCACGACGTGCACCGTAAACGGCACGGTAGCGTCGGAATTGCGCACCAGATTCTGAGCGATGCGGTTGACGTATTCCGTCACCATCGGGTCGGTGACCAGCTTCGCATCGCGATCAACCTGCTGCGACAGGCTACGCCCAAGATCGATTTCTTTTTGCCGCGAATAAAAATCCAGGCCGCCGCCGACGTTGCGTTTGCCGATCAACAGCGGGTTGGCTTCCGCGCCATGATAGGGTAAATGACAGTTGGGCAAGGCTTTAACTAATTGCGCGCTCACCAGCGGCGCCAGCAGAAAAATCAGCCCTAAAATAACTAGACGGGAGCGTTGCATCATGACCTCCGTCGCGGGCGGCAAGACCGACCGGGGGAGTCAGCTACTTGCCGATACAAAACGTGGAGAATATCAAGTTCAGTATATCCTCAACCGTAGTTTGCCCTGTAAGCGCATCCAGTTCGTGTAACCCGGCATACAAATCAATTAATAAGGCTTCATGCGCCACGCCGGCGCGCGCACCCGCTTCGGCGCGTGCCAGCGCCGCAGCCGCGGCTTCGAGATGTTGCGCCTGACGCTGGTGAGTGATCCATTGCTGGTGATCGCCGCCTTGCGGCAGCAGTTGGCGGCCCAGGCCGGCCTCGAGCGCTTCCAGCCCCGAACCGGTAAGCGCCGAGACGGGCAGCGCGGGCATGCCCAACTGATGCTGGGTCCAGGCCGCGGGTAAGTCGCATTTGTTGGCCACCGCGCAAACCCGGGGTAAATTCCGCAACCGCTCGACCAGTTCGCTATCGGAGGCCTCGAGCGGCTGGCTGCGATCGAAAACTGCCAACACCAGGTTGGCCTCGGCCATGGCTTCGCGCGATTTGGCCATCCCCATCAGTTCCACGCTTTCGCCTTCCGCGCGCAATCCAGCGGTATCGGCCAGGGTGACGGGAATGCCGCCCACATCCAGGGTTTCGGTAATCACATCGCGCGTGGTGCCGGGTAGCGGGCTGACCAAGGCGCGATCGCGCCGCAAGAGCGCGTTAAAAAGGCTGGATTTTCCCGCATTGGGCCGGCCGACGATGGCCAGCAGCGCGCCTTGTGCCAGCAGTTTTCCCTCCTGATAGCTGGCCGCCAGCCGTTCGAATTCCGGCCGTAATTGCGCCAGCGGCTTCAGGATGGCATCCGCAGGCGGCGGCAGGACTTCGTCCTCGGCAAAGTCAATTGCGGCCTCCAGCCGTGCGATCAGATCCTTCAATTGTAGTTTTTCCGGTTGCAACCGGCGGCTGAGGCTGCCTTCCATCTGCAGCGCGGCATTGCGGGCCTGAGCCAGCGTCTGCGCTTGGATGAGATCGCGCACGGCTTCGGCCTGCACCAGGTCCAGGCGCCCGTGTAGAAAAGCGCGGCGGGTGAATTCACCCGGCTCGGCCAGCCGGGCGCCGCGCTCCAGGCATGCGGCCAGCAGCCGTCGCAAGATGACGGGAGCCCCATGGGCGGAAATCTCGACTACATCTTCGGCGGTGTAGGAATGCGGCGCGGGAAAGAAGCCAACCAGTACCTCGTCGCGCAGACCATCATCGGTTTCACGCCACCAGGCGTGGCGCAGTTGCCAGGCGCGCAACTCGCATCCCGGCAGCAGTTGCCGCGCAATCGCCGCCGCCGCCGGGCCGGAGAGGCGCACGATCCCCAAGCCGCCCGCGCCCGGGGGAGTGGCAATCGCGGCGATCGTATCGGGCAACAGCGGGGCAATGCGATCGGACATGGCGGCCTTAGGCCGAGTCGGGCAGGCCATGGCGCCGCAACAGCGAAGCCAGATTCTGCGAAAACGCCGAGCGGGGCATGACCAGATCGCAACCGGCGGCCTGAGCCTGTTGTTTCAATTCGGCCTGCAGATGGCTAAGGAATCCCACCAGCGTGGTGCGCTTGTAATCGGGCCGCCGGCGGAGTCCGGCGATCAGCTCCAGCGGCTGATTCTGGCGCCCGTTTAAATCCACAATCACCAAGTTGGGCGGCGGGTTCTGGTCCAACTGCTGTTTCACCTCTTCCGGGGTGCGCACGCAATGCAGCACCACGCCTAGCAGGCGGGCGGTCTCGCGAATCTTGGCGAGAAAAAATAAATCTTCAACCACGACCAGAATTTTTTTTCCCGGCGCGGCGGGGTCGGAGGACGGCATGACGTTTTCCTTCCGGGGCTGGGGGCTGTATTCGGCGGGCGCGGGAGGGCGGCAGCTTGGCGAACAAACTGGCCATTTCGGCGGCGGCCAACGCCGCTTCGAAGCCCTTATTACCAAACTTCAGGCCGGCGCGATCCAGCGCCTCTTCCAGCCGGTCGCAGGTGAGAACGCCAAAGGCGTGCGGCACGCCGCTTTCCAGCGCCGACTGGTCGATGCCTCGTGCAACCTCGCGGCTGAGCACAGCGAAATGCGGGGTTTGGCCCCGCAAAATCAGCCCCAGACAAATAATCGCATGAAAGCGGCCGCTGGCGGCGGCGCGGCGGGCGGCCGCGGGCAATTCAAATGCCCCCGGCACGCGCACCACTTCCAGATCGCGGGTGCGGGCGCCCAGCCGTTCCAGCCCATCCACCGCCCCGGCCAGCAGCCGTTCGGTGATGTGCTGGTTGAAGCGGCTGACGACCAAACAAAAGCGCCGGCCGCGCGCGCGCAGATCGCCGGCGTGCATCCGTCCGGCCCGGCGGGCGGCGGGCGGCGGATAAACGGCGGAGCTGAGGCGGCGGCTCAACGGCCGGTAAACCTCGGTGGCCGCTTTTCGAGAAAAGCGCGCGTGCCTTCTTTCATGTCTTCGCTATTGCAAGCCAGCGCGAACAGGCTGGCTTCCAGATGCAGGCCTTCCGCCAGGTTCATTTCCATGCCTTGTCGCAGAGCCTCCAGGCAAAGGCGCAACGCCCAGGGCGGGTTGGCGGCGATTTTCAAAGCCAGGACTTCGGCGCGGGCGCGCAACTCGGAGGCGGGCACCACATGATTGACCAGTCCCAGGCGGAGCGCTTCCTCGGCGGAGATAGGCTCGCCGGTCAGCAGCATTTCCAGCGCCGCGCCACTGCCGATCAGCCGCGGCAGGCGCTGCGTGCCGCCATAGCCGGGAATTATGCCCAGCTTGACCTCCGGCTGGCCCAGGTGCGCGTGCTCGGAGGCCAGGCGGAAACTGCAGCTCAAGGCCAACTCCAGCCCGCCGCCCAGCGCCAGACCATTGATCACCGCCAGCACCGGCTTGGGAAATAATTCCAGCCGGCGAAACAGCGCCTGGCCGCGCAGGGCGTGATCGCGCCCGGCGAGCGGCTCGAGCGCCGCCAATTCGGCAACATCCGCCCCGGCGGCAAAGGCCTTCTCGCCCGCTCCGGTGATCAGCAGCACCCGGATCGCAGGGTCCAGGCGCAGGCTCTCCAGCGCCTGCTCGAGTTCATCCAGCAGGAGGCGATTAAAAACATTGAGCTTATCCGGCCGCGACAGCGTAATCCAGGCCAGCGGCGGGCGCGGCTCGATTTTCAGGCAACTATATTCCGGCATGCGCTTCAACCCTGCTGGCCGGCGACAAAGGCCCGCGCCGGACGGGGATGTTCGGGATCGCTGTAGTCGTAAAAACCGCGGCCGCTCTTGCGGCCATGCCAGCCCGCCAGCACCATCCGTTTCAGCAGTGTCGGCGGCGCAAAACGGCGTTCCCGGAATTCATCAAACATGATATTAGCAATGAAATAGGTCGTATCCAGCCCGACAAAATCCAGCAAGGTCAAGGGCCCCATGGGATGGCCGCAGCCCAGCTTCATGCCGGCGTCGATGTCTTCGATCGTGCCCACGCCTTCTTCCAGGGCGCGTACCGCATCCAGCAGATAGGGCACCAGCAGGCGATTCACAATGAAGCCCGGCCGGTCGCTGGTGCGCACCGCGGTTTTTCCCAACGAGGCGGCGAAAGTTAGCGCTTGTTGAAACACCGCCTCGTCGGTGGCCAGCGTGCGCACCACCTCCACCAGTTTCATGACCGGCACCGGGTTGAAAAAATGCATTCCCAGAAACCGCTCCGGGCGGCGGGTTGCCGTGGCCAATTCGGTGATGGAAATCGAGCTGGTGTTGGAGGCGAGAATGGTGTTCGGCGGAGCCAGTTGATCGAGGCGGGTAAACAATGCGCGTTTCTGGGTTGGATTCTCGACAATCGCCTCGATGATGAGCGGGCACCCGTCCAAATCTTCCAGGCGCAAGCAAAATTGCAAGCGTCCCAACGCCGATTCCGCCTGTTCGGGCGTGAGTTGATTTTTGGCGCGCAGGCGGTCGAGCGATTTGCGAATGAGCGCCCGGCCGCGCTCCAGCGGGGCCGCTTCCAGCTCAACCACCTGGGTAGGATAGCCGGCGCTGGCGCAGACTTGAGCAATGCCCGAGCCCATCAGCCCGCAACCGACCACGCCGACGCGTTCGAACACCCGTGTTTCTTTCATTGCGTGCCCTTTCCCGGGGACATCGCCTCGAATATCACCGCGATTCCCTGGCCGCCGCCGATGCAGGCGGTGGCCAGGCCGTAGCGGGCCTGCTGCCGGCGCAGTTCGTAGAGCAGCGTCAGCGCAAGCCGGGCGCCAGTGGCGCCCAGGGGATGCCCCAGCGCGATCGCACCGCCGTTGACGTTGGTGCGCTCGCGATCGAGGCGCAATTCCCGCTCGACCGCCAAGTATTGTGCGGCAAAGGCCTCGTTGACCTCGATGCGGTCGATTTCTTCCAGCTTCAACCCGGCGCGCGCCAACGCCTGCTGGCTAGCGGGCACGGGGCCGCGTCCCATGCGCCGCGGTTCAACTCCGGCGACCGCCCAGCCGGTGACGCGGCCCAACGGGAACAACCCGCGCCGTCGCGCCGTCGCGCCGCGCATAACCACCAGCGCCGCGGCGCCATCGACAATGCCGCTGGCGTTGCCTGCGGTCACGCTACCATTGCGGCTGAACGCCGGCGGCAGTTGCGCCAACTGCTCCAAGGTAGTTTGCGGACGCCGGTGGTCATCTTCGGCCATGAGTTCGCCGCGCGGCAGCGCCACCGGCACAATTTCTTCCGCCAGCCGGCCGGCGCGCGCCGCGGTTTCGGCGCGCTGCTGACTGAGCAGCGCATATTCATCCTGCTCGCGCCGGCTGATGCCCAGGTCGGCGGCCAGCCCTTCGGCGGTTTCGGCCATGTTCAGCCCGCACTGGGGGTCCAACAAGGCGGCCATCAGCGAGTCTTCCAGCTTGCCTTCGCCCAGACGGAAGCCCCAGCGCGCCCCGCGAATCACATGCGGCGCTTGCGACATCGACTCCATCCCGCCGGCCAGAACCACTTCGGCTTCGTCGTTTAGGATCAGGTGGGCGGCGCTGATGATCGCCTGCAGGCCGGAGCCGCAGATCCGGTTGACCGTCAGCGCGGGGGTGGTTTCCGGCAAGCCGGCCTTCAACCCGACATGCCGCGCGCCGTAGAGCGCGTCGCTCGAGGTTTGCAGGGCGTTGCCGAAGACAACGTGATCGAAATCCGCCGCCGCTACCCCCGAGCGCTCGATCGCGCCCCGCGCCGCCCGCGCCCCCAGTTCCAGCGCGCTCAATTCTTTGAACTTGCCCAGGTAGCGCGCCATGGGGGTGCGCGCTCCGGCCACAATGACGATATCCAGCGGCGGCATACGCCCGCCTCCCTCTCTATTCCGGATATCACTGCCGGAAACCTCCGGCAGCAAAGCTAATTGTACGCCCGGCGAGGCGGCTGTCCCGGCCTAACCATGGTTTTTTTCCTGCTTTCCCTTGTCTGTCCCATCTCTTTACCGCTCTTCCCTTTTACCCTTGCCGCCTTATCCCTTCTTGCCTTTACGCGGCCCCGCGTGGCGCCGTCTCGCCCGCGGTTTGACCCGGCTGCGCGCTTCCGGCATGATCGAACTTGATGGCATTTCCACTGCATCGTCCCCGCCGGCTGCGCCAGCAACCCGCTTGGCGGGCCATGATGCGCGAGCATTGGCTCGCGCCCGAGCATCTGGTATATCCCATGTTCGTGCAGGCGGCGGGCGCCCGCCAGGAGATCGCCTCCATGCCGGGACAATACCGCTGGCCGGTGGCGGAACTGGTGGAAGAAGCGCGGCGACTGCATGAGCGCGGCCTGGCGTCGCTGATGCTGTTTGGCTTGCCGGAAACCAAAGATGACGAAGGCGGCGGCGCCTGGGCGGAAAATGGCGTAGTGCAGACCGCGACGCGCGCTCTCAAGCGCGCCTTGCCCGCTTTGCAGGTCATCACCGACGTCTGCCTCTGCGAATACACCCGCCATGGGCATTGCGGCGTGCTGCATGCCACCGCCTCCGGCGTTGAGGTGCTGAACGACCCCACGCTGGAGTTGCTGGCCCGCACCGCGGTTTCGCATGCCCGCGCCGGCGCCGACATGGTTGCTCCCAGCGACATGATGGATGGCCGCGTCGGCGCCATCCGCCGCGCCCTCGATAGCGCCGGGTTTGCGCAGACCCCGATCCTGGCCTATGCCGCCAAATTTGCCACCGCCTTCTATGGCCCTTTTCGCGAGGCGGCGGACTCGGCGCCGCAACAGGGCGACCGCTCCGGCTATCAAATGGACATGGCCAACGGCCGGGAAGCACTGCACGAAATGCAGTTGGATTTTGAGGAAGGCGCCGACATGTTGATGGTCAAGCCGGCCCTGCCCTGCCTCGATATCCTAGCCGCGGCGCGGGCGCGCTTTCCGGTGCCGCTGGCGGCCTATCAGGTTTCGGGCGAATACGCCATGATCAAAGCCGCGGCGCGGGCGGGCTGGCTGGAGGAGGCGCGCGTGGTGCGGGAAACCCTGCTGGCGATTCGCCGCGCCGGCGCCGACATGATCTTGAGCTATTTCACCCCCGACCTGCTGCCAAACGGGCGCTGATTCATCCCTGTCGTCTGAAGACCCGCTTTCGGCCGGGCTCTTCACCGCGGCGGCGCCGCAACATAAAAGCGGCGGAACCGTTATTTCCCGCTTGCATTCCGTGCGCTTCCGGCTTACATAGAAAATGGGCCTGTATGCATAGTCTTTCTGCCGCGCCGATTGTGCTCTCCATCGCCGGTTTCGATCCGGCGGGCGGCGCCGGCGTGCTCGCCGACATTAAAACCCTGGCCGCCAACGACTGCTACGGCATCGCCGTGGTCACCGCATCCACCGTGCAAAACAGCCGTGCCGCCGAGCGCCTGTTCCCGCTACCGGCGGCGCTGGTGCGCGAACAATTGGAATTTCTGGTGGCGGATATTGCGCCGCGCGCGGTCAAGATCGGCATCCTGGCCAATGCCGAACTGGTGGACGCCGTGGCGGAGTTTTTAACCCGCCTGCCGGGCGTTCCCGTCGTCCTCGATCCCGTGCTGGCTTCCACTTCCGGCTTGGAAATGCTCGCCCCCGATGCGATCCCGCTGCTGCTCGAGCGGTTATTGCCGCGCTGCACCGTGATTACGCCCAATCGCAATGAAGCCGCGCGGCTGAGCGGCATGGAAGTGATTTCGCCCGCGCAGATGGAAGCCGCCGCGCGCGCTCTCTACCAGCGCGGTGCCGCTCACGTCATTATCACCGGCGGCGATTTGGAAAAACCCACCGACCTGTTCTTCGATGGCCGGCAGGCGACCCTATTGGGTGGCGACCGCATCCGCACCAACAATACCCATGGCACCGGCTGCACCTTTTCCGCTGCCTTGGCCGCCAATTTGGCCCTCGGCAAGCAAGTAAGCGATGCCGTCGTGCAGGCCAAGGCCTATGTCAGCGCCGCCCTGAAGCAATCCTACCCGGTCGGCTGCGGTGCTGGCCCGCTGAACCATTTCTTCCGCTGGCATGAGCCGCCCCGCGCCCAAAATGATCCCGCCCCGCTGGAAGAGCACCTCGGCCGCTAATAACTAGAACAGCCGCTCACCCGTGCGCAGGTTTCCGAAGCTGGCCACATTGGCTAGATTGAAGCTAAAAAAATATTCCGGCCCGCGCTTGATATTGAGCAGCGAAAAGCGCCGGTATTCGAACGAAATGCCGCAACAATCCCAGTTATAGGAGCTTTCGATGGCGCCATACTGCAATACCCCGCGTTCGAGGTCATACGCGGTCGCCAGTCCTACGCTCAAGCCGCGTTGGTTGCGGGCGCCATAGCCGGTGGAAAAACGAAATTGGTCGAAGGATTTCTGGCCTCCCGGCAACAGTTTGGGGTTTAATCCGGTGGGGGCGCGCACCAGAAAATGGCTACCATCGAAAAACACCGAGCCCACATGAAAATCGCCGCTGAAGGCGCTGGCGCGTATGCTGCCGCTCGGGCCTACGTCCAGCCGCCACTCCCCTTCGAAATTCGCCCACGGCGAAACCCGCACGATGGAGCTAATGGGCGAGAACGGGCGTGCCAGCGACTCGAAGGCAAATGGCGTGAGTTGGGCGGTGGTCAGAAATACATTGCGATGCCCGGGAATCAGCGCGCCGCCAAACGTCGGATCGAGAAAATATTTTTGCTCCAGAGTCCAGCTCAGTAGTTCGCGCGAGCTGCCATCCTTGTCTTCGACGTAGAAGCGGTTGCTGAGTTGGTAATCGAGCTCGCGCGTGTCGGTCAGAATATCGATCGGGTCGAACTGTAGCAGGTGCTGGAAATTGTGCACCCCCGTGGTGTAATGAAAAGCTACGCTGGGTTGAAGCACATGTTTCCAGCGCACGCCCAGCCAGCTCCCGGAGCCCTTATAGACTTTTTCCAGGCCTGGCGGGATCCAGCGCAGTTGCACCCGCTCGGCTGTGCGATTGATGGCTTGATGTATAAGCTGCGGTAAATTTCCTGGAGCGCCGGCGGGGTTCTGCTGGCTCGAATAATAGGTTTCATCCACGCCAGCGCTTGCCAGCCAGTCGCCAAAATCGGAGTGCCAAGGCAGAGTCAGTTCCGGCGCCAGGTGTAGCCGGTCAACCAAGCCGGTGCCAAATTGGGGTTGCGAGCGGTCGAGCAGGCCCCAATCGGTGTCCCAGGAAAGATACAGCGGCAGCGCGTGCACCAGCTTCCGATCCCAACTGCTCCACCCCAAGCTGGGCAGACTGGTAATGATAATGTCATCGTTTTTTTTCTGACTTAAAAAATTCTGATAGCGGCGGCCGACGAGCGAATAATCGAACCCATTTTCCTGTTTTTCAAGAAAGCCGGTGGAGATGGCTTCCGAGTTGATGGCCTGATCTAAGCTGGGTTGGAACACCAGGCGCAATACATAAGCTGACAGATAATCGGCATCCACTACGGCGCGAAAGCCGGCGACGGGGGCATGTGAAGCGGCTACCCGCACTTCCTGGCCGCCTTGTCCGAGGCGGTCGAAAACGCCATCCACCCCGACTTGGAGGCGCGATTCCCTCGTCGGCCGGCTGTCAAGCCGGATGTGCTCGGCCCACCCCCGCGTGCTGTAATATTCGCCGCCCAGGGTCACACCCCAACTGCGGTTAATAGCCCAATAAAAAGCGTCGCCAAGCACGTTGCCTTTCTGGGTGGAGTGGCCGATGTTGGGTATTAAAAACCCGCTTTGGCGTCCGTTGGCTCTAAGCGAATGCGTCAGATAGGGGAAATAGAACACCGGCACGCCATAGAACCGAAAAGCGGCGCCATGCAGCGTAGCCGAGCGGCCCAGGGTGAAATCGGTTTGGTGTGCGGTCAGAGTCCATTTGGGATGGGGCAGCGTACAGGAGGTGATGCTGCCGTCGTCAATGCGAAAGCGGCGCGGGCCCAACTGCAACAGCCGGCGTCCATGAAAAAACAGGGGATTGTTGGAGAGCAGCATCCGCCGCTGTCCCGCCAGTAATGCCCCGCTAAAGCCGTTGAAATTGTCAAACTCGCCTTGGGAGTGGGCAAAATCGTAAACCGCGCGCGAGGCGCGAATGCGGGTCTTCTCGCGTGCGTCATAGAGCACGACATGGCCGTCGGCCTCGGCTTTTTTGGTCTGGTTGTTAAAGGTCAGGCTGTCGCAGTATAGGCGGATGCCGGCGTAATCCAATTCCACCTGGCCGATGGCGTGAATAACCGGTCCCTTGGTCCAGAGCTCGCGCGCAGACAATGTAGTGGGGCCGCCATTTTTTCTGGATGGCAAAAACAGATGTTGACGGCTTGGCGACGGCGCAGCAGCGGCGGATGTACCTGTTTGAGCAATAACCGACTGCGCCCTCGCGCGGGAAAAGCCATGACAAAGAAAGCTCAGCGTGATAACTAAAATACCTAGGCGGATGCGCGGCAAAGGCATGGAGCGCGGAAAAGGTTGGGCGCTCGCGCATCCCTGGCTGCGGATACCTCAGCCAGAGTGGCAATTGCCCGGAAACATTCATTATGTTCCGGGAGTATCGCCATGGCTTATGAAAAATCAGCCATAGCGCCGGGCGAGTGCCGAATTTTTCGGAAGCGCTGGCGCAAGGGCCCTGTTTCCTATGTTTTGTTCGCGATGTGGTTATCAAAGCTGCAACTGTTCTGTTCCTCCCGCCGCTTCGAGCGACAGCAGCGCGCCCCAGTTGGAAATGGACGCGCAGGATTGGACGGAACCGGAATGGCAAGCCGAGGTGCGCCAGCGCCTGGAGCGCTATCGTGAGCGCCGCCGCCGACGTGGAGGCGCCGAACAACAGCAATTGGAATTTCAGACGCCCAGGCCCGCCAACCGGGCCCGCCAGCGGCATCCCGACAACGTCATTCCATTTCAAAAAACGCCCGCTCCGCCCTTGGCCGATCCTATCGATCCCGCCGTGCCGGAGCCTATGCTGGATCCCTGCACCACGCTTTTCCCGGTCGTCGATCCTGCGTCAACGGCAAACTTCGATGCTCCGGTAAAACTCCCGCTTCCACAGCCACTGGAGATTGAATCGCGGGCGCCTTTACCCATTGCAACCGCCGCAACTTTAATTTCCGAGCGCCCGCCCCAGGCCGCCGGCGAGGGATATCCTCCTAAGGTTCTGGATTGCGTTGAGATTCCGGAGCGCGCGCCGAAACCGGAGCCATTGGCCGATATCGTGCAACCCGATTCGTTCGAGCCAGCGCGGCTTCCACTCCATAGCTATGTGCTGCCCGCAATGGAAATAGCCGTACGGCCACAACTGCCTGCGACGGCGCCCGCGCGAGTTTTGCCGCGCCCGGCAGCGCCGGTGCGCTTGCGTCTGCTGGCGGCATTGCTGGATTTCGCCGCCATCGCTGGTTTGACCGCACTCTTTGGCCTTGCCGCAGGCATCACCCTGGGCTTTCCGCACCCGCATCGCGCCAGCGACTGGGCCATGCTGATGCCATTCCCGGCGCTCTGGGCCATGCTCTATTTTTTGCTTTCCTATTACCTTTGCGGCGCCACTCCGGGCATGCGCCACCTGCGGCTGCGCGTGCTGGATTTTGAAGGCCATCCTTGCCGCCCTTCCCACCTGCGCCTGCGCGCTTGGGTCAGCCTGCTCTCGCTGGCCGCCCTCGGCGTGGGTTTCATTTGGGCTTACGTTGACGATGAAGGGCTGAGCTGGCACGACCATTTGAGCCAGAGCTTCATTGTCCGCGCCTGAAAGGCCGCTGTTTTTCGGAAACCGTCGGTGGCAAAGGAATCGCGCCATGGTTTGTGCGCTGTTCCTTTAATTTCTAAATCTCTTTTATTCCAGCGGCCGGCGTTGTATCCTGCCGCTTTCCATTTTCGTATCCTGAATCGCATACCGTCGCAATTGCCCGCACAGGGAGTCATACCATGCTTTCGCTTACCCGCCGCCTCGGATTCTGTGGGCTGCTATTGTATTTTGGGGCTTTGCCGCTGGCCGCTCAATCCAGCCTGCATTTCCAGGCCAAGCAGTTCAAGGGCTTGCAATGGCGCCAGATCGGCCCCTTCCGTGGCGGACGCGTGCTGGCGGTCACCGGTGTGCCCGGCCATCCCCGCACGTTTTATTTCGGCGCCGTCTCCGGCGGAGTGTGGAAAACCACCGATGCCGGCATCAGTTGGCAACCCCTGTTTCAACATCAGAAGGTTTCCTCCATCGGCGCCATCGCGGTCGCGCCATCCGACCCCAATGTGGTTTATGTCGGTACCGGCGAAAGCTGCCCGCGCGGCGACCTTTCTTTCGGCGATGGCATGTATAAGTCCGTTGATGGCGGCAAGACCTGGAAGCATATTGGTTTAAACGATACCCGCCATATTGCCGCGATCATTGTGGATCCGCAAAATCCCGATCGGGTTTTCGTCGCCGCTCTGGGACACGTCTTCGGCCCCAATTCCGAGCGCGGCATCTATCGCAGCCTGGATGGCGGCAAGACCTGGCAGCGGGTGCTTTATAAAGACGACAACACCGGCGGCGACGACGTCGTTTTCGATCCTCAAAATCCGCATATCCTGTTCGCCGCCCTCTGGCAGGTGCGGCGCACGCCCTGGGGCTTTTCCAGCGGCGGACCGGGCAGCGGTCTGTATAAATCCCTCGACGGCGGCGATACCTGGCAGCCGGTTTCCGGGCATGGTTTTCCCGCCGGCGTGCTGGGCAAAATCGGCGTCGCGGTAGCCGCCAACGGCGAACGGGTCTATGCCCAGATTGAAGCCAAAAAAGGCGGCTTTTACGTCTCCAACGACCAGGGAAAGCATTGGACGCGGGTCAATGCCAATCACAACCTGCGGCAGCGGGCCTGGTACTTCACCCATGTCATCGCCGATCCGCGTAACACCAATACGGTGTATGTGCTCAACACCTCGGTCATGCGCTCCACCGATGGCGGGCGGAATTTCACTCCGATGCCGGTGCCGCATGGCGACAATCACGGCTTATGGATTGCCCCGCGGCATACCGCTCGTATGATCGCCGGCAACGATGGCGGCGCCGCTGTCTCGCTCGACGGCGGGAAAACCTGGAGTTCGCAAAACAACCAGCCCACGGCGCAGTTCTACCACGTCGCGACCGACAACCGCTTTCATTACTATCTCTATGGCGCGCAGCAAGATAACTCGACCGTCGCCATTCCCAGCCGCACCGATCATGGCGTGATCACGCGCGCCGACTGGTATGATGTCGGCGGCGGCGAGAGCGGGTTTGTCGTGCCTGATCCCTCGAACCCACAAATCGTTTATGCCGGCTCCTACGACGGCCTGATTACGCGTTATAACCATGCCAATGGTCAGGAGCAGGATGTCACGCCCTGGCCGGATAATCCCATGGGCGCGGGCGCGTCCAAGCTGAAATACCGCTTTCAATGGACTGCGCCCATCATGATCTCGCCTTTCCCGCCGCATGCGCTCTATTTTGGCGCCCAGGTGCTGTTCCGCTCCATCGATGGCGGCCAGAACTGGCAAGTGATCAGTCCCGACCTGACCCGAAACGATAAAAGCAAGCAACATTCCGCCGGCGGGCCGATTACCCAGGACAACACCAGCGTTGAGTATTACGACACCCTCTTTGCCGTGGCGGAATCGCCGCTAAAACAAGGCGAGATCTGGGCTGGCAGCGACGATGGGCTGATCCATCTCACTCGCAACCGCGGTAAAAGCTGGGCAAATGTCACCCCTTCGCAATTGCCCGCGTGGACCAAAATCAGCCAGATCGCACCCTCGCCTTTTTCACCCGCCGTGGCTTATATTGCCGCCAATCGCCGCAAGCTCGGCGACCTGCGGCCAATGCTATATAAGACTACAAACTACGGTAATAGTTGGGAAGAGATTGATGCTGGTCTTCCCGCCGATGCGGTGACACATTCGATCTGCGCCGATCCGGTTCGGCGCGGATTGCTATTCGCCGGCACCGAGATTGGCGTGTTTGCCAGCTTCGATGATGGAGAGCATTGGTCGCCGCTACAGCTCAATCTGCCCACTGCTCCGGTGCGCGATTTGCTAGTGCATGGCAATGATCTGGTGGCGGCGACCCATGGCCGCGCGTTTTGGATTTTGGATAACATTACTCCGTTGCGACAACTACAACAATCGGATTTGAACTCGTTTGCCTGGCTATATGCGCCGGCAGTGGCTTACCGCCAGCGCGGCGGCGGGTTTTTCATGCGCCACTACGCCGCAATGGGGGTAAATCCGCCAGCCGGAGCAGTGATTGATTACCAGCTCAAGGGCAAACCGAAGACTGCAATTACATTGGCGATTTACGATAGCCATGGACAACCGATAGATAACTACGTAAGTAAAAACAAAAAAGGTCCGGCGGGCCGAGGCGGATTCTTTTTCGGTGGCGGAGCGCCGGCTTTGCCGGCCAAGCCAGGCTTGAACCGCTTTGTTTGGAATCTGCGCTATCCCGCGCCCAAGCGGATTCCCGGCGAAGTGACCTGGGGTTTTCCCCAGGGAGCGTGGGTATTACCCGGCAACTATCAGGTGAAGCTGACAGCCGCGGGCAAAACCTTTACCGCGCCGCTCGAGGTCAGGCTCGATCCGCGCGTGCATGCCACGCCCGCTCAACTGGCCCAACAATTGGCCTTGATGCAGCAAATCAATCGCCAGGTCGCAGCCGCGCATGCGGCGGTGATCCATATGCAATCGCTCCAGCGCCAGCTCTCCATGTTGAACCAGAGATTGGCGGGCGATGCCGGCGCCAAGCCGGTTGCAAAAGACGCGCAGGCGCTCTCCAAACAACTCGGCCAGGTGATTGCCGCCATCGCGCAGTTGAAATCGAAAAGCGGCGAGGATGCCCTCAATTACCGCATCAAGCTCGATGCCAAGCTGGAAAATCTTGCCGGTACGGTCGAAAGCGCCGATACCGCGCCCACCGCCGCCTCCTATGCCGTCTACCGGCGGCTGAGCGGCGAGTTGGGCACGCAGTTGGCCGTCATGCATCAGCTCGAAAATCGCAACCTGGCGCAGCTCAATCGCCAGATTGCGCATGATCACATTCCGATGATCGGCCTGCCGGCGCGGAAATCCAAAGGCCGCCATCTTCGCCCCGCCGCCAGCGGAAAACGGTAAGGCAGGGTAGCGCTAAGTCAGGCGGCGGCTAGCTTTACGTTTGGTGTGCGTTGAGGAAAATTGATGCAAGCGGAGATTTCACGGCCATCGGTGGTTTCGCATCTTGGTTTGTCGTCTTCAGCTGGCTGGAAGCTGGCGGCGAATAGCTGCTTTCTGGCGCTGGTTGGTCTGCTCGTTCCGGCCGGGCGCGCCCAAAAGCCCAAGTACACGCCGCAGCAGATCGCTAAATACCGCGCTAAAATGCGCGCCCGCCGCGCCAAGTACGAAGCTCAACTGCATCGCCGCGAGCGGCGCGAAGCCGCCCTGGCGCCCACGCCACCCATGGGCTGGAACAGTTGGAACCACTTTGCCGGCCGCATCAATGCCCGCATCGTCCGCCAGACCGCCGACGCCATGGTCGCCAGCGGCATGCAAGCCGCCGGCTACAAGTACATCAATATTGACGACACCTGGGAAGGGCGGCGTGATGCCCGCGGACGCATTCATCCCAATGCCAAATTCGGCAGCATGAAGGCGCTCGCCGGTTATCTCCACTCCAAGGGCCTGAAACTCGGGATTTATTCCTCGCCCGGTCCGAAAACCTGCGCCGGGTACGCCGGCAGCTATCGGCATGTGCGCCAGGATGCACGCAGCTATGCCCGCTGGGGCATCGATTATTTGAAGTACGACTGGTGCAGCGCCAGCCAGGTATATAAGCTGCAGCAACTGCCGCAGGTCTATTTGAAAATGTATCGGGCGCTGAAAGCCACCGGCCGCTCCATCGTCTTCAGCCTCTGCGAATACGGCTGGCTCAATCCCTGGCACTTCGGCCCGTTCGTCGGCGGCAATCTCTGGCGTACCACCGGCGACATCAACGATACCTGGAAGCGCATGAGCCAGATCGGCTTCAGCCAGTCGCACCTGGCCCCTTATGCCGCTCCCGGACATTGGAACGACCCTGACATGCTGGAAGTCGGCAACGGCGGCATGACCGAAGACGAATATCGCACCCACATGAGCCTGTGGGCGATGCTGGCCGCACCGCTGATCGCCGGCAACGACCTGCGCCACATGTCCGCCTCCACCCGCGCCCTGCTCACCAATGGCGACGTTATCGCCGTGGACCAGGACCGGCTCGGACGCCAGGGCTATCGCATCTGGCGCAGCGGCCGCCATCCCCAACAAGATCGCGAGATCTGGATCAAGCCGCTTGCCGGCGGCGCGAGCGCCGTCGCCTTTTTCAATCGCGGCCCGCGCCCGGCTTCCCTCACCTTATTCTGGTCGCAACTGGAGCTGCGGCCCCCGCTCCAGGCGCGCAATCTCTGGACCCATCAAAATCACAGCCTGCTGCAGCCGGCCTACACCGTCTCCGTCGCCTCCCACGGCGTGGTCCTGCTGCGCGTCAAACCCACCTCGCTGGTTTTGCATTGAAAGGACGCGGATGTTTCGTCAGTTTTTATTACAAAGCGAAGGCTCCAAACGTAACGGCCGAGCCGGACAGTAGTTCATATCCGAAAGCGCAGGCCGAAGCGCGGAGGTTGCCATTAGAGCCCGCGCCAATCAACGTCAAAAAACTTTCGGCATCCATAAGTATTCGCAACGCGTCCGGTTACGGCTGGACCTTTGCGAAGCACCGGTGCCGAAAAGTAAAAGCGGCCGAGCCGCGGTTCACTATCATGAACTCATGCCCAGCGCGGTGCAGTCTCTGCCTCCTTTAACCTTAGCGGTCGTTGCCGGGCCCACCGCCAGCGGCAAGACCGCGCTGGCGCTCGCCCTGGCCGAACAGCTCAACGGCGAGATCGTCAACTTCGATTCCATGCAATTATTTCGCGGCTTCGACCTGGGCACGGCCAAACCCTCGCCGGCGGAACAAGCCCGCGTGCCGCACCATTTCATCGGCGAATTCGAGCCTACGGAAGCCATGACCGCCGGCGAATATGCCCGCCGCGCCCGCCCGCGCCTGGCCGCCATCGCTGCCGGCGGGCGCCTGCCGGTGCTGGTCGGCGGCAGTGGATTCTATCTGCGCGCCCTGCTCGATGGCCTGTCGCCGCTGCCGCCCGCCTCGCCCGAGCTGCGCCGGCGTCTGCGCCGCCGCTCCCCCGAGCGGCTGCATCGCTTGCTCCAGCGGCTCGACCCGGAAGCCGCCCGCCGCATCGCCCCGCGCGACGCTGCGAAAGCCATTCGCGCGCTTGAACTCCGCTGTCTCACCGGCAAGCCGCGGCAGGCCGCCTGGAGCGCGCATCCGCCTGAGCCGATGCCGGCCGTGCGCGCCCTTAAGCTCGGTCTCGCCCCGCCCCGCGCCGCGCTTTATGCCCGCATTGACCGCCGCGCCGGAGAAATGTTTGCCGGCGGCATTCAGGCCGAAACCCGCCGCCTGCTCGAACGCTATCCCGCCGATCTCAAGCTGTTTGCCGCGCATGGCTATAAACAGGCTTGCGACCTGCTGCTGCGCCATGCCGATTTCAACGCCGCCCTGGCCGAAGCCCGTCAGGAGCAGCGCAACTATGCCAAGCGCCAGTTCACCTGGTTTCGCCGCGATCCGGAAATCCACTGGCTCGCCGGTTTTGGCGATGAGCCCGCTGTCCAGGCGGCGGCGCTGGACTGGGCGCGCTCGAAGCTGTAGATCAACTGTCAGTCTGGTATCTCATTGATTCTATTCACTATCACTGACATGCCGGACAAGTTTGGCGCGCGATTATTTTTGTTTCCGTGCAATGCGTTTGGTTTTGAAATTTATGAGCGTCAATCTCATTTTTATTCCAGTCTCGTGTCCGTTTCCGCCCGCCGTCTTGTGCTTTCGCCACCGATTCAGTAGTGTCAATCTTTACCGGTATTTTGTTGCCATGGGGAGATGGTAAGTATGCGCTATCGCAAGCTGGGCCGCACCGGCATGGAGGTCAGTGAACTGGGTTACGGCGCCTGGGGTATCGGGCAGTTCATGTGGGTCGGCGCCGACGATGAAACCTCGCTAGCCTCGCTCCAAGCAGCGCGCGCTGCCGGTGTCAATTTTTTCGATACCGCACTGGCCTATGGCGAAGGCCACAGCGAACAATTGATCGCCCGCGCCTTTGGCCGCTCGCTCGAGGTGATCGTCGCCACCAAAGTCCCTCCCAAAAACCTGATCTGGCCGGCTCAGCCCGGTTCATCCTTGGCCGAGGTTTTTCCCCGCGAACACGTCTTTGGCTCGCTGGAAACCTCGCTGCGCAATCTGGGCCGCGAGCGCGTCGATCTGTTTCAGTTTCATGTCTGGAATGATGACTGGGCGGACGCGCCGGAGTGGCGGCGCATGGTGGAAGAAATGAAGGCCTCGGGCAAGGTGCGCGCCATCGGCATCTCGATAAACGACCATCAGCCGGCCAATTCGTTGCGCGCCCTGGCCACCGGCCTGGTGGATGTGGTTCAGGTGATCTACAACATTTTCGACCAGTCCCCGGAAGACGAGTTGTTTCCCGCCTGCCGGCGGCATAACGTTGGCGTCATCGCCCGCGTCCCCTTCGACGAGGGCAGCCTGACCGGCCATATCCGGCCCGATACGAAATTTCCCGAAGGCGACTGGCGCAATGAATATTTCGCCGGCAACCGCAAGCGCGAGGTCTGGGACCGGGTGGAGCAGATTTGCGCCGATCTGGGCATCCAGCCATCCGAGTTGCCGGCGCTGGCGCTGCGGTTCTGCATCAGCATGCCGGACGTGAGCACCGTCATTCCCGGCATGCGTACGCTGGCGCATGTGCGCTCGAATGCCGCCGCGGTGGAAGAAGGCCCGCTGGTCGCGTCCGCGCTGGCCAAGCTGCGCCCGCACCGCTGGGTGCGCAATTATTATGCCGAGCACTGAATTGTACGAAAGGAAAGCGGCCTTGTTCTCTTCTGCCAATAGAAAAATTTCTAAAAGCGTTAACGGCCGAGCCGGGCAGCAGTTCATGTCCGAGATCGCAGGCCGATGCGCGCGGTTCCTGTCAGCTCCCGCGCCTGTTAGCGGCAATAGTCAGCAATTCCGCAGGAATTGCGCCCAGCAATATCGGGTGGGCAATAGCTCTGGATGCGGCCGGACGATGGCGAAAGCGCCAGCGCTTAAAAGTAAAAGCGGCCGAGCCGCCTTCATCCCGCCGCGTGCGGCGGAAGCTGTGCGTTTAGCCATCAGCTCATTATTAGCGATTGCGGTCTTGGCGGTGGCGCTGAACGCGCAGGCGCCGGCGCCTGCGCCCGCCCAGCCGCAAGCGGCCACCGCGGCCACGGCGGCACGGTTGCGTGGTTTTTTGCCCGCCGCCGCGGCTCAGGAATTAAATTGGGAGCGGCAAATGCAGGCGCTGCCCCAGGCCGCCTCCTTGCGCGCCAGTCTCAAGCGGCTTACCGCCCAACCCCATGTCGCCGGCACGCCTTACGACCGCTCCGACGCGCTTTATGTGGCCGCGGTCTTCCGCCATGCCGGATTGCACACCCGCATTGTGCGCTATTCGGCGCTGTTGCCCTACCCCGCCGAGGTCAGCATTGAACTGGTGCGGCCTCAATCGCAGCCGCTGGCCAACTACGAAGCTCCCATTCCCGGCGACCGCTTTTCGGCGATGAAGAACGCCGTGATCGGCTTCAATGCCTACTCTCCCTCCGGTGACGTCACCGCGCCGGTGGTCTATGCCAACTACGGGCTGGAAAACGACTATGCCGAACTGAAACGCGATGGCATTTCCATCCGCGGCAAAATCGTGCTGGTACGTTATGGCCGTTCCTATCGCGGCATCAAGTCGGAGCTGGCGGCGGCGCACGGCGCGGCCGGATGCCTGATTTATTCCGACCCCAATGACGATGGCTATCACGCCGGCAATGCTTATCCGCTCGGCTCCTATCGCCCCGCCACCGGCATCCAGCGCGGCTCGATTCTGAACAACAACTATCCCGGCGCCCCGCTGAAGCCGGGACAGGCGTATCCGGCCGGGGAAGCGGCTGCATGGAAAGCGGCGCTGCCGACCGTTCCCACCGCGCCCTTGTCCTACACCGCGGCCGAGCCGATTCTGGCCGCGCTCACTGGCCTGCCCGCGCCGCGTTCCTGGCAGGGCGGGTTGCCGTTTACCTACCATCTCGGCGGCAACGGCAGGGTGCAGGTGCATATGCGCCTGCGCATGGATTTCCGTTATCGCACGATTTGGGATATTATCGGCCGCCTGGACGGTCATGAGCCGGGCGAGGTGCTGGTGGGCAATCACCGCGACGCCTGGACCTTCGGCGCGGTCGACCCGAATAGCGGCACCATGGTGCTACTGGAGCTGGCGCGCGCGTTGGGCCGCTTGCATGCCGCCGGTTGGCAGCCGCGGCGCACCATCCGCCTCTGTTCCTGGGATGCGGAAGAATTCGCCCTGATCGGCTCGACTGATTACGCCGAACGCCATCTGGCCAATCTGCGCAAGCAGGCCGCCGTCTATCTCAATATGGACGAAGGCGACTTCGGTCCCTACTTTTCGCCCGGCGCGGTGCCTTCGCTTCGCCGCCTGATCTACGCCGCCGCCCGCGGCGTCGCCGCTCCCCCGGTGACGCCCACGGGCTCGGTGATCCCGCCGCCCGGCTGCACTCCCCGCACGGTTTTCGATCTCTGGCAATGCCAGCGGGCGGCGGCCGCGCCCGCCGCCGGTCCACCTCCGGCCGGGCCGCCTCCCATCGGTGTGATTGGCGGCGGCAGCGACTTTGAACCCTTTCTCGATTACGTGGGCGTGGCCACCGCCGATATCAGCTTTGCCGGACCTTACGGCGTTTACCATTCGCTCTACGACGATTTTCATTACTTTCGCACCCAGGAAGATCCGCGCTTCGACTACGGCGTGACTTGTACCCGGGTGATGGGCGTGCTTACCATGCGTTTGGCCGATGCCAATTTGTTGCCGCTGAATCTGAACGACTATGCCGGCGCGATCAGCCGTTATGTTGCCGAACTCCAGCACAAACAGGCGACCGGGCCGGGAGCGCAATTGAACTGGCCGCGCGTGGAAACCGCCGCGCTGCGCCTGCAATCTGCCGCGCGCCAATTCAGCGTCCGAGCCCGGGCCGCCCTGACCGGCTCGGCGCAGCATCCCCGCCGCTTGGCGCGCTTCAATGCCGCGCTGGCGGGCTTCGAACAGAACCTGCTGCTCCGCCGCGGTCTGCCCGGCCGCCCCTTTTATCGCAACCTGATCTTTGCACCCGAAATCACTCGCGGCTATGCCACTGCGCGCTTGCCGGGCGTAAGCCAAATGCTGAAAGAGAAAAATTGGCTGGGGGCTTCAGTCCAACTGCGCTACCTTTATGAAGCGCTGCAGCGCGCGACCATTCGGCTCCAGACCGTGCGCTAAAGCAGCCGCGGGCATCCAGGCTTGTAGTGCACCGCATTTTGATCGACAATAGCGCGTCGAAACGAAGAGTGATTGCGGCTTCATTCCCCCGGTTGAGAAGTCCTCGTTACAGGGCTCATGGTCATTGTTTGCTGCAATTGTCAGTCGCGGAATACCGTCCGCGTCAAACGTACCGCAGGTGAGCGGTTGCGAGGGGTTCGCACGGCCTGGAATTGCCGCGATTGCGGCCGCCGCTTTACTCCCAGGCAGGTAAAGCATTGCTGGCGCTGCGGCAGCGACTTGGATCGTCGCCGCCGCTCGCAATGGGGCGATTACCTGATGGCGATTTTTGGGCTGCGGCCCTATTCCTGCCGGCGCTGTGCCGTGCGCCGCTACCGTAAGGGTTAACTCCTGCTGGATTTTTTCAGGCCCAGCCGCGCGATAACTGCCGGAGGGCAGCCCGTCCAGCCGGCCTGGGGTTCATTGCCCAAATACGGCAAATCGCGCATGCCCATCCGGCTGGTATAGAAACCGCTGACCACAAGATCGCGCAGCCGATTGAAAAAAGCGACTCCGGCGGCATCCGCCGGAGCGGCTTTCGCCGGATACGCAATGCGGTCGAGCATCTGCCGTTGGCGCGCACGCGAACAATGGGCGAAAGCTTCGCCATAGACACGGCGGCACTTCTGGTCGAGCCAGGCCAGGCCGCCGCGTATCTGATCGAGCAAAAATCCGCCCTTCAGCCCCAGCCAGTCGTCAATAAATTCGGGAACGCCGGCCTCGCTGGCGTTGCCCGTAACCGAGTCCGCCGGCACAATCCAATCGGCCAATATTTTCAGCGTCTGCCATTCCTGTGCATTCAAGATGCGCGGGTAGGGCCGGGTGGCGTCGCCCGGAGCGCCTGGCGAAAAAGCTTGAAAAGTCGCCGCGCCGGCGGCGTAAGGCGCGCTCGCCAGCGCGGCCGCCACGGGCATTCCCGCCGCGATTTTCAGCAGGTCGCGGCGCTCGAAACGCAAAGCGGTTTTCGCAGAGCCGGATTTCATGGACATCTCCTTTCAGTGGGTTGCTTATACGCTGCCTTGACGCGCCAGCCGCACGACGTTTTCTGCCGTGCGCCAAGCTAGAGCCATGATCGTCAATGTGGGATTTTTATCCGCCAGGCTGACAAACGGCGCGCCATCGGAAATAAACAGATTTTTGCAGTCCCAGGCCTGGCAGTAAGAATTGAGCACGGATGTTTTCGGATCGCTGCCCATGCGCGCGCCGCCAACTTCGTGGATGCCCTGGCCGCCCACCGATATGCCCCATTGCCGGTCCGCGCCGGCCGAGGCGACGACGCGACCGCCACCGGCTTCGACGATTTGCTGAAAGGTGGTTTGCATATGCTGCGCCATCTGCAACTCTTCCTCGCCCCACTGGAAATGAAAACGCAGCACCGGTATGCCCCACTCGTCCAGCGCTTGCGGATCCAGTTCGCAATAGCTGGCGGCGTTAGGAATCATCTCGCCGCGCCCGGCAAAGCTTACGAAGCTGCCGTAAACTTCGCGGCAGGCCTGTTTGAAAGCGGGGCCATATCCGCCTCCGGTCAACTCTTCCGTTCCCGAGAGAATGCCCGGCATTGGCATGCCGGCGCGGCCGCCATAAAACTCGATGTGATAGCCGCGGGAAAACGGCAAGGTTTTCCGTTCGCTGCCGTAGTTCCACCAGGGCATATAGAGGTGCATGCCTCCCACGCCGTCTTCATTGTGCGGCGGCAAATTGCGCAGCGCCGGAAAATATCCGGTGACATCGCTCATCACTGTGTCCATGAGATAACGCCCGACCAGCCCGCTGGAGTTGGCCAAACCGTTGGGATGGCGCGGGCTGCGCGAGTTCAGCAGCAGCCGCGCGGTTTCGCAGGAGCTAGCGGCCAGCACCACCACCTTACCGCGCACGCGCACTTCCCGGCGGCTGCTCTTGTCGATGTAAGCAACGCCATGCGCGCGGCCATCGGCCCCGGTCAGCACCTCGCGCGCCATGGCATTGAGGCGGATTTCGAGTTTGCCGGTGAGGCGCGCCGGATTGAGCAACACCACGGGCGAGGTGAAATTCGAGCCCAGGCGGCAGCTCCGGCCGCACTGCGACACATAGTGGCAGGCTGGCCGCCCGCGATGCGCGCGGGTGAGTATCGCCAGCCGCGAGGGGATGCAAGGGATGTGCAGCTTGCCGCAGGCTTGCTGGACCAGCAGTTCGTAACATCGCGGATCGGGCGGCGGTAAAAAATCGCCATCCGGCAGGTTTTCGATCCCTGCCGGCGAGCCGAACACGCCAATCAGACGCTCGGTATAGGTGTAATACGGCGCCAGCTCCTCGTAGCGGATGGGCCAGTCAAACCCTTTGCCGTCGCGGCTGTAGGGTTGGAAATCATAGGGCCCGTTGCGCAGCGAGATGCGGCCCCAGGAGTTGGTGCGCCCGCCCAGCATACGCGAGCGAAACCACATGAACTGCTCGCCCGGCGCGGTCAGGTAGGGTTCTCCCGGCACCTGCCAACCGCCGACCGCGGCAAGAAAATAATCGAACTTGTTCTCGTCTCCGCCGCCGTGATAAGGCACGTCGTATTGCCATTCCAGCCACTTGGAATCGCGCGCGGAATCGAAATCTCCTCCGGCTTCAAGCATCAGGCAACGCGCGCCGGCCTGGGTGAGCACATAAGCGGCCATGCCCCCGCCTGCACCAGAGCCGACAATAATAGCGTCATAAATATCATTGTTTTCCGGCATCCATAACCGCCTTTCTAAACAACACCTGCTTTCTGCCATTCCGTTTCATCGCTGACAATGCCAGCAGATGAAGCGGATTGGAGTTGTTGCCGCGATTGTCAAAACGTATCGCACCAGAGATTCCGGTATAGCCGCGGCCACTGGCGAGCCAGTCGCGCACTCGCGCCCGGTTAGGGCCGGCGTGGCGCAACGCAGCGGCGATCAACCGGATGGCGTCATAAGCTTCATCCGCCACCGGGCTGGGTGCCTGCCCCGTGATGTGGCGATAGTTGCGCACAAAGCGCACGCGACGTGCCGACGCCGCGCCGCTAGCGGCCACCGTGTAAATCGCCGGCATGGATCTGGCGCTGGCCGCAGTCATGGTTGAGTTGCCGGCATTCTCCACGCGCGATGTAAAACTTAGTCCAGCGCCAACTTGCGCGGCCGACTGCGGCAGATAAATCGGGGGTGCGGGTTGCGCGGCACGCAGCGCGTACAATAACCGCCGGGTTTGCGACGGCTGAGTCCATAGCACGATCGCCTGTGAGCGCCGCTCGAGGAGTAATGCTTCAAGTTCCGCGACCGCCGTTCCGGGCCGCAGCGGATCGAGTTGTAATACTGACGGGGGCAAGGCATGGAGCGCCCGGACTGCGCGCTGGAAGGCGTGCAAGCCGGCGCGGCCGTCTTGATCGTGGCTGGCGACAATCAGCACCCGCGATTGACGGGACCGTTGGTAAATGGCGCGCGCCAGCGCTTGCGCTTCGGCCCGGTCGCCGGGCGCCAGCCGGAATATCCAGGGCATGTCAATTTGCGTGACAGTGGTATCGCTGGAAAGTGTCATCACCGGAAGCCCGACTTTGTTGCCGACCTGTAAGCTTAAATGAGCCAGATTGCCGCTCGACGTGGTCAACAGCGCCACCGTGTTTTGCCCAAAAATCAGCTGCAGCAGGCGGTCGTCAGCGCGGCCCCAGGCTGGCCCGCTGGCGTCGGCAATCGCCAACTTTGGCGTCATGCCTGCAGGCCAGCCGCGCCGCGCGGCATCGCGCAGCGCCAGCCGCGCGGCCTTAATGACCGCTTCGCCGGCCGCCCGGTCCGGACCACGAAGCGGCACCCATAACCCGATGTGCAGTCCGGCGCGGGGCAGATCGAAACTCGCGGCGCGCCGCGGCCCGGCATAACTCGCACCCCGTGTCGCCAAACTGGCGTAAGGATGCAGCGGCTGCTGAGCCTTTAGCGCCCAAATACTGGCCAACGCCAAAATCACGACCGCTACGGCCAGCGCCAGGTATTTGCTTGAGGAATTCATGGAAATGATTTAGCGCCCGGCGGCAGCCAGGCAGCCCGGCCATGTATTTGCGCGCCAATCGCTGCGGCGCTCGGGCCAATAGATGAAATGTCCTTTTTCGACGCGGGCCATGGTGACCGGCGCGATGTTGTTCAGGGTGTAATCGAAAAAAGCCGTACCGCTGACACCCCGGTATGAATGCAAGGCATAGTGTTTCAGCGCGCCCATGATCCGGGCGCGATTGAGCCCGGCTTGGCGTATCGCCGTGATCAGCATATTCATGCCGTCATAGGCATAGGCGGCGTAGGCGTCCGGCGCGGTATGGAACCGGCGCGTGTAACGGAGGCGAAACCGCAGCCATTTTGCACTGAGCCGCGTAGGATCGATTGCTGAAACCGCCACTAGCCCGTCGGCTGACGCGCCGGCGGTTTTGAGCAGGGCGGGATACGCAACCCGGCTGGATCCAAACACCGGCTGATGCATGCCCATCGCCCGCATCTGCCGTACGATTAGCCCTGCCTGCCGGGCATTGGCCCACAGCACTAGGCCGTCCATTCCCAGCCGCTGCAGCTCGCGCAAGGGCCGGGTGAAATTCGTCTCGTACGGCGCAAATTTCACCACCACACTCGGCTGCGCTCCCAGGCGCCGCGCGGTGTTGAAAAATACTTTGTCGCCCAGCCGGCCGTAACGCGCATTGACCCGCAAGATGGCAACATGCTGCAAGTGCAGATGGTTGAAGATGTAGTCGGCGAGCGCATAACCCTGCTGGCGATCGTCGGGGAAATTGTGCAGCAGCCAAGGAATGCGGGTCTCGGTGACGGTGGGATCGGTGGTCGCGGTATCGACGATCGGCAACTGAATTTTCAGCGCAGCGCGCAGCGCGATGTGAGTGGAGGCGCCATTGACCGAACCCAGCATGCCCCACACCTGCTGGCGATAGCGCATGCGCACGATTTCGATGGCGGAGGCGCCCCACAGCGGTTTATCGTTGTGAATTTTCAGCGCGAAGGGCTTACCGTGATAGCCGCCATGAGCATTGGCTTCCGCAAGCGCCAGTTCGGCGCCGCGCAGCATAGCCATACCGTAAGCGGCGTTAGCATACTCGGGCTGCAGCGGGCCGAGAAATCCCAGGTTGATCGCAGGCAGCTTGCGCCAATCGGGCGTCGGCAGGCTGCGCGCCGCACCATCGTACGCCAGCGTATCGGGCTGCACGTACCAAAGCGCATAAGGCTTGATATAGCGGCCAAACGGGAATGCCTGGGCGGGCATATTGGCATAACGCATCGCCTCGAGCCGCGCGCGCGACGGGCGGGGAACGCAGGCCGCCGATTGCGCCCCCGCCGGCACGACGGATACCGCCATCGCCATTCCCGCTAATGCGCCGGCCGCCCAGCGCACGATGCGATTGGATTGAGTTTTCGTGACGAATTTCATTTCCGGCTCCAGGAATTCGGGGTTGTCCTTCCGGACGCCATGCCGGCTTCGGCCAGTTCCGCTTCGCTCCAATTCGCTTCTGGCGAATTCCCCGGACGGCGCTGCTGAATGAAACGGCTAATGCGTTCGAGAGTAGCGGGTTCGATGGCCTGATCGGCATCGCATAACGGCCGACATAAGCTGCGCGGCAGCGCGATTTCTATCAGCAGGCCATCGCTGCCAGCCTCGATAGCGGCACGGCTGGCGGGCTCGACCCGCGCGGCGATCCCGGTAGCGTGGCTGGGATCCACGATGATGGGCAAGAAAGTGGCAGCCTGAGCCGCCGGGATGACATTTAAATCCAGCGTGAAGCGTGAATATTCCCCTGCCGTGTGCGACCGGATGCCGCGCTCACAGAGCACGATATTGAGATTGTTTTCCAGCGCGATGTATTCCGCCGCTCCCAGCCATTCGCACAAGCTGGCGGCCATGCCGCGTTTCAGCAACACCGGCTTGCCCGAACGTCCGACTTCCACCAGCAGCGGATAGTTCTGCATGCTGCGCGAGCCAATTTGCAACATGTCGGCATAGCGGGCGACGGTCTCCACCAGCCGCACATCAATCACCTCGGTCACCACCGGCAAGCCGGTGGCGTCGCCGGCCTCGCGCAAAATCTTCAAACCTTCCAGTCCCAAGCCCTGAAAATCGTGCGGCGAGGTGCGAGGCTTATAGGCGCCGCCGCGCAGCATGTGCGCTCCGGCCTGGCGCGCCGCTCGCGCCAGCGCCAAGGTCTGCTCGTGGTTTTCCACGGCGCACGGGCCGGCAATCACCACCGGCTGGCCAGCGCCAATCACGATTGCGCCCACACGCGCCGGCCGCCGGCCGCCAGCGCCGTACTCCGGGTTGGTTTGCCGGCTGATCAGCGGGCATACCCGCGGCAGGTCTTCCACCTCAAGTTTTCCGGCGATGCGCATCTCGCCTCCTTGAGTCCTCCAATGCAGGTCGCGACGGCAGTTCCGTCGCTTGGCCACTTAACTCTCGTCGGTTTCGAAAATCGCGATTGCTTCCATCTCGATGAGCAATTCGGGCCGGCATAGGATGGCTTGAATGCCGGTTGAGGCGGGCAGCGGATCCAGCCCTTGACGCCGGAAAAATTCCGTCCGGATCTCGTTAAAGGCTTCGTAATCGCGTTCGATATCGCGTAGATAGCAGGTGGTGCGCACGATGTCTTTCCAACTCGCGCCTTCGGCTTCGAGCAGGGCGGTGATGTTCTCGTACGCCCGCCAGGCCTGGGCGCGGAAATCACCCGGATTGACGCTGCGCCCATGCTCGTCCACGCTGGCGGTCCCGGAAATGAACAGGAACGCCACGCCTTTGATGTTGACCCGCAAGCCGCGGGAAAACGATGAGGGTTTGGCGTAGCAATAGGCCTCGTTCAGCACCTGCGGCGCGCTTATCGCTTGCTTAGTGACGTGCGTATGCGGGGCGAGCGTGAGGTTGGAGTCGGTTTTGATCATCATAATGGATTCTCCTGGAAGGGCTGGCGAAACCATGGCTCAAGCCGGCGGCGGTCGCCACCCAGATATCGCGGCCTTGAAAGGCCAGGCTAAGGATGTAGTTATGCGCAATCGAAGATGCAGTTTCGAGCTTGCGCTGGCGACCGTGGGGATCGGTGATGAGAATTTCGCCCCGCCCCAGCCGCGCGGCGCTGCCTGAGTCAAGCGCTCGCCAGTTCGCCGGACGATAAGTGACCCATATGTGCGTGGCGGGATCGAATTCGCAGAGCCCTCTTTGCGTCGCCGCCCATACCCGCCGGCCTTCGAGCGTGACGCCATTGATGAAATTGGAAGCCAGCCCGCTATCCTGGCGCAGGTAGTTATGCCAGCGCGTGCCATCGTAGCCGCTCAAGCCGAAATACGTTCCCGCCCAGAAGGTGTTGCTTTGCGGCCCATGCGCTAGGCTGCTGACCATATTGCTGATCAGCCCCTGATTGCGGTAGAGCACAATCTCCGCCGAGCCGTCCGGATCAAGGTACGGGCGCCAGGTATGCTGGCGCAAGTCGTACGTCACCACCCCGCCGCCCCAAAGCCCCATGTAGGCTTTATGTGGTCCAATCGACAGGGCGTACGCCCAGGGCTCCTTGAAGGGCGCGCTGGGCTGGCCCAGCACGCTGTAAATGCGCCAGGTATGAGTCCAGATGTTGAGTCGGCTGACGCCGGCGGCGGTTGCCGCCCAGACGTAGTGGCCGCGCACCGCGACGTTGTACACCAGATCATTGGCCAGGCCGCTCGACAGCACGGTGTAATGCGTGAACTTGCCGCCGGAATAGCGGCTTAATCCCCCCAGCGCTCCCACCCAGACCGCGCCAGTGGCGTGATCCACCGCCACTGACATGACCGCATAGCCGGCCAGGCCGTCATCGCGGGTAAAAACTTTTTGCACCTGGCCATTTTCGATTAACGCCAGCCCATGCTCCGTGCCCGCCCAGACTTTGGCACCCTGGATCGCAACGCTATACACTTCGCCTGCGGGAAAGCCGTTGGCAGGCGTGTAGTTGATCCAGCGGGTATAGAGTGGCGGAGTTTGCGCCGTCGCCGCGCCCAGCAAGCCGACGGCCAGCAGCACACCGGCGCCCAGCCGCCTGAGCATGGAGTGCATGGAGAAATCATAGGCATGCGAATTCATAACGTTTTCAGAAAATCAATCAGCTCGTTGAGCTGTTCTTTGTTCATATCGGAGGTGATGCCGTGCTGGTCGTGCGGATTGAATTTCGTCCAGATCTCCTCAAGCGTTTTTGCCTCCCCGTTGTGCAGATAGGGCGGACGCATATAGATGCCTTCCAGCGAGGGCACTTTAAAGGCCTGGACATTGTCTTCCGCGGTTGCGGTGCCGACGTTCATCAGCACGCGCGAGGTGTAATGCGTCAGCGGGGCATGGCAGGTATAGCAGCGGTCCTTCACCGGGATGAACGCGCCGGTATTGGTATTCGTCCGGAAAAACAACTCGCGCCCGCGTGCCTGCTCAGCGGTCAGCCGTCCGCCGGGCTCAAGATATGGATTGGGAGGCAGGCGGCGCGCGTTGATGTATGTCACCAGATCTTGCACTTGCCTCGGACTAAAACCCTGCGAGCGGAAGATATACATCGCCGTGCGCGGGCCATCCTGCGTCGCCAGATTAGGATTTAACCCGTTCCACTTGAATGGCGAGGTGCCGCGAATCGCCAGTAAAGTTTTGTTTTCGACAATGTCCTGCCCCAGGTGCGGGACTTCAAAACTCCATACCAGCCCATCTTCAAAGCCTTCATCAGGATGGCAGGTGGCGCAGGCAAGCTCGCCATAATTCGAGTGCCCGGCGCTGAAAAATAGCTGTTGTCCCCGCCGCTTCGCCGTGAGCGGCTGGCGGCCGCCCAGCGCAATCGTGCCAGCTATGACTAGCCGATCGAGATCGACTATGGTGATGGTGTCGTCGGCGCGATTGGCGATGTAAGCAAAATGATCGCCGGCCACCACCGCGGTGGGATCGTGTCCGGTGGGCAGGCGGCGGACAATGAAATGCCGGGCAGCATCCAGCCGCCGCGTCAACTCGACCGGCGCGGTGTTCAGAAAATGATTGAGTTTGTCCAGGTTCAGGATGGAGACCCGATCGGCGCCGGAAGCGGTAATCAGCGCCCAGGGCGTGTGCAGCGCTACCGCCGCGCCAAATCCGTTGGCATAGGCACGATCCAGATTATCCAGCAGCACTTCTCGCACCCGCGGTCGGCCGCCCTTGAGCTGAACAATAGCTAACCCGTTCCCCGCATACCAGTCGTGCCGCAACGTTATCAGCGGCACCAGATTGTGCGGTTGCAGGTAGGGGATGAGCAGTTCGCCCCCGTGCCGCGGCGACGCCTGCGCGATGTGGCGCATTTGAATCGCATCGGGAATAAGAATGCGTCTCGCCACCTGCCGCGTTGCCGTATTTATCAGCGTTAATTGGTCCACCGGGCTTTGATCGGCGGGACCAGGCTGCGCCAGCAGGTTGGCGATGGCGATCCAGGGCCTGCCTTGTATGCGTGCCGCAAATTCCGGAAAATGACCGGACGAGAGCCGGCTGATTTCGCGCCCGCTGGACAGCCGGAGAATCGAAATGTCATTGCCCAGCGCGTTGGCCACATAAAGAAACCGCCCCGCCGCATCGATCGCCATACCTTCCGGGCCCCATCCTGCCGGAAGAGTGCGCGTTACCTGCAATTTGCGCGTATCAATCTCGCTGACCGTTTGGCTCCAGGAGTTGGCCGCATACAACTTCCGCCCATCTGCCGAAAGCGCCAGCGCTTTCGGATGCCGTCCCACCGGGATGGCGGCAATCACACTGCGCGTGCGGGTATCGATCGCCAGCACCTCATTACGGCCCTCGCAGGCCACATACAGCCGCCGGCCATGCGGTGACAGCTTCAAATCCACCGGGTTGAAATAGCGCCGGCGGGCGTAAACGCTCGCCCAGTATTGGCTGCCATGCCGTGTTCGCCGCATCGCCAGGCTGGCCGCCGCCAGCGCCAGAATCGCGAGCGCCCAGATGGCGCGGCGACTGGCCCCGCGGCGGATCCAATGCGCGCACTGTAACCCGGTTTTCATCGGCTAGAGGCGAGGCCTTTCGCCGGCGCTTCGGCTGGTTCCGTGATATGCAATATCTGGTTGGCGGCGATATTTTTCAGTACCTGCACCGTGCCGCTGGGCCAGCGCAGCGTCAATTCATCCACTTGCGCGTGATCTCCCAGCCCGAAATGCGGCCGCGGATCGGATTGCGACAGGTAGCCGGATTCCGAGATCGCTTCCACCATCTGGCGCAGGCTGCCGGCAACCGCCTCCAGGCGCGTGCCGTAACCGTCACGGTTACTGCGCGTGCCTTCAAGCTTGATCGTGAGCCAGTGCGCTCGCGCGCCCGCCGGCGGGGTATTGTGCAGCAAGATGCCCGGCTCTCCCAGCGTAGTCAGAAATGCATCGACATAGCCGTCGTTGTCGTAATCGCCGAAACAGGCGCCGCGGCATACGCGCCGGCTCGCGAAAAAACTATCGGGCGCGCTTGGCGCCAGATGAAAGCCGCCCTGGCGGTCGTTGCGCAGCAGCAGGCTCTTCATCGGAATCTGCCAAGCCAGGCCGCCGTCGCCGATAAAGATGTCTTTCCAGCCATCGTTGTCGTAATCGAGCACGCCGTCGCCCCAGGCGACGTATTGCCCGCAGATGCGACCAATTCCCGATTCGTTCGTGCGATCGATAAAATACGGGCGCTGCCCGGACCGGGCGTTTTGGTAATAGCGATGAAAACTGGCGTCGGAGACGAACAGGTCGAGCCAGCCTTGGTTGTGCATGTCGGAAAAAATCGGCCCCATCGCCGTAGTCGCTTCCCCGTTTTGCCCATACGCCACGTTTTGCTCGACGGCCACGTTGCTGAAGGTGCCATTGTGGTTGTTGTGGTAAAGGAAGCTCGGCATGGTGTCGTTGGCGACGAAAATGTCCGGCCAGCCGTCGTTGTCGTAATCACCCACGGTTACGCCCATGGCCCGTCCCGGAGTGCGCGCAATGCCCGACTCGCGCGATACGTCGGTGAAGGTGCCGTTGCCGTTGTTGTGCAGCAGGCGGTTGAATTCCGGGTCGTAGTCGAGAGGGCCAGGGTAGTTGTCGCCGGGATAGTAATGCCGGTAGTTGGGGACGAAGCGCAGGTAATTGCCGATGAATAAATCCAGGCGCCCGTCGCGATCGTAATCGAGGAACGCCGCGCCGGTGGCATAGTGCGGATTGAATACTCCGGCGTCGCCGGTGACGTCGGTGAAGGTGCCGTCGCCGTTATTGTGGTAAAGCACCGAATGCCGGTAACCGGTGACAAAGATATCCGGCCAGCCATCGTTATCGAAATCGCCTACGGTGACACCGATACCGAAGCCCACCCCGCCGACGCCGGCCGCGCGCGTGACGTCGGTAAAAGTGCCATCGCCATTATTGCGATAGAGATGGTTGCTGGCGCTCAGGCCATCGGGAGCGGAATGATTGGTGACGCCTTCGACAAAACGTCCGTTGACCACATAAAGGTCGAGCAGGCCGTCGTTGTTGTAATCAAGCCAGGCGCAGCCCGAGCCGGTGCCTTCCAGAATCGAACTGAGGTGCTTCTCTCCAAAGCTATGCCGAAAGCGTATGCCCGAGGGCGCCGTGACATCGAGAAATTGCGGCGCGGGCGGCAGATCGGCCGCGCGGGTGGTGCCCCGCAGCGCCCAGGCGGGAATTCCCGCCGCGGCGCCGGCCAACAATTGTCGTCGCGTCAGCTTCATCGGGACCTCACGATTTTTTTCACTGGGGCTACGCCGGGCATTCCGAACGTTATTGGCGCCTGCCGGCGTTTCAGCGCCAGTGGCCAGCGGTTCGCCGGCGCCAGCGCGGGATTGCCATGGCAGCTTTGGCAGCCCGCGTCTTCGCCCGGGCGCACCCAAATCCAACTGCGCTGCGCTTCGACAATTGCGCCGCGCGCGTCGAGCAATTCAAACCGCAATGGCAGGTCGGCGGGCAGGCGGAGATAAAACGAGCCATCGGGCTCGATCGGCGCGCTGCCCAGCGTCGCCGCCCGGCCGTTTCGCAGCGCTTGCACCCGCACGCGCGCCAGCCGGGCGCGCGGCCAGCGCCCATTCGGAGCCATCATCGAACGGTAGGCGTTCAGGCAGATCACGCGTCCGCTGGGCAGGGGATGAAGAATGCTGAAATACCGCAGCGGCATCAGCCGTGGCTCCAGCGGCGTCGCCTGGCTGCAACTGGCTGCGCTTGTCTGATAGAGCTGCGCCACAATGGCGCGGGCCGCCGCGTTGTAAACGTAAATGCCGCAACCTGGCGCCGTCTTCGACATGGCATGTGCGGCCAGGGCGCCGCTCAATAGCCATTTCGCGCCATCCAGCAACCGGGCCGAACCGAATTGCGCCCCCGAGGGTGGCAGCAGTGCCGCTTGCGGCGACTGCGGCCGATACCACGCCAGCGCACCGGTAGCCGTGCCCGGCTGCCGCGCAATGAACAGGATGGTGCCATCGGCCAATTCTCGCGCCTGCCCCGCGTTCGTGGCGCGCGGATAGCGCCAGCGCAGCAGCCGCAACTCCGAGCCATCCGGACGCATCGTGTAAAGCGCCCGCCGCTGGCTGTCCGCCGCGCGCGCGAGTGGCGCAGTAGCCGAAACTAAAATCCGGCCATTGTGTAGCACCGCTTCCACCCGGAAATTGCCGGGGCCGAAGGTGATCGGATGCGCCTGCGATCCATCCGACCGTGCGACGTAGATTTGCGCTCCCAGCGGTCCGATAGAACCGCCGCTGCAGCTATAGAGAATATGGCCGCCGGGCAGCCAAGCCGGCGCTAGGCAATCGGCCGCGCCGTGCGTTAACTGCCGCTGGCCTCCGCCGGCTGCAGTCATTTGCCAGATTTGCCAGCGCCCGCCGCGCCGTTGCTTGCCGGCAAACAGCAGTTTTTTACCTGAGTACGAAATTCGCGGATCGGCGGCAGCATAAAAGTCCGGCGTCAGCATTACCGGCTGCCCGCCCCCAGCCGGCATGCGCATCAATCGGCTGCCATGCGGAAAGCGCCATACAGCCGAGTTGAGCGTGGCTTGCGGCGCCTCGACGAAGACAAAACCCGGCAGCGCGCACTTAATGCTGCGCTGCGAGCCTGCCGCTAAAAACCCAAGATTGGCCAGGGAAAAAACCGCCGCAATGACGAATGAAAATTTCAATCTCCACACACCCAGCCGCAAGAAAAAGCCGGCTCAATGATGATTTAATAAGTCGCGCACCCGGCAGTCAATGCAAACCTGTGCCCAGGCGCATGATAAAAGGCCAGGAAATTCCATGGTTTAACTAGAAGCACCTAGTGGCTTCCGAGTATAGTTATCTCTATCATTAAATTAAATTTGCAGTCTCCAAGCGGCACGGCCGCTTTTACTTTTAGGCGCTGACGCATTCGCAATGATCCGGCCGAAACCGGACACATGGCGAATACTCATAGATGCCGGGCATGGCTGGGCGCAATTCCTGCGGAATTGCCGGCTTGCTTAATGCAATTCCTGCGGAATTGCCGGCTTGCTTAATGCAATTCCTGCGGAATTGCTTGGTATCATCGTTAATAGGCGCGGGACCTAATAGGAACCCCGCGCTTCGGCCTGCGGGCAGCTAGAGTTTCTCTGAAATTGCCAATGACGAAAACTGCTATCCGACTCGGCCGTTAACGCTTATTGCGAACATAAAAAAAACCACATAACTTTTTTTCAAAAAAGGTGCTACCAGGGCTTAAATATACGCCTAATTCATTTAATATCTGTTATTTAACCTGGTGGCACCCTGACGAAAAAAGGTGCCACCTGTGCCCCCCAAGGCGCCACCAATATTCAATTCGCGAAATCACGAAAAACCATTGGCCACCGGATACCGTTAAGGGGAAACTCTAATCATGTTTCCGCCTTATTCCTGCCGCCCGGTCCGCTTCGAGACGCCACGGCAATTTTTGCTGGCTGGACTCTGGTTCGGCGGCGAGCGTCCCCGCCAAGCATTCATATTTGTACACGGTTTGGGGGGCTCTGCCTTTTCGCATCAGGACTGGCTGGCGCCGCTGGCCGGCCGCCGCAACGCCGTGCTTTATTTCAACAATCGCGGCCACGATACTGTAGCCGGATTGCGGCAGATGAGCCGGACCTCGAAGCCGGGCCATCCCTATGCCTGCGCCGGCGTTGCCCATGAAGTTTTCACCGATTGCGTGGACGATTTACAAGGTGCGGTGAATCTTTGCCGCCGCCAGGGAACGCGGCGGATCTATCTCGCCGGCCACTCGACCGGTTGCCAGAAAATCGTCTATTACCTCAGCCGCGCCCGGACACAGGCGCGCATCGCCGGCGCCGTGCTGCTCTGTCCGATTAGCGATTACGCCGGCGCGCGGCATACGAATGAAGCCCGCCGCCACCGCGCGGAACGGGTGGCCCGCCGCCTGGCGCGGAACGGGCGCGGGCATGAATTGCTGCCGGTGCGTCTTTGGCCCGGTCCCGGCGCAACGGATTGCCAAGCGCTCGACGCCCAGCGTTTTCTAAGCCTTTATACACCCGATAGCGCGGAAGAGATTTTTACTTACGCCCAGCCCGGAAAAATTCCACGCGCGCTGCGAAAGATCAAAATTCCGTTACAGGTGATTCTAGCCGGCGCGGATGAATACGCCGACCGCCCCGCCGAAAACTTAGCCGCCTGGTTCGCGGCAAATATGCGCTCGTGCCGTGCCGAGATCCAAATCGTCACTGGCGCTTCGCACAGCTTCCAGGGCCACGAAAGCCAGCTCATGCGCCTTCTCCGCCGCGGGTTGCCGCCGCGCGCTTGAGGCGCACGGCCGAAACCGGACGCATGGCGAAATTTCTTCGATATTGAGCAGGTTGAAGGCAATTTCTTCGAAATTGCCATTGACGAAAACTACTGTCCGACCCGGCCGTTAACGCTGGGGGGGGTGGCGACGGTGATATTGCCGCGGAGGTGGATGTGGTCGGAGGCGGCGACGGCGACGGCGAAGTCGCGGAACTTCTGGTAGCGGCTCGGAGGAATCAGCAGCGGCGGCAGGTCGAGCACGCGGTCGTAGCGCACGATGTTGCCAATTTGGCTGTAGTCGGCGGTGAAGACGCCATAGCCGCCCTGGAGCTTGCCCGAGGGCGGCAGGGCGGCGAGCCGGAAGCCGGGGGGCAAATCCACTTCGACGCGGGTAATGCCGAACAGCGGCGCGGGCAGGATAAGCGGATATTGGCGATAAGAGAGCGAAGCGTAACGGCTGAGCAGGTTGACGCGGCTGACCAGGTGGCGGATGGTCCAGCTATTGCCGGCAACGGTGGCGAAGCCGGAAGCCTGTCCCTGGATGTGGATCAAGAGCGAAAGCGCGGCGTGGTGCAGATTTTCGATATGGCCGCTCAGGGCGATGCCGGTGGGATAGGTGCCCAACAGCAGCGACTGATAGATCTGAGGCAGGCGGGTGGCGGGCTGGCTTTCGAGCGCCTGGCGAATCTGCTCGGCGGCGAGGCCGCGGAATTCCAGGGTTAAATTCAGTTGGGCGGAGCCATCCGGCTGAAGCTGGGCGCGGATAGTCTCGACGGTGGCGTCGAGGGTGGAAGAGGAGACGGGGACGGTTGCGAAAGGATGCGGGTGGGTATCGCCGGCGAGCAAGGCCAGGCCGCCGCGCACGGCAGGTGCGATGTAGCCGGGCTGGGCAAACTGCTGGTTGAGGTCGTACCAGTTGCGATTGCCTTTCGGTCCGACGCGCACCAACGGATAGGTGAACTGGAAGATATTGGGAATCTGCAAGCTGGAATTGTCGGTGACGGCGCGGGCGAGGGCGAGCCGCCAGGGGACGCGGGCGGCGCTGAGCAGGCCGAGAAAGACAGCGAGGCGGCTGCCGCTGCGGTCATGAAAATCCTGAGCGCCAGGCGAGAAATCTTCCCCCGGCCGCTGTTCCTGCTGGCGAATGTGCGCGGCCACCCAGGCAAACAGCGTATCGGCCCGGGCGCGGTTGCCGGAAACGCCGGCGGTCAAGCGCAGCGCCTGGGCGCGCATGGAAGGGGTGAAGCGGCGCACGGCATAGAGCCGGTCGGACCAGTAGGCGGCAATCTGACGCCAAGCCAGCGGACTGCTGACCCAGACTTTAGGCACAAGCCGCTGGTAGGGCGGCATGTTGGGCTCGGAAATCACCATACGGGTTTTCTGAACCAGCCATTCGCGCGAGGTCCAATCGTTGCCGCGCTGGATTTTAGGCTTGCCGGGAAAACGCGCCTGCTGGATGGTCAGGGGAAAATGACGAGGGCTGAGCACGACGTAGTCGGAAAAGTTATACGGCTCGCGATTGGAGTTGAAGATGAAATACATGTCGTTATCGAGCGCGCCGCCGACCACACTCGAAGGGGGAAAATGCTCGACATATTCGGTTTCGATGTAATCGCCCGGCTCCAAGCCGGGCATGGAGATGCTGGTGCGGCCATCCATGCGCTCGGGCAGGATGATGCTGCCGTTGGGCTTAAGAGTGCGAATGGTGATCAGGTCGCTGCCGGGAGGGATTTGCACGGTGCCGTGCATGGCGATACCGGTTTTATCGAGGACGCGGAAGATCTGGTGGATATAGGCATCGCGACTGTGGTCGGGATTGATGCGGTCCACCATTTGATCGAAGACGAGAATGGCGGAGGCATTGGGATACTGCACGGCGCTGGGAGCATGGGCGAGAATCTGGCGGGCGGAGTGATACCACGGCAACCAGAATTTGGAGCCGGCGAGGAAGTCGGCGTCGCGGCGCAGGCCATTGCGGTTGAAGTCGTGGGCCTGGAGCCAGGCGATTTCGGCCCGGCGTCCGCGGGCCAAGCCGACCGCGCCGGCGGCGAGGGCGGCGAGTTTCCAATCGTCGGGAAATTCGCGCACGTCGGTTTTGGCGGCGGCGAGGGCGGCGGCGTTCTCGCCGGCCTGGAGCAAGGCATTGAGGCGGTCGCGGCGCAGGCGCGCCGAGCTGGGATCGCGCCGGATGGCGGCAGTCAGCAGGCGGACGGCGATTTGCGGACGTCCGTGGGTAAGCCAGTACATGCCGAGGTAGGGTGCGGCGCGGGGGCGGAGGGCCATGCGCGCCAGCATGGAGCGGGCCAGGCGGGCGTCGTTCAGTTGGGCAAAGCCGGCGGCATTGCCGATGGCGGCCCAATCGCTGGGCGATTCGGCCAAGGCCTGGCGCAGGGCGCGCAGGGCTTCCGGAGTCCAGCCCTGATGGCGGAAAAAGCGGAAAGCTTCCCAATCGCAGACGGCGAGGCCGCGGCCCCAGCAGCGCTGGAAAGCGGCAGCGGCGGCATCGGTTTTGCCCTGGGATTCGGCCACTTCGGCCTGGCGCAGCCAAGCGGGCACGGCCGAGGGATCGGCGGCCAAGGCGCGGCGGGCGGCGGCGGTGGTTTGGGCGGCGGAATAACCCGGACCGGCGTCGGGCAAAGCCTGATCGGCCTGGGCGAGCGCCAGCCAGATGGGGGTGGCCTGGGGCGCCAGGCGAGAGGCCTGGAGCAGCAGCGGGCGGGCGGCGACGGGGTTGCCATCCTCCATCCGCCAGGCACCATCAAGCCAGAGTTTCACCGGATCGGAGCCAGGCACATGGCTTGCCCAGGTAGCAATCGTCGGTGGCGGGGGCAGCAGACGCGGGGGTGCGCTCAAGCGCGCCCCGGCGGGCAAGCGTTCGGCGCTGGCGAGCGGGGCGCCATTTTCGGGGCGCAGCATGAGATTGAACACGCGCTCGCCATCGCCGGCCAGCATGACCACGACGCGATTCCAGCCGGCCTGAAGGCGCAGCCGCGCCACGGCGGTGGAATTCGAGTAGCGGGCGCGGCGATCATTGGCGACGACGGGCGCGCCATTGATCCAGATTTTGACGGAGCAGGGCGAATAGACGCGCAGGCCGGCAACGAGCGGGCGCGGCACGCGCAGGAAAGAGACGGCGTAGAAGGCGCCGCGGCCTCCCCAATCGGGTGGAAACAGCACGCCGCCGTGGCGGGCGTCGTAGCTCTGGCCGGGGCGCGTCCGGTTCCCGTCGCGATAAGGTCCGCGGAGTTGGGAGACCAGCGGCGAGGCGGTATCGAAGGCCAGATTGGGCCAGAAGCCGAAGGGGCCGTAGAGCCGCCAGTGCTGGGGGCGTCCGGCGGTTGCGAGGGCGGCGGCCGCCAACTCGGCGGCGGGAGTGCGGGCGGTGCCGCGCGGCAAGGGCAACTGCAATTCCAAGCGGCCCAGCATGTAGGCGGTCACCGGGTTGGCGAAGCGGCACTTGAAGAGGCTGCGCAGCTCGGGAGCGGAAGTGGCAAGCAGCGTGCCCTGTCCGCCCAGATGCGCGCTCAAATAACGCGCCGCCCATTCGGCTGCAGGATCGTTAGGAGCGAGGCGCACGAGCGCCAGCGCGGCGCGCGAGGCCTGGAATTGGCGGCCTTCACTCTCGGCCTGGGTAAATTCCGTCCAAAGCGCGGCGCGATCATCGGGACTGGCGACCAGCGCGCGGCGCGCGTCGCGCATCGCTCGTTTTTTTTCGGCGGGCGAGCCGTAAAACCATTCCACCCACGCGCGCTCGCCCAAGCCGCGGGCCGAGCGCAGCGAGCGCGGCAGCCGATCGAGGAAGCTGGTGGCAGGCACGGCGGCGGATGCGGGCGCAGGTGCCGCGGCGAGCGCGGGAGCGGGTGCAGGGATGAGACCGACAGCTAAGGCAAATGCCAGAAGGCCGCCAAACCGAAAGTTATCCGCTATCAGCCGCCAGCTGCCTGCTGAAGGAAGAAGAAATTTAAATCTGCGGATGGCGGCGGAAGAGTGGGGTTGAAAAAATCGCATGCCGGGTTAACGGCTCCTCTGCCGATCGAATACTTGGGGCAAATTCTCTAAAAATGCCATAGCGGCGGGGCCAGGCCGCAGCGAGGCGGACTGGGGATGGGCGTAGATGCCGGCATCCAGTTTGGCATCCACCTCGACCCAGAAGCGGCGGAAGGTGGCGTATTCGGCCACGGGGATAACGGACTTGAGGGTTTCCAGGCGCATATTCCATTGCAGCCGGCCGTTGGTCAACTGCGTGGTGTAGTCAAAATTGGCAAAGGGAGTATGCAGATGCAGCGCCGCGGGGGGAGTAAGGGTATAGCCGGGCGGGAGCTGCAGATCCACCGATTCGACAATCAACTGCGGCGAGCCGACATGCACCGGGGTGTGGCGGGTAGCGAGCGGGGCCATGCGCGGCACCCAAATCAGCGGCTCAAACTGGCGGGGGAGGCGGAGTCCGCCATTGGGCTGAGGAGCGGCAAAGCGCGGCGCGCGAGCATGAAAGACAATGGTCAGCGGACGGTCGTAATGATTGGGGTTGAGGGCGCGGGCGCGGGTGACGGTCAGCCCGGGCAAATCCTGGCGCAGCATCGCCTGCATCACACCCGCCTGGCGTCCGACGATCTGCATGGCATGGCGGTAATAGGGCGCGCTCTGCCCGACCACGGTGACTTGCGCGCGGAACTGCAGACGGCCCTTGGAATTCACGCTACCGGTGATGGTGCGGACCATGGAATTCATTGCCGCCGGCAAGACCGGCGTAATAACCGGTTGCAGCGGAATGGCCCGAGCGGCGGGCGAGGATTGGGGATCGAGGCCATCGGCGCGCAGATCGCCGCCAACGGGAATGCGGAAGACCAGCGCATGCTGATCGAGTTCGGGCAATTCCCGCGCGCCGTTGTACTCGGCGGTGCCATCCAGATACCAGCCCAACTCGGGAACATAGACGATGGCGTGGTCGAAATCGCCAATGGCGGGGATGCGGGTGGAGACGTGGCCCAGATCGCGGGTGCGCACGAGCACGATGTCGGCGGCAATGCCGGCGCGCGCCAGCATGGCAATCAGCAATGAAGCTTTGTCTTTGCAGTCGCCAAAGCGGCGGCGGAAGACTTCGCTGACGGGATAGGGGCGGTAGCCGTGAATGCCGAATTCCAAGGCGACATAGTGGGTGTTGCGAATGACGTAGCTGTAGATCGCCTTGACCTTGGCCTGATCGTTGGGCAAGCCGCGCACCAGCCGGTCAGTGGCGCGCTGAAGATCGCCATCCATGACAAAAGTGTCGCGGATCAGGCCCTGATACCAGTGGGCAAAGGCGGTCCAATTACCGAAGGCGGAGACGATGACATAGGGAATCTGCTCGATCGAGGGCGGGCCGTTGGGTTCGCTGGTGTAGCCCGGCTGGTTGCGCAACTGCCAGCGATAGATTTTCATGCCGTCGCGGGTTTCCACATTCGCCTGGCCGGTGAAACGCACCGCATCGGAATAGAGCGGCAAAGAGGCCGGAGACAATACCACTAATTGCTGGCGCAACGTAGGGGCGGAAGTCTGGAACGGCTGCAGCTCGCCAAAATAGTTGCCGTAGAGCGATTCCAGGGTAGTGGGCATCATGCGATAGGCGATCTGGACATAATCGCCGGGGCGCAGCGAGGGCATGACCACATAACGGTTGCGGACGTTGTAATAGGTTTCGTAGCCGACCGACTGGCTGACGAGGGAGTCGCCGGGAGCGGGGGCATCGGTAGTGGAACCGTCGGGGTGGTAAACGCGCGCGGCGAGATAATGCACTTCCTGGCGGCGGGGATCGTAAGTAACCGAATAGCTGGCCAGGGCTTCGGCGCCAACGCGATTGTTGACGCGAAAGATCTGCTGCACGTAGCGACCGACGTTGCCGGAGGGAAAGATGCGGATGACGGTGGTATTGGCGACGAGGCCGATGGGGCCAACCAACAGCGCGGGATGGGGGTGGCGACGCAAAGCGGCGATGGCGGCGGCAGCGGCGATGCGATAGGGGCGATAGAAGCTGGCTTCACGATGGCCGCCCTGCAACAGATGCAGGCGGCTGGCCAGGGTGGAATTTTGGGGATCGAGCCGAAGCGCGGTCTGCCAGGCGCGGATGGCGGCGGTGGGCTGGCCGGCGGCGTATTCCAACTCGCCCTGGCGGCGCCAGAGCTTGTGTCCGTTGGGCTGGAGGCGCAGCGCGGCGGCGAGGGCTCGGCGGGCGGCGGCAAAGTTGCCTTGGCCGCCGAGAATTTCCGCCAGCATCCATTGCACCCGGCTGGTGGGGTCTTCAGCCAGCACGGTTTGAAGAGTGCGCGCGGCGGCGCGGGAATGGCCGTTATGTAACTGTTCGTAGGCGAGCTGATGGAAGAGGGCGGGATTTTTACGATTATTGGGGAAGGCGGCCTCGGTCCAGGCCTGGGCATCGGCATGCAGGCCGAGATGCAGCAAGGTTTGGGCGACGGGAACGGCGAGGCCATTGATAGCGGCGGCGCCCACCGCGCGCAAACGCCGTTCCAGGGCTAGCGCTTGCGGGGCGAGGCCCATGCCGGCATAGGTTTCGAGCAAGCCTAGAGCGGCATGGGGAGCGGCGAGCCATTGTTGCGGTGAGGCGGAAGCGAGTGAAGCGGCGCCGCCCCAGCGGGCTTTTAAGGCGGCGATGAAGTCGCGGCGGGCGGGCCAGAACTCGCTGCGGCTGAGTTCAATTTCTCCCCGGCGGGCGAGGGCTTCCGCATAGCCGGGGCCGGGGCCGTTTTCTAAAACGCGGCGCAAGGTGCGGTAGGCGCGTCCCTGGTTGGTATCCATCTCGGCAAAATCCAACTCGATGCGGCGCCAGCGGAGGGCGGCGGGAGCGCTCGCGGTGGGAATGGCACCGTTGGGAGCGGCCAAGGCCTCAGCCTGCTCCAAGGCGTAGTTCAGTGTATTACTGCCGCGATTGAAGTTGGCTTTTTGATAGAGGATCCAGGCGTAATGCTGCCAGCCGGCGGCGGTGGTGGCGGCGGCCCGCGCTATGGCGGTCAGGTCGGCGACGGCAAATTGAGGCGCCGGCTGCGCCGCCCAATCCGGGGCGGGATGCGGCCGAGCGCTGGAATGTAACGCCAGCGGGCGGCCATTGGGGGTGGTGGCGCGCAAGGCGAAAATCCAAACCTCGCTTTCGAGCTCGCCATCTTTTACCAAGACCTGGTTCCAGCCGGCGGCCAGGCGCGCTGGAATGACGTGCATATCGAAGCCATCACCGGGGTGAATCATGGCTTCGGAAAACAACAGCTCGCCGTTGACCCACAGGCGAGTCGAGCCGCTATCGGATAAACGCAGCGCGACCTGGCGCGCGCGTGGGCTGTAGATCCAAGTGGCCAGATAAGCGGAGACCGCCTCGCGAGGGCTGAAATAGCGCCCCAGGCGGATGCGTCCGAGAGCCGCCGGCCATTCCAGGCGGCGCCAGCCGACGCTGCCGGATTTGCCGGGATAATGCGCCGCCAGATTGATGCCGCGCTCGGGGCCGACGGCTTGAGCGATGGCGTCGGGAGTGGAGTTGTCGAAGGGGCCGACCATCTGCCAATGGCGGAGCAGGCCGAGCTTGCGCCAGAGTGCCGCGGCGGCGGCGGGTTCGCCCAGGCGCTGCTGCTCGCGCGCGATCTGGTTATCGAGTTCCGCCTCGATCAGCGGCGGCTGTCCGGTGGCGGCCAGTTGCCGCCATGCCGCCAGCGCCCGGCGCGGGTCGGGCAGCCAGGGACGCAGCTTTTCCATGCGATTCAAGGCCGCGGCGCGCGCCGGCAGGCTTCTCGCCGATTGAAAACGGCGCAACGCCGCCTCAAAGCGCACGAGGGGCGGAGCGGGGTCCGAAGCCGGCGCCGGCGGGACGGCAGGCCCGCGCGAGGCGGCTCGAACGCCTGGCGGCTGAAAAGCGGCGAATAAAAAAAAGAAGAGAAACGCTGGGACAGCGGTAAAAACTTTGCGCATTCGGGCCAAGGCCTTGTTTTTCATTATAGCTGGCAGATTGAAAGGGAACGCAAGGGATGGGGGAAGCAATGGGCGCCGGCTGCGCCGCGCGTAGAGAATTTATCCAGACGCCCACCTATGACGACGCTTTCTACAGAAGGAAAAAGAACTGAAGATTCAATTGAAAAAATGCCAAAAGGGAGCAGTGGGCATGCAAAACCCTAAACTATACGCATGGCGAAGATCAGCGCAGGGCTGCTGATGTACCGCCGGCGAGGCGGGGCGGCGGAAGTCCTGTTAATTCACCTGGGCGGGCCGTTTTGGGCGCGGAAGGACGAGGGCGCCTGGTTTATTCCCAAAGGCGAAATCGAGTCCGGGGAAGACCTGCTCGCCGGAGCGCGACGCGAATTCGAAGAAGAAACGGGCTTTGCCACCCCGGCAGTGGATGGCGGCTCGCCCTCCCCGGGGGGAGAAGCCGGCTCATCTTCTATATATATGCCGCTGGGCGAGACGCGGCGGTGCGGCGGCAAGACGATGGTGGTATTTGCCTTTGCCGGCGATTGCGACCCCGCCCAGGCGCACAGCAATACATTTGAAATGGAATGGCCGCCGCGTTCCGGACGGCGACAGGAATTTCCGGAAGCCGACCGCGCGGGGTGGTATGCGCCGGCCGAGGCGGAGAGGAAAATCCATCCCGGCGAGCGCATTTTTCTGGAGCGGCTGGCGGTCGCTATTGCACGGTGAGTGATAGCGAAGTCGAGCGCGAAATCGAGCTATTGGCAGCGGTGACGGTTAAGGTGTAGGTGCCCGCGGGGGTACCTGCCGGCGCCGACGGAGTGGACGCGGTTGTGCCGCCGCCGCAACCCGCAAGCGAGAGCGCCAGCAAAGCGCCGGCGCAAAGTGCCAGCCAACGGCGCTTGCGGTCCGCCAGCCAAGCCAAGCCGAGCGCGCAAGCCAGGGCGCCCAGAGCGTAGAACATCCAGGGCAGACGCGGGGGCACGAGCGGGAAGGCCGGCGGGAGCAGGCTACGGGCGGTGGTGGATACGCTGACGGCGATGCTGGTGGCGGAATTGGAGAGCGTTACCGAGGCCGGACTGGCGGTGCAAGTGGCTTGGGTGGGAGCTCCGGTGCAGCTCACCGTAACCGTGCCGCTCAAGCCGCCCTCGGGGGTGAGAGCGAGGTTATATGTGGCCGTACTGCCGGCGGTAACGGTGGCCGAACTGGAAGCGCCGCTGGCGGGACCGAATTGCAGATCCTGGCCGGTACCGCTCAAGCTGACGGATTGCGGGCTGTTGGCGGCGTTATCGGTGATGGTTAAGGTTCCGCTGCGGGTACCGCTGGCCGAGGGCGTGAACGTGACCGAGATGGAACAGTTGGCGCCGGCAGCCAGGCTGGAGCCGCAGGTGCTGGTTTGGGCAAAATCTCCGCTAATGCCAATGCCGCCGATGGTCAGCGTGGCCGAGCCGGGGTTGGACAAAGTGATCGTTTGCGCGGCGCTCGTGGTGGAAACTATCTGGCCGGAAAAACTCAGGCTGGCGGGAGACACACCGGCCAAGGGCGCGGCGAGGGTGGCGGTGCCGCTCAAGCTCACCGATTGCGGACTGCCGGAAGCGTTATCGGTAATTGTCAACGCGCCGGTGCGCGCGCCCGTAGCGGTTGGAGTGAAAGTTACCGAGATGGCGCAATTGGCGCCAGCGGCCACACTGGAGTTGCAGGTATTGGTTTCGGCGAAATCACCACTAGCGGCAATCGAGGTGATCGACAAGGAAGCGGTGCCGGTATTGGTCAAGGTCACGGTTTGAGCGGCACTGGTAATGCCGGTGGGCTGGGAGGCGAAGGTCAAAGCGGCGGGCGAGAGCGCGACCAGGGGCGCGCTCGCGGGCAGGGGCGCGATGGACCAAACGCCGCGGCCATGAGTGGCGGCCAGCAATTGATAGGATCCGGTGTTGTCGAAGGCTAACTGGAGGATGGCGGTATTGGGCAGGCCGGAGCCAAGCTGTTTCCAGGTTTCGGCCGCGCCGGCGGCGCCGCCATCGGTGGCGACAAAGACGCCGACATCGGTGGCGACATAGATGTTCTCCGCCGCCTGCGGATCGATGGCCACCCAGTTGGCGGGCGCATCAGGCAAGTTGCCGGTAATGTCGACCCAGTTGGCTCCGCCATCGGTGGTCATCAACACATGGCTGCCGCCGAAGCCCTGCAGGGCGAGGTAGGCGATCTGCGGATTGGTGGGATGAACGGAGATCGAGCTGATCGGGCCAAAAGCGAGCGAGAGGCCGGAATTCACAAAACTATATGTAGTCCAAGTCGGCGAGCTGCTCAGGGCATTGGCGGTGTACATCACGGAAATAGAACTATCACTGGTAAAGCCGGCGGCAGCATAAATGTAATTGGCGTTGCCGGGCGCGCTGGCCACGGCGGTGATGCAATCGTAACTATACTGCGCGCAACCGGCATTCATTACCGGGCTGATGGCGCTCCAGCCCGTATTGATGGAGGCGGGCATGGCTGGGCCGCGATAGACGGCATCGCCGCCGAACAGCATAGTGGAGTTATCCGCAGGCTCAAGCTGATACGGGGCAATGAACTGGGAATTTGGGGGCAAATTTAAAATGGGGTTATACCCGCCGGAGCAACCGGACGAGTAATACACATCGGCATGGGTGTAAGAGAAAAAGCAGTCGCCGGCCGTGTCGAAGGCGCTGTTGCCTCCATCCCCCCCGAAAAATTCCTTCCAGCCCACCGAACCGGTGGTGTATTCGGTGCCATTGTCCTGGGTGCCACCCATGATTTCGCCGGCTATCCGGGGATTGCCGGCGATGCTATAGAACTGTAGCGCACTGAGCGAGGCATTGAGATCGCTCCAAACCGCGCCGGAGTCGGTCGAGGACCAGACGCCGCCATCGTTGCCGACGAACCAGGTGGTGTTACCGCCCACGGTTTCGGTGGCGAACGCATGCTGATCGGGATGCACGATGCCGTTGGTATAGGAGTTGGTGAGATTGCTCCAGGTGGTGCTGGTGCTATTCACGCTGGAAGCCTGCCAGGCATCAATGCCGCCGACTAATAAAGAAGAAGCATTGGGCGGTGCGGCGATCCAAATGTCGTAATAACCCTGATGATTGGAGCCAAATAAGCCGGCGGGCGCGGCCAGCGGAACCCAGGTCGTTCCGCCATCACTGGACATCGAAAGGCCGGTATCGCAACCGGTGGTCTGTCCGCTACTACAGGCCACGCCCACGGACAAATTTCCGGAACTGTCGCTGGTGAGGGCATAAAGCACGCCGGCACGATCGGCCAAGGCCACCCGCCCGACCGAACCGGTGCCGCTGGGCATGGGGCCGTTAATTTGGGTCCAGGAATTGCCCTGGTCGGTGGATTTATACATCGTGCCGGAGATGACGGTGTAATACGTTTTGCTGCCGGGGTCATAGACCAGGCTGTCGCAATTATCTCCGCTCCCACCAAACGCTTGAGTCCAGGTTGCGCCGCCGTCGAGGGAGCGATAGACGCCGCCGAAACGATAAGTTCCATTGGTATTAAAGAGAACCGAGGACGACGTGGTGTGAAAGTTAGTTGCATTGCTGGCGGCCGCAAGCACGATCGAGGGATTGACGGGATCGACCAGGATGGCACTCCAACCCATGCCGATAAACTGCAGCGGGCAGGTGACGCTTTGGCAGGTATCGTCCTGGGTAATCAACGACCAGGTCTGGCCGCCATCGGTGGAACGCAGGATGCCCATGCCGTAATAGGAGTCGCCCGAATCGTTGGGCTCACCGGTGCCCACCAGGATGGTGCTGGGCGAGGTCCCGGGAATTACTGCGATGGCGCCCACCGATAAGGACTGGGTGGGATCGCTGATCGGGGTAAAAGTGGGGTTGGCACTGAGGGCGTTAGTGGATTTCCAGACGCCTCCGTAAGCGGTGCCGACATAGACGGTGTTGCCGGTCGCATCGTTGGGATCGAGGGCAATGGCCGTGACCCGGCCACCGACATAGCCGTAATAGCTATCCAGTTCGGGTGCGGGGCCGAGAAAGCTCCAACTGCCGCTGGTGACGACGGGAGCGGCGCCCAGGCGCGATGCGCCGTCGCGAGGCCGCGCGATGGGGTAGGGCGCAAAGGGAATTTGGCCGCGCTGGCGCAAGGCCCGATAAAGATGAATGGCGGGCGGCAGATTATCAAAGGACTGGCGGGCGCGCAGGAAAAATTCCTGGCGCTCGCGCCGGTGATCAGCGGGGCGTGTAGCGCGGCCGGTTGGCGCTTGTGACCATACTAAGCCCGCCGACAGGATTAATTCCCAGAAGAAAATGCGTCGCATTCCGAGTTTCACGAGACGATAACCTCTGATTGAGAGCTGGCGAGATATTATCCACTTACGGTCGATTCCAAACAAGCCTTTTTTTGTCGAACTGTCGAACTAAGGCGGCTCAGCCGCACAGTTCCGCCGGAAGTCGCTCGGGACCTAAAAAGAAATTCCGCGCGAACCCGGCCGGCGAGCATTACTTTGTAAACATCATTATAATTATGGCCACCCAGCCTCTCACTACGATGAAGCCACAACTACTATCATTGACATTTATTTTTCTTGGCAGCGCCGGCATGGCCGTCGGCTGCCATCGGAGGGCGCCGATCACGCAGATCAAGCCGCAACTCGCCCCAACCGCGGCGGCCCGACCCGCCTCGCCGCCCGCCCAGACGAAAAAAGCTCCGCAGACCAAGCCGGCCACACAGGCAACGCTGCGGCGCGAACGGCAGGCGGCGGTGCACGGCTCCCCGCAGGCAGCTTACCGGCTGGGCGAGTATTATGCTTCCCGCGATCGGTTACGCGCCTACAAATGGTTTTTACTCGCCAAAGCCAGGCTAGTCGGCACCAATCCGATTTACTGGATGGTTTCCCGGAAATTAAATGAACTCAGGCAGCATATGACGCCAGAACAAGTAGCGCAGGCCATCGCCGCCGCGCGGAAAATCAATCCAGATGCCGGGCCGCGGCTGCGCAAAAAACCAGCTACCAGATGAAGGGGAAAAGGCGGCGGCACGGCCGCTTTTACTTTTAGGCGCTGACGCTTTCGCAAAGGTCCGGCCGAAACCGGACACATTGCGAATACTCATGGATGTCGAAAGTTTATTGTCGTTGATAGGCGCGGGACCTAAAAGGAACCCCGCGCTTCGGCCTGCGATTTCGGACGAAAACTGCTGTCCGACTCGGCCGTTAACGCTTTCGGTAAAGGCGGATATCAGCGGCCAACTGCCAACTGCCAACTGCCAGGCCATGCCTCCCGCCGTTCATCCAGAGCAATAAATTGCGGCTGATTTACACTACGGAATGGGATGAAGGTGAGGGCTTTATGAAACTCATACGCATCGGATGGATGGCGGGGCTGGGGATGAGCCTGGGAGCATTCGCCGCAGGAGCGGGGATAACGACTCATCCATTAACGCAGGCCGCCAGCCGCCAGACGGCAGCCGCGGGCGCAGGCCGCATAGTGCGCATCAACCTGCATGCGCCCACGCGGCCATTTCCGCATTATTGGGAACGTATGTTCGGCTCGGGACGGGCGATACTGGCATTGCGGCAAAGCTACCGGCGCGACCTGACGGCGGTGCACCGCGCCACCGGATTCGGCTATATACGGTTTCACGGCATCTTCGACCGCGGCGTCGGGTTATATCACCTCGCGCCGGATGGACGGCCGATCTATAACTGGACTTATGTCGATCAGATATACGATGGCTTGCTCAAACGTGGCGTGCGCCCTTATGTGGAGTTGAGTTTCATGCCCCGCCAACTGGCGGCGAACCCGACGCGGCAAGGCTTTTGGTACCACCCTTTTATCGCGCCACCGAAAAGCTACCGGCAGTGGGGATCGCTGATCCGGCATTTCGCGCGGCACTTGGTCGAGCGCTATGGGCTGGCGGAAGTTTCGCGCTGGTATTTCGAGGTCTGGAACGAGCCCAACATCGGTTTCTGGGCTGGCGTACCCAAGCAGGCCAGCTATTTCCGGCTTTACGACGCAGCCGCACGCGCGATTAAAAGCGTCAGCCCCGAGCTGCGCGTGGGCGGCCCCGCGACAGCGCAGGCGGCCTGGGTGGGACGCTTTATCGCGCATTGCGTACGTCACCAGGTGCCGGTGGATTTCGTCTCTACCCATGTCTATGGCAACGACACCCCGAAGGTGATCGGGGCCACGCACCCGGTTTCGCGCCAAGTGCTGGTGGCGCTGGCGGTGGCGAAGGTGTATCGCGAGGTGAAAGCCTCGGCGCGTCCCGATTTGCCCATCATTTTCAGCGAGTACAACGCCAGCTACAGCAATGAAGTGAGCGTCACCGATTCGCCCTTTATGGGACCGTGGCTGGCCAACACCATACGGCTCTGCGCCGGGAAGACCAAGATCATGTCGTACTGGGCCTTTTCGGATGTGTTTGAAGAGCAGGGGGTCAAACATACGCCGTTTTACGGCGGCTTTGGACTGATGGCCGAGGGACATATTCCGAAAGCCGCCTTCAACGCCTTCCGCCTGCTGCATGAGCTGGGCACGCGCCGGCTACCGGTGGCTTCGGACGCGGCACTGGCCACGCTCGACGCCGACGGCAATGCCGCCATCGCGGTGTGGAACTATGCGCCGGCGCGCGGCGGCGGCGCGCCGCGGCGGTTCGAATTGCGTTTTCCCGGGCTGCAGCACGCGCGCCGGGCGTATATCCAAGTGCTTGATGCTACGCACGGCAACGCCCTGGCCGCGTGGCGGGCGATGGGCAGTCCGGCGTTTCCCACGCGGGCGCAGACGCGAAGCCTGCGGCGGGCGGCCCGGCTGGGAGTTCCGCGGCTGGCGGGGGTGGCGCCCGAGCACCCGAGCCTAAAGTTGAGCTTGCCGCCGTATGGGCTGGCGTTGATCAGGCTCAGGAATGGAAGAGCGAGGAGATAACTCGAGCCTGGCTTTGGGCCGTTGGGCGCAAAACCTCCGGTTTTGCTTTCGGGTGCTCAACGACCCTCATTTATCTCCATATATAAATCCGCCGCCTCGCGGCAATTGTTTGGATAATTTCTGAGAAATTGTCCTGCGGCCTCGCGCTACTCGCGGTTTCTACTGGAACTTCGCTTTGCCTCGCCGTGCTGAACCCAGGGCCCTGCTGGCGCCCGCCCTTTGCCGCGCAGAATTGCTGCTGGCCGGCAATATGCGCCGCGCGGCGTGCGCTTTTATCGGCATTGCGTTCGATACACGTGCCATGCGGGCGCATAGCATCGAGTTCCAGCGGCGTTTAGGCTAACTATCCCATCAGGTTCGGAAGCGATGCCTCGACGCTCGACCGGCACCATGCCGGCGATGCAATTCCCGACACGCTGGTGCTGGACCGCGACGGCGTCATTCGCTTTCACATTCTCGGCGAGATGCGTCCGGGCGAACTGGAGGCGAGACTGAATAGGCTGTTGCAGCGCATGGACGGGAGCGCTCCAGCGGCCAAGGCAGTCCATTTGGCCAACCGACACGGCCAAAAATAAGCGGCACAGATTTACTGCGAGCGCCGCGGCGGGGCACGTAGGGGCCAGGTATAATCTTCAAAGCCCTACAGCATCATGAGCGACACAATTTCAGCCAAGGCAGCATCGGCGCGCAGCCGGCTGCGGCGCCTGCCACAACGCGGCTCGCACGAGCGCGAGACGATTTATGCGATTCTGGACGCCGCCTTCCTGGCGCATGTTGGTTTCTGCGTGGAGGGGCAGCCGTTCGTCATTCCCACGCTTTATGGACGCGAGGAAGACCTACTATATTTGCACGGCTCCGCCGCCAGCCGCATGCTGGACACGCTCGATGCCGGCGCGCCGGCGTGCGTCAACGCCACGCTGGTGGATGGCCTGGTGCTGGCCCGCTCGGCCTTTCACCATTCGATCAACTATCGCTCGGTGGTGGCGTTCGGACGCGCGCGCAAGCTTGCCGAGGCGGAGCGCAAGGCGCATGCGCTGCGCGTCATTTCCGAGCACTTGCTGGCCGGGCGTTGGGCGGATGCGCGCCCACCCAGCGCGCAGGAATTGAAGGCCACCTCGGTGCTGGAATTCACAATCGAGGAAGCCTCGGCGAAGATGCGCAGCGGCCCTCCGGTGGACGATGAAGAGGATTACGCGCTGCCGGTTTGGGCGGGCGTGCTGCCGCTGGAGCTGCGGGCGAGGACGCCAGAACCGGATACGCGATTGGCCGCCGGGATGGCGCCGCCGCGGTACTTGCTGGAATTTAAAAAATAGCGGCTCAGCCCCTTTTAATTTGAGGCGCAAACGCTTTCGCAATGATCCGGCCGAAAGCGGAGGCATGGCGAATACTCACATCGCCGCGCTCCACCGGCAGCGGAATCTTTCAAAAAAGGCGGAGCTGGGCCGCGGCGGGGCGTGGACGCGGCGCATCGTCGAAGACGGCGCGGCCGTTCCAGGAAGGCGACCGGGCGCGCTCGCGCGCGATCACGGCGGGGAAATCGGCGCGCGGCTCCAGGCCGCGCTCGACGGCGCGGGTCAGGCGATCAAGGCGGCGGAAGGCGTCGAGTTTTTCGCGATGACCGGCGCGCGCGGCCACGAGCGCACGGCGCAAGACGGCAATCGATTCATCATAGACGGCGAGCGGCACGGGGAAGGGATGTCCGTCTTTGCCGCCCAGGGCGAAGGCAAACCGCGCCGGATCGGCAAACCGCGCCGGAGCGCCATGCACCACTTCGGCGATCAGGGCCAGAGCTTGCAGGGTGCGCGGTCCCAAACCTTCGACCAAGAGCAGGCCGGCGAAGTCGCGCAGTTCGCGCTCATGCGCCATCGCCAGCACCGCGCCGAGGCGGGTTAAATCCAGATCCAGCGCGCGCACATCGTGCCGCCGCGGCATCACCAGGCGGCGCGCTTCGTCCAGCGCCGAGCCGACCGGCAGGCGGGCGATTTCCAATATGGCTTGCTGCGCCGGCTGGGCGCGGGCGTCCACCAGATTGAGGATGACGCCCCGCGGCCGGCCGTGAATGGCGCTATGAGGATCGGCGGTGAAGCTGCGCACTGCGGCCGAATGCCAGTGATAGCGGCGGGCCAAGCCGGCATCGCCGTTCATGCCCTGCTGCACCACCGCCCATTCGCCGGCGGCGCTGAGCACAAAAGCGTGCAGATAAAGCTGGTAGCCGTCGGCGATGGCGTTGTTATCGACGCGCGCGACCAGCCGGCTGGTGCGCGCCAGCGCCTCGCCATCGAGAGCATGGCGTTCGGCGCAGGCGCGCAGTTCGGCGGGCGTCAGGCGCGAGTGGCGGCCGCGCCCGCCACAAATGTAGATACCGAGATCGGCCGAACGCGGATTGAGGCCGCGTTTCAGCGCGCCCATGACGGCAGTGGTGATGCCGGAAGAATGCCAATCCATGCCCATTACGCAGCCTAAAGCCTGAAACCAGCAAGGATCGCTCAGACGGCTGAGGAAGCCCGAGGCGCCATAGGACAGCAGGATTTGTTCGGTGATGGCGGCGCCCAGGCGGGCCATGCGTGTGGACAGCCAGGCGGGCACCCGTCCGCCATGAAGGGGAAGATCGGCGGAGCCGGAACGCTGCATAGCCTTACTATTGTGCCTGTTTGGGAGGACACAACCACACAGGAAAAGCGAGGCGAAAACTGTTGCGGAAATACTAAATGCAAAATCTTCGGCTTTGCAGTTGGAAGCCGGGCAGATTATTCGTGATCTGCTTCCTACCGAGCGTTTTGGGCCGGGGGAGTGGGTGTGGAATTTATTGAGCGCGCACGCGGACGCGCCAGCGCACGTATCCGGCTTTGTCCGTGGAGAGCCGACCGGGAGGCGATTGCAGCACGAGCGCAGGGGCGCCGTTACGGCCGGATTGCACCCGGGCGCCGGCGAGCGCGGTCAGCTTCCAGAACGTATAGGCGCGCACAAGATAACTACGTCCCGGACGGCCTTCGACCGTCATGGTGACCATACCGGCGCGATAAGCGTAGCGGAGCACATGCAGATTGCGGCTGCGGTCGCCGGCGAGCAGCGGCTGCCAGTGCGGCTCCAAGGCTACGCCACCGCGGTAGCGCACTTCGATTTGCGCCGAGCGGGTAAATCGGATTGCCAAATTGACGCGCACCTCGCTGCCCAGATCCTGCACGGTGAAGCGCAGCGGTCGGCTATCTTGAGTCACCGAGATCACGGAAGCGCCCATGGGCAGGGCGGGCGCAAAGCGCAGTTGAAGCGGCTGCGCGGCGGAAGCCGCAGCCGTCGCGCGGATCGAAGCCTGCAGCTTTCCCGGCGACTGGCGCAGCGAGAAGTCGATGGCTTCCGGGCCGAAGGGAAAAGCGCGCACCGCGGCGCGCGGCCAACTCGGCGGCAGTTGCGGACGCCAGGCGAGAGTACGACGCGGCACATCGGGATCGATTCCCATGACGCCTTCGACCAGGCCGGGCACGGCGGTCAGCTCGGAAAACATCTGGTGCGGCACGCCCTCATCCAAGAGCCGAAAATAGCTGCCCGAGAGCGATTCGGGCAGGTCGCCCGGCGCGTCGAAGTTGCGCAGCGCCAGCATCGAACGCCAGATCAGCAGGCCTTCGACCGGGTTGCCATCACGGAACTGCGCCAGCATCGGAGCGGCGGTCAAAAAAGGCCAGGCCGAGCCGACGTGATACGAGCCTTCTTTGTAGCGCGGATCGGCGAAAGACATGTTGCGCTGGCCCCAATCGGAGAGAAACGACGCCGTCGCCAGCTTTTCCAGGACGGATTTCGCGCGCGGCTTTGGCAAGACCCCCAACCAGGCGGCATAACCGATGGCCGGGTTGAGATAAGTAACCGGGCGTCCCGAGCTGAACCGGCCATAGTTGTAAAAGCCGAGGCGTGGATTCCAGAACTCGCGCTCGAGCGAGGCCGAGGCCTGGCGCGCGCGCCGGCGACATTCCCGCACGAGCGCGGCATCGCCTTGCACGGCGGCAAGCCGGCGCACCGCCCGCAAGGCGGCCAGCCATTCTCCCGCCATGCCGGCATCCTTGCGGAAGCCGAGCAACTCGATCGAGCCCCAATCGCCGGCGGGGATGGCCGGCAGTCCGTCGGCCGGATCCAGAATGGAGACACAGTAGCGGTAGGCTTGCAGCACGTGAGGCCAGCTTTGGCGCACAAAAGCCAAGTCGCCAGTGAAGCGCAGATAGCGACCGACGGCGATCAGATACCAGAGCGGCGAATCGGTGTGGATATAGGGATAAGGATAGTTTTTAAACCAGGGAATGAGGCCGGCACTTTGCGAAATTTCATGCGGGATTTTGCCGTCGGCGCGCTGGTATTTTTGCAAAAACTCGAGCGCCTGCTTTAGCCCGGCGGCCTGGCCGGTTTCCAGAAACGCCGCCGCGGAAATCGCCGGCTCGTCGAAGTACCAGGCATACATCGGGCGTGTGCTCGTGCCCGAGGGGCCGTAGCCGGAAACATAGCCGCAGCCCAGGTACGGGTTGCAGACGTGAAATTGATCGAGCGCCACGCGCGACCAGCGCAGCGAGCGATTGATCGCCGCCCCGGGAGTTTGCAAGCGCGGACCGCGGCTAAGCAGCCGCGCATAATGCCGCAGGCTGGCGGCATACATTTGCGGCAAGCGGCGCAGCAAGCCGCGATAGACGAGCCGGGCATGATAGATACCGCGGATGCCGGCCGCGGCCACAATCGGGATGTAATCGCGCCGCGCCGCCCGCGGCGTGACCCGCAGCTCGATCACCTGGTTGGGGTGCGCCGTGGTCAGATAGGGGTGGTAGCCCACCGCGGTCGAGCCGGTGGCGAAGGGAGAGCCGATCAGCGCGGTAAAACGTCCGGTGGGTTCGGCCAATAGCATGCGCTTATGGACGGCATCCCAGTCATAGGTTTGTCCGCCCAGAGCCGCCGGCCACATCAGGCTCAAATCGGGGGTGAAGCGGGCGTAGATGCGCAGCGGGCGCGGGGTATGAACATCGAGCAGGATGATGAAACCGGGGGCATGGCGCGGGGCAAATAAGATTTCGCGCACTTGAAACATCTCGGCCGCGTACTGCAGCACCACCATTTGCGGATAAATCCGAGCGCCGGTCAACAGCTCGCTGCCCCGAAACCGGCGCGGCAGACCGGCCAGTTGAAAATCCAGTTGAAAAGCATGGAACAGCTTGAGCGGATAAACCCAACCCTCGAGTTCCCCATTTTCAAAGCCCCACAGGCCGCTGCGTTCACCGACGGCGTTGATGAAGCGGTGGGGATTGAAGGCTTCGCGGTAAACCAGCGGCCCCGGCGCCAGCGGAAACTTCGGAATGCCCGCGGGCGCACTTAGGAAAGCGGCGGGCTTTGCCGGCCCGGCTGCCGCCGCTGGGGCAGTATGCGCAGCCGCCGCCTGGTAAACCTGCGGTGCGTCTCGCGCCACACCGGCGGCAGCGCCGCCGGCCGCAAGCGCCAGCAGCAACGCGAGGTATTCCATCCGCCAACCTAGACGTCTTTTGGCAGGCATGATTCCGTTCCCCAACGATTGACAATTAAAAGCACTATTTTATTACCGCCACCCGGCCGCTTACTACGCGTCCGGATATAGCTAACCCGGAGGTATGGCAGCCAGTGCGAACCGGAGCCAAGCAAGCCGAGGTGGCGCGCCGCAAGGCTGCGGCAGCCGGGATGACCGCGAGGAAGGCGGCAGAGATTCACTTATAGAAATTTTGGAAATTCAAGCGCAAAAGAATATATGCCGTCGCGCGCGCAGCGGACGGCATACCCCGGCATTTCCTGTGCAAATTCCCTCAGGATTTTTTGGATGACTTGAATTTAGCCCACCGCTTCCGCTGCGCTTCGGCGATACGCCGCCGGCCTTCAGCCGACATCCGTCGCGTACCTTTGGCACGGCGGCCATCGCTGGCGCCATTCAAGGATTGGAGAGTGCGGATTGCGGTTTCGATCTGAGCCTTTTGCGCTTCCAGCTCCTGGATCGTCTTACTGAGTGGGTTCATTCTTGTTAGCTCCATTCAAACTGCCGACATATAAATATAGCATTGATAGCGGCAAGTAGCGGGAAGAGACGCACTCCTTTTCCGCGAGCGGCATATATTCGATTAGGGCCTAACGGCTCGGGTGCTTGCGGCGATGCTACCGTACATAAAATGACGAAAGGCGCCGCGCGAGCGGGGCGCCGGAGCCGAGTGGAAAGGTCCGGGAGGTGCGAGGAATGGGCGGGTGATCAGGGGAATGGGGCGGGTGGTCAGAGGCGGGCGGGTATGAAACAATAGAACCGGCGCCCGGGTGGCGAAACTGGTAGACGCACGGGACTTAAAATGGTAAATTTGGCCGTCTGACTTATCCCGCACCATTCCGTCATAATACGACAAACACCAGTATTGGCAAGGGTTTTTTAATGTTCGGCCTGCGTCAGTCGCCGACTGATGCCGACTCGTTTACGGGTACAAAGTGGCACCAGAAGTGGCACCAAGAATCGGCGCAATTAGCGGGCGCCTCGCCCTGCATCCTTCGCCGTTTTCAGCATCCGGCGGTTTCGCGCAATCGCGCCGGCGCGCTTCTGGCGCGGTTTGGACGGGGTAAGTACCAAGTCGGGCTGTGATCGGCCCGTGGCGGTCAATTCTCGCGAGGTGTCGGCAGTCCTAAGAAAGCAAGCGCGCCGGTTATGCGCCCGCGCTCGGCGGGTTCAAGGGCTGGCAATGCCGCATGTAAGCGATCGAGCAATTCAGTGTCACTCAAGGTTTCGTACTGCGCCCGCGACGCGGCGGTATTGGAACCTTGGGCTTCGACCGCGCGAACGGCTAAAGCGATTTGCTTTGTGAGGCAGTCCAGGGCAGCGATTGCGCCTTTTAAGTCTTTGGACCGGCGGGCCGTGCGTAAAAGGTCTTCGGCCTCATCCATAAGGCGGGATAGTTTGGCGCCTAGCGACTCGACAATTTCAGGTTCGGCCGCAAGCGCGGCGCCCAGGTGGTTCCGCAAGTGTCGCAAAATGCCATCTTTGGAAAGCGCATACTGCGCGGCAATGCTTCGCGCGCTTTGGCCGATAAGCAGTTTTTCGTCTATCGCCGGTCGTTCGCGATGGGAACAAATTGAACAAGCGCGGGGCATAATTCACGCGGCATACGGGCCAGGCGGAAGCGGCCGGCCGGGAATGCCAAGGGCGCTGGAAATTTGCGCGACCGTGCGGTCATTTTGGCGATCCCAGATCGAGAATTCGTGTTCCGCGCGGGCCAGTTCCGCTCGCGCGGCGCTTGCGGCCGCCTGGGCGGCCTTCAGGTTGTTTTGCAGTTCCGACAAGCGCGACAATCGCGCGCGGCGCTCGGCGGCAAGTTGCGCCAGATATTGCTTGGATCTCGCCGGGCCAAGGATGCTTTCGGCGCTGGATAAGGCCGCCTGCGCGGCGGACTGGCGGCGAATCAAGCCGTTCATGCGGGCATCGGCGGCGGCTTTGTCGTGGAGTGAAATTGCCAGGCTGGCGTCTGCGCCAGGTTCGCCGCTCGCAAGGCCATCTTCGGCGGCCACAACTGAAGCATTTGCGCGGCTCAATTCCCGATGTGCGGCCGCCAACTCGGGTGCAATTTGCCGCAACTCGGCCCGCGCCGCGGCGGCGGCGGCTTCGGACTCGGCAACAGGATCAACAGTCGGCGGCGTCGGTTCGGCGCTATATTCGACTGGTTTTTTGAAAAGTATTCCCATGGTTTTCCTCGATAAGTCATGATTAGTGCGATACTTACCAGCCCTTTTGCCACAATGGCCTGCGGTCGGCGTCGGCAAGCACTTTTTCGATTGCCTTGGCGCGTGCCGTGGGCAAGTAGTGGCCGACGCGGCGCAGGGCGGCGCGGGCGGCGGCCAGCTTGCCAGTGCTGCTGTCTTGCGCGGCGGCGTCCGTGCTTTGCGCCCGCCGGGATAACTCGGCCCAGTTAATATCGCCGGTTGCGGTTGTGGGCGCGGTCGTGCGTTCGCCTGACCAGAGATTTCGGGGCGGTTTTACGCGCCAGCCGTCCATCGGCGCGCGAGGAACGGAAATGCCGGTTGGGATGTTCGAGCCAGCCCAAGTTGTGACTGAGGGGTTACTCATGGGTTAACAACTCCATAAAACAAAGTCGGCCGGCCCTGGAAATGCCGAATAACCAAGGCCGGCCAGTTCGCGAGGTGAGGTTGCCCCGCGTTTCCGCGCCGGCCGGAGAAGCGGCGCGAACTCGTAGAAAATTTGTAAGTGGGAATCTCCGGTCCTCATAACTCATTATAACATTCGCGTTTTCGGCGGTTTTTGAGTTATTACTCACTGGATCGCCTCAATTTGTTCCGGCGCGAAAAATTCAACCTGCGGCTCACCGTTGGCGGTTTTACGGCCGCAATCCACGGCGCAGCGTTGCGCAAAAACCTGAAGCAACGTTCCCGTCCCGGCCGGCGTCGAAACGCGACGCCCAAGCAGCGGGAAAAGCCGGGCGTGAGGCTGGCCGAAGCGGGCCTCCAGGTCGGCGGCCGCTGCTTCCGAGTGGGACAAAATAATATGGCTCTGCCCCTGCAGGGCACCATCAAAACCTACAGAACCTGGTTTTTGATCTGCTTGGGGTGGTTTTGTAGGTTTTGTGGGTTCATCCCTGGGCGTATCCGTAATAATTTGGCCCGGCTGCCAGCGCAGCCAACGATAGGCTGTGGAACTCATTTTTTTACCTCGCGGCAGCGCGGGTTGATGGCATATTCCTCGGCAGGGCGGCCACCATCGGGTGACAGCACGGGGTCGATCCGGCGTAGCCAGTCGGCATCCTCCAATGCCTGGCAGGCAGCCCGCGCCAACCCTGGGGTGTCTAATCCGCTCCAGCCGCACAGATACACCTCTCGTAAACGAAACGATGTTTTATCCGCGCGCCATCCGCCACGGATGCGCCGCGCCAGTTCCGCTGCGGCACGCAGCGCCGGGGCGGCAACGCAGCTATATACCCGGCGCGCATGCGACTCCAGATACTCGCACCAGGCCGCCGCCTGCCGGGTATGCGCCAAGGAAATAACTTCTAATCCGCCGTCAGCGAGCTCAAACAACGCGGCCAGGCTGGGCATGAGTGATCGGTATTTGGCGATATGGGCCACCAGCGCCGGATGCAGCTCATCGCCGCGCACTTTAGCTTCCAACTCGCTAAGCCATGCGACGAACAATTCCTGTGCGTCAGGCGCGAACCGAAGCCGCGCCGGAAATTCAGCGTCCATCGCTGCCAGTCGGCGATAAACTTCTTTCGCCGCCGCCGAAGCTCGCGCATTCGGCGGACGGTCAATATAATTCCAGGTAGTTGCCGAATCGGGCCATATAAGCAACTGAAAGCGCTGTATCAAGCCATCATTACTTGGGCCGTCGCGTAGCGCATCGCACAAATAAGAGCGTAAGCGGCCCGGCTGAATGCCGCCAAGCATGGACATGCAACACGCGGGAACATGGATACTGCCACGCCCAATCCTGTCTATTGTGTGGTCGGTATCGCCATTCCATGCCTGAAGGCAAAACGCGCGTTCACCTTCGCGGCCCTGCCTATCCAACGATGCCAACCATCCGGTTAATTCATCGCGTACAACCATGACGCCTGCAGGGTTGTCGGCCATAATTTTATGCAGCGCCTCAAAGGTGCAATCGTTGACGATTAAACGGCGCTCGCGCGGTTCGGCGGTTGAATCATCAGGCCGCAGTGGCGTTTCTTTGCCAGCCTTCTCAGCCTGAATAACTTTTTGTTCCCACGCCCGGCGACGCAGTTCCGATAACTTTACGGCTTCGGCGTGTGCAGCCATTTCACTTTCGTGTTCCGCGCGCCACAACTCAGAAACCTCGCGCAGTGGTGCGGTTATGGCATGCACCACGGGCGACTTCATGAAACCAGGAGCCGCTACTATTCCGCCCCAAAGGTTCGGAACTACCAGCCAAGCCGAATCTTCGGCTTTCGGCTGTATGCGCGCCCTGCGATTGGTTGCGCCAGCGAGGCAAAGCACAGCCGCGACGGACGGAAAATCAAGCGGTACCTGCATGCGCTCCGCGACATCAGCGCACAGCGGGCGTAACGCCTCTGGCAACAATTCTTCATTCAGCGGCAACACCGGAGGCAATTCGCTGCCAATGGGCTGTGGCTCCGGCCAGACAGTGGCCGTTTCTTCGGCCTGGGCGGCGGCCAACATTTCAGCGGCGCGGCGATAATCGGCCTGCTCGGCGGAGAGGAAGTCCAGTGTGTGTCCGTTCGTGGTCATTTTTTACCCCCCAAAAACGCCGCGCACCACGCGGCCCATTGGGCGGCTGTGGTTTGCGGTCGCTGCGGCCGCGCGGCCCGGCGCTGCGGGCGGTCGGAATCCGGCGGGAAAAGGTCGGCCCATTCCAGCCCGGCGGCGCGCAGAATGTCGCCTTTTTCGCAGCCGGCGAAACAATAAATCAACGTGCGGCCGTCGCGGCCCGGCCGGATCGAGAGCGACGGCGAACGGTCGTCGTGAGCCGGGCATCGCGCCATCCAGCCCAGCCCGGATCGGCGGCCGTGTAGGCGTTGGGCGAACTCGGCGGCGGTCATGCCGCACCACTTGTCTCGCGCGTGGGCGCGCCAAAACGGACAATGTGGTCTATGTCGCTCGCGCGCACCATCCGCCGGCGCCCAACGGTGACGGACGGGAGGCGTCCACTAAAAATCATTCGCTCCAGGGTGCGACGCGAAATTGATAGGAGTTGGGCTGCGCCGTCTAGCGTGAGCAGGCGTGGCCCGGTAACAGCAGCGGGTGTGATGTGACTCATGCGGCCAGTGTCGCCGCGTGGCGCGCCAACCGATAGGAAGTGGCGCGGACTATTTTTTGCGCCGTTTTGTCCGGGTGACGGGCGATAGCTTTTGCTCTATCAGCTCGCGCAGCGGAGATCCCGCGCTTAAATCCTTGCCGCGCTTTACCTGCCAGCCTACCTGCCGGCGGAGGGCTTCGGCCGGATCGCCGGCAGCGTCGGGCTTAAACACGGCCGCCAATTCCCTATGATGCGGTTTGCCTGGCGTAGCCTCACGCTGTTTTGCGGTTAGAAGGGCGCCCAGCAGATCGCCGCCAAGGCGCGGCGCGGGTAGATTCAGCAATGGCGCAACGCGCCGTAGGTATTCGGCTGCATCCCTGAATGCGGCGCTGAATGTCGCAGCGCCAGGCAAGACACCCGCAAGCCCGGCTTCGGCTTTTTTATATCGGCCGGCCAGGGCTTCCAAGTCTCCCGCTAAAGCCAGCGCACGCGATTGTAAACGGTCATGCCGCCTCCGGGCCGCGTCTCGGACTTTAGATGCGCGCTTTGTCGCCATACCCGCCTCCAGTGCGGGCGGCGGGGCGGCCTGGAGAGCCGCCCCATCAGCCGGATCATGACTCCGGCGTTGCCGTGTCTAATCCTATTTTACTATTGACAACCTTAACCTGAACGTTCAAGATATTAAATATGGCAAGCCAACAACTCTCGGAAGCAGGGCGCGTTATGGGCCGAAAGTCATATCGCGTCCGCCTGGAGCGATTCGGGCTGGAACGGTTGCGGGAAATTGCCCGCGAGAATGGCAAAAAAGGCGGTCGGCCGCCGAAGCGCGCGGCGCAGGCAAAGAAAGGCGGCCAGCAATGAAACGCCAACCGAAAAAGGTACGCGGCATCTTCGAGCGGCCGAAAGGTTCCGATATTTGGTGGGTATCCTACAAAGACATGGCCGGTGTGCGCCATCGTGAAAAGGCCGGTACACGCGGCATGGCGCTGGCGTTGCTGGAAAAGCGGCGCATGGAGCGGCGCCAAGGCAAGAAACTGCCCGAAAACCTGCGCCAGCGGCCGGTATTGTTCCGCGAGATCGCGGCTGATTGCCTGGAATACTCCCAAGGCCATAAAATCACCGCCGGGCATGACGTAGCCCGCATGCCTTTGTTTGTCGCCAAACTCGGGGATCAGCCCGTTGCCGGGATTACCCCGCAAGCCGTGGAGCGGGCGCTGAATCAAATTTCGGTCGACCGTAATTGGAAGCCGGCAACGTGGAACCGGCATAAAGCCATGTTGTCGCTTTGTTTCCGGCTGGCCGTCCAGAATGGCAAGGCGGCTGTTAATCCGGTCAGGATGGTGCGCCGCAAGCGGGAAGACAATGCCAAACTGCGCTGGCTGACGGCCGAGGAAGAGACCCGGCTGCGGGTGGTGATCGAAGCCAATTACCCGGATCAATGGCCGGCTTTCGCGCTCAGTCTGCATACTGGCATGCGTCGCGGCGAACAATACCAGCGGATCAACTGGAATTGCGTGGATTTTGAGCAACGGCGGCTTTGGGTGCCGGGATCGAAGAATGGGACGGCCCGCAGTATCCCATTGAACGATGCGGCCATTGCCGCGCTTCTGGCGTTGCGTGACCGGAGCGATGGAACCGGCCCGGTCATGCGGGCTGGCATAGGCGGCCACGGATTGCTGGCCGGTGAACCTCAGAAGACGCCCAAGCAATGGTTTCAGGCGGCCTGTCGTAAAGCCGGACTGGCTGATTACACCTGGCACGCGAACCGGCATACGTTCGCCAGCCGGCTGATTATGGCTGGCGTACCGTTGCGGACAGTGCAAGAATTGATGGGACACAAGACCATAGCCATGACCTGCCGTTATGCCCATCTCGCGCCCGCGCATCAGCTTGAAGCAGTCTTGAAGCTGGACGGCTGGGGGAAGGCCGAAGCCGGGGGACAAAGTGGCACCAGAAGTGGCACCGGCGATTTTGAGGCATCCAAGCCGGAAGCGGTGGATGCCGTTCAAGATGTTATACAGTAAAGACTTGCTAGGAATTGCCCGGGTGGCGAAACTGGTAGACGCACGGGACTTAAAATCCCGAGTCCGGCGACGGACGTGCCGGTTCGAGTCCGGCCCCGGGCACCATTCCCGAGCTAAATCTCAACCCAGTCAAAATACGCCGCATATCCATACTGGTTCCGCTAACTACACCGGAGAATTTAACGATATATTTATTGGCTGATTAGCTTTAATGGCCCCGAAGATGAATACCGAGTTAGAATAAAATAATACGCATAACCCATTGTGCCGCCTTCGGCTTTGTCGGCAGTGAAAATTAACACATCCTCAACACCATCCCCGTTGAAATCTGCCCGCGCGCCTTCCCAAAATATTTGATGAAGCCCTCCATAAGACAATTCAAGCTTATTTTTACCATCCTTTTCAATATCCTTCGCAGGCACCACCTCCGAAATGGTCTTAGCCTGCAATCTTTCGCTTTCTTTTTTGTCTTCTTTTTTGTCCTGGGGGATAAAGCCGAGAATTTCTGCAGGAATCAAATTCAGGTTGGCGAGACTGACTTTTGAAATGAAGCTTTTCTTCGAAAGCCTTGCTCTTTGCAAATTAAATAAAAGGCCGCAAGTATAGATTAAAGAGCTCTCCATAGCCATATCGTAAGTAGTTCTGGCATAAGCCTTTTCCGACCGGGCTTTCTTCCATTCATTACACGTATAAACCATTTTCTCCCGATGATTTGACCAAGTCATATTCACACCATACTTATGAGCCGGATCTGTATCGCCGTTTCGAACCGGTAAATTGAGGAAATCTATTATTTCCGATTGCCGCAATGAACCTTTTATAATGCGGCCCTTGAATTTGAGCGGGACTTCAATTTTGAAAATTAAATTCTTCGTGTATCGACTCGATTGTTGGGCAAATGAAACGGCCCCTAACGCGTTAAATACTACGAATGAAATTAATTTCGATTGCCTGACCGAGAGCATTTGACCCACCGATTGATTTTCTAGAGATTAACGCGCCCTCTGATGTGCATCAAAATACATTCATACTGCATTTATGCCGCTCGCCATTACACAAGTCGATGCCTTCACCGACCGGCCGTTTGCCGGCAATCCCGCCGCGGTTTGCCTTCTGCCCGCGCCGGCCGAGCCGGCCTGGATGCAGGCGGTGGCGGGCGAGATGAACCTTTCGGAAACCGCTTTTTTGGTGGCGCGCGCCGGCGGCGGCTACGATTTGCGCTGGTTCACGCCGGCGGCCGAAGTCCCGCTCTGCGGACATGCCACGCTTGCCAGCGCGCACGTGCTCTGGGAACAAGGCCGGCTGCGCCCGGACCAGCCGGCCATCTTTCACACCCGCAGCGGCGAACTGCGCGCCCAACGCCTCGCGCCGCCGAACGCAGCGGCGAATTGTGTTGGCTGGATCGAACTCGATTTTCCCGCTTACGCCATTGAAATGTGTGAGCCGCCGGCAGGGTTGCTGGAAGCGCTGGCGGGAATGAATGCCAAGCCGCTGGCGGTGAATTTTACCGGACGGCGGCTCGGCTCGCCTCCGCAAGCACCCAGCGATTACCTGGTCGAACTGGAATCGGAAGCGGCGGTGCGCGAGCTGGCGCCCGAACACGGACGGCTGAAACAATTGCCACTGCGCGCGGTGATCGTGACGGGCCGCGGCAGCACACCCGGCTGCGATTTCGTCTCGCGCTTTTTTGCTCCCGGCGTCGGCGTGGTCGAAGACCCGGTCACCGGCTCGGCGCATTGCGCGCTGGTGCCGTACTGGGCAGCCAAGCTGGGGAAAAGCGAACTGACCGCCTACCAGGCCTCGCCGCGCGGCGGCTGGCTGCGGCTGCGAACCGCGGGCGAGCGGGTGAAAATCGCCGGTCAGGCTGTGACGGTATGGCGTGGAGAATTGATAGATTAAATTTCCGAAATTTCGCATTCCAGAAAGAGCAGGCAAGACACCCGCGCTCTTCAGGGACATGGGCGGCGGAGTGCGGCTATAATCGCTCTGAATTTCAGCACCGAACACAGACCCTGGGTTTATGCAGGCTTTAACCGCACTGATCCGACCTAAACCACGCGCCTGGTATAGTGCGCCCATCCCTGCATTCATCGCCACTCAAACCAGCCGGATTTTGGGCGAACTCACCCAGGCAAACCAGCATGAGCTTGGCATCGAACAAAGGAATGTATGGGAAGAAGAAATTGAAATTTTAAAGTTTGCGCTTGCGAAATTCAAAGGCTGGCTGCATCTTGAATTTACAATTCCACGCATCGGGCATCGCGTCGATGCCGTGGTCGTAGCCGGTCCAGCTATTTATGTTTTGGAATTCAAACTGGGCGATCAAAAAATCACACAAGAGGCACGCAATCAAGTTTGGGATTATGCGCTTGATCTGAAAAACTTCCATCAATCCAGCCATAAACCGCCGATCATCCCGCTGCTGATCAATCCACAAATTTCGACTCGAGATTGGGCACTGCTCGCCGATACGGACCAAGTCCATCGTCCTCTGCTAGTGAACTGCGATCAATTACGCGAGGTGCTTGAGCGATGCCAAGCCGAAATTCAAGGCGAAACCATTGATCCACAAAAATGGCAAGCGGCGCCTTATCAGCCCACTCCCAATATTATTGAGGCTGCCCGAGCGCTCTATCAGGGACATACCGTAGCCGAGATCGCCCGCGATGATACCGATACGGCGCAAACCACGGCCTGCCTATGGGAAATTATTCAACGCACCCGCAATGCCGGTGAAAAGGCGATTTGTTTTATTACCGGAGTTCCCGGGGCGGGCAAGACGCTGGTCGGATTAGATATCTCTACTAAGCCGCTTGACCCCAGTTCAGAAACCGGGATAAGGCCGGGCAAGCGAGAGCATGCCGTTTTTCTTTCGGGCAATGGACCTTTGGTGGCTGTACTTACTGAAGCTCTGGCACGAGATGAGATTGTCCGGCTGGAACAAAAAGGGGAGTCTGAAAGAATCGGCAATGCCCGCCGCCGAGTCAAAGCCTTTATTCAAAATGTGCATCGGTATCGTGATGAATACCGGGAATTAAACCAAGCCCCGCCTGAGCATGTCGCCATCTTTGATGAAGCGCAACGTGCCTGGACGCAGGCCAGGCTGCAACCCTGGATGGCCAGAAGAAAACGCGTTCCCAATTTTCACTATTCCGAGCCAGAATTTCTGATTGCCTGCATGGATCAGAGACCGGACTGGGCGACGATTGTGTGTCTGGTAGGCGGCGGACAGGAAATCAATCAGGGCGAAGCGGGAATCGGACTCTGGCTAGAAGCGATATTGAATCACTACCCTGACTGGAACATGTATGTCTCCAAACGTTTGCGGCATCACGAATATTTCCTCAACCAGCAAAATCAAAATTCGATGAGTACCGAAGAATTATGGCAACGATTAGAATTGCGACCGCGGACCACATTTGAGCCCAACTTACACCTGGCCGTCTCGATGCGTTCTTTTCGCGCTGAAAAGGTTTCCGAATTTGTCGATGCCCTGCTGGCACTCGATCAGGCACGGGCAAAAAATGCACATGAAGCGATTGCAGCACAGTACCCGATTGCATTGACCCGCGATTTACAAATGGCGCGAAATTGGCTGCGCCAACAGGCCCGAGGGTCAGACCGCTATGGGTTGGTCGCCTCATCCAAAGCCTATCGCCTGAAACCGCATGCGATCGACATCCGGGTTGATGTAGACCCCGTGCATTGGTTTCTGGACGGCCGCAGCGACACTCGTTCCAGCTATTACCTCGAAGATGCCGCTACCGAATTTCAGGTACAGGGATTAGAACTGGACTGGACATGCATTACCTGGGATGGAGATTTACGATATCACCGGGAGGGCTGGCACAAACACGCCTTCACCGGCGAAAAGTGGACTCATATTCGCAATGCCGACCGGCAGAAATACTTATTGAATGCATATCGAGTATTACTCACGCGCGCACGGCAAGGCATGGTCATCTGCGTGCCTCATGGAAATGAGCAGGATCCGACACGGAAAAGAGAAATCTACGACCCGACGTTTGAATACCTTTGTTCGCTAGGCTTGCCGCAAATCAACTAACCGCGCCACGCTCAATCGCCGGCCTGGAAAGTATAGCGGTCGCGCAGCCGGCGGCCGGCGGCGGCGCGGGCGCGGGCTTCGAGCCGATGCCGGCCGGCGGCGAGATAGTCCAGCGGCCAGGTAAAGACGCGGTCCTGGCCCGATTTCACGCCCAGCGAGACGCCATCGAGCAGCAACTCAACCTGAGCGCAATTGGAATAGGCCTTGAAAGCGGCCGCGCCGGCGGGCCGGGGAGAAAAGCGGCTGCCGTTGAGATGCAGCATGGGACGCGGCGACCACTGCGCCTGATAGAAGTAAAAGGCGTCTTTGCGGATGCCGCGATCGAAGCTGATCAGGCCCTTATCGTTTTCTCCGCGGCGATCGCCCTCGTGGCGTCCGGAGGAGGCAAAGTCGTAAAGCACCCAGAGCAGCGTGTTCCACAGCCAGGGACGACGGCGCATGGCTTCCCAGGCGGCCTCGTGCACGATGCATTGCCACTCTTCCGGATGCCAGTCCCCGCCGGGATTGGGCTGGCGCACGGGAAATTCGTGCTGGCGGATGCTGGCGCCGGCGCCATATTCGCTGATGCCCAGGGCGCGCTGGGGATCGCGGCGGGCGACGCGGCGGCGGATGCGGTCCAGGGCGGAAGGCCAATCCCCGGGCGTGCCGTCGTACCAGCCGAAGTAGCGGTTATAGCAGATTACGTCGGTGATGAAGTTGATGGGATGCAGCGCCGCCTGGGCGGTGGCGGCAGTGGTGAGGCGCGAGGGATCGAGTTGCTTGGCGAGCTTTTGCAGGTCGAACAGCAGCGCCCAGGGCAGCGTGATTTTGCCGGCTTTGGCATCGGCTTCGAGCAACGCCGCGGCTTCCAGCCCTCTTTTTCCCTGGTAGGCGAAGGCCAGCTCGTTATAAAGGCTCCAAAAGCAGACGCTAGGATGGTTGAAATTCTGCTTGATCAGCTCGCGCAACTGCCGGCGGGCGTTGGCGGCAAAGGCGGGCGAGGAAGCGATTACGCGGTTGACCAATCCCAATTCGGTCCAGACCACGATGCCGAGGCGGTCGGCGGCATCGTAGGCGGGCTGGGCGTGCTGATAATGCGGCAGCCGCAGCGAAGTCGCTCCCATATCGACCAGCGGATCGAGATCGCCGGCCAGCAAGGCATACGGCACGGCGCGGCCAAGGCCAGGGCGGTCCTGATGCATATTGACGCCGTGCAAGGGATAAGGCTGGCCGTTGAGACGGAAGCCTGCATCGGGCGTGACGGTGAAGCTGCGCAAGCCGAGGTTTTGTTCGACGCGATCGAGCAACGTGCCACTCGCATTCCGCAGCAGCAATTCCACGCGATAGAGATAAGGATGATCGCGTCCCTGCCAGAGCCGCGGGCGCGGGATGCGCATGGGCGTGGTGACGGCGAGGTTGAGCGCCTTGGGCGCCAGGCGGCGGCGGGCGCGGGCGCGGGCGACAATGCCTCCGGCATGATCGCGCGCAATCCATTCCAGGCTGACCGCGGCCGGTGCGGAGGAGGCATTGCGCAAGACGGCGCGCAAAGCGAGCTGGGCGGCGGAGCGGTCCACGCGGCGCTGCAGGATGTAGATGCCGGGCGAGGCGTGGTCGAGCGGCGAAATCGAAACCGGCGCCAGCGCCAGCAAGCGGGCTTCGCGATAAAGGCCGCCGTAGATGTTGAAGTCGCCGGCGAGCGGCGGCACGTCCCGATGCCAGCGGTTATCCACGCGCACGGCGATGAGATTATCGGCGCCGGGCTTGAGCGCCGAGGTAGCGTCGAAACAAAAAGCGGCGAAGTTGCCGCGGTGCTGGCCGAGGCGAGTGCCGTTGACGAAGACATCGGCGACGGTGGCGGCGCCGTCAAATTGCAAAAAATAGCTGCGCGGCGGGGCCGCCAGGCTCGCCGGCAGGCGCAAGCGCAGGCGGTACCAGCCGAGGCCGCGATAATACTGTCCGCCAAATTCGGCGGCGCCATTGGGCAAGTTGGGAGTGGGCTGGGCCGGCCAACGATAAGGAAAGTTATGCGGCAAGGTGATGGCCTGCCAGGCGCGGTCATCGAAGCCGGTCGCTTCGGCGCTGGCGGCATCGCCGCGAAAGAAGCGCCAGCCGCTCAGCAGCGGCAAAACCTGGCGCGGCGCCGCAGCCTCACCCGGAGAGGCGGCGAACGAAGCCAGCGGGCTTAGGGCTTCCGCGCCGGCGAGCGCGGCTGAAGCCTTCAACACCTGGCGGCGGGAAGGGCGGAGTGCAGGTTTCACGGCGACAGTGTAGCGGAAATGCCGGTAGTTTTCAGTTGAGAGCGGCTCGGCCGCTTTTTAGGCGCTAATTTGAACTTAGCGGGAGATGAGCGGACAGTTTGAGCGCTAAACCGGCGGTTGGCGGAGGGAGGGCGAAGCCCGACCGGAGCCAACTGCCGGAGAGGTGCCCACGAAGGCT
>JAKASR010000003.1 GCA_021818955.1 Acidobacteriota bacterium
ACCAGCGCAGCGGCCGGATATCGTCCCAGAGTCCTACCAGGAAAACCAGCAGCGCCGGCAATACAATCAGCCGCAATTGCGCCTGGTGCAGAAAATTCGGACGGTCGAAACGCGCTTCCCAGAAACGTAGCAGCGCGATGGCAATCAGGGTGGCGGCCAGCACCGCGACTCCCCCCAGGCGAGGCACGGCGTGAGCATGGACCTTCTGCGGGGGCGCCGGGCGGTCCAGCCATCCCATGCGGGTGGCCAGCTCGCGAATGCACCAGGTCAGGCCCAGGCAGAGTAGAAAAGCCAGTAGCCCATCCAGATAAAAAGAGCGCATGAGTCTTCTTTGGTACTTAGGATAATCTGGGGATTATCGGGAACAGGATCATACCAAAACATTCTTGTCCAAAATAGCTTTTTAAACCCAGCCGATCAAACGAACCTGGCATAAACAAGACGGCGAACCGTCTGCTAAGGTGAAGTGAGTTTTTTCCCGAAAGACCACTTTGTCGAAGGGGGGCGATTCGCCATGAACCGAGTATGCAGCATTTTCAGCCAACTTTTGCAGCTTTTCCCTCGCGACGATTCCGAGAAGACCGTGCGCCGGCTTCAAGCCGAACGCGAAGCCCGGGGCTTTATCTGCCGGGGCCAGTTTGTGGCCACTCTATTGCCAACTAGCGCAGGCGCACAGTCTGCGCGAAATCACGCAAGGCTTGGCAGCCAACGAAGGAAAACTGAAACATCTGGGTTTGAACGGAGCGCCCAAACGCAGTACCTTAGCCTATGCCAATCGGCATCGCCCTTGGGAGCTATACCAAACGGCGTTTTTGCTTGAATTCACGGTTGACAGAATGCCAAACGTCCAATAATGAATTGGAATAGGGGTATAGCCTGCAGGCATACCGGCGCGCCTCCTGGACTCTTATCGCGCCAAAGCGGGGTCGAAGTTCCTTGCAGCGCCGAAACAGCCGGAAACTACCCAGACGAGATTCGCAGCAAAGCAGCGCTACCGTAGTCCTGTCGAGAAGGCAATGCGAAATAATGAGGAGGCTGCGCAGCGCGGCCCGATTACGCTGGTGTACGACGCCCGCGACGAGTAACATAACCAAGCCGTGGTGTTGCGCGAATACCTTCCCCGGCGATTGACGGCGCGAGGGGGGAGGCAATAAAGCCGTCAGCGGGCAGGCCGTTCAACCCACAGGGCAAAAGTATCGGCAGGCAACCGCACCCTGCCATGAAAGCCGAGCGGCGGAGCTCCTAACCGCGGCTGCCAGCGTTGGGGATGGCCGAGCTGCAAGCGCAACACCACCTGATGCGAGGCGGTATTGAAAGCGGCCAGTACCGCATCATTGCCCAAGCGGCGAATATACGCATACTGATGCGGGCGAACCAGTATTTCCCGCAACGAGCCATTTTGCAATGCAGGATGGCGGCGGCGCAGACGCAAAAGCGCGTGCAAGCGGTTCCATATCGCCTGCTGCGCTGGCGTTCGTCCGGAAGCCCGAAACGCGTCCTCGCGATCTCCAGGAAAACCACCGGGGAAATCATGGCGGTTGCCGGGATCGCCGCCGCCCGCCATGCCGATTTCATCTCCATAGTAAAGCTGGGGCATGCCGCGCATGGACAGCAGGAAAGCATCGGCCATTTCCAGCCGGACGCGGGCGAGGGCACAGACGGCAGCGGGGGAAAATGTTTTAACAGCCGGATGCGGGCGGCAAACCGCTTGCGTGGCGGCGCTGATAAACCGCGGCTGGTCATGATTGCCGAGAAAAATCATCAGACGGTGGGGATGGGAGTAGAGCCGATCCTGGGCTAGCACCGCGCTGATGCTGTAAAACGAGCCGGTGCCGGCGAATACCTTCCGCAAAGCATAAAACAAGGGATAATCCATCATGCTGACCGGATGTGGTTGCGCGTGCGCGCCACTTCTCACTCGACGCGGCGCAGGAGCATCGGTGCAGCGGCCATTGAAGTAGGCATTAACGGCCGGATGCGGGTTGGAGTCTTCGCCGACGACGCGCACCTGCGGAAACTCGCGCGCCAGCGCCCGGCTCCATTGCCGCCAAAATTTACAGCCGACCATCGGAAAGGTATCTTCCCGAATACCATCCATGCCGGTCATGCCTAGCCACCACAGGCTGTTCTGAATTTCATACCGCGCCACGTCGGGATTGTTCTGGTTAAGATCGGGCAGGATGCCATCGAACCAGCCGTGGGTAATACTGTGGCGCAGCGAGACGGCAGCATGGGGATCGATCAACAGGGAGTAATGAAAATTGGCAGGCCGTGGATCGCCATGTCCATGAAACCAATCCGGCGAGGGCGGGTCCATTACCCAGCGGTCATGCGGGCCAACGTGGTTGGCGATTTGGTCCTGGATCACCTTCAAACCCAGGCGGTGCGCGTCGCGAACCAACTGGCGCAACGAGTGCAGCGTGCCAAAGTGCGCCTCAACCTGATATTCGTTTACGGCGCTGTAACCATGATAATCCTGAGCTGAGGCTGGATCGTTCTGATAAACCGGCGTCAGCCAAAGTGCCGTAATGCCCAATTTTTTCAGGTAAAGCAAGTGCCGGCGGATGCCATTGAAATTCCCGCCATGATAAGCCCGCGCCAGCCGGCGATTCACAGTAGAGGCAGGATAATTCCGGCTTTGCATCGGGCCCTCGGCGAAGCGGTCCACCATGATCAGGTAGACGACATCGGCGGGAGAAAATCCGGCGGGGTGAGGAGCCGGGCCGGAGCGAAAGCGGAAAAGCAGATTCTGGCTGTACCCGGCGCCGGCAAGCCGCAGCCGGGCCGCATTTGGCGCGGTTCCCTTCCAGGCCAGTGTCAGGAATAGATAGTGTCCATTCTGGCTGGCGTGAATATCAGACAGATGAAATAGGGAGGGTGCGACACGTATCCGGATATGCCGCAAGTGATGGCCTGTGAGTAATAGCTCGAGATGATGCAGCCGGGTCGTCTTCCACCAGTCCGGCGGCTGTATACTTCGAACCAAATAATTCTTATGGCCCGCGCCTGGCGGCATCGCTGCCCGGCTACCGAGTGCAAGCCCCGCAATTACCGCGGCGAATATTGACCCGATAATTAACCAACTCCGCACGATTAGGCGTTGATTTGACAATGGCATTCCCCGGATCACATCAGCAAATTGGGTTATCCCGCTATCTCTAGTCCGAATCCAGGCGATTTCTTCCGGAGAAAGTCCCAGGATAATTCCATGCCGTACAACCGCTTTGCCGTGCGGGCGACCGCATTTTGGCCGGGCACCATCCCGTTAGGCGGAATGGCGCCCTGATCGTAGGCTAAAAGTAAATTTTCAATACCAACTCCAGTTCGCGCTGTGAATACGCGCTTGAGATTTGGCCAAAACCGTTACTTTGATCGGCATTGACGCCGCCGCTCAAGCTCGGACTGGGCAGGAAGTACTGAGGATGATTGAAGATATTGTAAAAACTGAGTCGAAAATCCGCGCCCATGCCTTCGCGAAACGCGCTGAGCGGGATATTTTTTATCAACGAGAAGTCCGTATTCCAGCGCCCGGGGCCGACCAGAATGCCGCGGCCTGCGGTTCCGTCCTGGCCTTTGGCAGGTTGGGCGAAGGCGCAAGGATTCCAGAAGTACATATTGGGTCCGGTTCCCAGAGTTGTCGGGCAGCCTTTGCCTCCGCCGGGGGCATAGGGATTGCCCACCAGGTTGGGACGCAAACCGCTGCCGCCGCCGAGAATGGGGGTGGCATGATATCCGCTGCCGAAGTAGGGCATGGCGTCCAATTGCCAGCCGCCAAGGACCTCATTGACCGCACCCGCCCAATTACGGCCGAATTGCTGGCCACGCCCGAAGGGCAAGCGCCAATAGAGATCTTCGGTCAATTGCGAGCGAATATCGTTTTCGCAATTGCCGCGCTCCAGATACAACTTGTTAGAACCGGTCTCAAAAATATCAACAGTCATTGCAAATATTTGATTGCCAACAGGATGCAAGCTGAGCAGACTGGAATGTCTCTGGTGCCGAACCGCTACTCAAACCAATGCCTGGTCGCTGGGAAGTCAGTGATACACAATGGGAACTGTTGGCGCCGATTCTAATCCCCAAGCGGCGCGCGGATGGACGAGGCCGTCCCGTCCGCGATACGCGCGAGGTGCTGAATGGCGTGTTATGGATATTAGGCACCGGCGCCCAATGGCGCGAGCTGCCGGCCAAATATCCGCCCTATCAGACCTGCCATCGCCGTTTTCAGCAATGGGTGAAAAGAGGCGCGCTGCAAAAAGCATTGCGCCGCCTGGCCGGGCATCTCCAGGCCGAAGGGCGTCTGAACCTGGACGAGGCCTTTATCGACGCGACCTTTGTAGCCGCGAAAAAAGGGGGCGAGGAGTGGGTCCGACAAAACGCGGCAAAGGGACGAAGATCACGGCTATCACCGTTCGCCACAGTATTCCTATCGCCCTCAGTATCCAGGCTGCTTCACCCCACGAAAGCCAGCTCGTCGAAGAAGTCCTGGGACACAGCTTTCTAAATCAATTGCCAGCCCGCTTGATCGGCGACAAAGCCTACGACAGCGATGGGCTGGATCAGCAGCTACAGCAGCAATATGGCATCGAAATGATCGCGCCGCATCGTTCCCGACGTCATGGCCCAACCCAGGATGGCCGGCCATTACGCCGCTATCAGCGACGCTGGCAGGTCGAACGCTTCTTTGCCTGGTTGCAACACTTCCGCCGCTTGGCCAACCGCTGGGAATATCACATCGAAAACTTCTTTGGCATGGCCCGGCTTGGCTGCTTGAAAATCATGCTGCGCTATTTTTGAGACCGGTTCTAGTGTCTTCGGGGAAATTACCGCCTCCGAATCCGCCTTCGCCAGAGACCATGCCCTCGCTGTCGGTCAGGCAATGACTCCAGGTATAGGAGTTCATCCAGAGAAAATCATGGACCAGGCGCTTATCCACCCGGATCTGGAGCGAGTTGTAGCTGGAATTGCCGCGGTTTTCCCAACCCAGGATACTGCCTAGGCCAGGATCGTTCTTGGCCACCAGCGGATAGACCGGGATGGGCCGTAAAGCATCCAGCTTGTGCCCCTGATTGCCGACGCCAGCTAATCCAAACAACCAGCTCCCGACTTGCCGCTCGAGACTAAGGTTATAGGACTCGACATAGGAGGTGCGGTTATTCGGATTCTCCCAGATCACGTTACCGGTGGGCTGAGCGGGGTTGATGGAGGGAGTAAATAACGGCAGTCCGTCGCTGAGGTGAAAATCCAGCCCCCAGCCGTTGGGGTCCGGCGGCGTGAGAGAAGCCGAGGGGATATCAAAACCGCTGAAGGGTGGATTAAAGGCCAGATTGGCGGTAGCGCCATTGAAGCCGGGGAGCGAAGGCGCATACATCACGGTGTATCCGCCGCGCAACACCGTATTTTTTTCGAATCGATAGGCGAAGCCGATGTGCGGCCCGAAGTTATTGTAATCGGGATGGATTAGCGAGCCGCCGTTGGAAAGCTGCATGGCGCCAGTCGCCAGGTTGAAATTGGCAAGGTGATTACTCGCCTCGGTGATATTGGTGTAGTCGTCCCAGCGCACTCCGAGGTTGAGCACCAGATTGGGCGTGGCCTGGAAGTTGTCTTGAACGAACGCTCCCATTTCCCACCAGCGTTCATCCGCGGTGAGTAGCGGACCGCGGCCGAAGCTGCCCCAACTTTGTTCGGGCAGGACATTGACGCTGAGCAACATATCGGTCAGCGAGTTGCCGGTTGTGGGACCACCCCACGGCGCCCAAACGTATTCGCCCTTGGCATCGTTGCCCACTTGATCGTTAGCAATACGGCGGATGACACTCACTCCGTACTTGATATCGTGATTGCCGGCATGAAAATTCATTGCTTCGGAAAAATCATAATTGTCGGAAGGGATTTGGAACGTACCTCCGTCGCCAACAAAGCCGCCGTTGGAAAACAAACCGTCGCCGGCGGCAATCAGCGGATACCCGCCGGCGCCGGGGGCGGGATTAGAGTTGGCGATGCCCATTTTTTCGCCATAATTCACCGGCAGGCCGCCATCGCCATACACGCCCGGCTCGTTGATGCCCACGCCGGTACGCAAAAAACCGAAATGGAATTCATTAATCAGGTTGGCGGTGAAGATATGGGTTTCGCTGACTTCAACGCCCCGGCCATGGCTAAGCTCATCGCCGGTGCCAAAGCCGGCCGGAACCAACGGAAACAGGCTGGGACTGTTGCGATGCAAATTGTCCCAAGTAAGGCGGCCCATCAATTGATCGTCGGTGCCCAGAGCCTGATCCAGCCGCAAGTCCATATGGAACTGGGTCGAGACGGCGGAATGATCGGCAACGTAATTATTCACCGTGCCGGGAAGATTGGGCAGAGGAAAGGCATTGAGCAGTTTGCTCACCGCCAGATCCTGCCGGTTGGCCGGAATGATATCGCTGGAAAAATGCCCCGGCGTGTTGGGATTGGCCGGATCGCAGCCATTGGGATTGGTGGTGGCGTTATAAGGCGTGGAGGTGGCCGGGTCGCAGACATCAATCCCGTACTGGCTGAAGTTGCCTTGCCGCGCCAGCGCGGTGGGCACAGTTACTAAACCGGTGGAGTTGGGATAGACATTTCGGAAACCGGTGTAGTCAAAGAAGAAAAATGTCTTATTGTGGATGATCGGGCCGCCGAGCGTGCCGCCCCATTGATCACGGCGGTAGGGAAATTTGGGATTGGGCTTGCCACTGAGAGTGGCAGGATCGAAGACATTGCGGGCATCGAGCGCGTCATTGCGCAGGTAGTCGTAAATTGAGCCGTGGAAGCGGTTGGTGCCGCTCTTGGTGACCACATCGATTACGCCTCCCGCAGCGTGTCCATATTCCGCTGGCGGGGTAGCTGTAGTGATGCGGAATTCCTGGATTGAATCGGGCGGGGCGAAGATACCCGCCTGGCTGTAAACCGCTTCGTTGTTATCCACGCCGTCGAGCATGAAGTTGTTTTGATCGGGCCGCAGGCCGGAAATCACCAGATCGCTGCCGCCGGAGGTTTGGAAACGGAAGCCCTCCGTGCCCACCTGGGGCGGACCGCCCGAGCCAATCAGGCCGCCGCCGCCAGCCAACGGGCTGCCGGCTTGGCCGCGCACCACACCGGGAGTCAGCGTAGCCAATTGAGTGAAATTATTGGCGTTGAGCGGCGCATATTTCACCACCGTGGGCGTGATGACCTCCCCGATTTCGCTGGTGCGAGTCTGCAACTGTATGGGCGCGCCGCTGACGGTGACTGTCTGCGAAATGCTGCCAGGCTTGAGTGTTAGATTCACTTCCGCTACCTGGCCAACGGTGGTCACGATGTCTTTTCGGGTCAGCGAAGCGAAGCCTTTGGCCTGGACCGTTAGTGTATAGTTGCCAATCTGCAGGTAAGGCGCTCGATAGATGCCCTCGCCATTGGTTACTACACTGCGGCTGAAGCCGGTATTGTCGTTTCGCAGCGTCACCTGGGCGCCGGGAATCGCGGCGCCACTGGTATCGATTATCGTGCCGGTGATGGTGGAAGTGCTGCCCTGCCCCCATCCCAAGGATGGGAAGGCTAGCCAAAGCCCGCCGAATAACGCCACGGCCCAAACCCAAGCCCGCCAAGTCCTCCACGTTTTCATAAAGCTTTTCTCCTCAATCAGATCCGACCAGCTTGCAACATTTCCAGCCCCACTCGCCGCCCTCTAGCCCCCCTGAATCCGATCCGAGCGCGATGCTATAATGCACGCCCGGAGAGGTGCGACGAGAAGAAATTTAATTTCACAGGTTATGAAAGTCTGCCATTTCCGTTGAAATTTCTATGAAAGTCGGGTATTCAGCCTTGCCTCCCGGTCCGGAAACGCGAAATTTGTGGTTTCTCGATCTGCGGCTGGATCTCGATCAGCGCCGGCTCTTGCGCGGCGATCAGGAAATTCATCTTCACCCCCGCGCTTTTGACACACTCGTCTATCTGGCCACTCATCCCGGGAAAGTTTTAAGTAAGGATGAATTGCTTTCGGCCATTTGGAATGACGTTGTAGTTGGGGAAAACAATCTTGCCCAGAGCATTCGCGAGATCCGGGAAGCGACTGGGGACGAGGCGCAGAACCCGCGATGCATTCGGACGGTGCCGCGGCATGGCTACCTATTTCTACCCAGTGTCACCTCGCAGCCACCGGCGGTCAATCCGAAACCGGCAAAAGTCCCGCCGGCCGATGTTCATCCTGAGATTCCCTGGTTGGGCCGGCGTTTCCATAAACACGCCCTGATCTTCGTGCTGACAGTGCTGGCGCTAGCGGGCGGACTGGCGATGTGGTACGGGTGGCGAGCCGCACCACCTTTGAACAGCCTCAACCCGATCGCGGTGATGCCATTTCAAACGGTTGGACAGCCTTATCGTTGGTTACGTCGCGGGTTGGCCGATATGATTATTAACGATCTGGCCCAGGATTCAAACCTGCACCTGATCAGCTACTCGCGGCTGATAGATGGACTACGGACACAATTGATCCATCCCGGGGAAGTTCTGCCGACACGGATGATCGCGCAAAAATTAGGCGCCCGCTCGGTGATCACCGGCCGCTTAACACGTTCCGGCGACGGCTATAGGCTGGATATCCGCATCATACGGGTAAGCAATGGGGCGGTGCTGGCGCGGGTACACGTCAGCGGCACGCAACCAACAGCCATTTTCGATACTGTGGACCGGCTCTGCCGGCGCATTCGCAGCACGTTGCGCGAAACCCCGGCGGCGCCGGGAACCAGGATCTTCCCCACCCGCTCACTGGCCGCTTATCAGCATTATCTGGCCGGTCTGGATGCGCAGGCCGATGGCAGCCGCCAGCAACTCCTGCGTGCCGGGGAGGAATTTCACAAAGCTTTGGGGCTCGATCCCAATTTCGCGCTGGCCTACCTGCATCTCAGCCAGGTGCGGCAACAGGAACGTTTGTGGGATTTCCCTCTCACCACCGCGGCTCCGCCACTGCCTACCGGCATTCCATTATCAGAGCCGGTACGGCTGCTGATTGATGGCCGGATGAGGCGCGATTGGCCGATCCAGCAGCGGCTGGCCAGCTTGCGTCAACTACAGCGGCAATATCCCGATTTTTCTCTGGCGGAAGGCGTGCCGATTGATCTGGTACACGCTTATTGGGCTGCAGGGGATGCGCAGCGTGGCATCAAGCTGGGCTTAGGCTATGCCAAAGACACGGAATTCGCCGCTTTTTACCGCGCCAATCTGGATGATGAGCTGGGACGCTTGTATCAGGGACTGGGGGAATATCATCGCGCCATTGCCCATCTTCGCGCCGCCGAGCAATTACGTTCCAGCAAACACGGCGAAGGCTACCTGGAACACCGCTACTGGCTGGGGCGGATGTACGCCGCCATCCGCCGCCGCCGCCGGGCACTGGCCATCTATGCCGAAATCAAGCCGCAAGCGCAAGCCTTGAAAAACGGCGTGCTGTTAGCGGAATTGGCCTGGGGCTATTATTTCGCCGGGCAGCGACGCACGGCGGGAAGGCTGGTTTCCGAGGCGTTGCGCCTGGATCCCGGTTGGTGGAATGCCTGGCATTTGCAAGGCTGGCTGGCACTCACTGCGGGGCAAGAGCGAAGGGCGGCAAACGATTTCGCCCAGGCCTACCGACTCAGCCCGCATCACGATCTGCCCTCTATGTATTACCAGGGCGTGGCCCTGAAAGAGGCCGGCGAGCGGGCGGCGGCACGACAGGTTTTTTTGCGGCTGCGGCGGGTGGCCAGCAAGGGAACGTGGGGCACGGCTTCGCTGCCGCAACAGAGCGGCGAGATCAGCCTGCTTTCGCTGGCGCTGGCCAATATGCAGTTGGGCGATACGGCAGCGGCGCAAAAAGAACTAGCGCAGGCGCTGCCGTCGGCACGACAGAACGGAGAAATGCTTTATACCTGCGCCCTGATTTATGCCGGGTTACACCAGGCGGCGGAGGCGCGGGCCATGGTGATTGCAGCGTTGGCGGCCGGCTACCGCAACTTGCAACACATGCGTGATAACCCTGGACTGTATGGCGTCTTCACTGCCGCCAGCTGGCAGAAATTAACGAAGTGGAAACCCACCCTTCATTCCAATATGCAGAATCCGCATCCCGGGGACGAGCTGTAAACGGATAAGCCTGATGAGCTGCGATAAATAGGGAGCGCGTACCGCAAGGCGAGATGCACGCAAGCGTGGGAGGATATCCGCACACCAGGAAACCCGGAAGCGGTTTTAATGAATGTAATCCGCCGGGTGAAGCAAGGTGGCTTTGCCGGTGGTCAAGCTGCGCAGCCGGCTGAAACGCGTCAGGGCAACGGCGGCCTGATGGGAACGGCCCAGACCCTCCAACGCCCGCGACTGCAAATACCAGTAGCTGGCCCGCCGCGGCTGGGCCGTGGTCAGCGGCACGATCAGACGTAGTGCACCCTTAAAATCCCGGCGACTGATCAACACTTTCGCCAAATTGAAAGCCGGCTCGCTATCGCCCGGCTGCAGTCGCAGCGCGCGGCGCAGACTGGTTTCGGCGCGCGCATACTGTCCCAGGCGCAGTTCCAGCCGGCCGAGCTCGCTCCAGGCTAGGGCGTAGCCAGGACGTAATTTCAAAGCGCGATGGAAGTCGCGCAGCGCCGCTGCATCCTGGTCGAGGGTAGTTTCCATTTCCGCCTCGCTGACGTATAGATTGGGCGCATTGGGCGCCAGGCGGGTGGCACGTTGAAATTCCGCCAACGCCTTGGCATATTTGGCAGACGAGGCATACGTGGTGCCGAGCAAAGTGATCGCGCGCGCATTTTTTGGCTGAATCGCGACTAAGCGTTCGAGTATCCGCACCGCGCTATTGTAAAAATGCTGTTTCAGTAAAGCTTCGCCCAGTAAAAATAAGGCTTGCTGATTTTGAGGCTGCTCGCCCACCGACTTATATAGCCAGGGGATGGCGCGCCAGGCGCGATGCTGATTAAGGTAGCCCATTCCTAAGCGCAGATTGGGGTCGAAGGCCTGAGGACGAAGGTCGAGCGCTTGAAAATAGGCATCATGCGCCTGCCGCCAGCGCTGCAACTGAGAATCGCATAAGCCCAGGTTGTACCAGGCATCGTAGCTAGGACGCAGCCGCAGAGCTGCCGTGAACTGCCTCGCCGCATCGCGAAAATCCTGTTCGCGCGCCAACAGCAGGCCGAGCGTGAAGCGCAGCCGCTCCTGCCGCGGATGCGTGGCAATCAGGGCGGCAATCTGGCTCCGCGCCTGAGGCAATTTTTTTTCTCGCAAGCTCGCCGCGATCTGGCGCAGCGCCGCCATTTCGGACGAAGATGCAGCAGGGTGGGCTGCCTGGCCGGCGGCCGGTATGAGCAAGACCAGGTATACACCGCTCATCAGCTTCCCGAAGTGCCGCCAGAATCGCATATCTGTTGACGTCGATTGATTGTCGCGGTTAAATCGGAAAATGACAAGCGCGCGGTATTTAGAAGCGGCTTGGCCGCTTTTATTTTTATGCGCCAACGCTTTCGCAAGTGTCCGGCCGAAATCGGGTCCGTTGCGACGGATGAAAACTCATGGCTGCCGATCCCGCTTTGCGGGATTGTCGTTAATAGGCGCTGCCCCTGGCAGGCAGTCCGCTCTTCGGCCTGCGCACTCGGACACGAACAACTATCCGACTTGGCCGTTAATGCTTTATGCTCAAAGCCTTAAAAAAATGCGCCAAGCAGTGTACGCAATCGGCATTATGGGGCTCTGGCTGGCTATAGGACAAGCCGGTGCCATAGGACAATCCATATCGCTGCCGCCGGTGAAATCCGCGGCCACGCGTCTGGACCGCACGCATCGATCGAGCATGCATCTACGTTTGGCCGAACAGGCCTGGCACCGGGCTCAGCAAGAGACCGCGGCGGGCGAGACCGCGCCCGCCATTGCCAGCTTGCGCCAAGCCGCCGCGATCGAGCCGGATTGGGGTGATCCGCTGCTGCTGCTGGGCCAACTGCAAATGCGCGCCGGCCAGCCGAATGCTGCGCTGCGCAGCTTTATACGGCTCAGCGAAATCGAGCCGCGCCGCGCTCGCGGACACTTGATGATCGGCATGCTATTCGCCCGGCTGCGGCGCATGCGCCGCGCCGAATTGGAGTTCCGGCTGGCGGCGTCGGCGAATCCGGAAAATCCGGCGGCGCCCTTCTATTTGGCATTAACCCAAGCGCGGCGAAAAGAATGGACTCGGGCCGCAACCACTCTGCAGGCAATGCTTCAACGATGGCCCGCGCACCTCGAAGCCGTGCGACTGCTGGCCAACGTGGAAGCCGAGCAGAAGCATTTGAACCGCGCTCTCGACGCTTTTAGCCGAGCCGTGCAGCTCGCCCCCTCCGACCCGCAAAGTTATATAGACCTGGGCAATTTTTATGCGGCAAACTCCTATTACCACCGTGCCCTGTCGGCTTATAAGCGCGGACTGCGCCGGGCGCGCGAACCCGATGCAATTGCCGCAGTGCGGCTGGCTCAAGCGCAGGCGGAACATTTCCTCGGGCGCAATCGCGCCGCACTCGCCAGCCTTCAACCGCTTCTGGCGCAGCCGCGCGCGCTGGCGCTGGCCGGACTGTGTCATCAGGCCTTGGGCGAGTCGGCGGCGGCCGTGGCTGATTATCGCGCCCTGATCCTGCAGGCACCGAAGGACTATCGAGGCTACCAGCTGCTGGCTGCGCAGGAACTGCAGACGGGCGAGACCCAGCGTGCGGCACGGCGGCTGGAGCAGGCGTTGCGGCTCGCACCTCAGGATGAGCCGGCGCATTTAGAGTTGGCGCAGGCCGACTGGCGGCTGCATCAATCGGCCGGCGCCGAACACGAAATCCGCGCCGCGCTCGCGCTCGATCCCAATGATGCCGCCGCGCATTACCTGCTCGGACGCTTGCTGGCCGCTGCCGGGCAGATCCCCGCCGCGCAAGCAGAATTCGCCACGGTAAAGCGGCTGCGTGCCGCACAACGGAATACGAAGATACATTAATCGCTTAGCAGCGCGAGAAGTCGGAAAACGGTAAACCGTGCAGATGCAATCCGGCTTAGCTATCGCGACAGCGGCATGGGCATGCCGTCGCAGAATCGCGGCCACCTGGCCACTGGTAGGACCATAGTTGTGGTGTACTGTTCATCGCCGACCATTTAGCCGAGTTTCCTTCACCCCGTAGGGTCCATTGAGATCATCACCTTCGACATATACATTAAAGTTCAATTGCTATATCTCAACTGCCAACGATTTTTTCGAATACCTGTTTGCTCTTATAAAAATTCCAGCTTATACACGTCATAAAGAAAGTGCTCTATGCCATACCACTTGCTCAGCGCCAGCGTGTCATATAAACATGGCACGGCATCAGAGGCTCCGCTCCTGGAAATGAGCAACGATCAATCCGGAGCGCGAGGCCCGCCGCATGCGGCAGGAACTGGCGATTGCGGCTGATATCCAGCATCAGCGGCTGCTAGTCGATTTGCTAGCGCTGCCGGGAATCGCCCTGCGCGGCAGCAGCCAGCCGTGCCAGCATCGGCGGCGATTTTTTCGACGCGCTGGCGGCCGGCGATCAGCTCTATGCGGTGCTGATTGATGTCGCCGGCAAGGGCAATCCCGCCACGATTCTCGCCGCGCTGCTGCAGTGCATGTCTATGCGCAACTACTCGCCAGCGCTTCCCTGTTCGCGGTGGCCGCCCCCACAAACCATCACTTTTGCCAGCAGTTGAGCAAGGATAAATACCACCTGCATCCTCGTCCTCCTCGACCCCCAGAGTGCCTGCGACCGGCTGCTGCTTTTCACCGAAGTGGAAGGCGCCCACCAGGATTTTTTCGGCGAAGAGCGGCTGGAGGCTGCCCTCGTAGCCGGCAACTCGCTGAAAGAACTTCTCGCCGCCTCGATGCCTTCCGTGGCGCCATCGCCATGTGGCCACCGCAGCTTTGAAGTACACACCCACACCGCTCGCAGCATTCCGAAACGAAGTCGGAAAGATATCGCGAAAGATAACCGCAAACAGGCTGTAGACACAGGCCATACTCACGCAGAAGCCGATCAGCGTGACACATATTGAAGCTGTCAGTGATATCAATATTTACGCGAGAATGTTGCGATTGCCTCAAAAGGATAATCCGTCTCGCGCCGATTTTGCCCGAAACGATAATCCGAACGACGTCTTCCCGCGCTATAAGCGTTTTTAAACGCGATAAAATCTTTGGCGTTGTTTCAGTAAGGTTTCATAATCCGGCTCGCGGATGATTTCGCCGGTCGGCGGAAGTAGCGTCCAAGTTTCCAGATTGACCTTTTTCCGCATCCGATCCTCAAACCCAGCAGTGCCTGACCGTTTTGCGGCACTGCGGAAACGTCGCCCCAATTATCTTTAACGGTTTATGTATCGTGCACACATCATCCCTCCGCCTTCGGAAAAGCGCTCTGAACGGAACAATTGTTTCGTCCTGACTCGACCTCTCCGTCACCCACGCTGCATTCGGTTTCGGCTCCGCTTTTGTCAACCCAGCGCTACAAGGTTGGGATAGAGCAGGCCGGCAAAACTGCCCAACTCGATCAGCTTTTCTCCCCATTCCACCGCGAATATATTCGAGCGCTTCAGCCCAAAAGCGGTCAGGTGAATCGATGCCTGCATCATCTCGAATTTCCACCGATTAGCCGATACCGCAAAGATTGGCGGCGGCACCCGTAGTTGTGTCTGTACCGGGAAAAATATCAATGACCCTTTCGCCTACCATACTCAATCTTTGATTTTAAATGGATGCGGCCATTAGTACACATTGAGAGGTCATTATATTGTATGTTAAATGTTTTATGAATCTTATTGCCAATATGAGATCAGTTTACCTGATTGCCATAGTCCTTATAGCTCATCTTATCCTATCGGCCCAAGCTGCTGTTTCTCATGGCGGCCGCTTTGTGCATCAAGCCAGCAAGGCCCAGGCCGCCGTACCTCAACCCGCCTCTTCCTATCGGCCGCTTGCTCAATCGGCCTTCAGCCCTGCCCATGGCGGTGCAAACCAATTTAGAGGCTGCCAAGAATCCGGATTGCAGCGATTGGCCGATTGGATTGCCCGCTACCAGGGTTTTGCCTGGAACCGCGAAGGAGACTTAATTCGCCCTGACATGATCCATTCCCGCTCATCCCGCGACCATAATCCAGGCAATTTACGAGTGCCCGGCTATCGGAAGGATGAACAAGGCTACTCCATTTTTCCTTCCACCGCCGCAGGTTGGAAAAGGTTCGATGCTTATCTGAAAAATTATATAAAACGCTTTGGCCGGCAATCGCTGCGAAATTTTATCGATGGTGAAGGAAATGTTTGGCGAGGCTATCGGCGCGCGGATGCTGATGATCCGCAGCATTCCTTCCTCCGTTTTCTTGCCTTGTCCATGAACCTGTCGGAAGATACTCCCATGCTGCAAATTGCCCGAGGGGGCACTAAGCGATCGCCTTCGACAAGGATTGCTCATCAGGCCGCGAGGCAGCCAGCCTGTTCCGCCAGCTCCATCCGCCCTTTCACCGGGCTTGAACGCCATCCGCCACTGCGTCCATGAGCTGGAACTTCTCGTACCGTCTAAACCGCGGCCGCACGGATGCTGGTTATGCCATCATTTGCGCCTATTAAAAACCGGCGGATATCCTGGAATAGTTATGGAATCAGTCTATTCATGCAATTAGGAATAATATTTATTGCCGCATATTTAGGGAAAAATATTTCTTCTAACCAGATACTTTATACAAAATACGATAGCTTGCTTTTCATCCCGCCGCCGCCCGCCAAAATAAATATTGAGACGCAACCTTCTATTATTGTCCGCTTGCGGCCGCACCCGTCCGATTATCGGCCTTCTTTATTTTCTCTAGCGCATCCGCGCCTATCCGCACCGCCGCGCCCGCTGCTGCGGCCACGCCGGTTGGTGATGAAAGCGCCGGCACCGCTGTTGCCGCATATAGCGCTGCCCCAACCGCAGCCGGCCATCCAGCCGGTGCATTTCGATAACACCATGGCCGCAGCGAGCGCCGTCCACCAGCCGCGTCTATTACGCACCGGCATGTTTCTGGGCGCACCCACAACCCGGCACACGCTCGATCCGCGCCGGGTGCAGACCGGGGGCTTTGGCAGCCCCGCGGGCGCGCGCGGGCCAGGCCGTGCGCATGGCCATGTGATGGCGCTAGGCCAATTCAGCCTGCCGGAAGGCGCGGGGCGGGGGAATGGGCAAGGCGGACGCCGGGGCGCAGCCGGACAGGTGGCGAGCATAGGGTTTGGCAGCGGCATGGGCGCGGCGGGCGGCGGCAGGCCGCGCGGCCAGGTGCAGGGCGCCGGCTTTGGACAGACGGAAACCGCCGCCGCGCCCCAGCCACGCACCGCCGCCGAGACGCCGCCGCCGACCCGCGCGGTAGTGATTTTATTCAAGCCCCACCCGGCCTACACCGCCGCCGCGCGCGCACGGCATCTTGAGGGCGATATCTGGCTCTCGGTCATCTTTCTGGCCAGCGGCCGGGTGCGCGTGCTGCGGGTGGTGCGCGGACTGGGCGCCGGGCTGGATGGCTCCGCCATGGCCGCCGCCCGCAGCATACGCTTTCGTCCCGCCCGCCGCCGCGGGCAGCCGGTGGATTTCGCCGCGCGCATACGCATTCGTTTTCGCCTGGTCCGTTGAGAGGTTCATCATGCGTCGAATCCTGTTTCTGCTAGGCGGCTGCCTCGTGGCTCCGTCTTGGGGGCTGGCGGCGGCGCCTCCCGCCACCTCCTCCTCGTCGCACGCCGTCAGCGCGCAGTCGGTGATCAAGGCAATGGTCGTAGAAGAACGCGGACTGGTGCTGCGCCTGCGCAAGTACCACCCCATCGTCGAAACCTATATCCAGAATCTGCGCCCCGATCCCAAGCTGGGCAATGTGCCGGTGAAAGACCATTACTATCTCGGCCAACTGGATTACCGCCAAGCCCTGGAGAAAGACGACTCCTATCTGCAAAAGCCGCCCGCCAACTGGAAAAAGCAGCTCGTTCAGCGGCTGGACCCGCTGAACCCGCTGGATACCTATCTGGCCAGCTTTTACAGCATGCATTTTCTCAACGCCGGTTTCGTCTCCATGCTGTTTCCCGATCCCTCGCGTTTCGACCCGGGCTCGTATCGCTTCCGCTACATCCGGCAGGAATTTCTCGGCAACGTGCGCTGTTACGTTTTCAACGTGCGGCCGCGGCATGGAATCAAAGGCGCGTTTCTCGGACGCATCTGGGTGGAGGCGCGCCACGATCATCTGGTGCGCTTCAATGGCACTTTCGTGCCGCAAATGACCTTCGGCCGCTACTTCCATTTCGACAGTTGGCGGGTAAATGTCCGGCCCGGCCTGTGGGTGCCCACCTTCGTCTATAGCGAAGAATCCGACCTGCGCGGCACCAGCCTGTTCGGTTTTGCCGGGCATGCGCGTTTTGCCGCCGAGACCCATATCTGGGGCTATCAGCTCAATCGCCGCCGCCGCGCATCCACCGCCTCGCAGATGATCGTGGAAGGCGCGGTCAAAGATCACGCCAGCTCCAGCGACGGCTATTCCCCGATTGAGGCGGAGCGGCTGTGGCAGCGTGAAGCCGAAAACAACGTGCTGCACAGGCTGCAAAAGGCGGGCATGCTGGCGCCTCCCGGCCCGGTCGATAAAATGCTCGAAACCGTGGTCAACAACCTGGAAATCACCAACCATCTCAATATCGAGCCGGCGGTGCGCTGCCGGGTGCTGCTGGTCACGCCGCTGGTGGCGTTCAGCATCGGCCACACCATCGTGCTTAGCCGCGGCTTAATCGATGTGCTGCCCGACGAGCCTTCGCTGGCGCTGATGCTGGCGCGCGGCCTGGCCGCGATCGTCAAGGGCGAGCCGATCGACACCAAGTTCGCTTTCTTCGACCGCATGCTGATTCCCAACGATCAGGTCTTTAAAAAGTTCCAGTTGCGCCTGGGCCGCATGGAGCAATCCAAAATCGACCGTGAAACCGTGGCGCTGATGCAACGCTCGCCTTATAAAAACCAGTTGGGACAGGTGGGTTTGTTCCTGGAAGCGATGCGGGCGCGGGCTAAGGCGCTGCCGCACTTGATGGGCAGCGCAATCATCAGCGCACCGCTGGTCAAGCAGCAGCCGGCCAGCCATTCCGCGGCCTGGCTCCAACCGCTGCTCAAAGCCGCACCGCCGCTGGAATTCGCCTCGGTCAAGCAGATTGAAGCCTTGCCGCTCGGCAGCCGGCTCCAGCTCAGTCCCTGGAGCGATGGCTTGAGCTTGCTCAAAACCCCGCCGATCAGCCTGATGTCGGCGGCGGAAAAAATGCCTTTCCAGGTGACACCGCAACGGCCTTACCTGCAATATAAAACCGGACAGCTTAAGCGTCTCAACAGCCTCCAGTCCCGGCTTTCCGCCCGGATTTTGGCTCCGTTCAAGCCGGCACATTAGGTCCATCTCATGGAGCCCCGGTCGCCTGATCCGTGGTTGCGTTTCAACCCGGCGGCGTGCCCGGCTTCAGCCTCCCCAATGAAGCGGCGGATTTTTTAAAGTTAAGGCTTGAGCTTGCGGGCTGCCGGGGTCGTCACCCTGCGGATGCAGGCTTTTGAGCATGTTCTCCGCAAAATTGTTGGCGAGCGCACTGCGAAAATTTACCAATTGATCGTTCATGACCTGCTCTTCATTCATGTATTGCCGCTCGATATTGCTTTCTTCCAGCACTATCCAAGGCCTGATTTTATGTAACGCCCAATCGTGGGGCAACATATGCAATATCGCTGCATGCTGTTGCGCCAAGCAGGTCAGCTGGTAATGGCATTGGCACAGCAGGCGGATCATCGTATTCAGTCGACCAGCCTGATTTCCAGCCTGAGATTGCAGGTATTGAATTTCAAATTGCTTAAGAATTTTCGCGGTTTTAAGCGCATAGCCTGAGACGTCAAACGAGGCAACGAGAGCCGATGGGCGCAGGCGGGTTTCCGGCGGATGCCGGCGGCTTTCCTGCGCTGGGTTGGTTTTAACCACCTGGGCTATAAAGCTATAGCCCTGATGCGGTATAGTTTCGATGTATCTTGGGGATAAGCCGGATTCCCCCAAGGTGGCACGCAAGCGGTTCATAATGGAGCTAAGACAGTGTTCAAAATTTACATATACCTTTTCGGACCAGAGAAGTTGAATCAGGCTCTGGCGGCATACCAGCCTGCCCGGAGTTTCAAGTAATCGTCTTAAAACAATTCCCAACTGATGTTGAATGTGGACGCGATTCTGATTTCGATAAAGATGATTTTGATGGTCCAGATAAAATTGACCAAAACGATAGCCCTCAGCTTCAGCATTTGAACTTTCAAACCTGAGCCCCATGTACCACCCCTTGAACCGATGCTTGAAAGTATGTCAACCATAACCATTATTTCAAAGGGAAGTCAACTAGATTCAACTTGATATCCGTCAGCTTTTTAAAGTCTGATTCCTGAAAGCGGCCTATGGGTCGGGTCTGGAAAGTTAGCGGGGTACGGTATTGCTGCCGGCATCAGCATTTTATGTTCACCCGTTGCTTTTCCCTGGGCGGCTCCAGCTATCTGCATGATAAGCCCCAGCTTAGCCATGAGCGCCGAAAGCTGACTGCGTAGCCTTAGCCGCCTACGATCAAGTTGAGAGACCAGCAGCGTCAGCTCGGCCGTATTGTGCTCGTACCATTCGGGCGGGATCCGGCTGGCCGCTTCCGACAGCTGATATATGGAAATGCCTTCTATGCGTTCCAGCCAGGGCGAGAAAGAACCGATACCGCTCATTCCAGCGTAGACTATAGCTCGGTCATATATTCCCCGCAGCGGACTATCGGGAAAGTTCCAGTAATTGGCATTAAAGCAAAAACCTTGATCGATCATATAAACTCGCAGCGGCCGACAGGGGTGCTCGCGGCAGAAAATGACCTGCCGCCTATCGCAGTTGCAGGTCCATTGATCAAAGGCCAGCATGCCCCAAAAATCCCGCAGGTTGGCGATAAGTTCCAAGCCAGGGTCGGGCAAATAATCATAGATCGGGCAGCGCGGATCGGTGGTGGGCAGCCGCGAGCCAAAATGCAGGCCTGCGGGACAGGGCTCGGTTGGCTGGCCCCGATACTGGCTCAGACCGGGGGTAGATTGAATCAGCTCCGCCGATATATCGAGGATGACCGACTCCGGCACGGGCAAGCCGATGGCGTGCGCCAGCCGGGTGGCGAATAATTCATTAGCGAGAATCCGGCGGTGTTGGGGATTGTTTTGAAATTTCACCACATAAAAATGGTCATCATCGGCGCGCAGCAGATGCGGCTGCGAACCGCCCCGCAGCGGCCGTATATACTCGACCGCGGATAGCGTTCTGATAGTGGAACTAAAACACGTTTCCATAGTGGCGCAATAACTTGGAATACTATAGTCATTCAACTGATAGGCTAGTCAATTCATTTATTATCATTTGAATTTCATTATGGAATAGTTCGCCGTGAGGGGGAGTCAGTTTGACACCTCCGCCGAGTCTGGGATCATAACCTCAAGGCAGTAAAGGATTTGTTGTCTTCCAGACGGTTGCCGGCCATTCCGCGTAATCTTATATTCCACTGATCAAATTAACATTCTTGTATCAACTGTCATTCAACCTTACTTAATAAGAACGGACGTACCCGAGCTTGACAGTGCGTCTTGGCCGCCGATTCAGTCATTCAATTCAATCATTAAAACTGGCTTGAATCAATAATTCTGCTTCGGCCTGCCGGTTGATCCGCCATGCGAAGCCTCAGCTTTAAGCCGTCGCAACCAAGCTTGACCGACCCCGCTAGCCTGCCCACAGTCGCCACGCCCCCTCTCTACGAGGCGGGAGAAAGAGCCTTCAGCCAGCGCACGGAGCGAACTGCTCGATAACGCCGTGCGCCAGCCCGGCTGAATTCACCAAGCCTACCAGCGCTTTCACGATATTCGATTGGCGCTCGCTGCTTGCCGCCGTGCGCCAGTTTGTCCGCCGCCTTTTTAAAAACTGGATGCAGGAAAACCCGTAAAGCCGCCTAGGCCGCGGCGGCCGGGCCGCACCATGTCCTTTGGCGTGGTGCTGCTCCGCTTGCGTTCTGCGTATGCCGCCCGCAAAGTTTAAAATTTGAGCTAACCGCTACATTTTTTCTTCGACGCCGGCCAGAGGGGAAGTCGGGTGATTTCCCGGGGAAAAGCCGGCGCTTACCGGCTGCGCGCATTTTGCGGAAAACTTACCGCCCTGCGGCATAAAATCACCCTGCGCCGTCCCTGTAAACCCCATAAGCTTTGCGCCGCTTGAGCGGATGAAACTGATTAATTTACCGCGCGCAAACTCCTGGCCGGCCGGCACGGACGCCCGTGATAACGTAAAGTTTTGCGGTTTTTGCCAGCCTTGCATCCGGAAAGGCTTTTTGATGCCTGCAATCCTGAATCTGGTGACCGGCGGCGCCGGTTTTATCGGCTCTAGCTTATGCCGCGCCCTGCTGGAGCGCGGCGAACGGGTGCGGGTGCTTGATAATTTCTCAACCGGCAAGCGCGACAACCTACGCCAGCTTGCGGTCGAGTTAATCGAAGGCGATGCCGCCGATGCCGACACCGCCCGGCGCGCCTGCCAGGGCGCCGATTACGTTTTCCATCAGGCCGCGCTGCCCTCGGTGCCGCGCTCGCTTCGCCAGCCGCTGGAAAGCCATCGCGCCTGCGCCACGGCCACCCTGGTCATGCTGGAAGCCGCGCGCCAGGCCGGCGTCCGTCGCTTCCTCTATGCCGCCTCTTCTTCCGCCTACGGCAATGCCCCCGGCGTGCCCAAGACCGAATCGATGCTCCCGAACCCGTGCTCGCCCTATGCCGCCGCCAAACTCGCCGGCGAATCCTATTGCGCGGTCTATTCCGCCGTTTATGGCCTGGAGACCGTCAGCCTGCGTTATTTCAATGTCTTCGGGCCGCGCCAGGATCCGGACTCGCCCTACTCCGGCGTGCTTTCTATCTTCATTACCCGCCTGCTGGCGGGCGAGCCCTGCACCATTTTTGGAGATGGCGAAACTTCGCGCGATTTTATTTTTATTGATAACGTCGTCAGCGCCAACCTGCTGGCGCGCCACTCGCCCCGCGCCCCCGGCAAGGTCTATAACCTGGGCTGCGGCCGGCGCGTCACGCTCAACTGGGTGTATGCCTTTCTGGCGCGTGCGCTCGGCGTCGATCGGCCGCCGCTGTATGCTCCCGAGCGCGAAGGCGACGTGCGCGATTCACTCGCCGATATCGAGGCCGCCCGGCGCGATCTCGGCTATGCACCGCTGGTCGATATCGAAGCCGGCTTGCGCGCAACCATTGACTGGTATCGTCAATCCATCCCGCCGGCTAAAAGCACCGCCTGAAGTTGAGGCCGCAAGTTAAAACCATAGCGCCGCCATAACTGGCGCGGCGATGGCCGGATGCGGGCGCGAGTGTTGGCCGCCGATGGCGGGGGTAATTTCTTAAGGACGGCCGGCAAGAAACGTTTGCATCGGTCAAGCTGAGCGGCGCTTTGCCGTCAAGATGCTGGCGAAAACAACGCCCGCTCGACGATTTCGCAGAGCACGTGTCCGATTAAAATATGGCATTCCTGTATCCGGGGCGTATCATCGGAGGGCACCGCCAGCAGAATATCGACTTTGGCGGCCATAGCCCCGCCGCCGGCCCCGGTCAGGCCCAGGGTGCTCAGGCGCTGCTGCCGCGCCCAATCGAGTGCAGCCAAAATATTGCGCGAATTGCCGGACGTGCTGATTGCAACCACCAGGTCGCCCGGCGCCGCCAGGGCCTCTAACGGGCGCAGGAAGCTGGCCTCATAGCCAAAATCGTTGCCGATTGCCGTCAGCGAGGAAGTGTTGGTGTGCAGCGCCAGCGCCGGCAGCGCCCGCCGGTTCAGGCGATAACGCCCGACAAATTCGGCGGCCAGGTGCTGCGCGTCGGCCGCGCTGCCGCCATTACCCATGAACAGGGCTTTATTGCCGGCGCGGTAGGTGGCCACCAGCCGCTCGGCGGCGACAACCAGCGGCCGCTGCAGCTGCTCTAGCGCCGCTTGCTTGACGGCAAGGCTGCTTTTAAAACTGTCGCGAATGATGCTGTCGTAGTTCATCTCTGCCTGAATCCTGTCCGGGAAATTGACGGCTGATTCGTTTGCGGTTTTTGCGCATTCAGCAAACAAGTTATTGTATCCGACCGGCTGGCCCCCTCCCGGCCCCGCTACATCGGCTCTCGCTTGCGCGGCGAAATTTTTGCGGCTTTCCTGCAAGAAAGATCCGCTGGATTATGCCGCCCTGTGCATGAGCAAAATTGTACAGCGGTGTATAACGATCCAGCCCATATTGAATCAGGCAGTATGAGGTCAAATTTTAACAGGAGAATTCAGCCATGTCAGACAAAAAATCAGCCATTTTAGGCATTTATCCCGATTATTCCAGCGTGGAGAATGCGGTGGACCTTCTGAAAGAGGCCGGTTTCGGCAATGCGAATATCTCCGTGTTGTTTCCCGAAAAAGCCGGCGGCAAAAAATTCGCTCATGACAAAGGCACGCACGCGCCCGAAGGCACGATGACCGGCGCAGGCACCGGCGCGGTCGTGGGCGGAACGCTGGGCTGGCTAGTGGGCATCGGCGCCCTGGCCATCCCGGGGCTGGGCGTGTTCATCGCCGCCGGTCCGCTGATGGCGGCGCTGGCCGGGGTGGGCGTGGGCGGCACGGTGGGCGGAATCACGGGCGGGCTGGTCGGCCTGGGGATCCCCAAACACGACGCCGAGCGGTATGAAGTGCGGGTCAAGGCGGGCGGGATGTTGCTTTCGGTGCATGCCGAAAACATAGAGGGGACCCAACGCGCCCGGGAGATTATGACGCGGACGGGGGCCCAGGACATTTCCGCCACTGGGGAAGCGAGCGCCAGTTATGTGCGGAGCGAGCCCGTAGCGGCACATGTTCCCGAGCTTAAGCGCGTGGTTTAGCCAGGCAGGCCGCAAAAGCGGCAGCGAATCGGTTTCGGCGCCGCGCAGCGCGATTTTCGATGTTCAGGGCACGAGGTGAGATATGGATACTCTTTTAATTGTTCTGTTGGTGGTATTTTTGCTCGGCGGCGGCGGTTGGGGATATTCCCGTTGGCGCCGGTAATACGCCCGGGCGACTAACTACTCCGCCCGGCTTAGCACCGATGTCCACAAGGCCGCCGCGGCAGGCAAGACCAAAGTTTCAACTATGGAGAGTGGTGCGGCGGCCTTGCGGCGGAGCCGCTTTTCCTGCGATCTCGCTTCGCTTGGCGAAACGACCTGGCCGGCACGACGAAAGTCCAAATGAACAAGCATGCAACCACACAATTCATGCATCCAACCATTGAAAGAAAGAGAACCTAACCATGGGACACAAACCGCATCAACACAATCATGACGCAACCCACCGCCATGGACCGGCAAACGCCCTGGCGGCACAGGAACCTGGGCTAGCGGACCGTATCCGGCGGCGGGCCTACGAACTATTTCAAACCCATCCGGACAGTTCTGAGCTACAGAACTGGCTGCGCGCGGAGCGGGAAATTCTGCAAGCTTCGCCCGTCCTTCCGGCAGTTCATTAGTTGTTTCGTTCGCGCCGGCACGGGACTGTCACTCCGCACCGGCCGGCGCAAGGCAAGGAGCCATGATCATGCATCTTGAAACTCAGCGAAGGCCAACTGTAATTGCATGGCGCGCACGGGAAAAGCACCATATTGGGTTATTTTCCGAGCGGCGGGCTGGGCCTGGTGCTGGTGGTGCTGATTATTCTGCTGCTCCTGGGCCGGTTATAGGCCGCGGTGCCAGCGGCGCGACCGTCTACCGCATGCATTAAATGTCACATTAGATTTACGAAAGGACACATAACTATGCCTCTCATTCATGTCATTTTGGTGTTGATTGTGGTGGGCGTACTGCTCTGGCTCATTAACACCTATATCCCCATGGCGGGCCCGATCAAGGCGATTTTAAACGCCGTGGTGGTCATTGTACTGATTTTGTGGCTGCTCAATGCCTTCGGCCTTCTCAGCTCTATCCGCAGCATGCACGTGGGGGGGTGACTCAAGGAATTGCCGTTGCATGCTATGTCGCTCGGAACCCTCCAATACGGCATTCTTTTGCAAAATCTTCGATTTTGCCATCCGTGCACTGCGCGGTGTCCTTACTACTTCAGCATGGCTTGGTTCGCTTACTCCAGGGTTCTGATCATAAATTAACCAGCAGAGGGCCGGGGTGCCGGCGCCAGGGATGGCATAATCATCGAATCTAACATCCATAAAATCGCATTTATCGGAAATTATCTACCGCGCAAATGCGGTATTGCTACTTTCACCTCGGACCTGCTGACCTCGGTTGCTGCGTATCGTCCCGAAATCCAGTGCCTTGCCGTGGCAGTCAACGACCTGCCCGGCGGATATGCCTATCCGGATGCGGTGCGCTTCGAAATTGAGGAGCAGGACGTAACTTCGTATCAGCAAGCCGCCGACTTCATCAACCTCAGCAATGTAGACATAGCCTGCATACAACATGAATTTGGAATTTTCGGCGGGCCGGCCGGAGGCCATGTGCTGGCGCTGGCGCGGGAACTGAACCCACCGCTGGTCACCACCTTCCATACCGTGCTGCGCGAACCCAGCCCCGATCAGCGGCGCGTGATGCTGGAGCTGATCGCGCGTTCGGCCCGGGTGGTGGTGATGACCCAGCGGGCGCGGCAAATGATGCAGGAAGTTTACCAGGCGCCCGAGCACAAAATTGATTTTATCCCCCACGGCATTCCCGACATTCCCTTTGTGGACCCGAACTTTTACAAGGACCAGTTTGGCGTGGAGGGCAGAACCGTGTTGCTGACCTTCGGGCTGTTATCGCCGAACAAAGGCATCGAAAACGTGCTGCAGGCCTTACCTGCCATTCTGGCGGAGTTCGCCGACGTCGTATATATTATCCTGGGCGCGACGCATCCGAACGAACTGCGCGAACACGGTGAGGCCTACCGGCTTAGCCTCGAGATTCTCGCTAAAAAAAACAAGATTGAGAAAAGCGTTATTTTTTATAACCGCTTTGTCGAGCTGGAGGAATTAAAGGAATTCATCGGTGCCGCCGACCTCTACATCACTCCGTATCTCAACGAGGCTCAAATCACCTCCGGCACACTCGCCTATGCCTTTGGCGCAGGCAAAGCTGTGGTTTCCACACCTTACTGGCACGCGGCCGAGCTTTTGGCCGAGGAGCGCGGCGTGCTGGTACCGTTTAACGATTCCGCCGCAATTGCCGGCGAAGTGCGGGGATTGCTGCGCGACCCCTCCCGGCGCCATGCCATGCGCAAAAACGCCTATCTCTTGGGCCGCGAAATGATCTGGGCTCAGGCCGGGCGGTTGTACCTGCGCGCTTTTGAATCGGCCCGACTGCAGGGAGCGGGGGTGTCGCGTAAATCTTTCGCCACCAAAACACTCGACCGGCAGCCGCCAGATCTGCCCCGGATCAAACTCGATCATTTAATGCGCATGACCGATGGGGCCGGCATTTTACAACATGCAATTTTTACCGTGCCCAATTTTTCTGAAGGATATTGCACCGACGACAATGCCCGCGCCTTCATTCTGGCTGTCCTGCTCGACGAACTGGGAGAAGAACCCATGCGCTGGCGCGGCCTAGCCACGACCTATGCGGCTTTTTTGCATCATGCCTTCGATGCCCAGGCTAAGCGGTTTCATAATTTTCTCGGCTTCGACCGCCGCTGGCGGGACGAACATGGATCGGAAGATTGTCATGCCCGAGCGCTCTGGGCCCTGGGAACCGGGGTCGGCAGGTCGACCCATCGCAGTTTTCAGATCATGTCCGGCCAGTTGTTCGCCCAGGCCCTCCCGGCGGCATTGGAGTTTACTTCGCCGCGGGCCTGGGCATACAGTCTGCTGGGCATCCATGCCTATCTGCGCCGGCTCAGCGGCGACAGCGCGGTGAATCAAGCCCGGGATAACCTGACCACAAAATTGCTAAAACTTTTCAACCAAGCTGAGCAGCCTGACTGGCCGTGGTGCGAGGATGGTCTAGCTTATGACAATGCCAAACTGGCCCATGCTTTGATTCTCAGTGGGCAGTCCAGCGGGGATTCCGCGGTGCGGGACCGCGGCTTGCGGGTTTTGCGCTGGCTGGCCGAGGTGCAAACCTCGGAGAACGGACATCTACGGCCCATCGGCAGCAATGGATTTTACCGGCGCGAGGGGCCACGCGCCAATTTCGACCAGCAGCCAATCGAAGCCCAGGCTATGGTATCGGCTTGTCTTGACGCGTACCGGGTCACCGCGGACATTTATTGGTACAAATTGGCCCAACTCGCCTTTGACTGGTTTCTGGGCTGGAATGACCTGGGGCTAGAGTTATATTCGCCCAGCACCGGCGGCTGTCGCGACGCCCTGCACGTGGACCGTGTGAACGGCAATCAGGGCGCTGAATCCACGCTGGCCTTTCTGCTCTCGCTGGTGGAGATGCGTCTCATGCAAAATACCGTAACGGCCTTCCCCGAGCTCGCCGCTTAGATCCCACCCCCACGATGAAACCCGTTACCCTCGAACGCCTGGACCACACATTGTATCCCGACCGCACCCGGGTGTTGCTGCGACCATTTCATTTCATGAGCGACCAGCGTGCGCTGACCATTTGCGCCCGCATTATGGAGCTGCCGGAAGAGGAAGTCCATGGTTTGCTGGAGCAGCTGTCGGCTTCCTTCGGGAAACGCCACCGAAAGCTGCGCGAGTTTTTTCAAAAACGGTTTGATGAGGTGCAGCCCTATTTGCCCGCCAGCCAACCGCCTTCCTCGGAACGCGCATTATTGCTGGGCGCCTGCTTCAGCCACGAATATTCACTGGAAGCCGCCGCCTTGTTTAATCCATCCATCGTGCCACACCCCGATTCCACGGGCTTGAAGAACGATACGCTGCGCTTCGTTCTCAGCCTGCGATCCACCGGCGAAGGGCATATCTCCTCCATCACCTTCCGCACCGGAACCCTCGACGCCAATGCCCACCTGACGTTCGACCCCGCCGGCCATTACTGCGTGGAACCCGCGCCCGCGCCTCACGCCGGCTTCGAAAAGCCGGTCTTCGAGCGCAAGCTGGAAGAGATGGGCCTGGCCGGCGGTTTCAGCCAGCAGGTGCTCAAAACCTTAGAGCCAAGCTTCACGCTGTCCGAGCTACGAAACCATATCCGCGTCGCTCTCCTGCAACTGCGTACGCCGAATCCGGAAACGGAGGCTCGGGCCAGAAAAATCCTGGTGCTGGCGCAAGCCAACTATGAAGTGCGATTCGAACCGGACTCGCCGATGTCCGAACGCGTATTGTTTCCTGCAACCCCCGCGCAAAGCAACGGCATCGAAGACGCGCGTTTCGTGCTATTTCAAGACGAGTTCGGCCGGAAAACTTATTACGCGACTTTTACCGCCTACGACGGCAGGCAGATTCAGCCGCAACTGCTCGAAACGCCGGATTTTCTCGATTTCAAATTTATTACCCTGACCGGCTCGGCCGTGCAGAACAAAGGGATGGCGCTATTCCCGCGCAAGATCCAGGGAAAATACGCGATGCTGGGCCGGCAGGACTACGAGAATATCTACATCATGTTCTCCGAACATCTGCATTTCTGGAACACCGCGCAAGTGCTTTTAAAGCCGGCCTTTCCCTGGGAATTCATCCAGATGGGCAATTGCGGGTCGCCGATCGAAACCGAAGCCGGCTGGCTGGCACTCAGCCACGGCGTGGGGCCCATGCGTAAATATTGCATTGGCGCATTTCTGCTGGACCTCAAGGACCCGACGCGTGTGCTGGGCCGGCTCCGCCAGCCGCTGATCGAGCCGCGCGAAGGCGAACGGGAAGGCTATGTGCCCAATGTGGTCTATACCTGCGGCGCTCTTCGGCACGGCCGGATGTTGCTGATCCCCTATGCCACGGCCGATTACGCCGTAACCTTTGCGAGCGTTTCGCTCGACGACGTACTGGGCGCCATGGAATAAGGCGCACCGCGGCGAAGCCTTGGGAATCGGACAGCGCTTCTATATCGGAATGCGTGAGCAGAAGTATACAGCCACCTTCCGCGGAAAGGATCATATTGAACTTAAGCAACGATGAACCAAATAAGGAGTTCTCAAATGTCAAATGAAACCTTGAAAGCCAATACGTCGGAAGTTCATAATTCATCGGGCAACCAGCCCGCCAGCGGCCGACATACGGGCGGCGGACACCAGCAGGGCGAGCAGCACCAGAAGAGCGGGCAGCAACCGGGCAATCCGCAGCATGCCACGCCACGGCATGAAGACGGTCCGCAAAAGCAGAGCGCGCCGGCTTATCCGAAAGATAATTACGGCAAGCCCGGGCAGGACGCCGTGCAGCCGATTCACGAGCCCAAAGGCGGCGCGACACACGAGAAGCGTTAACCGCCAGCCAGCAGATTGCGTGACTTCATAAGCATAGAAAGGTCACACGCTAGGGAGCGGCGATGCGCCTCGCTGCTCCTTTTATTTTGACCATAATTAATTAAAGATAAAATCCAACCGGCGATTTCATGCCGGCAGCAGTTCAATGGGACGCGTTCGGCGTTGCCAGCGGAAGCACTTGCAGTTGCATTTGCAGATTCTTCCATTCGCTTTCGCGCCGGGCCAGCGCCGCCAGACGGTGTTGCGCGATGCTGACCAAGTTCGACAGAGGCGCGGCTTCAGCGCTGTCGGCATCTTCATCCAAACGCGCCAAGGTCATGTTGAGGGGACCAAAGCCAGGCGCCTTGGACGTGCCGTGCAGGACTTTCCCGGCCGGCTCATGTGTTCTGCCGAGTCTCGCATAAGCTCATAGATCTCTATTCCAACCGAATGCAGGTTGGCGCAACTCCAGAAGCTTTTTCGTACGGACGACTAGGCATATCGATTCAAGCGACGCAACCTCAGTTTGGAGCCCGGAAATGTGCTCGCGTATGAAGGCGATTTCATTGGCAGCCGATGCAAAGGCGTTTACTGCGGGCGGAGCGCTGTGGGTTAGCGATATATATCCTTTAATAAGGGGTTTACCTGATTGAGCCGCAGCGTGATTGCCGATTCAATAGAACCACGATCTTTAGCCGAAAGTAGTAGCCGCTGCAGTTCCGCCTTGCCGCGCCGCTTCTCCGGGTTCCAGCAGGTTTTTGTCCATGGCAGAAATTCATTCTTCGGATCCCGGCGCGGAGACCGAAGCCCAGACGGATGTGAGCGTGCCCTCGTTTGGCACGCTCGAAGCCGGTCGCCTGCCCTGGAAGGGCTATGGCGCCGGGTTCCTGCTGCAGTGCGCCGTGATCGTGATCCTGGGCTGGCTGGGTATCAGCGTCGGCACGCGCACGATTTTCCGGCCGAAATACGAAACCCTGCTGACGCCAATCGCGCCGTCCAAGCCGGTCAAGCTGCACGCCTTGCCGCGGCCGCGCGCGCTGCGTCATCTGGCCGAATTTCAGGCGCTGGCGCCGCTAGAGATTCCGCATCCGCGCCTATCCGCGCCGGCGCGCTCGCTGCCGCGGCCACGCCGGTTGGTGATGAAAGCGCCGGCACCGCTGTTGCCGCATATAGCGCTGCCCCAACCGCAGCCGGCCATCCAGCCGGTGCATTTCGATAACACCATGGCCGCAGCGAGCGCCGTCCACCAGCCGCGTCTATTGCGCACCGACATGTTTCTGGGCGCGCCCACAACCCGGCACACGCTCGATCCGCGCCGGGTGCAGACCGGGGACTTTGGCAGCCCCGCAGGCACGCGCGGGCCAGGCCGTGCGCATGGCCATGTGATGGCGCTAGGCCAATTCAGCCTGCCGGAAGGCGCGGGGCGGGGGAATGGGCAAGGCGGACGCCGGGGCGCAGCCGGACAGGTGGCGAGCATAGGGTTTGGCAGCGGCATGGGCGCGGCGGGCGGCGGCAGGCCGCGCGGCCAGGTGCAGGGCGCCGGCTTTGGACAGACGGAAACCGCCGCCGCGCCCCAGCCACGCACCGCCGCCGAGACGCCGCCGCCGACCCGCGCGGTAGTGATTTTATTCAAGCCCCACCCGGCCTACACCGCCGCCGCGCGCGCACGGCATCTTGAGGGCGATATCTGGCTCTCGGTCATCTTTCTGGCCAGCGGCCGGGTGCGCGTGCTGCGGGTGGTGCGCGGACTGGGCGCCGGGCTGGATGGCTCCGCCATGGCCGCCGCCCGCAGCATACGCTTTCGTCCCGCCCGCCGCCGCGGGCAGCCGGTGGATTTCGCCGCGCGCATACGCATTCGTTTTCGCCTGGTCCGTTGAGAGGTTCATCATGCGTCGAATCCTGTTTCTGCTAGGCGGCTGCCTCGTGGCTCCGTCTTGGGGGCTGGCGGCGGCGCCTCCCGCCACCTCCTCCTCGTCGCACGCCGTCAGCGCGCAGTCGGTGATCAAGGCAATGGTCGTAGAAGAACGCGGACTGGTGCTGCGCCTGCGCAAGTACCACCCCATCGTCGAAACCTATATCCAGAATCTGCGCCCCGATCCCAAGCTGGGCAATGTGCCGGTGAAAGACCATTACTATCTCGGCCAACTGGATTACCGCCAAGCCCTGGAGAAAGACGACTCCTATCTGCAAAAGCCGCCCGCCAACTGGAAAAAGCAGCTCGTTCAGCGGCTGGACCCGCTGAACCCGCTGGATACCTATCTGGCCAGCTTTTACAGCATGCATTTTCTCAACGCCGGTTTCGTCTCCATGCTGTTTCCCGATCCCTCGCGTTTCGACCCGGGCTCGTATCGCTTCCGCTACATCCGGCAGGAATTTCTCGGCAACGTGCGCTGTTACGTTTTCAACGTGCGGCCGCGGCATGGAATCAAAGGCGCGTTTCTCGGACGCATCTGGGTGGAGGCGCGCCACGATCATCTGGTGCGCTTCAATGGCACTTTCGTGCCGCAAATGACCTTCGGCCGCTACTTCCATTTCGACAGTTGGCGGGTAAATGTCCGGCCCGGCCTGTGGGTGCCCACCTTCGTCTATAGCGAAGAATCCGACCTGCGCGGCACCAGCCTGTTCGGTTTTGCCGGGCATGCGCGTTTTGCCGCCGAGACCCATATCTGGGGCTATCAGCTCAATCGCCGCCGCCGCGCATCCACCGCCTCGCAGATGATCGTGGAAGGCGCGGTCAAAGATCACGCCAGCTCCAGCGACGGCTATTCCCCGATTGAGGCGGAGCGGCTGTGGCAGCGTGAAGCCGAAAACAACGTGCTGCACAGGCTGCAAAAGGCGGGCATGCTGGCGCCTCCCGGCCCGGTCGATAAAATGCTCGAAACCGTGGTCAACAACCTGGAAATCACCAACCATCTCAATATCGAGCCGGCGGTGCGCTGCCGGGTGCTGCTGGTCACGCCGCTGGTGGCGTTCAGCATCGGCCACACCATCGTGCTTAGCCGCGGCTTAATCGATGTGCTGCCCGACGAGCCTTCGCTGGCGCTGATGCTGGCGCGCGGCCTGGCCGCGATCGTCAAGGGCGAGCCGATCGACACCAAGTTCGCTTTCTTCGACCGCATGCTGATTCCCAACGATCAGGTCTTTAAAAAGTTCCAGTTGCGCCTGGGCCGCATGGAGCAATCCAAAATCGACCGTGAAACCGTGGCGCTGATGCAACGCTCGCCTTATAAAAACCAGTTGGGACAGGTGGGTTTGTTCCTGGAAGCGATGCGGGCGCGGGCTAAGGCGCTGCCGCACTTGATGGGCAGCGCAATCATCAGCGCACCGCTGGTCAAGCAGCAGCCGGCCAGCCATTCCGCGGCCTGGCTCCAACCGCTGCTCAAAGCCGCACCGCCGCTGGAATTCGCCTCGGTCAAGCAGATTGAAGCCTTGCCGCTCGGCAGCCGGCTCCAGCTCAGTCCCTGGAGCGATGGCTTGAGCTTGCTCAAAACCCCGCCGATCAGCCTGATGTCGGCGGCGGAAAAAATGCCTTTCCAGGTGACACCGCAACGGCCTTACCTGCACCGTGTGCAGTCGCCCTCCGAAATGGCCGTGGCCGATACCCAGCCGGCGGCAAGATAGCCAGGGAAGGCAGGGAAGCACAGAGCACATTAACGCTTTTTGAAATGGATTTCAGCCATAATAGCAGTTGCTCGCAGTCCCTTTATCCGGACGGATCGAGTCCGACTCAAAAACTAACGGGCGGGGATGCCCCTTTCTATGCGGATACCAGTGCCGATGCTGGGGACGGCACTTCATTTCAATTTAATCCGGTGACGATGATAACGCCGGATGGTACCTGCATTACATTTCCGGGGGGACCGGCAGGTGATGGGACGAAGATTTCAGAGCGGGCGTATACTGGCGGCGTTTGGTAAACCAAAATGGGAATTTCTGTCAATGTCGCCGGCGCCATCGTTGAAATCATCAGCGGGACGGATATCGAGCAGACGCACAGCAAAGGCGCTGATCACCTGAGTGGTGCGATAGTTCACGCGAAGTTTCTTTTCACGCCCGCGAATCTCGATACCGCAACGTCCGAGAGAGACGCGATGCGATAAATACTCTGGTGAGCATCGCCGACGATGAAGATGTCGTCCGCCCCCGGCGGCACGACAGCACGGACCAATCGAAACGCCTCGGCCTCACGTCTTGCGCTTCGTCGAGGATAACGGCACGGTATGGAAGAGGAATCTTTTTTTAAGCAGATGGCAGGCAGCGCGGATCAGATCCGCTTATTCTTTCATGCCGGCGCGATTGAGTTCGGCTCGGTAGTTCTGCCCCCAGGTTTTGCGCTTGGCATCGCGGCTCTCCAACTAGGATTATCTTCGTCATAAACGATTTTCGGTTTGAACCTCTGGTTGACGAGGAATGCCGCGGCCCAACCGTCGAGATGTCGTACTTCGATGCGACCCCATGCGCTTTCGGCGCGGCGGAGGTTACCTTATTTTTTTGAATTCATTACGAACGGGCTTAAATCCCTCTGGCTCTCACTCCAGCGAGTGAGGCGTCGCGATTCGCCTGCCGCGCCCCACGCCGGAAACTGCAAATCCGGCAATGGCTTCGCCTGAAACAGTTTTCTGCATAGCCTGGCGGTCCACCGCGCCCATTGTTTTGATTTTTTGCGGCGCGCGCTGTCAGTCGAGATGCCTGTGCCTGCATACATCTGCCGGTACAATTTCGAAAGAAATAAAAACGCAACTCTGGCCCGAAGCGTGGGCGCGCACGCCGATCTCCGCCAGATCGCGCTCCAGGTATAAAATCGGTCCCATACCCGCTGTGTGCGCTCCCGAATCTCATCCGAACTCATCGTCGGGTGCGGTGTAAACATCTTCGGCCGCACTTCCGCCGGAATCAACCAATAGCGGGTGATCGGCACGCCGCTAATCATGGTGGCGGCCGGAGACTGCTGCTTTTCCCATTTATTGAAATCCACAGTGCCCGGGAATGGAGTCATCATGACGAACTGGGCAAAGGTGATGCCTGCCTTCATCGCCATCTCCACCGTCGCGTCGAATGTTGCGGGCGTGTCGGTGGGCAACCCGAAGATGAATGAGCCGAGCACATGCACTCCATGCTGCCTGAAGGACTGCAGCCGGTTCGCCAGAGCAGCGCCGGAGTAGTTCCAATCTTTGAAGATCGCTTTCAGACCCTCCGGCGTTACCGCTTCCACTCCCACCAGCGCACCTTTTATATTCGCTTTTCGCATGGCGTCGAGATAGTCGCCGTCTTCCCCCGCCTCCATCGTGATCTGGGTAAAGAACACCATGTCCTTCGGCAACCGTGCAAGCTCCGCCATCAGTTGGAAACGCTCCGCGCGGATAGCCGTCAACTCTTCGACTTTGGTCTGATTGTTCTGCTCCCGGGCCAGGCGCAGATCGGTCAGCGTTACCGGATAAAAATTGTCATCCGCCAGCGCAATGAAGCGAAAGCCGAGTCGCCGCAGGGTTATGATTTCATCAACGACTTTCTGATATTGCCGCTGCCGCGGTTGTTGACCATCCGTCCGCCACACGCTGCAAAACGAGCAGTGCTTCGGGCATCCTCGAATGGTCTGTACGGATGCCCACATGTACTTGTTCGGCTGAATCAGATCCCATCGGGCGGGCAGGAAGTCGGCGCCGGCGATGCGTCCGCCTTGGTAGATCCGGTCCGGCTTCCCGGCGAGGCAATCTATCACCACCGTGCCCCACACCACGTCGCCGTCGCCTTGCACCACCGCGTGCGCTGCGCCGCGTTCCAATGCCTCTTCCGGAAACAGCGTGGCGTGAATGCCTCCGTAAACCACCCAGGCGCCACGCTCGCGCGCCATACGGCCTACCTGGTATCCGCGCAGCGCATTGCCGGTGTGCACGCTGATGCCGACAATATCTCCCGGGCTGATGCTTTCCGGCTCAATCTTGTCCAGCGACTCATCGACAAGAATGGGATCTCCCGCCGACTCGGGCGTCGCTGCCGCCAGGACGAACAGCCATCGAGGCGTAATAACGGCTGTACCAAATGAATGGTCGCTGGGATTGACCAGATGAACCCTCATCGCGTCCTACCTTTTCCCCTCTAATGCCCCGATCTAAACCGTGCCCATCAAAGCTGAACTAATCGCGGAGAAAGGGCAGTTGCGGCAACCTTGGGGCTCTTTCCTATCTGCAGACCGGCGGCGAGTTGGACTGGGCCTCATGCCGGGAAACGGAAATGAAAGGTCCGGCTGCGCGTTCCTGCGCTTTAACGGACATGTTCTCAGCTTATTATCGGGCGAAATGCTTTCTCGCGATTAAAATCATTGAATAGATTGCATCCCGATAACTGTGCAAAATTGCTCACTTCCGTTCCTCTTCATCGGAGCGCGTTTCTTTACACAAGCCACGGCAATTGATTGAAAAAAGACCGGTACAAAGCGGTCCGAAGCGCAAAATCTTGCGGTTTATCGGTTAAAGCGGCGCAAACGTGCGCAATCAGCTGATCACGGGGACGTTCCGAAACCATTTATCCGAATGTTTCAGCCCTCATGACATCCAAGCTGATCAAAACAGAACAGACTGCAAATCTGTACCAACGATACTTAGAAAAAGGTATGCCTGTCAACCCACCTTCGGGAACCTCAAATCTACTTGACTGCGCTGATGGGCATGGACAGAAGGCGACGAGCGTGTCGAGCAAGGCGTTCATAAAGACGGTTCTCCTGATCGAGCATGATCCCGCACGCTTTCTTAAAATCCAAGAGATGTTCAATCATCCGGCCGCGCACTCCTTCAGTTTTACTGGCGTGCAAGACATGGCAGCCGCCGAAAGGTATCTTGCCGGACATTCAATCGATGTTGTTCTGCTCGATCTGGAGCAGCCCGACGCACCGGGTCTTGAGGGCGTCCGGAGAATCCATGTTGCGCTGCCCCGCGTCGCCCTTGTGCTACTGTGCGACCCGGGCAATGAGCCGACAGCCGTTCAGGCGATGCAATCAGGCGCACAGGACTATCTCATCAAAGATGAGGTCGAAGCGCAGGAGCTGATGCGCGCCATGCGCAATGCCGTGGAACGCAAGATTTTGGAAGAAGCATTGTTCAGGGAAAAAGAGCAGGCTGAAGTTACATTGGAGTCCATCGGCGATGCCGTCATCTGCAGTGACCGGCTGGGAAAGATCTCTTTCCTGAATCCCGTTGCGGAAACTATGACCGGCTGGCGGCTGAAGGAGGCGATAGGGCGGCCCATCAGAGAGGTATTCCGGATCATGGATGCCGCCACCGGCCTAGCCGCTGAGAATCCGATGTCAATTGCCATTGGAGAAAACTTGCGCGCCCTGCTGCCGGCAAACTGTGCGCTCCAGCGGCGGGATGGTAGCGAGATATTCATCGAAGACTCCGTCGCTCCTATTCATGACCGCGAGGGACTGGTTTGCGGGTCGGTATTGGTTTTTCGCGATGTGACCGCAGCGCGATCGCTGGCGGCGCAGATTGCCCATTTAGCCGAGCACGATTCTCTAACCGGACTACCAAATCGATTACTCCTGAAGGACCGGCTCGGCCAGGCAATTGCCCGGGCACACCGCAACAGGGGCCTGCTCGCGATTTTATTCCTAGACCTGGACGGCTTTAAACACGTTAACGATTCTCTGGGACATGTGGTTGGCGATCAGCTTCTTCAATCTGTCGCAAAACGGCTGGAATCATGTGTGCGCGCACCGGACACATTAAGCCGGCAGGGAGGGGATGAATTCGTGGTGCTTCTTCAGGAGGTGCAACATCCCGAAGATGCGGCTAATACGGCCAGCAGGTTGCTGACCGCTGTGGCCAGAACCCATGTCATTGGTCACCGCGAACTTCACATCACCGCGAGCATTGGTGCGAGCATATACCCTGTTGACGGCCTTAATGCCGAGATACTCATTCAGAATGCAGATACCGCAATGTACCAGGCGAAGGAAAAGGGGCGCAGAAACTTCAGATTCTTCATGCCGAAGATGAACGTCCGGTCCGTAGAACGCCAGTCCATCGAAGAAGACCTGCGTCGTGCCCTGGAACGGAACGAATTCACGCTGCTTTACCAGCCAAAGTTCAATATTGAGACTGCAGCGATTACTGGGGCCGAAACTCTACTGCGATGGATGCACCCGACGCGGGGGCTGGTACTTCCCGCACAATTTATTCCCATTGCCGAAGCTTCCGGCTTAATTCTCGATATCGGCGTCTGGGTGCGGCGCGAAGCTTGTCGGCAAGCCAGAGTTTGGGCAGATCGGTGCTTATCGCTTCCGACCATGGCCGTCAACGTTTCGGCAATCGAATTCAGGAGCCCGGACTTTCTGAGCGAACTGCTGTCCACCCTCGACCAGACCGGTTTAGATCCGAAATCTCTTGAACTTGAACTAACGGAAAGCGTTCTTTTGAACCGCCTCGACGCGACAGCGACGCTTCTCCAAAGCATCAGAGAAAAAGGGATCAAAGTGACAATCGACGACTTCGGCACCGGATATTCCAGCTTGAGCTATCTTCAGAAGCTTCCGCTCGATGCCCTCAAGATAGGTCATTCGTTTTTTCGACAAATCGCCAATGTCCCTCACGATAATTCCATCCTGGGTGCAATCATCAGCATTGGTCGCAGCCTCAGGCTGCGCGTTATTATCGAGGGCATTGAAACCGCTGAAGACATCGAATTACTGAAGGCGCATGACTGCGAGGAGGGGCAGGGGTTCTTGCTGAGTCCGCCGGTTCCTGCAGAGCAATTCGCCAGCTTGCTCGAAGCGCATATTCATTGATTGTTTTTGTATCAGCCCGGCCGAGCATCGCATTGCCCAAGCCGCCGCCGGCCAGGGCAAACAAATTGGGCAGCCTAAGGCATCAATGATGACGGCAGTCCGTCTGTGGCGGCCCGGCTGCTTTAACTTTATGGCGCTGACACGTTCACAAGGGTCCGGCAGAAACCGAACGTATTACGACTTCTCATGGACATCGGCAGGACTGGGCGAAATTACTATGGATTTGCTAATTATTGCCGTTAATGGGGCGCGGGACATGAAAAGAACGCCGCGCTTTGGCCAGCGATCTCGGACGATAACCACTATCCGGCCCGGTTATTAACGCTTTTGGGTTTTATCAGAATGTGGTACCCGGATAAGCGCACTGCTAACATTTTAAACACCATTTTGCTCTACGCGGCAATCGGGGCGTTCCTCTATCTCGCCGCTCGTGTCCTGATTGTTTTCCTGTTTGCGATATTTTTTGCCTTTTTATTAGAACCGCTGGTTTCGCGCTTGCAGCTTTGGCGCAGGGCATCCTCCGGCTCACGCAATATCGCCATTATTGAAATCTACGTACTGATTGGCATCCTTGTTGCTGGAGCGCTATTACTGGTTGGGCCGCACATCGCCAGCGAAGGCCGCAAATTTAGCTCGAATGTTCCTGATCTCATCAACAAATTCGCATCGGGCAAGATCGCCTGGCAATTCGGCTCGGAAAGAGGCTGGAGCTACCGCACGCAGTTGTTCATTGAGCAGTTGCTGATTCATCATCGCAACGAAATACTTGCCTGGGCGCGTAGTCTGGGCGAGTGGGCAGCCATATTTCTAGCGGATTGGATTTGGCTGGCATTGATCCCAATTCTCGCGTTTTTCTTTCTCAAGGATGGGAAAAATATGGCAGAGGCGCTAGAAAAGGTGTTTAGGCGCAGCCAACGCCAATTTTTTAAGGAATTGATCGAGGATTTCAATCAAATGTTGGCCCACTTTATCCGCGCCCAGTTGATTCTGGCGGGACTGTCCCTGGTAACTTATATCTCCGCACTATTACTACTTAGAGTTCCCTACGCCGTTATCCTGGGTATGCTTGGCGGCGCAATGGAATTTATACCCATCGTGGGACCCTTTGCCGCGGCAATTGCGATCCTGGGGGTCGGGTTCCTTACCAATTATCCCCACCTGGTTGTGCTCATATTGTTTCTCGGCGTGTGGCGCTTGATTCAGGATTATTTCAACTCACCTCGTATCATGGGAGATAAGCTGGAAATGCACCCGCTGGCTGCGATCTTTGCGGTCCTGGTAGGCGGTGAAATCGCGGGCGTGATTGGCGTGTACCTCTCCATTCCCGTAATGGCAGCATTGCGGATTTTATGGAAGCGATGGAGTACGTACTCCGAAACGCCGGCTCCCCGGGACGCTGTATGATGCTCCACTCTTTAGCTTGTCTGCGGACTTTGCATTGCCTCCGCTGGCGGCCGGCGCAGAGGGAAATGCGCGTGCGGCAGTTCATGGAGAGGCCGCGATTAAGCTTATAATTATTCGCAAGGCGTGCTCTTCGAGTCACGCCGGAGATGCAGCGGATCGCCATTAGCTGCTTTCCGGAACAGGGCGTTTTCATGGTTGAACCGAAGAAGATCGCCTTCGACGCCACCGATTTTCTGGCGAAAGCCGGTCGAGGACGAAGAATTGTCAAATTGAGCCCCGGCGAGGCCTTTTTCTCCCAGGGCCACCAAGCCGACTCGATTTTTTATCTCCAGAAGGGTCGCGCCAAACTCACGGTCGTTTCAAGCACCGGCAAAGAAGCCACTATTTCGCTGCTCTCGGTGGGCGATTTCGTTGGAGAGGAATCGCTCGCCAGCGTGGGCGGCAACCGCATGGCCACCGCTACGGCCATAACGGCATGCACCGCGTTGAAAATTGAGCGGCAGGAGATGGTCCGCGTGATGCACGAGGAACAGGCATTCTCGGACCTTTTCCTGAAGTTTCTGCTCGCCCGCAGCATGCGCACGCAGGCCGATCTGATCGATCAGCTCTTCAACTCCAGCGAGAAGCGCCTGGCGAGAATCCTGCTGCTGATGGCCGAATTCAGCAAACCAGGGCAACCGGAACCGCTAATTCCGAAGATTTCGCAGGAAACGCTGGCCGAGATGGTCGGCACCACCCGCTCCCGCGTCAGCTTTTTTATGAATCGCTTTCGCAAGCTGGGCTTTATCGATTACAACGACGGCATCCACGTTCACAAGTCGTTGCTGAATGTTATCCTCCACGACAAATTGCCTGGGCAGAATGCGGAAAAGCCCATAATCGAAGAACATTCCAGCGGTTCATCCGGGTAGAAATGGCGAAAACGCGGAAGAGAGATCGGTTCATTTGGCGCCGGTCAGATAACTGCTCCAGCGCCGCTTGCTTTACGGCAAGGCTGCTTTCAAAGCTCTCGCGAATGATGCTGTCGTAGTTCATCTCTGCTTGAGCCATTTCCAGGATATTGCCTATAGGTAAGTCCCTCGAGCCCTGCGCATTACGCAAATAAGTCATCGTATCCGACTGGCTAGGTCATGCCCGGCATCTCCAGGCTTGAGCTTCATAATATCCAAGGCAGAGGCGGCAAAAGCGTATTGAGGGCAACCGGATTCTGGCCCGCGCTTCGCTTCTAATTTTTGCCCGGCGGTTGACTTCCAGCCCGGCTACGACAAAGATAAAGCTCTATGTGCGGCATTGTCGGCTATGTGGGTCCGCGGGAAGTCGTGCCGGTCATTCTGGACGGCCTGAAACGGCTGGAATATCGCGGTTATGATTCGGCCGGCCTGGCTGTGGTCGAATGCCACGGCGATGAGCGGCGCCTGGATGTGCGCCGCGCCGAAGGCAAACTGGCCAATCTCGAAGCCGCGCTCGCTGCCCATCCCCTGCGCGGCGACTATGGCCTGGGCCACACCCGTTGGGCCACGCACGGTCGTCCGAGCGAAGAAAATGCCCATCCGCATCGCGACTGCAGCGGTGAAATTGTCGTGGTGCATAACGGCATTATCGAAAACTATCTCGCCCTCAAGCGTGAACTGCTCGCCGCGGGTCACCGCTTTCGCACCGAAACCGACACGGAAGTTATCGCTCACCTGCTGGAAGCTCAAAATGGACTCCCGCTGGAAGCGGCCGTGCTGGCGGTGCTGCCGCGCTTGAAAGGCGTTTATGCGCTGGGGCTGATCTCCGCCCGTGATCCCGGAAAAATCGTCGTGGTGCGCAACGGTCCGCCCGTGGTCGTAGGCGCCGGCGACGGCGAAAGTTTCGTCGCCAGCGATGCGCCGGCTATTTTGCACTATACGCGCGAGTTGCTCTTCATGGACGATGGCGACATGGCGGTGCTCACTACGGCTGGCGTGCGCCGGTTCGATTTTCAGGGCCGCGAACGCCCGCTGCGCCTCACCCATGTCGGTTGGGACCCGATCGCGGCGGAAAAGGGCGGCTACAAGCATTTCATGCTGAAGGAAATTCACGAGCAGCCGCGCGCCGTGCGCGACTCGCTCGTCGGCCGGATTTCCGTCGAGCAGGCGCGTGCCTATCTCGATGATGAGCGCTTGACCGGCGAGCGCCTGCGCCAGTTTTCCGCTTTGCGCATCGTCGCTTGCGGCACCTCCTGGCACGCTGCCCTGGCGGGGAAGTTTATGTTCGAGCGCCTGGCCCGCCTGCCGGTCGAGGTGGATTATGGCAGCGAGTTCCGCTACCGCGATCCCCTGCTCGATAATCGGCATTTGACCCTGCTGATTTCCCAGTCGGGCGAGACCGCCGACACCCTGGCGGCCTTGCGCGAAGCTCGCGCTAAAGGCTCCGCCACCTTGGCTATCTGCAATGCCATCGGCAGCCTGCTGGCGCGGGAAGCGGATGCGGCGCTGCTGACCCACGCCGGTCCGGAAATCGGCGTGGCCTCGACCAAGGCTTTCACCGCTCAGTTAACCGTATTGGCCGTGCTGGCGCTGCATCTCGGACAGCTCCGCGGTAGCTTGCCCGGCCCCGAGGCGGCCCGCTTTATTGCCGCGCTCGAAGCCTTGCCCGGTCAGCTTCAAAGCCTGCTCAGCCGGCTAGACCGCGATCCGGCCGTGCTCGACGAATTGGTCGTCAGGTTTCATCGCTGCTCCGATTTTCTCTATCTCGGACGCGGCATTCATTACCCCATCGCGCTCGAAGGAGCGCTCAAGCTGAAGGAAATTTCCTATATCCACGCCGAAGGCTATCCCGCCGGTGAAATGAAACATGGCCCGAACGCCTTGATTGACGAAAATCTGCCGGTGGTTTTTTTGGCGGCCTACGATCCCGACGACCCGGGCTCGCGCTTGCGCTACGAAAAAACCTTGAGCAACGTGCAGGAAGTGACCGCGCGCGGGGGCAAGGTGATCGCCATTGTCAACGATGGCGACGAGGAGGCCGCTGCGCTGGCCAGCTATACGCTGTCGGTGCCCCGCGCTCCCGAATTACTCTTGCCGATTTTGGAAATTGTGCCGTTGCAATTGCTGGCGTACCTGTTCGCGCTGCGCCGCGGCTGCGACGTGGATCAGCCGCGCAACCTGGCCAAATCCGTCACTGTCGAATAAATGCCGCCGCCCCCCCAGGTGCGCGGCGCTAGGCATCAGCTTCCGCAAGGCGTGCCGGTGCCGCGGTTACGCCTTAAAGCCAGATAATCGCTCAGGCCCCGGCGCCAATCGGGTATCGGCGTCAACCCTAATCCCAGGTATTTCGTATTGTCCAGCACCGAATATGCGGGCCGGCGCACGGGTGAGCCGTACTCGGTTGAGCTCACCGGACGAAGCTGCGGCTCGAGCTTGGCCTGCCGGAAGAGTTCGCGCGCGAATTCAAACCAGCTGCACTCCCCGGCCGCGCTCAGATGATAGAGTCCGTATTGGGAGGTAACGATCAGGTCCGCGACCGCCGGCGCCAAATGCGCGGTATACGTAGGCGCCAGGATCTGGTCGTTCACCACCGCGATCGGCTCGCCCGACTGTGCCCGGCGAAGCATGGCCTCGACGAAATTCCCCCCTTTGCCGCGGCTTCCCGCCAGGCCATACAAGCCGCTGACTCGTAGAATAAAATGACGGGGATTTACTGCGGCCATGGCCTCGCCGGCCAGCTTGCTTTTGCCGTATTGATTGAGCGGCTGGGGCGTGTCCGTTTCCCGCCAAGGCTGGCCGCGCGGGCCGCCAAAAACGTAATCGGTACTGAAATAAACGCACCTCGCGCCGCTAGCCTGCGCCGCGTTGGCCACGTTCGAGGCCCCCACGGCGTTGACGGCGTAGGCCCGTTCGGGTTCGGCCTCGCATTGCTCAACCTGGGTGAACGCGGCGGCATTGATGACGCATGCCGGCTGGCAGGCGCTAACCTGCGCTGCCACCTCCCGCGCATTGCCAATATCAAGTTCGGCATGCGAGCGAATATGCAGCTCGTGGCCGCGCGCACGCAATTCGGCGGCCAGATCGGTGGCGAGCTGTCCCTGCCCCCCCAGCAACAGGATTTTCATTCCCATCTCCATGTTGATCCCAGTCTGGATTGGATTGATAGGGCTCCGCGGTCAGAGCGGCGCAAAGCCAGCCGTTCAGTCTGCTTGTGATCCTGCACGCTCACGCAATTCCCAGTATTCTAGTTCCTTCAAGTTTTGGCCATAATAAAGAGGTCACAGCCGGCCCCTCTCATGCCTTTTACCTTAACGGAACATGCCCTGGATGGAGTCATCGTGCTCCAACCCACGGTGATCGCCGATGAGCGCGGTTTTTTCATGGAGAGCTGGCGTGCCGATCTGTTCGAGCAGTTAGGCATCACGGCAAATTTTTTGCAGGCGAACCATTCCCGTTCCCGCCGCGGAGTCATTCGCGGCCTTCATTTTCAATGGAACGCTCCCATGGCCAAGCTGGTCCGCGTCACCCGCGGCCGCGCCTGGCTGGTGGCCGTGGATATACGCCCTGGTTCGCCCACGCTGGGCCGCTGGCATGCGATTGAGGCCACCGAAGACAATCACCTGCAGGTTTTCGCGCCGCCCGGCTTTGCCCGCGGTTTTTGTGCCCTTAGCGCTGAGGTCGAAGTGCAATATTTATGTTCCGCGGTTTATAACCCCGGGGGAGAATCGGGAATTTTATGGAACGATCCCGATCTCGGCATTCCTTGGCCGGTTGAGCGGAGCCTGTTATCCGGAAAAGATGCTCATGCTCCCCGCCTCTCCCAATGGCTGGCTCGCCCGGAAGCGGAAACTTTCCGCTGGGTACGGCAGAGCGAGCGCCCATCAGGCTGAGCGTTGCGATATAAATTTGCCACAACTCCGCGGCGCCATGCTTCCCCAGATTTTAATGTCCACCGGCCTTACGGCTGGCCGGATTGGATGGGTAGCGCCGCTCTTGCCGCACGGCGCGATCCAAATCTTCGGCATCGACCGTGGCGGTGCCATGCTTGCCGACCACAATTCCGGCCGCCAGGTTGGCCAGGCGCATGGAAGTAGCTAAATCCAGCTTGGCGGCGATCCCCAGGCCCAGCACGGAAACCAGCGTATCGCCCGCGCCGGAAACGTCGTAAACTTCGCGCGCTTGGGTGCGCAAGTGCAGCGATTGCGTCCCGCCGGCGGCTTGGCGCTCGACCAGCGTCACGCCCTTATCTCCGCGCGTGATGATGACCGCCGGCGTATCCGGCAGGTTTTGCAGGATCATGTTTCCCGCTCGGTCTGCCGCCGCGTCGTCCACGATCTCGATTCCGGTGCTGATTTCCGCTTCGCCGGCGTTGGGTGTCAACAAGCTGGCGCCGTTATAACGGCTGAGGTCTCGCGCCTTGGGATCCACGATCACGGGCAAATGCTTCCGGCGCGCGGCGGTAATTGCGGCCCGCACCAGTGCCGCGCTGAGCAGTCCTTTGGCGTAATCGGAAAGGATCAGCGCATCGGCGCGCGCTAAGGCGCTCTCCAGCCTCGGCAGCACCGATTCCTGGTGTGTATCGGCCGGGACCTCGGCATCCACGCGCAACAGGTGCTGCTGCGCGTAAAACCGGATTTTCTCGATGGTGGCGGTGCCCTCAAGCGCCAGGGTAAGATCCTCGATGCCGGCGCTCATCCGCAGGCTCTGGCGCAGATCCCGGCCGGCGGCATCGTCGCCGATGACGCCAATCAAGATCGCCGTGCCGCCCAGCGCGGCGATGTTGCGGGCCACGTTGCCGGCACCGCCCGGCATCGCCAGCTCTTTTTCTTTCAGCAAAACGGGAACCGGAGCTTCCGGCGAAATGCGGCGCACGTGGCCGTAGATGAAGCGGTCGAGCATCACGTCGCCCAAAACCACCAGCCGGCGGCCGTGAAAAAGCGAGATCGGGTTGGTTTCGCTGCGGTGCATTTCGCGCTTTTCATTCTATCCGACTGGCTAGGTCATTCCCAGTATCCCAATTCCGCGATTTACGGCCATAATAATTAGGCCGAAACCGGCTTCCGCATGTCTTTAACCTGCATGAAACCAGCCGGGGGTGAAACGATGGCCCACCCATCCACCTGGATCGCCGATGAGCGCCGTTTGCCCTTCGCAAGCTGGCGCTGGCAGCGGCGGGAAGAAGCCCCATATGCCTGAGCTGCGAGGCGTCATTCTGGCCGGCGGGCTGGGAACCCGGCTTTACCCCCTGACCAAAGTTACCAATAAGCATCTGCTGCCGGTCTATGATCGGCCCATGATCTTTTACCCGCTGCGCACGCTGGTGGAGTGCGGCATTCGCGAGATTCTGATCGTCACCGGCGGCGGCAACTCCGGCGATTTTCTGCGCCTGCTGGAAAATGGCGAAGAGTTCAATTGCTCGTTGCGGTACGCCTATCAACGCGGCGAAGCGGGCATCGCCGACGCGTTGCGGCTGGCGCGCGAGTTCGCCGGCGATGGCTCCCTCTGCGTCGCCTTGGGCGACAATCTCGTCGAGCATTCGATCGCTCCCGCCCGCCAGGCCTTTGAATCCCAGGGCGGCGGCGCTCGCCTGCTGCTCAAGCCGGTGGATGACCCTGAGCGTTTTGGCGTGGCGGAAATCGAAGCCGGGCGCATCGCCCGTATCGTGGAAAAGCCGGCCCGCCCCCGTTCCAATCTGGCGGTCACGGGCTTTTATTTCTACGACAATACCGTGTTCGACAAAATCGAGCGTTGCCGGCCCTCGGCCCGCAAAGAACTGGAAATCACCGACGTAAATAACCTTTACATTGCCGAACACCGGCTCGAATACAGCCTGATCACCGGCTGGTGGACCGATGCCGGCACCTTCCGCTCGTTGTTGCGCGCCCAGCAATTGGCGGCCGAAACCTGGGGCGGGCGGGATGCCGCGGCCGCGCCCGGCCGCGCGGCCAAGGAGTAACGGGACAATGGCGCAACGGTGGGTCATTACCGGCGGGGCGGGCTTTATCGGCTGCAACCTGATCCGCTGGCTGTTGCAGGCCCGGCCGGAGGTGGAAATTTGGAACCTCGATGCCCTCACCTATGCCGGCAATCTGTCGAACTGCGCAGATTATGCCCGGCATCCCCGCTACCATTTTGTCGAGGGCAATATCTGCGACCATCGCTTGCTGGAATCCCTGCTGCCGGGTAAAGACGCGGTGCTGCATCTGGCGGCGGAAACCCATGTGGACCGCAGCATTCTTGACGCCCACGCCTTTATCGCCACCAACCTCGAGGGCACGCAAAGCTTGCTCGATGCGTCCCGGCTCGCCGGCGTCCGGCGCTTCCTCTACGTTTCGACCGATGAAGTTTATGGTTCGCTCGGTCCTGCCGGACGCTTCACCGAGTCCAGCCCGCTGTTGCCCAGTTCCCCTTATGCCGCGTCCAAAGCCGGCGGCGAGCATCTCGCCCTGGCCGCCTACCGCACCCACGGCTTGCCCGTGATCGTCACCCGCTGCAGCAACAATTACGGGCCGTTTCAGCACCCGGAAAAGTTTATTCCGTTAATGATCACCAACGCGCTTGCCCGCCAGCCGATCCCGATCTACGGCGACGGCCGGCAGGTGCGCAACTGGATCCATGTCGACGACCATGGCCGCGGCCTGCTGGCCGCGCTTGACATGGCGCAGCCGGGCGCAATCTACAATCTTTCCAGCGACGATGAATTGGATAATCTAACCCTTGCCCGCCGACTGCTGGAAATGATCGGCGCGCCGGCTTCGTTGATCCAGCACGTGGCCGATCGTCCCGGACACGATTTCCGCTATGCGCTGGATTCTTCCCGCGCCCGCCGGGAACTGAACTGGCGCCCGGCCATCCCTCTCTTGGACGGCTTGCGCGAAACCGCCGCCTGGTATCGGTCGCACGGCGATTGGGTGACGGGCGCGCGCGGCCGCAAGTTCAACGAGTGGTATGCGCGGCAATACTCCGCCCGGCTCAGTTGAAAAGCGAGGCGATCAGCGTCGCATAGCTTCGTTCTCGGCTGCGGCCTCGCGCTGCTTGCTTCGCGTCCGCGATGCCCGCATTGCCTACGCCGTGCCCGAAACCAGTGAAATGCCCGGGCGCCTGGAAGCGGTACCTACAGGTGATGGCTAGCTTCTATCGAAAACCGGTAAGGGGAAACGGGCAATCGCCACCCGGCCGTTGAATTTCTTCAGCCGCGGCTCCAGTTCCGCGGCCAGCCGATCCGCCGAAAATTGCGGCTCCCGCTCATCGCCGATCACGACCGCATAGAGCGGCTCTGACTGCGTAAACCGTTCGCCAAAACCATATTCACCCAGCGCGATCCCCAGGCAAAGCTCCAGATCGTGCGGATCGAAATAGCGCCGCGAAACGGTAAATCCGGCGGGCAAATCCGGCGCCGCCGCCGGATTGAATCGCCCGGTGCCGTCGTAATAAACCGCCACCGCATAATGAAATTCATCTTTGCGCAGCATCTCGCCATAGCTCAAGTAGCCGCGATAGGCGACGCCGGCGGCCTGGGCCAGCTTGCGCGCCCACTCCTGCGCCACCTTTTCCGCCTCGCCCGCGTCCATTCCGTTTTGTCCGCACCAGGCCAGCGTGGCGCCGCAGTTTTCATGGCTGGTGATGCCGTCCACGCCGGCGGCGCGCACCCGCCTGACCGCTTCCTCCAGGCCGAAATAAATGCCGGAACCGGCGGAATGCAATCCGCCCGATGTGCCTTCATCCACGCAGCGCAGCGTGCGGTCTTTTAAAGCGAATGCCTTTTCCCAGCCAGGCGCCTTGTCGCCTGCCGCCAGCATTTGCCGTAAAGCCGCCCGCTGCCGCCGCCATGCCGATAAAAGTGTTTGGGTATCGTGCATAAATGTCAGTTGTGCTCTCCACGCTAAAAAATGAATTGCCGCGGAATTTTGCCGCAAATTTAAATTCTAAACACAATCTGTCGGGTTGTTATCGCGGCGAATGCGCGGAATATGCAGTCACTCGCGCAGAGCGCAGCGCCGAAGGCGTAGGCATTTGCGAAACCTTCCAGCCGCCGCCGAGCGCCTTGATAAGCTGCACGCTCGAGACCATCTGCTGCACTCGTAAACTCAGCGCCTGCTGCCGCGCGTTCAGCAAGGCGGTTTGCGCGGTCAACACGTTTAAATAAGGATCGAGCCCGGAGCGGTATCGGACATAAGCTTCCCGGTAGCCGCGGCTGGCGGCGGCAACGGCATCATCCTGCTGTCCGGTGCTTTGCGCCAGCAACCGCAGCGCGGCCAGGTTATCTTCCACTTGCTGGAAAGCCGTTAACACTGTCTGGCGGTAATTGGCCACCGTCTGGCCGTAAATAGCGCGGTATTGCTCCGTGGTCGCGCGGCGCAGGCCCGCGTCGAAAAGAGTTTCGGCCAGCGTGGGGCCGACCGACCAGAAGCGGCTCGGCCAAGTCAGCCAATCGACGAAAGAGGCGTTGCCGAAGCCGCCGGCGGCGTTGAGCAGCAAATTGGGAAACCAGGCGGATTTGGCCACGCCGATCTGCGCATTCGCCATGCCTACCGAGCGTTCCGCGGCGGCTATATCGGGTCGCCGCTCGAGCAATTGCGAAGGAACTCCGGCGGGAATCGAGGGCGGAGCGGCGCGCAGCGGGAGCGCGGGCAGCGAGAAAGCAGCCGGGGCAAGGCCCACCAGAACCGCAATCGCATGCTCGTATTGATCGCGCTGGATGCCCACATTGGTAGCCTGAGCCTCCGTCGTGCGTAACTGCGCCTGCGCCTGCGCCACCGCTTCATCCGAAGCCATGCCGGAATGATAAAGATTTTGCGTCAGGCGCAGCACTTGGCGGTTTGCGGCCACCGTCAAATCAAGCAGGTCTTGCAACGAATCCTGGCCGCGAAGCTGTAAGTAATCCACCGCCAGTTCCGCCGCGACGCTGAGGCGCGCCGCCGCCAAGTCGGCGTAGCTGGACTGCGCGTTGTAAGCGTTGGCGCCGGCTTCGTTGCGCACGCGTCCCCACAAATCGGGCTCCCAGGAAGCGTCGAACGGCAGTGTATAGCTGGTGAAGGAACGCACCGAAAATCCCGAGCCGGTACCGCTTCGTTGCAAGCCAGCAAATTGCGCCGGCGAGGGCCGGGTATTGACGACCGCCGGAGCCGTCGTCAACGAAGGATAAAATTGCGAGCGCGCCTGTCGGCTCAAGGCGCGCGCGGCGAAAAAATTATTCGCGGCCGCGGCGATAGTGAGGTTGGCGGCCGCGGCCCTAACCTCTAGCGCATTCAGTTCGGCATCGTGGAATACTCGCCACCAGCCGCCGCGCAGCGGGGCGGCGCTGGGCCGCGCCGGCTGCCAGACGGAGCCCGCGCCCTGCAATTCCTTATATGCCGGCGGCGTAGGCAGAGCGGGTCGGCTATAGTGCGGCGCGAAATTGCAGCCGCCCGCAAAGAGCATACTGGCCACAGCCACGGCGGCCAGCCGCGGCGGCAGCGCTTCCGGCCACAGGCTTTTTTCCGCCGCGGATGAAGGCTGGGTTTGCGCGCTCATTGGCCCATCCCCTTTTTAGGTTGACGCTTGGGCGCTTTTTGCTTGGCCGCGATAAAGACATCGACCAGTTCGCCGGGATAGAGTTTGACCTTTTTCGGCGTTTCGAATTTGAATATGACCGGCAGAACGCGCACGTCCACGCGTTCCTGACGCTGGTTGGAAAGCTCGATTTTGGGACTGACGTAAGGCTGTATGCGGACGAACTGGAGCGGAACATCCACATTTGAGCCCCGCACCGACATCTGCGCCTGCATCTGCGCCGCCGCCGGCAGCCGCGGAATCAGGATTTCATCCACGTAGCAGCGGACTTCGAGCGCACCCTCCGCGTTGCCTAGCACTAGAGGCGGCGCGTTGCCTTGGGTATAGGCGTCATACACTCCTTGTGATGAGACGTAGCTGCCGGGCGCGGCATTGATCGCCATTACCACTCCGTCGGCGGGTGCCCGCAGGGTGTAATGGTCCAGCAGGGCGCGGGAAGAGCGGTAGGCGTGCAGCAGGGCGCGGTACTGGCGTTCCTGGTTGCGGACGTCGTAAACCCAGGCGCCCGCCCGCACCAGCGCCAGTTGCCGGCGCGCGACTTCGAGATTGGCCGCGGCGCCGGCGGCGGTATTGAGCGCGGTGTCGAGCGCATCTTTGCTCACCGCTTTCGGGTCCAGGCGGTACGCTTCGCTTTGTTTTTTGAGCGTATCGCGCGCAGTTTTCAGCGTTGCCTGCGCTGCGGCAACCTGCGCCTCGGAAACGGCCAGGATTTGGCTGCGCGGCTGCGCCTTGAGTTCTTCCAGCAGGGCGCGCGCGGCCTGCGCCTGCGACCATTGCTGGCGGACAAGGGCTTGTTGTATGGAATCATCCAACTGCATCAGGGGCTCGCCCTTGCGGACTTTCTCGCCCTCGTTGACGTAAATGCGGGTGACCGCGCCGGAAGCCGCATCCGGGTACACATTGACGTTCTCGCCATTCGCCTGCATGCTTTCGAGTATCCCCTGGGCGTAAATGCCGCGCGCATAAGGATTGCTGGGCGGGGGAAACAACGGCGGCTGCGGCGCCTGCACGATTGAAAAATAATGCGCCGCCACCAGGCCGGCGGCAATGCCCAGCAGCGCGAACACAAACAGCAACTTCGAAGACCTCATCGAATCACACTTTCATTCGCGGCCGTCTAATCGGCCGTCTTCCATTTCCAGGGTGCGGTCGGCAAATTCGTATATGCGTTCGTCATGGGTGACGATCACCACCGAGCGGTTCTGGTTGAGCAGTTTATGGCGGACAAAGCTGACGATATCGCGTCCGGTATCACCGTCGAGCGATGCCGTGGGTTCATCCATGATCAAAATGTCCGGCTGGCTGATGATGGCGCGGGCAATGGCGACGCGCTGCTGCTCGCCGCCGCTCAACTTAACCGGCAGCAGTTCGGCGCGCGCTTTCAAACCGACAATTTCCAGATACTTTTTCGCCTCTTCCAGCGCCGCTTCCCAGGGCACGCGCCGCAAAATCAGCGGAATTGCCACGTTTTCTGCCGTGGACAACCGCGGAAAGAGGTGGTAATCCTGAAAAACGAAACCGATCTTATTCAGCCGCAGCAGGGCGAGTTCATCGGAATCCAGCTGCCAGATATCGTTCTTCTCCAGCAGCACGCTGCCGGCATTCGGCCGCAGAATCCCGGAAAGCACGCTGAGCAGCGTGGTTTTCCCGCTGCCGGAGGGCCCGACGATGTAGAGCATTTCACCCAGGTAAGCTTCCAGGCTGACCTGGTTGAGCGCCAGCGTGCGCGCTTCGCCCTCACCGAACCACTTCACTAAACCGCTCGCCTGGATGGCCGCTGTCGGCATATCAGCCTCGGAAAATATCGAACGGCTCGATCCGCAACACCGTGCGAATGCCGATATAGCTGGATGAGGCGGCGATCACTAGCACCAGCAGGAATGCCACCCCGAGATTGGCGTACATCACCATGCCCACGTAGCTGGGCATGCGCAGCTTGGCGATCGCGATGATGGTGGAGCAGATGCCCACGCCGAGACCGAAGCCCGTGAGCGAGGCGAAGCCGGCCTGAAACAGGATCATGCCGATCAGCTCGCGGCTGGTGATGCCGATGGCCTTCAGCGCGCCATAGCGCTCCAGGTTTTCCAGCACGAAGGTGTAAAAGGTCTGGCCGGAAACGACGATGCCGATCAGCACGCTAATCAGCGTCATCAGCCCGATATTGATGCCCATGCCGGTGCTGAATAGATAAAAGGTTGAAACCTTTCGCTTGAATTGCTGCAGGGTCAGCGCCAGATAGCCGAGCGCCCGCACTCGACGCTGGATCTGCGCAATATCGCCGGCATGTTTGGGTTCGACCAGCACGTACGATATGGTGTAACGCGGGTTGGGAATGTCGCGTATCGCGCGCTGATAAGTGGTGTAGAGCGTGGGTATACCGAAGATGCCCGAGAGCGGGGTTTTTCCAATGCCCACGATTTTGACGTGGTTGTCGTTCAACTCGAATTCCGAGCCGATTTCGATTCGGCCCAGCTTTGGGATATCGGCGTCCTGGATGGCGATGTAGGCGTCGGTGGCATAGATGTTCTGAATATTTCCGGCCAGCATTCCCGGCCGTCCGAACAGGCTGGAATCGTCCACGCCAATGACGGTGGCGGGCTGATAGACGCCGTTGGGCAGCTTCACCAGCCCCACCCCGACGTAGAGCGGCACCGCGAATTTGACGCCGGGGATGCTGCGCACGGCGTCGAGCACGTAATCGGGCATGCCGAGCGAGGTGGCGACGTTTTGCACCGACGGGTCCATTACCCAGACGGGCGCGCCAATGTTGGTCACCATGGAAGAAGAATGATTCAGCACCCCGATCAGCATGGAGGTGACAAACACCATCAGGAAAATGGAAAAAGCGATGCCGCCGAGCAAGGCGGTGAACTTCGTCTTGTCGCTGACCAGCAGTTTAAAGGCAAGTTTGAGTATCCCCTTCACCGGTGCACGCTTTTCATTGGGTTACCGCGCTTGGCGATCGAGAATGCCGGTTTTCCTCCAGCCGGAGCCGGCGCGGCCGCCTGTAGCCGTTGCAGCCGCTCCAGGTCGGAGCTAAAGATCCTGCGCAGCTCATGGCGCAAATAGGCGTACAGGCTGCGCAGACTGCCGCCTTCCGCCAGCCGGTAATAGACGCGATAGCCCTCGCGCCGGTCCAGCACCAGTCCGGAACGCCGCAAATAAATCAAATGGCGCGAGGCCGAGGCCTGTGGAATTTCCAGCGCCCGCTGCAAGTCGCAGCCGCAAAGCTCGCTGCGCAAAAGCAGATTCATAATGCGCAGGCGGGTCGGATCGGAAAGTCCGCGGAAGTAGTCTTCCAGGTTCACGCTTGAAGGCCTATATATATCTATGCATCTAAACCTCTGATCGATTCCGTGCGCGTGGTCATCGCCGGGCGTGACGGGCAGCATAAGACGTTAAGAACTCAGGATTCTCTCTCCTCTTTCTTCTGGCTTCTTCTGACTGGTTGTTGTGTTCTCAGTGCCTTTATAGCTAAGGTAGGGAATGTCTTCGGGAGACCCTATAACCATGCCGCCACGCCATTGCCGTTCCCATCGCTTTTCCCATCCTGCCGCGCTCGCTTTGCGCGCGCTGGTAATCGTCGCGGCTTCGGGTCGGTTGCTCGCCGCCCAATCCGCTCCCCCCTTGGCGGCGATTCGGGTGAATGCCCGGCGCCTGGGCGCCCGCATCCCAAAAGATTATTTGGGGTTCAGCAATGAAGTTTCCACCGCCGGCATGGGCTTGCCCCAGCCTTCGGCGCAGGCGTCGGGCAGCGCGCGCCTGCCCGCGGGCGTGCCGCCCGGCGCGCATCTGGTCTATGTCTTGGGCGAGCCCGGCGCGCCCAACTCCGGCTTTTTCCGCTTTATGCGCGATCTGGGCCCGGGCGTGCTGCGCCTGGGCGGCAATAGCCAGGACAACACCTGCTGGCGCTCCGCGCCTCATCCCGCCTGGTGTCACGGCGCCATTACCCCCGGCCTGCTGCGGCTCTATGCCCGCTCCGCGCGCGCTTCCGGCTGGCGTCTGATCGTCGGCCTGAACCTCAAGCAGAACTCGCCGCGCTGGGCTTTGAGCGAAGCCGAAGCCATCGTCCAAAATATTCCGCGCTCCGAGATCCTCGGCCTGGAACTCGGCAACGAACCCAGCCTGTTTGCGGGCACCCCGGCGCGGCCGAAAACCTATTCGCCCGCCGATTACGTCCACGAGGCATTGGGCTATATCCGCGCCATCCGCTCGAATCCCTCCACCCGCAGCTTAAGCTTTGTCGGTCCCGCCGACTGCTGCCAATGGAACAACCCCGCCAGCCTGCGGCAGATTCTCGCCGGCATCGGACGTTATCTGACGCTGGTCTCGGTTCACAACTACCCCACCACCACCTGCGGGCAGCGCAATGTCAGCGCGCGGCAACTGCTTTCGCCGCGCCGCATGGCGCAGTTCGACCGGCTCTCGCGCCAGTTGGCCCGCGTCGCCCATAGCTATCATCTGCCCATCGCGCTGGCCGAAACCAATTCCGCTTCTTGCGGCGGCATGGCCGGCGTCAGCAATGCCTGGGCTTCCGCCGCCTGGGGGCTCGATTACCTTTTCTCGACCGCCCGCGACGGCTATACCCACATCAATTTTCATTTCAGCTATCGCGCCGGCGGCATCGGCAGCGCCTACAACCCCATCGTGACCTATGGCTGGTACCGCGGCGGCCGCGAGCATTACCGCAATATTGCGCAGCCGCTCTATTACGCCATGTACATGTTCTCCCGCTACGCCAGCGGGGAGCGTTTTCTTCCGGCGACGATTTCCACCGCTCGCCGGATCGATGCGTTTGCCACCACCCGCTGCGCCACTTGTCCAGTGCACGTTTTTGTCATCAACGCGGCGGCTACCGCCGCCGGCCGCGTCGTCGTGCACGTCACCGGACGCGGCGGCTCGGCTTCGCTGCTGGCCCTGCGCGCCCCGGCGCTCGATTCGCTGGCCGCGAAAGTGCGCTTGGGCGGGCGCAAGTTCGACTCCGCCGGAAGGATTGCCACTCCGCGGTCTCGCCGCCTTGCCCGCGGCCCGAATGGGGCCTATGCCTTTTCCCTGCCCCGCGCCACCGCCGTCGTGCTCACGATCCGGCGTTAAAAGAATAGGGCCGGGCCAATGGTTTTGGCTCGTCTTAGCCCGTTTTAGTTTGCGCCTGGAAGCTCGCCCACTTCAGTGCTGCACTGGCGGCGCCGCGCTCGGCGCGATTTGCAGCATCAGTTGCCGGTTCTCGTCCCGGCGCACCGCATGCCAGAAATGCCTGAAGGCCGGATATTCCGCCGCTGGCAGCTTGAGCACATTCACCGTCAGGTTCCGTACGAGTTGCAATTCCGGCCCCTGGGCGGTCGTTTTCCAGCCGATATGACTGCTATAAACCAGCGCCGGAGGCTGTGGCGCGGGACTTCCGGGCAGGCGCAGGCTGAGATGCTGGTCGGGTGGCAGGCTCGTTCCCGGCGGCAGGCGGAGATTGTCGGCCAGATGGATGTGGTAGTAATCCGAGATGGAGCGTTCGTAGCTTAGCCGGACGGGATACTGGCGCGCGTGATTTTCATGCAACCGGGGAGCACTCAGCGGCAATAGCCAGGGCTGCAGCATGGCCGTGTTCCCGCTGATTTGGAGATAGGGAGAAAACTGCAGCGCGTAACTCAACACCACCGTTCCCTGCTGGTTTTGCCCCTTCCAACCTTCAACTTGTGCGCCCGGAATCACCCGGTTCAGCCGGTCATTCAACAGGCGCGAACGGCGTTCCGGCTGCATATGGATCATCTCGATGCCGCGATTGGCGTAGCTGCCATTGCGGATTTCCTCGAAAGTTCCCTGCAGCGAGCCGTCGGCTTGCATCATCAGGTTGCCGTCGCGCAGATTGCGATTGAGCGTGGCCGGCAGCACCGGCAACGGCACCAGCAGGCTGCCGGCGCGGCGCACCAGCAGCGCCTGGCCGCCTTGTTCGCTGGTGGGCAGCCATCCCCAGGGCGTGTCGTCGTAGGTGGGATCGAAAAACAGCATCCGGCCGGCACCGGCGGTGTTTTCTACGGCATAAAGCCCGTCCGTGGGCAGGCTCTGCGGCCAATCGATCGCGACAATGGCGTGATCGAATTGCTGCAGGCTGGCCGGATCGCTGTCCACGTTGCCGCGCGCATGGTTCAGCAGCACATAATGCGCCTTGACATGCAATCCGCGCAATAACGACATCAGCAGCGTGGCCTTGTCCTTGCAATCTCCATAGGAATGGGCATAAACCTCGGCCGCCGGGTGCGGCCGATACCCGCCGATCTTGCCGATATCGATTGAAACATAGCGGATCTGGTGTTGCACGTATTGCGCCAGCGCCTGCACTTTGCCGGGCAGGCTGGTTTGTCCACGGGTTAGCGTATCGACGGCCGCGCTGATGGCCGGGTCGGGCTGGCGCAGCCCGGTGGTCAATTGTGAATACCATTGGCCCACCGCCGGCCAGCTTACCGGCGACAGCGCCTGCATCGGATGCGGCGGGATGAAGGTCAGGCTGAGACTGCCCGCGACGGCGGTCGGCGGGGGCATGAGCGGTTCCGAGCGCACCGCCGGCACCTGCCGCAAGTCCCAGAGCAGGCTGCCATCGGCCTGGCGCTGGGGCGCCTGCGCCGTCCAGTTCCGCCAGCGTGCCTTGTATTCCCAGCCGGACGGCAGCGTGAGCGCCAGGCGGTCGTCCAGTACCGGCACATCCTGTTGAAAGCTCCAATCATGCTCCAGGATCTCCGGTTGCTGCCGGTCGCGGATGTCGTAGGCGATCACCGCTCCGGGCTGCGGATCGGGCAGCTCCTGCACCAACGAGAAGCTGTCCGTATAGCCGGGATCCTCTACGTCGGCATTGACCATAACCGCCTGCTTGCGGCGTAATTGCACCGTCTTGCCCTCCGCCGGCACCTCCCAGGCTCGAAAGCGGCGGATATGTTCGGCCGGGGATTCATAGATTACATAGTTGGCCAGGTCTCTCCCTTGCGGACGCATTATCCGGTAAACCAGCCGGTAGCGGCCGCGTATATGGCCGTTGCGGCGCACCCGCAGCCAGGTTTCCCGCAAGAGCAGCACGCCGCGCGGATGCCGTTTCAGCAAATTCGGTTCCAAGCCCGCTATTTCGAATGCGCTCGCCCCGGCCGGCGTTTTTCTGTCCGCCAGAACGATAGGCGCTTGCTTCCCTTTCCGCGGCAGGAGATAGGGCTTAAGCCAGTCCGGAGGATGCGGCGCGCCCATGGCGGCGGCTTCCGCCAGCGCCATAGCCAGCAATAAATTCCGACCGCGGCGCAACAGCTTTCCCCCGTTCATTGGACCTGCAATCTGGCCATCGGCGATTGCATTATGGCGATGCGCTGGCGATCGCTCTGCATCGTGGCCGTAAAGAAGTTCTTGACGATGCCATAAAACTTCACCGGCACCGATTCGGCATTCAGCCGCAATCGCCGTTTTATCGTCAGCCACTGGCCCTGTGGCGTGGTTTGCACGCTGGCTTGTTCCTGAAAGCCCAGCGCCGCCGATTGCTGCCCCGGCGGGGGAATCAGCAGCGGGGCTGGCAGGCTGCCCACCTTGGCGCCGGGCGGCAACTGCATCCGGATCGTATCCTGGTGAATGTAGGGGTAATGGAAATAGATCGGCTGGATGCGGCGGTTAGCCACCAATGCGGGCGCGCGGCCGGCGTTCATGATGTCTTGCGGCCACAGGATCGAAGACGAGTTCATCGGCAGTTTGACCTTCCAGCTCACGGCCAGCCGCGGCGCGCCCACCTCCCAGCCCCGGCTGGTGCCGGCCTGAATCCGGGCATTATCCGGCAGCCAACTGCGCGCCAGCCGGTCCATTTCTTTTTGCCGTCCGGCGGCGTCCCGATGCCGCAGCCGGTCGCGCCAGTTCAGGGCCAACAGGCCGTAATAGCTGACGCTCAGAGTTCCCTGCCAACCGCCGCCGGCGCCGGTTTTCGCGGCTTGCCAATTCAGCACCAGGCGCCGCTGCCGCATTGCGTCGTGCGGCGGTTGAAACGGAATGGCGACAAACTGCCCGCCCTTGCGCTTGGCGGCCAGCCCGATCACGTTGTCCTCGTACCAGAGCAGGATTCCGTATGGGCATCCCGCCGCCGGATCGAGATAGATTGTTTTATTGCCGGCCTGCGCCATGACCAGATCGTTTTCGAGTTGATACGACTCGGGCCAGGATTGGATAAAACCTAACTGGTCGCGCCGGCCGCTGCGCACCCACCAAGCCGGAATGCCGGCGGCGCGCAGTAGCCCCACCAGCGTCAAGTTCAAATCCGTCCCATAGCCGTAGCCGCGCTTGAGCACGTCTTGGGCCGATTTGTTTTCCTTCGGCGAAGCCACGTCGTTTTCCAAATATAAGTTTTTGATCCGCAGCACCCGGGCATAAATGGCTTGTAATTTCTCATCCGGCGTGCCGCTCAGGTTCACGCCCGCCAGCCAGCGCCGCAGTTTCTTGGGATTGCCGATAAAATGATGAGCATAATTGCCGTATTGCTTCGACAGTTGCTTCCAGTAGGTTTTTGCGTTCCGTAAGCCAAACGGCCGGGTGGAATAGATAAATTCCACGCTCTTGCGGGTCAGCACCTTGGGCGGCGCAAACGGCTCGTCCGGCAGCGGCGGAACGTTTTTCAGCTCGAGCGTGTACTCGTAACCTTTCTTCACCGGGTGCTCGTCTTTTCGGAGTCCCAGCATCAGCATGCGGAAGTTGTAGTTGTGATTGGGAATCAGCGTGTAATCCTCGCGCCGGATGTACAGGCGGCCTTGCAGATGCCAGGTGGTATCCGGCAGCAGCGTATAGGTCTCGATGAACCCGGCATCGTCCTGGATTCCGCCCCCATTCAAGCCAATCGTGTAGCGGTAGTCGAGAATGCTGCCCACACGCGCTTGCGGTAAATCGAATTCCAGCGTCTTCACCTGCAGGTTCCCGGCCTTGACCATCACCGATTTCCGCACTTTTCCCGTAAACGGCACGATCGTGCCATCCGGCTCGATGGTCCGCCCCTCGATGTCGGAAACGGTCATGCTGTTGTGCCGGTACGGCACCTGCACCGTGGCCTCGGAAAGACCCGCGGATCGTAGAATCTTGATGCGGAAGAAATACCGGGTCCGATTGCTGGAGTTATTACAATAAACTTGTTTTTCGAGTATGACCGCGGCCGCTCCCGGCGCCTCCGGCGGGGCCGTGAATTGCCGCTCCGCCGCGCTGATTGCCGGCCAGCCCGCCCATGCCGGCAAGCTCATAAGCAATTCGGCCAAGACCGGCAAGACCAGATAATGGAGTTTCCGGAGTGTATCCCTATATTTCAAAGTCCCCTCCCACAGTGACCCTAAGCGCCGCCATTATACACCGTACGTAAAAATACACCATTATTTATTTTTCATCTTTCGCCTTTACCTTGTTTAAATTTAATACTTTTATTGTCAAGGCTATAGCTTATAGTCCCTAATATCGTACTTTAGATCCTAGCGGCCACCTTTTTGGGTTAACTTTACGCTTGCAGTAATTACTGTGTCTTCCGCCCCCTGGTTTCTGTCTCGTGGTTTTAGCTTTCTTTCAGCCGCAGCACCGTGATGGAATCGGCCGGCAAGGTGTAGTTGAAAACCGGCTTGATGCCGCCAAACGTCCGGCGTTTGGGAACGACGTTGCGGCGATGGGAAATGGAGTTGGTGGCGTCCGGCGGGGCAGCCAGCGTGATTGCGAGGCCCGTCGCCTTCAAGCGGCGCGTTCCGGTAATTCGGATGCGCAGCGGCTGCGCCGCCGCATGCGGGTTCACCAACTTCACAAATATCGTTTTCGTCCGGCTGTCTTTCGTCACCGATCCATACAGGTTGGGATCGGGCAGGTCGGCCTGCAAAATCTGGTCGCCGAAATTGCGGCTGAACATGCGGATGGCGTAATAGCTGGGCGATCCGAACACGTGCAGCGCGTCGTAGCCGATCAGGTTCGGGCGCCATTGCCGCATCCCCGGGCTTACATTGACCAGCATCGGCGCGTACGCGTTCATCTTGACGATATCGGAATTGCGCTCCATGCCGGTCATCCAGGCCGCGTCGGCCAGCGCGCTTTTCATGCTGGGCGTAGGCGGCTGGGTGCGCGAACGCCGGTCCCAGGGCGGATACGAGGTATCGTACGAAGCCCATTCGCCCACGAATATCTGCGGGCCTTTGCGCAGGTAATAGTCAAAATGCGCGGCATCGGTGAGAAAGGCGCGCGCGGATGCGTAATAATGCTCGTCCACCATCGCGGGACGATCCTTGCGAATCGCCGCCCATTGGCCGGCTTCCGTGCCCAGGGTCGAAATGCAGACCAGGTTCGGATACCGGGCTTGGATCGCCTGGCGGAATTGGGCAAACCGCGCCGCATAGCTGTGCGAGCGGTCGAAGAAATCCTCATTGCCAATCTCGACGTAATGCAGGGGAAACGGCCGCGGATGCCCATCGCGCGCGCGCATGGCGCCCCACTGGCTCGCCACCGGGCCCATGACATACTCGATTTCGTCCAGCGCATCCCGCACATAGGGCTCAAGCTTCGGCCCCGGCGGAATATGCTGTTGTTGGAGCGAATAGCCAGCGTACACCGCCAGCACCGGCTGGGCGTGCAGGTCTTCCGCCCAGCGCAGAAATTCCAATAACCCCATTCCATCGGTCGAATAGTAACCCCATGGGCTCCAATGCCCGGGGCGGTCGCGCAGCGGGCCGATGGTCTGTTTCCACTTGAAACGCTGGGCGATCGTGTTGCCTTCCAAGTAATTGCCTCCCGGGAAGCGCAAAAATTTGGGATGCATCGCCACCAGCATGCGCATCAGGTCGGGGCGAAAGCCGTTCGGCTGGTTATGCCAGGTGGGCGGGAAAAGCGACACCAGGCTGAGCCAGACGGTCGCGGGCTGATGCAAGGCGAGCACAAAGCGCGCCTGCGCCGTCTCCGGCACATTGCCCGTGGTCAGTTCGGTGCGGTATTTCCGCCACTCCGGCGTCAGCCCGCTCACTCGATTGCGCGCATATACCGTGCGCCCGTCAGCGCTTTGGATCGAAACTTCGACCGGCCCATGAAAGCCCGCCGCCGCTTTGGCGTAAAACGAAACCCGGTAGCGCGTATGCGGCTTGACCGGAATGCCGCCATAGCCATCATTGGCGATGCCGGCCGGGTGCACCCCGCTGGCGTGCGTAACTTGCAGCCGCAGGCTGGTGGGAATGGCGCGGTCGAGCGGCTGGCCGGGATCGAGCTCGATCCGCGCCGCGGCGCCGCCGCCAACGACCGCCGTCCAATCCGCCGGCTTTTTTTTATCGTTGAGAAAGGCCCGGTTTTGAATCAACTCGGCATATAAGCCGCCGTCGTAGCTGTGGTTGATTTCCTCCGTCATCAGCCCATAAAAAATCGGGCTGGCGGGGGCAACGGCCTGGCCGGCATGAATCGTGAGCGTGGGGATCTGCGCGCTCGCGGAAAACATGAACCCCCAGCCCGCGGTTAACGTGACCGCGGATAAAGCGCATCGCCATAAGTTACGCATTCAAGCCTCCGTTCAGCGATTATAGCCAGACTTAACATCCGCATGCCGCATTTAAGCTTTCGGCTCCTTCATTCTTCATTTCCCGCAGGCGACGGGGGAGCGGCAGTTGGAAGCTAAGGCTTGATCGCTGGTAGCATCAATGCCATGCATCCTCTTTCCCGGCGCGACTTTCTGGCCGGCTCGGTGGCGGCGCTCGCCGCCGCCCGCATCCAGCCGGCAACGGCTTCCTCCAAAACCATCGGCTATTGCATTGTCGGCCTGGGCCGGGTCTCGATCGGATACTTTCTGCCCGGCCTGAAATACGCGCCCAGCGCCCGCCCGGTCGCCATCGTCAGCCGCGACCCGCGCATCGCCGCCATCATTGCCCGCCGCTACGGCATCGCGCCGCGCCACATTTACGGCTATGCCGATTTCGACCGCATCGCCGATAACCGCGAGATCGACGCCGTCTATATCGCCCTGCCCAACGCCTTGCATGCCGAGTACACCATCCGCGCGGCGCGCGCCGGCAAGCATGTGCTGTGTGAAAAACCGATGTCCGCCCAGGTGGAACAGGCCGAGCGGATGGTTGCCGCCTGCCGTTCCGCCGGCCGCAAACTGATGATCGCCTATCGCTGCCAATATGAGCCGGCGACGTTGCGCGCCCGCCAACTGGTGCGCGCCGGCCGCCTCGGCCGCCCGCTGGTCATCACCGCCCGTTTTGGCTTCGATATCTCGCCCAGCTTCCGCCTGATGGGCGAAACCCGGCCCGAATGGCGGCTGCAACGCGCCCTGGCCGGCGGCGGCCCGCTCATGGATGTCGGCATCTATTGCCTCAACGCCAGCCGCTTTATCACCGGCCAGGAGCCGGCGGGGATACAGGCGGAAAGCTCAAGCCAGCCCGGCGACCCCCGCTTTCGCCAGGTCGAAGAGAACCTGGCCTGGAGCATGCGCTTCCCTTCCGGCCTGGCCGCCGCCTGCGCCACCAGTTATGGCGTTTCCCTGGGCGAGAGTTTTGAGCTGTCCGGCTCCCGCAATGCCAGCTTGCGCATGGACCCGGCATACGGATATGCCAGCCACCGCCTGCAAGTTACCGGCGGCGGGGCGCCGCTCGACTTCCAGCCCGATTTTTCCGGACACCGCCAGTTCGGCGCCGAAGCCGAGCATTTCGCCCGCTGCATCCTCGAAAATCGCACGCCCCGCTCGCCCGGCGAAGAAGGGCTGCGCGATATGCGCCTGATCGCCCGCATCTATGCCGCCGCCCGGCGCACTTAAGCCTGGCGTTCAACTATTAGCCATTCCCCAGCTCCAGCCCCACCGCCCGCATCAACTGCAAGGCGTTGCTCGAGCGCACGACTCCCGGCTTCAGCCGGTAATCGAAGCTCAAGCGTCCCGCGACGATTTGATCTTCAAAATGCCCGTTGCGCGCCTCCGGCATTTCCAGCGGGAGCCGGGTCAAGGCCAGATCGTGGGTGGTAATCAGGCCCACTGCGCCGCGGCCGAGCAGCGCGCGGGCGATGAAGCGCGTGCCTTCATAGCGGTCGTGCGAGTTGGTGCCGGAAAGCAATTCATCCAGCAGGAACAAGAGCGGCAGGGGGCCGGCCGCCAGGTCGGCCAGCAGTTTCAGCCGCTGGATTTCGGCATAGAAGCGCGAAATTCCGCCCTGCAAGGAGTCGAGCACGCAAATAGAGGCGCCCACGGCCAGAGGCGATAGCCGCAGGCGGCGGGCGCGCACCGGCGCGCCGCATTGCGCCAGCACCACATTGAGCCCGATGCCGCGCAAAAACGTGCTCTTGCCCGCCATGTTAGGGCCGCTGACGATCAATAGCCGGTGTTCGGCGTCGAGCCGGAGATCGTTGCCGACGGCTTTTCCGGCGGGCAGCAGCGGATGCGCCAGCTCTTCCGCTTCCAGCAGCGGGCGGGCGGCGCAGAATTCCGGCTGGGCATGGCCGGGATGCTCCCAAGCATAGCCGCCAATCGCGGCCAGCGCTTCCATCTCGCCTACCGCCGCCAGCCAGCCGCGCAGCGCGCGGCCGTGCGCCTGCCGCCAGCGTTCCACCGCCAAGGTCCATTGCGCGGCATAAAAAATAAAAGGCGAAAACGGCTGGACGAACAGGTTGCGCCGCGCTTCCAGGCTCTCGGCGCGGCGGCGCAGGCGGCGCAACGCCACGGAGGCCGGAGACGAGCCCTCCAACAGCGCGGTTTGCAGAGCGCGCAAACGCGGCGCGCTAAACTCTTCCCGCTCCATCCGGGCCAGCACTTGTTCCAGGGGCTTGAACTCCGGCGCCAGGGATTCCACCGCGGCGGCGGCCGCATGCACGCGCCGATTCAGCCAGCGGCTGAGGCCCAGATTGAGGATGGAGATGAGCAGTAAGGGCAGCCAGTGATGCCGCGCCAGCCCCAGCGCCACGGCGGCCAGCCAGGCCAGCATCAACAGCGCCAATGCCAGCGCCCAGGCGCGCGCCGGCCGGAAAATGCCGGCATGCTCGCCCCAGGCGGTCAGCGCATCCGGCGAGACTTCCGCCCGCAGCCGCTCGCCGGCGGCGCCCAGCCGCTCGCGAAAATCCAGCCGGCCGCCCAACTCGGCCGCCGCCGCCTGCCGGGCGCGCACTTCCTCGGGCGAGGCCGGGTGCAACAGCCAGGCGGCCAGGGCCGCTTCGCCGGCGCGGGTGCGCGCGGTGCAGAGCAGCTCAAACAGCGAGCCGGAACCGAACAGGTCGAGATCGCGGGCATAGGGATGCGCCGGGTCGAGATAGGATTCGCCGCTGAGGCCTTTGCCCGCCCAGCGGTCTTCCAGCCGGGCCAGCCCGCGCTCATAAAATGCGGCCGCGCGCTCCCCCCTCCGCTGCGCTTTCAGCACGCGCTCATGCCCGATCGCCAAGGCCAAAAAGATAACGGCCGCGGCCAGCGCGAATGGCGCCAGCGGCGCGACATGGCGCAACCCGAAAAGCGCCAGCAGCGCGGCCGCCGCAAAAATCAGCTTGGAGTATCCCAAGCGGCCGTCCCAGGTGTTTCCGCGCGCCAGCCGTTGCCGGATTTGCTCCAGCCGCCGGCGATAGATGGCCGGTGGCGTTTCCATGAGCAGGGCGTCTTCTGTTTTCATTCCTGGCCCCCGCCTTTGTTTTCAGCCGCCATTAACCGCGGGAATATTTGCTTGAGCGGGCGGATGAGAGCCGGCAGCTAACCGATACAGCCGCACCGCGTTGGCATAAAACAGCTTGTGCCGGTTAAGCTCGCCCGCATCGCGGGTCAGCGCATCGAGCGCTTCCACCCATTGCCGCAGCGAAGCGGAGAGCGTACACACCGGCCAATCGCCGCCGAACATCACCCGATCCCAGCCGAAGCACTCGATTACATGTTCGACATAGGGCCGCAGGTCTTCCGCCGACCAGTGTTGCGGATCGGCGTAGGCCACGACGCCGGAAATTTTCGCGGCCAGGTTGGGCAGGCGCGAGAGCTCGCGGATATGCCGGCGCCAAGGCTCCAGCTCGCGTTCTTTCACCCGCGGCACTCCGCAATGATCGAGCACGAACTGCACCTCGGGACAGGCGCGCGCCAGCCGCAGCGCGATCGGCAACTGCCGCGCCAGCAGGCAAAGGTCGAAGCTCAAGCCCCAGGGAGCCAGCCGGCGCAAGTTTTCCGCAAACCGCGGCGGCTCGGAAAGCTCATCCGGCTGGGTATGCAGAATGCGGCGCAGCCCCTTCAGCCGCGGCGCGCCCGCCGCCAGGCGTTCGAGGTAGCGGGGAAAATCGGGCGACTCCGGGCGTGCGCCGGCGATGACCGCGGTCATGGGGCTCTCTTCCCCGGCCAAGCGCAGCACCCAGCGGGTTTCCTCCTCCAGGTATGGGAGATCGACATCGGCTTCCATGAAGATGCTCTGCTCGATGCCCAGCCCGGCGGCGGCGGCGCGATAATCCCCGGGCAAATAGCTGCGGCGCAACCGCGGCAGGCCCTCCAGCCAGGCATAGTTGAAGCGCTCAAGATCCCAGAGATGTTGGTGGGTATCAATGATTTTCATAGACAGAGTTTCCAGCGGCTCCGGAATTTTTTCCGCCGCCAGCCAGTCGCCGGCAGCGCGGTTTGCATCCTCACCCAGTACACACCCTTCGTAACAGATTGCGGCCAAGCCCGGACGCCGGCTATGGGCGGAAGTTTATTCAGGCCGGCTTGACGGCTCAAAATTGCATTTTCAACTTAAACGACTGAAAAAGCAGCAATTTTGAAGCGGCGAAAAAATCACGCTGGAGTGCGGTCAAAGTATGTGCTTAAATATGCCCACGGTCATGCGGTCCGACACGATCCTGGATGCCCGTTTATTACATTGCATCGTGCTGACCGGCGAAGAACTGCATCTTTCGCGCGCGGCCGCGCGCCTGGGAATCACCGAGGCGGCGCTACAATCCGAACTGGAGAAGGCGGAACGGCAACTGGACACGCGCTTGTTTATCGCCGACGCCTATGGCCTGCAGCCGACGGCTTCCGGTTCATATTTTATCGAAGTGGCGCGCAAGCGCCTGTTGCAGGCGGAATTGGCGATTTACGCCGGCCTGACCACGGCGCCGCCGAAGCGCAGCCGCCTGGCGTATGGCCCACTCGTCAATCCGGACCTGCTGGAAGCGATGGTGAAATTGCGCGCGCACTATGGCGGCGTGCCGGAACTTTTCAGCGTCCACGCCCGCGATCAAATTGAATGCTTACGCAAGGGCGTTTTTAATATCGGGTTGCTGATTGAGAGCACCATGGCGGCGGTTGGAGTGGAGATGGCGCCCTTGTTTGCGGAACGTTTATTCGCGGTATTGCCCGCCCGGCATGAATTGGCGCGCCGGGGCGAGCCGGTGTCCCTGTCGGAATTGCGTACTTTGCCCATGATCAGCCTGGGCGCGCCCGCTTACCGTCATCTCGATCAGCATCTACGGCAAATTTGCCGGCACGCCGGGCTTGAGCCGCGCGACGGCCCCGAAGCCGCCAGCCTGGCGGAAGCCGTGCTGTTAACCGGCCAGGGCGACGGCTTTTGCCTGGCGCGCGAATGCGAGCTTCGCTTTGCCCGCCCCGAGGCCGTATTTCTGCCGCTGCAAGGGAAACCGGTCTGGATCCATACCACGCTGGCATTTCGCAGCGGCTACCGGGATGCATTCCTCGATCAGTTCCTCCCCGCGCGCCCGGCGGCCGCTTCCATCCGCGCACTGCTGTCGCGCGCCGATTCCGCCTGAAATTCACGCTTGCACTCTCCACCCCCGGCCTGTGGGCAATGCTTCCAGCAATTTTTTCGAAATTGAGCATGGCTTCAGGCAATTTCTTTGAAATTGCCAATGACGAAAACTGCTGCGCGACCCGGCCGTTAACGCTTTAAGTTGTCAGAATTATTTGACGAATTTTTCACAGATTTTATAGCCAAGCTATTGAAAATAAAGCGTTATTCCACGAAAAGGCCGGTTATTCCAAAAAACAGCCCGTTGTCTCAGGCCTGGAATAACGGGAATGGCCTTTAGGTTCATACATTTACATCCGTTATTCCAAATCCACGCACTTGGAATAACGGGACAAAACTGGGTTATTTCACACACAGTAAGCGACCCAGCCGCCGCTTTTAGTTTTAGGGGCTGACGCTCACCCGACATGAACGGCAATCCGACGCGGCCGTTAACGCGGTTGAGGATTCAAGAAAAATGCAAGCCCCAAACGGTTCCATCTTTGGCTTCTCCCAAATAGGCGGAGCGCACGCCCAGCGTTTGTTTAGCACGAAAAATAGTGCTCCGGCTAAATCCGAACATAGACGCTTCCTTCAGAAGTTGCCGCGAGGGCACAACGCCGGCATTCAGCCGCTTCTGCAACCAAATACAAGCCTCTTCCAGCGGCATGTAATGGCTCACCTGGATGAGATTTTCCGCGCCTTGGGGAGAGGGACCGAGCCATTCGATGGTTTGGGCGTTCTGGCCATAGACGCGATAGGCGCAGGAAGCGGGCAGATAAGTCAGGTTGGATTTAGTGGAGGCGAGGACGCACTGCCGGGGATTAGCGGGGTCGCGGGCGGCGAGCAGGGCCATGCGGGCCATGCCGATGAGGCCGATGCTGCCGAGGCCGCGATAGAGAGGGTTGGCGGCGCCAGATTTGCGCAAGTGGCGGAGCATCAGCACCGCGGCGCCGGTGGAGGCGGCGGCATCGGCCAGCTTCTTGAGCGAGAGGTGCACATCGGTAAAGCTGGAGGTATTGGCCTGATAGGGCATCCAGCTCAAGAGCGGATCGAGCACCACCAGGCTGGCGCGATAGCGGCGGATGAAGCGGCGGAGCTGATCGGTATCGCGCAAGCCGGCCCATTGGCGCGGGCCCACCAGAAAACAGCATTCGAGGTGAGCGCGGGCGGCGATCAGGCGAGGCTTGATGACGGAGGCAAAATCGTCTTCGGCGCTGGCGATAATGACGTTATGCCGGGCCTGGGGCATTTCCTGAATGCCGGGCAGCAGCATGAGGGGGGTGGTGAGCTGGGCGGCGATTTGCAGCGAGATCAGGCTTTTGCCCACGCCGGGATCGCCATCGAGCAAGGTAAGCATGCCGCGCGCCAGCCTTCCGGGCCAAAGCCATTCCACCGGCTTCTCTTCGACATGGGCGGCGCAGACCGGATCGGGATCGTCGGCGCTGACAGGCTCTTTATTCTTATTAGCGATTTCCTGAATTTCCTGCTGATAAGTCCTTTTCCGCAGGCCCTCGTAATCGTAGTGATCCTGCCGGAAGAACTTCTCATCGGTACTTTGGGGCGGAGCATGACGCCACATGATTCACCTCCGAAAAGCCGCCAGCCAAGGGAAAAACATCAGCGATCATTTTTAGCTGGCCGCCACCATCCCCCTAAAATAGCAACCCCGTCAATCCAAGGAAAAAATTAAATATTCAATAACATGCCTGGATTCAAATATTTACAACGTGCATTCCGGATCAAGCCTTAAAAACTGACGGCGGTTGGTTTTGCATCGATATTTTTTGTCTAAATGTCTTCGCTTTTTATTCGCCTTTCGGACTAAACGCATATTTATCAAGGATTTATGTAATCAGAAAAGAAAAACGCGGGCGTGGCTTTGAACCACGCCCGCGCCTAAGAGACGACGAACTAGAAAAGGAACTTCAGACCCAACTCGATGATGCGCGGGTCATAGGTTGAAGACGAGCGCATGAAGTTGGTCGAACCCAACGAACCATCAATGCCGGCAAATTGAGCCGAATTGAAGGAGTTAAAGGTTTCGCCGCGCAACTGCATGTTCACCTTTTCGGTGATACGGAAGTTCTTGTACAGACCCATGTTGAAGTTGAGGTCACCGGGACCGTACAGGGTGTTGCGCCCGATGTTGCCAAAGGTCAAGCCGACCGGCAGGGCAAAGGCAGAGGGATTGAAGTACAGCTTACTGGCGGAAGCGGTGGGGCCATTATTGGCCGGCGCACTGAAGGGATTGCCAACCAGATCCACGAACGAACCGGTGCCACCCGAGCCGCCGACGCCGGCGCTATCGCCATGGTTGCTGCCATTGGTCACCGTGAACGGGGTGCCGGTAAAGGCCGACATGATGCCCGTCCATTCCCAACCACCGAGGATGCCGTTATGGCTGAGGAACGGCAGCGGGTAAACCCAACTCAAGCTCAGATTTTGCCGCTGATCGAAGCCCGAATTGGAGTACATGGCATGCATGTTGTAGACGTTGACAAAGCTGCCATCGTAACGGCTGGAGCCGTCATCCAGAGCATGGCTCCAGGTATAGGCGGTGGTGAGGAAGAGCGTACCGATACTGCCGTGCACGGAAACCTGCAGGGAGTTGTAGTTGGAGTTGGCGCCCATGGGCAGCAAGGAAATGCCGCCATAGCCGAGATAGGGGACATAAGCGCCGGTATTACCGCCGCATCCTATCCACTCGTTCAACTGCCATTGATTCGCGGTGCCGATGATGCTGGTCGGCGGATTGGGGCCGCCATTCAGGTACGGGTTGGCCGGGTCGGAGCAATCAATCGGCTTTCCGGCGAGCGCGCCACCATCGAGGGTGCTGTTAGCGGCATAGGGCGTGCCGGCGAGCGAGACCGGGTGCAGCTGGTTCAGATTGCCCTGCTGGGCCAAGTGCGTGCCCTTGCTGCCGACATAGGCGATCTGTCCCACCAGATTATGGAGGAACTGGTGCTGCAGGCTGAGATTCCATTGCTGCACCATAGGCCAGAGACCGACCGCGGGAATGGCGCCGATGCCGAGCGGGAAGTTGGCGCTACTGCTGCTGGCGACGGCGTTATAGCCGGCGATATTGGTCACCGTGGGGCTGAGCTGCAGCGGCGGGTTGCGCATGTTATCAACGATATCGTTGCTGTTGGTATGGTCGTAGAAGATGCCATAGCCGGCGCGGAGGGAAGTCTTGCCGGTGCCGGTGGGATCCCAGGCGAAGCCAACGCGCGGCGCCCAGTTCAGCAGATGGTTGGAGTTGCAACTAGGCGGCTGCCCCTTCACGCCGCAGTTGACCAAGCCATTGTACAGATTGCCGGTGACCACATCGTTATTGAGGTTCACCTGGGTAGCGCCGCGAACGTAAGCCGAGGGCTCGAAGTTATAGAGCAGGTTTTTGGCATCGTAGAAGCCGCCCATCAGATTGAGCTGCATGCCCAAATTGACCGTCAGGCGAGGCGACACATGCCAATCGTCTTGCAGGAACAAGTTGCCGGTCTTGTAACGGTCGTAATACTTGGGCTGGTCATTGACCTGGTTGAAGTAGTTCATGTCGCCGATGAACATGTCGGCCAAGCCGTTGCCGGTGGAGTTGGACTGGCAGCCACCGCAGAAGAACATGAAGCCCTGGGTGTCGCCACCCTGCATTTCATTTTTCTGGGCCGCATCCAACTCGGCGCCGAAGGTCAGGTTTTGCGCGCCGACGATCCAGTTCATCTGGTCGCGGTAAGTGTAGGTCGGGTTGGAGTTGAACCAAGGCTCGTCACCGGTATCTTCGCCGAAGTTATCTTGCGGATTGCAGCAAAGCGCGATTCCGGGCAGGTATCCCTTGGGATTAGGGAACAGCCCCTTCATGGTGAAGGTGGAGGGAGCCATGATCGGGCCGCTGTTGGTCAAGCCGATATGGTCGGCGGTATAGCCGGCCACGAAGTCGTTGGTCAGCGAAGGGGTGATGGTGGTGGTCAGGTGGGCGACCATATCCACGCCGGGGCCGACGAAATTAGTCTGCACGGTGGGGAAACTGGCCCATGCCCAGAGCGTCGGCACCGCGGTCGTGCTCCAGGAATCATGGATGAAGGTGTAGTACAGGTGCCAGTTCTGGCCGAAGTTCTGATCCACGCGGAACAGGGTCTCGTACCAATTGGTCGCATACGAAGGGCTGGACACGTAAAACGAATTCGCGCCCGAGCCGGTATTGGACTGCGGAATCAGCGCCAGCAGCGCCGCGGCGTTGGGATCGATCGGCACCGTGTTATTGGGGTAAGCGGCGCCGGTGGCGGGATCGACCGGGCAATTGGAGCCCGGACAGACGTCGCTGAAGTTGCCGGCGCGCTCGGCGTTGGAAGGCACCTGCACGTTGAATTGAGAAGGTTCCTTCTGCTTGCGCCATTCGGAAGACCAGAAGATGAAGGTCTTGTTTTTGATGATCGGGCCGCCCAAGGTGAAGCCGAAGTCGTTTTTCTTGTAGGACGGCCGCGGGGTGCCGCTGGCGTTGTTGAAATAGTAATTAGAGTTCAGCGCCTGGTTGCGCAAAAATTCGTAGGCGTCGCCATGCCAGGAGTTGGTGCCCGACTTAATGCTGGTCATGACGGTGCCGGAAGCATTACGCGAATATTGCGCGCCGTAATTGGAGGTCAGCACGCGCACCTGCGAGATGGCGTCAACGCTGGGATAAACGTTAAGGGTGCCGTTGCTGCCGTTGTCTTCCGCGTTGGAGCCGTCAATTTCCCAGTTGTTTTCGGTGCCGCGGCCTCCGTTAACGTTATAACCGATGCCGCCATAGACGCCGACCACGCCTTCCGACGGGCCGGAGTTGACCACGCCCGGGGTAAGGGTGATCAATTGGGCGAAATCGCGGCCATTGAGCATCAACTGCGTGACCTGCTTGCCGGTAATGACGTTGGAAACGGTGGCGCTCTCCAGTTGCACATGCCCGAGGCTGGAACCGGAGACGGTGATTTTTTGCGTGACCTCGCCAACCGTCATCGAGACATTGACGCGCGCCTTGCGGCCGGCGCGCAGAATGATGCCCGGCGCGCTATAGGCCTTGAAGCCTTTGGCAGTGACCGAGAGATTGTAGCTATCGGCCGGCAAACCCGCCACCAGATAGTTGCCCGAAGCGTTGGTGGTGGTGGTACGGACAAAGCCACCCTGGGTAGTCGAGCTGACGGTTACCTGCGCACCGGGAATGACGGCGCCGCTGGTATCGGTGACGGTACCGGAGATTTGTCCAATGACTTGACCGAAAAGAGAGGTTGCCAGGAATATAGCAGCGAACACCGCCGCCACGCGAGCGATCCACACACGCATGAGAGTCCTCCCAATCTTCTCCGCAGAGTAAATCCACAGATTGGATTATTAATTGTTCATGAAAACAAACTATGTCAAGACTTTTTTTATATTGAAAATAGAATTCTCACGTATTAAAAAAAATAAACCATTAGAAATCAGCCACTTACATCAGAAAAAGGACTAGGTGTCCATCACCAATTGGGCTAAAAGAATTTATTTAACTGGCGTGTGGCACAGAGAGGGGAGTTTGAAAAGCGGTTCGGCCGGGACTGCGGGATTGGGAGTTGACCGGCCATCCGACGCGGTATTGTTTGAAGCAATTTCTATGAAATTGTCCATGACAAAAACTGCTGCCCGACGCGGCCGTTAACGCTTCCGGCGGACCTTTCCGGCTGGAGCGAGGCGAGTAACTTAGTGAAGTGTAAACAGCCATGCTCCTGTATAATGACGCCGGATGCGAGCCGGGTTGCGCCATGCAGGCTTGTATATCGCCGCGTTGGCGGTGTGTCTGACGACGACCCTGCCCGCCTGCGCGAAGCCTTCCCGCGTCTCCGCGAAAGTAAGCCCGGCCGAGCCTTTAGCCGAGCCTTTATATGCCGCCGCCGGCATCCGCCCGCAGGATGTGCTACAGGGCGAGTTGGGCAGTTGCTCGATAGACGCGGTGCTGGCGGCGATGGCGGCGGAGCAACCGGGCATGATACGCCGCGCGATTCAACTCAATGCCGATGGCACCTACACCGTCCATTTCTTGAACGGCGATTCCCAGGTCATCTTTCCCCAAGATATCCGCTACGCGCTGCGCCATGGTTACGACCGCTCGCACGTACTCTGGGTGGGGGTCCTGTTGCGCGCCTATGCGCAACAGGTGGAAGCGCAGGCATTGATTGCCGCTTTAAGGCGCGCCGATCTGCCCTGGTTTGCGCGGAGCCAGATGGAGAGCCTGGTGCGATCGAGCCCGCTGCTGCTGGAAGCCTACGATCGCGCCATCCGCGCCGCCGTCAATCAATCGGGCAGCGTGAATGCGGCGCGGCTGAAGTGGCATTGGGCCGCCGAAGCCAAAGCCGACGCCATACCCAGCCTGGTGGCCGACGCGGTGACGCGCTTATTGAACACGGCCGGTTTCTGGCAAGTGCTGAGCCGATCGGTGCGGCGCCATCCGGAAGCTTATGGCGCCTATCGCGCGGTGGACGATGGCAGCGAATTGACTTCGGCGATGGCCATTTTCGTGGGCAACACCACCTACATTCCGCTGTCGCAGACGGGGGATCTGCAAGGGCTGCTGGCGCAGGCGCAGGCGCACCACTGGGTCGTGGCCGCCGGCACCACGCGGCAGCTTCCGCCGACAGAAAGCTTTCGTTTCGGCAGTTGGTGGGTGGGCGGGCACGCCTATTCGGTGCTGCATTACGATGCGGCCGGCCAACTGATTTCGGTGCGCAATCCCTGGGGGCAGCATCCCGAGCCGGATGGAGTTCAGGTTTTGCCACTGAGCGATTTTCAAACCGCCTTTCTCCAGGTTGTAATCGGCAAACCGCACGCCAGGTGATCACCATGCCGCCCTACGTTCCCTCTCCCGATCCCACCTACCCGACGCCCCTGCGATTGCAACTCGAGGGCAGCTCGAATATCTGGGAATTCACCCAACCCGCCTTCGCCGCCGGCCGGGCGCCGGACTGCGATCTGGTGCTCGACGGCAACGCATACCCGATGGTTTCGCGCCGTCATTTACTGTTCGAGTGGAGCGGAGGGGCGTGGCACTGGCGCGATGCCGGCACGCAAAACGGGGTCTGGCGCAACGGCAGCCGCACCGCCAGCGATCAGGTCCGGCCCGGAGACCGGCTGCAACTCGGCGCCGAAGGGCCGGTGCTGCGCGTGCTGGCGCATCAAGCCGCGCCGACCTATGTAGCGGCCAGCGCGACGCCGACGCAGGCCTTTGCCGGGGCGGAACGCACCGTCATCGCCCAGCCCGCGGCGATGGACGACATGCCGGCCTGGCCGCCTCACGGCGGCACTCCGGCCATGGCCACGGAAGCGGCCGCGCCCGTCTGGCATGCCGCCCAGCCCTCGCCGCCGGGGGTCACGAGCAGCCGCCCGCCCATGCCGACCCCGGCCTGGAACCCCGCGCATGCCGCTCCGCAAGCGGAGATGGGCGCGCGGTCCTATTCCCCGCCGGCACCGACGCCTCCGCCGACGGCCTCGCGGCTCGCCACGTCGGCCTCACCCGCCGCGCCCGAGTTGCCCGAAATCCGGCGCCAGGTGCGCTCGATTCGCCAACTGGCGCTGAGCACCCTGTTTTTGAACGTGCTGCTGTTCGCCATCCTGCTTTATCAGATTCAGCAAACCCAATATCGCGTGCAGCAACTGCGCTCCCAGGCGAAAAACGCGGTGCAAATGCTCCAGCCGCAACTGGATCAGCGGCTGAATGGCTTTTCCACCCAGATCGCCCAGGCCGATGTCAAAATTAAGCGCGACATGCAAGTCTCCGAGCAACAGTTTATGCAGCGCCTCAACCGCCAACTGCCGATCATGCTCGACCGCTACATTCAAAACAAGATGAGCCAATTCCATGCGGTCAAGCCATAAAGACAGCTTTGAAGCGCAGAGCGCAAAGCACAAAGCGCAAAGCGCAAAGCGCAGAGCACGGAGCGCAGAGCGCAAAGCGCAGAGCACAGAGCACAAAGCGCAGAGCGCAGAGCACAGAGCGCAGAGCACAGAGCACAGAGCGCAGAGCACAGAGCGCAGAGCGCAGAGCGCAAAGCACAGAGCGCAGAGCACAGAGCGCAGAGCACAGAGCACAAAGCGCAGAGCGCAGAGCACAGAGCGCAGAGCGCAGAGCACAGAGCACAAAGCGCAGAGCGCAGAGCGCAAAGCGCAGAGCGCAAAGCGCAGAGCGCAGAGCCAGAATTTGTCTGGGCGCAGCCCGCAAGCGGGCTGCTTTCCACGGAAGGAAAAAAGCGAAAAGCTAAGGGCGCAAGGCGAAAAGCGCAAGGCAGGAGATGCCAGGCAATTTTCAGCTTTGACTTACGAAGGGCACACAGCACCAGAAGGCAGGCGGAAAGCGATCGCTGTTCGCGGTCTGTTCATCATCCTGCTGGCGGCATGGGCGGGAGCGCCGAAGGCGCGGGGGCAATGCGCGCCGCTGGGCACCAGGGCCGGGCTGGGCGAGACGCCGAAGGTGCAGTTGTTGAGCATCTCGCTCGCCAATTTATCCTCCAGCCACGCCAGCTTCGATTTGCGGCTGGGGATGCGCATGCCCCGGGCGCTGCATTTGCGGGGACTGCAATTCAGCGGCTTGCGGATTAACGGCCTGCCGGTCTTCGCCCGAGCGCTGCCGGGCGATTGGCAGGTGCCCGCCGGACAACTTTGGTCTCCGGCGCAGCCGCTGCGCCTGCGCCTTTACTTTCGCGATTGGATGGCGGCGCGCTCGGTGCAAAGCCTGCTGGCGCAGCAGGCGGCCCAGGTCAGCGGGCGCGTGACTTTCGCCGTCATCCCCAATTTTCTGTTGCAGGTCTTTGTGCACCAGGTTCCGGTGGCGGTGGATTTTTCCCAAACCGTCCCGGTCAGCCTGCCCGGCCCCGGCAATTGGTGGCAGGCGGGCGCCAGCCTGCTGGGCAGCGCCGCCTCGCTGCTCAGCGAAAATCTGCCCGCGCTGGAAAAGCAGTGGGACGAACTGTCGCAATGGGGGGCGCAGTTGCAACGCCAGGCCGCCCCGCGGCTGGTTTTCGCCTACGCACGCTTCACGCTGGTACACGACGGCGAAAGCGATCGCTTCGCCTGCCACGGACTGGGCTGGCGGATTGACGCCGGGCGCATGCTGCTGCCGGCCGAACTGCTGCAGCCCTGGCGCTATCAACCCGATCTGGCCGCCGCCCTCAAGACCCATTGGGCGAAGCTGGCCGCCGGAAGTTATCATCTTTGGGTGTGGCCCGAGGGCGCGCGCTGGAGGAAGCCGGACGGCACGCTCGACCGGGAAACCGCGGTGGCATTGGCCGACACGGGGATGCGGCTGCTCGCCGCTCCCAAGCCGCGGCAGAAGGTGGTGTATGCGCCCGATCCGCGCGGCGGCAACGGCGCGGTGCGCCTGCATGTGCTCGAAAGCCGCGGGCCACGCGGGCTGGCGTTGTTCCGCCTGCCGCCCAACTGGGCCGGCGCCGCCACGTTACCGCCAAGCCTGCCGGCGAGCGCCCGCCTGCCGGCCGATTCCAGCCGGATCGCGGTTTTTCGCATGCCGCTGGACGAGGGATTGGACCGCTTTACCCCCGAATTGCTTTACCTGACGGCGCACGCCAACGCGCAAACAATCGAGCTGACCGATCCGATGGACGATTCCGCCTGGGGCTCGCCGTTGTTTTCAACCGCCGGGCTGAGCGGATTTTTACAAGGCCCGAACGAAGGCGTGCCCTGGGCCCGGCTGGGGAAATTCTTTACTCAAGCAAAGCAGCGATAAGCGCAGAGCGCAGAGCGCAAAGCACAGAGCCAGAGCACAGAGCACAAAGCGCAAAGCGCAAAGCGCAGGGCCGGAATTTGTCTGGGCGCAGCCCGCAAGCGGGCTGCTTTGCACGGAAGGAAAAAAGCACAGAGCACAGAGCACAAAGCGCAAAGCGCAGGGCCGGAATTTGTCTGGGCGCAGCCCGCAAGCGGGCTGCTTTCCACGGAAGGAAAAAAGCAAAGAGCACAAAGCACAGAGCGCAAGGCACAAGGCGCAGAGCGCAAGGCTCAAGGCGCAGAGCGCAAGACGCAAGGCTCAAGGCGCGAAGTACAAAGCCCGCCGCAGATTAATTCTGGCCGGGCAGCCAATCGAGGGCGCAGCGGAAGCCGACATCGAAGAGCTGATCGGGCGAGACGTTGTCGTCAATCCCTTTGCGCCGCGATAAGCGCAGGTCGCGTTTGCGGCTGTCCCAGGCGCCGCCGCGCACCACATGCACGGCGCCAGCGGCGGCCCCGGCGGGATCATTCGCGGGCGAAGTGTTGTAATAATTCGGGTCATACACGTCGGAAGTCCACTGCCAAACATCGCCCGCCATATCGTAAAAGCCAAAGGGATTGGGGTTGAAGCTCGACACCGGCGAAGTGTGCAGCCAGATATCCTGCCCGCTTTTTTTGCCCTTGTGATGGTTCTGGCCGTAGTTGGCGTGATCGTGCGAAATATCGGCGCCGGTGAAGTAGAGGGCTTTATTCTGGCCGGCGCGGGCGGCATCTTCCCACTCCGCTTCCGTAGGCAGGCGGCCGCCGGCCCAGCGGCAATAGTTTTCCGCCTGGCGCCAGGTCACATCCACGATGGGATCATTGCTACGCGACCAGCCCGCATTGAAGCTATCGCCTTTTTTAGAATGGGGATCCACCGGTTCCGGCGGCATGGGCCGGCGAGTCAAGCGGGCATAACGGGCGTACTCGGCCACGGTCACATCGGTGCTGGCCAGCCAGAAGCCGTGCGTGAGGGTGACTTCATGCCGCGGCGACTCATCCGGATGGCAATGATCATCGTTTTTCTCGCAGCCCATCTGGAAGGAATTGGCCGCGATCCAGATGTAATTCTGGCCATCTTTCAGGTTGGCGCCGGTCAGGCCATTGGGCCGGCGGGCATTGGCGGCGGCGCGGCGGGCCCGGCGTTCTTTACGCAGCTCCGCCTGCATCCGCGCTTGCATTTTCGCCTGCAGCGCAAGGTAGGCCGCCTGCGCCGACTGAACCACCTGCCGATGTTTTTGCGTTTGCACGTGCTGCCGCCGCTGCTCAAGCTCGACCTGTTGCTCTCCGTTGTTTTCCATATTCCGCGCCAGCCTGGCCGCCTGTTCCTGAATGGAGGCCTCCGGCTTGGGGACTTCCACCGGCGGGCTATACAGTTGGGGGTTATCAGGCGGCGGATTCCCGGGCTGGGGAGCGATAGTCTGGGCGTTGATCGTTTGCCGAGCCACGAGAGACGGGGTGCGCCCGGGGGCGAGCGAGGAGTCCAGGAGGTCGGCGTGCAGCTCCACTTCCGGCGAGTCCGGGCTTAAGCTGACTTTTTGCGACCACTGCTCGCCAGCGGCGGTGCGGGCGGTGACTTCATGGACGCCCCAAGCCGCGGGCAGGTTGATGACGCCGCCTTGCAGGATGCGGCTGAAATAGACATGGTCCAGGTACACGCGGCAATTCGCATTGGCGGTAAGCCGGATGGCGCCGCGCGTTTTACGGCGCGAGCGACGCTTTGCATGCTTCTTTTCGATCTTGGGCCTGGGCTTGGGCGGGGCGGGGTTGGCATGATGCATAACCTGCGCCAGCGCCATGCCGCTCAGACACAACCCGGCCAGCAAAATCCGCGCGCCCGGACCGATGCCATGCTTGTTTTGCATTCTCATACGCATACTCCCGGACTTATTCGACATCCAGCTTTACCCGCTGCTTGTGCACCAGGGCGCCGGTGACGGCGCTAATGCTGAGAACATGTCGACCCTGATAGCGGCCGCGATGTTTTGCGGGCACTTTGATTTTCAGCTTCACCACCAGCGGCCCGGCATTGGGATCGAGCAGAGGCTGGACGGGATCGAACCGGCAACTGGAGCCGGGCAACGGGTTGGGGGGGACGGCGGAATCCACCGAGCTTTCGGGTTGATCATTACATTGCAGCGACAAGGGGCCGGAAAACCCATCCACGCTCAACAAGGTCAACTGCAACTTGCCGGACTTATCTTTTTTAAATTTCAAGTGCGAATGATCGAGCAGCAGGGAAAAATCGGAGGCCTGGCCGCGCAACGGGATGCCGGGCGCACCGGGAGCGTTGCTGGTGATGGACAAGTTTCCCAACCGCATGCCGGCGGAGCGCGGATGGAATTGCAACGTGATCTGGCAACTCAAGCCGGCCGGCATGGGGCTGATGCAGGTATTGGCCTGAGTGAAATCGCCGCTGACGGCGATTTGGGAAAACTGCAGCGGGGCATTGCCGGTATTGGTCAAAGTGATCTGCTGCATGGGGCTGACGCTATCGCGCACCACGCTGCCAAAATCCAAGCGAGCCGAGGAAAAATGAATTAACGGGCCCGTGCCTTCGCCCAGCGGGACGATTTCACTGCCGCCATCGCTGGCGTTATCGGCGATGACGATTATCCCGCTACGCACGCCCGTCCCGGTGGGCTGAAAGCCGATTTGCAACTGGCAACTGGCCAGGGGAGCCAGAGCCGGCCCGCAATTGTTGGTTTGGGTAAAATCGCCCAGGGTATTGACGCCATAAATTTGCAGCGGAATCGTGCCGTGATTGACCAACCGCACGGACTTGAGATCGCTTTGCCGCCCAACCTCGACTTTGCCAAAATCCAAATGCGAAGCCGAAAGCCGCGCCTCCGCGCCGATGCCCATGCCCATGAGGGGCACGATCAAGCTGGGCTGAGTCGGCAGGATGAGAGCGCCCTGCCGCAATCCGACATGGGTGGGCAGGAAATGCACCGAGATGGCGCAACCCGCTCCGGGCGCCACCCCGCCATTGCAATTGCTGGCGCTGTAATCGCCCAGGACCAGCATGCGGGCGGTGGAGAAATACGCGCTGGTATGGTTGACGATCACCAACTGCATGGCGCCGCCCTGCTTGCCCACCGCCTGCGGCTTAAAGATCAGGCTGGATTGAGAAAGCGTGATGGCCGGAGTGGCCGGAATAGAATCGGGGCGGTTGGCATAGCGCTGTCCGGCGGCGCCGGCCGCCAACGACCACCCCAGCAGCGCCGGGAGCAGGAGCGCCGCAGCGCGACGAATCAGGCAAGGATGAAACTTGACGAAAGCGGTATGGGGCATGTTCCACCTCATAAAAAATCAATTGATGACCGGCGTCCAACAGCCATGCAGGCTGGCATCATTCTCGATGGTTTGCCAGGGCAGGGAGATGAAGTAGTTATTGCCCTGAATGCGGACATAGGCGGCAAAAAACAGCACCGCCCCGCTCCAGCCCTGGCCAGAATCCGGCCGGTAACTCAGCGCCCGGCTGGCGCCGGGGGGAATATCCCAGGTTTTACCCACGTCATTGCTGTTGAAGGCTTGCAATGCACCGCGCGCGCCCTGCCAGACCACGCCCAGATCGGTGATGTGCAAGGAGGCGGAGTTCCGGTTGCAGACCTGGAATTGATAATTTTTGAGCGGGAGCGCGGCCGCGGCGGCGGCGGCGTGGGGCCGGTATTGCCGCCAGCCGAGCCAAGCCGCCGCCGCGGCCAAGAGCAGGGCCAGCAGCCAACCCAGCCAAAAGGCGAGGCCGCGGCGGCTTTTTTCCTCCGGCTCCTCCTCGAGCAAGGCCTGCGCGGCGGTGGCTGGGCGGACCGAGCTAGAGGCGAGGCGCGCCGCTGAAGTCCCAAGGCGCGCGCCTCCGGCCGTGGAAATTCTTGCGAGGGCGGGAGCGGCGGCAGCAGCGGCGGCAGCGTCCCAATCGCCGGTGCGCGGCACCTCGATCTGGGAACTCACGACGGTAGGCATGCTTCCGGAGGGGATCTGCCGGGGCGCCGGAGTGTTCTGCACCATGGTGGCCGCCAGAGTCGAATCCGCGTTCGGCTCCAAGCGCACCATGACCAGGTTCAGCTCGCGAATCAGCTCCTGGGCATTGGAGGGGCGGTCCTCCGGCTGCTTGGCGAGCATGCGCCGCAACAGCGTTTCCACGCCATTGGGGATGTTCAACTCACGCGGCAAAGGGGGGACGGGCCGCTTCAGGATTTGCTGCCGGAGCTCTTCCGGCGAGGCGGCGCTGAAGGGGGTACGGCCGCTGATCAGCTCATACAGAGTGACGCCCAGGCTATAGACATCGCAGCGCCCATCCAGTTGGCTGCCGCGCACGCCGCGGATCTGTTCCGGCGAGGCATAGGGGCCGGTGCCCACCATGGTGCCCGGCTGGGTCATATTGCCGGCCAGCGATTCGCGCACGGCAGCGATGCCGAAATCCATGACTTTGATCAGTTCCCTGCCCTGCGCGCCACGGGTGAGCATCAGGTTATCGGGCTTGATATCGCGATGAATAATGTCCTGGGCATGGGCGACGGTGAGGACATCCGCCGCCTGGCGCGCGATTTCCAGCGCGCGGAGGGGTGGAAAGCGCTGGCCATTCTGCAGGATTTCGCGGGCGCTCAGGCCCTCGATGTACTCCATGACGATGAACAGCTTGCCGTCTTCGGCCTGGGCAAAGTCGTACATGCGCACCGAGTTGGGGTGGTAGAGCTTGCCGGCGGTGCGGGCTTCCTGCAAGAAGCGCTGGGTAAATTGGGGGTTGGAGGCGTAATCGGGGCGCATGACTTTTAGCGCCCGGTTTTCTTCCAGGTTGATATGCAGCGCGCGGTAAACCACGCCCATGCCGCCGTGGCCAATCTTGCCCAGGATGCGGTAGGCGCCTTTGATGACGGTACCCGCTTTCCACTCATCCATCGCCACCAGCAGCATGGCGTGGGTGGGGCATTGCGTGGACTCATCGCTGAATTCCGACATGCAAATGGGGCAGTATTTCAAGCGCGCATCCTTATGGGGAGGTTTGCCAGCGCAGGGCGGCGGCGGTGATGGCAATCATGACGCCGGCAATTCCGCCCAAAATCGCCATGTAGGCGGCATAGGCCGCCGACCCCAGCCGGGGGCGGGGATCGGGCGGGTTCAAGTAATCCCGCGGGGTCATGCCCGCCAGCCAGGCGCGCAAGCGTTCCGCATCGCGGGGGTGGAGAGAAATGGCAATCATGTTGGCCAATTTAAAGCTGTGCGGCCGGCCATCATGGAGATAAAGGTCGGCCAGGCCTTCCAGCCCCCAGCGGCTGACCATCAGCGGGGAAATACCCCAGCGCAGAACCGCGGGCATGCCCGGCTGGGCCAGGGGCAAATTAAGCACCTGAACCTGCTGGGTTTTCCGATCCAGGCGGGCATAAAAGCCCTGCAGGGTGCGCACCGGAATGAAGAGACCGGCGAGCAGCAGTTGGGGAATCAACAGGAGCGGGAACAACAGCAGGGCGGTATCGGGGCGCTTCACCAGGGCGGAAATCAGCAGCCCCAGCAGCGCGCCGTTCCAATAGAGCAGCAGCATCATGCCCCAGGCCTGCAGCAGATGGCCCTGGAGGGCGCCGCCGAACATCAGCACGCCGACAAACGCCGCCGTCTGCAGCGCGCCCAAACCCAGGGCATAAGCCAGCTTGGAGCCGAGATAGGCGGCGAGGCTGAGGCCATGCTGGCGTTCGCGGCGGAAGATCTGGCGCTCGTCGACCAGTTCGCGGACACAGGCGGAACCGCCGAACCAGAGCGCGGCGAAGACGATCATGAACAGGGTTTTGGGGCCATCCGCGCCGCCCTTGAGCAGATCCATCAAGCCGGCCACGACAGCCGGGGGCAGCAGCAGGCTGGCGGCGCGGCCGAGGCCGGTCCAGCGCAAGCGGAACTGGCGCCGAGACAGCACCTGGAATTGGCTCCAGGAGCGGGCGGCGCCACCGCTTTCCACCTCGGCGACGGGGCCGATTAAGGCCGAGGCGGAAGCGGGGCCAGGCGCACTCTCATCCAAACAGCGAGCGACGATTTCGTGATATTGCTCCGAGCGCAGATACTGTTCCGCCCATTCCGCCGGGGAATGCTGCTGCAGGCAATCGTAGATATCCGCCGGGCGGCTTTGCCGGAAGTAGGCCAGCAATTGCTGTCCCGGGCCGAAATACGCCAGCCGCCCGCCGACCAGCACCGCGACCTTATCGAGCAGGCTGAAGCTGCCCAGCAGGTGGGTGCTGAGCACCACGGTGGCGCCGCGATTGGCAATCTCGCGGAACGTCTGCATCATTTTCATTTCGGTGCGCGGGTCCTGTCCGGCGGTGGGTTCATCCAAAAACAGCAGTCCCGGCTTGCTCAACAGCTCAATGCCCAGGCTGACCCGCTTGCGCTGGCCGCCGCTCAAGGAGCTGATGCCGAGCTCGGCGCGCTCGCCCAATTCCAGAATTTCCAGCACTTCCGTCACGCGGGCTTCGATTTCCGATTCGCCGGTATCGGTGGGCAGGCGCAGCCGGGCGGTGTAATGCAGGCACTCGCGCACATTCAGCTCGGAGTGCAGGATGTCATCCTGCGGCACGTGGCCGATAAGCGGGCGCAGGGCGGCGTAATCGCGATACAGGTCCCAATTATTGATCTGCACCCAACCCTCACGCGCCGGGCGCAACCCATTCAAGGCATCCAATAAAGTCGATTTGCCGCAACCGGAGGGCCCCAGGATGCCGACCAACTCGCGCGGCTGGATGACCAAGGCGATGGCGTCGAGCAATTGCCGCGGCTGGCCGGTTTGCAGATCGATGACGCTCTGCCCGAGGCCGCGGCAACTGAGCCGGAAGCGGTTTTCATCCGACTGCGCCGCCATCTGGGCGCCATCGAAGTCGAGCGGCACCGCGCCGATCATGATGCGATCGCCGGCATGCAGCCACTGGCGGCGGATGCGGACGCCGTTGACGAAAGTGCCGTTGGTGGAACCGTGATCTTCCAACTCGGTGCCGGCGGCGGTTTTGCGGATAACGGCATGAAAGCGCGAGACGGTGGGATGCCGCAAGCTGACTTCGTTTTCCGGATCGCGTCCGACGCGAGTGATCTCGCGTCCCAGGGCAATTTCGCGCAGCGACAGCGGACGCCGCTCGGGATCGCGGTACAGCAGCAGGCGGTTTTCGCATTTTCCCAGCAGGATGATGTCGCCATCCTGCAGCAGGCGCTCGCTGACGCGCTGGCCGTTGATGCGGGTGGCGGCTTCCGGCGAGATTTGCCGCAGCTTCCAACCGCCATCGCCCACCGCCAGCAGTTCGGCATGGCGCGGGCGCACGCTGGGATGCGGAATCGACAAGCCTCCAGGAGCGGGCTGGGAACCGATCTCCAGCCGGGCCGCGCTCAGCGGGATATCCTGAACGACGTATTGATCGAGAATCAACTGCAACCAGGGATGCGCCGGTTTCGGGCGCAGCGCCGGCTGCACAGCCGCACCCCGGGCAACCTCCACCGCCGGGGGCCGGATGGGCGCCGGCGCGGCGGCATGGCCGTTTTGACGGTAAATCAGGCAGTATGCCGGCCCGGCGCCGAAGCGGATTTCATCGCCCGGCGACAAGCGCGCCTGCCGCACCCGCCTGGAATTGACAAACGTGCCGTTGGCGGAAAGGTCTTCCAGCCACGGCTGCCCTTCGGCATCGCGATAAAAGCGCGCCTGGCGGCGGGAAATTTCCGGATCATCAATATGGATGGCGTTGCCCGGATCGCGCCCGACGCACAACTCCCGCGTTGCGAAGCGAAAACGCTTGCCGGCCAGCCGGCCCGCCGGCTGACCTTCGAGCCAATCCGAGACCGACTCGCCCAGCGGCGCGCCCGACGGCGCCGCCGAGCCGGCGCCGCAGCGCGAACATACGGCAGTGTTTGTTGCGATCCAGCCGCCGCAGCGCGGACAACGCATGGCTAGGCCTATTGCCTCCCGGGCCACGACGGCTGCCGGCGCGCGCACCACAACATTTCCCGGAGCGGGGGGAGATGCGACCGGGCGCTGGCGCGGATCGTGGCGCAACCACTGAACCGTTTGGAAACGGCAGTGTATTATATATCATGTTTAATAACTGATAGATACAGCATTCTTGCAGTCATTAACCTACTCACAAGTAACTGATTTATAAAGACTTCAAGCGCATTCTCTTTAAAGCTTTCCCCCGGCAACGGGCATCTGCTACGCTGCGGGCGATGCGTCCTCAACGCCCGCTGCGCCCGCGTCCCATGCTAGCCGTCCTCGCACTGGGATGCCTGCCGGCGCTTTTACCCGCCGCAAAAAGCGCGCCGCCCGCAGCTACCCGCCGCCAGCAAAACGCGCCCGCATTCACTCAAAAACAAAAAGACCAACTCCCCATTCAAGCCCGCTGGCGGCGGCAGCGCTGGCAAGCGCAATGGATCACCTGGCCGAGCGGCGGCGACTCCTCCTTAGCTTTCGGGGTCTTCCACTTCCGCAGGCGGGTGGAATTCGCCACGGCGCCGGCGCGCTGCGTCATTCACGTCAGCGCCGACAACCGTTTTCTGCTGCGCGTGAACGGGCACTATGCCGGCGGCGGCCCGGGATACGGCAACCTCGGTCACTGGCGCTATGAAACGCTCGACATCGCCCGCTGGCTGCATCCAGGCGCGAATTGGATTGCCGCGACGGTGTGGGATTGGGGTGCAAACGCGCCCATGCGCCAGATCAGCAACCGGCTGGGATTCCTGCTGCAAGCCGACGACCCCAGGCTGGCGCACTCGGGGCTGAACACCGGCCGCGGCTGGCAGGTGGAGCGCGAGCGGGGCTGGCGGCGCATTCCCCACGACGCCACTTCCGCCGCCCTGCACAGTTATTTCGTCGCCGGCCCGGGACTCGAATTGCAAGCCGCGCGCTACGACTGGCATTGGGCGGAAGGCCAGCCCTCCGGGCGCAGCGCTCAACCGCCCGCTCAAGGACCGCAAGGGAACGAGACGTCCGCGCCGCCAAGCGGCGGATGGCGGGCGGCGCGGGTGCTTTCCTCCGGCTCGCCGCGCGGCAGCCAGGACGCGCCCAACGCCTGGATGCTGACGCCCGATCCGCTGCCTGCGATGCCGCGCACGCCGACCTCGCCCGGACGGATGGCGCGCGCCCGCGGCTTACCCCTGGCGGCGGCCTCGGTATTTCCGCGCGCGGCCTTGACCATTCCGCCGCACCGGCGGGTGACGCTCTTGCTGCGCCGGCATGCGCTGGTGACCGCTTATCCCACCCTCATCACCAGCGGCGGCGCCGGCAGCCGCGTGCGCCTCACCTATGCCGAAGCGCTTTATAAGCCGGATGGCACGAAAGGCAACCGCGATCATATTGCCGGCAAGCATATCTTCGGCGCATACGACCGTTTTCTGCCCGATGGCGGGGCGCGGCGGCGCTTTACCCCGCTCGACTGGCGCACCTGGCGTTACCTGCAACTCGACATCACGACCGGAGCGCAGCCGCTGCGGCTGGACACACTGCGCGCCGCCTACACGGCGTATCCGTTCCGGCTGCGCGCCCGCTTCCGGTGCAATGCCGGCTGGCTGCAACCGGTCTGGCTGACCAGTTGGCGGACGGCGCGGCTCTGCGCCCACACCACGTTCATGGATTGCCCCTATTGGGAGCGGCTGCAGTACGCCGGCGACACGCGCATCCAGGCGCTGCTCAGCTACGTGCTGACCGGCGACGACCGGCTGGGACGGCAGGCGATCGCCGCGCTCGACGCCTCGCGCATGCCGGATGGACTGACCGCCAGCCGCTACCCCTCGCGGCTGACGCAGGTGATACCCCCCTTTTCGCTGATGTGGGTGGGCATGCTGCGCGATTTTTGGCGCTATCGCGGCGACGCGGCATTCACGCGCCGCCATCTGCCCGGCACGCGCACCGTGCTCGACTGGTTTCTGCGGCACCGGCTGCCGGACGGCATGCTGGCGCGGCTGCCCTGGTGGAATTTCGTCGATTGGACGAGCGGCTACCGCGACGGCGCGCCCCCGGAAACGAAACGCGGCGATTCCGCGGCGCTGACGCTGCAATTCGCCGAGGCGCTGGGCGATGGCGCCGCTTTGGAAAGCGCATTGGGCCGGCGCGGGCGCGCGGCGCGTTACCTGCGCGCCCGCGCCGCCGCGCTCGCCGCCGTACGCCGGCTGTGTTGGAATCCGCGACGGCGATTGCTCGCCGACACGCCGCAACAGAAAAGCTATAGCCAGGAAACCAATATTCTCGGCGTCTGGCAGGGCGCGGTCCCGAAGGGCGAGAGGGCTGGGGTGTTGCGCAGGCTGTTCGCGGCGGAATTAACCGGCAAGGCGGATGCCGCACTGCCGCCGATTTCGGCGGCCAGCTATTATTTCCGCTTCTATCTGGCCCGCGCCCTCAACCGCGCCGGGCTAGGAGACGATTACCTCAAGCTGCTGGGCCCCTGGCGGGCGATGCTGGCGGAGGGGCTCACCACCTGGGCGGAGATGCCCGAGCCGACGCGCTCCGACTGCCACGCCTGGAGCGCGCATCCCGACTACGACCTGCTGACCACGGTTGCCGGCCTACGCCCGGCGGCGCCCGGCTTTGCGCGGGTGAAGATCACGCCGCACTTAGGACCGCTCACACATCTGCGCGCCGCCATGCCGACGCCGCACGGCCTGATACGGGTGGAGTATCAGCGGCGCGGCAATCAACTCGCGGCGCAGATCACGCTGCCGGCCGGAGTCAGCGGCGAGCTGAGCTGGCATGCACAGCAGAGGGCGTTGCCGGGCGGGAAAACCATCAGATTGCAGATATCCGGAGGGCGGCCAAGCGGCACGGCCGCTTTTACTGTTAGGCGCTGACGCTTTCCGACCCGGCCGGTAACGTTTAAGGAGCTTATGAAAACCCGTCTTCGTCCGCTGTATTTTCCGCTGTTTTTATTGATGGCGCTATCGCCGCTATGGGCACAGACGGGCGGCCGGCGTTGGCCCAACGGCAACGGCGCCGGGGTGCAGCGGCGGGCGCAAGCCCAGGCCCGCGCCCGGCTCGCCCGCTTGCGGCGGCAGGCGCTGGCCGGCAATGGCCAGGCCGCCAACGAACTGGGCATCATTTTCTGGCGGGGCACGCCCTATCGCAACCATCCGGCCGCCGCCCTGCGCTGGTGGCGGCTGGCCGCGAAAGAGGGCAATGCCAGCGCCATGATCAGCCTGGCGGCAGATTATTATGCCGGCAACGATGGCCTGCCCCGCAACCGGAAACTGGCGGCCCGCTGGTACCGGCGGGCGGCGCGGGCGGCCCGCGCTGGCGCCCGGCGCGGCGATGCGGCGGCGGAAAATTCGCTGGGCTGGCTGTATCTCCACGGCCGCGGCGGCTTGCCGCACAACGATGCGCTGGCGGCGCGCTGGTTTCGCCGCTCCGCCCACCAGCATTTCGCCTGGGGCATGACCAATTACGGCTGGATGTTTTACAAAGGATGGGGGGGATTGCCGCACAGCAATGCGCGCGCCCTGGCCTGGTATTTGCGGGGCGCCAAAGCCGGCGACGCGACTGCGCAAAACAATCTGGCCTGGACCTATTTGACCGGCGAGGGGGCCAAGCCCGATATCGCCAAGGGCCGTTATTGGCTTCAACTCTCCAATGCCGTCGCCTCCTATGACACCCGGGGCTACCTTTATAAGCACGGGCGCGGCGGATTTCCCCAGGACCAGGCCAAAGCGGAGCAATGGTTTCTGCTGGGCGCCCGCCGCGGCAACAATGTTTGCGAAAACGACCTGGCCTGGTTTTATCTCACCAGCCCCGACCGGCATTGGCGCCATCCCGCCGCGGCGTTGAAATGGGCGCATCGCGCCGTCGCCGGCGAGCCGCATAATGACCAGAACTGGGACACGCTCGCCGACGCCTATTTTCACACCGGCCATAAGCGGCAGGCCATCGCCGCCGAGCGGCGGGCGTTGGCGCTGGCCACGCCCGGCGACAAAGCCGGGTTTGAAAAGACGCTGGCGCGGTATCGGGCCGCGGCGCGCCAGCCGGCGGCGAAGCAATCGCCAAAGCGGCGGTGAAGTCGAACGCAGGCGCCAGTTAAGCGAGCAAGAACGATGCAACGATTTCGCAGGGCAGTCCTGGCCGGCAGTTATGTAAGCTGGCTCGCACTTTCCGGATTCGCACGGCATCGCATGCCACCCGAGATCAGCGCAGCCATCAATGCCCGGCACTGGACAACCGTACCCTTGCCGGCACGAGCCTTTACGCTCACTGCCCATGACGGCTGCTTCTGGGCGGCGGGCAAGGACGCCATGATCGTCTCTTCCTGCGATGGCGGCAAGACCTGGAAGATTCGTCATTGGCAAAAAAACGGCGAGTGGATCCTGCATTTAGCGCCAGCCGGCAATCAATATTTCTACGGCTTTGGCGTGGGCAACAAAATGTGGCGCAGCCGGGACGGAGGACTCAACTGGTCCACCAACGGGCATAGCCCTATTCCGGTAGATCACGCAGCATTCGACCAGTTTCAAGATGAAATCCTGATCTATGATGGGCAATTTACTTTTCGTTTTCGGCATACAAAATCCTGGAAAAAATTCAAATATTTACGCCCGCGCAAGGCTGCACCCAGCCTGCAGGGCGCGATCTTAAATTCAACCGATGCGGTGATCTTAGCCGGAGATCATATTTTCATCGCGACGATAGACGGCGGCCAGCATTGGCAAAACGTACCCGTACCACCCCAAACACGGATCAGGCAAATCGCCGTAAAATCAGGTGGTTATCTAGCCAGCGCAATTAGCATCCGACATTCTCTACCGGCGCGAACGACACTTTATTCCTGGAATGGACTCGCCTGGTATCCCATGCCCTTGAACTTCATAGGCGATCTGCAAAATTGTTCCGGGGGCGATTGCCTGATGGACAAAGGCTGGATGCAATGGAAACGCACTTCCACCGGCGCCTGGGCCGCCGAGGGCTGGCATCTGGCCCCGGAAGCACCCTACCAAGCCCAATGGGCAGCAGTGGGACCGAGCATCTGCGCATTAAATCGCAAGCTGGAATGCGCGACCGGCAAACCCGCCCCCCTTGCCACACTCACCCATACTGCGACAAAAAAAACGACCCATTCGCCTAATATTCAAAAGCCCAACGCAACATCCATTGCGAACGAGGGGAAAATCATGGAGGCTCACTGCATTCAATGCAAGCCGCCGATATATACAAGGGATGCACGCCTGAATAATGAAAGCGGCGATGTCAGCATGAGCGTCTTGGTTGGCGCGGATGGTAAAGTTCACAATCTTATTTTATTGTCCACCCCCTACCGTGCTTTAGCCCAATCGGCGCTTACAGCAGTATGGAACTGGCGCTTTAGTCCCATGCGGATATCAGGCAAAGCGATCCCGGTAAGAGCCGTAATAAAAATCTCCACCACCATCACATCCGAATGAACGCCAACCGGAACAAAGACAGATAAAACTGCATTTGCGGCACGGCCGCTTTTACTTTTAGGCGCTGACGCTTACGCAAAGGTCCGGCCGAAACCGGACGCATGGCGAACTGCTGCCCGACTCAGCCATTAATGCTTGAGGCGGTGAAGTCGAACGCAGGCGCCAGAAATCGACTTCGCCATCGCAGGCCGCGGGGATGGCCTATAGTGAAGGCATGAGGACAAATGGACACGCGGCAAAGCGGCGGGGACTACTTCCAACCGGCATCATCACAACGGCGGCGCTGAGCATGGCGCTGGCGGCGGCGCAGCCCAGCCGCAGTTGGACACATTTTCAAACCGTCTCGCGGGCGCCGGCGGGCATCACCGCCAGGGATTTGAATTCACTGCACCGCCAGACGGTGAAGCTGGACGGCACGGTTGATTCCTCGCCGATCTACCTGGCCGGCGCCGAGGTGCGCGGCGCGCGGCACGACGTTTTTTTTGTCACCACGACTTATGGCAAAACGATAGCGATTGACGCGGCGGACGGCAAGGTTTTGTGGGAATACACGCCGCGGCAGTATAGCGCCTGGGCGGGCAGCTACCGCATCACCAATGCGACGCCGCTAGCCGGCCCGCAGGGGAAGCATATTTATGCCGCCGCGCCGGATGGGCGAATCCGCAAGCTGCGCGTCGCGGATGGCGGCGAGGTCTGGAGCACCGCGATAACCCGGCTGCCCGAGCGGGAGAAAATCGCCTCGGCGCTGCAATATTCCCGCGGCCATATCGTGGCGGTCACGGCCGGCTACATTGGCGACCAGCCGCCGTATCAGGGACATGTAGCCATACTCGATGCGGCCAGCGGCAAGCTGCTGCACGTCTGGAACTCGCTCTGCAGCAACCGCCCCGGCCTGCTGACGCCCAGCGCGTGCGCGCAGACGCAATCGGCGATCTGGGGCCGGTCGGGCGCGACCATCGATGCGCGCAACGGCGACATTTTTGTCGCCACCGGGAACGGCCCCTGGGACGGGCGGGACAACTGGGGCGACTCCGTGCTCTGGCTGAATGCTAGCGCCACCCGGATGCGGGGCAACTACACGCCGGCCAACACCCAGGAACTGAACGAGCGCGATCTCGACCTGGGCTCGAGCTCGCCCGTGCCGCTGGGCGGCGGACTGCTGGCACAAGGCGGCAAAGACGGCTACATCCGGCTGCTGAGCCTGAAAGCCATGCGCGGCACGGCGCCGCATCGCGGCGGGGCATTGCAAAAAGCTGCCTCGCCGGGCGGCCACATGATTTTCGGCGATATGACGGCCTGGCGGCAGGGCGGCGCGACCTGGCTGTTTGCCGCCACCAACGGCAACACCGAAGCCTGGCGGCTCACTGGCGGCCGGCTGCGCTCGCGCTGGCAGAATGCGCATGCCGGCACGACGCCCATCCTCGCCGGAGGGCTGCTGTATGTATACGATCCGCACGGCGGCCTGCGCGTGCTCGAGCCGCAAACCGGGCGGCAGGTGGCGCGGCTCGCTTGCGGCAAGGGCCATTGGAACAGCCCGATCGTGATCGCGGGGCGGATCGCGCTGCCCACCGGCAACGCCAACTCGCACCAGACGTCGGGAACGCTGGAGATTTGGCGGAAATAGCGGCAATAAAAGCGGCCAGCGCGGCATGCGACAATAAGGCCGAGGGAGAAATATGGCAGTCAATCGCTTGCGACAACTGGCGGAGTACGGCCAAAGTTTCTGGTACGACAACATCCGCCGCGCGTTGCTGACCGGGGGCGGGCTGAAAAAAATGATCGAGGAGGATGGCCTGCGCGGGCTGACCTCGAATCCCACCATTTTCGCCAAGGCCATTGCCGGCAGCGGCGATTACGACGACTCCATCCGGCGGGTGCTGGAGCAGACGCCGGAAAACATTTTTCTCGAGCTGGCGGTAGAGGATATCAGCGCCGCCTGCGATTTGTTTCGTCCTGTATATGAGCGCGAAGGCGGGCGCGACGGCTTTTGCAGCATCGAAGTCTTTCCCAATCTGGCGCGCGACGCGGCGGGCACGATCGCCCAGGCGCGCGAGTTGTGGCGGCGGGTGAACCGGCCCAACGTGATGATCAAAGTGCCTTCGACCCCGGAGTGCATCCCGGCCATCCGCCAGCTATTGACCGAAGGCATCAACATCAACATCACGCTGATGTTCGATTTCCACGCCTACCAGGCGGTGCTGGAAGCCTACCTATCGGCGCTGGAAGCACGGCGGGAGGGGCGGCAGCCGCTCGACCGCCTGGCCTCGGTCGCCAGCCTGTTTGTCAGCCGGGTGGATACGCGGCTGGACAAGCAACTGGAGGCCATCGCCAAAGCGAAGCCGGCGCAGGCCGAGAGCGCGCGGGGGCTGCTGGGGCAAACCGGGCTGGCCAACGCCCGGCGCATGTACGCGCATTTCGAGCAGGTGTCCGCCTCGGAACGCTATAAGAAACTGGCCGGCGCGGGGGCGCGACCGCAACGGCTGCTGTGGGCCTCGACCAGCACCAAAAATCCGAATTACCCGGATACGCTCTATGCCGACGCGCTGGTGGCGCCGCACACGGTGGACACCATGCCGGACGCCACGGTGGCGGCGTTTCGCGACCACGGGAAGCCGGGAGACAATCTGCGTCCGACGCTCGATCAGGCCGCGCCGACGCTGGCGGCACTGCAAGCGCTGGGCGTGGATTTCGAGCGCGAGCTGGTGGCCTTGCAAAACGAAGGCGTGGTGCTCTTCGAGCAATCGTTTGAAGAGCTGATCGCCAGCTTACAGGAAAAGGCGGAGGCGCTGCGCCGCGGCGGGCCGGAAGGCGGCTCACCGCCCTCGCGCCGCCGCTCCGACCAGCCGGCCGGCGCCGCCGCCGCCCAGGCGGCGGCGGCGCCACCGATGCGGCTGGACGCGCCCGCCGCCAACGACTATGCCGCCGAGCTGGAAGCCTTGGAAAAGGTCCAGACCTCCGCGCGCATCTGGCGCCATGACGCTTCGCTCTGGAGCCGCGACCCGGCGGCGCAGGAAAAAATCGGGCAGCGCCTGGGCTGGCTTGCGGTCAGCGACATGATGCTGGAGCATCTGCCCGCGCTGAAAGAATTCGTGGAGGGCTGCCGGCGCGACGACTTGCGAGAAACCGTACTGCTCGGCATGGGCGGCAGCAGCCTCGCGCCCGAAGTTTTCAGCGAAATATTCAGCGCCGACCGCGCCAGCGGCGGCCCGCACCTGACCGTGCTCGACACCACCGAGCCGGCCGCCATCGCCAAGACCGCCGCCCGGCTCGACTGGGAGCATACGTTGTTTCTGGTATCCAGCAAAAGCGGCGGCACGATCGAGCCGAACAGCCTTTACGCCTTTTTCCGCGAGCGCGCCAAGACGTATTGCAAGCAGCCCGGGGCACATTTCGCCGCCATTACCGACCCCGGCACCAGCCTGCAAAAACTGGCGGAAGCCGAAGGCTTCCGCCAGGTGTTTTGCAATCCCGCCGACATCGGCGGGCGCTACTCGGCGCTTTCCTGGTTCGGGCTGGTCCCGGCGGCGCTGCTGGGCATCGATGTCGAGCGGCTGCTGCGCCGGGCGCAGATCATGGAACAGGCCTGCGCCGCCGCGGTCGCTCCGGCGCTCAATCCGGGCCTGCGGCTGGGCGCCGCCCTGGGCGCCTGGGCGCAACAGGGGAAGGACAAGGTCACCGTGCTGGCCGCTCCCGAGCTGGTCAGCTTTGGCGCGTGGCTGGAACAATTATTGGCGGAAAGCACCGGCAAGCAAGGCCGGGGGCTGATTCCGGTGGACCGCGAACCGGCGGCGGAAAAGCCCGCCGCCTACGGCGCCGACCGGGTATTCGTGCGCTTGCAGCTTGCCGGCGGGTGCAATTCTCCCGGCGAGGAATGGACGGCGGAGCAGATTCACGCCGGCGCGCCGGTGGTCAGCATCAACTGGCGCGACCGCTACGATCTGGGGCAGGAATTTTTCCGCTGGGAGTATGCCACCGCCGTGGCCGGACAGGTTATAGGCATTAATCCGTTTGACGAGCCGAACGTGCAGGAAAGCAAAGACAACACCATGCGCGTGCTCAAAGCCTGGAGCGCGGCGGGAGGAGCGGGCGGGGAAAAAGCCGGGCAGCCGGAGGCGATTCGCGATCTGGATGGCGGCGGCCGGCAACGTTCCGAATTGACCGCTTATGCGCCGCATCCGGCCGCCAGCGTGGCGGAGGCGCTGCGGGCGCTGCTGGACGCGCACCGGCCGGGCGATTATTTCGCGCTGATGCTGTTCATCGAGCGCACCGCCGAGGCGCAATCGCTGGCGCAGCAGGCGCGCACCTGGGTGCGCGATCATTACCGGCTGGCCACCACGCTCGGCTACGGCCCGCGTTTTTTGCACTCCACCGGGCAATTGCACAAGGGCGGCCCGGATAGCGGCCTGTTTCTGCAACTCACCGCCGCCGCCGCCGCGCGCCAGGCCGGTTCGCTGCCCGTGCCCGGCAAAGACTTCGATTTCGCCACGCTGTTTCAGGCGCAATCGGAAGGCGATTTTCAGTCGCTGCAGGCGCACGGCCGCCGCGTGTTGCGCATTGATTTAGGCGCCGACGCCGCCGCCGGACTGCGCCGTTTGCTGGAACTGGTGGAAACCCAAACCGCGCCGGTCAGCCGGGCCGAAGAACCGGCGCGACAGGCGCGCCGCGCCTGAGTCCTGCCGGCGCCCAACCCCCGGGCTTTCGACTATGGTTACGACAACCACCCCGCCTGGCGGCCCGGCCGCCCCATCGTCCGAACTAGCGGCCGCGCTGTATACCGGCATCCGCCTGGAGCGCACCGCCCCCCCCTGCATCCTGGTGATTTTCGGCGCTTCCGGCGATTTAACCCGGCGCAAGCTGATGCCGGCCCTCTATTCGCTGATGCGCGCGCAACGCCTCGCGCCTTCGTTTGCCGTCGTGGGCATTTCCAACACGGAATGGGACCGGGATCAATTCGCGGAGGAGATGCGCAAGGCGGTGCACGAACTGAGCGGCATCCCGGTGGAGGATGAAAGCTGGCAAGCCTTTGCCGGCAGATTGCGCTATCTCAGCAGCACGTTCGACGACGCCGGGCTTTACGAGCGGCTGAAACGCGAACTGGCCTCGCTCGCGCCGGACTGCGGCTATAACCTGATTTTTTATTGCGCCACGCCGCCGAGCTTGTTTACCGTCATCACGGCCCAGTTGGCGCGCGCCGGCCTGAACCATCCGCTTGACGGCGCACCGGCCACCGCCTGGGCGCGCATCATCATCGAAAAGCCGTTTGGCCGCGACCTGAAGAGCGCCCAGCAGCTCAATCGCGAAGTGCATCAGGCGTTTGAAGAATCGCAGGTCTACCGTATCGATCATTACCTGGGCAAGGAAACGGTCCGCAATATCCTGGTGTTCCGCTTCGCCAACGGGATTTTCGAGCCCATCTGGAACCGGCGTTACGTGGACCATGTGCAGATTACCGTGGCCGAAAGCATCGGCGTGGAGCAGCGCGGCCGCTATTACGAAGAGGCGGGGACGTTGCGGGACATGATCCAGAACCACCTGTTGCAGGTGCTGGCGATTGTGGCCATGGAAGCGCCGGTGCGGTTCGAATCGGAGCCGGTGCGCGATGAAAAGCTGAAGCTGCTGAAATCGGTATGCGGGTTGGGAACGGGCGCGGAGGCGATGGCCAAAGCGGTGCGCGGCCAATACGGCCCCGGCCTGGTGCACGGCCAGCCGGTCGCCGGCTATCGCAGCGAGCCCGACGTCTCGCCCAGCTCCACGCGCGAGACCTTCGCCGCGCTGAAGCTTACGATTGAAAACTGGCGCTGGGCGGGCGTGCCCTTTTACCTGCGTTCCGGCAAGCGCCTGCCCAAGCGAGTCAGCGAGGTGGCCATCATCTTCAAATCGCCGCCTTACCTGATGTTCGGCGCGGAAGCGCGCTTCGAGCCCAACACTTTGGTGATCCGCATCCAGCCGGATGAGGGCATCGCCCTGCGTTTCGAGGCCAAAATCCCCGGGGCCGAGGTCCGGCTGCGGCCGGTCGACATGGATTTTCATTACGGCAGCAGCTTCGGCGAGGCGCAACCGGAAGCCTACGAAACCCTGCTGCAGGACGCCATGCTGGGCGAAACCATGCTGTTTGCCCGCTACGATTTCGTCGAAACCGCCTGGAGCCTGACGACGCCGCTGTTGGAAGCCTGGCAGGCGCAGCCGGCGAAAAATTTTCCCAACTACGCCGCCGGCAGCTGGGGGCCGGCGGAAGCGGATGAATTTCTCGCCCGGGATGGGCGCGAATGGCGGCGTCCATGAAAGCTACCCTGGCCGAGCCCATCGAGTTGGAAGCGGCCGAACGCGCACTGCTGGAAGCCGGCCGAAGCGAAACCGGCGCGCACCGCATCGCCACGCTCAACCTGCTGGCGCGCGCCAACGACGATGAGGACGCGCAGCGGCTGAGCGCCGAGCTGGACACGCTGCTGCGCAGCTATCCCGCGCGGGTGCTGGTGATTACGCCCAACCTCACCCCCGAGCCGGCTTGGCGGGCCCGCCTGCTGCATCTGGGCGAGCGCGAATCCAACGGCAGCGTGCATGCCGAAATCCTGCAATTGCGCGGCGGACGCGCCGAAGACGCCGCCGCCGCCGCCATGCCACTGCTGCGCGGCGGGCTGCCGGTCTGCCTATGGTGGCGCGGCGCCACGCCCATCGCCGCTCCCGGTTTCGAAGCCCTCGCTCATCTGGCGGAGCGCGTGGTTTATGATTCCGATGAATTAGGCAAGCAGGCCGAGGCCTGGCGCGCGCTGAGCCAGCAGATGCGCGCCCAAATGCGGGCACAAAACAACCCCTGCGTCACCATCGATCTGGTCTGGCCGCGCCTGACCCGGTGGCGGCGGCTGCTCGCCCAAACCGCCGATGGCCCGCAGGGGGCGCGGCTGTGGGCGGGACTCGACCGGGTGCGCTTTCAAGCCTGCGCCAGCCAGCCGGCCATGAACGCCGCCGCGCTGATGCTGACCGGCTGGCTGAGTTCGCGCCTGGGCTGGAAATGCCTCCGCCGCCCCGCCCCGGAACGATTTCTTTTCCGCACGACCGCGGACGGCGAGCTGCAATTGGAATTCATGACCGAGAATTACGGCCGTCCCGATACCGTGCTTTACGGCCTGCAACTGGAAAATACCCGCGCCGGCATGAGCTTGCATATCGGCCGCGAGGGCGACCGCCTGAAGGCGGAACTGCGCCGCGGCGGCGAGGTGCTGGGACGGATTGCCGGCGAATTCCCCCGCACCGACGCCCTGGCCGCGCTTGCGCAGGAATTGCAACTGTGCCTGCCGGACCAGTTATATGATGAAGCCCAGGCAGCCGCCCTGCGCCTGCTGGAACTACCGGTCCAAGCCTGAAACCCATGAACCCGCGCTCGCGCCCGCCCGCCGAACCGATGTTGCCACCCTGGCAAATTGTGCCGTCGCTGCTGGCCGCCGACTTTGGCCGGCTGGGAGAAGACATTGCCGCGGTGGAAGCGGCCGGCGCCGACCGCCTGCAACTCGACATCATGGACGGGCATTTTGTGCCCAATCTCTCCATGGGCCCGCTGGTGATTGCCGCCGTGCGGCGGCGCACGCGATTGCGCCTGGAAGCGCATTTAATGGTGGAACGCCCGGAAAACTGGATTGCGCCCACCGCCGATGCCGGCGCCGACCTCATCATCGTTCACCAGGAAGCCACGCCGCACCTGGACCGCGCGCTGGAGTTGATCGACTCGCGCCGGCTGGCCGCAGGCGTGGCGATCAACCCCGCCACGCCCGCCGACGCGCTCAACGAAGTGCTGCCGCGGCTGCGGCTGGTGCTGGCGATGACGGTCAATCCCGGCTTCGGCGGACAGCGGTTCATTGCCGCGGTGGCCGCCAAGATTCGCGAACTGCGCCGGCGCCTGGAAATAGTCAATCCGGCCTGCGATATCGAAGTGGATGGCGGCATTGAGCCGGAAACTTTGCCCATCGCCGCCAACGCCGGCGCCAATGTTTTTGTCGCCGGCACGGCGATTTTTGGCCACCCCCGCGGCGCCGCCGCCGGCCTCGCCGCCCTGCGCGCCGCCTTGCCGATGAACGTGAACTCTTGAAGCGCGAGCTGGCGCGGCTTCCAACCGCCGGCGCGACCGCTTCAGGCGGCGCGCACGCGCAGCAGCTCGTTTAACAGCGAGCGCAACTCGCGCTGCTCGCCGTTATGATGCAGGCGCAGCTCGGTCATCTGAAGGCCCACATCTTTGCGCAGCGATGCCATCTCGGCGCAGACATGCGCCAGGCGCTGCTCGTTTTCCGCCAGCCGGGCCTGGAGCTCGACCATGCGGGCGTGGAAATCCAACTGCAGACGGCGGAAACATTCGGTAATCTCGTCATCCTGCCGTGCAAGCGTTTGATTGCATTGTTGCAAGCCGCAGCGGAACGCCCAAAGCAACAACCCCAGAATCAACTCGCCGGCCAACAGCGCCAACGCCATCCAGAGCAGCGGATTGCCAGGCATGTATGCCGAGATGCGCTCGCGGCGGAGCCGGTTGCCGCCACCTAGCGGTGAAGCGGAGTTAGCGGCAGTGAGTTCCGAGTCACTGCGATACAATACGGGCTGGCGCGACGCCGGTTCGTTGCGCCGCGCCAGCCATCCTCATGATCGCGATTACGGGAGCTTCGGGACTGATTGGCAGCGCGCTGGTCTGGCATTGCAATCGCGCCGGGCGCGCCGACCTGCTGCTGGTGGACGCGCTGGGCAAGGGCGATAAATTCCGCAATCTATCGGGACTGAATTTCGCCGACTACCTGGAAAAAGAGGAATGGGAAACGCGGCTGGACTCGGGCGCGCTGCCGCCGCTTGAGGCGGTGGTGCACCTGGGCGCGTGCAGCAACACGATGGAGCCGGACGGTTCCTGGCTGATGCGCAACAACTACGGCAGCAGCCGCCGCGCCGCCGAGTATTGCCTGGCGCGGGGGGTGCGCCTGATTTATGCTTCGAGCGCCGCCACCTATGGCGACGGCAGCCAGGGGTACGATGACGATCCGGCCGGCCTGCCGCGGCTGCGGCCGCTCAACAAGTACGCCTTTTCCAAGCACGCCTTCGATCTTTGGGCATTGCAATCGGGGGCGCTACGCACCCTGACCGGGTTGAAATACTTTAACGTCTTCGGACCGAACGAATACCACAAAGGCGAGATGCGCAGCATGGTGCTGAAAGCCTGGGAACAGATTCAGGCGGACGGCCGGATGCGCTTGTTTCAATCCAACACGCCGCAATACGCCGACGGCGAGCAGCAACGCGATTTTCTGTATGTCAAGGATGCGGCGGCCATGACCGCCTGGTTTCTCGAGCATCCCGAAGCGGCCGGCATTTTCAATCTGGGCAGCGGCACGGCGCGCAGTTGGAACGACCTGGCGCGGGCGATCTTCGCCGCACTGGAGCGGCCGCCGCGGATCGAGTACATTCCCATGCCGGAGCGGCTGCAGCGGGCGTACCAGAACCATACCTGCGCCGCGCTGGAACGGTTGCGCCGCAGCGGCTGCACGCTCCAGGCGCGGCCGCTGGAAGAGGCGGTGACGGATTATGTCCGCAACTATCTTGTCTCCGGCGCCGGGCTGCAGCCGGGCGACGGCGGCTGAGAATGGCGGCCCGGAGCATGAGTTAAAAGCGAGACACGCGGCCCGACCTGTAACCTGACGTTTGGCGCGTAAGACACTGGAATTTCAAGATTTATTTTGACCATTCCCCGCCAGGGCGAATTTTCAATGTGTCTCATATCCATTAGAACTCTCTAATTTTTATAATGAGTGCCTACTATGAGCACTACATGAATTTTCTATACGCCGCCGTCTGAACCTGCGGTTCCCACCTGACCCGCGGTTGGCGGCGGAATGGCTTGGTTTGCGGCGTTCATAGGCGCGGGAGCTAAACGGCAGCGGCGCTTCGGCCTGCGGGCATTACTTGAGGCAATTCTCGCGAAAGCGGCTGAGATCTGAACGACTGTCCGAGGCGGCCGTCAACGCTGCTGGATTTTCCTCCAGGCGCCCGGCTTGCTTGCCGGCGCGAAACGCCAGGCGCATGGCGAATCCGAGCGTGAAGGCTAAAATCAGCAACCAAAGCATCCAGGCGAAAACCGCAAGCCGATGCTCGCCGAGGGAATTAAGATAAGCCGGCAGCAGATTGACCGACACGCCGTGCTGTTGCAGGTAAGGATTGTTGGCCAAGCCCCAGGCGGTAAAACGATGGCCGGCGAGGGCGACGAGGTTGACCACGCGCCGCGCCGGAATAAAAAAACTGTGAGTGGGCGAGTAGGCGAGTTGGAGCCGCTCAATATTATCGTTCAACGGCAGCGAGAGGAACTGCATGAGCGTGGCGCCGCCGATGCCGGACCAGGCCAACAGGCGGAAATCGCGGCGCGGCAGCAGGGAGCGATAGCGCCACAGCATGGGGACGGCGAGCATCGCCAGCAGGTCAACCGGGACAGTCGTAAAGCGGTCACCCCAGGCGGCGTTGCCGGACCAATCCACATATTTGGCGTAACCCAGGATGGTGCCGGCCAGCATCAGGAGAAGCGAGAGCAGCCCATAGCGGAGCTTGCGATCAAGCCGCTTCCAGAGGCCAAGGGCCAGCACCAGCGTAATCACCAGCAAGGGATCGTAGATGAATAAACTTTTGTTGGCTGAAAACAGCGGCTTGTAAATGCCCCAGAAGAGCGGATAGCTGAACGGATAGCCAGGGGGCAAATGCAGGTGCAGCACATTCCGCAGATAGGCCATCGGCATGGGGGTGTAAAAAGTAAAGGGCGAACCAAAGCGGCGCCACTGATAGAAGCGATCGCCGGCGAAGCCCAGGAGAAAGCCCCCGGAGAGCATAGCGACCAGGAGGCGCAAGGCCCGGGCGCGTGACGCAGCGGACAGGTCACGGGAGTTTACAACGACGGCGACGCCGAAGAGCAGAACCGAGCCGGCGACAGCCAGATCGGGGATGCGGATAAGGATGGAAAAACCGAGCGCGGCCGCGGCAATGGCCAAAGCGGACATTCGCGCGGTCCGGCGCCATCGGAGCACTCCCCAGTAGCCGGCGAGGGCACAAAGCAGGATTTGATTATTTTCCTGGTGCACCTGCATGTAATGCAAAAACGTAGTCGAGAACAGCAGCGACATTGCCCCCAACGCAGCCACAGGCGGCGTAAACTCCAACTCAAGTAACAGCTCGAAACCCAGCCAAACGGCCAGCGCATCCAGTGCCGGGAAGGTGAGCAGCGCCACGGCGAGGGAGCGGAATTGGGAGAAGTGAGTTGCACGACGAAGGCCGGAGGGCGAAAAAGCCGTCACCAGCATATCCGCCGGCAGCATCAGCAAGCTTTGTCCAATGCCGTACCAGGCATAGCGGACGCCACCCCGGCCGATTTGCCCGAAATCGGGCGAGTCATGCCGGGCGACCGGAGGAACGTTTTGCCAAAGCCAATGCGTGACTTGAAAGCGCCGCGCCGTATCGCCGCTGCCAAAGTTGCCGGTCTGAACCACAAAACTAACGCCCAGCGCCAGCAGAACCAAAGAGCGCCGGAGACTGCGAAGAGAAAGCGTCACGGCCAGAGAGTAACAGCCGGATAAGACGATTGCCAGTCTCGGCTTTGCGGCTCGGCCGCTTTTACTTTCAGGCGCTGACGCTTTCGCAAAGGTCCGGCCGAAACCGGACGCATGGCAAATACTCATGGATGCCAACGCTTGCTCTCGCGGCGGCGGCGGCATGCCGCAGCGGACGAACACTACTGCCCAAGGCGGCCGTTAAGGCTTCATGCTGGCCCCAAAGCCGGCGGCATGCTTGACAAAGCCGCCGGGGAATTGCAGACTGCGCGCTTATGCACAATACACATGCGCTCCTTCCCCGCCCCGCCCTCCGGACCCCTTCGGGCCGGCGATTTTCGTTTTGGCCGGGAATGCCGGCGATAGCCCTGGCCGCCGCCTGCCTGCCGCTGGCGGCCGCCCTGGCGCTGGGGCCACGCGCCCGCCCCTCGGCGAAGCCGCGCCTGTGGCCGACGCCGAAAAGTTTTTTTCTGCACAACGGCGATCGCGTCTGCTTTTATGGCGACAGCATCACCGAACAGCGTTTCTACCCGGCGGAGGTCGAAACCTACGTGCTGACGCGTTTTCCGCAACTGCACGTGCGGTTCATCGATGCCGCCGTGGGCGGCGACCGCGTGACCGGCGGCTGGGCGGGTCCGATCGACCTGCGGCTGGAGCGCGACGTGTTTCCCTTCAAGCCGACGGTGGTGACGATCATGCTGGGCATGAACGACGCCGGCTATCAGCCGTTTAACGCCAAGCTGTTTGACACTTTTAAGAAAGGCTACCGGCACATCATTGCTTCACTCAGGCAGCATCTGCCCGGAGTGAGGATCGTGCTGCTGGAGACTTCGCCATTTGACGATGTCACCCAGGCGCCCCAGTTTCCCGGCGGCTACAACGGCGTGCTGGACCGCTATGACACCTTTGTGCGGCAGTTGGGGCGCGAGGATCACCTGCTGGTGGTGGATTTCAATACGCCCATGGTGCGGGTAACGCGCGAGATGTGGAAGACGGATCCGAAGCTGGCCAAACAAGTGATTCCGGGGCGCGTGCATCCCAGCGCCGCGGGCGAGATGATGATGGCGCAGGCGCTGCTGAAAGCCTGGCACGCGCCAGCAACCGTGACCCAGGTCAGCCTGCAAGCCTCGCGGCGGCTTTCCGCGATCCGGGAGATTAAAGCGCGCAATACCACGCTTCTTCATTTGCATCGCGCCGCCGGCGAGTTGGGTTGGGACCAATACGATTCGGCGCTGCCGGCGCCGATGCTGGCGCTGCACGAAAAATGGCCGCAATTTCCGAAATGGGACCTATTTATACCGCCGCAGCCCAACCCGGACTACACCAATCCGGTGACGGCAATGATCGACAAGCTGAATGGCTTCACGCGCCAGCTCGATCAGGAACGGCTGCAGGTCAGCGGCCTGGCTGACAGCGAATATGCCTTGTCGATTGACGGCCAAAAGGTGGCCAACTTTTCCGCCAGCCAGCTCCAGCAGGGGGTCAACCTGGCGCGTGATTTCACGCCCATGCTGCGCCAGGCTTACCGGGTCGAGAATCTGGTGTGGGAAGAGATCGAGGCGCATTTTGTCGCCTGGCATAGCGTGCAGACTCCGCTGCAAGGTTTTCCCGAGCCAACCTGGACAAGCCAGGGTCCGTCCTCACCCGGCCAACTGCCGCTGCTGACGAGCAACGATCCGGCGGCGCCGCGCGCCGTGGCGCAGACGGTGGCGGCCATGGGCCGGCTGCAGACGGCGATCGCGGCGCGCGAGCGGCAGGACAGCCAGCCGAAGATGCATCATTACGAGCTGAGACGAATCAGCCAGCCCTAAGGCTGGCGACACGCATAAAGATGAAGAGACGGTATGGCAGGGCGCTTGACAAAATCGCGCCGGCAAGCCAGACTGCGCGATTGTATACATTTCCGGAGTCCAAAGCTCATGCCAATTTTTCGTTCGCGGCCGCAAGTTGCCCACCGAATTCGTGTTGCAAACCGAAAAGTCGGGCGCGCTCATCGCCGGATCATGCTGGCGCTGGCACCGGCGGCGCTGTGGGCGCTGCTGGCGGCGAGTCCGGCGGCGAAGACGAAGCCGGCCGCAGCCAAGGCGCAACAGCCGACGCTGCCGTGGTATCACGCCCTGCAGTTCCGCTACATCGGGCCGCCGGGGAACCGGGTGAGCGCGGTCGCGGGAGTGCCGGGCAACGGGAACGTTTATTTTGCCGGCGCGGCTTCGGGCGGGGTATGGAAGTCGGTGGACGGCGGCATCAACTGGCGTCCGGTGTTTGACAAAGAGCCGGCGCAGTCGATTGGCTCCATTGCCATCGCGCCCGGTCATCCCAATACCGTTTGGGTGGGCACCGGAGAACCATTCATACGCAGCAACGTCTCAATCGGCGACGGCATATATAAATCCACCGACGGCGGCAACACCTGGCAGCATCTGGGCCTGGAAAAGAGCGGGCGCATCAGCCGCATCGTCATCGATCCGCGGCATCCGCAACGGGTGCTGGCCTGCGCCATGGGAACGCTGTATGGGCCGCAGCAGACGCGCGGAGTATTTCGCACGCTGGATGGCGGCAAGCACTGGACGCGCGTGCTGTTTGCCGGCCCCGACGCGGGCTGCTCCGACCTGGCGATGGACAGCCATAATCCGCGCACGCTGATTGCCGGCACCTGGCAGATGGTAATCCATACCTGGGGCAAATACAGCGGCGGCCCGGAGAGCGGAATCTTTATCTCTCACGATGAAGGCGCCACCTGGAAGCGCATGCAGGGCCATGGCCTGCCGCCGGGGCCCTGGGGCAAGATCGCGGTAGGAATTGCGCCCAGCGACAGCCAGCGCATGTATGCGCTGATTGAGAATTCCGACCCCGGCAAATACGGCATGCTGTTCCGCTCCGACAACGGCGGGCGGATGTGGAAGGCGGCGAGTTACGCCCGCATACTGGATGAGCGTCCCGACTACACCACGCGTTTTGCCATCGCACCCGACAATGAAAACGAAGTGGCGGTGGTTTCGAACTACGTCAGCCTCAGCTACGACGGCGGATTGACCTCGAAGGTGGTCTATTGGGGCGGCGATACCCACGACATCTGGTTCGACCCCAGCAACGCGCAGCGCATCATGATCGGCGACGACGGCGGCGTCAACATCTCGACCACGGGCGGCCGGAGCTGGCACCGGGTTTCGCTGCCCAACGCGCAGATTTACCACGTCGCCACCGACGACCGCATTCCCTATTACGTTTACGGCAACGAGCAGGACAACGAATCGGTGCGGGGGCCGAGCAACAGCCGCGGCTACTCCATTCCCGCCGCGATGTGGCAAACCACGGCCGGCTGCGAATCCGGCTTCTCGTATCCCGAGCCGAAGGATCCGAATATCGTTTGGGGGAGTTGCTACGGCGGCTATTTCGCGCGCTACGACCTGCGCACCAACCAGACGCGCGCGGTCAGCCCGTGGCCGAGCGAAATTCTGGACTCGCCGGCGAAGGCGGTGCGCTACCGCTGGAACTGGACTCCGCCGCTGCTGATCTCGCCCTGGCAGCCGCACACGGTCTATGCCGGCAGCCAGTATGTGCACGTCACCAGCGACGGCGGGCAGAGCTGGAAGATCATCAGCCCCGACCTGACACGGGACCAGAAAAAACGCATGGGGAATTCCGGCGGCCTGTGGCCGGATAATCTGGGCGTGGAATACTGGGGAACGCTGTTCGCGCTGGCGGCACAGAAAAAGCAGCCGGGCCTGATCTGGGCGGGCAGCAACGACGGGCTGGCACACCTCACGCGCGATTACGGCAAGCACTGGGAGGACGTAACCGCCAACATTCACGGCATTCCCAAATACGGCACCATCAGCAGCATCTTCCCTTCTCCCTATAACCCCGGCGGAGCGTATATCGCGGTTAACGCCCACCAGATGAACGACCGCAACCCGTATATTTTCAAGACCAGCGACTACGGCCAAAGCTGGAAAGAAATCGTCAACGGCATACCGCCCAGCGTTTTCAGCTACGTACACAGAGTGATTGAAGACCCGGCGCGCCGCGGACTGCTCTTCGCCGGCACGGAAAACGGACTGTACGTTTCCTTCAACGACGGCGGCAAGTGGCAGCCGCTGCAAAATAACCTGCCGCACGCGCCGGTATCGTGGCTGACGATCCAGCCGCGGTTCCACGATCTGGTGGTGGCGACCAAAGGGCGCGGCATCTGGATTTTGGACGACATTACCCCGCTCGAACAAGGAACCAAGACCGCGCTCCAAGCGCCCCTCCATTTGTACCGGACGCGGCCGGCCTATCGATTCCGCAAGATCGGCTCGATTCGCGCCTCCGGCGGCTTCTACGCCGCGGGGCGGAACCCCCGCTATGGCGCCGACATCAATTTCAACCTTGCCGGCGCGCCGCCCGCCAAGACCCAAGCCTGGCTGGAAATTCTCGACGCCAAAGGGCAGCAGGTACGGCGGCTCAAGCTGCACGGCCTGCACGCCGGATTAAACCGCGTCTATTGGGACCTGCGCTATGCCAAGCCGCTGCAATTGAAACTGCGCACCACGCCGCGCGCGATGCCGCATCTCTGGTACGAGCGCCGTTTCTGGTATCGCCATACGCGCCCGATCTATCACTGGGGATTAAGCGAAGCCGAACACGGGCCGCTGGCCGCGCCCGGCACTTATACGATCCGGCTGCAAGTGGGCGGGATGAAGCAGACCGGGGCACTGACGATTTACAAAGACCCGCACTCCGCCGGCTCGCTGCAAGACATCCGCCAGGACGTGAACTTTCTGCTGGCGCTGCGCTCCGACATCGACACCACCGCGCGGGCAATCAATCAGATCGAACAGTTGCGGGTGCAGTTGCAGCAACAGCGGACGCTGCTGCAGGGCAATCCCCAACTGGCCTGGATGCTGACGGACGGCCATCGGCTGGACGGACAACTGCGCCAGGTGGAAGACAAACTGCTGCAACGCAAACTGGCCTGGGATGACCGCAAATCGTACATGGCGCCGATGAAGATTTACTCCAAGCTGTTCTGGCTCTATGGCGAAGCCGGAGATGGAATCGGCGACGTAGCCGGCGACCCCGATTTCCCGCCCACCACGCAGGAAGTGGAAGTGGCCGCCCGGCTGCACGCGCAACTGGAAGCGGCGCTGAACGGGTATAAGGTCGTGCTGGCGCGCGACGTGCCGGCCTATAACCAGGCGCTGCGGTCGCGCCAGGTGCTGAATCTGGTCGTACCGGGAACGGCGGCGCCACACCCATTATTGGCGCAGGCGCAGCATAAGACCCAACCCAAGGGCAAGGCGAAGACAAAGGCGAAAGCGCGCAAACCGGCGCAGCGCTGAGCGGCAGGGGCGGCGCAGAACAAATGCGGAACCGGCGCCGGCGCGAATGCGTAATATGCAAGCAGGGGGGAATCATGCGCAATTCTCGATTGGCAATCCTGCTGGCGCTGCTGGGCGCTTTACCGCTTTGGGGCAAGACCTGGACGCGCAGCTTCGAAGTGCACGGACGCCCGGAGGTGCATATTGCCGCCCATAATGCGGCGATCAGCGTGCAAGCCTGGAATCAACCGAACGTACAGATTGAAATCGTCAGCCGCGCCTGGGGCTCGGAATCGAATGCTTTTGAAGCCGACGCGCACCAGAGCGGGAACCTGATTTCGCTGCAGTTGCGCACGCCGAGCCAGTTTTTCAGCTTTGGGGGGCGATCGATTCACATCACGGTAGAAACGCCCTCGCCGGCGAACCTGGTGCTGGATTCAACCAATGGCGCACTCCGGGTCCAGGGAATCGCGGGCGAACTGGAGCTGAACACCACCAACGGCAGCATCCATACCCGCGACACGAGTGGCGAATTGAGAAGTTACACCACCAACGGCGCCATCCAAATTAGCGGCGGCAACGGCAACATCCGGGCGCACACCACCAACGGCAGCCTTCGCTTGCGCGGCCGGTTGAGCGGGCTGCAGGCGCAAAGCAGCAATGGCTCGATGCATATCGTCGCCGAGGAGGGTTCGAGAGTATCCAGCCGCTGGACGCTGACCAGCGGCAATGGCAGCATCCATTTGCGACTGCCCCGAGATTTATCGGCGCGGCTGGAAACGCGCACCGGACTGGGCAGCGCGCATTGCAGCCTGCCGCTCAAGCAAAACACCAGCAACAATTCAATTAGCCGGCATGAGTTGAGCGGCACGCTGAACCAAGGCGGCGGGGTGATTGCCATCCGAACCGGCAACGGCTCGGTGCGTATCGATTAGTGCTCATAGCGCTGAAAAAGCGGGGGCGAACCTCCGCTTTTTCAGTTAAAAGCAATTTCAAATTTCAAGCCATGACCTGGCCGCGGGTGACGACTTCGCCGTGGGCGCGAGTTTTACCAACTTCCAACAACGATTTCATGCGCGCCAGATCTTCGTGCATGACCGACATGGGATCGCTGCCGAAGATGCTGGCAAAAGCATGGCCGATGGCGCCGCCGGGAGGATTGTAGGACAGGAGAATATGCAGGCGGGTGGCGCCGTCGGATTCCGATTCAAAGCGGACAATGCCGGCATTTCCCACGGCCGCGCCGGGAACCGATTTCCAGGCCAGCACCTGATTGGGCAGGTTGCGGGTGATTGCGGCTTCCCAACTGACGTCAAGGCCGGCAGGGCCGGAGACAGTCCAGCGATAGTGTCCATTGGCGGTGCAGTGCACGCTTTTGACATGAGCCATAAAGCGGCTGAAGTTTTCCGGATGCGCCCAGAGCTGAAAGACCTGCTCGATGGGGGCATGGATGGTGAGGGTTTTCTGCATACGCACGGCGCTGCGAGTCGGTCCGGCGCCCAGCAGGCGGCGGGTTTCAAGATTGGTAGCCGCCCGGAGCAGAAGGCCGGCGCCGAGCAAGGACTGGGATGTACCCAGCGGGCCGCCACGGCGCAGCCCGCGCGCCAGCAAAACGCCGCCCCCGGCGCCGGCCAGCAGCCGGGTGGAAGGCGCCCAACGGCTCCGCAGCAGGTTCAATTGCCGGCCATGGCGGCGTCCGGAGCCGCCTTGCAGGCCGGGAATATCGCCGGCAGACTGATGGCGCTCGAGCCGGTCTTCGACTGCGCGCACACCGGCGACCTGGCGCACCTGATGAAGGAGCAGCGCGGCTTCAGATTCCAGGACCGGCCCGCGCAGGGTGATGTGGCCGTCGAAGGCAGCGACTTCGATGGCAGTAGGATGCGAGCAGGCGCGTCCGAGCCGCGAGCGAACACGGGCCACCAAAACCTCATCATCGCAGGCATGCGCTTGCAGCTTCGCGCCCAACTCGGCCAGAAAGCCCCAGGCGCGGTGGCGAAAGTCGCGCGTGGTTTTATCGGCGGCGATGCGCGCCTGATGGCTGACATGCACCAGCTTATCGCGCACTACGGCGCGGCGACGGCTGCCCCGGCGCGGATCCATCCAGTACATCAGGCCGCAGCCGGCGGCCATGCCCGAAAGCCAAATTCCGAGCGGATGAGGGCTTTTCCCGGCAGGCATATATGCCTCCCCTCGGCCGAAGTTTTCCCCGGCACTCTAGATGAGATGATTGCCACGGGGGGGAAGTTGACAAAAAACGGCTTGGCCGCTTTTACTTTCAGGCGCTGACACTTTCGCCGCGTAATTCCCGCGGAATTGCTTTATTTGGTCGTTCAGCGGCGCGGGCCCTAAATTGAATGGCCCCGATCGTACCGGATTCAAAACACCCATTCGATGCGGCGGCGGCAGGTGGCGGCGCCGGCGATGGGCCGGGCCGCCAGGGCGCGCACGCCGGCGAGCGAATTGCGGTAGGGCAGGACCAGCACCAGTTCATTCCGGCCGCCGAAGCGAAGCCAAGGCTCGGGCAAATAGAAATCGTTTTGCGGACCCATCACCGCATAGCGGCCGATGAATTTGCCGTTCACGTAAATCAAGGCATCGCTGTCGGCTTCAAGATGCAATTCCCAGGGAAGAAACCAGCCCGCGGTAGCGGCGGCGGCGGGCAGGGTGAAGTTCCGGCGCGCCCAAATCATTCCAGGCCACAAGCCGGCCGAGCGCGAAGCGACCGGAGCGGGCCAGATAGAGAAATCAAAGCCGGGGCGCAGATCGCGTCCGCGCGAGGCGCCATCCACGCTGGCAGGGAAAAGCTGCAGCCGCCAGCGATTTACAGTTTTAGTTTGACCCTTCAACTCCAGCGTGGCCGATTTCAGGCCTTTGAGGTGAGCGATTTCCGGGCCGAAATTATGCGCTCCGAACATCTCGTAGCAGACGACCAGGCGATTGCGGCCGGCTTTCAAGAGCGGGCCAAGATGATAAGCGGCCTGCGCGCCGGAACGGCCGGATTCAGGCAGATGATGCGCGTTGATAAAAACGCGCCAGGCGCTGCCGGCGGAATGCATGAACAGGCGCAAATTGGCGCCGGGCAGCGGCCCGGCGGCGTGAAAGCCGGCTTCGTAGATGACGTAGCCGTAGGGCAGGCGTCCGAAGTGCTGCAGCGGCGGCAGAGGCGAAGCCAGCGCCAAAGCGCCGGCAGCGGACAATGGCTGCTGGTGAAATGACCACGCCGAACCGGCAGGCAGCAGATCGCGAACGGTAGCGGGCGGGGGAGGAATTTCCAATTCGAGCGAAGCCACGCGCGCGCCGGGGTGGTAGCGGAAGCGCTGCGGCCGGCCTGCGAGGCGGCAAGCGCGCGGAACGCGCGGCAGCGCGACCTGGAGGCGATGGCGGCCGGGCGTAAATTGCAGTTCCGCCCAGGCGGCATTGGCCCGGCGGCCGCTTGATTCCAGCAGCGACGCATCGCCGAACCAGAGCAGCTTGTCATGACTGGATTTGCCGGAAGAGACCGCGGAATTCACCGGACTGATCCAGAGCCGGCGGGCGAGATGGCGCGGGGCAAAGAAGACCTGCAACTCGGCGGGAGGATGATTCCAAGCCAGGCGCAAGGAGCGCGGGCGGCTACCAACGCGCGCGCGCAGGCGCACGGCTTGGCGATCGGCCAGCCATTGCACGCCCGCGGGAAGCGGTTCAGAGGGCGGGGCGGGGGCGGCAAATTCGGCTTCCACGGCTTCGCCCGGCTCGGCAGCCAGCAGCACCAGTTCCCTGCCCCCGCTGCGCTCGGCGGCCAGCACTTCCGCCGTACTGCTGAGCAGGCGGCGTCCATTGAGATCCCAATTCAGGGGCAGCAGGCGCGCGGCGCGCGCGGGCAGAAAGATTTCACCCGCAGCTGGCAATCGCCGCGCAGGAGTAGCGGCATTCGCGCTCAGTTCCAAAGCCAGGCGGCGGGGCTGATCGCGCTGGTCGCGAAGAAAGATAAAGCCGGTATCGCCGTGGGCGCGCACCGTAAGCCCCACCCCGGGCTGATTACCGGACAGGCCGACGCGACCTTCCACCTTTACCGCCCGGGCCAACTGCTCGCCCGCCAGCGCCAGCAACATGCCCAACTCGCGCATGGCATAGTATTTTTCCCAAAGCCAGCCGCCTTCACGCACCGGAGCGGCGTAGTCGTAGGTGGTGGTCAGATCCTGGGCGGCCCAGTTGAAATTGGAGCCGCCGTGGCCCATGTAGTAATTCACATAAGTAACGCCCTGGGCAAGCACCAGGCGCGTCAAGCTGGAAAGCTGTTCCGGGCCGATGCCGGGCTGCTCGATGGACAGGCGGCCGCCGACCTGGGCAAACCAGCCGCCTTGCAGCTCGGCAACCCCCAGCGGCGCGTCAGGAACCTGGCGGCGCAACCGCCGCAGCGGCGGGATGACGCTCCCCAGATTCCAGCGCGGATAAAAATCGCAAGTATCGAACAAGCGCGCCATGACGGGATTATTGCGCTCGCGCACCTGCTTGCCCCAATTGGTGAAGAGCGGGACTTCGATGCCGGACTTCCAGGCCATGCCGGCCAAGGCGGAAAGATAAGCCAATTTTTCGGCATCCGGCAGCGGCCAGTAATCATACTCGTTTTCGATCTGCATCAAGATGATGGGGCCGCCGCGGGACGACTGATGCCGGCGTATGACCGGCAGGATGCGGTTGAACCAGTATGCAGAGGTGGCGACACTGCGCGGGTCGGGGCTGCGCAACGGAAAGCGCTCGGCCACGATCCAGTCGGGAAAGCCGCCGGTAGTCCATTCGGCGCAGATGTACGGTCCGGGGCGAACGATCATCATCATGCCCAGCTCGCCGATGAGCCGGCAGTAGGCGTCGAAGCCGGAGAGATCGAAGCGTCCGGGCTCCAGCTCGTGATAATTCCAGAAGACGACGGTTTCAATGCAATTGATGCCGGCCGAGCGCAGCTTCAGCAGGCGGTCGCGCCACAGTTCGGGCGGAATGCGCGGGTAATGCATGGAGGCGCTGAAGATGAAGCGGTCGCGTCCGGCAATCGAGAAGCAATGCGCGTCGTAGCGGACCTGGCCGCCGAGCGGCGGCAAAGCCTGGCAGCCGCAATCGGGCCGGGCAGGTTTTTGAGGCGGCAACCAGAACAGCATCGCGCCATCGGCGGCGGAGAAAGCCAGCGGCGCCAGCGCCGCCTGGCGCAAAAAACGGCGCCGCGACGCGGAACGGGCAGGAGGATCGAGCTTCAAAGGCGCACCTCGAGTACAAGCGGCCATTATAAGCGGGCCCACTCGATGAACAATATGGGTTGAGACACGGCGAGGCGGCTCGGCCGCTTTTGCTTTGCGGCTCGGCCGCTTTTACTTTTAGGCGCTGACACTTTCGCAAAGGTCCGGCCGAAACCGGACGCATGGCGAACGCTCACGGAACGGCTCGACCTCATTTTCCATTTACTATATTCGATATTTAGAATATATTAATATCAATGAGCGACGCGCTGCGGCAGTTCAAAAGCGATATTTTCCAGGGGTTGGCGCATCCGACCCGGATTGCGATTGTCGAGCTCCTGCGCGCAGGAGAACTGCCGGCGGGGAAACTGATTGAAAAGCTCGAACTGGAGCAAGCCAACGCGTCGCAGCATCTCGCCGTGCTGCGCGCCAAGCAAATCGTAGTGAGCCGGAAAGCCGGGAATCAAGTCTATTATTCGATTCGAGACCGCGCCCTGCTCGAGGTCCTGGACATCCTGCGCCGCTATTTCTATGCCCAGCTCAGCAGCACAGTCAACATGCTGCAGGAAGTGGCGAATGAGCGGCCCCAGAGCCGCCTTAAAGCGCATTGATGCTCCAGGCCAGCCCACAGCCGTCACGACAAGCGAAATTGCAGGCCGCCATTGCGGAAGCCGCGCAACTGCTGCCCCAACAGGGTCCGATCGGAAGCTTCGTGCATCACAACACGCTGCACCACTTCGAAGCCTTACCTTTCGAAGAAGCCGTAAAAAGGGCGGCGCAACTGTTCGGCGCGGAGCCGTACATGAGCGAGGCGGCATACCGGGCCGAGCTGGCGCGGGGACGGTTTCAACTGGTGGACGTGGACGCCGCCCTCGACCGCGAACCGGATTTCCCGATTCTGGCGCGCTTGAGCCGAGGGGCGCTGCGCCGGGCCATGATTACACCCGGAGTCCGGGAATTCGATGCCGCCACGATCGTTTGGCGCATCGAGCAAGGCGATTTGGCCAAGGATTTTCGCAAGCCGGCGCTGCGCACGCTGTTTGAAGCCTGCTTCGACCGCACCATCGCTCACGAGGAAGAGCCGGATCAACCTCGGCCGGTGGACGAAATCATTCATCCATGGCTCATCCGGCTGTGCTCGGTTTTCCTGGATCAAGGGACCGCCTACTGGCCCATGCCGCATCGCGAGCAGGGCTTTTATGAAAGCACCCGAACGCTGTTTTCCAGCCGCGGCGGAATTTTCCCGCAATACCTGGTCGGACTGGACCAGGAATTCCGCAGGCAGCAAGACCTGTCTTTTTCGGCGGCCGACGCGGTGCTGGACAGCCTGAGCAGCCAGGCCGGCGACGAAGCCGAATGGCCGGAAATCATTCAAGCCGAACTGCTGGCGCTGCCGGGCTGGGCCGGCCTAATGCACCGGCTGGAAAAAGATCCGGACCTGGCGCCGCATCGAACCCTGCCTTGTTCTCTCCTGGATTATTTAGCCGTAAGACTCACGATGAGCCGAGTGGCATCGCGCCGGGGCGCAGCGGAGATTACGCCGGAAGAAAATCCGCTCAAAACCCAGGAGCGGCGGCGGCTGAGCCGGACCGCGCGGGTTTACGACGCGGCGCGCGTGTTGCGGTTTTCCGCGCAGGAAATCAAGGGCCTCACGGACGGCGAGTGGGCGACGTTTTCCAGCGAGATCAAGGCGTTCCACGGGCTGGAGCGCCGGAGAATCCTGCACCTGGCTTATGAACGCGCGCATGAGCGCGAGATTCTCCGCGGCCTGGCCAGCCACAGGAAATACCGCGGCTTATTCGACGCTGCCGGAAGGCCGGCGGCGCAAATCTTTTTCTGCATCGACGAACGCGAGGAATCGCTACGGCGCGCTCTCGAGGAAGCCGAGCCGCGCGTGGAAACCTACGGCGCCGCCGGTTACTTCGGCGTAGCCGTGGATTACAAAGGCATTGACGATGCGCACAGCGCGGCCTTCTGCCCGGTAGTGATCAAGCCGGAACATGCGGTCGTCGAGCAGCCAAAAGCCGAGGACAGCGGCTTGCTGGAGAGCCGCCGCTCGCGCCGGAAATTTCTCGGGCTGTTCATGCGAAACTCCTTCGTTTCCTCGAAGACGTTAGTGCGAGGCTGGCTGTCGACGGCTTTGCTGGGTCTTTTTTCCGTGGTGCCGCTGATCGGGCGGTTGCTGGCGCCCCGTCAATACGCGCGCTTGCACGATTGGCTGAACCGGACCTTTCTGCCGGAGCCACGGACGGAACTCACGCTGATGCGGAACACCACCCAATCGCAAAGCGCGGTGGAGGGCCTGCTGACCGGCTTTGATCCCGACGAAAAGGCGGAACGGGTCGCCAGCGTGCTCCGGCCGGCGGGCCTGGCGAGCGGCTTTGCCCGTTTGGTGCTCATTCTCGGCCACGGATCGACCAGCCTCAACAATCCGCACGAATCGGCGCACGATTGCGGAGCGTGCGGAGGGCGGCGGGGCGGGCCGAACGCCCGGCTGTTCGCGGCGATGGCGAACCGGCCGGAGGTGCGGCAACGGCTGCGGGAAACAGGCATCCACATCCCCGCCGACACCTGGTTTCTCGGCGGCTATCACGACACTTGCAGCGACCATATCGAGCTATTCGATCTGGAAAGCATTCCAAGCACGCATGCAGCGGACCTCGGCTTAATCCGTAAAGCCCTGGAGGAGGCCCGGGCGCAGAATGCGCGCGAACGCGCCCGGCGCTTTGAATCATGCTCCGCCAAAGTCGAGGCCAGGCAGGCGCTGCGCCATGTGGAGGAACGCAGCGAACACCTGGCGCAACCGCGTCCCGAATACGGCCATTGCACGAATGCCGTTTGCATCGTGGGGCGGCGGCGCCTAACCCGGGGAGTATTTCTCGACCGCAGGGCATTTCTCGCTTCATACGATAACGCTCAAGACCCGACCGGCGACCATCTCGTGGCGCTCATGGCCGGAGTGGTTCCAGTCTGCGCGGGCATCAGCCTGGAATACTATTTTTCGTTCGTGGATAACGACCGCTACGGCTGCGGGACTAAACTGCCCCATAACGTAACCGGCTTAATCGGGGTCATGGACGGCCATGCGAGCGACCTGCGCACCGGCTTGCCGTGGCAGATGGTCGAATTGCATGAGCCGGTCCGAATACTGTTTGTGATCGAAACAACGCCCGAGAAGCTGGAAAAAGTGATTGACGCCCAGGCGGAGCTCAAGCAGCTCGTAACCCATCGCTGGATCCGGATGGCGACGATCGACCCGGAATCGGGCCGTGTGCACGTGCGCAGGGAAAACGGCTACGAAGGGTTTCAGGAGGCTCTGGAACGCCTTCCGGTGGCGCTTTCGTCGAACGAATGGTACGCCGGCAAAATGCAGCATCTTCCGATGGCCTGGATTCAAGCTCCGGCAATCATTCCGAGCGAAGCGGCGGGATGAGCGGAGCACAAACCATTCTGGTGTTCGTCGTGCTGGCTCCCGGAGCGGTTTTTGCGGTGCTGGGCCTGCTGTGGCTGGCGGGGTGGGCGCCCGGCGAGCGCGTGCTGTCGCGGCTTACCGGCCTGACTTTTTTCGCCTGCACGTCGGGCGTGGCGGTTCTCGCCTGGCGCCTATTAGCGCCGGGCGGGGTTCCGGCGGTGGTCGTCACCTTCGGCAACTGGTTTGCCATCGGCCGCTATCATTTCCCCCTGGTGCTCATGGTGGACCGGTTGTCGCTGGCGTTTCTGGCGCTCACGGCAGTTTTATCCGGGCTGATCGGGCAGTTTTCGGCCACTTACCTGCATCAAGAACCGGGGTTCCTGAGATTTTTTCTGCTGCTGCACCTGTTCGCGTTCGGTTCCCTGCTTGCGTTCGCCAGCGGCTCGTTCGACCTACTCGCCGCCGGATGGGAAATCGTCGGGATCACATCGGTGCTGCTGATCGCGTTTTTCCAACTGAGGCCGGCGCCGGTTGAAAATGGGCTGCGAGTCTTCGGCATCTATCGCGCCTGCGACATAGGACTATTTGTCGCCATTTTCGCCCTGCATCATTGGGCGGGGACAGCCTCGTTCCAGCGCGGCTTTCCCGCACTACGCGGCACGCACGGCACCCTCATCGGCCTGCTGCTGTTACTCGCCGCGGCCGGAAAAGCGGCGCAAGTTCCCTTTTCAGGCTGGCTGCCGCGCGCCATGGAAGGCCCCACGCCTTCGAGCGCGATTTTTTATGGAGCGATCTCCATCCACGCGGGGGCTTATCTGTTGTTGCGGGCGCAACCGCTGCTGGCGCGCTCGGGGCTCGATTCCGGCCTGGTGATTTTGCTGGGCGCCGCCACCGCCATTCACGGCACGCTGGCCGGGCGCGCCAGCGCCGATACCAAGACGTCGCTCGCCTATGCCACGCTCTCACAAGTCGGCATCGTGTTCATCGAGATTGGCCTCGGCTGGAAATGGCTGGCGGTTGCCCACATCCTGGGCAACGCCATGGTTCGAACCATGCAGTATCTGCGGGCGCCTTCCATGCTGCATGACTACCACCAGATGCACTCCGCCATCGGCAGCGAGCTGGCGCCCACCGGAAAGCAAATCGAGGAACTGCTGCCGCAGCGGGTGCAGTTATGGCTCTACCGCTGGGCCTTCGACCGCGGCCATCTCGACACGATGCTGGACCGCTGGATAATTCGTCCCCTCTTGCAGCTTTCCGCATATCTGGCCAAAACAGAACGCAGCGGCACGTCCGGAATGCTGCCCCAAAATATTTCCCCCATACCGGCGCAGGGCCGGGCCGAACAGGGAGGGCACTAGTGTCCATGCCTGCCTGGCTGGCGCATGCGCCGTTGGGGTCCGGGAAATATTTCCTGCACGCGCCGTTTTTAACCGGCGCATGCATCGCCATCCCCTGGCTGGGCGCGGGGCTGATTGCCATCTTTCGCAAGCAGGCCCGCAGCCTGGGTTCCCTGGCCGCGCTGGCGCCGGTCATCGCCAGCGCCATCCTGCTTTGGGAAGCGCCGCGGCACGCTTCCTTGTATGAAGCGTTGATGCTGCTGTTTTCCTGCCTGACGCTGGGCGCGCTTTGCCTGCTGCCCCGCCGCGATTGCACGAACGCAACCGTAAGCGGCATATTGTTACTGCTCGGCGCCACGCTGCTGGCCTACTCGACCGACAATCTCATTCTTCTGCTTGCCGCATGGATCCTGTCGGAAACGCCATTCATGCTGGCAGCATGGTGGGGCGCCCGCAAGCGGGGGCCGTGGATCGCGCTGCTGCTGTCAAGCCTTGCCCTCACGTTCGCCATCGGACTGATCGCGTTCCGAACCGGCACAAGCTCGATTGCCGCGCTGCAGGGGCAAAGCCCGGGGGGCATTGCGGTTTATCTTTTGCTGATCGTGGCGGTGATTTTTCGGAAGGGCATATATCCCGCGCAAGCCTGGGTGGCGGAGGAGGCCGCGGCAGGACCGGCCATCCCGGCCGCGCTGCTGCTTAACGGCCATTTCGGCGCCTTGCTGGTGGCCAAGTTGATCGTTCCATTATTCCCGCGCACGGATCAACTGTTTCCGGTGCTTTCCTACCTGGCCATTTTCACCGCGCTCTATGCCGCCATCCGGGCGCTGGGAGAAAATTCGCCACGCCGCCTGCTGGCATTGCTGGCCCTCAGCCAGTCCGCCTTTATTTTGAGCGGTTTGGAGAGCCGGACCGCGGAAGGCATAGCCGGCGCGGTCGTCCACTGGTTTGTGGTCTCCGTGACGACGGTAGGCCTTTTCGGCATCTTGCGGCTGCTGGAAGTTCGTTTTGGCGAGAATTTGACGGCCAGCCGGCATCTCGGCCTGGCCGCGCACGCGCCGCGCCTGGCCGTATCGTTTGCGATTCTTGGCCTAGCCCTGGTCGGTTTGCCTGGCACGCTGGGGTTCTGTTCCCAAGACCTGTTGATTCATGGAGCGCTTACGTCACACCCGCTCACAGGGCTGCTGCTGCCGATTGCCACGGCGATGAACGCGGTGAGCATTTTTCGCTTGTTTACCCGCCTCTTCCTCGGCAAGCGCCACACCGGATTTACAGCGCAGGCGGACGCCTTACCGCGCGAGCGTTGGGTCCTGGCCGCCGGAGTGCTATTCGTCGTCCTGGGCGGATTGTTTCCCAACGCGATCGTGGCGCAGCGCTCGGCGGGCGGCGCCGGAATCAAGAATGGGGCGGATGCTTTACACGCGCTTTCCCAGCGCAAACCGCGGACCGATGCTGCGAGGAGTCATATTTTATTCATGCCGGCTCCCGGTTTGACAGATTATAGCCCGCATGCGAATATCATTCTGCGGGGTGGAGCAGCCTGGTAGCTCGTTGGGCTCATAACCCAAAGGTCGGTGGTTCAAATCCACCCCCCGCAACCAAATAAAGCATTAAAGATATACGACTTGTCATACGCATACTGGTTGCGTACACCACGCGTACAATGCCCGACCAGCGACCGCTGTGACTGTATCGGCCCGCGATATTGCCGATTCATCAGTGAGTTTTTCCCGCACGAGCAGCGGCGCCATTTAAAGACGATCTATCGCCTATACCGCAATAGCGTAGTTCATAGCTGGAAACTGTTCGAGGTTGCGATGCTGCGCGGGTACGAACCAATCACTACCGCCCACGGAGCGATTCAATTCAGCCGGCTCAAGAGGCGTTAAGCCGGGTCCGGCCCCGGCACATCCCCGTGCCCCAGCTCGCGAATCGCGCCTTCCGATCAAGTTTTCACCCATGTCAGGTTGACAGCAGTACATTATTTCAGTATATTCTGAATCACTATGGCAAGCCGGAATCGCCGATTCAAGACCGCCATCTACGAGCAGTTCGCGCGTCTTGGCAAGGCCATCTCGAACCCCAGCCGCCTGGAACTGCTCGATCTTCTAGGCCAGGGGCCGCGAACCGTGGAAGCATTGGCCCAGGAGGCGGGTCTTGGCCTCGCCAACACTTCTCAGCATTTGAAGGCACTGCGGGAGGCGCGACTCGTCGAGGCGGAAAAGAACGGGCAATATGTAACGTACCGGTTGGCCGACGAGCAGGTGGGCCGCTTTTTTCGATCCATCCAGACGTTGGCCGAAGCGCGGCTGGCGGAGGTGGGGGAGATTACTCGCCGGTTTCTGGAAGCGCGGCAGGGTTTGCAGCCGGTTGGCCGTGAACAGCTCCTTGCCAAAGTCCGAGATGGCGCCGTTACCGTGCTCGATGTGCGGCCGAGCGAGGAGTTTCGCACTGGTCACCTTCCAGGCGCTCTTTCCGTTCCGCTTAAGGAACTTGAGCGCCGGCTGTCGGAGTTGCCGCGGGACCGCGAGATCATTGCCTATTGTCGCGGGCGCTATTGCGTGCTCGCCCTAGAGGCGGTCGAATTGCTCCAGGCGCAAGGATTTACCGCCTTCCGATTAGAGGATGGCGTACAAGATTGGCAGGCGAGAGGGTATCCCGTCATGGTCGAAGAGCGATCGTAGGCCTCAGGCTCGAGAGGATACAGAATGCAATCGAAGACAATTCTGGTATTGGGCGGCGGCATCGGAGGCATCGTCACCGCCAACGAGATTCGCCACCAACTGCCAGCCATGCACCGCGTCGTGATCGTCGAAAAAAACGCGCAGCACGCATTCGCCCCTTCGTTCTTGTGGCTCATGACCGGCGATCGCCAGCCAGAACAGATCCGCCGCCCGCTGGCGGACCTGCTACGCCGAGGGGTTGAACTTCTCCACGCCGAAGTAATCGAGATCGATCCGGCTCATCGGCAAGTTAGAACCAGCATCACGGAAATCGCCTACGATTACCTGGTGGTAGCGCTCGGCGCCGATCTGGCCCCCGCGGCGATTCCCGGGTTGGACCGCGCCGCGCATAGTTTTTTCACCTTCGATGGCGCTCGCCGTCTTCGTGAAGTCATCAAGACCTTCCCCGGCGGGCGTATCGCCGTTGTGGTCACCTCCATGCCGTATAAATGCCCGGCAGTCCCCCATGAGGGGGCGATGCTGATGGCCGACTATTTCCGCCGCCGTGGCCTTTCCACCAAGGTTGACATTCATCTATTCACGCCCGAACCACAACCTATGCCGGTCGCCGGTCCGCAACTGGGAGAGGCGGTCCGCGGCATGCTTCAGGCCAAACGTATTGAATTTCATCCACTCCACAAACTCAGCGCCATCGATTCCGAGGCGCTGGAGATGAGATTCGAAAACGGGACTCGGTTCGGTTATGACCTGCTGGTCGCCATCCCACCCCACCGGGCGCCGGAGGTAGTCATCCAGGCCGGTTTGACGAATCCATCCGGCTGGATTCCCGTCGATCCCGCTACCCTGAGCACCGCGCACGACGACGTCTATGCCATCGGCGATGCCACCGCAATCCCGATTCCAGGGCGCTGGAAGCCGGAAGTGCCGCTGATGCTGCCCAAGGCAGGCGTGTTTGCGCATGCGCAAGCCAAGATCGTAGCCCGACGCATCGTCGCCGCGGTTACCGGACGAGCAGGCGCCCCAGGTTTCTCCGGAGATGGGTATTGCATGCTTGAAGCCGGGGAAGAACAGGCCGGTTTCGCATTCGGTCATTTCTTTGCCGTGCCGGCGCCGCGTATTCAACTGCGACCCATCGGAAGGTCATGGCACCTTGGCAAAGTGCTCTTCGAGAAGTGGTGGTTGACCCCGTTTGGCGTTAAGCGATCGGTGACCGGTTGGGTGATGAAGGCGGGAGGGAGACTCCGCGGCATCCCGATCACCTTGTAAACAATTTTCTGAAAGTTAAAGCCATGAACTATCTCATCATCCTGAACGATCCACCCTACGGAACCGAGCGCAGCTACAACGGCCTACGGCTGGCAAACTCGCTGGCCAAAGCGGAGGGCAGCCTCTCGGTTTTCATGATGGGCGATGCGGCCTCATGCGCAGTCGCGGGCCAGATAACACCGAACGGCTACTACAACCTAGAGCGGATGCTGAAGATTCTCTCATCCAAGGGCGGCAAGATCGGCGTTTGCGGCTCGTGCATGGACGCTCGGGGAATCAAACCGAACTCCCTGGTGCAAGGCGCACACCGGAGTTCGATGGACGAGCTAACGGCCTGGTCGAGAGAAGCGGATAAGATCATCGTCTTCTAATCGGCGCCGCCCGGCCACCGGCCGCCTGAGCGGCGCCGCGGAAGGCGATCAAGCTAAGCTCGCGCCATGTCGAGGGAAAACGGGAGGGAACAATGAAGACTAAAAAGATCTTGGTTGTCCTTGGCTTTGTTCTTGCAGCAATCGGTCTGACCGGCCTATTCGCCGCGACTACGCAGCAGCGGAGCAACAATCAGCACCGCGCCGGTGACGGACAAAGCTCGATGCAGCAGATGATGCACACGATGATGTCGGGGGTTGTGCCTCCCGGCGTCACGCCCGGCAATCTTCCGGCGCCGCAAAGTGAAGGCGCGAAACTGATGGCAACATACTGCGTTCAATGCCATAGCCTTCCCAGCCCGATGATGCATTCCGCCGCCGAATGGCCTGGAGTCGCGAGCAAGATGTTCCAAAGGATGACCATGTGTTCCAGGATGATGAGCCGCTCGAGCATGATGGGAAATATGGGTGGCATGGGGATGAGAGGAAGGATGGGAAACATGGGAGGCGGCGGGATGATGGGCATGATGAACATCAAAGCCCCCTCGGCCAAAGAACAGAAAACGATCGTTTCGTACTTGAAAGAACACTCTTTGCAATCCATTCATCCCGGTGCAATGCCTTCACCCCAAAGCAGAGGCGCAATCCTTTTTGCCGCCACGTGCGCTCAGTGCCACGCCTTGCCCGATCCCAAGCTACATACCGCGCGGCAGTGGCCACAGGTGGTGGCGCGCATGCGTAAGAACATGGTGGCAATGGGAAAGCCCGTGCCCAGCTCGGCAACACTCCAAACCATTACCGAGTTTCTTCAGAACGTGGCTTACGAAGGGCGAAAACGGTAATGGCGAGTTTGAAGATGGCCCAGCCGTTTTATGCAAAAGCCGGTCCGGGATGACCCGCTACCACTGATTCCCCTGTACGTGGAGGACGTTGCGCGGCAAGCGCAACGTCCGGTGGCCGTTACCTCATCAGTTTTGTTTACGCACACGCGCCAATCCCTTTCTCTTTTCCTTGTAAGTCCTCAAAGCCCGCCACATCCACCTGTTCTGCCGCAAAGCCGAATAGAAATGTGAGCATGGCTAAGACGAAGCCGCCATATCTTTCCCCATTTTCAGCACCGGCTTCTTCCGGATCACATTGTGATTCCGAGCATCTTGGCCTCGACATCCATCCCCAGTCGGCCACCAGTTCGCGGCCGCCGCGACATTTTCGCCGCAGTCATCCATGAATATGGCGCGGCTGAAATCGACATGAAACGAATCGAGGAAAAGCTCATCCTTAGCGCGGAAGCGGTCTTGCGGGCCGCGACTATAACCCCAAATTGAATATAATTTAACTGCGATAATTCCAGATTCCGTTCATTTTGGCACCGGAGGTTGCGCCATGCCCGCCTATCTCATCGCCGACGTGGTTCGCATCAAGGATGACGAGAAGATGGCAAAGTATCGCAGCCGCATAGCCGAATGCGTGGGAAGATTTGGCGGAAAATACCTGGCCGCCGGCGGCGCCTTGGAGGTGCTGGAGGGCCATTGGAGGCCCACCTATCCGGTCATAGTTCAGTTTCCAAGCCTGGATTCGGCGCGCCAGTTCTATCACTCGGCGGATTATCGCGAGCTAAAATTGCTGCGCCAAGCGGCAGCCGATACCGATATGGTGCTGATTGAGGGGAAATAGGCGCGGCAAGTAAATGATCGGAACAGCCGGCCGCTTTTACTTTTAGACGCTGACGCCTTCGCAAGGGTCCGGCCGAAACCGGACGCATGGCGAATACTCAAAGATAGATGCCAGGAAGAAAAAAGCTTTAAAGGAGCGGGAACGTATAGGGAATTAAATATTGGTGCGGAAGGCGGGACTCGAACCCGCATGCCTTGCGGCGCCACCCCCTCAAGATGGTGTGTCTGCCAATTTCACCACTTCCGCACACGGCGCAATTATAACGCGGCCCGGCCCTGAGCCGTGGTATTGGAAATGAACGACTTTTCGACTTGGGACCGTACGCGCATTAGCGGCGGACGCGCAGACCCGCCGCCGCGGTTAACCCACTCAAAACCGCCTCAGGCTTCGATGGTCTCATCCCCTTCTTCCGCGCCCGCGACCGGCACGGCAGCGTCGGGTTTGGAGGGCGGGTTCTCTTCCGATTCGGCCAGGATTTCGCGCACTCGCGGATGCTCGCGATTGACGCGAATGGCCGTAGTCGGGAAGGGCGACTTGGGATTATCCACCTTACTGGTCAGCACCAGTTCAGCGGCGGTGGCGTCGCGCAGCACGCGATCCCGCACCTCGGGAGCGTAGGCCCAGGTGAAGCCTTCACGCGGCAAGGCGACGTCGCGGAACCACTTGAGCGCGACAAACTGAAACCCGGGACTGGATTCCACCCGGAACAGGGCGCGAATCAGGTCGGACAAAGCGCCCGGGTCGGGGTCTTTGTACATCACCGGGCGGGGACGCGGGAACGAGCGGCGCGGCGGCTCGGAGTTGTAATCGCGGTTGAAATCGCGCTCGCGCGGCAGATAATCGCGCTCGCGGGGGATGTACTCACGCTCGCGGGGAATAAATTCGCGCTCGCGCTGCAGGTACTCCCGTTCACGAGCGATATCGCGACGGGCCTGAGCGTGAAAGTTATGCATCGGCTGGCGGTCGGCTTCTTCCACTTCCTCGGCCGGTTCCGGATCGGGGGCGGTGGCTTCGCCAGCGGGCACAAAGCTGATCAGCACCTGATCGCCATTTTCAGGATCCCAATCTTTGGCCGCCAGCGCAGTGCGCGGCAACTGGCGTCCCGTGGGATAAAGCAGTTGTACTTTGGGGCGGAACTGGGAGGGCAGAAACGGCTTGCCGTCCACCAGGAAATCGGACAGGTAGCGTTCCAGGCTTTTTTCCAGTTCAAGCTGCAGATCGCTGATTTTGAGCACTATATCCTCCTAATTTTTATGAAGCGTGACACTTAGTTGTAGCGGCGCTTCAGGACCATCCATCCAATCAACCGCTATACGTCAAGATCAGTTTACTATATTTGTCCATTCTCCAAACCGAGCGTCCCATTTAGAATTACCCGGCGCGAGTAGGACAAAGCTTAAAAATCAACCAGGGCGGCGAAAGATTGGGGATCCAGGCTAGCGCCGCCGACCAGGGCGCCATCAAGCTCCGGCTGAGCCATGAGGCCGCGAATGTTGTCGGGTTTTACGCTGCCGCCGTAGAGGATGCGGCATGCCGCCGCGGCCGAATCGCCCCACAAGCGCGCCAGGCGCTGGCGGAGATAACGATGGGCGTCGGCGGCCAATTCCGGGGTAGCGGTGCGTCCGGTGCCGATGGCCCAGACCGGCTCGTACGCCAGGATGCAGGGCGGGGCCTGGGTGGCCTTGATACCCAAGAACCCGCGCTCCAGTTGTTCGCGCAGCACGGTTTCGGTCTGGCCGGCTTCACGCTGGGCCAGCGTCTCGCCCACGCAAACGATCGGCCGCAAGCCGGCGTTCAGGGCGGCCAGCAGCTTGCGATTGATGGTGGCGTCGGTTTCGCCAAAATACTGGCGGCGCTCGGAGTGGCCGAGAATGACGTAGCGGCAGCCAACGGCGAGCAGCATGGCGGCCGAGACTTCGCCGGTAAAGGCGCCGTGAGTTTCCCAATGCATGTTTTGTCCGGCGAGTTCGATGCCGGCGCCGCGGGCGGCGGTGGCGGCGGCGGGCAGGCAGGGAAAGGGCGGGGCCACGACAATGTCGCAAACACGAGCGCGTTCCGGCGCCCCCTCCGCCGCAGCTGGAGCCAGCAGCGGGATCAAGCGGGCGAGGAAGTCGGCGGTTTCCGCCGGGGTTTTATGCATTTTCCAGTTGGCGGCCATGAGCGGCCGGCGAGCGCGGGTGGGTGTCATAGCGGGATTTTTATGCGGCAGTGGAAAGGACGGCCACACCGGGAAGAGTGAGGCCGCTGAGGAATTCCAGCGCGGCGCCGCCGCCGGTAGAGACGTGCGCCATGCGGGACGCCAGGCCGGCGGCATTCACCGCGGCGGCGGAATCGCCCCCGCCCACAATGGTGACCGCGGGGGAATCGGCGAGAATGCGGGCCATTTCGTTGGTGCCGCGATTGAAAGGCGGGGTCTCAAAAACGCCCATAGGGCCGTTCCACAGCACCATCCTGGCGCGGCGCAGTTCGTCGCGAAAGAGCTGGAGCGTGCGCGGTCCGATATCGAAGGCCTTGGCGCCCGCGGGAATGTCTTCGACCACGCGCGCCGGGACATTGGCCTCCAGCTTATCGGCGATGACATGGTCGATGGGCAGCAGCAGCCGAAAATCTCCGGCCGCGGCGCGATCCAGCAGGCGGCGCGCGGTATTGACCTGGTCGGCCTCGAAGAGCGAGGCGCCGATTCCCTGCCCTTGCGCCGCAAGAAAAGTGTAGGCCATGCCGCCGCCGATGAGAAAGGTATCGGCTTTAGCGGCGAGCTTTTCCAGAATGGGGATTTTGTCGGCGATTTTGGCGCCGCCGAAAACCACGACAAAAGGATGATCGGGCGATTGCAAGGCGCGGCCGAGGTATTCCAGCTCGCGCGCCATCAGCAGGCCGGCGATGGCGGGTTTAAGGAAACGCGCAACGCTATCGGTCGAGGCATGGGCGCGATGCGCGCTGCCAAAAGCGTCGGTGACGTAAATCTCGCCCAGTTCGGCCAATTGCCGGGCAAAGGCCTGGTCATTGGCTTCTTCCTGGGGCTGAAAACGCAGATTTTCGAGCACCAGGAAGCCGCCAGGGGCGAGCGCACCGGCCATTTCCCGGGCTTGCATACCGACGGTTTCCGGACAAAAGCCGACCTGCACGCCCCTGCCCAGGCGCTCATCCAGCAGAATGCGCAGGCGCTCGGCGACGGGTTGCAGGCTAAAGCGCAGATCGGGTTTTCCCTTGGGGCGGCCAAGGTGGGAGCAGAGCACCACGGAAGCGTGATGACGATACAGATACTCCAGCGTCGGCAAGGTTTCACGGATCCGAGTATCGTCGGCGACGCGGCCGGCGTCGAGCGGCACGTTGAAATCCGCGCGCATCAGCACCCGCTTGCGCTCAAGCGGCACATCTTTAACGGTCAGGATTCTGGACATGACAGGACTCGACATGACAGGACTCCGGGAGGAGATGGCACGCGGCGCCCGAAGCGCGGCGCGGAAGCGCCAGGCTGCGGGCGCGGGTCAGCCATCACGCTCCGACAGGGACGCCGGCGGTTTTAGCCGAGCCGCGGGCTCCGGCTTCGTGGCGAGCGATAAACATCACCAGATCGCGCACACGGCAGGAATAGCCCCACTCATTGTCGTACCAGGCGATAACCTTGACGCAGTGCTCCTGCACGACGCGCGTCAGCTTGGCATCCACAATCGAGCTGCGGCTGTCGCCCTTGAAGTCGGAAGACACCAGCTCCAGTTCTTCGTAGCCCAAAATGCCCTGCATGGGGCCTTCGGAGGCAGCGCGCAGGGCGGCGTTGACCTTCTCGGCGGTCGCCGGCTTTTCCACCCAGGCGACCAGATCCACCACGGAGACATTGGGCGTGGGCACGCGCATGGCAAAGCCGTCGAGACGTCCCTTCAGCTCGGGAATGACCAGGTGCAGGGCCTTGGCGGCGCCGGTGGAAGAGGGGATCATGCTTAAGCCGGCGGCGCGGGCGCGGCGCAGATCCTTATGCGGCAGATCGAGCAGACGCTGATCGTTAGTGTAGGAGTGAATGGTGGTCATGGTGCCGGCGACAATGCCGAAGTTGTCGTGCACAACTTTGGCCACCGGCGCCAGGCAGTTGGTGGTGCAACTGGCGTTGGAGATGACGACGTGCCTGGAGGGATCGTAGCGGTCCTGATTCACGCCCAGCACGACGGTGAGGTCTTCTCCGGTGGCGGGAGCGGAGATGATGACTTTTTTCACGCTGCCGCGCAAATGCTTGCGGGCGTCTTCGGCCTTGGTGAAAAGGCCGGTGGACTCGATGACGAGCTCAATGCCGAGCGAAGACCAGTCGAGCGCGGCGGGGTCTTTTTGAGCGAAGACGCGGATCTTGCGGCCATCCACCACAATGGAATCCTCGGTGGCGGTGACGTTTTGCTTCAGATTGCCGAGCACGGAATCATACTTGAGCAAATGGGCCAGAGTTTTCGGATCGGTAATATCGTTGACGGCGACGATTTCCATGCCGGGCTCGGACAAAGCGGCGCGAAAGACATTGCGGCCAATGCGTCCGAAGCCATTAATCCCAACGCGAACTGCCATTTTTCCTCCTTCAAGCGGGGCCACCGCTTGGATGCGGGCATTCAATAAAATTCAAGGCTCTCTTCCAGTTTAGCGGAGATTGCCGCGGCGAACGGCGGCGGGTAAAGCGATGCCGGACAATTCCCGCAATAAAATTCGATCACACGGCCAGGGAAACCGCGGAAGCATCGCCGGCGACCAGAAAGGCATCGCCGGCGGCGGGCTGCCAGGTTTGTTCTATGGCTTGGGGCAGGCGCAGAGGCTGGACGCGCACCAGCGCCAAGCGGCCGGCGGCGGCCAGCAGGCGGGCGGCGCGGGGGCTGGACGTACGCAGGAAGTGGGCTTCCAGCAGGCGGCGAAGCTGGCGCTCTTCGAAAGCGGTGATATCGGCGACGCGCACATACTCGGCATGCCAGCGGAATTCCGGCATCTGGTCGCGCGGGATGTAGGCCAGGCCGCCAGTCATGCCGCTGCCGAAATTGGCGCCGCAAGGGCCGAGAATGGCCACCAGGCCGGCGGTCATGTACTCGCACGCATGCAAGCCGACGCCCTCGACCACCGCCCAGGCGCCGCTGTTGCGCACGGCAAAACGTTCGCCGGCGCGCCCGGCGACAAACAGCCGGCCGGAGGTAGCGCCATAGAGGCAAGTATTGCCGACCAACACATCCCCGCGGCGGGAAGCGGTCTCGCCGGCGGAGACGACCAACTCGCCTCCGCTCAGGCATTTGCCCACATAATCGTTGGCCTCGCCGCGCAGATGCAGGTACAGGCCGGCGGCCAGGAAAGCACCAAAGCTCTGGCCGGCAACTCCCTGCAAGCGGAAAGTAGCGGAGCCGGGCGCGCCAGCGCGCAGCCAATGCCGGGTAAGGGCGGCGCCAATGGTGCGATCGCGGTTGGAAATGGCCAGCGGCGGCGGCTCGGCGGCATCGCCGCGATCCAGGCGGGCGAGCAGCTTCGATTCCAGGCTGGTGGCGCTGGAAGGTTCGGGCGAAATGGCGGGGGCCTCGCCGGAAAGGCTGGCAGCGGGCAGTTCCGGATGGGCGAGCAAATCGCGCAGCGCATGCGCGGCCAGCTCGCCGCCGGCGCGGGGACGCAGCCGCGAAGCGCAGCCCACGATATCTTCGAGGCGGGACGCGCCCATGCCGGCGAGAAGGGTGGCCGCTTCCTCGGCCACCGAACGCAGAAAGGCAATCAGCATTTCCGGGGTGCCGACGAAGCGCTTGCGCAGCTTTTCTTCCTGGGTGGCAATGCCGACCGGGCAGGTATTGAGATGGCACTGGCGCGCCATGACGCAGCCGACGGCAATCAGGGCGGCGGTGCCGAAGCCGAACTCATCCGCGCCCAACAGGGCGGCCAGCACAATATCGCGTCCGGATTTCAAGCCGCCATCGACGCGCAGGCGAACGCGGGAACGGAAGCCGCTGCGCAGCAGCATGCTATGCGCATCGCGCAAGCCGATTTCCCAGGGCAGGCCGGTGTTTTTAATGGAAGTCAGCGGCGAAGCGCCGGTGCCGCCGTCAAAGCCGCTGATGGTGATGACATGCGCTCCGGCCTTGGCGACGCCGGCAGCAATTATGCCCACGCCCGCGCCCGAGACCAGCTTCACGCCAATGCGGGCGGAGGGGTTGATGGATTTCAGATCGAAAATCAACTGCGCCAGATCTTCGATGGAATAAATATCGTGGTGCGGCGGGGGCGAGATCAGGGCCATGCCCGGAACGGCATGGCGCAGCCGCGCAATATAGGCGGAAACCTTGGCGGGAGGAAGCTGGCCGCCTTCGCCGGGCTTGGAGCCCTGCGCCATTTTGATTTCCAACTCGTCGGCCTGCAGCAGATACTCGGCGGTAACGCCGAAGCGCGCCGAGGCTATCTGCTTGATGCGGTTGTTGGCTTCGGGCTGATCGCGGTAGATCTCCGGATCCTCCCCGCCCTCGCCGGTGTTGCTGCGCGCGCCCAGGCGATTCATGGCGATGGCCAGCACGCGATGGGTTTCGGGCGAGATCGCGCCCAGCGACATGGCCTGGGTGCTGAAACGGGAGAGCAGATCGGCCACCAGTTGCGGATCGGCCGAGGCGGCGGGCGCGGGCATGCCTTCCAGCCAATGGCGAACACTGACCGGATCGCGGCCGGCGACGTAGGCGGCATAGGCGCGCCAGGTATCGGCGCCGGGGGCGCGCACGAAGGCGTGAAAACGGCGAACCAGGTCGGGCGAGCTGGAATGATTTTCACCGCCATGGCGGTAGCGGTAGAGTCCGGCGTCGCGCAGGCCGGCGACCCAGGCGGCAAGGTTCGAGGCGGCATGAGCGGGCGCTCCGCCGTGCTCCGCCTGGGCGGCGCTCACAGGCGGCTCGGGCGAGATGACTTCCGCGGCGGCCGAATCCTTGCCGGCCTCGTTGGCCGGCCGCGCTACGGCGGATGGCGCCGCATTTGCCGCGGCGGGCCGCACGCGATTGAAGGCCAGCGCATGACGCTCGCAGGCTTCCTCGAGCAGCGCGGCCAGGCTCTTGCCGGCCAGGTGCGCGGAGGCGGCGGGAAAGAATTCCGCCGCGACTTCGGGGTCCAATCCCACGATCTCGAACAATTGGCTGTTACGATAGCTGGCGGCGGTGGAAATGCCCATCTTGGCCAGCACTTTACGCAGTCCGCTTTCAATCGCCAGGCGGAAGCGGTGCTCGCCTTCGGGAAAATGGGCGGCCAATTCCCAGGCCAGATAGGGTTCGACGGCGCTGGCGCCCACGGCGGCCAGCATGGCAATGTGATGGGTGTCCCAAGCCTGGCCGGTTTCGACCAGCAGCGGCAGGTCGAAGCCATCCGCCTCGGATAAGGCCTGAAAGACCAGCGATGCGGCCAGGAGAATGGGCAGCGGAGCGTGTTCCGCGCCCGTAGCGCGATCGGATAGCAGCACGCAACCGGGACGGCGGGCGACGGCGGCGGCGGCTTCGAGGCGAAGCCCGGCCAGGCGCTCCCGGGCCGCGGCTACACCGCCGGCGGCGGGAAAGGTCGCATCGAGCACCGCGGCCGGCAACCGGCGACAAAGCTCCCTCCGCTGACCGGCATCCAGCAATGGCGAAGGCAGCTTGCAGGTGGCGCGCGAAAAGTGCAACGCCAGCGACATCACCTGGGTCTCGCGCAGCGAATCAATCGGCGGGTTAGTCACCTGCGCGAACCGCTGCTTGCAATAATCCCAGAGCAGCCGCCGATGACTGGAGATGAAGGCCGGCGGCGCGTCGTCTCCCATGCTGAATACGGATTCGCGTCCGGATTCAAAAATCGGCAGCAACAGCAGCTTGCATTGATCCTGGGACAGGCCAAAGGCGGCGGCGATTTCCGGCAAAGGCAAGGGCGCCCGCGGCGCGAGCGGGGCGACGGCGTCCGGCGCGGGCGGCAGGGCCGGCGCGGGCGTGGCTGGGGCAGCCAGGGCCGGCGCGGGATTCTGAACCTGGGCAGGATCGCCGGCTTTGGCGGCGCCATTCACCGCCGAACCATTCCCCGATGCGCCATTCAAGCTGGCGCCATGCACATGAGCGGCGTGAAGCGAGCCGAACGAGCCCTGAGGCGCGCCGGCGCCGTTTTGGGCGTCAGCGCCAGACGGCGCGGTATCGGGCGCGGGAGCGGGACTGGGCTGAGGATGCGCGGGCGCGAGCACCGGCCAGGACACATAGGTCTGGCAATCGCCCGAGAGGCCGAGATAGCGGGGCACATCATAGGGGCGGATCAGTTGTCCGGCGATAGGATCGGCCAGAATCATCTCGCCGGGGCCGAGGCGGTTGCGTTCGATGACGCGGGCGTCGGGAAAATCGGCGATGCCGGTTTCCGAACCGACGACGAGCACGCCATCGGCGCTGAGGGTATAGCGCAAGGGACGAAGCCCATTGCGGTCGAGGCGGGCGCCGATGAGGCGTCCATCGCTAAAAATGATGGCGGCGGGCCCATCCCAGGGTTCCTGTCCCGCGGCTTCTTCCTGCAGGTAATTGCGCAACTCGCCCGGCAGGGCGGGATCGTTTTCCCAGGCGGGAGGAATGAGGCGATAGAGGGCGGCGGCGGCGCTGGAGCCTTGCTCGATGAGCAACTCCAGCGCATTATCCAGGCTAGCGGAATCGCTGGCGCCGGTTTCCAGCGGCTGAAACCAGTCGCCGGCGGAAAAGCGCTGCCGCAAACGCCACTGCCGGGCGCGCATCCAGCGGCGATTTCCGCCGATAGTGTTGATTTCGCCGTTGTGGCCGAGGAAGCGGAATGGCTGCGCCAGGCGCCAACTGGGGCTGGTATTGGTGGAATAGCGCTGGTGGAAAACGGCCAGCGGACTGACGAACCGCTCATCGGCAAGATCGGGATAAAACAGCGCCAACTGCCAGGGAGCCAGCAGGCCTTTATAAACCAGGGTGCGCTCGGACAGCGAACAGGCGTAAGTGCCGGCGGGGGCAAAGGCTTCGATGCGCTTGCGCGCGAGAAAGAGCCGGCGGCCGAACGCGCCGCTGATGGGCGGAGCAATCCAAGCCTGGCGGATGACGGGCAGCGTAGCGCGGGCGCGAGGGCCGAGCACGCCCGGTTCGAGCGGCACTTCGCGCCAGCCGAGCACCCGCAGGCCTTCCGCGTCGAGTTGCTGCCCGATGACATGGGCGGCCTCTTCCGCCAAAGCCGGCGGCAGGAAAAACATGCCCAGGGCGAAGCGCTCGGGCAATTCCAATTGCCGGCGCCGGGCTTCGCGGCGGAAATACTCGCGCGGCAGGCGCACCAGCAAGCCGGCGCCATCGCCACTCCAGCCATCGGCATCCACGCCGCCACGATGCGAAAGCCGCTCGAGCGCGGTCAGCGCGCGCTCCACCACGGCGCGTTGATCGCCCGCGCCGAGTTGGGCGATAAAACCGACTCCACAAGCATCATGGTCCAGAGAAAACATTGCCGCGCCAGAGTTATGCCGTCAAAACGGCGTGAAGATAACCAAGCCGGACGCACGCCGTTGGAGAGGGTGCGACGTGCCGTCCGGCCTGCTTTCGATCACTTAATGGGATAGCAAGACGGCGCGCGAAAGTACAATCGAACCTTTGAATGCTAGCTATTGAAAAAGCTGACGCTGCGGCGGAAGCGCCAAATGGCGCGAAAAACCCCGGATGCGCGCCCGCGCGATGCGGAGGTGAACGAATTCTATTGCCTGCCGCCGCTCGTTTTTTTTGCCCGCGAGAAAGCGTTCTGTACCGGCACGCCGCGCGGGTAGAGTTCGAGATTATGCGCGGTGTTAATCAGCGCCATGTGGGTAAAGGCCTGGGGAAAGTTGCCCAGCATGCGCACCGGCCCATTTTCGACCGGCTGTAGTTCCTCGGAAAACAGCCCCAAGGGGCTGCCCAGGGCGAGCATTTGATCGAAGAGGCGGCGCGACTGGCGGCTATGGCCGATCAGGGTAAGACAATCCATCAGCCAGAAGCTGCAGATGGCGAAAGCGCCTTCGGGGCCGCCGACGCCATCCTGATGCGGATTTTCATAGCGCCAAACCAGCGGTCCGTGCGCGAGGCGATTGAGCACGGCGGTGATGGTGGAATGCATGCGCGGATCGCGCGGCCGCAGAAAACGGACCAGCGGCAGCAACAATAAACTGGCATCGAGCACGGGATTATCGAAAGATTGAATAAACGCGTGGACGGAACGGCGATAGCCGCGGTCCCAGACCTGCTTCCGCAGCGCTTCGGCGGCGGTCTTCCAGGCGGCCACAGGCGCAGGCAGGCGAAAACGGCGGGCGAGCTTGAGGCCGCGATCCAGCGCGACCCAGCACATTACCTTGGAATAAACAAAGTGGCGCGGGCCGCCGCGCACTTCCCAAATGCTTTCATCTTTTTCGCGCCAATGGGCGGCGGCGTAATCCACCAGCCCGCGCAAGACCGGCCACAGCTTATCATCCAGGCCCTGCCGCCAGTTGGCGTAGGTGTAGGCGGCATCAAGGATTTCGCCGTAGATATCCAGTTGCGACTGGCAGGCGGCGGCATTGCCGATGCGCACCGGGCGGGAGCCGCCATAGCCGGATAAGCGCGGCAGTTCGCGTTCCGGCAGCCGGGCATCGCCATCCACGCGATAGCAGACCTGCAAGGGCAGCGGATGGCGCCGGCAGAGATCCGCGATAAAGCGCAGGAAACGTCCCGCTTCCTCATGGAAGCCCAGCAGCGAGAGGCCATAGAGGGCGAAGGTCGAATCACGAGGCCAGCAAAAGCGATAATCCCAATTACGCGGCCCGCCGAGGCTTTCGGGCAGACTGGTGGTGGGCGCGGCGACGATGGCGCCGGTGGGTTCGTAAATCAGCGCTTTGAGCACCAGCGCGCTGCGCAATACCGCCTCGCGATAATCGCCCTCGTATTGAGCTTGTTTCACCCAGTCGCGCCAGGTGCGAACGCTATCCGCGAGAGATTGACGCAGCAGCTCATGCGACAGATTATCGGGACGCTTGCCCCAACAGAATGCGAAACCGCGGCTTTCGCCGGCGCGCAGGCGAAAGCCGCCCGCCAAAGCGTTTCCCCGCCGTGTAAGACGAACCGGCGATTGCAGCCACAGGCCGGGATTGCTGCGCCAGATGCCGGACTGAGCCTTGCCGCGGCCAGGCATCCACTCCCATTTCGCGGGCTGCTGCCCGTAGTGGGGCGCGGCGGCACAGCAACACTCGATTTCGGTTTCGCCTTTAAGCACTTCCACCAGGCGGAAGACGGCGCCTTGATCGAGTTGCGGCGGGCTGGGCACGAAACGAGGCGGCATCCAGTCGGTCAGACGAACGCGCAAACCCGGACGGCGGAATTCGGTAACGAGGACATTGGTTAGCGGATGGTAGCGCTGCACGCCCAGTTCGATGCCGGATGGACGGATGGTCCATTGGCCGCCTTTATTCAAATCAAGCAGCGAGGCGAAAACCGAAGGACTGTCAAAGCGAGGCAAGCAGAGCCAGACTAAAGCGCCATTTCGGGCGATCAGAGCCGCCGTATGACCATCGGCGATTAATCCCAGGTCGGAGAGAGCGGGCTGAAAGTCCACAATACAAATATTTTTACAGCATTACGAGGCAAGGTAAAAAAAATGGGCGGATTCTTTTCGCGTTTTTGGGAGTTTAACCCATCAACTTGCGTTGATTGGTACCCCCAAAAAGCTTTTTGAAATCCGCCCATACCATGAGATAAATGGCGATGAAAAGTGGTTGCATAAAATTATTGAAGAAAAAATAAGCAAAGCTGATGAGGCTCCGCGATGAATTGACGGCATAGCCAGAGTACCGTCTATGAATTCAGGCAAACTGTATACCGGCAACGCGAAAGCGGCTCGGCCGCTTTTACTTTCAGGCGCTGACGCTTTCGCAAGGGTCCGGCCGAAACCGGACGCATGGCGAATACTCATGGCGAATACTTAAGGATGCCGGGCATTGCCAGGCACAATTCCTGCGGAATTGTTTTATTTTGTCGTTAACAGGCGCGGGACCAAGAAAGGCCCGCACTTCGGCCCGCGCTCTCGGACATGAACTACTATCCGACTCGGCCGTTAACGCTTTCTGGAATTATGCGGATTGGCATAGTGACTCCGGCACCGCCGGGCAGCATACAAGGCAATCGCGTGACGGCGCTGCGCTGGGCGCGCCGGCTGCGCGAACTCGGCCACCGCGTGAAAGTGGTGCAAGCCTACTCGGGCGAGGGTTTCGATCTGCTGCTGGGTTTGCATCTGCGGCACAGCGCCGAAGCGGCCTGGAAATTCCGCCAAAAGTATCCGCACCGGCCGTTGCTCATGGCCCTGACCGGCACCGATATTTATGGCATGCAACTCGATCAGGAGGCACGCGCGCTGCTGCGCGCGGCGCAGGGATTGATCGCGTTGCAGCCGCTGGCGCTGAAGCGGCTGCCCGGCTGGGCGCGGCGCAAGGCGCATGTCATCTACCAATCGGCGCCGGCGCTTACCCGGCTGCCGCCCGCGCGCGACCGCTTCGATGCGTGCATGCTCAGCCATCTGCGTAAAGTGAAAGACCCGCTGCTGGCGGCGCGCGCGGTCCGCGAGTTGCCGGCGCCCTCCCGCATTCGCATCTTGCACGCCGGCGAGGTGCGCGAAGCCGGCATGGAGCAAATGGCAAAAGAAGAAATGAGCCGCAATCCGCGCTATCGCTGGCTGGGAGCATTGCCTTCGGGACGGGCGCGCCAACTGCTCCGCCGCAGCCGGGCGCTGATTTTACCTTCGCTGGCGGAAGGCGGCGCGAATGCGGTTTCGGAGGCCATTGGCGCGGGCGTGCCGGTGCTCGCCACGCGGATACCCGGCAACACCGGCCTGCTGGGCCGCGATTATGCCGGCTATTTTCGCGCCGGCGACGCATACCAGCTGGGCCGCCTGCTGTGGCAGTTGGAGAGCCGGCCAGAATTTCTCCATCGCCTGGAACGGCAAATCAAGCGTCTGGCGCCGCAATTCAATCCGCGGCGGGAGCGTGACGCCTGGAGGCGAGTGTTGAGCGAAGTCAACCCCGGGCGGCTGAAATAAAAAGCGGAGCGCTCCGCTCTCCGCATTTTATAGCGTTGGAGAGCGAAGCGCGCAATCAGTTCACGGTGGGAATCGTCCAGGCACCCCGGCCGTGGGTGGCGGCGATGATTTCGCGCGCGCCTACCGTAGTCAAATTCAATTGCAGCACCGCGGAGGCGGGCAAGCCGATGCCGAGTTGCTGCCATTGCTCGCCCGCGCCCCCGGCGCCGCCATCCTGAGTGACAAATACGCCCACATCGGTAGCGACATAGATATCTTGCGGATATTGAGGATCCACCAAAATCCAATTTAGCGGGCTGTCCGGCAAGTCCCCGGTGATATCAGTCCAGGTTGTGCCCGCGTCGGTGCTCATGAAAATATGCTGGCCGCCGCTGCCGGAACCTTGGTTGGGGCCGAAATCCATGACACCCACAAAAATCGTTTGCGCGTTAGCGGGTGAAACCGCAATCGAACTCAGCGGCCGGGGGTAGGTAGTGGTCAATAACGGCAGCGGCGTCGTGTGCTGCCAGGTGGGCTTGGCGCCGGTGGCGCAGTTTTTGTTCTGGATGCAGGTGGCATTGGTGGTATAGGCAATCTGGCCATCGTCGGTGACGGCGTAGAGGGTCGCCGAGTTGCTTGGCGCCTGCGCCAGCGCGGTAATGTAGGAGCCGTTTTGGGCGCAGGTGCCGCTGCCGCTGCCGCCGGTGGTCAGATCGTTGCTGATGGCCGACCATCCGGCGCCATCCGAAGTGGGCATGCTGGGGCCTATCCAGACGCGGCAGGTGCCGAGAATGATCTGGCTGTTGTCGGTGGGCAGAATCTGATAGGGAACGTAGAAATCGGCGCCGTCCTTGATAACGCTGCTATCCACCACCACGTTGGGGTAGCCGGAAGAGTTATAAAAGCTGCCGGTCTGGCTTTGCACGTCAATCGATCCGCCGGAATCGGAGCGGGCAAGCGAGACGCCGTTGTTTTCGGTGAAATATTGATCTTCCTGCGTGCCGTTCACCGTGGCGATGGTGGTGGCGGAATAGCCGCCGTCGCCGAAAAAGTCAGCCGTCCATAGGAGTGGCGAGGAGAGGTTGCCGGACGGTGGATTGGTGCCATTGCCCGAGATGGCCGCGTCGTTATCCTGCGACCCGCCGAAATAGATTCCGGCGGTAACCGGATCGCTGGTCACGCTATAGAATTGGATCGTTCCCAGGCCGTTATTCATGTCATTCCAGTTGGTGCCCGAATTGGATGTGCTCCAGATGCCGCCATCGTTGCCGATGATCCAGGTCGTGGAGTCCACCGCGGCGATCGCATGCTCATCGGCATGGACCGTACCCGTACCGTAGGCCCTTGTAATATCGGACCACGATACAGTTGGGCTGGGCGTAGGGGTAGGGTTCGGGTTGGGATTGCTGCTGCTGCCGCCGCCGCCGCAAGCCAGCAATCCCAGACTAATAAAGGAAACGGCCAGCCACCCCGCCCAACGAACCCGGCTCAACCGTTGCGGCTGGATATAGAGGAAAAGAACAAGCAAGCCAATCGCAAGCCAGGCGATTGGCGAGTATTGAAACGGAACGCCCCGGCGCAGCCCGAGAGGGGGCGCCAGGCTGGCGCTTCCCAAGGTGGTTTCCCACAGATCGATGCCACCCACGACGAGCGTATTGGATTTGGGCGGCGCAAAAATCAACTGATCATAATCGCCCTGATCGCCGCCGCCGGCATTGAATAAGGTGTCGGTCCCGGTGCAGTAGGGTTCATAAGAACCCGAACTGGTCTGCGGGCAAGTGGGCGCGGCAATCGGGGTCCAGGAGCCGCCATCATTGGTGGATTGCACCAGCCCGGTATCGCAACCGCTGGTCTGCCCATTAGTACAAGGCAAAGGAGTCGAAAGCTGGCTATTGGAATCGGCAATGATGGCATAGATGACGCCAGAGCGGGCCGCCATGGAAGCGCGATAAAAATTGTCGAAACCGGAACTGGGGTCGAGGCTGGGCGCGGCGGTGACGAAGGGGCTGGCGCTGAGCGCCGCCCAGGTTGCGCCCTGATTGGTGGATTTAAAAAATCCAGCACCACGGAAGGCGGCCAGATAAGTTGCAGTGGTGGAATCGTACACCAGGTCGGTGCAGGAATAATTGTTGCCCGAACTATCCGTCACTTCCTTAACTAACGACCAGGTATCGCCGCCATCGGTGGAGCGATAAATGCCGCGCACATAAGGCACATTGTAGGCGGTATCGGTGCTGGAGACAGCCGCCAGCAGGATTTGCGGGTTATTCGGATCGACCAGGATTTTGGAGAATCCGGCGCCCAGGAACTGCTCTTTGCCGTTATCGGCGGAGGTAATCTGCGTCCAAGTACCGCCGCCATCATGCGAGACCAGCAGGCCGATGCCGTAATAGCTGTCGCCGGCATTATCCGGCTCGCCGGTACCAACGACGATAGTGGGTTCGCCGGGAATCGCACTGGAGGTTAAAGCGATGGCGCCGACGGAAAGCGAAGGCTGGCCATCGGTCAGGGGCTTCCAGTTGGGGCTGGAGGAGAGCGCGTTAGTGGAGACCCATACCCCGCCGTAAGCGGCGCCAAGATAGACGGTATTGCCGGAAGGATCATCGGCCAGATCTACCGCCAGCGCGGTGACACGCCCGGAGACATTGCCATAAAACATGTCGTATTCGGGGCTGGGGCCAGCTTCAGTCCAACTGCCGGCAGTCGCCGGCAGATTGCTGTTGGCGAGATGGCGGTTCGGGCTGTTCGTGTTCGGCCGCTTTCGAACGGCGAGGGGAAGACGGCGGGCCTGCCGCCAAGCCAGACGCAGATGCTCGGCCGCGGGCAAGGCCCCCAGGCTTTGGCGGCCGCGCATGAAAAAGGCTTGCCGCTGCTTTTGGTTATCGCGGTCCGGGCGGGGGCGTTTTAAGGTAGTTTGGGCGCCGAGCCAGGCCGGCAGCAGGAGCAGAAACAAACCGTAAAATATGATCGCCAAACTACGGGCATCAGAGGATTTAGGCCAGCCACCACGTTTCATCGAAGTTCCTTTCGATTCCTCGCTGCGAGTCCGCCGGAGAGCGCCTATTTCCGAGCAGCAACTCTGGATCCTGTTCTACATACGCTAACACTTCTTCTCTCGCCGGTAAAATGTCCATCCGCGCCATTTACCGACCCGGGAGCAGCATCTAAGGAACGTAGTTGCTGGTTGCAACTATGCTTTTTTTGCGTGTTGCAGGAGGAAATATGTTCCTGATCTGGTGGATCATTGTGGGATTGATTGCCGGTTGGGCCACAGGCAAGATCATGCGGGGCACCGGTTATGGCCCGTTAATGGATATCGTGGTGGGCATTATCGGCGCGGTGATCGGCGGCTGGATCATGACAGCCTTGGGCGGCCCTACCGCGGGAGGACTGATTTACTCCATTCTGGTGGCCATCCTGGGCGGGATCATACTGGTTGTGATCGTGCGCGCGATCAGCGGCCGGCGGGCGGTCTGAGACCGGCATAAAACTTGAAGCGGCTTGGCGGTCTCAAAAACGATAAGTGGCGGGGACTTTGGGCCTTGCCTGGGCTTGGCCCCCCGGTGCATTGTTAAGACCCCAGGAGGAAAATCATGGCGATAGCCTGGAAAGACTCGCTCGTCGAAGGACAAAAACAAGCCGGGCAAAATCATCGCCCGGTGCTGCTGGATATCAGCGCCGCGCCGCGTTGAGGCGGCTGTGTACACATGGATACCGTGTCGTATCCACAGCCTAATGTCAGCCGTTTTATCGAAGAACAATTCACGCCCGTGCGAGTCAACCTGATCAGCGGCGACGCCAAGCAGGTAGCCAGCTTCCATACGCTCTGGACGCCGGCATTTCTGGTGCTGGAGGGGGAGCGGGAATACTATCGCAACTATGGCTTTCTGCCACCGGAAGATTTATCCGCGGCGCTGCGCCTCGCTTTAGGCATGCGCGCGCTGGAACGCGGCCGATATGACGAGGCCGCGGCCTGGCATCATGAAGCCGCGGAAGGATTTTCCCAAAGCCCGCTGCGTTCCGAAGCGCTGTACTGGGAAGGAGTCGCGCGCTATAAACAGAGCGGCGATTTCAGCGCCGCGCGCGAGCTATGGGAACGCCTGGCGCACGAAGCGCCGGACAGTTTGTGGGCGCACCGCGCCAGCTTCGCGCTGCGTCCGCACGAAGCCGAGAAACGGACGAACACTAACCCGGAAAATCAATGATCGAAGCACTGAGGAAGTGCCGGCGATGACGCTGGCGGAACTGCTGATCTTGCTGTTGATTGCCGGCGTTTGCGGCGCGCTCGGCGCCGGCTTGGGCGGGTATTCCCACACCGGCTGTCTGAGCTCGATTCTGTTGGGTTTTATCGGCGCGGTGCTGGGACGCTGGCTGGCCGTTTCGCTGCGCTTGCCCACAGTGCTGGTAGTCAGGATCGGCGGCTATCCGTTTCCCGTGTTTTGGGCGGTAGTGGGGGCGGCGCTGTTTGTATTTGTGCTGGGATTGTTGCGTCTGGGCTCGCGCGGACGGAGAGAGTAGCGTCCGTCCCCGGCCCAAGGTAGTGCGCCGCCGGTTTCCGACGAAAAGTTCTTACGCGCCGGGCGGTAGCTTCGACATGGACCGGTGTTTTTGAATTCCACCAGAGCTTATAAATTCCACTGCAGAAAAACCAGGCGCGGGAACCGTTTGACAATACAGGCAGGAGGGAAGGATTTTATGGTGGAGCTGGCGGGAGTCGAACCCGCGACCTCTTCAATGCCATTGAAGCGCGCTCCCAACTGCGCCACAGCCCCACGCGAAGAGACAGCCTATCTATATTGACGGAAAATGCAGCGGCGCGCAATGGCGGAATCAGGCCGCAATCGGCGAAAATTCAGCCGCGTCAACTCGCCATTTTGTGAGTAAATGGACTTCGGTATAATAGGCCGTGCCCTGGAGCCGAGGCTGCCCGATATTCTTCAATCCCGTTTTACACGGGATGCCGGGCCATCGGTATCGAATCCGCTTCCTGTTCGGCATCCCCATCCATTTCCATCGCGAACGTCCGGCTCCGGCCGGAGGAGGCGCCGATGAGTTGTAAGTACATCTTCATCACCGGTGGCGTGGTTTCTTCACTGGGCAAAGGGCTGGCGGCGGCGTCGATCGGGGCGCTGCTTGAAAGCCGCCAACTGAAAGTCTCGCTGCTCAAGCTCGACCCTTACCTCAATGTGGACCCCGGCACGATGAGCCCGTTCCAGCACGGCGAAGTGTTCGTCACCGACGATGGCGCCGAAACCGATCTCGACCTGGGACATTACGAGCGCTTCACCCACGCGCAACTGACGCGCGCCAACAATCTCACCGCCGGCCGGGTGTATGAACAGATCCTGGCCAAGGAACGACGGGGCGATTACCTGGGCAAGACGGTGCAGGTGATTCCGCACGTCACCAACGAGATCAAAGACGCGATTCGCAAAATATCGCACGATGTGGACGTCGCCATCGTGGAAATCGGCGGCACGGTGGGCGACATCGAATCGCTGCCCTTTCTGGAAGCCATCCGGCAACTGCGCCAGGAAGTGGGCCGCGAAAACGCCATCTTTGTGCATGCCACGCTGGTCCCCTATATCGCGGCGGCGGGCGAATTGAAGACCAAGCCGACGCAGCACTCGGTGCGAGAGCTACGCGAAATCGGCATTCAAGCCGACATCCTGCTGGCGCGCACCGACCGGGAATTGAGCAGCGAGCTGAAGAGCAAAATTGCGCTTTTCTGCAATGTGGCCGAAGACGCCGTGGTGACCGCCCGCGACGCCGACAGCATTTATGAAGTGCCGCTGCTGCTGGGACGCCAAGGACTGGACGAACTGATTTTGCGCTACCTGCACTTGCACGCACCGGAGCGCGACATATCGGCGTGGGAGGATTTGAACTGGCGCGTGCACCATCCCCGCGACGAAGTGACGATAGGCGTGGTGGGCAAATATATCGAATACGAAGATTCCTATAAAAGCCTGAAAGAGGCGCTGGTGCATGGCGCGCTGGCGCATTCGCTCCGCCTGCGGCTGGAATGGATCGAAGCGGAGGAATTCGAGCACGCCCCCGCCGCCGAACGGCTGACGAGCGTAGATGGGGTGCTGGTGCCCGGCGGCTTTGGCAAGCGCGGCATTCAAGGCATGTTGAACGCCATCACTTATGCCCGCACCCGCGGCGTTCCCTATTTCGGCATCTGCCTGGGCATGCAATGCGCCGTGATCGAATTCGCGCGCAATGCCTGCGGGCTGGCCGAGGCCGACAGCTCGGAATTCAATCCCGCCACGCCGCACCGCGTGATCTATAAACTGCGCGAGTTGCGCGGAGTCGAGGAAATGGGCGGCACCATGCGGCTGGGAGCCTGGCCCTGCAAACTCACGCCCGGTTCGCTCGCCGCCTTGGCTTACGGCAGCACCGAGATCAGCGAGCGCCATCGCCATCGCTACGAGTACAACCGCGAGTACGAGCCGCTGTTGACCGGCGCGGGATTGAAAATTACCGGCTCCAGCCCTGACCAGACCTACGTGGAAGTGGTCGAGCTGGCCAACCACCCCTGGTTTTTAGGCTGCCAGTTTCACCCCGAATTTAAATCGCGCAGCCTGGAACCGCATCCACTTTTCCGCGACTTCGTTGCCGCGGCGCACGCTTGGAAGCGGGGGCATCGCGCGCCGACTTCGGCGCCGCGCCAGGAAGCGCCGGCCGCTGTCCTGCTGGCCAAGGAAAGCTGAGCGCCTTCTATGCCGACTCCCCCGTTGCCCGCGCCCAGTTTTTCGATTGCCGGCCTGCAACTGGGCCGCCCCGCGCCGCTGTTTCTGATTGCCGGGCCTTGCGTGATCGAAAGCGAATCGCACGCCCTCGCGCTAGCGGCCGAGCTGAGCCGGCAGGCCCGGGTCGCCGGCATTCCCTATATTTTTAAAGCTTCGTACGATAAGGCCAACCGCAGCAGCCCGCGCGGCTTTCGTGGCCCCGGCCTGGAAACCGGCCTGCGCGCGCTGGCCCGCATCAAGGCGGAACTGGGGCTGCCCATCCTGACCGATATTCACCAGCCGCACGAGGCGCAACCGGTGGCCGAGGTCGCCGATATCCTGCAAATTCCCGCGTTTCTATGCCGGCAAACCGATCTGCTTGCGGCCGCGGCTCGCACCGGCCGGCCGGTCAATCTGAAAAAGGGCCAATTTCTCGCGCCCTGGGACATGCGCGGCGCGCTGGAAAAAATTCTGGCCGAGGGCAATGATCGCGTAATCCTGACCGAGCGCGGTTCCAGCTTCGGCTATAACAACCTGGTGGTGGACTTCCGCTCGTTCGCGCTGCTGCGCGATTTGGGCGCGCCGGTGGTCTTCGACGTTACCCATAGCCTGCAGTTGCCGGGGGCGGCCGGCGATCATAGCGGGGGACAGCCGCAATTCATCGAAATGCTGGCTCGCGCCGGGGTCGCCGCCGGAGTGGATGGCTTGTTTCTGGAAGTGCACGAGCAGCCTGAGCGCGCCCTCTCCGATGGCGCCAATGCCCTGCCGCTGGCACGTTTTTCCGGCCTGCTGCAGGAAATACAAAAGCTGCAGACGGCGCTCCGGCCAGAGCTCGCCACCACAAATATAAAGCTTTAAATAACAGCAGCTTAAATATGTACACCCCAGGATTTCCATTCGGAATTTCCGACCACTCGCAGCCCGGCGGCATCCAATATGTTTATTAGAATACTGAGCGCGTGCCGGCTTTTTTTATGGCACCGCTACCGCACAAGGTGAATATCTATGCGAAAGATGCGATATCTCGTTTTCGGCATGGCATTGACCATCATCATGGGCGCCAATGCCTGCACGGCGGGCGCCGGCACGGCGCCGAGCGCGCCGAGCGCATCCGCAGCAGCATCGCAATCCACTCCAGATGCCAGCCAGATTGGCATGAGCGGGCCGCAGTTGCCCCCGCCCGGCAATCCAGGCATCAGCAAACAGCAGCAGATTCAAGCCGGGTTGCAGGCGGCTAAACAGGTGTACCAGCAAATGCCGGTGCTGCCCGATTCCAGTCCGCTGACGCAATACGTGCGCCAGCTCGGCGCGCAGCTAGTCCGGCAAATTCCTTCGCAGAATTCCTGGCCCTACCAGTTTCATGTGATCGCGGAAAAAGACATCAATGCCTTTGCGCTGCCCGGAGGGCAGATTTTCATCAACCAGGGAGCGATTGCGGCCGCCGGCAACACTGCCGAACTGGCGGGCGTGATGGCGCACGAAATGTCGCATGTGTACTTGCAGCATTCCGCCAAAATGGCGGTAAAACAACAACAGACGCAGGGACTAGCCGCCATCGGCGCCGGAATTCTAGGAGCGATCCTGGGCAACGGGACGGCAGGCGCGATCGCCAATACCGGGGTGAATCTCGCCGCCGGGCTGTATTCGTTGAAATATTCGCGGCAGGATGAAGCCCAGGCTGACGCCACTGGCGCGATCCTCATGTACAAAGCCGGATACAATCCGCGCTACTTGGCCCTGTTCTTCCAAAAGCTGGAATCGCAAGGCGGGCCGGGCGCGCCGCAATTTCTCAGCGACCACCCCAACCCCGGTAATCGCGTGGCCAACGTGGACCGGGAAATCGCCCACTGGCCAGCGGAAACCTACACCACCAACTACGGGGAATTTGCCTCGATTCACAACGACGCGCAACGCTTGCCGGCCTACACCGCGCAACAGATTTCGGCGCAGGCGAAATCGGGTTATTGGGCGCAATGGAACCGGCAGCATGGCGCGAATTTCAACCCCGACCCCGCGATGGCGCAGAATACCTCGAGCGCGTCCCAGCCCGCCGGCAATGCCCCGCCGGCGGCCAGCGCGCTGGCGCATGTACGCTTTCGCCAGGTTCGGCCTGGCGGCAGCATGCAAACTTTTCAGGGCAGCGTTTTCAGTATTGCCTATCCGTCGAACTGGCAGGCGACGAGCGATCCGAATAGCGGGGGCGCCACAATCGCGCCGGCCCAGGGGGCTGCGAACGGACAGATCGCGTATGGCGTGGTGATCGGCGGCAGCAACCAGATGAACGGCACGCTGGCGCAAACGACCCAAACGCTGGCGCAAGGGCTGGAACAATCCAATGCCGGCCTGAGCATCACCTCGGGAGCGCAGCCGATATCGGTGGCCGGGGTAGCGGGCGAGACGCTGACGCTGCGCGGCCAGTCGCCGGTCCAGCAAAATGGACAACCGATCGCCGAGCATGACTGGCTGGTCACGCTGCCGCGTCCGCAAGGTGGAATGCTGTATCTGGTTTTCATCGCGCCGCAGCGGGATTTTGCCAAACTGCAGCCGGTGTATCAGCAGATGCTGAACAGCTTGCAAGTGCGCTAAAGCGAAGCGGCGCTATTCGGCCTGCTGGCTGATGCTGAGCAGCAGGCCGACTTCCGCCAGCGTGAACCAGAGCGAGGAGCCGCCGTAGCTGATGAACGGCAGCGGGATGCCTTTATTGGGCAGCAGCGAACTGGCGACACTCATGTTGATGAGCGCCTGAATCAGCACCAGCGAGGTGATGCCGATGGCCAGCAGGCGGCCGAAAGCATCGGGGGCGCGGCGCGCCACCCGCAGGCCGCGACATAAAAGGACGACAAACGCGGCCAGCACCAGGCTGGCGCCGAACAACCCGCCTTCTTCGCCGATGATGGAGAAAATGAAATCGGTGTGGGGATCGGGGAGAAAAAACAATTTCTGGCGCCCGTTCATATAGCCCAAGCCGGTCAAGCCGCCGGTGCCGATGGCAATCAGCGATTGCACGATCTGGAAGCCATAGCTGCGGGCATGGGCCCAGGGATTCAGGAAAGCCAGGATGCGATCGCGGCGATAGCCGACATGGAAGACGAGCAGATAGAGGCCGGGGAGGCTGGCCAGGAAGGCGGCGGCGAAATAGCGCAGGCGTAATCCGGCGGCATAGAACATCGCCGCCGTGATCAGAACCAGCGCCACCGGCGTGCCCAAGTCGGGCTCGAACAACACCAGGCCGATGATCGGGACCAGCACCGCCAGCGGCTGACGCAGGCCGCGCCAGGCGTCCTGGCAACGGCGCAGTTCGTCCAGTTGCGAATGGCGGTCCAGCCAGAAGGCTAAAAACAGGATCAGCGCCAGCTTGGCCAACTCCGAGGGCTCGAACGAGAACCCATGCCAGTAAATCCAGCGGTGAGTGTGGGCGCGGGCGGGCAAGGCGTAAACCATGCCCAACAGCAGCAGGGTCACGCCGAGCACAGGGTAAACCACCAGGGGCGAGCGCAGCCGGCGATAATCGAGGCGCAACGCGCCAATCAGCGCCAGCAGGCCGGCGGCGGCATAGAAAATCTGGCGCAGCAGGTAATGGTAGGGCGTGGCATAGCGTTCTTGAGAGAGCATGGCCGAGGCGGAAAATACCATCAGCAACCCGATAATCAGCAGCACCAGGGTGGCGCCGAACAGCAATCGGTCGTATTGCAGACGTTTAGCCATGGAAGCAGCGGTTCAGTTTTATTGCGGAGGGGGCGCCAGCTCGGCCGAGGCCGCCAGCCAGCGCGCCACCAGAGCCTTGAATTCGCGGCCGCGGTGCTCGTAATTTTCAAACTGGTCGAAGCTGGCGCAGGCGGGCGCCAGCAGCACGGTATCGCCGGGACGCGCTTCGGCCGAAGCGATTTCCAGCGCCCGCGCCAGCGTGCCCGCCATACGGGCGGCAATGCCCGCCGGGCGAAGGTGGGCGTCAATTTTTTCCGCCGCCGCGCCGATCAGCAGCACGCCACGCGCGCGCCCAGCCAGCAGCGGTGCGAGCGGCGCATAATCGCTGTTTTTGTCCTTTCCGCCCAGAATCACCCATAAGCCGCCGGGAAAGGCTTCCAGCGCCTTGATGGTGGCATCCACGTTAGTGGCCTTGGAATCGTTGTAATAATCCACGCCGCGGATACGGGCGACAAATTCCAGCCGGTGCTCGACGGCTTTGAAGCCGGCCACGCCGGCCGCCAGCGCGGCGCGCCGCTGCGGCGAGGCCTGTTCCGGCGGGAACAGCGCGCACACCGCCGCCAGGGCGGCCAGCACGTTTTCCAGGTTGTGCCGCCCCTTGAGGCGGATTTCGCCGGCGCGCATCAACTCCAGCGGCTCCCCGCCCGCTCGCCGCCAGATGATGGCCTCGCCGCGCATGCCCACGCCGTTTTCCACCTCGCCGCCAGACGCGTCAAACCACAACACCCGGCTCGCGACTTGCGCGGCATAACCGCGGCAATATTCATCGCGGGCATTGAGCACCGCCCAATCTTCCCGCGTCTGCCGGAGAAAAATGCGCTGCTTGGCGGCGACATAATTTTCCATGCTGCCGTGGCGGTCGAGATGATCGGGCGAAAGGTTGAGCATGACCGCAACCTGCGGGTGAAACCCAAAATCGGTGGTTTCGAGCTGAAAGCTGGAAAGCTCGGCCACCGACAGGGTGTGCGCATCGGAGCGCTCGACCATGTCAATCAGCGGCGCTCCGATATTGCCGCCGACCAGCACGCGCTCGCCCAGGGCGGCGAGCAGATGGCCGATGAGGCTGGTGGTGGTGGTTTTGCCGTTGGAGCCGGTGACGGCGATCAAGCGCCCGCGCAGATAGCGGGCCGCCAACTCGATTTCCCCCCAGACCGGAATGCGCTGCGCCCGGGCGTTTTCCAACAAGGGCAGATTGGCGGGCACGCCGGGCGAGACGATGATGAAATCGGAATCGAGAAAGCTGCGCTTGCGATGGCCGCCGGTTTCGATGGCGGCGCCGGCGGCAAGCAGGCGCTCGATTTCCGGCTTAAGCTGCTGCGCCGGGCGCAAATCGCTGACGATGACGCGGGCGCCGTGGCGGCGAAGAAACAGGGCCGCGGCCAGTCCGCTGCGCGCCATGCCGACGACCAGCGCCTGTTTTCCGGCCAGTTCGTCCAGCGGGGAGGTGGTGGTCATCGCGAAAGGCGCTCCTTAACGCAGCTTGAGCGTAGTCAGCGAGAACAGGGCGAAGACCAGCGCCAAGATCCAGAAGCGGGCGATGATTTTCGATTCGCTCCAGCCCAGTTGCTCGAAATGATGGTGCAACGGCGCCATCTTGAAAATACGCCGATGCCGCAGTTTGTAGCTGCCCACCTGCAAAATCACCGACAGCGCCTCGATGACGAAGATGCCTCCAATAAAGGGCAGCAGCAGTTCCTGCTTGATGATCACCGCGATGGTGGCAATCGTGCCGCCCAGCGCCAGCGAGCCGACGTCGCCCATGAAAATTTCCGCCGGATGGGCGTTGTACCAGAGGAAGCCGATGCAGGCGCCCACCATGGAGCCGCAAAAGACGGTCAGCTCGCCCACCAGCGGCATGCGCTGCAATTGCAGGTAGGCGGCAAACACGGCGTGGCCGGAAATGTAGGTCAAGACGGTCAGCGCGCCGGCGGCAATAATGGTGCAGCCGATGGCCAAGCCATCCAGGCCGTCGGTGAGGTTGACGGCATTGCTGGAACCCACCACCACCAGGATCACGAATGCCAGGAAAGGCAGGAAGGCCAGCACCATCAGCCCGCGATGGCGGAGCAGGGCGTGGATGCTCAGGTCGGGATGAAACTGTTTCAGGAAGGGCACCACCAACCGGGTGGAGTACAGCCCCCAGGCGTGCAGCGCCAGCAGCGCAATCGCGATCAGCAGCGCCACCAGCACCTGCAGCATAAACTTCTGGCCGGAGCGCAAGCCGAGGTTATGGCGCCGCCGCAGTTTGGTCGTATCGTCGAGCAAACCAATGCCGCCAAAAGCCACCACGGAGAAAATCGCCAGCCAGATGAAGGGGTTGGACAGGTCGGCCCAGAGCAAAGTGGGAATCACAATGGCGATGATGATCAGCACGCCGCCCATGGTGGGCGTGCCGGCCTTGGCATGATGCGAGCTCGGCCCTTCCGCGCGAATGTATTGTCCGATCTGGAACTCGCGCATGCGTTGGATCAGCCAAGGCCCGACCAGCAAGGCGATAGCCAGCGCGGTGAGGCCGGCAAACGCGGTCCGAAAAGTCAAATAGCGAAAAAGCCGAAGCGTATGGTTATACGGATAAAGTTTTAGATAGAGTAGCCAATACAGCATGCGAGCGCGTTGAGAGCTTTCGCGTAACCTCCGGAACCCCATGCTGCCGTATTTAGGCGGCGATTACAAGCGGATCGGGATTATGAAAGAGGGTACGCGCGGGCGAGAGCCTAAATCAGTCTGGGATGGTGGTAGCGGTGGCGGCGTGAACGGCGGCCAGATTGGGTTCGAAGCAGCGGCGACAACGGGCTTCGTACATTCCCTCCGCGCCGACCACGATCAGGTCGCTGCTGGCCACCAGGCGCTGGGTGTGCTTGGCGGGATTGCCGCATTGCATGCAGATGGCGAGCGTTTTCATAATTTCGTCCGCCACCGCCAGCAGTTCAGGCATGGGATGAAACGGGCGGCCCAGGTAATCGGTATCCAAACCGGCAATCAGCACCCGTTTGCCCATATCGGCCAGCCGCGTGGCTACCTCCACCAGTTCCGGCCCCAGAAACTGGCCTTCATCCACCCCGATGACTTCCGCGCGCACGTCGACGCGCGCCTGCAATTCGGCGGCATTCGAGACGGCTTCGGAGCGGATGCGCAGATCGCTATGCGAAACGATCTGATCCTGGGCATAACGCCGGTCAATCGCCGGCTTGAAGATCTGCACCCGCTGGCGGGCGATTTCGGCGCGACGCAGGCGGCGAATCAGTTCCTCGCTTTTGCCGCTGAACATCGGCCCGCAGATCACCTCAATCCAGCCAATCGTGCCTTTGGTGACGTTCATGAAGCGCTCCCTTGCGCGCGCGCGGCGCCGACGGGGTAGCGGCGGCGCAGAGTCTCGCACAACGGCGCGAACCCGCTAAAAATTTCCGTGGCGCAGCCCAGAATCCAGCCGCTGGTCTGCTCCACCGGCTGACCCAGCACCAGCCAGACCGGCAGCCCCAAGCGGTGCGCCAGCGTCAGCTCCGCCTGGGTTCCCGCTCCGCGCGCCGCATACGCATCCCAGTAGGCGATCAGATAATCACTGCGGCGCTCAATCCAGTCAAGATCGTAGGCGATGATTTTGCGCATCACCGCTTGAAAGCGGGCTAAATCGCCGGTTTTCCAAGCGCGAAAATGCCGTTGCTCGTCCGGCGTCAGGTTCTTGCGCTCGTCTTCGGCCGGATCGTACACCTCGTGGCCCAGCGAGCGCAGAAAGGCCGAAATCGAGCTTCTCCAGGCCCGGCCGTGGTCGGGAGCGTATTCAATCGCCCCCGATAAATAGGCGCGCGGCATCAGCGTGGGCTCCGGCGCCGCGCCGGCCGCGGCCAGGAGGCGACGATGCGGCTGCTCAACCCGCCGCGCGGACGAAAATCGCCCTCGACCCGGCACCAGACCGGACGGCAACTGCGCACCATGTCTTCGAGGATACGATTGACCGCGTTTTCGTAAAAAATGCCCAGATTACGGTAGGCCAGCAGGTATTCTTTCAACGATTTCAGCTCGACACAGAGGCGGCCGGGGCTATAGGCAATGGCCAGGGTGGCGAAATCGGGCAAGCCGGTTTTAGGACAGACCGAAGTATATTCGGGGATCTCGATGCGGATTTCGTAGCCGGGAAATTGATTGGGCCAGGTCTCCAGCTCCGGCAAAGGAGCCTTCAAACCGGCTTTCGCATGCTCCTCGCCATAGCCATGGGGAGTGGCTTTCGACATGTTGCCAGAATAGCAGTTGGCCCGCCGGGCTCAAAGCGGCGGCTCGGCCGCTTTTACTTTTAGGCGCTGACGCGGGCATGGCTTGAGGCTGCCCGACTCGGCCGTTCACGCTTCATGAAGGCGGCGCGACCGGCTTCTATCCGGCTCCGTTCACGGTTCAGGCGGCGCGGGTAGGCGGCGGGAGGATGACGGAAGCGGGGGCGCGCCGGGACGGCTGCAAGTGAATGCCACGCGCCTTCAACATTTCCGAATGCACTTCGGCGCCGACCAGAATCGCCAGCGAAGAAAAATAAAACCACAACATCAGGGCGATGACCGCGCCCAGCGAACCGTAAAAAACCGAGTAGTTGCTGAGGCGGTTGATGTAGAACGACAGGATGGCGGAGATGACGACCCACAACACCAGGGCGGTGATCGCGCCGGGCAGCAGGCTGACATGGGTGCGGCCCACGTTGGGAGCATACCGGTACACCATGATCACGGCCAGCAACAGGCAGCCGACAATGAGGCCCCAGTGCACGAGTGGCCAAATCCAGCGCAGCCATAGCGCCGGGCTGACACCGGTGATCAGGATAAGAATTTTGTGACCGAGCAGCAGCACGGCCAGCGCGACGGCCATGAAGACGCCGGCGCTACAGGTCAGGCCCAGCGCCAACAGCAGGCGTTTCCAGTACGGCCGAGTTTCCTGCACTTCATAGGCGGTATCCAACGCCCAGGTCAGGCCCGAAAAGCCCTGCGACGCGGAATAAAGCAGTAGCAGGGTACTGACGCTAAGCAGGGTGGAATGATGGGTTTGCACCAGGGGCCAGAGCTGATTTCCGACCAACTTGGCGGCGGAATGCGGCATCACCTGCCCGAGATAGACCAGCATTGCCTGTACCAGCCCCTGAGCGTGGAACATGCCCAGCAGTGTAGTCAGCAAGAGGATCAAGGGAAATAACGAGAACAGAAAGTAATAGCTCAGCGCCGCCGCCCAGTCCATCAGATCATCGGCCATCGCCTCTTTATAGACATTCCTGGTTACCCCCCACCAACCCATGATGAAAAAGATGAGGCTGATATATACCAGGTTGGGTTAAAGGAACACCGCAAACCCGACGTCTGCGAGCGACGCGGCCGTTAACGCCGCAAGTTGTCAAAATTATTTGACTAATTTTTCACAGATTTTTATAGCCAAGCTATTGAAAATAAAGCGTTATTCCACGAAAAGGCCGGTTATTCCAAAAATCAGCCCGTTGTCTCAGGCCTGGAATAACGGGAATGGCCTTTAGGTTCAGACACTTACATCCGTTATTCCAAATCCACGCACTTGGAATAACGGGACCAAACTGGGTCATTTCACACACATAAGCGGCTCGGTCGCTTTTACTTTCAGGCGCAGACGCTCACCCCGTGGAAGCGGCGGGACAAAGCGGGTTTATCGCCGTGAAGCGCGCCGGTCGGCATGCCGCGTGCGGCCGGCGAGCAACTCAAGGGCATGCGGCAGCAGGGGCAGTAAAACCTCGAGGCATTCGGCCACCGCGCGCGGGCTACCCGGCAGGTTGATGATGAGGCTTGCTCCGCGGATGCCGGCGATGCCGCGGCTGAGCCAGGCTCGCGGCGTCCGCCGCGCGGTGGCTTGCCGCATCAGTTCAGCCAGCCCGGGCGCCAGGCGGTCGCAGGCGACGGCGGTAGCCTCGGGCGTAATATCGCGCGGCCCAAACCCGGTGCCGCCGGTGGTCACCACTAAAGACGCTTTCCTGGACAAACGCACCAGCGCGCCGCGGATACGGGCCTTATCGTCGGGAACCACGGCTATTTCCACTACGCTAGCCCCCGCCGCTTGCAGCCTGCGAGCCGCTTCCGGACCGGAAAGATCCACCCGGCTGCGCGCCGCCACGCCATCGCTTACCGTCAGCACCACGGCGGTCGTACCGGGAGGAATAACGGGCGGAGGCGCGAGCCGTCTAGTCACACCGGGGCGGGCGGGCTTCATGGCGTCTTGCCAGCTTTCGCGCGCCCCGCGGCATGGCCGCGCCGCCAAAGCCCGCTCTTGCCGCCCCGCTTTTCCATTAACTCAACGCACTCAATCGTCATGCCGGGGGCGGCCGCTTTCAACATGTCATAAACCGTCAGCGCGGCCATGCTAACCGCCACCAGCGCTTCCATTTCCACGCCGGTCAAGGCGGTAGCGGCGGCGGTCGCCACGATTTCCAAGCCGCCGCGCCGGCGCCGGAATTCGATTCCGACGTGTTCCAGCGGCAGGACATGGCAGAGCGGCACCAGTTCCGGGGTGCGCTTGGCCGCCTGAATGCCGGCGATGCGCGCCACTTCCAGCGGGTCGCCCTTGGGATTGCGCGGCAGCAAGCGCCAGACGCGCGGAGAAAAACGCAGGCGCGCGCGCGCTGTAGCCTCGCGCCGCGCAGGCGTCTTGCCGCCAACATCCACCATGCGCGTTTCGCCGCCGCGAGCGTAATGAGAAAGCGTGGAAGTCATGGCAAAGGCTCTTGACCGACCCCAATTCCCCGGGCGTGAACGGCGGCGCGGCCGCTTTCACTTTCAGGCGCTGACGCTTTCGCAATGGTACGACCGAAACCGGACGCATGGCGAGTACTCTTTATAAACAGATTTGGCATGAATGCCGGAATTATTTACACTTAACGCCATGTCTCGCCACAGCGCTGCCGGAAAATGCCTTCGGACATGGCCGACTTGGGTTCTTTATGCGCCTATTTTGATGGGGTTATTCACCCTCTCCGCGGGCGCGCAGGCGGCGGCCGCGCCCGCCTGGAAGCCCTGGCATCCGGATTTTCGCCGATGGTTCCGGCGCGAAACCGTCTATATTCCCATGCGCGATGGGGTTAAGCTCTACACCGAAATTTTTATACCGGTACGGGGCCAAGGGCCGTTTCCCATCCTGCTCAACCGCACGCCCTATGGGGTGACCGACGATGCGCAGGGGTATTGCCGGGAACTGCGCTACGATCGCGCCCTGGCGCGCGATGGCTATATTTTCGTCTTCCAGGATATACGCGGGCGCTTTCGTTCCGGCGGGCATTTTGTGATGAACCGGCCGCCGCGAACCGCCGGCCAGCGCGTGGATGAAAGCACCGACGCTTACGACACCATCCAGTGGCTGGTTCGCCACGTCCCCGACAACAACGGCCGGGCCGGCATCTTTGGCGTTTCCTACGGCGGCTGGCTGAGCGCGATGACGCTGCTCGATCCACCGCCCGCGCTCAAAGCGGTTTCCGAACAGGCTTCGCCCGGCGACATGTTCCTGGGCGACGATTTTCATCACAACGGCGCGTTCCGTCTCAGTTATGGCTTCGAATATGCGGCCATGATGGAAACCAATAAAACGAACTTCCATTTTCATTTCAGCCGCTACGACACGTTTGAATGGTATTGGAAGCTGGGGCCGCTGGCGAACGTCAACCGGCTATATCTGCAGGGCTCGCTGCCGACGTGGAATCATTTCGTCGAGCATCCCAACTACGACGCCTTCTGGAAAACCCAGGCGATCTGGCGGTACCTGCAGCGCCTGCGGCGGGTGCCGGTCCCGACGCTGAATGTCGCCGGCTGGTGGGATCAGGAAGATTTCTATGGCCCGCAGAAAATTTACGCCACCCTGGAGCGCCTGCCCGGGCATCGCCGTAATTTTCTGGTCGTCGGCCCCTGGAATCACGGCGGTTGGTCCGCCGGCACGGGGGATCAGCTCGGCCCGATACGCTTTCAGAGCGCAACCGGAGAGTATTTCCGCCGCCACATTGAAGCCCCCTGGTTCGCCTATTGGCTGAAGCGCCAGGGCCGGCTTCCCTTCCCCAAAGCGATGGCGTTTCAAACCGGCGCTAATCGCTGGCACCTTTACGCGCATTGGCCGCCACGGCGAGTGAGCGCGCGGCGGCTTTATCTGCGCTCCGGTATGCGGCTGGCTTTCCGCCCGCCGCGCGGCGCCGGGGGCTATGACAGCTATATCAGCAATCCGCACGACCCGGTGCCCTATTATCCGCGTCCCATACGGCCCACTTACCCCGGACCGAAGTGGCCCATCTGGCTGGTGCGCGATCAGCGATTTGCCAACCTGCGTCCGGACGTACTGAGTTGGGAAACGCCCGTGCTGCGCCGGCCGCTGGCGATCAGCGGCGAAATCCACGCCCATCTGTTTGCCTCCACCAGCGGCAGCGACAGCGATTGGGTGGTCAAACTCATCGATGTCTATCCCCAGAACTATCGCCCGCAACCCAAGCTGGGCGGTTATGAGCTGATGATTGCCGATGAAATTTTCCGGGGGCGGTTTTTGCACAGCTTCCGCCATCCCCAACCGCTAGTTCCGGGCCATATTTATAACTTCGTGTTCAGCCTGCATGGCAACGATCACGTCTTCCTGCCCGGCCATCGCATCATGGTGCAGGTGCAGAGCACGTTATTTCCGCTCTACGATCGCAATCCGCAAAAATTCGTCGCGAATATTTTTCTCGCCCGGCCCGGCGATTTCATCAGCGCCCGGCAAAAAATCTGGCGCGCCCGCAGCCACGCCTCGTATATCGAACTGCCGGTGGTCCCCGCCAAGCCATCGCAGCGGTAAGGCGGCACCGCCGCATCGCGCAACCTAAGCGGCACGGCCGCTTTTACTTTTAGGCGCTGACGCTTGCGCCAAGGTCCAGCCGACGCCGGACGCATGGCGAATACTCTTCGACGCCGCCGTTACCGCTCCGGGCGCAAGCACGCCGGCCTAAAACAGAACGGCGCGGGACATCCCGCGATGCCCGCGTCGTTCCGCCCTACTGCTTGCCGGCTTTGCGATAGCCAAAAGCCAATCGCTTGCCGTTACGGACCGCTAGTGGCGGATCTGCGTCGAGGTGCTGGAGGTTGCCGAAGCCGAAGCCGGACCGGCGGTCAGCAACATTTGCGTGCCTGAATTCAGCACCAGGTTGCCATGCGGCGCCACCAGCAGCGAACTCTGCGAACCGCCCGCGGCTTCGATCGGCAAGACACGGAAGCCCGCACCGTTAGAAGCCCGCAGCAGGCCGCCGCCCATGCCGGCCGCTGGCGCGTCTAAACCGGCGCCGGCATTGCCGGCCATTTGCGCGGTCGAATTCACCGCCCCGCCCAAGCTGCCGCCGATGCCGCCCATCAATCCGCCGCCGGCGGTCATGGCGCCGCCCGCGCCCGCGGCCATGGGCTGCGGCATTGGCGGGGGATTAAAGCCGGCCTGCATTTGGGAACTGGCCATCATGACCTGGGTGATGCTGGCATGGATGGGAATCCGCCGACCATGACGCGTCACGGCTTCGGTAAACAGCACGCCGACAGAGGAACCGGCCTGGCGGTTGGCCGCTTTTTTAACTTGCGTGACCTGTCCGAACAGGCGCGATCCTTTGGGCAGCACCACACGGCCATGGCTTTTCACCTGGCTGGTGGTTTGCGCCCGCACCTGGTCGCCCACATGCGCATGCCGGGTGTCGAGCCTGGATTTCAATCGGGCATGAATCCGAGTCTGGCTGGAAAATGCCCATCCGGCCGCTTGCCGGTTGGCGGGGGTGGAAGAAGCTTTGGAGTGGGGCGCGGCCTGCGGCTGGCGCGGCGAAGGGTGCGAATGGGTGGATTGCGCCATGCCGAGAAGTGGCAGGCCGAGAAATAAACTGGCGATCATGAGCGAGCGTTTCATCGTAGTCAGTCCTCCTCGGATGCTAACTGGAATTGATGATGCAACTTATCTGCCAAATGCTTTCGACTTTGGATAAATAACTGACGTATATAGACTTAATTAGGTTTCATGCATTCGGGAGGACACTCGCGACTCAGTCAATACTATGCTGTGGATTCATCCAAGCCAGAAAATTCAGCCAGGCTTAAGGCGGCCCGGCCGCTTTTTTAGGCGCTGACGCTTTCGCCAAGGTCCGGCCGAAAGCGGACGCATGGTTAATTGGGGGCGGCCCGGGCAGTCTGGCGGCGCCACCTTGTTACGCCGCGGGTTAGAATTAATTCATGAGATTTCTTTCCATGCGCTGGCGCCGCGCCGGCGGTATAGCAGCGATGCTGGCACTGAGCTTGGCGGCAGGGTCGCTGCAGGCGGTGGCGAGCAAGCCGCTTCCGCCCCGTCCCCCGCTGGGCAATCCCCATGCCCGAGTGAAAGTGTATATTTTCGAAGACCTGCAATGTCCCGATTGCGCCCAGTGGCATAAATATCTGCGCGCGGTGATTCTGCCGCGCTATGGCAAACGGGTGGCGTTTTATCTGCGCGATTTTCCTTTACCGCAACATACCTGGTCGTTTAATGCGGCGGTGCTGGAGCGGTATTTTGCGGCGCGCAATGCCGCGCTCTACTTTGCCTGGGTGGATTATTGCTACCAATATCAGGCGCAAATCACGTCGGCGAATCTGATGCGGCGGGCGAGCGAGGTGGCAGCCCGCTATGGCTTGCACACTTCTTTAGACCGAGTCTTTACCAAAACCCGCTACTTTCAGGCGGTAGAAAAAGACCAAGCGCTGGGAAATCGTATTGGGATTGACCACACGCCCACGATCTATCTGGGGCGGCCGGGGGGGGAGCAGGTCAACACGTACGCGCAACTGCAGCATGCGCTGGAGCGGCAGTTGATGGCGCGGCGGTAGACGCGGGCGCGGGTCCATTTTGAAACCGTCCGCTTTGGACGGGCACCGTTCTGAACCAAGCCAAGGCAAGAATCCGCCCTCACGGGTGACTGGCAAGGAATCAGTTCCCTCTAACTCAAAAGCCGGTGCGAGTCGGTACGCGGCCGGGGCGGGGCGAGACCGCCGAGATCGCCGAGATCGCCTGCAGCCGAGGAGGCAGCGGCGAGGCGAAGGGAAGCTATGCGGGAAAACTCAAAGTTGCGCAACGCCGTGCTGGATTCCTTATGGAATAATCCCGTCATTGGGCTAGCCATTTACGATAGCGAAGTGGCCACACTCAAGGACGCCAACGCGGCCTTTCTCGATCTGCTGGACAGCCGTTTTCGCACCAAAAAGACCTTAGGCATGCCGATGGAGCAATGCCTGCCGGAACTGGACGTCAGCGGTTTAAAGGAAGTATTCCAGCACACGCTCAGCAGCGGGGTGCCGTTCCATTCCGATCTGATCCGGCTGAACCGGCCGCAGATGGGGCCCATACAAATCGCGCTGACGGTGCTGGCGCTCGCCAGCGAGGCGGGCAGCACGCGCTTCCTGTTGCTGGTGGCGAATGAACGCAAGGCCGGCGCCGGGCTGCCCCAGTTCTGGAACGTGCTCGATAATCAGACGCGCCACGCCCTGGCTCGCCATTTCCACCTTAGCGCCCGCGAACTCGATATTGTGGCCGAATGCCTGCAGGGTAAAAAAAACCGCCAAATCGCCGACGATCTGCATATTGGCATTTCGACGGTCAAGCGTCACCTGGAAAGCGCCTATCGCAAAATGGGCATTACCAGCTCCCGATCGCTGCCGCTTTCTATTCTCGCGGTGTTGCAGCAGATGACGCCCTCGCCGCAGGAGTTGACCCTGTCGCCTTCCTGCAGCTCGCAACAGCGTTCGCAGGTCGCCTGAGTGGTTTTACGCGCCGATATCCAAGGGCAAGGGTGCGCCGCGGGCTGCCCGCCGCAGCGCCGGCGGCAGCGCCGCGAATAAATCCGTAGCCAGCAACGCCGGCTCGCCCCAGCGCCGCGCGGCCACATCGCCCGCCAGACCATGCAAATAGACCGCCGCGGCAGCCACATCAAAAGCGTCGCGGTTATCAAATTGCGCCCATAAACCTGCAAGTAATCCGGTCAGGACGTCACCCATGCCGCCGGTGGCCATGCCGGGATTGCCGCTGATGTTAATCGCCATGCGACCGCCGGGGCTGGCGATCAGGCTACGATGTCCCTTCAATACGACCACGGCATGGGTAGCTTGCGCCAAGCGGCGGGCGCAGCCGGCGGGGTCGGCCACGACATCCCGCGTGCTCGCGTTCAAAAGCCGCGCCATTTCGCCCGGATGCGGAGTAAGAATGGCGGCACAGCGTCCGCGCCGTTTTTCAGCGCCCGCGGCTAACGACGCCAGGCTGTCGAGATTGCCGGCAAAGGCGTTCAGGCCATCCGCATCAAGCACCCAGGGGACAGGCGAAGATTTTAAGATCTGGCGCAATGCGCCAACCGATTCCGCCGCGAGTCCCAGGCCCGGGCCGGCGGCCAGCAGGTTTATGCCTTTCCACAAATCACCCGATTCAAAATCGCGCAGCGCCGCCGCCGCCAGGGCACCCGCGGGCGTTTCCGGCAAAGGATGGGTCATCAGCTCCGGGTGATAGGAGGCAACGATGGGTAAAATGCCCGCGGGCACCGCCGCCGTCACCAGGCCGGCGCCCATGCGCAAAGCGGCGACCGAAGCCATTGCCGCCGCGCCCGATTTGCCGATAGATCCGGCCAGCACCAATACATGGCCGTAGCTGCCCTTGTGCGACTCAGCCGGGCGCGGCGATAAAAACGGCAGCGCGCAGCCGGCATCGCCAAGCCAAACATTGAAATCGGGACGATCCAATTCGCTGGCCGGCGTGCCAATCGACTCGACGCGCAGCCGGCCGGTCCGGTGCGCATAGGCGCCGAGCAGATGACCCAGCTTGGGCGCGGTGAAGGTTACGGTCCAATCGGCGCGGACAATAGGCGGCTCCGCGCTTTCCGGTATATCGCGGGCATAGAAGCCATCGGCGGGAAGGCCGGAAGGAATATCCACCGCGAGCAGGGGAATTTCCGGCCGCCGCTGGTTCAGCATGGAAATAATTTCCGCCGCCAACCCCTGGGGCGGGCGGTCGAGCCCGGTGCCATAGATGGCATCGACCAGCAAGACGCTTTGCGAGAAAGCCGCGCGCACCGCGCCGAGGTTGTGAGCGCCGGCAAGGACCGGGGCCGGCTCGGGAGCTTCCGCACGCAGCCGGTTCCAGGCTGCGAGCGCCTCGCCACGGTAAGCTTCGGGTTCAGCCAGCAACACGACCTGGACGGAACAGCCTTGCAGGCGCAACAGGCGGGCTGCGACCAGGCCATCTCCGCCATTGTTGCCTTTGCCGCACACCACGGTCACCGGTCCGCGGGCAAGTTCCGGCCAGGCGTGGCGTGCAAATTGCGCCACCGCCGCGCCGGCATGCTCCATCAGCGCCGGCCCTGGCACGCCGTGCACGCTGGCGGTGCGCCGGTCCAGCTCGCGCATCTGCGCCGCGGTAAGCACTTTCATTGGACGTGTACCCTAACCTAATTCCATTATTCAAGCTTTCTGACTTCGACTTATTGTCTAATCCCCGGGCAAGGCGGCGCAACCCTGGAAAGCTTCGCGACCGCTATAATTAAGATTCCATGCCGGGATTAAGCCTATTTTGGGACCGCGTCGCCCTCACCTTTTATACTCTCGGCCTTTTCTTTACGCTGGCGGTGTTGCTCTGGCGCCGGGAGCATTTTTTCCACTGGGTGCGCCGGGTGATCGGCCTGGGCTTCCTATTTCAGCTGGTGAGCGTGGTCGAAACCGGATATGTCGCCCATCATTTTCCAGTCACGCAGTTTAGCGAAACCGTCAACCTGCTGGCGCTGCTAATCGCCGGGATTTTTCTGCTGGCCTGGCGGCTATATTCGCCGCGTGGATTGCCGCTGATCATTGAACCGTTATTGTTTCTGCTGACCTTCAGCGCGATTTATGGGCCGGCCGGCACCGCGCGCATCGGCCTGCAACCGGCGCCGACGGGCCTGCACAATGCCTGGATTTATTGGCACGTTGCGCTCAGCCTGCTGGGGCTGGCGGGGCTGGCGCTAGCGGTGGCGGGCGCGCTGCTCTATCTCTGGACCGAACGCCAGCTCAAACACCGTCCGCTGCGCGCCAGCCTGGCGCGCGCCCTGCCGCCGCTGGAAACCCTGGATCGCATGATTTACCTGGCGCTTTTGTTCGGTTTTCCGCTGCTGACGCTGGGACTGATCATCGGCTTTTATCGCGCCGGAATCCAATGGGGAGTCGAAGGACTGCAGGATCCGAAAATTCTGATCTCCGTAATCACCTGGGGGCTGTACCTGATCCTGCTGTTCGTGCGCTGGTCATCGGGCTGGCGGGGACGGCGTTCGGCGCTTATTATCGTGATCTGTTTTCTGACCGCGGTGGCCGGGTTCATTTCCAACAGCTTTAGCCACCTGCACGATTTCATGCGATGACGCTCCGGCTCTACGGTCTCAGCCACCACACCGCTCCGCTCGAGATTCGCGAGCGGCTGGCGCTGGATATGGAAGCGCTGCCGCAGGCGGTGGAACGGCTGCGGCAGCAAGCCGGCGTCGCGGAAGCGCTGGTGCTTTCCACCTGCAATCGCTTCGAGATCTGGATGATCGCAGCCGGCGGCGAAGAGCCCGATCCGTTCGCCGCTCTGGAACAAGCCCGCGGGCACGCGTTGCCGCGCGAGCTGGCGGCGCATTGCTATGAGCGCCGCGAGCGCGAGGCGCTGCGCCATATTTTTCGCGTCTGCGCCAGTCTCGATTCCATGCTGGTAGGCGAGCCGCAAATCCTGGGCCAAGTGAAACAGGCTTTCCAGGCGGCGCGGCAGGCCGGCGGGATCGGTCCCCACCTGGAATTAATCCTGGAGCGCGCGTTCGCCTCCGCCAAGCGCGTCCGCTCCGACACCACGCTGGTGAGCGCTTCCGCCTCGCTCAGCCATGCCACCATCAAGATTGCGCGCGGCATTTTCGGCCAACTCGAAGCGCGCGCCGTACTGCTGCTGGGCACGGGAAAAATCGGCGCCACCGCGGCACGAGACCTGCGCCGGCATGGCGCCGGACGGATCCTGCTGGCCAACCGCACCGCCGAACGCGCCCTGCGCCTGGCGCAGGAACTGGAAGCCGAAGCCCTGCCCTGGGAACAATGGCGCGCCGCCGCCCACCAGGCCGATATCGTGGTGAACAGCGTTCCCGGCTCCGAACTCCAACTCGAGCGCGCCCAGGTGGAGCATTGGTTGCGCGAACGGCGCCAGCGTCCCGTGCTGCTGCTCGATCTGGCGGTGCCCCGCGCATTCGAGAACGGCATCAACCAGCTCGATCAGGCCTTTCTCTACAACCTCGACGATCTGCAAGACGCGGTGGCCGCCAACCAGGCCGAGCGCGGACGCGCCGCCGCCAAAGCGGAACAATTGATCGAAGCCGAGGTGGAAAAATTCGAGCGGCGCAAGCAAAGCCGTGACATGGCGCCGCTGCTGCGCGCGCTGCAGGCGGAAGCGGAACGGCTGCGCCAGATAGAATTGGACCGCCTGCGGCATAAATTCGGGCAATTGACCCCGGAACAGATTGCCCTGCTGGATGAGCTGACCCGCGGCCTAATGCGCAAGTGGCTGCACCGCCCGCTGGTGGAATTGAAAATCGCCGCCAGCGGCATCGAAGGCGAACTGCTAGCCGATTTTGCGCAGCGGCTGTTCGGGCTGTCGCTGCCGGATGCCGGCGAGGCGGCGACGGAAATCAGCCTGAGCGCGGCCTCGACCGCATCGCCCGGGTTCGAGCCGGATTCCACCGATTCCGATCTTCCCGCGCCCCCGGCTCCCCCAGCCGGCGCGCGCCTGGTGCGCTGAGGTGGACGCTACGCCCATTCCAGCCTCCACCCCGTTGCGCATTGGCACGCGCGGCTCCGCGCTGGCGCTATGGCAGGCCAATTTTGTGCGCGCCGAACTGCAGCAGCGCGGCTGGCCGGCGCAACTTGCAATCATTACCACCAGCGGCGACCGCCATTCCGCCCGCCTGCGCGCCATGGGAGGCAAGGGGCTGTTCACCAAGGAAATTGAAGAAGCCCTGCTGGAGCACCGCATCGATCTGGCGGTGCATAGCCTCAAGGATGTTCCCGCCGAGCTGCCCGCGGGGCTGGTGCTGGGCGCCATTCCTCCGCGCGCCGACCCGAGGGACGTTTTGCTCGCCCACGATGGGCGGACGCTCGCGCGGCTGCCAAATTGCGCCCGAGTCGGCACCAGCAGCCTTCGCCGCCAGGCGCAATTGCTGCACCGCCGCCCCGATCTCGCAATCGTGCCCCTCAGCGGCAACATCGATACCCGCTTGCGCAAATGGCGCGACGGCGATGCCGCCGCCATCGTGCTGGCCGCCGCCGGGCTGGATCGGTTGCAGGCGGATGCAGCGATCAGCGAGCGCTTCGAGCCCGCCGATTTTCTTCCCGCCGCCGGCCAGGGGGCGCTGGCGATTGAATGCCGCGCCGGTGACGCCGCCGTGCTGGCGCGGCTTTCCGCTTTACACCATGCCGCCAGCGCTTGCGCGGTGGCAGCGGAGCGGCGGGTGCTAGAGGCGCTCGGCGCCGGCTGCCATACCGCTCTGGCCGCGTATGCCGATTTCCACCAGGGCGATTTGCGCTTGCGGGCGCGCTTATTCTCGCCCGATGGCCGCGATTGCCTGGAAGCCGAAGCCCGCCGGCCGGCTCCGGAACTCGATGATGCCGCCGCCCGCAAGCTGGGCGACCGCGTCGCCGAAAGCTTACAACGCCAGGGCGCCGCCCGCCTGCTGGCGCTCGCCATCAATCCTCCGGCGCCGAGCCTGCCATGAGCGCCGGGATCGAAGCTGAATCCGCCCAGCCGCTGCTCGGACGGCGGATCGTGGTCACGCGCCCACGGCAGCAGGCGGCAAGCCTGTTGCGCGCACTGGAAGCCTTGGGCGCAGTCGCGCTGGCGTTGCCCACCATCGAAACCGCGCCGCCGGCAGACTGGCGTCCGCTCGACCGGGCGCTGGCTCGTCTCGATGAGTTCCAGGGCTATATTTTCACCAGCGCCAACGGCGTCGAGGCGTTTTTTACGCGCGCCGCCGCGCTCGGCCTCGCGCCGCGCCCGGCGGCGGAGAGTTGGATTTGCGCAATTGGGCCGGAAACCGCGCGCCGGCTGGGAAGCTACGGCTGGCGCCCGCATCTGGTTCCCGAACGTTTTGTGGCGGAAGGCATACTTGAAACTCTATCCGGCAAGCCGCTCGGCGGAAGTCGTATTCTGATTCCGCGCGCGGCCCAGGCGCGCGATGTGTTGCCGCAAGAGCTAGCCCGCGCCGGCGCGGACTGCGAAATCATCGCCGTTTACCAGACTCGAATTCCCGCCGAGGCGGCACGCCGCGCGCAATCGCTTTTCCCCGCCCCGCCCGCGCGTCCAGGCGCCGACGCGGTGCTGTTTACCAGCAGCTCTACCGCGCAACACCTGGCGGCCATTCTGGGCGCCGATTATGCCCGCAGGCTCGCCGGCGCCGCCTTGGGCGCCATCGGACCCATCACCGCGGCCACGCTCCAAGAACTCGGCTTGCGCGCCGCATTCGTGGCGGAGGAATACACCGCCAAGGGGCTGGTGAAATCGGTGATTGACTACTTCCGCAAGCTGTAAATTTTTGTGCGGCGGCCGCATTTTATTGCGGCTAAGTCATTGAAAATGCGGCACGGCCGCTTTTACTTTTCGGCGCTGACGCTTTCGCCAAGGTCCGGCCGAAACCGAACGCAGGGCGAATACTCTCGGTTTCCTACAATAGAACAATGCAGATTACCGGCAATACCCTGCTGATCACCGGCGGCGCCAGCGGCATTGGACGCGGGCTGGCCGAGGCTTTTCATCGCCTGGGAAACCAGGTCATCATCGCCGGACGCCGCCAGGCGCTGCTGGACGAGGTGGCGTTCGCGAATCCCGGCATGGAAGCGATCCCGCTCGACGTTTCCGACCTCGCTTCCCTGCCCGGCTGGGCGGCGAAACTCGTGGCGCGATTCCCCGCCCTCAATGGACTGATCAACAATGCCGGCATCATGCGCATCGAAAACCTGCTCGACGCCGACCGCGCTTACGCCGAAGCCGAAGTCATCGTCAACACTAACCTGCTGGCGCCGATCCGATTGACGACGGCGCTGCTGCCTCAGCTCCAGCGCCAGCCGCGGGCGACGGTGATGAACGTCTCTTCCGGCTTGGCCTTCGTTCCCATGGCGATTACGCCCACCTACTGCGCCGCCAAGGCGGCGATTCATAGTTGGACCGAGACGCTGCGGCTGCAATTGCGCCGCACCCGGATCGAGGTGCTGGAGCTGATTCCGCCCTATGTCGCGACCGATCTGCTCGGCCGCCGCGCAGCGCCCGACCCGCGCGCCATGCCGCTCGACGCCTTCCTCGCCGAGGTAATGGAGATTTTGCGCACACGCCCCGAGGCGCGCGAAATCCGCGTCGGCCGGGTCGAGCCGTTGCGCCTGGCCGAGCGCGAAGGCCGCTATGAAGCGATGCTGCAGAGGCTGAATCCGCCCGCGCTCAGCTAGGCGGCGTGGCCTACGAGCCGGCGGCGCGGAGGCGGGGAAACCAGCTTTCCAGGCGGGGATACAGATCGCGATAAAGAGCGTAGCCGGCGTCGTAGGTGGCGGCGGCGGCGGAGTTGGGCTGCAGCCGGCGGGCGATGCGCAGGCAGCGGCCGCAGGCAGCGGCAAGCGAGGGATAAGCGCCGTTGCCTACCATCGCCAGCAGCGCGGCGCCATAGGCAGCGCCTTCCTGGCTGGCCAGCAGCACGCAGGGAGCGTTATAGATATCGGTTTGAATGCGCGGCCAGACTTCGCCGCGCGCGCCGCCGCCCGAAAGCCGGATCTCGCGCACCGGAATGCCCAGTTCCCGGAAGATTTCGAGCGAGTCGCGCAGACTGTAGGCGACGCCTTCGAGCACGGCCCGCACCAGGTGGGCGCGGGTGTGGCTGGCGGTGAGGCCGATCCAGCCGCCGCGGGCATCGGGATCGAGATGGGGAGCGCGTTCGCCCATCAGGTAAGGTAAAAAGAACAGGCCGTCGCTGCCCGGCGGCGCGGCTTCGGCGTGGCGGCAGAGAGCGTCGTAGGCATCGCCTCCGCCGGCGGCTTCGGCCTGGCGTTCGGCCTCGCCCAAATGATCGCGCACCCAGCGCAGCGATAATCCCGCCGCCTGCGTCACTCCCATCACGTGCCATTCGCCCGGTACGGCATGGCAGAAAGTGTGAATGCGACCGTGCGGATCCGCCAGCGGCCGGTCGGTGGCGGCAAAGAGCACGCCGGAGGTGCCTAAGGTGGCGGAAGACAGTCCGGCGGCGACGATGCCGTTGCCTACCGCGCCGGCGGCCTGATCGCCGCCGCCGGCCACCACGGGCGTGCCGGCGCGCAGGCCGGTGGCGGCGGCCGCGGCGGCGCTGATCTGGCCGGTCACGGCGATGCTTTCGAAGACTTCCGGCACAAATTCCGGCGGGAGTTCCAGCGCCTCCAGCATGGGCGCGGACCAGCGCCGGGCAAGCACGTCGAAAAATCCGGTGCCGCTCGCGTCGGAAACGTCGCTGGCGTAAACGCCGGTGAGGCGGTAACGCAAATAATCTTTCGGCAGCAGGAATTTGCGGGCGCGGCGGAATTCTTCGGGACGGTTTTGCCGCACCCACAAAATTTTGGGCGCGGAAAAACCGGTAAGCAGCGGGTTGGCGATATGGCGCAGCACCTGCTCGGCGCCCACTTGGGCGGTAAGGGCTTCGACCTGCGGCTGGGTGCGCTGGTCGCACCAGATCAGCGACGGGCCCAGCACCTCGCCGGCGGCGTCGAGCAACACCACGCCGTGCATCTGGCCGGTTAGCCCGATGGCCTGAACTTCCTCGCCTTTTACCCCCGCCTGACGCAGCGCCGCCGCGATGGCGGCCTGCGCCGCCCGCCACCAGTCGCGCGCGTCCTGCTCGGCCCAGAGTGGACGCGGCATGGCAATGGGCGGATGCCCGGCGGCGGCCGAGGCCACCACCTCGCCCGCCAGGTTTAAAATCAGGGCGCGTGTCCCGCCCGTGCCTACGTCAATTCCCATCCAAACCGGCATAGGCAATCAGGATACAAAAGACGGCGGCTGCGCGCTCCATAAAATAGAGGCGAAAACGAAATTCATCCCCCTGCGGCTTTCCGAAACCAGCGGGCGCTCCGGCTTGTTGCTGCCAAAATGGCTGCGCTTCAAGGCCTTGAATTAGTGCTGCGGGGTTTTGCCGCGAAAGCGCCAGCGGCAGGGCCGCTTTTACTTTTAGGCGCTGACGCTTTCGCCAAGGTCCGGCCGAAACCGGACGCATTGCGAATACTCATGGCAGCCGAAAGTTTGTTGTCGTTCATAGGCGCGGGACCTAATAGGGACCCCGCGCTTCGGCCTAAGATTTCGGACGAAAACTGCTGCCCGACTCGACCGTTAACGCTTTCTGTACCGATTCCGGCTGAAAAAAACTTCCGGCTTTAACCCCGGCCATGAAATTCATGTATGATCCGGATTGGTTGAAACGCCTGTCATTGCGGCAACGTCTCAGGCTTTAAGGATTGGTGTGAAACAGGCCCTTGATCCCGAACCGCGGCAGTCCAGCCGATTCGAGCTGGAAAGCAAGCCGCGGCGGCGCGCCGGGCTGCGGAAATTCCTGGCCATTTTGACGACGGGGCTGATTTTGGCCTTGGCCGGGCATGAGGCCGTGCATGCCACGCTGACCGCGATGGATCATGATGCCGCGCCCTGCGTGTTCTGTCATGCCGGACGTAATTTAACCACCCCGCCGGCGCCGGTCATACAACATGTCGCGCACGCGCGGATTGAGCGGTTGTGCGTCATGCGCACTCCCCGGCTCCGTCCGCGTCGGACGCTGGCATTTCCGCTCTTTCATCGCCCGCCTCCCGCGTTCGCCTGAATTCCAGCTCCATATCATTTCCGGCCGCGATCGCGCCTGATTTCGCGCGCGGCGGCTCGGCTGCCATGCGCGGCGTGGGCGGCCGGGTGGGGGCGCTGTGGCGCTTTCGCGAAGGCCCGGCCGAATTTCCGCTGCGTTTTGTGAGTGCAACGTGAAGAAACAATGTGAAATCAGTCTGATCCTGCTGCTGGCCGGGCTGCTGGGGACCGCGGCGGCGGCGCAGCGGCCTTCGCGCATTTCCCTCAAAGACGCCATCCGCCTGGCGCTGCGGCATAATCACGCCCTCATCGCCGCGGCCGGCAATATTGGCCAGGCGCAGGCGGAAGAAATCACCGCCAATCTGCGGCCCAACCCGCAGCTCACGGCGGACGCGCTCTACGTGCCCATCTTCTCGCCCAGCCATTTCAGCACCAACTATCTCAACAACACCCAGGAATTCGATATTGGAGTGAGCTATCTCTGGGAGCGGGGCAACAAGCGGCAGCACCGGCTGGCGGCGGCCAAGACCCAAACGGCGGTGGTGCGGGAAAGCTATCTGGATGCGCGCCGCGGGCTGATTTACGCCGTGGGGCAGCAGTTTGTGGCGGCGCTGCTGGCGAAATCGTCGTTGCAATTCGCCCGGCGCGACCTGGCCAGCTTCCAGCGCACGCTGCAAATCAGCCAGGCCCGATACCAAGCGGGCGAGATCAGCGAAGGCGATTATTTGAAAATCCAGTTGCAACAACTGCAATTTCAGACGGATGTTTCCAATGCCGAGCTGGCCTGGGCGCAGGCGCGCGCCGGGCTGCGGGCGCTGCTGGGCGAAAACACGCTGGCGCGGCATTTCACCATCGTGGGCCATCTCCGGTACGTTCCCATCACTCTCGGACGCGCCGGCCTGGAAGCGCTGGCGCTGAAGCAGCGGCCCGACTATCTGGCCGCCCTGGACGGCATCCCCGCTGCGCAGGCGCAATACGGGCTGGCCAAGGCCGACGCCAAGCAGGATGTCACCGAAGGCATGCAATATACTCACACCGGCGGCGTGAACGAAGCCGGCTTCACCTTCAACATCGGTATCCCCATTTTCGACCGCAACCAGGGCGAAATCTTGCGCACCCGTCTGGCGATCGGCCAGGCCCGCCAGGCCGCGGACGCGGTGGGCGACCAGGTGCTGGCCGACGTGCGCACGGCCTGGGCGACGGTGCACAGCGCGGCGCAAGTGGTGAAAATTTACCAGACCGGCTATTTGCAGGAAGCGCGCTCCTCGCGCGACATCAGTGCCTATGCTTACCAGCACGGCGCGGTCAGCCTGCTGAATTTTCTCGACGCGGAACGCAGCTATCGCAATGTGCAACTGTCTTACCGCCAGGCATTGGCGAATGCCCTGCTGGCGCGCGAACAGATGTTTGACGCGGTGGGCACACGGAAACTTCCATGAAACCAACTTCCCCTATTCATCACGGGCGTGCGGCGGCCCGGCTTCTTGCGGCGCCGGCCGGTTTAGCCGCGGCGTTGGCGTTGGCCGGCGTCCTGGCCGGATGCGGCCGCAATGCCCGCAAAATGACCTCCTTTGCGGGTCGCGGGCGCGGCCCGCACGCCCACCTGTTCACCATCCCACCGGCGCAGCGCGGGCACGTGCAGGTGGTCGCGGTCGAGCCGCGGCCGCTGGCGCGCGTGCTGCGCCTGGCCGGCACGGTGACTTATAACCAGTTCGCCACCACCCCGGTTATTTCCCAACTCGATGGGCAGGTGCAACAGGTGCTGGCCCAGCCCGGCGAGGAGGTGCGCGCCAGACAGCCGCTGTGCATCGTCAACAGCACGAATTACAGCCGCCTGCGCGCCCGCTACATTAAGGATCAGGACTCGGCCGAACTGGCCCGGATCGATTACCGCCGCGCCACCGACCTTTACGCGCACCACGCCATCGCGCAGCAGCAGTTGCAAAAGACGCAATCGGTCCTGCGCCAGGCGCAGGCCGATCTCGTAGCCACGGCCCAGGCGCTGCGCATACTCGGGGTGCGGCATCCGCGGCAGGCGGTGCGGCAGGAAGACGCGCCCTTAATCCCGGTGCTGGCGCCGATTTCCGGCACCGTGGTTTCCCGCTCGGTTTCGCCCGGCCAGGTGCTGCGGGCGGGCAGTACGCAGACCTTCCTGATCTCGAACATGAGCACCGTCTGGGTCCTGGCCGACGTTTATCAGAACGATATGGCCTTCATCCACTCCGGCGAGCCGGTGGCGATCCATACCGATGCCTACCCGCAAGCGTTTCACGGGCGCATTTCCTACATCGCGCCCGCGGTGGATCCGTCCACGCGCACGCTGCAGGTGCGCATCGTCACCGCCAACCCCCGGCTGAAATTGAAAAAAGACATGTACGTGACCGCCGTGGTTTCCGCCGGCCGGATTCGGCGGGCGCTGGTGGTGCCGGACGCGGCGGTGCTGCACAACGATGAAAACCAGCCATTCGTCTATCGCGAGCAGGCGCCCGGCCAATTTGGCGAACAACTGGTCACGGTGGGGGAAAGCCAAAACGGCGTCACCCAGATCGTCGCCGGCTTGCGCGCCGGCGATCATGTCATCGGCAACGGCAGCCTGTTTTTGCAGTTCAGCGCCCAAAACCGATGAGCGCGGCACTCCTCGGGCATAACCGCTTCGGGCGGCGCAGATAAGGTCTTCCATGATTAACCGCATCGTACAGTTCGCCTTGCGCAACCAATTTCTGGTGCTGATGCTTTGCGCCTTTCTGGCGGTGGGCGGAGTGCTGTCCTTCCGGAAAATGCCGATTGACGCCTACCCCGACCTTTCCCCGCCGATGGTGGAGATCATCACGCAATGGCCCGGCCACGCCGCCGAGGAAGTGGAGCGGCTGGTGACGGTGCCGCTCGAGTTGCAGATGAACGGCATTCCCCATCTGCGGGCGATGCGCTCCATCTCGCTGTATGGCCTCTCGGACGTGACGCTGACCTTTAGTAACGCGACGGACATCTATTTCGCCCGCGAATTGGCCGCCCGGCGCATGAGCGAGGCTTCGCTTCCCAACGGCATCACGCCCTCGCTTTCCCCTAACTCCAGTCCCAGCGACCTGGTTTACCGTTATGTGCTGGAAAGCCCCGATCACACCCCGCAGCAGTTGAAAACGATCGAGGATTGGGTGCTGGAGCGCGGCTTCAAATCGGTGCGCGGGGTGGCGGACGATTCCGGCTTCGGCGGCACGGTCATGCAATATCAGGTGCTGCTCGATCCGGCCAAGCTTTATAGCTATCACCTGACGGTGCCGCAGGTGATTCAGGCGCTGGCCGCCAACAACGCCAATACCGGCGGCGGATTTTACTCCCAAGGCGGACAGTTCTATTACGTCCGCGGGCTGGGACTGCTGCGCAACCGGCGCGACATTGGCGACGTGGTGCTGGGCAGCTCGCAGGGCGTGCCGGTGCTGGTGAAGAATGTCGCCCAGGTGACGATCGGCCACGCGCCGCGCTTGGGCGAGTTTGGCTACATGCACGACAACGACGCGGTCGAGGGCGTGATTTTAATGCGCACCGGGCAGCAGGCGCAGGTGGTGCTCAAGCGTATCGAGGCGGAAACCCGCTATCTCAATCGCCGCGTGCTGCCGCCGGATGTGCAGATCCATCCCTTCTACGACCGCATGGATTTGATCCATCTCACCACCGCCACCGTGGAAGGCAACCTGCTGCGCGGCATGATCCTGGTGCTGGTCATCCTCATGCTGTTCCTGGTCAGCGTGCGCGCCGCGGTGATTGTTTCGCTGACCATTCCGCTGGCGCTGCTGTTCGCCTTTATCTGCCTGCACGCCAAAGACGTGCCCGCCAACCTGCTTTCCATCGGCGCTATCGATTTCGGCATCATCATTGACGGCGCGGTCGTGATGATGGAAAACATCTACCGCGAACTCGGCCTGCGGCACGGCCAGCCGTATTCGCTGCACGAGGTGATCGTGGCGGCGGCGCGCGACGTGGATCGCCCGATTTTCTATTCCGTCGCGGTGATCATTGCCGGTTATCTGCCGATTTATGCGCTGCACGGGCCCTCCGGCAAGCTGTTTCACCCCATGGCCGATACCATGGGCTTCGCACTGATCGGCTCGCTCCTGCTGACGCTGACGCTGGTGCCGGTGCTGGCGGCGATGTGGTTCAGGCACGGGGTCAAGGAAAAGGTCAACCGGCCCTATGAATGGCTCAAGCGGGTCTACGCGCGAGGGCTGGATTGGTGCCTGGATTTCCCGAAAACCACGCTGTCGATCGGCGCGCTGCTGTGCGGCGCCAGCCTGCTGCTGGCGCCCTCGATCGGGGGCGAGTTCATGCCCCACCTGGATGAGGGCGCGCTCTGGGTGCGCGCCACCATGCCCTACACCATTTCCTGGCGGGCGGCGGCGCAGATTGCGCCCCAGATCCGCTCCATCCTGATGTCGTATCCGCAAGTCACCGTAGTGGGCTCCGAACTGGGGCGTCCCGACGACGGCACCGACTCCACCGGATTTTTCAATTGCGAGTTCTATGTCGGGCTGCATCCCTATAACGATGCCGTTTGGAAGCGCGGGCCGATTCATACCAAACAGCAGTTGATTCAAGCGCTGAGCCGGCGCTTCCAACAATACCCCGGCATTATTTTCAACTACACCCAGCCGGCGGAAGACGCAGTGGACGAAGCGCTGACCGGATTGAAAAGCGCGCTGGCAGTAAAAATCTACGGGCCCAGCTTGCGCGTGCTACAGACCAAAGCGCTCGCGGTGCGCAACGTGCTGGGCCGGGTGCGCGGCTTCACCGACCTGACCGTGGTGCGCGAGTTGGGCCAGCCCAGCCTGATCGTGCATGTGGACCGCGCCAAAATCGCGCGCTATGGCATTAACGTGGCCGATGTCGAAGATGTCGTGCAGGCGGCGGTCGGCGGCCAGGCGGCGACGCAGGTAATCCAGGGCGAAAAGCTCTTCGATTTAGTGGTGCGCATGGAGCCGCAATTCCGGCGCAGCCCGCAGGCGATTGGAGCGCTGCTGGTGGGCGCTCCCGGCGGGCAGCAGCAGATTCCGCTCAGCCAGCTCGCCCACATTTACGTCGGCAACGGCGCCTCGTTCATTTACCGCCAGAACAATGAACGCTATATCGGTGTGCAATATAGCATCGTCGGGCGCGACTTGGCCTCCGCCGTGAACGCCGCCAAGCACGCGGTGGCGAAGACCGTCCGGCTGCCGCCCGGCTATCATATAACCTGGGGGGGCGAATATGGCGAATACACCGCCGCCCGCCATCAGCTCACCATTGTTGGCCCGCTGACCATCGGCCTGATTTTCCTGATCCTGTTCGCGCTGTACGGCAATTTCAAATTCCCCTTTGCGGTGGCGCTGGGGGTGGTCATGACCGTGCCGGTAGGCTCGCTGCTGGCGCTGAAATTGACCCATACGCCCTTTAGCGTCTCTTCTGTCATTGGCTTGATCGCGCTGACCGGCGTTTCGGTGGAGACCGGCGTGGTGCTGGTGTCTTATATCAATAAGCTGCGGCTGGAAGGCGTGGAAATCAGGCAAGCGACGCGCGAGGCTTCGGTGCTGCGGTTGCGGCCCATCGCCATGACCGCGCTGGTGGCCTGCCTCGGCCTGCTGCCGGCGGCGCTTTCGACCGGCATCGGATCTTCGACGCAGCGCCCGTTCGCAATCGTCATCGTCACCGGCTTGATCTCGCGGCTGCTCATCGGCTTTTTCATCAACCCGGTGCTTTATCAGGCGGTGGCGCGGCCAGGCGATGTCCTGCAGGTGTAAAGCCAGCTCTCGGCAATCCGCTGCCTGAAGAAAAGCCGGACTTCCACTCTATGGCACGCGCCCCGGCAAAGCGCCGGGGCGTTCAAGCCGGCGGTGGCCGGCCGGCAATTCATCCCTTACTCGACCAGGGAATCGACGAAGGCGCGCAGTTTGCGGCTGCGCGATGGGTGGCGCAGCTTGCGCAGGGCCTTGGCTTCGATCTGGCGAATGCGCTCGCGGGTAACGGCGAAGGACTGGCCGACTTCCTCGAGCGTATGCTCGCTGCCGTCGTCGAGGCCGAAGCGCATTTTGATCACCTTTTCCTCGCGCGGGGTCAGGGTCTTGAGCACCTGCGAAGTCTGTTCCTTGAGGTTGATGTTGATCACCGCGTCGGAGGGGGAAATCACGCCGCGATCTTCAATGAAGTCGCCCAGATGCGAATCTTCCTCTTCGCCGATGGGAGTTTCCAGCGAGATCGGCTCCTGGGCGATTTTCAGCACTTTGCGCACCTTGACCACCGGGATTTCCATGCGCTTGGCGATCTCTTCGCTGGTGGGCTCGCGGCCCAGTTCCTGCACCAACTGGCGCTGGGTGCGAATCAGCTTGTTAATAGTCTCGATCATGTGCACCGGGATGCGAATGGTGCGGGCCTGATCGGCGATGGCGCGGGTGATGGCCTGGCGAATCCACCAGGTGGCGTAGGTGGAAAACTTATAGCCGCGGCGGTACTCGAACTTGTCCACCGCCTTCATCAGGCCGATGTTGCCTTCCTGGATGAGATCGAGAAACTGCAGGCCGCGGTTGGTGTATTTTTTGGCGATTGAAACGACCAGGCGCAGGTTGGCTTCAATCAGCTCGCGCTTGGCCTGCTCGGCTTCCAGATCGCCGGCGATGATCAGCTGGCGGCTATGCTTCAGCTCGGCGAAGCTGGCATTGACCTGTTTTTCCAATTGCTCCAACTGCTCGCGGCCCTGGCGCTGATCGCGACGCAGCTCGCGCAGGGCATCCTGGCTGCGGGTCTGCTCCAGGCGGCGCTCGATCCGTCCCAATTGGGAATCCAGCGGCCGCATTTCGTCCACGCGCTTGCTCAATCGCTCGATCAGACGCCGGATCTCGAGCGCGGTAAAGCCGGCGGAGCGGATCAGGCGGGAAATTTCCACTTGGGCGCGGGCGATATGGTAACGGGTGCGGCGGTGCTCGCGCGGCTGTTTGGCGCGGTTATAGCCGGCCAGTTTTTCCTGGTATTGCTGCCAGCGCTTATAAGCGGCGCCCACCTGGTCGATGAGGCCGGTGATCTCGCACAGCCGCTTTTCCAGCACTTCTTCGCTGATCTCGTCTTCTTCGATATCGACGGTGACCACTTCTTTAATGCTGCGGACCTTGGCTTTCAGGTCTTCACCCGTGGTCACCAACTCCTGAATGATCAGCGGCGAGCGGGAGAGCGCCTTCAGGACTTTAAGCTGCCCGCGCTCAATGCGCTTGGCGATTTCCACTTCGCCCTCGCGGGTGAGCAGGGGAACGGTACCCATCTCGCGCAGGTACATGCGCACGGGATCGTTGGTTTTCTCCAACGCTCCCGGGGTCAGGTCCAGCTCTTCCTCTTCCAAATGAGCGAGGTCGCCGGTTTCCAATTCCTTCGGCTCGTCTTCCAGCCCGTAGCCCTCCTCCTCATCGCCGTGGGCTTCCGCCGATGGCATCATTTCCGCTTCTTCTTCTTCCGCCAGATAGCCTTTTTCCTTATCTGCGTGAATCAGTTTTTTAATTTCGTCAAATTTGTCTTCAATCGCCACGTCAACTCCTTATAGCCTTCCCGGAAAGGCTATGGTTGAGGGAAAAGAGGGTGGAGGAATCGAGGCTAGAGCCTCAAATCCAAGCATTTTACCGCTATAAGTGGATTTCCCCCAAGCCTTTTTTCCGCTTGCATTTTTTAGATGTAGTCCTCCCCCTCAAAGTTTCTCTTTTTGGAGCGGACTCAAGTTTTTTATTTCCATAGACTTGGACCTATTTTCTGCGCCAGCGGACCTGGCCATCGCGGGTATCTTCCACTACAATTCCGGCGGTTTCCAATTGCGTCCTTAACTGATCGGCGAGGGCGTAGTTGCGTTCGAGCCGAGCGGCGGCGCGCCGGGCCAGAAGTTGCTCCACTGCCTCGTCGGCAAGAGTGGCTTCCACAGGATGAAGCTCGTTGCCATAAGCTTCCATGCGCCGGCGGTCATCGGTTTCGATGATGCCGAAAATGGAATCGAAACGAGCCAGCAGGCGCTCAATCGCCTCGCGGTGACCGAGACCCATGGCATTTTGATCCAGGGCCTGATTGCCAGCCCGGAGCAGGTCGAAAATCGCCGCCAAAGCGCCGGCGGTATTGAGGTTTTCGGCCAAGCTGCCGCGGAAACGCAACCCGGCGGCCTCGATGGCGGCCTGGAGCTCGACATTATCGGCGTTTTCCAGGGTGGCGCGGCGCAGGCGGTCGCCGAAGGCGCGAAGGCGTTCGACGGCGGCCTCGGCCTGGCGCAAGCCGTCGAGGGTGAAATTCAATTGTCTCCGGTACGGGACCGAGGCCAACAGATAACGGATACCGCTGGCATGAAAGCCCTGAGCCGCCAGGTCGCGCAATGTATAGTAGTTGCCCAGCGACTTGGACATTTTTTCACCGTTGACCAGCAGGAACTCGACATGCAGCCAATGGCGGACAAAAGTGCGGCCTGTCACCGCCTCGGACTGGGCGATTTCATTTTCGTGGTGGGGAAAAATCAAGTCGGCGCCGCCGGCATGCAGGTCGAAGCTTTCGCCCAGCAGCTTCATGGACATGACGGAGCACTCGATGTGCCAGCCGGGGCGGCCCGGGCCCCAAGGACTGGGCCAGGCGGGCTCGCCCGGCTTGTGCGCCTTCCACAGAACGAAATCGCGGGCTTGTTCTTTTTCGTACTGATCGCTATCCACGCGGGCGCCCGATTGTAGCTCTTCGAGCGGTTTGCCCGAAAGGCGTCCATAAGCCGGGAAGCTGGAAACGCGGAAATAGACCGAGCCCTGGCTGGCATAGGCATGGCCGGCAGCGACCAGGCGCTCGATCCAGGCAATCATGTCGGGAATGAAGTCCGTGGCGCGGACGAGGTGATCGGGACGGCGCAGGCCGAGAAACTCCATGTCCTGGGCGAAGGCGCGGGCATAGATTTCCGCATGTTCGCGCACGCTGCGCCCGGCGCGCTGCGCCCGGTCTATCATTTTGTCGTCAATATCGGTAAGGTTGAGCACCGTCTCGAGGTGGTATCCCTCGCTTTCCAGGAAGCGCTGGAGGATATCCACAGCAACGAAAGTACGGTAGTTGCCGATGTGGCCGTAGTCGTAGACGGTCAGCCCGCAGGTGTACATGCGCAAGCGGGCGTCTTCGGCCGGACGCAGCGGCTCAAGTGCGCGGCTGAGGGTGTTGTAAAGGTGAATTTCGATCGGCAATGGCATGGTTAGCGGGCGGTCAGTTTCGCATGGCTTGGGACATGCTCGCTGCAATTCCCCCCGGGCGGGCTTGCATTGCGTCCTTATTCTCCGCGGAGATCTCGTTTCGCCTTGCCCTGGCCGTTAATCGGAAGGCGAGGGCAAGCTCACGCCCGGCAGGCGTAACGTTCAGTTTTGGCGGCGAAGTTTAATCATAACGGAAAAAACTTTCCCGTTCCCAGTTTTCAATGGGCTGTCCACTAGGCCGACTTTTGCGGGCTCAAGTCCTGCACGGACTCCATGCGGGCAAGCAACCGGGCAAGGCTTTGGGGCGCGCGGCCGGGAAGGATATCGGACATTAAATCGCCATAGCGATCGAGGCGTCGGCCCAGGGTCCGCAGGGTAAAGACGGCAGGATCGAGGCGAGGGGTCAATTCGCGCCAAGCCAATGGGGTGGAGACCGGCGCACCGGCGCGCGGGCGAACGGCATAAGGCGGCGGAAGGGTTTTGCCATAGGCGTTCTGGCGAAAATCCAGATAGACGCGGTCGGGAGGGCGGCGGCGCACCGGCCAAATTTCAGTGACCAGGCCCGGGACGCGCTCGGCGGCGCAGCGCATGATCAGGGCGGCGAAATCGGCCGATTGGCGGTACGTGTGTCCGGGGCCGAGAGGAATGAGGATGTGCAAGCCGGTGGCGCCGGAAGTCTTCAGGCAGGCGCGAATTTCGAAGCGCTCAAGCACGGCGCGAATGGCGCGCGCCACCTCGAGCACGCGGGCAAAGCCGGCGCGAGGGCCGGGATCGAGATCGAGCAGCACGAAATCGGGCTGTTGGGGAGTCGCGGCGCGGCTCATCCAGACATGGTGATCGATGCAGCCCAGGTTCACCAGATAGAGCAGCGTGGCGGCATTGTCGCAAAGCACGAAGCGGATGCGGCCGCGTTCATTGTCGCTCAAAATCTCGGCGCTGTTTACCCATTCGGGAAGGCGCGCGCCGGCATTTTTCTGAAAAAACGACTGGCCGGCGATGCCGTTGGGATACCGCAGCATGGAATACGGGCGTCCGCGCAGGTGCGGCACCAGGAAATCGGCGACATCGCGATAAAAATCGAGCAAATCACGCTTGCGATAGCCGGAATCGGGAAAGTAAATCTTTTCCAGATGGGTCAGCTTGATCGGTTGTCCGTCAATATCGACGACGGCTGCATCCATTCCGGCCGGCACCGGAAGGACGCCGCGGCGCAGAGGATGGGGAGCGGAAACGCTAGCGACAAATTTCACGAGTTTTCCGCCGGCGAAGATTCGGAACGGGATGTCGGCTCGAGCACCGCCTCGCGCGGCGACTTATCTTCACGGATACCGAGGAAGACCGGCGCGCGCAGCTTGCGATCGGGCGTCCACTGATGAAAACGGATTTCGGCAACCAGTTCGGGGCGGGTCCAATGCACGTCATGGAGTCTGGGTAGGCCGGCGATAGCCGCGTCGGGTTTGGGAATGCCATGCAGGCGGGCTTTCAGCCGCGCCAACTCCGAATCGCTGAAGCCGGCGCCGACGTGGCCGATATAGCGGAAACGCCGGCGGCCGGGGTCGTAGGCGCCTAGCAGCAATGAGCCAAAATGCCGGCGCGAGCCGCGCGGGTCGGTATAGCCGAGAATTACCGCTTCTTGCGAGCGCACCAGCTTAAATTTCAGCCAATCGCGCGAACGGGCGCCCGGGCGATATTCGGAGGCCAAGCGTTTAGCAATGATGCCTTCAAGCTGGCGTTGCCGCGCCAGCGCGAACAACCGCTCGCCTTCACCCACTACGGCATCGGAATAGCGAATGAAGGCGGAGGGGCGCAGGCGCTCGCGCAACAGGCGGCGGCGCTCGCTCAATGGCGCCTGCAGGAGAGAGCGCCCATCCAGGTAAAGCAGGTCGAAAAGGTAAAAAGTCACCGGGAATTTCAGGCGAGCGGCTTCAATCCCGGCCTCATCGGTGAGATTCATGCGTTGCTGCAAATCGTGAAAGCTGCTGCGGCCTTCGCGATTGAGCGCGACGATTTCGCCATCGAGCCAGGCGGTTTTCGCTTCCACGGCTTGCGCCAGTCCGGACAGTTCGGGATAGACGGCGGTAATCTCGCGCCGGTTGCGGGAAAACAGCCGCGACTGGCCGGCCTGAACTGCGGCCAGGCAGCGAACGCCGTCCCATTTGATCTCGTATTGCCAATCGGCGGAAGAAAACACGGTTTCGGAAAGCACGGCCAGCATGGGCGGCAGTTCGGCGGGCATGGCCACCCGCCGGGCTTCAGGCGGGAAATCGGCATGCCTGGCCGGAGGGAGCGGCACCTCCGGCGGTGGCGCGGCCTGCGCCGGGGGCGTTTCCGGGGCGTCGGCCAGCGCGGGCGTGGACTTCAAGCCGGCGGTTTGCACACCCTGATCCCCAAATCCTTTGGCGCGCCGGGGCTTGCGCGAGTTGGGAGACTCGGGGCGGCTTTTCGCCGCAGTCCGCGGCGGCCTCCTGGCGCGGGGGCCGCGCAACACCGAGCCGGGATGCTTCTCGACCGAGTCGCCGTATACCGCCGCATCATCATGTTTTTTGATCAGCAGCCACTCATTGCCCTGGCTGCCCTCGCGCCGAGAATTCATGTGCGCCAAAGCAAACTCGCCGCGCAGTTTTTTGCCTCGCAGGCGGAACTTCAACGAGCCGCGCTCCCACTGCTTCACCGGGGGAACCGCGCCGACGCACTCGTATTCGCCCAAATCCCAGACCAGCACCTCGCCGGCGCCATAATTACCCTCGGGAATAGCGCCTTCGAATTTCAAATATTCCAGGGGATGATCTTCGGTCTGCATCGCCAGGCGGCGGACGTCGGGATCAAGGGTGGGACCTTTCGGAACGGCCCAGCTTTTCAGCACGCCGTCCATTTCCAGGCGGAAATCGTAATGCAACCGGGAGGCATGGTGCTCTTGCACGCAAAAGCGGCGAGGCTGCGGCCGGGCCTGCAATTGCAAGCCGGGGTTGCGCAGTTTCTCCGCGGGCGCGGCCGGTTTGGCGGCAGGCGCGCCGGCCGGTTCGGGTGTCTGCTGGAAATGCCGGCGGCGGCGATATTCCGTTAACGATCCCATCTAACCCGTTTAGATGCGGTCAGGGCCGGGACCGGGGATTCAGGGTGAAGTGGATTATCGCGCAGCGGCATTCAGCCGGCTACGGGCGCAGACTGAGCGGCCATTGAGTCAGGCCGGCCAGCAACATCAGCATGGCGCCGAGCAAGGCCATATTCTTCAGAAAATTGATCATCTCGCCCATGCGCTGCTGCGGGTCGGAGACGGTCCAGAAATCATGCATGGCCGGGGTGACGAACACGAGGAAGACCGCGATCAGCAAAGCGCCGATGCGCGGCCACGCGCCGAGAATCAGGCTTAAGCCGCCGAGCACAATCAGCACGCCGCTGCCCACGACCGCGACGGCAGGGACGGGGACTTTTTTGGAACCGGCATAGCCGGCCATCATTTGGGCTTTGGTAAAGTGATTCAAGCCACTCATCAGGAAGAAACCGCCCAGCAGGATACGTCCAATCAGAAACAGTACGTCCATGGTAGGAGCCTCCTGGCGGAAATCATATGACAAAATTTTTCCATTTTCGAAGATAAAAATCAGGTTTCCCGAGGAGGGCCTTGTTCTCTGGTTTTTCGGTTGAAGGTGGGACTTACAAATTCTGATCGATCTCGATTTGAGGCAGCAGGCGCTCGACATCGGCGCGGCGAACCTGGGCGCATTCCTTAGTGAGCACATTCGCGGCGCCGCAGGCGGCGGCGAGACGCAGAGCCTGGGGAAATGCCTCACCGCGGGCCAAGGCCACAGCCAGGCCGGCGACAGCGGCATCGCCTGAGCCGACGGAGTTTTCCACCTCCAACTCGGGCGGCTGCGCGTGCCAATAGGCGCCGCCATGGCGAGCATAAAGGCCATGCGGGCCATCGGAAATCATGGGGGTGGCGACCACGGCCGATAACTCGTCCAGCGCCTGGCGGAAATCCGCCGGAGCGTCGAGCTCGCGGCCGAGCAATTGCCGGGCCTCGCGGCGGTTCGGTTTAATCATGTCGGGCGGGCGCGGGCCGCGCAGTCCGGCTTGCAGCCACGGCTGCGAGGTGTCGAGCAAGGTCAAGGCGGCGGCGGAGCAATCCGACAATAGTTGCGCATAAATGCCGCGCTCGGCGACCGGCGGCACGCTGCCGGAAAGCACCACAACCTTGGCGTCTCGGGTCACATCGGCCAGATGCGCGCGCAAGCGGCCGAGCTCGGCCGGAGTAAAGGGGGCGCCGGGCTCGACAATTTCCGTTTCACGGCGCTCGCCCCGCTCCACCACGACGAAGGCGACGCGGGTGGGGTGAGTGATACGGACGGGAATGGCGCGCACACCTTCTTTTTCCAGCTCGGAGAGGAGGAAATCGCCGGTATAGCCGCCAAAGAAACCGAGTACGGCCACCTCTTCGCCCAATTCGCGGGCCACGCCGGCCACATTGATACCCTTGCCGCCGGCCGAGGTCACGACCTCTTCCACCTGCTGGTATTCGCCCAAGCGCAGTTGCGCGAGGCGAAGGTATTTATCCACTGCCGGATTGAGGCTGACAATGACGATCATAGCGTGGCATCGAGACGCGGCGGAGTCCGCCACGCCTGTCTCGTATAATAAAAGCATATGAGCGACGTACCAGGCACGGAGGCGATCATAGAAGCTTTGCGCGGGGTCCAGGCTCCCGATCTCGGACGCGATGTGGTTAGCCTGCATCTGGTGCATGATCTGGCCTATAAAGACGGCATCGTTTACCTAACCTTACGCCCCTCGCCGCCGAGCGAAGCCGCGCGCCGTTACCTGGAGGCGGAAACCAAGCGGGTGCTGCTGGGGCTGCCGGGCATTAAAGGCGTCGAGTTGAAGCACGATCCCCCGCGCGGCGCCGCCGCGCCACCGGCCGCACCCGAAAAAATCGGCGTGCCCGGCGTGAAACACATCATCGCTATCGGCAGCGGCAAAGGCGGGGTGGGTAAAACCACCATTTCGGTCAATCTGGCCATCGCGCTGGCGGAACTGGGCGCATCGGTAGGCTTGATGGACGCCGATGTTTATGGCCCGAATGTCCCGCGCATGATGGGCATCAACCAGATGCCGCGGGTAGTGGGCGGCAACCGCATCGAGCCGCTGGCGCAGTACGGAGTACGGCTGATTTCGATGGGCTTTCTCAATCCCGGCGATAAGCCGGTAATCTGGCGCGGCCCCATGTTGCATAGCGCGGTCCAGCAATTCCTGCGTCAGGTCGCCTGGGGCGAACTCGATTACCTGTTGATCGACCTGCCGCCGGGCACCGGCGACGTTTCCTTGACGCTGGCGCAAACCACTTCCTTAAGCGGGGCCGTCGTGATCACCACTCCCTCGGAAGTTTCGCTGGAAGACGGGCGCAAGGCGCTGAACATGTTTCGCCACCTCAATATTGAAGTGCTGGGGCTGGTGGAGAACATGGGCTCATTCGTGTGTCCGCATTGCCAGCACAGCGTGGATATTTTCAGCCAGGGCGGCGGCGAGCGCATGGCGGCGGAATTCGAGACGACCTTTTTGGGCAGCCTGCCGCTCGACCCGAGCGTGCGGGCCGGCGGCGACGCGGGAAGGCCGGCGGCGACGGAAGGGCCGGAATCGATCACCGGCCGCCCATTTTACGAGTTGGCCAAGCGGCTGGCGGCGCGCGTGGCGCAAACCGCGCCGGAGCCGGAAAACTGGCTGCACGTGCGCGCCTGATAGGATTGCCATGAACCTGCAGGAACGGGATTTTTTCGATGAGACGCCCCGGCCCAAGCCGGCGCAACTGGTGTGTCCACACTGCCGGCAGCCGAACCAATATGCGCTGATGTGGATCGAGCGCCGGAAAAAAACCGCCTTGCCGGCCCGCGCCGATGCCGAAGACCGGGTCCGCTTTGCCAAGGCGCAATCCTACCTGGTGCGGCGCGACGATAAAGTCAGCTGCTTAAATCCGCGCTGCCGCAAGACGTTCGAAATCAGCGGCCTGCAGACGGTGGTGTTCTTGTAAGCGCCAATCCCATCACCGGGGATGGAGTTCGCCCGGGAAGCGACGTTCGCTTCATAACCGTCCAGCCCGCAATCACCCGGCCGGACTGATAACTCCTGAAATTCATGGGCATGGAAAGGCCGTGTGCCGCCAGGTACGCGGCGCTGTCCCGCCCTTTCAGGAGTGTGGGCATGACGGTCTTTTATCTCGCCCTTGCGGGAGCCCTGGGTGCGCTGGTGCGATGGGGTATTTCACGCCTGGCGGTGGATCTCTGGGGCCCGGGGTTTCCGCTGGGCACGCTGATCGTAAACCTCTCCGGCTGCTTTTTTCTGGGACTGATCATGGAATTGGGCGAACAGGGGAGCTGGATTTCGCCCGAGCTGCGCATGGTCATCGGCGTTGGTTTTATTGGCGCGCTCACCACCTTTTCCACGTTCGCGTTCGAAACCCTGCGCCTATCGCGGCGCGGCGGATGGCTGCTCGCCGGAGCGAATATGACGCTCAATCTGGTGCTGGGGTTGGCGCTGGTCTGGCTGGGCGCGCGGCTGGGCAGCGCGGCGCTGGCGCTGCGAAAAGGATAAACGGCGAATTCAGGCGCCGCGCGCGCCAAATAAGGCTGTTCCCAAACGGATCAGGCTGGCGCCTTCCTCGATGGCCATCTCGTAATCTGCTGACATGCCCATCGAAAGTTCCCAGGCCGGCGCCGGAGCGAGTCCCGATTCGCGGCGCAAATTTTCCGCCAGCTCGCGCAGGCGCGCAAAATACGGCCGCGACTCCCCCGCCGTCGCGGCTGCCGGCGGAATGGCCATCAAGCCGCGCAACTCGAGATTGAGACAGCGGAGGACGGCGCCGGCCAGCGCGGGGGCGGCTTCGGGATGCGCACCAGATTTCTGCGGCTCGCGAGCGAGATTGATTTCCAGCAATACCGGCAAGCGCCGGCCGCGCGCGCGCGCCAGCCGGTCCAAGCGCTGCGCCAATTCCGGCCGGTCAAGAGATTGAATCGTATGGAAAAGAGCCAGGGCGCGGGAGGCCTTGTTGGCTTGCAACGGCCCGATCAGGTGCCATTCGGCCTCACAGCCGGCCAGCAGCGGCAGCTTGGCTTCGGCTTCCTGCACGCGATTCTCGCCAAACAGACGCAGCCCCAGCTCATACGCTTCGCGGACGCGCGCGGCGGACTGGTTTTTGGTTACCGCCATCAGTCGTACCGAGCCGGCCGGACGTCCGGCGCGGGCGCAAGCGGCAGCCATGCGTTCTTTAATCGCGGCTAAGCGGTCGGCCAGATCCATAGCTTTCAGTTTAGGCGGAAGCAGCGGCTGGCGGCGGCATGGGAACTGGCCCGCGCTCCAGCGAGCAAAGCGAAACTGCTACCATAACAGGCGTGTTGGAATTAGGCCCTTTTATTACGATCGAGGGCGTGGACGGCAGCGGCAAAACGACGCAACTCCACTATTTGGCGGAGCGGCTGCGCACCGCGGGCGAGCGGGTTACGGTAACGCGCGAACCGGGTGGGACGGCGCTGGGCGACGGCTTGAGGCGGCTCCTGCTGGAACCTTCGCCGGAGCCGATCGCTCCGGCCGCAGAGCTGGCCATGATGTTTGCCGCGCGGGCGCAAAACTGTGCGCGGATCATCGAGCCTGCACGGCAGCGGGGAGAGTGGGTTCTGTGCGACCGTTTCAGCGACGCTTCGCTGGCCTACCAGGGCGCGGGCCGCGGCATCGATTCCAATACGATCCGGCAATTGCATGAGCTGCTAGTTCCCGGTTGTTATCCGGACTTGACGCTGATTTTAGATGTGGAACTGAGCATCAGCCTGAAACGCGCGCGCGCGCGCCTGGTCCGATCCGGATCGCAGGAGGGGCGGTTTGAAGCGGAAGGCGCGGCGTTCTTCGAGCGCGTGCGCGCCGCGTACCTTGAGCTTGCCCGGCGGGAGCCGGAACGCTGCCGATTGATTGAGTCCGCGGCGCCGGAACAACAAGTGGCTGAACGTATCTGGCACGAGGTCGAAGCCTTCGCCGCGACGCGCCGCCAGTCCGTGCGAGGCCAGGCACAGTGAGCTGGAACGACATCCTGGCGCAAACCGTCACGCGCGAGCAGTTGGCGGGATTGGCCGCCGGCAGCGAGCGCAACCGTACCCTGCTGCTCAGCGGACCGCCAGGCGTGGGCAAGACGACCTGCGCGCTCGCACTGGGATTGGCCCTGAACTGCCGGCAACCACCCTCGCCGGGTGATTTTTGCGGCGAGTGCGTGAGCTGCCGCGAGTTTGCCGGCTGGGATGCCGGGCAGGAACGTTGGGAACAAGCGCTGAGCTTCCGCCAGGAACAAATAAAAACGCGGGCCAAGGAAAGCGCGCCGCTGATGGTGCGCATGCATCCGCAAATTCTTTACTTTCCCCCCGACGGCGATTTTCTTTCCATGGCCCAGGCGCGGGAAATCGCGCGCCTGGCCAGCCTGCGCCCCGACCCGGGACGGCATTGGCTGCTGATTGTCCCCGCATTTGACCAGGCACGCTGGATGGTGCAGAACGCGCTGCTCAAGCTGCTGGAGGAGCCGCCGCCGGACGCCACGCTGGCGCTGCTGGCGGAGCAGCCGGCGGAATTGTTGTCCACGGTGCGTTCACGCTGCCTGGCGGTGCCGCTGGCGCCGATCGCGGATTTGGCCTTGGCCGAATGGCTCAAAACCCGGCGCCCGGAACTGCGTTCTGACGACCGTCAGTTGCTACTAAACCTGGCGCAAGGAGCGCCGGGACGGGCGCTGAGCCTGGATCTCGCGGCTTGGCGCGCGCGCCGGCAGACTTTGCTTCAATTGCTTTCGGCGACTCTGGCGGCGAGTCAGTATGAGCGGTTATTTCCGCTAACCGAGAATCTGCGGCTGAGCAAGGAAGAGATTGAAATGCTGGCGGAAATTCTATATAGTGTCTTGCAAGATCTTCTGTATCTGAAATCGGGGCGCTCATCCGCGATTCGGAACAGCGATATCCGGGAACGGCTGACTGGCTGGGCTCGGGAGATGAGTTGGGAGCAACTGGAGCAGGCAGTAGAGCAATTGGATCGACTCCTCCGCGGGCTTCGCCGCAATCAACACCGATCGCTGGCCTGGGATGCGTGGGCATTGCGAGTACGGATGGCTTGAAGTTCGGGAGGACCACACCGGAGTTAAATCTTCTTTCGGCGGGGTAGCAACATGGCAATCATTGAGACTGGAAATCGCCGCAGCCCTGAAAGCGAAGTGCTGGCTAACCGTAAACTTATACGCCCATCCTTGTCGGAAATTCGCGAACAGATGGCGCGTGAACAGACGGCCAAGGCGCGTCCGGCGATGAGTGCTCCCATGCCGGCCAACGGGCCGGCACCGCGGCCGATGCGCAAGCCGGTGCCACCCGACCAGACCAATGCCGAAAATTTTTATTATCTGAAGCAAATGCAGGCCAAAACCCCGATGGTGGTGGTGCTGCGCGATGGCGAGCAGGTTTCCGGAGTGATTGAGTGGTACGACCGGCACTGCATCAAGCTCAATCGGGAAGGTCAGCCCAATTTGATGATTTATAAATCCCATATCAAGTACCTGCATAAGGCGGATTCGGCGGATTAAGCGCGAGCGCAACCAAGCCCCATAAAAATTAAGGGACAGGCGTGGGTTATTTCAGCGCCTCTGGCATGATTCCGAGCCGGGGTGAGCCCGTTAGCTCCGCCACTGGAGGGCAGCCGTAGCGGGCTGATATAATGCGCCAGTGATTGCCGATGGATTTTATTATGCTGCCGCGTCATTGTTGGCCGGCGGCGGGCTGGCTTGGTTGTGGGGATGGCCGGGTTGGATACCGGCAGGGGTTTTGGCCGCTTTCTTCCTCTACTTTTTCCGCGACCCCGAGCGCGTGATTCCCGCTAGCCCGGATATGGTGGTCAGTCCGGCGGATGGCCGGGTCAGCTCGATCGAGCCAACGCCGGCGGGTACGCGGGTTAGCATCTTTCTTTCCATTTTCGACGTGCATGTCAATCGCGCGCCCATTGCCGGAAAAGTGACCGGTGTGGACTATCGCCAGGGACGCTTTCTGAATGCTCTCAATCCCCGCTCATCCGTGGAAAACGAGCAAAACCGGGTGCAAGTGGAAGGCGAACAGGGCGAAGTGGAATTCGTGCAGATTGCCGGACTTCTGGCCCGGCGGATCGTGTTCTGGCCGCAACGCGGCGATTGGCTGGAACGCGGGCAGCGCGTCGGACTGATTAAATTCGGCTCGCGTGTCGACCTATACTTGCCGAAGCGGGCGGAACTGCTGATCGAGCCCGGAGCGCATGTGCGCGGGGGCAGTTCCGTGCTGGCGCGGCTGCCGCTGCCGACCGGCGCTCAGGCGCGACCGAGGGACGCGGCGGAGGCCTGAGCCTATGCAGCAAACGCAACCCGAGCTGAAACTCCATCGCCGCCGGCGCCCGTTTCGACGGGGTGTGGCGCTGTTGCCTTCGCTTTTTACCGTCGCCAATCTGGGCATGGGCTGGTACTCGATCCAGCAAGCCTGTCTGGCGCTGCAATTGCGCGATCCCAGCTTAGGCCGTCAAGCCGGGCATCTGGACGCCGCGGCTAAGGCGATCGGCTGGGCTATCCTGCTGGACGGCTTCGATGGACGCATCGCGCGCCTTACGAACTCCTCCAGCGCTTTCGGACGGGAGTTCGATTCGCTCGCCGATGTGATTAGCTTTGGCGTCGCCCCGGCGTTATTAGCCTACATCTGGGGCATACGTTTTCTGCTCTTGCCGGGCTCGCAATATCAGCCGCTCGACCACGCCGGCCAAATCGTTTGTTTTCTCTTCGTTATCGCCTGCGCGGCGCGGCTGGCGCGGTTCAATATCATGAGCGGCGACGCCAAGCCTTCGAATCCCGGCCGCGACGAACGAAAATACTTTGTCGGCATGCCCACGCCGGCGGCGGCGGGAATGTCCGCCGCCGTGGTGCACTTTTTCGCTTCGCGCAATTTCCAATTCGGGCAGCCCAACACCAATGGCCTGGCGGCAATCGCCTGGCTGGCGCTGATGCTGTTGCTCTCCTATTTCATGGTCAGCACCTGGAGATTTTTCAGCTTCAAAGACATCAATCTGCGCCGCCGCCGGACCTGGGAAACGGTGATGCTGATCGCGCTGTTGTTTGGCGCCATCTGGTTTTTTTCCGAGCTTGTACTGCTCGGCGTCGCGGTCACTTACACCGGCTCGGCGATTCTGTGGCGGCTGACGTATTACTGGCGCCGCAGTCGCCGGCATCCGGAGGCCGCCTGATGCCGCGCCTCGAGGTCATCATCGCCGGCGCGGGAAGCTTGCAGGGCCGCGAACTGGACCAAGTGCTGCGGCAGCATCGCTTTTCCGCGGGGGTACGGCTGCTGGACGATGCCGGCTCTACGCCGGAATCGGCGCTCGAGGAAAGCGCGGAAGGGCTCGAGCCGATCAGCGAAACGGCGCTGGCGGGCGCCGCGGCGGTATTTTTCGCCGGCCCGACGGCGCAAACGCGGCGCTGGTATGAGGCGGCCCGTCACGGCGGCGCGCGCATTTTCGATCTCAGCGGCGAGCTGTTGGATGAGCCGGGCGCGGAGTGCCTCACGCCGGAACAATGGAGCAGCCGCCCGCTGGCCGCCGACACCGGACGGTTGTGGGTCATCCCGCATCCGGTGGCAGCATTGCTGGCCAGCCTGCTGTCCCGCATTGGCGGGCTGACCGCTATCGATGCCGCGGCGGCCATGCTGTTACAGCCCGCCAGCGAATTTGGACAACCTGGCATGGAGGAGTTGCAGGCGCAAACCCGCAACATCCTGAATTTCCAGCCGCTGCCGACAGAAGTCTTCGGCGCGCAATCGGCCTTTAATGTTCATGCCGGCCTGCCGGTCGAGATTCAGCCGGGTCTGGCGGAAACGGCGGCCTCAATCGGCCGGCACCTGGAACGCTTACTTGCCAATGAGCCGGACCTGGCGGCCACACGTCCCGGCCTGCAGGTGCTGCAAGCCCCCTGGTTCTATGGGCATGGGCTCAGCGTTTACGTACAAACCCGGGTCCAGCTCGATACCGGCGCGCTCAGCCGGGCGCTGCACGCCCAGGAAACTGCACCCGATATGCTGGCCGCCGGCAGCGCCGAAGACGCGCTGATAGGACCGGTGCGGCCCGATACGCTGCAGCCGAACGGCTGCTGGATCTTCTGTGCGCTCGATCGCCTGCGGCTGGCAGCCCAATCGGCGGCAAAACTGGCGGAAATGGCGCTGGCGGAGCAGGTGCAATAAAACATGGCACGCCGCAAAAGGCCCTGGCTTTCCCGGACGCTGCTGGTGGCGGCGCTGCTGCCCTTCCCCACCCTCGCCGGTTGCGGTTATCGGCTGACCACCTCGATGCCGGCGCTGACGCGGCATATCCGGATCATCGCCGTGCCCCCCTTTGTCAATCACACGCGCATTCCGCGCCTTTCCCAGATGATCACCGCGGCGGTGGTGCGCGAATTGATCGCGCGCACCCAGGCCCGCGTGCGGGCGCGCACTTCCGGCAGCGATGCGGTCCTGCGCGCTTCCCTGCTGCTGACCCGCACCACTCCGGTCAGCATCGACCCCTCCACCGGCCGGGCGACCACGATCCAGGTGTTGCTTGAAATGTCAGCTTCGTTTACCGACGAGCGTACGGGCCGCGCGCTGTTCAACAGCCAGCACATGATCTTTCAGGACCAGTATCAGGTGGGCGAGCAGACGGCCTCTTTCATCGAAGAAGACACGCTGGCGTACCAGCGCATGAGCACCGAGATCGCGCATGATCTGGTATCCCGGATTTTGAATCGGTTTTAATGGCTGGCGGCGGCTTTGCGCAAGTGGATGGAGCCGTCGGTGGTGCTCAAGGTGATGGCGGGACCACCCTGGCCAACGCGGCCTTGAACTACGCTGGGGCCACTCACGTTCTGGCCCGACCGCATGCCGCCGCGCATGAGCAGCGGAAAGTCGCTATGAACGGCGCCGTTGCTGGCATCGGCGTTCAACTCGAAGGAAGCGTCGCCAGGAAGCACTAGCGTGATGTCGCCTTCGCGGGTTGAGGCCTGAATCGGGCCGTCCAGCCGCGCCGCCTGAAGATGCAGCGAGCCATTGCGGTCCTCCAGGCGCAGCCCGCCCTGAAACCCGGAAAGATTCACGTCCTGATCGCGCGTCGTGATGCGCAGGCCCACGCCCCGCTCCGCCGATAAATGCCCAATGCTCCAGGTCATTTTTCCCGGCAGCCGGGCCATCCTGATCTGTGCGCGTTGAGAACTAAATACGGCCGGAGCCGCCAGGCGGTTCAACTCGACAAAGCCGGTATAGTCGCCGGAAATATTCACCGGTCCCGTGATGTCGCTGAGGTGCAAATCGCCGCCGTGCCCTTGAGCGCTCACCGCGCCGGCGACTTGGCTGAGGCTGATATCGCCGCCGTTATGCTGCACGTTAATGTCGCTCGCCAGCCCGCCGCCTTCGACATTGCCATCGCCGGTTTCCAGGCTAAGCCGGGCCTTCCAGTTCTGGAAATGCAAGCCGCCATCGCGCACCTGGACGGAAACCGGAATGCTGGGCGGCAGGGTCAGGCGGAGATGCGAGACCATGCGGTTAGCTTCGCCATGTCCGGTGGGCCAAACCATCACCACATTCCCCTGGCGCTCGATTTGCGGCTGGTGCGATTGAAACCGTGCCTGAGCGTGCGCGGCGTCGCGAGAATAGACGGTGACGGCATTATCGAGATCGAGGCGGGACGAGGAGCCGGCCAGCAGGGTGATGCTGGCATGGCCCCCGATGACCTGGACCTGGGCGCCGGACGGCAGCGCGGCCTGGACGTGAGCCTGGTAGCTGTAGTGATTGCCCCAATACCAGGCATTGTGAAAGCCGACCCAATGCGCGAACCCGGAATGGCGATAGTGATAAGCGACGCTGAAGAGGACCCCGAAAAAGATGAGAAAGATGATCAGCACCACCTCGCCGCCGGATAATCTGCCCGGGGCGGCGTGCGCGGGAAGATAAAACTCGATCAGCCGAATGGCGCCCCAAAAGATTAGCAGCACCGGCCAATAGTGAGCGGCGAAGTTCCAAAATCCCAACGGATGCGGCAGCAGCAGCAGCACGCCAAGGGCGATCAGGAGCAAGGCGCCGAAGATCGAGGGGCGGGATTGGGGCATAGAGTTTACCCATGAAAGTATACGCAGGCGGGGGAACTTCGGTTCCGTCACCCACCGTACGGCTTATCGCTTCAAAGCGGCACGGCCGCTTTTACTTTTAGGCGCTGACGCTTTCGCAAAGGTCCGGCCCCAAAGCGGAAGCATGCAGAGATGCTGCTTGGGCGCCGTTATATGATGGCTGAATACGCGTCTGGCGCGCTCTTTCTTCCCGGAGGAATCATGCCGACGAGGACTCAAGCCACCCCTCCATCGCCCGAGCCGGTGTTTGCCGCGATGTGGGCCTATCAACAGACTGAAGCCTTGCGGGCTGCAATCGAGCTCGATCTGTTCACCGCCATTGGTTCCGGCGCCGCCCACCCGGCGGCGTTGGCCGAGCGTACCCGAGCCACTGAGCGCGGGGTGCGCATCCTTTGTGATTTCCTGACCATTCAGGGTTTACTGTCCAAACATGATGGCACTTATGAGCTGACGCCGGCCGCGGCCAATTTTCTGGACCGCCGCTCGCCGGCCTTCATGGGTGACATGATGCGCTTCATCGCCGGCAAGGAGATGCAGGCCGACTTCCGGCGGCTGGCGCAGTCGGCCCGCGGCGAGATCAAGTCGACTCCCGAAGTGGATGAGCCGAACTGGCGGGGCTGGATCGAATTTGCGCGTTCGATGACGCCGCTGATGCGGCCGCAATCGGAATTCCTGGCCAGCCGTTTTGCGCCGGGCGCCGCCGGCACGGTGCTGGATGTCGCCGCCGGGCATGGCTTATTCGGGATTGCCTTCGCGCGGCATAATCCTGACCTCAACATCATCGCGCTCGATTGGCCGGAGGTGCTGACGGTGGCCAAGGAACATGCCGCACAAGCCGGCCTGGACGCCAGCCGTTACCGGACGCTGTCCGGCAGCGCGCTGGAAATCGGCTTCGGCGAGAACCATCGTTTTGTGCTGCTGACGAATTTCCTGCACCACTTCGACTCCGCCACCTGCGAGCGCCTGCTCCGGAAAGCGCAGGCGGCGCTACAGCCGGGCGGACAGGTCGTCGTGCTGGAGTTCGTGCCGAATGACGACCGGGTTTCGCCGCCTTTTTCGGCGGCATTCAGCCTGACCATGCTAGCCAGCACTCCGCGGGGAGATGCCTATACCTGGCAAGAACTGCTACGGATGCTGCAGGCTGCCGGCTTCGACGAACCGACAATCGAACCCGTGCCGCATTCGCCGCAATCGGCGATCTGCGCCCGGCGGAAAGCCTGACGCCGCGGGCCTGCTTCCGCCAGGCGGCAAGCAAATAAGCGTTAACCGCCGCCGGAATACGTTGAGGTTGAGGAACCGTGATGGCAATCTGGGATTTTGAGCCGGGACATAGCAGCGCGGAATTCGCGGTGCGGCACATGATGGTGACCTGGGTGCGAGGCGGGTACAAGAACCTGCGCGGCTCACTCAATTGGGATCCGGACCGGCCGGGAGAAGGCTCGGTCGAGGTTGAAATCCCGGCCGCATCGTTTACGACGGAAGAGCCGGAGCGCGACGCGCACCTGCGTAGCGCGGATTTTCTCGATATCGAGCATTTTCCCGTGATGATTTTTCGCAGCCGCGCGATCGAAGTTACCGGCTATCGCCAATTGCACGTGCATGGCGAGTTGACCTTGCGTGGCATCACCGGGCCGGTCATGCTGGAAGTCGAAGAATGCCTGGGGCCGGTGCTCACTCCGTTTCAGAACACGCGCCTCGGCTTACTCGCGCGGGCGCGCCTTGATCGCGAGGAATTCGGGATGAATTGGGACTCGCCCATGCCGGGCGGCGGCCGGGTGGTAGGGAAATATATTGATGTCACGCTGGATATCGAAGCCATCCGGCGGGAATAATGCGCCGCGCTTCTTCTATGCTTGTATGGCCTGGTTTCCTCTATCTCCTATCCCCGGGTTTTCCTTCATCTATTCTGATCGTGCCAAGAGGCGGCGGGAGCGAAATATTGCAATAGCTTGACCACGCCAATCACGACCAGCAATACCGGCCAGGTACGGGAAACATCCCAGCGGTGCCAGATAGTTTGCAGCGCGAACAGCACGCCGATGGTGATCAGCACGATCGGGCCCATGATGTGACGGCGGCGGCAGCGCGGGCAGGTGCAGGCCGGCGGCGGCGGCGGCGCGGCCGGCGGAGAAAAGGGAGTGCCGGCAGGATAATTCGATGCTGGCGGAGGTTGAGTACTCATAAGATCGCTCGTCCTGTTACCTGCATGCGCGGTTTTCGGGTCAAGACCGGCGGCGGAGCATGAGCACACCAAAAAAGATCAGGATTCCGGGGCCGATGAAGCGAAACAGATTGCCATAAAGCCAGCCCAGATTTTCCAAGAGCAATAAGGTGCCCAGCACGACCAGGATCGTGGGCCAAACCGGGAAAGACCATTGTATATGTCCAAAGCCGGGGAAATCCTCCACCGGCTGGCCGAGCGAGAGCAGGCGCGCGGTGCGGTAGGAATCGATCACCATATAGAAATAGAAGGCCGCGGTCGCCAAGCCAAAGATCACGCCAACGGGCCCATGTTGCAACGCAATCAGGGTTCCGAAGATGATTACCTGGAGCACGGCTTTGAGGTATTGCCCGTTGTAAATCGCGCCCACGCCGGGAATAAAGCCCAACGCCAGCGCCAGGCCGGGATTCGGAGCGGCAACCGGCGGCCCGGGGGACACCGGCAGCGGACCGGGTTGAGCCGGCTGAAACGGTGGCGGCGCGGCCGCGGCGGCGGCGCAATCGGGACAGTAGATCAAGCCATAAATTTCATGGCGGTCTTCTTCGCACAGTGCCCGGCCGCAGGTACGGCAGTAAGCGGCAGCGGCGCGTTCGGAATGACGATAGCAGTTCATACGCACCTGCCTTTCCAATCCGGCTCCGTCTCTATTCGCGCCAGCGACCAGCCGGTGAGGGACGCAGGGGGAACGGCGGGGCGGGTGCGGGCCAAAGTCCGGGTACCCGGATTCCAATTATAGGGAGGCCGTTGGCTCTGCCCGGAAGGATGGGCGGGCGGAACCGGGGACGATTGACGGCTTCCGGCATGCAATGCGGCCTGAATTTCATAAACCACGCGCAGGTCATTGTAATACCGCACGCCACGCGCATAGACCCGGCGCACGGTACGGCTGACCAGGCTTGGCCAACGGGCGGGCGCCAGGTCGGCCGCGTGAATCCGATTGAGATGAGTGCCGGAAACGTTCAACAGCAGGGCCAGGCTGAACCAGGCCAAGGCCAGGCCCATGGCGAAGCGGGGCTGCCATAGCATCCGCCCCAGGCTGCGGAGAGTCGGGCCCCAGCCGGCGAGGTTTTGGCGCTGGCCGCTGGTGCGGGCCAGCACGGTGGGAATAAAGTCGGGCGGCAACTCCGGCATCGGCAGGTCGGCCAGCGCATCCAGGGCGCTATGCAAGCCCTCGAGCAAGCGCCCGCAGGCGGGACATTGGCGAGCATGCTGGCGCATGGCGGCGGCGGCCGCATCGGGCAAGCGGCCTTCGAGAAAGTCGCTGGCTTGCTCTTCGAAGCGCGGGCAATCGAGGCTATCGAAGAAGTCGTTCATAACATTCTCGTTCCTTTGCGCAAGCGCGGCGCCAGATGGCGGGCCAGCTCAATCCGTCCGCGATTAATCCGCGATTTAACCGTCCCTTCGGGAATGCGCAGCACTGCGGCAATTTCCTTGTAATCGTAATCCTGCAGGTCGCGCAAGATCACCGCTTCGCGCAGCTCGGGCGAGAGGCGGGCGAGCGCGGCCTGCACCTCATCGCGCAATTCGCGCTGCCAGACACCGGCATCCGGCTGCCGCTGCCGCGATTCGACCGGCGCGGGCGGGGTGTTATTGGGGTCATCGAGGGAATCGGTGCTGCGTTCAAGGCGCGAGCGGCGATAGTGGTCAATCAACAGGTTGCGCGTCAACGCCGTCATCCAGGTAGCCAGCGAGCCCTGGGCCGGATCATACGATGTCAGTGCGCGGTAGATGCGCAGCAGAGCGTCTTGAGCGAGGTCTTCAGCCTGGGCGGAGTTGCCGGTAAAGCGCAGGCATAGCTGGTACAGGCGCGGCGAATGGCGGCGCACAATTTCTTCCCAGGCGCGCGCCTCGCCTCCCAAGCAGCGCTGCACCAGTTGGCGTTCTTCCACTTTATCAGCCACCTTCCCAAACGCGGCAGCGGGGCGGCCCAGCCAGGTAAAAGTCCTGGCGGGCAGCGGCTGGCGGGCGGCAATGGATGCGGCGTTCACATCTTCTAGAACGCAAAAACCATTCCCGCAGTTCAATATAAAGAAGTTTTTCCGATCTGGCTCGGGGATTTTCACCGCCTGCCGTATTCAGCTATCTTCCCTAGATTCATTGCCAATACAAACTCGGATGTCTTGGGCCGCTTTATACTGGCGTTAAGCCAACGGCAACTTTCATTCGTCAGGCGCCCTGGTAACGATAACGCCATCCATCGCCAGCATCCCCACCCGCATGAAATCCAAGCGCACGTTAGTGACCGTGGCCATAATCCTGGGGCTGCTTTGGCTGGCGTATCACTTTCTGAGGCACGGATCCAATTTGCACAGCTTCAGTTGGCGCCGGTTATGGCAGGTCACGCTGACGATGCGGCTGTGGATGTTATTGTTGGCCTTGAGTTTAAGCTACTTCGCCTATATTTTGCGGGCGCTGCGCTGGCAGGTACTGATGCCTCCGGGCGGGCGCTTCTGGCCGATCTTGAAAGGCACTTTGATCGGCTTCACCGGAGTCGCCTTGCTGGGACGGCCGGGCGAGTTGATCCGCCCCTATTACATTGCGCGCAAGCTGCACGTGCGTTTCCCCGACCAGATGACGGTTTGGGTGGTGGAGCGTACCTTCGATATGGGCACCACGGGTTTGCTGCTGGGCCTGGCGCTATGGCTGAGTCCCAACCTTTCGGCGTTGCTGCGCAGTACGGGCGACATCACGGAGATCCATCGGGGAGGCCAAATCATTCTGATCCTGGTGGTCTGCCTGATCGTTTTATTAGGGTGGATTTACCGTTATGGCATGCGCCTGAGCGAGCAATTGCACCATCACCCTGCCACCTGGCGGCGAAAGCTGGAAAGCGTGCTGCGCCAGTTAAGCCGCGGCATGCATGGCGGCATCTCGTCGCCCACGCGCCTGGCCTTGTCGCTAGCCTGCAGCGCGGCCATGTGGCTGACCATCGCCTGGTCCACGCAAGCTCTGGTGCTGGCCTATCCCCACATGCTGCCGGACTTCAGCTTGGGCCAGGCCATTCTGCTGATGGGGCTGGTTTCGCTCGGCTCGCTTGTGCAGTTGCCGGCCATTGGCGGCGGCATGCAAGTGGCGGCTGCGCTGGCCTTAACTAAATTTTTCGGGGCAGCCTCGGTGCCCGCGACCTCGACCGCGCTGCTGCTTTGGATTCTCTCGTTTTACGCCATTGCCCCTTTCGGGGTGTATTTCGCCGCCCACGAAGGCATCTCTTGGCGGCGGGCCGGGCGGGAAGCGCTGGCAGCGGAAACCGCGGCCACGGAAAAATAAAACCTAAAAGCGGGCGGCGGAAAGCATTTTGCCTTCCGCCGCCCACCCCCGTTTTCGCTCGAATTTTTAATCGCCGCCTTCCGGGGTTTCCGGCGTTTCCTGCTGTGAAATCATCGCGGCGTACAGGGTGAAATTACCGCTGGCGTCCTTTAACAGGAAACCATTCACATCCAGGCTGGTGCCGGTCGCGGTGGAGGCGAAGGTCGAAGCGCTCAGCGTATCGCCGTAAAGCGTATTCGCGTTGGCAGCCACGTTCAGCGCGGTTAATTGTTGATAAACTGCCAGGCCGGAGCTGGAGGCCAATTGCAGCGTGAAGGTAAGGTCAGGCGACGAGCCCTGGGGCGCGGCGGCGAGTTGACCGCTGGCGCTGAGCGGCGCCAAATCCACTTCCTGCGCGGCGATGGTGGCCGTGCCGGAAACCGTTCCGACCACCATAACCGATTGCCCGGCGAAGATTTGGGCATTGGTAAACTGCGCGGCGGTGATGCCTTCGAGCGCGGCAAAAGCACCCACGTTATAGACGGTCGAGGAAGACAGGCTGACGGTCAGAGTTGAGCTCTGGTCCGAACCGCCGAAATCCTCGCGCGGCACCAGCGTGAAGCTGGTGACGGCGCCGGTGGAGTCGGTAGTGACGGCAGTCACGGTGCCGAGCGCCGCTTGTTGCGAGGCGTTCTCGCCCTCGCCCTCCATTTCCGCGCTAATTTCAGTGGCGAGCAGGCTGCCATCGCTTTGAACCGCCCCCTGAATCTCCACCAGGGCATTGGGCTGAATGGCGGCCGGCGAGAGCGCGCCTTCAAACTTCGTCGCGGCGTTGATGGTAAAGGTGAATTGCGCGCCCGAATCGCCGGATTTTACCGTGATCGAGCCGGCGTTGTTGGTCACCGAGACAGAGACCACGGAACCGGTCACCTCGACTTCTTTATCGCCGCTGTCTTCGGAACTCACCTGCGCGGCGGCGGTATTGATGGCGGGCGTGAAGGTCAGCACGTTGTTGGTCAGGTCGAAAGATTGAGCCAGATTGAAATCGAGTTGCAACTCGAGTCCATCGGTCGTGGTAACGCTTAAAGCCGGGTTCAACGCCACCGTCACAGTCGGCGAGTTAAGGGTGGCGGTGGAAGTCACGGTTTGGCCGCTGCCGTTCACATAGGTCGCTTGCGCGGCGCTGACCGTTAGCGTCAAAGATGTATAGTTGCCGAGCGGCACGTTTTCCAGTTCGAGGGGTTCGCGCGTCGCCCCCAAACCGGAAAGCTCAACCGTGCGCGGCTTGGAGAGCAGGGCAAACGAACCGCCGCTGTTGACCAGGCTTAGCGAGGCAATCGTCACCTGGGCGGAAAGCAGGTTGCTGAGCGGGGCGTCGCCGACGGTCACCAGCATGGGGGCGCCGGCGCCGGAACTGGGCGAGTTGCTGGTATTGGCCGCGCCTCCACCGCAAGCGGTCAGCCAAAAACCAGTGAGCGCAAGCACGCCCAGCGAGAGCCCGGTGATCAGATAGCGTTTCATCGTTTGCTCCATTGTTAATTTGCCCGCGGCGGAGGCCGTAGGCAGAGTTGGCCGCATGTTAATTAGCAATCTAAAGCCCAATTCCCATTCTGGACATTATATTTCGCCAGCTCAGTTAGTTGCGAGTCTGGAACTGATTTCCCGCTCAGTCATTTTTCGAATTGCTCCGGGAAATTATTCACTTAAACCGGTAATCCGGGAACACTGGCGAACGGGATCGCTGCAAAGGCGCGCCGGCAAAATTTATAATTGAACTTGTGGCCCCTACGCTGAAATCTCCCCCCACCCTCCCGCCCCAGGTTTTTCATTCCGGCTTTGTCGCCATCGTCGGACGGCCGAACGTGGGCAAAAGCACGTTGCTGAACCGCGTGCTGGGCAGCAAAATTGCCATCGTCAGCCCTCATCCACAGACCACACGCACACATTTGTGCGGCATCGCCAACCTGGAATCCGGCGCAGGCAAGTCCGGCGGCCAAATCGTTTTCGTCGATACGCCGGGCGTGCACGCCGGGCGAGGGGTGATGGGACGCGAACTGCTGCGGCATGTGCGCGCCGGCTTGGAAGGCCGCGATCTGGCGCTACTGGTGAGCGATGTCAGCCGCGCCTATGGCCGCGAAGACCAGATGGCGCTCGACCTGCTGCGCGACTCCGGCGCCGCGCCGGCCGCCGCGCCGGCATTCCTGCTGCTGAATAAAATTGACCTCTTGCCCGACAAGCGCCGCCTGCTGGAATTGATGAGCGCATGGCGGCAACGTTATGAGTTTGCCGAAATGATCCCGCTCTCGGCACGGACCGGCGAGGGGGTGCCCATCCTGCTGGATGCCATCCTCGCCCGTTTGCCCTCCGGACCAGCGTATTTCCCCGCCGGACAGATTACCGATCAAAGCCAGAATTTTCAAATTTCTGAAATTATCCGCGAGGCGGCGCTGCGCAGGGTCCGCCAGGAACTGCCGCATGCGCTGGCGGTGCGGGTGGAAAGCCTGGAGGAACTGCCGCGGCTGGCGCGCATCGCGGCCGCCATTTATGTCGAGCGCGACAGCCAGAAACCGATCGTGCTGGGCCGGCGCGGCGAAGGCATCCGCCAGATCGGCATCGAAGCGCGGCAGGAGCTGGAAATGCTCTTGCATCGCCAGGTTTACCTCGCGCTGCATGTGCTGGTGCGCGAGGCTTGGCGGGAAGACCGGCGGTTTGTGGCGGAACTGGACTGGCGCAACGAAGGCTGAGTTAACGTAACCGGCTAAACGCCGGGCGGTTTACAAGGGAGTGCCTCGCGCCTGGCCCGAATTCATTCCCGGCCGCATCTTTATTGATTATTGTTGACTTTTCTATCGTTATCGAGACAGTGTGGCCCGATCCCTAGTAGAATTACCGCCATGAAGTGTCCATTTTGCGGGCATCCGGAAGATAAGGTGGTGGACTCGCGCGAGAGCAAAGAGCGCGAGGCCATCCGCCGCCGGCGGGAATGCCTGCAATGCCAGCGTCGCTTCACCACCTACGAGCGCATTGATGAAATCCCCTACATGGTGGTGAAAAAAGACGGCCGGCGCGAGAAGTTCGAGCGCCAGAAAGTGCTCAACGGGCTGTTGCACGCCAGCGAGAAACGGCCCATCCCGATGGGCCAGCTGGAATCCATTGTCAACGAGGTGGAAAGCCTGGTGATGGATTCCGCCGAGCGCGAAGTCTCGACGCGCGAGATCGGGCAATTGATCATGGAGCGCCTACGCGCGGCCGATAAAGTGGCTTACGTGCGTTTCGCCTCGGTGTACCTTGATTTCAAAGACGTCAACGAATTCATGAACGAGCTGGAAAGCCTGTTGCGGCACAATGACCCGGGCGCGGCCGAGCGCCGCGAGCGGCAATCCTAGCCCCATGCGCCCGCTGCTCACGCCTGGCTCCTCCCCGGCTCGGAGTCGCGCGTCCGCTTTGGACCAGGGCCGGCCATGAACGCCATCATCGAACGGCTCGGTTTGGCATGGATCAGCGCGCTGCGCCAGCAGGAGGCGGATTTTTTTGCCGAGCCCCGGGGACAGGCCGACGGACGGCGGCGCGCGGAGCTGGTGGACCGCATTGTGCGCGAGCTGTTCGCCGCCTGCTACGGCGAAACGCGCGCGCTCGGACTGGCCGCGGTCGGCGGCTATGGCCGCGGCGAGCTGTTTCCCTGTTCCGATATCGATCTGCTGGTGCTCATGCCCCAGCCGCCCGGGGCGGCGGAACGCGAGCAGTTGCGGGTTTTTCTGCAGTCGCTCTGGGACGCCAACCTGCGCGTCAGCCATAGCCTGCGCCTGCCCGCCGAATGCGGCGTGCTGCAGGCCGGCAACCTGGAATTCACCATCTCGCTGCTGGATATCCGTCCCCTGGTCGGCAATGCGGAGCTGGCCGAATCGGTCGAGAAACTCTATCTTCCGCGCCTGATTCGCCGCCGGCGGCGGCAACTGCAGGGCCATTTGCGGCAGCTCATCGCCGAGCGCCACGCGCGCTACGCCGATACCGTTTATCACCTCGAGCCCAACGTGAAAGAATCCCCCGGCGGGCTGCGCGACCTGCAAGCGGCCGGTTGGTGGCGCGCGCTGGCGGATACGGAAGACCGGCTGCTGCCCGCCGCCGAGCGCTGGAAGGAAGACCGCGAAGAAGCCCGGCAGGCGCAGGAGTTTTTGGCGCAGTTGCGCACCTTTCTGCATTACGTCCAGGGGCGGGATATTAACCTGCTGCACTATGATCTGCAGGACCGGCTGGCGCGGGAACTGCATCCCCAGCACCAGGAACACACGCCGGAAGCCTGGATGCGCGCTTATTTTCGTCACGCGCGGGCGATCGCGCGCCGGCTGCGGCGCACTCTCTATGAGCGCCGCGGAGCATGGCTGGGACGGCGGCGCTGGAAGCTGGCGGGCGGCTGGCAGGTGCGCGATGGCGAGCTGCAATGGCATAACGGCGCAACCCTGGCGCTGCCGGATTTGACCGCGGCGCTGCTGGCGGGCTGCCAGTACCGGCTGCAGCTCGCGCCCGCCGCGGAGCAGGCCATCCATGCCATGCTGCCAATCCTGCGCCGCCAGGCGCAGGTCGGGGATCATGCCTGGCAGGCGCTGCGGCCGCTGCTGCTTTCGCCGCTGGTCTATCCGGTGCTCTCCGAGCTGCATGAGCTGGGCCTGCTGGGCGCGCTATTGCCGGAATTTAATGCCGTGGAAGGCTGGGTACAGCGCGATTTTCATCACCGCTATACCGTGGACGAGCACACCCTGCTGACTTTGCGCGCGTTACGCGAGCTGGACAGCTCGCGCTCGGAGACCCGGCGCCGGCTCGCCGAGCTTTATACCGAACTGGAGCATCCGGAGCGGTTAATGCTTGCGCTGCTGCTGCACGATCTGACCAAGCCCTTCGCCGCCGACCATATTGAAGCCGGCGCGCGGCAGGCGGAAATCGTGGCGGCGCGCTGGAAGCTGGAAGATGACGCCGCCGAGGACGTGGTCTTTCTGGTGCGACACCATCTGCGCATGTCGCAGGCGCTGCGGCGCGACATCTTCGATCCGGAAAACATCCGCGCCCTGGCCGAAAGCGTTGGGAATGAAGAGCGGCTGAAAATGCTGGCGTTGATGACCTGGGCGGATATTCACTCGGTGCATCCGGAAGCGATGACCCCCTGGAAGGAAGAAAATCTGTGGCAGCTCTACATGGAGGCTTATAACCGGCTGACCCACGCCGCCGACCAGGAACGCATCGGGTGGCAAACCGAAGATGCCCGCCAAGCCGCCAGTGACGTGTTGGAGCGTTTACCGCCGGAACGACGTCCGCCGGCGACGGAACTGGCCGCCTTTCTCGACGGCTTGCCGCGACGCTACCTTGCCACCCATCCGCCGGCGGAAATGGCGGCCCATTGCACGCTCGCCCGCGGCAGCGAGAAAACCCCGGGCATGATTTTGCGCGAACTGGCTTCCGGTTACGAGTTGACAGTCATCATGCCCGACCGGCCGGGCATCTTCGCCACCATTGCCGGCGAACTCGCCGCTCACGGCGCCAACATCGTCAAGGCCGAAGCCTTTGCCAACCGCCAAGGACTGGTGGTGGACCGTTTTCGCTTTTCCGATCCGGGGCGCTCGCTGGCGCTCAATCCGGGCGAGTTGGAGCGGCTGCGCGAAGCGCTGGAGCATAAGCTGCGCCAGCCGCCCGATTGGGAAAAACTGGAGGCGCCGGCGCTGAAATGGTTTACCCGCCGCTCCGGCCCGGCGGTCACCCCGCGCCTGCATCTGGAACCCACCGGCGATGGGCGCCAAACCCTGCTGGAAATCGTCGCCCGCGACCGGCCGGGCTTGCTCTTCGATATCAGCCGCACCCTGGCCCGGCACGGATGCGACATCAGCCTGGCGCTGATTGATACTGAATCCACCCGCGCGATTGACGTCTTTTACCTGACCCAAGCCGGTGGCCCGCTCGATCAGGCGCTGCAGCTGAAATTGAAAACGGCCCTGACGCCGGTGTTGTAGCCGGCTTGACTTCCCACTTGAATATGTCAGCCTCCGCGCGCGCTGAACTCGCCGGCGCCTTTTATTGGCGTCCGTAATGGCTGGTAAGCGTGGCGCGGGCGAGCACATGGCCTTGCCAGCAGGCGTGAAGCTGATCGAAGTTCATGCCCGGGCGGAGCGGCAGCGCCTGATCGAGCGCGCGGAGGGTGAGCAGGTAACGGTGCGCCGGCCCCGGTGGCGGGCAGGGCCCGCCGTACCCCAGTTTTCCAAAGCCATTGCGGCCCTGCATCCCGAATTTGCCGGCGCGCGGCCCGCGTGGCAGCCCGCCGGGCAAGCGGCGCGCGGAGGCGGGAATCGAATACAGCAGCCAATGGGTGAACGTGCCGCCGGGAGCATCCGGATCGCGCAGGCTCAGCGCCCAGGCTTTGGTGCCGGCCGGCGCGCCATGCCAGCTCAGGGCCGGCGAGCGGTTCGAGCCGTCGCAGGTGTTTTCCACCGGAATCATCGAAGCTTCAAAACCGGGCGCGATCAACCGCAGTTGCGCATTGACCGAACCCGCTGAAGACTTATGGGCGATTGGGGTGCAACCCGGAAAACCGAGCGCCAGCGCTAGCGGCAAAATCCACACTCTAACCGCGACAATCATCTGAGATCATCCTAGCGCCAAAGTGCGGCTCGGCCGCTTTTACTTTTAGGCGCTGACGCTTTCGCAAGGGTCCGGCCGAAACCGGACGCATTGCGAATCCTCATGGACAGCAGGCATGGCCGGGCGCAATTCCTGCGGAATTGCTTTGTATTGTCGTTCATAGGCGCGGGACCTAAGCGGAACCCCGCGCTTCGGCCTGCAATTTCGAACGAAACTACTGCCCGACTCGGCCGTTAACGCTTCAGAACTTCGAGCCATGCACCCTTTAGGTTCTGGATTCAAGCGGCCCGGCCAAAAGCCAATCGTCATCGCGCCCGGGTAAATTTGCTGCCATGCTGTCACCTTAATAATAACTCCTTTTATTTCAATAATATACATGTGACAGCAGAATTAATTATGCTGTCATCCTACTGTCATGCTGTCATAAATCGAAGGTTCTGGCATAGCTTGAGGCGGCCAACTAATACAGTTAATGCGGATTGGTTCCAGTGCCGGCCGATGAAGTGTTGTCAGGCACCGAGAACGGTTTCCGCCTCATTTTTGCGGGGCCACTTCGTCAAGGCGCGCCAGCGACCATTCCGCCTGCTCGCGCACGACCGGGTGGGGATGGGCGGCAAGCTTTTCCAGCGCCGGCCGGAACCGGGCCAACCGGCTGTTGCCCATGGCCAACGCCACATTACGCAGCAGCCCGGCGTACTGCGTGCGCGTGACGGCCGAGCCGTGGAATTTTTCGCGATATTCCTCTTCGCTCATCATCGCCAGGTGTTCCAGTTCGGGATCCACCCGTCCCGGCTGCGGCTGGAACTCGGGCTGGAGCGTAATGGGCGCCTTGCGGTTCCAGGGGCAGACGTCCTGGCAAATGTCGCAGCCGAAGACCTGCTTGCCCATGAGCTCGCGGAACGGCTCGGGAATGGCGCCACGGTGTTCGATATTGAGGTAAGCGAGGCAGCGCCCGGCATCCATCTGATAAGGCGGATCGAGCGCCTGCGTGGGGCAAGCCTCGATACAACGGCGGCAGGATCCGCAACGGTCGGGCAAGGGGTCGTCCGCGGCAATTTCGAAAGAACAGACCAGCGCGCCCAGAAAAAAGTACGAGCCCAGGCGCGGATGGATGAGACAGGTATTTTTCGCCTGCCAGCCCAGGCCGGCATGCCGGGCGTAGACGCGCTCCACCAACGGGCCGGTGTCAACATAGACGCGCAGTTCCGCATGACGGTTGGCGGTGATTGCTCGTGGGCCGCCGGCGGCCTCTTCCAAATGCCCGGCGGCGCGCATGGCATCGGCCAGTGCTTCCAGCCGTTTCTTCAGCGCCAAATGATAATCGTCGCCCCAGGCGTAACGCGAGATCCAGCCGCGCCCGGGTTCGGTCGAGTCAATCGAGCGTGGCGGGGGAGTGTTATAAAGCTGGCCGCAGCAAACGACCGAGCGCGCCCAGGGGAAAACGCGGCGAATATCCTCGCGGGCATAGCCCTGGGCAGCCTGGCCGTTGGCGGCCGGGGCGGGACGCGCCAGATAGTGCATGCCGGCGGCGCGCCCGGCGGCCAGCCAGCCGGCAAAATGGCTGAGCTCGGGCCAGGCCTCGGCGGCGGCTACTCCGGCCAGCTCGAAGCCGAGCGCGGCGGCGCGTTCCAGCACAAACGCGCGCCAGGCGGCGGGGGTTTGCGGCCGCAGTGGGGATTCAAGCTCCGGCATCTCTTTATTTTTTCATGAAGCCAGGCGGCCAACCCTGGTCTTCCCTGCTCCGCCCAGTCCTCTTGTCTCTCCCGTCCTGCCTGCTTCTGTTACGCTGAATTTTATGCTTAGGCCCTATCTCCATCATCATCCCCGTATTGCCGCCTCGGCGTTCATCGAAGAGAGCGCGCAGGTTGTTGGCGACGTGGAAATCGGAGAAGACGCCAGCATCTGGTTTCTGGCGGTGGTGCGGGGGGACGTGCATTCGGTCCGCATCGGCCGCGAAACCAACGTTCAGGACGGTTGCCTTCTGCACGTGCAAAAGGACCAATATGCGCTGGCGCTGGGCGAGCGTATCACCGTCGGCCATGGCGCTATCCTGCATGGCTGCCGGATCGAGGACGAGTGCTTGATCGGCATGGGCGCGCGCGTGCTGAATGGCGCGCGCATTGGCCGCGGCTCCATTGTCGCCGCCGGCGCGCTGGTGCCGGAAAGATTCGAGGCGCCGCCCGGCTCCTTGTGCATGGGCATGCCGGCGCGGATCACGCGCCCGGTGCGTCCGGAAGAAACCGCCATGATTCTCCGCTCGGCGACTCATTATGTGCAGTACAAAAACGAATACCTGAGCCAACGTTAAACCGTCATGCCGAACGCACCCACCGTCGTCAAAGGAATGCGCGATCTGTTGCCGCCGGAAACCCGCTGGTTTGCGGAGGTCGAAGCCGCGGCGCGCGAAGTCTTCGCCCTCTACGGCTACGAGGAAATCCGCACGCCCATGCTCGAGCGCACGGAACTGTTCGCCCGCACCGTGGGCGAGGAAACCGATATCGTCGGCAAGGAAATGTACAGTTTCACCGATCGCGATCAGGCCTCGCTGACCCTGCGGCCGGAAGCCACCGCCTCGGTCGCACGGGCTTACGTCGAGCACCGGCTTTGGGAAAAACCGGGGTGGACGCGGCTGTACTATATCGGCCCCATGTTCCGGCGCGAGCGCCCGCAGCAGGGACGTTACCGGCAGTTTTCGCAGATCGGCGCCGAACTGCTCGGCGGCGATGCGCCGCAGATGGACGCCGAGATGCTGATCATGCTGGCGCGGCTGCTCGATCGTCTCCAGCTGACCGGCTGGACGCTGTACCTGAACTCGCTCGGCTGCGCCGACGACCGGCGGCGCTATGATGCCGCCCTGGGCGAGGCGCTGCGCCCGCTGGCGCCGCGCATGTGCGCCGATTGCCGCCGCCGCGCCTTAACCCATCCTTTGCGCGTGCTCGACTGCAAACGGCCGGAGGATCAGGAACTCATCGCGCAGCTTCCTACCCCGCTGGATTTTCTCGATGACGGCTGCCGCGGGCATTTTGAAACGGTGCGCCGCCTGCTCGACGCCGCCGGCATCGCCTACCAATTGCAGCCCCGGCTGGTGCGCGGCCTCGATTACTACACCCGCACCGCCTTTGAATTCGTGCATGGCGCCCTGGGAGCGCAAAATGCGCTGCTCGGCGGCGGGCGCTACGATCTGCTGGCGGAACGCCTGGGGGCGCCGAAGGGCGCCGGCGCGGGCATCGGCTTTGCGCTGGGCGAAGATCGACTGGTCAGCGCCTGGCAAGCCGGCCGCGCGGCAGAAGCCGTGCCGGCGGCCGCAATTTATCTGGCGCCGCTGGGTGAGAGCGCGCTCGGGCCGGCGCTGGCGTTGGCCGAAAATTTGCGGCGCCAGGGTTTGGGCGTCATGGCCGGAGATGCCCGCTGGAGCGCGAAAAAACATCTCTCCACCGCGGCGCGCCAGGCGGCGCGCTGGGCCGTGCTGATTGGCGAAAATGAAATTAATTCCCGCCAGGCGGCGGTCAAAGCGCTGGCCACGGGCGAGCAATCGGCGGTGGGATGGGACCAACTGGCTGAATTTTTTTCCGCCTCTCGGGAACAGATCCTGAGTTCCTGAACACCTGCTGGTTTTCACCGCAAAAATTACAAGTAGCAGTACCGTTGTTCAGCCCGGATAAGCTTCGCCCGGCCGCGTAATCCGAATATAGTGGTCGGCAAAACGGGCATGCGAGCCCGGTAATTTGAGCCGCGGCATATGGCAAGTCACGCAATGTTTCTGCGCTACCGGGCAGGCCTTGCCGGGACGATAAACCGTGACCGCCTGGCCTTGGCGGACATGGCAAGCGAGGCATTTGGCGTCATACCAGCCTGCGTATTTTACCAGCGGCTGATGCGGGTCGTGACAGGCGACGCAACTGATGCGGCCATCGTCCGGGTTATAACAACTGCTGAGCGATAGTCGATAGGACTGAAACCGCAAATCCTCGATCCCGGTTATGCCCATCTCAAAGACCATATTTCCGGTGCGATGGCAGGCGCCGCAGAATTGATCCATGCCGCCGGCGGTCAACTTCCCTGGATTATAAATGTGCGGCGTGGCGTATCGCTGCGCGCGCATGGCCGCGACATGCGCCGAGCCCGGGCCGTGACATTCTTCACAGGTCACCCCCGCCGTCGCCCGGCGCGGATTGAACATCCCTCCCAGATAGCTGCCGGTGGTATGGCAAACAAAACAGCTGCGCAGTTCGTCCTCGCCTAAGCGCCGGCCCAGGGCGTCTGGCAGGCTGGCCGGCAGCGGCGCATCGCCCATCGTGACGTCCAACTGGTTGATATGAGTGTAGAGGCTGACCCGGCCTTCATAGTAACGATGGCCGGCTTTATAGACATAAGTCTGCGCCAATACGCCCTGCCCCATGGTCCAGAGCAGCGGTTGTGACCAGGTTTTTCCGCCGCGCGAAACACTGTAGATTTCGCGTCCGCCGCTGCGGTCGAATCGGAACAGATCCTGGCCGATTTTTCGTTGCGCCTGCGGATGGGCAATAAAGTATGGCGTCGCCGCAGGCGCCAAGGACGCATGCGCCATCGGAGTTTTCAGCTCATTGGCTTCGTAAACATGGCAGGTGATGCAAAGCCGCGCTCCGACGTAGTGCAGGCCTTTCGGACCTCCATATTTGGGCAGCCAGTGCGGCTGGAAATAAGCCTTGGGGGCGGACGCGCGCGGTGGTGCCGCCTGAGGCGCGGAAGCCGCGGCGGAACTTTCCCACCAGCAGGCGCCTCCCAAAAACAGTAATGCGGCTATCAGGAATGCGCTTAGCCCCTCATTGCAGATTGACCGCCGATTCATATTCCCCATGCACCCACACACTTAAGAAAATTCAAACTGAATGGCGGCTCGGCCGCTTTTACTTTTAGGCGCTGACGTTTTTGCAATGGTCCGGCCGAAGCCGGACGCTTGGCGAAAACTCATGACTGCCGGGCATTGCCGGGCGCAATTCCCGCGGAATTGCCGGCTTGCTTGATGCAATTCCTGCGGAATTGCTTTGTTTTGTCGTTCCCAGGCGCGGGACCTAACCGGAACCCCGCGCTTCGGCCTGCGATTGCGGATGAAAACTGCTGTCCGACTCGACCGTTAACGCTTGTAGGTACGAATTGGGCCGCCGGAGGTTAACCGGCCGGCATGTTGACGGCGATTTTTTTACATTCTTTACGCACGCGAAGTATGGCGCATTACATTTCCAGGATGCGGATTGGCAGTGCGCCGTGCCGCCTGATTCGACGGGATGCCTGTCCCGGCCTTACCGATAATAATGAAGAAACTGGCGGCGCGCGCTTGGTCGCGCACGCTTTCAAGAACTGCGATAATAAAGCTTGGCTACTCAAATCCAAGTTGTCGAGTATCTGCGCGTCGAGCGCCGCAGCTATCTCTGGGGCAGCATTCTGGTATTGCTGATCGTCTATGCGGCGCAATTTGCGCTCATGATGATGCACCTGCCGCATGGCGCCCTGGTGCCTTCATCGGCGCACATGAACAGCCAGGCCCTGATGCAGCAAATGCACCAGCAATGGGCGCTGATGCAGAAAATCACCCGGGAACATCCCATCGCCTTCATGCTGCTCTCGCTTTCGGGCACGCTGGCGACCTTGATCCTGAACATGCGCATCTCGATGCTGATCAATCGCCCGCGCGGAGCCTTCGGACCGGAATCCCGTAGTGGACTGCGCTGGACCTGGCTGCTGTTGCTGGCCGCCGGCCCGGTCTTGTTGCCGCCGCTGGAAATTGTCCTCATCGTACTGCTGACACGATGGGCCAGTCAGGAGATCCGGGCGCGCGCGGCCGCCAGTGGGGCGGGCGCTGGGCCGGCACAGGCCGTCTCATGAAGCCTTCCGCCCCGATGCCTGAAACCACGCCCGTGCTATCGCCGCTGCCCGCGGCCGAACGTACCCACGGCTGCGGCGAATTACGCGCCGCCGACGCCGGCCGCACCGCCATCCTCGCCGGCTGGGTGCAGCGTCGCCGCGACCTGGGCGCATTGATCTTTCTCGAACTTCGCGACCGCACCGGCGCGGTGCAGATCGTGCTCAGCCGCGAGCGCGAGCCGCAACTGCACGCTCGCGCCGAAAGCCTGCGCTCCGAATACGTGGTCTGGCTGGAAGGCGAAGTGGTGCGGCGCGCGCCGGATACGGTGAACCCTCAACTCGCCACCGGAGAGATTGAAATCCACGCCACCCGGCTGGAAATTCTCAACGATTCCCGCACGCCGCCTTTTTCCCCCGCCGAGACCGCGCCGGTGGACGAAGAAACCCGGCTGCAATACCGCTTCCTCGACCTGCGGCGGCCGGCGATGCAGGCGAACCTGCAGCTCCGCCATGCCGTGACCTTCGCCATCCGGCATTACTTCAACCGGCAAGGCTTTCTCGAGATCGAAACCCCCTTCCTCACCCGCAGCACCCCCGAGGGCGCGCGCGATTATCTGGTGCCCAGCCGGGTGCATCCGGGCGAATTCTATGCCCTGCCGCAATCGCCGCAATTGTATAAGCAATTGCTGATGATGGGCGGCTGCGAGCGCTATTTCCAGATCGCGCGTTGTTTCCGCGACGAAGACTTGCGCGCCGACCGCCAGCCGGAATTCACCCAAATCGATCTGGAAATGAGCTTCCCGCATCAGGACCGGCTCTTTCACCTGATCGAAGGCATGCTAGCCGCCGCCTTCGCCGCCGCCGGCAAGTCGCTGCACACGCCGCTGCCACGCATGAGCTGGGAACAGGCCATGCGCGAATACGGCAGTGATAAACCCGACCTGCGCCTGCCGCCCATGGCCGATCTGGCCGGGCGCATTGCACCCGCCACCCGCGCCCAGCTCAAACTGCATGCCCAGCGGCCGCTCTGGGCCATCCGCATTCCGGCGGTCGGCGAGTTGTCGCGGCGCGAGCGCGATGAACTGCGCCCGCTGGCGGAAGGAAAGCGCATTCGCCTGTTTGAGGATTTCGCCCGCCTGCGCAAACTCGATCCCGCGCTGGCCGATGCCGCCGTTGAAGCCACCGACGCCGCTGAGGGCGATCTCCTGTTGCTGGCCGGAGCGGCGGAAGACACCGCGGCGGCGATTTGGGAACTGGCCGCCGAAGCCGGCGGACTGCGCCTCGCCGCCGCGCAGAAGTTTGCCGAACGCCATAAGCGGCAGCGGTCCGGCGATTTTCGCGCCTTGTGGGTGACCGAGTTTCCGATGTTCGAGTGGGACGAGCGCGAAGGCCGCTGGATGGCCGCGCACCACCCCTTCACGGCCCCGCGGGAATCCGACCTGGCTACGCTCGAAGCCGATCCCGCCGGGGCGCGCGCCCAGGCTTACGATGTGGTGCTGAACGGGGTCGAGCTGGGCTCCGGCTCCATCCGTATCCATCGCGCCGAAGTGCAACGGCGGATTTTTGCCCTGCTGGGCATGAATGAAGAAGAAGCGCAGCGGCGTTTCGGCTTTTTCCTCGAAGCGCTGCGCTACGGCGCTCCGCCGCACGGCGGCATCGCGCTCGGCCTCGACCGGCTGGTGATGATGCTGGCGGGCGAAAGTTCTATCCGCGAGGTCATCGCCTTTCCCAAAACCGCCAGCGCCGTGGATCTGCTCATGAATGCCCCGGCCGCCGTGCCGGAAGCGCAATTGAAAGAGCTGGGCTTGGCCTTGCGCCCGGGGCAAAAAGCCAGCAGCTAGCGGCTCGGCCGCTTTTACTTTTAGGCGCTGACGCTTTCGCAAGGGTCCGGCCGAAACCGGACGCGCGGGACCTAACCGGAACCCTGCGCTTCGGCCTGCGGGCATGGCTTGAGGCAATTTCTTCGAAATTGCCCATGACGAAAACTGCTGTCCGACTCGGCCGTTTTCCTCTCCTTTTACGATAGTGTGGCTGGACTGACAACTGAAAACCGATAACTGTAAACTGGTAACGCCCATGGGCGTCATCCGCGTACTTCCCGACCGCCTGATCAGCCAGATTGCCGCCGGCGAGGTAATCGAGCGTCCCGCATCGGTAGTGAAGGAGTTGGTGGAGAACAGCCTGGATGCCGGCGCGCGTCGGATACGAGTTGAGGCGGAGGCGGGCGGGCGCAAGCGCATTGCGGTCAGCGACGACGGTTGCGGCATGGTGCGCGATGACGCGCTGCTGGCGCTCGAGCGCCATGCCACCAGCAAACTGCGGCAACTGGAAGATCTGCTGGCCATCTCCACCCTCGGTTTCCGCGGCGAGGCGCTGCCGGCAATCGCCTCGATTTCGCGCATGACGCTGGAAACCGCCCCCGCCGCCGGCGCGGGCACGCGGCTCACGCTCGCCGCCGGCAAGCTGCAACAGGTGGAAGAAGCCGGGCTGCCGGCGGGAACCAGCATCGTCGTCGAAGACTTGTTTTTCAATCTTCCGGTTCGCCGCAAGTTTTTGAAATCCGAGGGCACCGAGCTCAGCCATATTGCCGGCGTGGTCACCAATTACGCGCTGGCGCATCCGGAAATCCAGTTCACACTCCGGCATGGCGGGCGGGGGCTGCTCGACTGCCCGGCGGCGCGGGATCATGGCGAGCGGCTGCAGCAGGTGCTGGGCGCCGAGTTGACGCCGCAACTGCTGCCGGTCAACGACATTCTGCCGCTGCCTGATTTTCCCGATACCGTCGCTTCGCCCGCCCTGTCCAGCGCGGAAGAAAGCCCGGCGGCGCCGGCGCTGGCGTTATTTGGCTATCTTTCCCGCCCGGAGTTGCAAAAACTCAACCGCAACTCGATTTACATTTTTGTCAATCGCCGCCTGGTGCGCGACCGCTTGCTGCAACACGCCCTGGTGGATGCCTACCGCAATCTGCTTCCCAACAACACCTTTCCGGTGGCGCTGCTGTTTGTCGAAATGCCCTATGCCGAAGTGGATGTCAACGTGCATCCGCAAAAAACCGAAGTGCGATTTCGCCATCCCAGTTGGGTGCATGATGCGGTGCGCGACACGCTGCGGCGGGCGTTGGGCGTGGCGCGGCCGGTGGCGCGCTTCGAGCGCGAACTGCGCGCTCGGCCCGATACCCGTCCGGCGTGGCTGCCGCCGGCGCCCGTGGCGGCAGCGCCGGAAATGCAGGTTTCCGCCGCCGATCTGGGGGCCCAGGCCCCTGCCGGCGCGAATCTTGCTGAACATTTTCAATTGACCGCCGCCGCGGCGGCGCTGCCTTCGACACAACCTCTGCCGCTACCGCTCGCCTTCGCGGCGGCTTCGCAGCGGCCGGGAACGGACGTTATCGCCCCCGAGCCCACTGCGGGATGCAGTTCCCTGACCCTGTCCTTGGAGGCGGGGGCGCATGCCACGCTGGCGGCCTTGCATCCATTGGGTCAAATTCATGCCAGCTTCATATTGGCCGCCGAGCCCGGAGGATTCTGCGTCATCGACCAGCATGCGGCCCACGAGCGGGTGCTGTTCGAGCAGATTCGCGAGCGGCGCCTGCAGCGCCAGCTCGCCGCGCAGCAGTTGCTGATTCCCGCGCTGGTGGAATTGGATGCGACGCAGTGGGCTCGGTACGCGGAAATCGCCGGCGAACTGGCGGAAAACGGCTTCGAGAGCGAGCCGTTCGGCGGCCGCACCCTGGCGGTTAAAGCGGCTCCGGCCGGCATCGCCGCCGAGCAGGCGCAGCGGCTGCTCACCGAGATTCTGGAGATCAGCGATCCGCGCGAGCGCGGCTTCAGCCGCGAGCAGGCCGGCCTGCGCATTGCCGCCACCATCGCCTGCCATGCCGCGATCAAGGTCAATATGCCGCTCACCGACGATAAAATGCGCTGGCTGCTGCAAGCCCTGGCGGCCACCCGCCATCCCATGACCTGCCCCCACGGCCGCCCGGTCATGCTGCGCTATTCGCTGGCCGAAATCCAACGCGCCTTCAAGCGAATTTAATTTGCGGATCCTTTCAGGAAGCGTTAGCGGCCGCGCCGCGGCGGCACGGCCGCTTTTACTTTAGGCGCTGACGCTTTCGCAAAAGTCCGGCCGAAACCGGACGCAGGGCGAATACTCATGGCTGCCGGGCATTGACAGGCGCAATTCCTGCGGAATTGCTTGGTATTGTCGTTCATAGGCGCGGGACCTAATAGGAACCCCGCGCGATACCGGCCTGCGGGCATAGCTAGAGGCAATTTCTCTGAAATTGCCAATGACGAAAACTGCTGTCCGACTCGGCCGTTAACGCTTCCGGACTGCGGCTGTTTCTTATTCGATTCATTCAAATTCCCGATACTGCCGCCGGCCAATGCAGCCTACAATAGGCGGCAACGGATAAAACGGCTTGACTTCCCTGCCCTCCACTCGAATTAGCCGCCGCTGATTCCACATCCCGGAATCAGCGGGTCCGATTTTTTCTCAGCAGCTCCCTTCATGTTTGCGCCAAGCCAATACGCCGGGCGTAAGCCGGCCTTCAGGACAACTTTTAATGCGAATTGAAATCTATGACACCACCTTGCGCGACGGCACCCAGGGCGAGCAGATCGCTTTCACCGCCTCGGAAAAGCTGAAAGCCGCCGCCCTGCTCGACGCGCTCGGGGTGGATCTGATCGAAGGCGGCTGGCCCGGCGCCAATCCGCGCGACAGCGAATTTTTCCAGCGCGCCCGCGGCCTGTCTCTGGCGCATGCCCGGCTGGCGGCCTTCGGCTCGACCGCGCACCCCAACGCCGCGCCGGAAAACGACGCCAACCTGCGCGCCCTGCTCGATGCCGAAACCGAGGTGGTCACCATCTTCGGCAAAAGTTGGACGCTGCATGTCGAACAGGCCCTGGGCATCAGCCGGGAGGAAAATCTGCGGCTGGTGGAAGCCTCGGTCAAGCGGCTGGCGCGCGCCGGCCGCGAGGTGATCTTCGACGCCGAACATTTCTTTGATGGCTATCGCGCCGCGCCCGATTATGCGCTGGCGGTATTGCGCGCCGCCCGCGACGGGGGCGCTTGCCGCCTGGTGCTGTGCGATACCAACGGCGGCTCCCTGCCCGAGTTCATTGCCGCCGCCACCACGGCGGCCATCAGGACGCTGCCGAGCGCGCGCATGGGAATCCACCCCCATAATGATTGCGATTTGGGCGCGGCCAACGCCCTGGCCGCGATCGCGGCGGGAGCCACTCACGTCCAAGGCACCTTCAATGGCTGGGGCGAGCGCTGCGGCAATGCCAGCCTGTGCTCGCTGTTGCCGCTGCTCGAGCTGAAGCTGGGGCATGAGACCATCGGGCGCGAACGGCTGCGGCAGCTCGAGCCGGTGGCGCGGCAACTGGCCGAACTGGCGGGCGTACCCCTGCATCACCGGCTGCCTTTTGTCGGCGCCAGCGCCTTCGCCCATAAAGGCGGCATTCACGTTTCCGCCGTGCGCCGGCTGCCGGCCAGTTACGAGCATATTGAACCGGAAGCGGTTGGCAATCAGCGCCGGATTCTTGTCTCCGACCTGGCCGGACGCAGCAATATCCAGGAAAAAGCGCGGGAACTGGGCATGGAGCTGGACGCCCATCAGGCGGCCGCCGTCACCCAGGCCATCAAACAGCGCGAGCACGCCGGCTATGAATTGGAAGGCGCCGATGGCACGCTGGCGCTGCTGCTCGCCCAGCATACCGAGGCTGGCGCGCCGCCCTTCCAGGGTTTGCGGTTTGAAATCGTGTCACGCTACGCCGAACCCGAAGCCGCCACGGTCGCAACCGCCTCCGCTACTGGCGATATCTCAACCCCGCCGCCGCACGCATGGCCCGTTGCCGCGGGGGCATCGGAGGCCCGCGTCTGGCTGCGAGTCCAGGGCAAGCTGGTCGAAGCCACGGCTCAGGAAGATAGTGGACCGGTGGCGGCGCTTGATCGCGCCCTGCGCGCCGCGCTGTCGGGCCCTTACCCCCAACTCCAGGATGTGGTGCTGACCGACTATAAAGTCCGCATTCTGGAAGGCAGCCGCGGTACGCGCGCGCGGGTGCGAGTGCGGGTGGAATCGAGCGATGGGCGGCGCAGTTGGGTCACTGTCGGGGTTTCCGACAATATTCTCGAAGCTAGTTGGGAGGCGCTGCTGGAATCCTTCGCCTGCCATCTACGGAATTAATATTCATCACCCTGATGAGGTGCGGAAAATACGCATATTTCTCCCGTTCCGCCCTGCCCGGCGAAACGGGCCATATCGTGGCAGGCGCGTGTTATAGCTCGCGCCGGCCTTCGAGAGCTTTCAGCATCGTGACCTCGTCGGCAAACTCGATTTCGGTGCCCACTGGAATGCCCATGCCGATGCGGCTGACCTTGACGCCGAGCGGCTTCAACAGGCGGGCGAGGTAGGCGGCGGTAGCTTCGCCTTCGGAATCGGGGTCGGTGGCAAGGATGATCTCGCGCACCGGCGGCTGGCCGGGCGTTTCGCGCAGGCGCAACAGCAGCGAATGAATACGCAACTGATCGGGGCCGACGCCCTGCAGCGGCGCGATGGCGCCGTGCAGCACGTGATAGAGTCCGTTGTACTCGCGGGTTTTTTCTATCGAGAAAATATTATTGGGTTCCTCGACCACGCAGATGACCTCGCGGTTGCGCCGGGGGTCGGCGCAGAACTGGCAGGGGTCGATGTCGGTGAGGTTATTGCACACCGAGCAGAAGCGCATGTTCTCGCGCAAGCCGGCCAGGGCGCGGGCGAGCGCGGCGGCGCGTTCCGGCTCGGCGCGCAGCAGGTGGAAAGCGATCCGCTGCGCCGACTTTTGCCCGATGCCGGGCAGGCGTTTCAGTTCGTCAATTAACTGCGCCAGGGGAGCGGCGAAATCGTCCATGCGGAATGGTTCGGCGGCGCCGGAGCGGCCCGGCCGGTTTCCTTTTTTTTCAAGCGTCGCTATCAGCATACCGGATCGCGGCTCGTGCCCGCGGCCCGGAAGGCCCGGTTTAGCCCTGGTTGCCAAACGGCAGCAGGCCGGAGGCGATGCCGCCCAGTTCGCTTTGCAGGCGCTCGTCCACCCGCCGCGAGGCCTCATTGATGGCGGCCCGCACCAGCTCGGCCAGCATTTCCGGGTCGGTGCGCGCCACTTCCGGCTCGAACTTAAGTTCCAGCAGCATCTTCTGCCCATTCATGCGCACCTTGACCATGCCGGCGCCGGCCGTGCTTTCCACCACCACAGCGCTCATCTTTTGCTGCAGGGTTTCGTACTGCCGGCGGGCCTGTTCCATCCACTCCTGGAATTGCCCTAAATTAAATGCCATCGCGGTTCAGTGTTTCTATGGATGCCGGCGGCGCCAGCCGCGCTCTCGGCGTTATTCGCAGCGAATGACCCGCAACTCCCGCCGCCCCAGGCTGGCTTCTTCGGAATGCGGATAATTGCGGATCAGGCTTTGCAGTTCGCGCCGTGAGGCTGTGCATTGCCCCAATTTCGATAGCGCCAGCGCTTTCTTCAGTTCCGCGCCGGGGGTAAGCTGGCGGTCGCCATAATGGTCAATGACCGCGTTAAATTGCGCGATCGCCTTCCTGTATTGCTGTTGCTGATTATAAATGTCGCCGAGATAATAGGACGCCTTGGCGGCATGATAGTCGGATGGATAGCTGTTGAGAAACTGCTCGAACTCATGCTGCGCCAGCACATTGGCGCCGGAAACGTAATCGGTTAGCGCATTCTGAAACAGCGTTTCGGGCGGGAGCACGTTGGATTGCGGCGTGACGCCGGGCCCGGCCGGCGCGCCCGCAGCCCCCGGCGTCACCGCTCCCGGAACCGTGGTGGGCGCCGGCAGCGTTTGCTGCGCCTGCTGCATGGTCTTCAACGTGTCGTTCATGCGGTTCAGGCGCGCCTGCAAATTGGCCAGTTCATCGCTCAAAGCCTGAATCTGCTGCTGGAGCTGGCTTTGCCGCTGGTTGGCATTGAGCCCGGAGGTGGTTTGCGCCTGCCGGATGTTATTCAATTCCTGGGTCATTTTGTTTACGGTGTCGGTATTTTGGCTGATTAACGCCTTCATGACCGCCACGTTGGTATCGAGGTCCTTCTGTAAGCCGTTCATTTGCGCAATCAGCAAAGAAACCTGATTCAACAACGTGCGTCCCCAATCGGGAACAGCATAGGCGGGGGTTAATGCCAGCGTGATTAACAACACCAGGCCGACAAGTCGTGTCTTCATGGCAGCACTATTATGACGCAGAATTCCAACCCGCGGTGTCGGGAATGCATCCGCCCAGTCACCCTGATTCAGTCATAGCCTTTCGTCCTCCTGCCGACCATCCGGTAAGCCTAATTCTTGGCGGCTCAGTGTCTTATCGCTTCCACTCGCGTGTTATACCAAAATCAGGAGGCGGGCATGGACTTGGGGTTGACGGCGGAGCAGCAGCAGTTGCGGCAGTCGGTGCGCGAACTATCCGAGCGCGAGATTCGCCCCCAGGTGATGCGCTGGGATGAGGCTCAGTCCTGGCCCGCCGAAGCGCTGGCGCCGCTCGCGGCCATGGGCTGCATGGGCATGCTCGTGCCCGCCGAATACGATGGCGCCGGCCTGGGCTATATCGAATACACGCTCGCCCTGGAGGAACTGGCGCGCGTGGATCCGAGCGTGGCTTTGATTGTGGAGGCGCACAATTCACTCTGCACCAACCATATTCTGGTGGCCGGCAACGAGGCTCAAAAACGCCGCTATTTGCCCAGGCTGGCAAGCGGCGAGTGGATTGGCAGCTGGAGCCTGACCGAGCCGGGCGCCGGTTCCGATGCCGGCGGCGCCCGCACCCGCGCCGAACGCCGCGACGGCGGCTGGGTATTGCAAGGCGCTAAAACGTTTACGACCAATGGCGCGCATGCTCAGGTATGCGTGGTGATGGCGGTGACGCAGCCGGAGCGGGGCAAGCACGGCATCTCGGCTTTCATTGTTGAGCGCGGCACGCCCGGTTTCTCTAACGGGCGCAAGGAAAACAAGCTGGGCATGCGCGCCAGCGATACGTCCGAAATGCTGTTCGATAACTGCCGGCTGCCGGCGGAAGCGCTGTTGGGCAAAGAGGGCGAAGGTTTTGTGGATGCGCTCAGGATTCTCGACGGCGGGCGCATCGGCATCGCGGCCCTCGCGGTCGGCTTGGCGCAAGGCGCGTATGAAACCGCCCGTAACTACGCCCGCCAGCGAAAACAATTCGGCAAAACCCTGGCCGAGTTTCAGGCGATCCAGTGGAAGCTCGCCGACATGGCTACGGAAATCGAAGCGGCGCGTCTGTTGACCTGGCGGGCGGCATGGCAGATGGACAGTGGCGTGACCGCCACCCTGGCCGCCGCCATGGCTAAGCTCAAAGCCGGCGAAGTGGCCGTGCATGCCGCGGGCGAGTGTGTGCAGATTCATGGCGGCTATGGCTTCGTTAAGGACTATCCGGCTGAAAAGTATTATCGCGACGCGCGGCTGTGCACCATCGGCGAAGGCACCAGCGAAATTCAGCGGATACTGATCGCGCGCGAGGTGTTGAAGCAATAAGGCGGTCAAATCCTATACTGAAATCATGCCGGGATTGCACCATCTGGATCCGGCCGGTTGGGCGCGGCAAATCCGGGCCGGCGACCGGCGGGCGCTGGCGCGCGGATTGAGCCTGGTCGAAAACGATCAGGCAGCCGGCGAGCGTTTACTGGCGGAATTGTTTCCCGCCGCCGGACACGCCCGCATGATCGGCATTACCGGCCCCCCCGGCGCCGGCAAAAGCACGCTGGCCAGCGGCCTGGCGCGGCTTTACCGCGACCGGGGCGAGCGAGTCGCCATTCTGGCCGTGGATCCGACCAGCGCCTTCAGCGGCGGCGCCTTGCTCGGCGACCGTATCCGCATGCAGGAACACTGGCGGGACGAGGGCATTTATATCCGCAGCATGGCCACCCGCGGCGCGCTGGGCGGGCTAGCCGCCGCAACCCCGCGGCTGGCCGATCTGCTCGAGGCCGCCGGCTTCGAACGCATCCTGATTGAGACGGTCGGCGTCGGCCAGGATGAGATCGAAATTGCGCGCGCCGCCGACGTGACTGTACTCGTGCTCGTGCCCGGATTGGGCGACGACATTCAGACCATCAAGGCCGGAGTGATGGAAATTGCCGATGTGTTGGTGGTCAACAAAGCCGACCGCGGGCCCGAGCGGCTCGAACAGGAACTCCGCGCCGCGCTCACGCTGGATGGGCGCGACGATGGCTGGCGTCCGCCCATCGTGCGCGCGATCGCCACGACTGGACAAGGCCTGCCGGCGCTCGCCGAGGCGGTGGCCGCGCGCGAAACGGCGCTTGAGCAAAGCCAGGGCCGCGAACCCAGCCGCCGCCGGCAATGGCGCCATCGCCTGGATACCATGCTGGCCGACCGCGTCTGGCGCCAGTTGGGCGCGGCGCACCTGGCGAGCGAACTTGACCAGATGGCCGCCGCGATTGCCGCCGGACGGCTGAATCCTTATCGCGACCAGGTGCTGGATAATTTTCTGCGCCGCTTTCTGCCTAAACCGTAATAGCACTCCTCGCCGCAGCCATCATCCCGCCAAAAAGCATGGGAAGATAGGGATTCGTCATGTCGCCAGCGCTGGATCATTTGGGCATCGCGGTCGCCGATCTGGAAGCGGCCCTCGCCATATACCGCCGTCTTGGCCTGGAAGCCGCGGGACAGGAAGAGATTGCGCAGGAAGGCGTGCGGGTGGCCATGCTGCCGCTATCCGGCAGCCGGCTGGAGTTGCTGGAAGCCACCCGCCCCGACTCGTCCATTGCCCGTTTTCTGGCGCGGCGCGGTCCCGGGCTACATCACATCGCTTTGCGGGTCACCGGCCTGGCGCGCATGGTGGAGAATTTGCGCCAGGCCGGAGCGCAATTTACGCAAACCGAAATTCAAACCGGCGCCGGCGGGCATAAATATATTTTTCTGCACCCGGCAAGCGCCGGCGGTGTGCTGATTGAATTGGTCGAGGAGGCCGCCGATGGCGTCTGAAGCGGAGATTGGAATTATTGGAGGCAGCGGTCTTTATGCGCTGCCGGGAATCGAAGCGGGGCGGGAAATCAAGCTGGAGACCCCGTTCGGCCCGCCCTCCGATGCCTATTTTGTCGGCCGGCTGGAAGGCCGGCAAGTCGCCTTTCTCGCCCGCCATGGACGCGGCCACCGTCTGCTGCCCTCGGAGCTGAATTTTCGCGCCAATATTTATGGCTTCAAACTGCTGGGCATCGAGCAGTTGATTTCGGTTTCCGCCGTCGGCTCGCTCAAGGAAGAGTTGCGGCCCTTGGATTTGGTTCTGCCCGACCAGTTCGTGGACCGCACCCGCGGCCGCATCTCCACTTTTTTCGGCGACGGCCTGGTGGCGCACATCGGTTTCGCCGATCCCATCTGCTCGCGGTTGCGCGGCGTGCTCGCCGACGCCTGCCGCTCCGCCCGCGTCAAGGTCCATAACGGCGGCATTTACCTTTGCATGGAAGGTCCGGCCTTCTCCACCCGGGCGGAATCGCAACTGTATCGTTCCTGGGGCATGGATGTAATCGGGATGACCAATCTGCAGGAAGCGAAGCTGGCGCGCGAGGCCGGCCTCTGTTTCGCCACCGTCGCCATGGTCACCGATTACGATTGCTGGCACCCCGGGCATGACGCCGTCACCATTACCGAAGTGCTAACCAACTTGCAGCGCAATGCCGAAAACGCCGCCCGCGTGCTTCGCGCCGCGGTGGCAAGCCTGGCGCCGGGAAAGCGCGATTGCGGTTGCGCCCGCGCCCTGGAACATGCGCTGGTTACCGATCCCGCCGTGGTTCCGGAGGCGACCCGGCGCAAGCTGGCGCCGATTCTGGGCCCTTGGCTGCGCGCCTGAAAATTGAAAATAATTATGGCGACTCCACCTCAAATCTCTCCAGCGGCCGCGACGGTGCTTGCGGTCGGCTCGGTGGCCTTCGACTCGATCACGACCCCGCGCGGCCGCGCGGAGCGGGTGTTAGGCGGGGCGGCCACCTATTTCGCCCTGGCCGCCCGCCATTTCGCTCCGGTGCGGATCGTGGCCGTGGTGGGCGACGATTTTTTGCCCGCGCATGAGCAGTTGCTCGCATCTCGCGGCATCTGCCTGCGTGGTCTGCAACGCCGGTCGGGCAAATGTTTCTTTTGGGCCGGTGAATACGAGGCCAACCCCAACCTGCGCCGCACCCTGGCCACCGAACTGAACGTTTTCGCCGATTTCCAGCCGGAATTGCCGCAGGAATATCTTTCCAGCCCAGTGCTGTTTCTGGGCAATATTGCGCCTGAACTGCAAACCAGCGTCTGCCGGGCGCTGCCCGCGGCGCGCCTGGTCGGCGGCGATACCATGAACTACTGGATTCAAAGCCAGCCGGAGGCGGTGCGCGCTTTTCTCCGTCATCTCGATCTGCTGATGATTAACGACAGCGAGGCGGTGGAGTTGAGCGGCGAATGGAATCTGGCATTGGCGGCGCGCAAGATCCGCGCGATGGGACCGAAGCAGGTCATCATCAAGCGCGGCGAGCACGGCGCCAGCTTGTACGCCCCGGAGGGCTGCTGCTCGATCTCCGGCTATCCATTGGAGGACGTCCGGGATCCCACCGGAGCGGGCGATAGTTTTGCCGGCGGCGTCATCGGCTACCTGGCCTCGCAACCACAAGGCGATCCCGGCGCGCTCCGGCGCGCCCTGGTGTACGGCTCGGTGATGGGCAGCTTCGCTTGCGAGCGCTTTGGCGTCGAGCGCCTGCTCGATCTGACTCGCGAAGAAGTGGACACCCGCTATCGGGAATTTCTCGAGCTGTCGCGTATCCCCGACGCCGTTTAAAACCGGCAACCGGTTTCGCCGGACGATGCGGTTCGGGCCGGCCCCGGCGGCAGTGACCGCTTAAGGAAAAATGCGATTGAGCGCCTCGGCTCCGGCAGCGTCAACCCCCGAGCGGCAGTCTATGCGCCGCCGTTGTTTGCCTCCAGCGCTGGTGTTTTTGGCGCCGGCCGGCATGGCCGCGGCGGTGGCTCTTTGGGGCTGGCGCACCGGCCGGCTGCTGCTCTATGGCGATGCGACCGCGCACCTGATGATCGCGCGCCGCATGCTCGACTCCGCCACCCCCGGGCTGGCGCAGTGGGGCAGCGTCTGGCTTCCTTTCCCGCATCTGCTCATGGCGCCCTGGGTGCAGGTGGATGCGCTCTGGCGGAGCGGCCTGGCGGGTTCGCTGGTTTCGATTATTGCCTACAGCCTGGCAACCCTCTGGCTTTATCGCCTCGCGGCACGTCATCTCGGCGAGCCGGCTGCGGTTCTAGCGGGATTGTTTTTCCTGCTCAATCCCAACCTTCTCTATCTTGCTTCGGTGCCCATGACCGAAACCGTTTATCTGGCCTGCTTTTTAGGCGCCGTGGATCAAATCAGCCGCTGGACGCAAACTTCCCGCATGGGGAATTATGGCGCGGTCTGGCTGGCCGGAGCCTGGGCCTTGGGCGGCGCCATGACGCGTTACGACGGCTGGTTCATGCTTCCCTTCTTCGCCCTTGTGCTAGCCGGCGCGGCCATGCCGGATTGGCGGCGCGCCTGGGGCGCGTTTTGGCGTTTCTGCCTGCTAGCGGGCTCCGGCCCGCTTTTCTGGTTTGCTTACAACGCCTATTATTATGGCGATTGGCTGGATTTCGCCCGCGGACCTTATTCCGCCCGCCAGATCTACTTGCGCGCCTTGCGGCACGGAGGCCAACGGTATCCCGGCGATCACCAGTGGCTGAACGCGCTGGTCTACTTCCTCAAGGCGGTGGAATTGGATTGCGGGCTGCCGCTGCTGTTGCTGGGCGCGATCGCATGGCTGCTCTGGATCTGGCAACACCGCGGCGATGCGGCTCGACCGCTTTTGACGAATTGCGTTCCATGCCTTTTATGGTTGCCCCTACCCTGGTATGTATGGGCCATGTGGACAGGCAACGTGCCGATTTTCGTGCCGATGTACTGGCCGCACGGCTACTATAATTTGCGCTATGGCGTGCAATTGCTGCCGGCGCTGGCGCTGTTCGCCGGCTGGCAAATCTGGCAACTTTTCCGGCGCGAAGGCGGCGGATGGCGAGGCGGTTGGGTCGCGGGGGCGCTCTGCGCGCTGCTGCTTCTCGGCTATCTGCGCATGTTTCGCGGGCGCGGCCCCATGGTCTATGCCGAAGCGGCCTATAATTCCACCGGCCGCCTGGCTCAGGAGCGCCAGTTAGCGGCGGCGCTGCGCCGCGTCCGCCCCGATGACAAAATTCTGATGTATATCGGCACGTTCCCCGGCGCGCTGGCTGACGATGGCATCGCCTTGAAACGCGTGATCAATGAATCCAATTACCAGCTTTGGGACAATGCCCTGCGCCGTCCTCAACGTTATGTCGAGTGGATCGTGCTTGAACGCCACACCTGGCTGGCGCGCGGCCTGAACCGCCGGGCGCTAGGACGCTATTTCACCCCTGCCGGCCAGTTGCATGTTCCCGGCCAACACACTATCACGCTTTATCGCCGCATCCGTCCCGACTGAGCCATGCATTTCGCCAAAGCAGAAGCCAACGGCAATGATTTTTTGCTGATCGAGCTTGATGCTTGCGCCGGCCGGGAACGCGGCCGGCTGGCGCGGGTGCTTTGCGATCGGCACCGGGGTTTAGGGGCCGATGGCGTCGAATTTTATTCCCGCGATGGCGGCCGCATCCGACTCGAGTTGATCAACGCCGACGGCAGCGCGGCCGAGATTTCCGGCAATGGCACGCGTTGCGCCGCAGCGTGGATGGCGCGCCAGCATGGGTTTCGTGAAGGCGCGATTCTGACCGGTGGCGGCGAGCGCTGGACGAAAGTCCTGGGCGAAGCGAACGGCGTCTGGGAAATCGAGAGCCGCATGGGCGCACCGGATTGGCGCCCGGAGGCGGTGCCGCTGCGCGGCGCGCATGCGCTCGACAACGGGCGCTGGCGTTTACGCCTGCCGGCATGGGGCGAGTTGGAATGCCACGCGCTCTCGCTGGGGAATCCCCAGGCCTGCGTGCAGGTCGAGACGTTCGCCGAAAACTGGATGCAACTGGCCGCCGCTATCCAAAATTCCGGGTATTTTCCCGCCGGGGTCAATGTCGAATTCTGGCGGCGGGTGAACGACCGGGCAATCGAGATTCGTATCTATGAGCGCGGCGTAGGCGCGACCCTTTCCAGTGGAACCGGCAGCACCGCGGCAGCCATCTCGGCGTTAACCGTTGGCGCCGTGCGCTCGCCGGTACGCGTCATCAGCCCCGGCGGCGAACAAACAGTCGCCTGGGAGGGCGCTGGCCAGCAAACCCATTTGCGCGGCGGGGCGCGCATCATTGCTGAGGGCGAGTACCTGGGGACCGTGCCTTGATCCGTTTCTGGCTTATCGCCATCGTCACTTGGTTCTACATGCTGCTGGGGATGGTATTCGGCCTGCCGGTTTATCTGGCGACCCGTAACCTGCAGGTGCTGTATTTTATTGCCCGCCAAGGCATTGGATTGCTTTTATGGCTGGCCGGCATCCGGGTGCGCATTATGGGAAAGCCGCCGCGGGCGGGCCGGCTGATATATATGGCCAATCACCAGAGCTACCTGGATCCGCCAATCCTGCTGTGGGCGCTGCCCGGCTGTCCCTCCATCCTGGCGAAACAGGAGCTGTTTCGGGTTCCCGGATTGGGACTGATTATGCGTTTGGGCAAGCTGGTGCCGGTGCCGCGCGGTCAGGAAGCGGCCCATGCCAGCATTGATCAGGCGGCGGAGATGTTAACCGCCGGGCGGCCCTTTCTGGTCTTTCCGGAAGGCACACGTTCCACCGATGGCCGCCTGCTGCCCTTCAAAACCGGCGTTTTTGTGCTGGCGCTGAAAGCATCCGCCCAGGTTGTGCCCATCAGCTTGTCGGGCACTCATGCACTGCTGCCCTCAAACCGCCGGCGCCTCCGTTCAGGACAGGTAGAGCTGCGTTTCCATCCGCCGATTGACGCGTCCGCATATGGAGATAAAGAAGAACTGCTCGCGGTTACGCGAACAGCTATCGCGGCGGGATTACCGCCATCCGGGAAATAACCCGAGCCGGCCCGCGCGGCGGCTCGGCCGCTTTTACTTTTAGGCGCTGACGCTTTCGCAAAGGTCCGGCCGAAACCGGACGCATTGCGAATACTCAAAGCGGGATTCATTCGTCGCTTTCGGCTGCGCGCGTCCGCCGTAATTGCCGGAATAACTCCGGTAGCCGGGGCAGCAAGGCCATGCTGCGCAGCCAGAGTCGATGGTCGAATGCCGGCGATCCGCTGTAGGTGCGGCCGCCCTCCAGATTGCCGTGGGTTCCGCTTTGAGCGGTAATGACGGCGCGGGCGCCGATGGTGCACTGCCCGGCCACGCCGGCCTGTCCCGCCAGGATGCAGTTGTGCTCGACCACGGTGGAACCGGCCAAGCCCGCTTGAGCGCAGACGATGACGTTGGCGTCGAGCCGCGAATTGTGGCCGATATGCACCAGATTATCCAGCTTGCTGCCATCGCCGACAATCGTCTCGTCGAGCGTGGCGCGATCGACGCAACTGTTGGCTTGAATCTCCACCCGGTCGCCGAGCCGAACGGTGCCCACTTGGGGAATCTTGCAATGCTCGTCGCCCAGGGGAGCAAAACCAAAACCATCGCCGCCCAGCACCACCCCCGGTTGCAAAATCACGCCATGGCCCAGTCGCGTTCCTTCGCGAATCACAGCGTGGGCATGCGCCAGTAAATCATCGCCGGCGATCACGTCGGCATAGAGCACCACATGGGGGTGCAATACGGCCCGCGCGCCCAGGCGGCAGCCCGGACCGATTACTACATAGGCCGCGATATGAGCTCCGGGGCCGAGTTCGGCGCTGGGATCGATGCACGCCGTGGGATGAATCCCTGGAACCGGCCGGGCCACGGGCTGCAGCAATTCCATGGCTTGCGCCAGCGATGTCATGGGTGATTGCACCCGAATTGAAGGGCGGCCGAGGTCGGGAAAGTCCGGCGGCAGCAGCAATGCCCCGGCCCGGCTCGCGCGCGCCGCAGCCAGATGAGCCTCGGAGGCGGCAAACGATAAATCCCGTGGCGAAGCGTTCGACAGCGAGGCGACACGATTTAACTCCAGATCCGGGTCGCCTTGCACGCTAATACCGCCGAGAGCCTGCGCAAGTTGGGCCAATTTCATATCAATCGAATCGTAGCGCCTTGCCCGCCTGCGGCGGCGCGCCTGGAGAAAAAGACCTTAAGCCGGCGGGGAGGCCGGAAACAATTGAATTTGCTCACGCGTGACAGGAGTCGTCCGTGTCCGCCGTTGCGCGCCAATCACGCCCAGGACCTGGCACTCGCGCAAAGCATTGCGCGGAACATAAATACGCTGCACCTCGCCACTCGAGTCCGGCGGCAAAAGATGCAGGCCAAACCCGGAGAGTGCGAGCAAGTTGTTGGGAACCACACCCTCGAGCACCGTATCATCTTGAAAGCGCAGCCGCACCCACAGTCCGGGGTGTCGCGGCCGCACGCCGGAACGCCGCCGCCAGCTGGGTTCCTGCGCGGTAAACTCCCGCATAAAATACGCCAGCCGTATTTCCGATTGCGGAATCCGCACCCCCTGGCCCTGGGTATCGAGCAGTTCGACGGGATCCATATCCGCCAGGCTATCCGGCTCGACAAATCCCCGCACCAGCTGCCGATCTTGTTTTCGAATAAGGATTTTTTTATGGGTGGAAGGCATGTAGCAAGCACCGGGATGAGAGGAACGGCTGGGTTTTATCTTACCTTAGCGCGGCGGCATTACGCTTTCCCGATGCCCCGATTCCTGGCAGGAAAGCAGGGTGCAATGAGCGCCATAATCGCGCCAATATGCATATACAAAACGTAAGAAACGTGATAGTATCAACGCTTTCCACTCCTTGGAGTTTGGCCATCTAAACCCAAGGAGACAAAAGAGTTAACCCTTGGCAAAGCCGCCAGATCCAAGCGCCCGGCTCAGGCCGCTGCCGGCCGTGGCGACCGCTTTTTTAGGCTATCTGAAAATTGAGAAAGGCTTGTCCGCAAATACGTTAGCGGCCTATGAACGGGATTTGCGCGAGTTCCTGTATTGGCTGGAGCAAGCCGGGACGGACTGGGAAAGCTGCCAGCGCCGGCATTTGCAGCAGTTTTTGCTGCATTTGCAACAGCGCGGGCTGCGGGACAATTCCCTGGCCCGCCATCAGGTAAGCTTGCGCGGCTGGTTTCGATTTTTATGCCTGGACCGGTTGCGTAAAGACAATCCGGCGGAAGGGTTGGAGGCGCCTCGCCGCCAGCGGGTCCTGCCCAAATCGCTTTCGGCCGAAGAGATGCAAACGGTACTGTCCGGCCTGGACCCCCGGGAGAACACCCGCGGAACTGCTCACGATCAAGACCTGGACTTGCGTGACCAGGCGCTGCTGGAACTGGCCTACGCCAGTGGCATGCGGGTCAGCGAATTATCCGGGCTGCGGCTGGAGAACCTGGATCTTGAAATGGGACTAGCCCGCGTGCGCGGCAAAGGGGACAAGGAACGTCTGACGCCAATCGGGCGTTCGGCCTTAGCCGCCCTGCGGCGATACTTGGAAGGGGTCCGCGGGCGATCGTCCGCGAGCCGGACCAGTCCTTATGTGTTTCCCGGCGCCTCGGGCGGGCGATTGAGCCGCCAGGCGATTTGGAAAAGGATACGCGCTCAAGGCGAAAAAGCGGGCTTGCGCCGGAAGCTGAGTCCGCATATGTTTCGTCATAGCTTCGCCACCCATCTTTTGGAAGGCGGGGCCGATCTGCGCAGTTTACAGACTTTACTGGGACACGCTGATATTTCCACCACGCAGATGTACACCCATGTAGCAACCCGGCGACTGCAACAAGTGTACCGCCGACACCATCCGCGCGCATAAGGCGCGGTGCGGCCTGCGCGCCGCAGCCAGGAAAGCACGGAACCGCCGATGGCTGATTATCTATTCGAACTAGAGCGCCACTTGAACCCGACGCAATGGAGTCTGGTACGCCGCTTGGAGCAGGCGTGCCGGGAATTAGGCAGCAACCTATACCTTTGCGGCGGCCCCATGCGCGATCTATTGGCGCAGCGTCCGATTCTCAGCCTGGATTTCATACTCGAAGGCAGCTTGGAAAAGCTGGAAAAAAAGCTTTTCCAGCAGGATTTCGAGCTAATTTACGCCAACCCCAAAGAAGGCAGCATCCGCCTGCGCAGGCAAAATACGCGGCTGCGGATCAGCGTGGCGCATCGGGTGCTTTACGAGCCGGGAGGGGAGCCGCGGCTGGAGCCGGGCAGCGTCATTGAAGATCTGCGGGGACGCGGGTTTACGCTCGACGCGATCGGACTTTCGCTGGCGGCGGCCTCGCGCGGCCTGCTGCTCGATCCGACCAATGGCCTGGCGGATATTGAACTGCGCCAGATCCGCATGATTCACCCCTATATTTTCGAGGAGGATCCGGCGCGGCTGTTGCGCGCATTACGGCTGGAAAGCCGTTTGGAGTATCGCCTGGAAGAACGCACCGCCGCCCGACATCAGGCCGGAGTCGAGGCCAACCTGCTGGCGTCGGTCTCCCCCACCTCGCTGGCGCGGGAAATTGAGGCCTTGGCCTATGAACCCGACCCCGCCGCCATCCTGCGCGCCTGGAACAAGGCTGAATTATTGCAGCCGGCCCTGGGGAAAGGCGTCAAGATCGCGCGCCTGCAACTGGCACTGCCGGCGCAGATTACGAAATGCAGCCAGGCGCTGACCGCGGCCGGCCTGGTGCCCGACGTCGCACCCGTCGTCTTGCTCAGCCTGTTCGGCAAGCTGGATGCGCACGATCAGGACCGGATTGCGAAATTGCCGCTTAGCCAGCCCCTGCGGCAATGGCGGCAACTGACCGCGGCGGCGCGCCAGTTGGAGAAAAAAATCGGCGGCAAGGAAGGACAGAACCTGAGCGCGCTCTATGACCTCTTGCACCATATGCCCCCGGAAGTCACGTTATGGGCGATGTTGCACCCGCAAAACGCGCGCGCGCAGAAAAAGTTAAAGGATTTTTGCGCCACCCTGCCGGGCTTGCGCGAGCGCTTGCCCATCCGTGAGCTGCGCCAAATGGGTGCGCGGCCTGAAGACCCCGCTTTTGCCCAGGTGCTGGAAACCTTGTTTCGGCAAATGCTGGAAGGCAAGCTGAGCCAGGCCGGCGAACTCTCGCAGGCGCTGGCCGCCGAAGCCACCAAACGCGGCCTGGTTATGCCAGCCCCCGCCCTAGCGGCTGCGCCCGCCCAGGCGCGGCCGGCGGCGCACCCGCGGCCGCGGCGGGCCGCAACCCGTTCTGGTGGCGCCGCCACTTCACCGCGCCGCAGCCGGAACTAATTCACTATGGCCGAGGAATTCGTTCACCTTCACGTGCATTCGGATTATTCCCTGCTGGATGGCGCCTGCCACATTTCCGGCCTGATGGAGCGAGTCAAGGCGAAGGGAATGAAGGCGGTAGCGCTGACCGACCACGGAAATCTGTTCGGTGCCGTGGCCTTCCACGAGGCGGCGCGCGCCGCCGGCGTGCAGCCTATTCTGGGCTGCGAGCTCTATATCGCCAAACAAGCCGATCACCGCGCCGCGCCTGAAAACGATAGCGGATACAATCACCTGGTCGTGCTCGCGGAAAACGAGACCGGATATCGCAACCTGGTCAAGATCGTCACCGAAGCCAGCCTGCACGGTTTTTATTACAAGCCGCGCATCAGCAAAACCTTTTTGGCGGCACACCGCGAGGGACTGATCGCGCTTTCCGCCTGCCTGAAAGGCGAGGTGCAGGAACGGCTGCTGGAAGGCAATACCGAGCGGGCCTGCGCCGCCGCCGTGGAATTCAGCGATCTGTTTGGCAAGGGCAATTTCTATCTGGAAATTCAGGATCAGGGTTTGGAGCTGGAAGAGCGCATCCGCGAGCCGTTGCTTCAGGTCATGGAGCGCACCGGTTTGCCGCTGGTGGCGACCAACGACTGCCATTATCTCGACCACGCCGACGCCGCCGCGCATGACGTCCTGCTCTGCATACAAACCGGCAAGCGGGTGCAGGACAGCGACCGGATGCGCTTTTCCTCCGACCAGTTTTATCTTAAATCTCCGGCCGAGATGGCGCAGTTGTTTCATGGGCTGAAACCGGCGCTGCGGAGCACGCTGGAAATCGCGGAACGCTGCCAGGTGAAGCTGCGCCCGATAGAGAATCCTTTTCCGGAATTCGCGGTTCCCGAGGGCGAAACCCTCGAATCCTATCTGGAAAGCATAGCCAGCGCGGGTTTAGCCGCGCGCGAGCCGCGGATTGTCGAGCGGCGCCGCCGCGGCCTGGTACGCTACCCGCCCGAGGCTTACCGCGAACGTCTGCGCCACGAACTCGGCATTATCCGCCAGATGCGCTATGCCGGTTACTTCCTGATTGTCTGGGATTTCATTCGCTACGCCCGCGAGCAGGGCATTCCCGTCGGCCCCGGCCGCGGGTCCGCGGCGGGCAGCCTGGTGAGCTATGCGCTCGGGATTACCGATCTCGACCCGCTGGAAAACGAACTGCTTTTCGAGCGCTTCCTGAACCCCGAACGCGTTTCCATGCCCGATATCGACGTGGATTTCTGCATGGAACGGCGCGATGAAGTGATCGATTACGTCACCCGCCGTTACGGGCGCGACAATGTCTCGCAGATCATCACCTTCGGCACTTTGGGGGCCAAGGCGGCATTGAAGGATGTCGGCCGGGTGCTGGATATGCCCTATGGCGAGATGGACCGGCTGGCCAAGCTGGTGCCCAATCAACTCAACATCACCCTCGAGCAGGCGCTCGAGCAGGAACCTGAGTTGCGCCGCCTGCAACAGCAGGATGCGCGCGTGGGCCAGATTTTTGAGTACGCCTTGCGGCTCGAGGGGCTTTCCCGCCACGCCGGCGTTCACGCCGCCGGGGTGGTCATCTCCCCGCGCCCGCTGGCGGAGTTGGTGCCGTTACATCGCACCACGCGAGCGGAAATCGTCACCCAGTTCGACCTGAACGGTTTGGAAAAGCTGGGACTGCTGAAGATGGATTTCCTCGGCTTAACCACGCTGACGATTTTGCAGGAAGCCGAGCGTCTGATCCGCGCGCATCGCGGCGTCACGATCGATTGGGACCAGGTGCCGGAAGATGATGCGGCCACTTATGAAATTTTGGAACGCGGCCAGACGAGCGGGGTTTTCCAGTTCGAATCTCCCGGCATGCGCGATATCCTGCGCCGCTATCGGCCCCGCCGGCTCAGCGACCTGACCGCGCTCAATGCACTCTATCGCCCCGGCCCCATTCAAGGCGGCATGATTGATGATTTTATCGAGCGCCGCCATGGCCGGCGCCCGATCAGCTATGAGTTGCCGGAGCTGGAACCGATTTTGTCGGAAACGCTAGGCGTTTTTGTCTATCAGGAGCAGGTCATGCAGGCCGCGCACGCGTTGGCAGGTTATTCGCTGGGCGAAGCCGACCTGTTGCGCCGCGCTATGGGCAAAAAAAAGCCGGAAGAGATGAAACGCCACCGGGAAAAGTTTATCCACGGCGCCTGTGCCCGGGGATTGAAACGCGACCGCGTGGAACACGTCTTTGACCTGATGGCGCAGTTCGCCGGATACGGCTTCAATAAAAGCCATGCCGCGGCTTATGCGGTCATTGCGTACCGCACCGCCTATCTCAAAGCGCATTACCCGGTGGAGTTCATGGCGGCGTTGCTCAGCTTGCAGTTGGGCGATAGCGACAGCATCGTCAAATACATCGGCGAGTGCCGCGAGATGCAGATTCCGGTGTTGCCGCCTGAGATCAACGTCAGCGAAGCGCGATTCACGCCGCAAGGCCAGTCGATCCGCTTTGGCCTGGAAGCGGTGAAAAATCTGGGGGCGCAGGCCGCCCGTTCGCTGCTGGAGGCTCGCGCCGGCGGCGGGCCTTTTCGCAATCTGGACGATTTTTGCCGGCGAGCCGGCGCCAAGCACTTCAACCGTCGGGTCCTCGAAAGCCTAATCAAAAGCGGCGCTTTCGACAGTTTTGGCTCCCGCGCCACGCTCATGGCCTCGCTGGATGCCGTCATGGAGGATGCCCAGAAGCAGCAGCGGGATCATGCGATTGGCCAGCCGGGCTTGTTTCTTCATTTCGATACCGGACAAGAGGCCGCGCCCAGGCCGGCGGTTCCGGAATGGGACGATGCGACGCGCCTGCAATACGAGCGCGAGGTACTCGGTCTCTACGTCAGCGGCCACCCACTCGATCGTCACGCTGAGTTGATCGAAGCCCTGGAACTGGACCGGCTGGAGCAATTGCCGCAAAAGTCCGCCGGCGAGACGGTGCGCCTGGCTGGGTTATTGACCCAACTGCAGGCGAAGCGCAACAAAAAAGGCGAGGCTTGGGCCATCGTGCGGCTGGAAACGCGCTCCGGCAGCCTGGAATGCCTTTGCTTCGCAGAAGCCTATCGCCGCTTGAGCGAGGTCCTGCGCCTGACCGTACCCGTCTGGGCGCGCGGCCGCCTGTTGCCGGACGAAGGCTCGGCCCGCCTGCAGTTGGAAGAAGTTACGGAATTGACCCGGCAGCGCCCGCGCCTGCCCCGCGCCCTGGCTTTGCAAATCGCGCTGGATTCGCTCTCTTCGGCCGCGCTGGATTCGCTCTGCCAGCGGCTCTCCGGCCCCGCCGGAACTACGCGGGTGCAGTTGCAATTGCGCTCGGATCGAGAAAATTTCCTGCAGATTTTGGAGCTGCGCCAGGGCATTGAGGCCAATGCCGAATGGCGGCGGCAATTGGCGGAACTCTGCGGAGAGCAGGCGCTGCGGCGCCTCGATTGAATATGCCGGATAGCACCTCCAATGCGGCCTGGAATCGGGTAGAGCTGGCGCGCCACCCTCAACGTCCGGCTTTTCTCGATTTCGTTCGGGAATTGTGCGCGGATTTTGTCGAACTGCACGGCGACCGCCGCTTTGCCGATGATGAGGCGCTGGTGGGCGGGATGGCGTCATTCCGCGGCCGCCAGGTTATGGTTTTAGGCCAGCAGCGTGGACGTGAAATCAAGGAACGCATCCGCCGCAACTTCGGCCAGGCCAAGCCCGAGGGCTATCGCAAGGCCCTGCGCCTGATGCGCTTGGCGGAGAAGTTTCGCCGTCCGGTACTGACCTTTGTGGATACGCAGGGCGCTTATCCCGGCATCGACGCCGAGGAGCGCGGGCAAGCCGAAGCCATCGCTTTCAACCTGCGGGAGATGGCGCGGCTGCGCGTCCCGGTAATCGCGACCATTATCGGCGAGGGGGGCAGTGGCGGAGCCTTAGCCATCGCGCTCGCCAACCGCATTTTGATGCTGGAAAATTCCATCTACTCGGTCATTAGCCCCGAAGGCTGTGCTTCGATCATGTGGCGTGACCCCGCCCAAAAGGAGTCGGCCGCCGCCGCCCTGCGCCTGACCGCGCCTGAACTATTGGAGCTGGCGCTGATTGACGAGGTGGTGCCGGAGCCGCAGGGGGGCGCGCATCTAGATGCGCCGGCCGCCGCCGCCCTGCTCGGCGAAGCTCTGGAACGCACCCTCATCGACCTGGAGCAAGTTACCGATTGGGCGGAACAACGCTATCAGCGATGGCGCCGCATGGGACAGTTTTTTGTAGATTCGGTATAAACTTTTCGCCTATAACAAAAGCGCGCCCGGCTGAAGTTTCAATTTGGCCCTGGCCGGCCGGCGATTTTCATTTCGATATAAACTGCCCCGCGGGCGATGCTTTTTCTGCGATGCCGGCCGCTAGGCGGCTGGAAAATATGGTTTGTGGCGGCGCTCGACATCCATCTGGGTTTTTGCCGCGCTTGCCGGCGCGAGCTCCATGGCGCTTTGTACCGGATGGCGTCCTTGCGGGGCGAAGAAGCGGCCGGCGCTCGCCTGCATCTGCTGCGCTGGCAACGGCGGCTGCGACAGATGGAAATCCTGCTCGCGCCGGGTGAGGACGCCCCCGCGCAAAATTTTGTGCTGATGCGGGTAATCGAGGCGGTGCAATGGCTGGGCTCTTTGACCGCGCCTTCCCTTCGCTTCGTCTGGAATCCGGATGCCTGGCCGGTGATCGAAACCCGGGGAGATCCCCGCGCGCTGGGAAAAGCCTTGCTGGCGCTCGGCCAGCGCTGGCAACAGGCCGGCGCGGCGGAGGTGCGCCTGATGCTCGATGCCGGTCATCCTGTGAATACTCCTGTGCACGGCCAAGTTCGCGATCGAGCGCTCTGGCTCGAATTGTTCCCGCTTGGCCTGCATTCCGCGCCATTGTCACCGATGGAACAGGAACTCGATCTGCTGCGCCGGGCGGGCGCATTGCAGCTAGTCGTGGCGGAGGAAGTAAGCGGGCTACGCATCTGCCTGCCGCAATTAACCCGCATCCGGCGCGCATCGCAGCCGGCGCGGCCGCGTGGAGCACAGGCGCCGGTGCGGCTTTTAGCGCTCTCCCCCGATGCGGGTTTGAGCGAATGGGTGCGCGACCGCCTGGGCCGGCAAAAGTGCTTTTCTACGCAGGTTCAAACCTGGCGAGAGGCCCGTTTGTTGCTAGGTGTACGAAATTATTCCCTCATCATTTATGACTGGAACTGGCCCCCATCCCTACCCGGAGCCGCTATCTACTGGCTATTGCGCCACCGGCCGGAATGTTTACGGCAATGCCTGATTTTGGCCGACCCACTGCCCCCGCCCGATTTTCTAAAATTAATGGAACACTACGGCTTAATCTGGGCTCCTACCCCCCTGAACGCAAGCGCGCTGGAAAACGCCTGCGGCAGAATTTTCGCTAACTCAGCAGAAATTACCCGGCCGCTCCCTACCGCGCCCTGGTCGCCATCAGCGTAAATCCTACAATTTACAGACTTTATTTCTACAGGTGTACTTTGGCATGCCGGCTGCTATTTACTCCGACAGACGAAGTGGCGCAACCGAGAAAGGCCCCGGTCAAATCGGCCGGGGTTTTTCTTTTTAAGATAATTTTCGGGTTAAATGGCGGCTAAACGCAGGTTGCGGTAATCCAAACATCACAGAATCCATGTTTTTGGTTGTATTCGGACTCTCGCTCTCCTCGGCTTGGGGCAATGGACAGGTCACGACATTGCGCGGGCTTCTGGGCGAACTTGCCCGGCAGGGACATCGCGTGCGTTTTTACGAACGCGATCTACCCTACTATCGGCATCACCGGGATGGCTTGGATTTCTCGCCTGTCGAACTCGTGCTCTACTCCGACTGGAACGAGGTTCGGCGGGATGCCCTGACCGTGGTCACCAGCGCCGATGTGGTGCTGTTCACCTCATTCTGTCCACAAGGCGCGCGCATCCAGGCCGAATGTTTCGGACGCGGCTGTGACTGCCTGATATTTTACGATCTCGACACGCCGGTCACGCTGGCGGGCATGCGGCAACGCGAAGCCCGAATTCTGGATTATCTTCTCCCCGAACATATTCCCCGGTTTGCTCATTATTTCAGCTTCAGCGGGGGTCCGATTCTGGAAGAACTGCGCCGGCAATGGAGCGCGCGCGCCTGTCATGCGCTGTATCTTGGCGTGGATCCTCAATTTTTCCAGCGCACGCCGCCGCGTCCGGAATTCGCCTGCCAGCTTGGTTTTGTCGGCACTTACGCCGCCGACCGCCAGGGCAAGCTGGAACGCAACTTGCTGGCGCCGGCGCGGCAACATCCGGAGTGGCGCTTTCTGCTGGCCGGGGCGCAATACCCGCCCACGCTGATGCTGCCTGCCAACCTGGCGGTTTATGAGCACTTGCGGCCGGCCGAATTGCCGCAATTTTACAGCTCCTGCGACTGGGTGCTGAATCTGACGCGGGGCGATATGTGCGCCGCCGGTTATTCGCCTTCCGCGCGGCTGTTTGAAGCCGCGGCCTGCGGCGCAGCACTACTGAGCGACTGCTGGCCGGGATTGGAAACATTTTTCCAGCCCGGCGAAGAGATTGAAGTCCTCGAAGCCGGCAAGGACTTGGTAGCCATTTTGCGTCAGAGCGAAAGCCGCCGCCGCGCGATGGGGGAACGCGCCCGCCAGAAGGTGCTGGAGGAACATAGCCTGGCGGTGCGCAGCCGCCAATTGCTTGCCGTTCTGGCCGCCTAGAACACGGCCTGACCACAAGGCCATCCTATCGCGCGCTTCCGCTATTTTCTAGCCGGAGTGGCGAATATGCATCACATCGCCGTCCTGGACGATATAATCCTTGCCTTCAAGCCGCAACCAGCCGCGCTCGCGCGCCGCGGCCTCGCTGCCGGCTTCCAGCAACCGTTGCCAATCAATCACTTCGGCGCGTATGAAATGATGCGCCAGGTCGGTATGGATGACGCCGGCAGCATCCAGCGCCCGCGTACCGCGGGTAATGGTCCAGGCGCGACATTCGTCTTCTCCCGCCGTGAAGAATGAAATCAGCCCGAGCAGGTCATAGACCACGCGCGCCAGCCGCACCAGGCCGGGTTCCTGCAACCCATAACCGGCTAGAAATTCCAGCCGTTCCGGCTCCGGTAGGCTGGCGATCTCCGCTTCCAGCAAGGCGCATAAAGCCAGGCCACGGGTGCGCGGCTTGGCTTCCAGCAAAAGCTGTATTTGATGACGCTCCAGCGCATGCCCCATCTCGGCCGCTTCGGCCTCATCCAGGTTGAGCACATAGAGGATCGGTTTCCGGCTCAGAAATTGAAAGCCGCGTAGGCGCTTCTCCTCTTCGGCGGTAAGCTCAAGCTCCCTCAACGGTTTTTCCGCTTCCAATTGCGCTTGCAATCTGGCCAGCAAAGCCGCTTCCTGTTCCAGGGCCGGACTTTTTTGCTTTTTCAGATCAAGTTGCACCCGATCCCGCCGCTTTTCTATTTGCGTTAAATCATTGAAGATGAGATCAAATTCCAATTCGCGAATCTCTTCCGCCGCAGGCCGGTTGTCTTCGCCGAAAGCCCGAATGACATGAACCAGCGCATCCACCTCACGCAAGGCTTGAATGCCGGTACCGGCGCGCAGCGCAGCCGGGGTTAAAGCTGCCAGATCAATCAATTCCAGGGTGGCGGGGGTGGCCTTTCGGGGCTGATAGTGATGCGCAAGGCGCTCCAGCCGACGGTCGGGTATAGCCGCGATCCCCACTCTATCTTCGCGCCGGCCCTCCGGTTGAGTTCGTCCGGTTAAAAGGTTGAATAAGGTGGTTTTACCCGTCTGGGGCAGGCCAATAATTCCGGTTTGCATATTTTTCCCGTTTTTCCCGCCTATCTCGAGTCGCGCGGCGCCCACTGCGACTCCATCGGTTCCACATCCATGCGGGAAGTTCTATAATACGTAAAGGGCAGGTTGAATCTGAAACAAAGGGCCGGATTCATGGTTGCCGACCCCGCATGGGGCGAATGAATAGGTAAATGCGGCCCTTCCGCCAAAGGCAGAATCAGGAAAGGAAGTCATGATTTTTTCTTCCGATCAACGTATTCGTCACGCCGCTTATGGCAATGGCACCATCCTTCATTCCGACGAGCAACGGACCGAGATCCAATTTGACCAATACGGACGCAAGAAGTTCGTCACCCGCATGGTCCAGTTGGAAGCCACCGATGAACCCGCGCCGGCCCGTTCGCCGCGGCGCAGCCGCAAGAAAGCCGAACAATAGCGGGAGTTTAGACTCGGCCTCGCGGTCCCCTCAATACAACAAATGCAAGCCCACCAGCTTCTAAATCAAAGAGAAGAATGGCGTCTCCGTGCATTTTTAAGCCGGTGGTGGGCTTCGACGCGAGTTCTGGTGTAATATTTTTCCACCCTTGGCTACAAGGTTGGGGGAGCCGTAAGGAGTGCAGCGTGAGGCAGCAAACGGCCATCAGCAAACGCGTGGCCCCCGAATTTGAAGACGAAGCACAGGCCATCGCTCTGGCTCAACAAGGCAGCGCTGACGCCTTTGAATATTTGTATCAATTGCACAAGCGGCGAGTGTATTCGCTTTGTTTGCGCATGACGGGCAACACCGCCGAAGCGGAAGACCTGGCTCAGGAAGCCTTCCTGCAACTGTTCCGTAAGATTGCCACCTTCCGCGGCGAGAGCGCCTTTTCCACCTGGCTGCATCGTTTGTCGGTGAATGTGGTGCTTATGCATTTGCGCCGGAAAGGCTTGCCGGAAGTCTCGCTGGAAGAAACCTTGCAGCCCTTGCAAGAAGATGGTCCCAAGCGTGACATTGGGGAGAAAGATAAGACCCTGGTCGGTTCGCTGGACCGGGTCAATCTGGAGCGGGCCATCGAAAGCCTGCCCCCCGGGTATCGCACGATTTTCGTGTTGCACGACATGGAGGGCTACGAACATAACGAGATTGCAGGGATGATGGGTTGCTCGATCGGCAACTCCAAATCTCAATTGCATAAGGCGCGAATGAAATTGCGCGACTTGCTGCGCGCACCTCATCCGCACCGCGGAACGAGGGAATAACTCCATGCCAGCGGAGAAAACAACTCGAATGACCTGCGAAGCCCTGCAGGCTTCTTTGGGGAACCTGGGCGATTGGTGCTGGTCGCCAGCGGCCCAACAGCACCTGAACGAGTGCGCCTCCTGTCGCGACCTGGTGCATGACATGGATTTGTTGTCGCGGAAACTGCGCCAACTGGCCGCGCCTGAGCCCAGCCCCGCTTTGTGGGAACGGATACGTTTCCAACTTGAACTGGAAGGCATCATTCGTCCCATGCCGCAAGCCGAGGAGACGGCGGCGGCCCCGCCTATGCCGCCATCGCCAAAAGCCCGTACCAGCAGCGCCCGCTCTTCCCGAAGCCGCGCCTGATCACGTGCCCGCGCCAGCCACTGAACCGCCTGTTTCGCGTTCTCCGTCCCGACCATCAGTGCCGCGGTAGACTGGGCACATGCTTGAACCTCCCCTGGTGCTGGTCGGCTTCATGGGCTGCGGCAAATCCACCGTGGGCCGCCGCCTGGCGCAGCGCCTGGGCTGGTATTTCTGCGATCTGGACGAAAAAATTGAAGCCGAGTTCGGTCTGGATATTCCCGCCATCTTTGCCCGGTTCGGCGAACCCGCCTTTCGCCAGAGCGAGCAGCAGTTGCTCGAACATTGGCTGCGGCGAGCGGCGAGCGGCCAAAAACTGGTGATCGCCTCCGGAGGCGGCACGTTCACCCAGCCCGCCAATTTCCAGCGCATTCAAAGCTCGGCCTGCAGTGTTTTCCTGGACGTTCCCTTTGAGCAATTGCTGCTGCGTTGCGCGCAAATGACGAATCGCCCGCTGTTCCGCGACGCCGAAAGCTTTCAGGCGCTTTACCGGCAACGGCTGCCCTTTTATCGCCAGGCGCATTGCCAGATTGCCTGCGATACCCTGGATGCGGACGCCATCGTGGATCGCATTCTGGCCGAAACCCGCGCCGGCATTCTGCCCGCCTCCGGGCATGTGCAGCTGTGAAATCGGCGGCAATCGCTTGACCTCTGGGCCGCATTCGCTGTTCGCCGCGGGCGCGACGGCCAAGCACCCCAGGTCAAAGGGGGCGTGCTAGGCGGCTTCAATCACCATGCGCAGCGTGCGATGCCGGCGGATGACCTCCGCCGTCAGACGCTTGTGCAGGTACATCTTCGATTCGCCGTTATCCAGGCGGTTGCGCTCGAACTTCAAGACGTCGAAATGCAAATGGTCGAGCGTTGCGCGCATGGCGTAAAACTTGTTTTTGGTTTTCACCACCAGCTCATCATAGGCATTGCGCAACGCCCATTCCTCCTGCTGTTCCGTGAGCGCGCGGTAATGCCCTTGGCCGCGCCATTCCTTGCGAGTCCCCCCGATCCAGCTATAAAAAATCCGGCGCGCGCGAATATCCAGGCAATCGGCGAGGCGTTGTTGCAGATCCTGCAGCGGCGGATCGTGCTCCAGGGGCCGTAATTCATGTCCCACTTTGAATGCCACGGGGATGGTATGGTCCGGGTCGTCGACCGCGGGCGCCAGCGAGATCAGGATGAGATGCTCCCGGCCGCGCAGGCGATGGTTGATTTCGGCGGCAGTTTTGCGGTCGCGGAACTCTTCGAAATACTGCTCCATATACTCAATTTCCAAGCTCCCGCGCTCGAGTGAATATTGCTGGATCAGGTGAGACATGCCGGAAGCGGAACGGAACGCGGTTCCGCATCAGTCAGACTAATGGCAGCCGCCTCGGCTTGCAAGCCTCAAGCACTTCCCGTACTCAAAGCTGAATCAACGAATCAACACCTGTAACTGAACTTTTCGGTTTCAAACTCTCCAAAACGAGGGCGCCAGCGGCCTTGAATTTTGCTGTCATGCTGTCATGGCCGCGCATAAGTCTATTAAAATCAAATACATAGAAATGGCAGCAAGATTGGCGGGAGCTGTCATGCTGGGTCATGCTGCTGTCATTCCTGTCGCAGCCGGCATGCGACGTAAGCGTCAATGTTTCACGATGGAGAGGCCGGTGTAATCGGCGCCGCCGTCCGGATTTCTTGCCAGCCCAGCCAGGAGCTCAGCAGCGGATCGCGGAAATCCAGCAGCACGGCTTCCGCGCCGGCGGCGCGCAGCGAGCTTTCCGGATAAGTCGTCGCCAGCGCCAGGCAGCGGGCGCCGGCAGCCCGGGCGGCGGCAATACCCGCCAAGGCATCCTCAAAAACCAGGCAATCGCGGCTGGATTGGTGCAGCCGTGCGGCCGCGGTCAGGTAAATTTCCGGATCGGGCTTTCCCCGCGCGACGTCTTCTTCCGCCAAAACCAGGTCAAAACGATGATCCAGCCGCAGCGCTTCCAGGACGCGCCGCACATTATGCCCGGGCGCGGAACTGGCCAGCGCGGTGGGAATCTGGCGGCGGCGGAGCTCGGCGAGGAACTCGCGCAAGCCGGGCAACGGCTCCAGACCGTCGCCAAGGCGGCGCCAGTATCCGCTTTCCAGCTCCAGGCTCAGCCGTTTCAATTCCGTTTCGCTCAATGCGCGGCCAAACAATTCCGGAATCAACTCGGAATTGCGCCGGCCGAAGGTGCGCTGCGCCGGATACGACTGGCAGGCATCGGGATGAGCGCGTACAAACTCGTTCCACGCGGCCTCATATAGCCGGCTGTTATCGAGCAGCACGCCATCCATATCGAACAGCACGGCGCACGGGGGCGGTTTCAGGGTCATCTTTCAGTATAAAGTCGGGGAGGCGGCTCGTTGCCGCGATTTTCTTCGCCTCCGGCGCAATTTTTTTTATAAGCTCGATATGGAATATCAATTCGGCTCCTTCTCTCCCCACGGCGGGCATCGGGTATTCTGATCTCAAGCGGCCATATTTCCGGCGCGGACGGGCAAACCGCTTTTTCTTTTTTTTTAAGGAAAATTTTATGTCACGCCTTATCAAGGAACGTTTATTTACCCCCGGGCCCACCGCACTGCTGCCGCAAGCTATGGCGGCCATGGCGGCGATGCATCAGCACCATCGCACGGCAGAATTTCGGCAATTGCTGCGCGGCACGCTCGACCGCCTGCGCGCGTTCCTCCAGACCCGGCAGGAAGTGCTCTTGCTGTCCTCTTCCGGCACCGGCGCCATGGAAGCGGCGCTGGCCAACCTGTTGTCGCCCGGCGAGCGCGTGCTGGTCTTAAGCGCGGGCAAATTCGGCGAGCGCTGGGAAAAAATGGCCGCCGCCTTCGGCCTGGAAGTGGTGCAAAAGCGGCTCCCGTACGGCGAAAGCTTTCAAGCGGCGGATATTCAGCCGCTGCTCGGCGCCGGCAACGGCCTCGCCGCGGTGCTCTGGCAGGCAACAGAATCTTCAACCGGGGTTGCGCATGATACGGCCAGCCTGGCGCGAGCGGTTCGCAGCGCTGGCAGCGATGCGCTGTTGATTGTCGATGGCATTACCGGCATCGGCACCAGTGAACTCGATCCCGATGCCTGGGATCTGGATGTGCTCATCGGAGGCTCGCAAAAGGCGGTCATGGTTCCACCCGGCCTGGCTTACCTGAGCGTCAGCGAGCGCGCCTGGAAACGCATGGAAAAAGGCGTCTGTCCCCGTTTTTATTTTGATCTGCGGCGTGAACGCGCGGCCCAGGCGCAAGGCGAGACGGCATTTACTCCCGCCACCGCCCTGGTGGCCGCTCTGGAGGCCGCGTTGCGCTATATCGAACAACTGGGAGGCCGGCCGGCGCTGACCGCCAATGCTCAATTTTTGGCCGCAACCACGCGCCGCGCCGCCCAGGCTTTGGGCTTGCAGCGTTTTGGCCACGGCACCCCCGCTGGCGCGCTCACCGCGATTTCAGCTCCGACAGGCATGGATTCCAGCGTCATCGTCAAAGGTCTGCGCCAGCGCTTTGGCGCGATTGTCGCCAACGGACAGGGCGAGATGAAGGGCCAACTCTTCCGTATTGCTCATTTGGGTTATTACGATTTTGCCGAAACGATCGGCTTAATCGCCCAACTCGAGTTGGTGCTGGCCGAGGCCGGCTGGCTGGACCCCGCCAAACTGGGCGCGGGCGTACGCGCCGCCCAGGAGTACTGGCTGCAATCGGCGGCGCAGCCGGCCGCGGCCGCTGTCTAAACCTGCTTTTTTTATCGCGCCGGGGCATAGTTTCCAGGCGCCTGGCTCAAGGCAAGTCATCATGAAAATTGTCGTGCCGGAAAAAGTCAGCCCGCGCGGGCTGCGCGAACTGGAAAATGAGCCGGGATGGAAAGTCGTGCAGCTTACTCCCGAATCGGCCCGCAACGGCCAACTCGCCGCTGAATTGGCCGACGCCGATGCTTTGATCGTGCGCTCCGCGGTCAAAGTCAGCGCCGAACTGTTGCAACAGGCTCCACGGCTGCGAGTTATCGGCCGGGCCGGGATTGGCGTGGATAACGTGGACCTGCCCGCCGCTACCCGCCAGGGCATCGTGGTGATGAACACTCCCGGCGGCAATGCAGTCAGCGTCGCCGAACTTACCTTGGGCATGATGATCGCGCTCGCCCGCCGCCTGCCCTACGCCGACGCTACCACGCGCGCCGGCGGCTGGGAAAAGAAATCGCTGGAGGGATGCGAGTTGGCCGGGAAAAAGCTCGGCATTCTCGGACTGGGGCGCATCGGCCTGGAAGTAGCGCGCCGGGCTCGCGCCTGCGAGATGGACTTGCTCGCCTGCGACCCCTACGTTCCCCAGGTTGTGGCGCGCGAGGCCGGCGTCAAACTGCTGAGCATGGAACAGGTGCTGGCCGAATCCGATTACCTTAGCCTGCACCTTTCGCTCACCCCGGAAACGCGCCAATTCCTCAATGCAGCGGCCTTCGAAAAGATGAAGCCGGGGGCGCGGTTGATCAACTGCTCGCGCGGCGAGTTGGTGGACGAAGCGGCTTTGCTGGCCGCCCTCCAGAGTGGGCGCCTGGCCGGCGCCGCGCTGGATGTTTTTGCCCACGAGCCGCCCGCCGGATCGCCTTTACTGACGCTGCCACAGGTGCTGGCAACGCCACATATCGCCGGCTCAACGCGCGAAGCGCAGGAGCGGGTCGGCTACCGGATCGCGGTGCAGATCAAAGACTATTTGGCGCGCGGGGTGATCCAAAATGCGGTCAATGTGCCTTCGCTCGGTTTTGAAGAATATAAGCAGTTGCAGCCCTGGCTGGAGCTGGCGGCAAAATTGGGGGCATTGTTAGCCCAACTGCAGCCGGCGACCCCACGCGAACTTTCACTCCGCTATGCCGGCGAATGGCCGGAAGCCAACCTGGAACTGGTGCGCAATGCCGTGATCTCCGGCATGCTCTCCCGGTTGGGCGAAGATCATGCCAACCTGGTCAACGCCCGCGCCCTGGCTGAAAGCCGCGGCATCGCCTTGCATGAAGGCCAATGGCGCGGACCTGCCGACCTCACCCGCTCTCTCTCGGTGCTGATCAATTCGGATGGCGGCGAGTTGTTGCTGGGCGGCGCCGTTTTTCATGGCTCCATGCCGCGGCTGATCAATATTGACGATATCGACCTGGACGCCCCGCTCGGCGAGTACCTGCTGGTGCTGCGCAATGACGATGTGCCCGGCGTCATCGGCCACATCGGCACCGTGCTCGGCCGCAATCGCATCAATATCGCCAGTTTTGCGCTTGGCCGCCAGGAAGCCGGCGACGCCAGCGCCGAACAACTGCGGGGCGAAAAGCCGATGCGCGCCGTGGCCCTGGTCTCGGTGGATGCTCCCGTGCCTCCCCCCGTTCTCGATGAGCTGCGCGCCGCTTCCTCCATCCATTTTGCCCGATACGTAAGTCTGGAGTCGGGAGTAACGCGAGCCGTACCGGCAACGTAGTTATATTCACGGATGTTCTGGTTGCAGTTGGAGTGTGCTTTCCATAGCCGATACGACCTCCACATGCGGCCGCTGTAGGGCATCCACGATAAAATGGGCTTTAGTGTAATTCCCCATTGGCTTGATTTCCAAAATGACACCGCGCTTCCCCTACGTTATGCCGCGACTTGCCTTGGCTACGCCCTTGCTGGCGATTGGTTTACTGCTCGCCGGCTGTGGGGGCGCCAAGAAACCATCTTCTACCGCCCAAGCCTTTCCTCCCGCGCCCGTGCATGTAGCCAAAGTGGTGGAAACCAATATTCCAAACGAACTGCAGGCCATCGGGACGGTTCAAGCCATTTCCACCATCAATGTCAAATCCCAGGTAGCGGGTGAGTTGAAACAGGCATACTTCCACCAGGGACAATATGTGTATCGCGGCCAGGAGTTGCTGGATATTGATGCGCGCCCATTTCAGGCGGCGTTGAGCCAGTCGGAAGCCAATTTGGCCCGCGATCAGGCCAACGAACGGCAGGCGGCGGTGGATGCGGCGCGTTATGCGCAATTGTTCAAAGCCGGCATCATTTCCGCCCAACAGAACCAACAGCAGCAGTCCAATTTAGCCGCGCTCCAGGCCTCGGTACGGGCCGATCAGGCGGCGATCGAGAACGCGCGCATTCAACTGGGCTATACCCGCATCAATTCTCCTATTGATGGTCTGACCGGCGAGTTGCAGATCCAGCCGGGCAATCTGATCAAGGCCAATGACGTGCCCATAGTTACGATCACGCAGATGAGCCCCATTTACGTTGCATTTTCCGTTCCGGAACAGTCACTGGCGGAGATCCGGCGGGAGATGGCGAAGCATGCGCTGACGGCCATGGCCATCCTCGGCAATGCCGGCCCGGCCGAACGCGGGCGCCTGACTTTCATCAATAATTCCGTGGATACGACCACCGGCACCATTACCCTGATCGCCACCTTCCTCAACCGCCAGCGGCGGCTTTGGCCCGGGCAATATGTCAATGTCTCGCTAGTGCTTGACACGTTGCGGAACGCAATCGCGGTGCCCTCGCAGGCGGTGCAATTAGGGCAACAGGGCAAATACGCCTACACCGTAACGCCGCAAAAAACCGCGCAACTGCACATCGTGGAAGTCGGGCCGGAATACAAGGGCATGACGGTGGTGTTGCGCGGGCTTAAAGCCGGCGAGACGGTGGTGACCGACGGGCAATTACGCTTGTTGCCAGGAGCGAAGGTACAGATACTGCCGGCTCAGGCCACGCCGGCCGCGGCGGCGAGCATAGCGGGACTATGAATTTATCGGCGCCATTTATCCAGCGTCCGGTTGCCACTACGCTGATCGTACTGGCGATTCTGCTATTCGGCATCATCGCCTATCGCTCCTTGCCGGTGAGCAATCTGCCGGACGTGGAATACCCCACCATATCGGTCAATGCCTCGCTGCCCGGCGCCAGCCCGGCGACGATGGCCTCCTCGGTGGCCACCCCGCTGGAAAAGCAGTTTTCGACCATCCAGGGGCTGGATTCGATGTCCTCCACCAACTCGCAGGGCTCGACCAGCATCACGCTGCAATTCTCGCTCAGCCGCAACATTGACGCCGCCGCGCAAGACGTGCAATCGGCCATCAGTTCCACCCTGGGCCAGTTGCCGCAGAACATGCCCAGCCCGCCGACTTATCGCAAAGTCAACCCCGCCGAAACCCCGATTCTCTATCTGGCGCTCAGCTCCCCCACCGTGCCGCTTTCGACGGTGGATGAATATGCCGAAGACGTCATCGCCGAGCGCATTTCGATGTTGAGCGGCGTCTCGCAGGTGCAGGTATTCGGCGCCGCCACCTATGCGGTGCGGGTGCAATTGAACCCGCTCAAAATGGCTTCGCTCGGGCTGGCGGTCAGCGATGTCAACCAGGCCATCGCCAATGCCAATGTCAATCTGCCCAGCGGCACGCTCTATGGGCCGCACAAAGCCTATACCGTGCAGGCCAATGGACAGCTCAATGACGCGGCCGCGTACCGCCCGCTGATCGTGGCCTATCGCAACGGCGCGCCCATCCGGCTGGACCAGATCGCCAACGTCATTAACAGCATCGAGAACGATAAAAGCGCGGGCTGGATCAATGGCACTCCGGCGGTCATTCTGGCCATCCAGAAACAGCCGGGCTCGAACACCGTCGCGGTGGCCGACGCGGTGAAAGCCGAACTGCCGCAGTTTCAGCAATGGATGCCGCGCGCGCTGCAACTGACCGTGCTATACGACCAATCAGTGCCGATTATGCAATCGGTCAACGAGGTCAAGTTCACGCTGCTGCTCACCATCGGCCTGGTGGTGATGGTGATTTTCCTGTTTCTGCGCAACATCTCCGCGACCATTATTCCCAGCCTGGCGCTGCCCTTCTCGCTGGTGGGCACCTTCGCCGTGATGTACCTGCTGGGCTACACCATCGACACCCTCTCCATGCTGGCGCTGATCCTGGCCGTGGGCTTCATCGTGGACGACGCCATCGTAATGCTGGAAAATATCGTGCGCCACATGGAAATGGGCAAGCCGCCCTTCCAGGCGGCGCTGGATGCCTCGCGCGAGATCGGTTTCACCATTCTGTCGATGACCTTTTCGCTGGTGGCGGTCTTCATCCCCTTCTTTTTCCTGGGGGGCATCATGGGACGCCTGCTGCACGAGTTCGCCGTCACCATCGGCGTCGCCATCCTGGTCTCCGGCTTCGTCTCGCTGACGCTGACCCCGATGCTCTGCAGCCGCTTTCTGCGGCCGCCATCGGAGGAGCGCCATGGGGCGATGTATCGTTTCTTCGAGCGCGGCTTTGACGCCATGCGCGATTTCTACGATTGGACGCTACGCCTGGCGCTGCGCCATCGCCTGGCGGTGCTGCTGGGCTCGTTCCTGATTCTGGCGGTCACCACCTGGATGTTTATCCGCGTACCCACCGGCTTTCTGCCCAGCGTGGACCAGAGCGAGATCATGGGCTTCACCCAGGCGTCCCAGGGCATCTCCTTCGACGCCATGATCAAGAAGCAACGCCAGGTGGAGCAGATCGTCCAGCACTATCCCTATTCGGAAAACGTCATGTCGTTCTGCTGCGGCAGCGGTCCCGGCGGCGGCGCGGGCAACAGCGGCATCATTTTCGACCATCTGGTGGACCCCTCCAAGCGCCCGTTCGACCCCGACAAGATCATCCAGCAACTCCGCCCGCAACTGGCGCACATTCCCGGAATCATGGTGTTTCTGCAAAATCCGCCGCCGATCCGCATCGGAGGCATGCTGACCAAAGGGCTTTACCAGGTATCGCTGCAGAGCCCGGACACCAACGAATTGTATAAATACGCGCCAAGGTTTGAAGCCGCGCTGCGCCGCATTCCCGGCCTGCAAGGCGTCAACACCGACCTGCAGTTGAACAATCCTCAGGCCAATGTGCTGATAAACCGCGACCGCGCCTCGGCGCTGGGGGTGACCCCGCAGGAGGTGGAAAACACGTTGTTCACCGCCTACGGGCAGCGCCGCGTGACCACCATCTACGCTCCCAATAACGAGTACTACGTTATTTCCGAGCTGCTGCCGCAATATCAACAGAACCCGCAAGCGCTGGCCGACCTCTACCTGCGCTCCTCCAGCGGCAAGCTGGTGCCGCTGGATACGGTGGCGCAAATTCAGACCAATGTCGGCCCGCTGACGGTCAACCATATCGGGCAACTGCCTTCGGTCACCATCAGCTTCAACCTGGCACCGGGCACCTCGCTGGGCACGGTGGTCAATGAAATCAATACCGCCGCCCGGAGCGTGCTGCCCACCTCCATCTCCACCAGTTTTCAGGGCACCGCGCAAGCCTTCCAGCAATCCATGAGCGGCCTGACGATCCTGCTGGCGATGGCGGTGCTGGTGATTTACCTGGTGCTGGGCATTCTCTATGAAAGCTTCATTCACCCCGTAACCATTCTTTCCGGCCTGCCCTCGGCCGGCTTTGGGGCGCTGCTCGCGCTGTTGCTTACGCACAATCTGGGATGGTTGAAGAGCGCGCCGCTGGATTTGTATTCTTTCGTCGGCATAGTGCTGCTGGTCGGACTGGTGAAGAAAAATGGCATCATGATGATTGATTTCGCCATCGCGGCGGAGCGCGGACAGGGGCTATCGCCCGAAGAGGCCATTTATCAGGGCTCGCTGATCCGTTTTCGGCCGATCATGATGACCACCATGTCGGCGCTGCTGGGCACGCTGCCGATTGCAATTGGCTTCGGCGCGAATGCCGCGTCCCGCCGTCCACTCGGTATCGCCGTGGTAGGCGGCCTGTTTTTCTCCCAATTTTTGACGCTGTATATCACCCCGGTTTATTACGTCTATCTGGATAAGCTACAGCACTGGATTCGTCCGGCGCGCACCACGCCCCGGCCCGCGCCGCGGCTGATGAACCTGGAAGAAACCCCGGTCGCCCGCTAAGCGGCGGGGGCCGCGGCCCCGCGCTTTCCCTCCGCCGCCCGCCACTGGGGTATAATTTGGGTCCACCGCGCCATACTTGGCGCCTGGGCACCGGCATGGATTTTGACCAGATCGTCACCTTTCTGGAAGTCGCCAAGCAGGGCAGTTTTTCCCGCGCCGGGCATAAAGTCTTCCGCTCCCAACCGGCGGTCAGCGCCCAGATCCGGCAGCTCGAGCAGGAATACGGGGAGCGCTTGTTTGACCGCGTGGGGAAGGTAGTGCGGCTGACGCCCGCCGGCGAGGTGCTAGCCGAATACGCCCAGCGGCTGGTCACGCTCCGCAATGAGAGCCTGCGCGCCGTAGCCGACCAGCGCCAAACGCCGCGCGGCACGCTCGCCGTCGGCGCCAACGAAGCGACCTGCCTGTATGTGCTGCCCGATGTCTTTTCCCGCTACCAGCAGCTTTATCCCAAGGTGCAGATCACCGTATATCGCAACTTCAGCCATAAAATCCTGCAAAAAATCGATGAGGGCGTTATCGATCTGGGGATTGTTACGCTGCCCGCCCTGGCGCCCAGCCTGGAAGTGCTGCCCATTTTCAAGGACCGCCTGATGGTGATGGTGGCCGCCTCGCATGCGCTCGCCGGGCGGGGCACGGTGCGCATCGAGGACACGCTCGATTATCCGCTGATCTTCCCCAAGACCGGCTACACCCGCCAGGTGCTCGATAAGTTGTATCGGCCATACCGCTCGCGCGTGCAAATTTCAATGGAACTGGCCAGCGTAGGCATGATCAAGCGGTTCGTCGTAGCCAATCTGGGCGCCTCGCTGATCAGCGCCAGCTATGCCGCCGACGAGGTCAAGGCCGGCGACGCCAAGCTGATCAGCCTGCAGGGAGTGGATTTGTGGCGCGAATTGGGGCTGGTCTGGCGGCGCGACCGCAGCCTGCCGCGCGCCGCCCATGCCTTCATTGACCTGATGGCGGAGCGCAAAAAACAGGAAAAATCCGCCCGCCCCAGCGCCCGCTAACTCCGGTTATGCCAGATTTTCTCCGCCCCCTCCTATTTAAACCGTAAACATGGCTGTAAATAATTCTAAGATAATGACTTAACCATGGTTGACTGGTTGACGGTAACAACTGGTTGACGGCATCAACCATAGGCCGCCGCGACTCGAAATCATAATGGACGCTGGTTAATTTTGCGCATTCAACCGGGTAACGATTTCGGCATAAGCCTCGACTGCACGGGCCTGCTCTAGTTTATCGATATATTCGCGTTCGGTATGCGCCACCTGAATCGAGCCCGGGCCGAACAGCAGCGGGCGGCCCCAGGCGGCCAGCGCGGGAATATCGGTGGTGAAGGCCACCGTGGTGACGGGAAACCCGGCGAGAGTTTCCAGCCGCACCGGGGGAATTTCCAGCACGAATTGGGGCTCAGCCAGGGCCCGCACCGCCGCCGCAATCTGCTCGCGCAAGCCGGCGGCGGGGGTGACTAGGCGGAACAGCAGCTCCGCGCGCGCCTGATCGGCGACCACATTGGGCGCCCGGCCGCCGCTGATGATGCCGATGTTGCAAGTAGTGGGGCCGAGCAGCGGATCGCGCGGCAGTTCCAGCGTGCGAACGCGGCGCAGCGCTTCGAGCAGCTTATCAATGGCCGATTCGCCCAGTTCCGGATAGGCCGAGTGCGCCATCCGCCCGCGCGCAATTAGATCCATGCGGAGCGTCCCTTTGCCGGCGCTGGCCATGCGGCTGTCGGTAGGCTCGCCATTGACCAGAAACTTCACCGCGTCCGGCGGGCGCCGGTTGGCCGCCTGGGCGCCGGTCGAATTTTTTTCCTCGCCCACCAGGAAGAGCAGGCCGAAATCCCTCACGCCGCGCTCGCGCAGCCGCAGGGCGGCGAAGACCTGAGCGGCCACGATGCCCTTGGCATCGCAAGCGCCGCGGCCGTAGAGGCAGCGGTCGTCTTCGGCGCTGGGGAAAAAGGGCGGAACGGTGTCCAGATGGGTGCTCAGAACCGTGCGCGGCCGTCCCACCGCCGCCCAGACGTTCGGACGGCGCGGCTCGACATCCCACAACTCGGCTTCGAAGCCGGCGCGGCGCAGGAAATCGCGCACGAACAGCGCCGCCCGCTCTTCGTTGCCGGTCACCGACTCGATATCCACCAGCGCGCGCGTGAAGGCGTACAGATCCATACAGGTGTAGAACTCGCTTCCGGAGATGAAGGCTCTATTTTAAGATGGCCGGGCCAGATTAACGAATCGCCGCATGAACGGCGCGCCTAGAGCTTCAAGATTTATCCGGATGGTTCCGAATCCCGGCTTCGCCCATCCAGGACAGGAGCAGGCGGCGTTGCTTGCGTTGCCGCAGATGCAGCGTGAAAACATAGCCGGCGAGCAGCGCCACGGCCAGACCCAGGCCAAGCGCGAGCATAGCAAACGGGCGCAGGTCATATTGCAACAGCCAAGCCAGCGTGAAGTCAGCCAGAAGCGGCATCATTTTATCCTCGAATTTTAGCCCGGGCCCACGGCCGGGGCTTGCGCCTGGCGAGCCGCCGCGAGCCACTGTCCGTCCATTTCCTGGCGATAGCGAAGCGCGGCCAGGGAGGCCCATAACGCAACACAGCCCAGGATTGAGCATATCCAGGACAGCTTGACGGGCAAGGGAACGAAGCGGATCGTCCGAAACCAAGACTCCATTAAAGCAAACTCAGCGCTATGGCTGAAAATCAGAATCGTTACAACGACGACGAATGCTATCGCAGAAGTTTGGCGGGGATTAAACCGGCGGCGGCTCAATTTCCAACGCGCGAGCAGATAAGCACCGATCAGCGAAATAACAAATGCGCTGCGCAGCCACAGGTGAATAAGAGAACTCTTTTCACGAATTCCATCCAATAACAATAATTGGACAATAAATGGCTGAAGCATAGCCAAGATGACGTTAAAGACGAGAACGGGTTCAATCGCCGCTAACGCGAGCGCCTCCCAGCGCGGGGAGCGGCGCGCCAGCGCGATGATACTGGCCATACCGCTGGCGATTATGCCCGTTAAGAAAGCAGTGAAAAAAGACTCTGTATAACAATAGAAAAAAAACCAAAGCGGCGGGGAATCGCTTAACTGCGAAACAATGAAAAAAAGCTCAAAACCTCCGACCGCCAGCAGCAGCAGGGACAAGACCAGCCAGACGGGACCGAGCCCGATGCCGGCCCGCTTTGTCGCCGGCGCGGCGGCCGGGCGCGGCGGGACCCCAGACTTCGGCCGGAAGGCCGGCGGGCCGGCGGCAAGAGGAAGCGGCGCGAGCGGAGAAGGCGCCGGCGCGGGTGAGGCTGATTTGCTTGGAGCAACGATCAGCGGCTCCGGCCCGGCAGCCACGCGCTCCAGCGGCAAGACAATTGTGGGTAACTGCGTGGCGGCATTTTCCGCCGCATTTTCCGCCTCCGGGACCGCCTCCGCGGCAGCGCTAAATGCCGCGGCAAATGCCTCAATGGTGGCGTAGCGCTGCTCACGATCTTTCGCCAGGGCCTTCATAACCACCGCTTCGAGGCGGTCGTCAGGATACGAGCCTGGCGGCGCGAGCGCGCGCAAGGGCGGCGGGGCATCGGATAGGTGCTGGCGCACGTAGCCGAGCGGGGTGTCGGATTGAAACGGCGGCCGCCCGGCCAGCATCTCGTAAACCATCACGCCCAGCGAATAGATATCGGCGCGGGCATCGAGCTGGTCGCTGCTCATCCCGGCTGCCTGCTCAAACGACATATAGCGGGGCGTGCCGAGCACCATCCCGGTCAGGGTGTTGTGGCTGGATTCGCGCAGCTTGGCAATGCCGAAATCCATAATTTTCAGCAGCGGCTGCCCGGATTCATCCCGCGTGAGCAACAGATTTTCCGGTTTCAAGTCGCGATGAATGATGCCAAGGCGATGCGCGGCGGCCAATCCGCGCGCCGCCTGGCGAACGATTTCCGCCACTTCGGCGCAAGGCAGCGGCCCGCGGCGCCGCAGCCATGCGGCCAGAGTCTCGCCTTCGAGATATTCCATCGCCAAATAAGGCGAACCGTCGTCCGCGAGGCCCGATTCGTAAATGGTGACTACATGCAAAGAATGAATCCGGCCGGTGGAGGCGGCTTCATTTTGAAAGCGGGCGAGAAATTCGGGATCGTCCAGCAGCCGCCGATGCAGCACTTTGAGCGCGACCGGGCGGCGGCCCACCCGGATCTGTTCGGCCAGAAACACCGTTCCCATGCCACCCGCGCCCAGCGGGCGCAGAATCTGGTAACGATCCTTGAGGCCGGCGGGAAACTGCACCTGAGTAGGCGGCAAATCCGGATGCAGACGGGCGCCATCGCGCGGACAATACTCCATTTCCGGCGGGTAAATACGGTTGCAAGTGGGGCAGGAGCGCATCGGCTCGACCTGGCGGGTCATTATACCTTTGCCTGGGATAAAAGGCGAAGGCGAAAAACAGCGGCACGGCCGCTTTTACTTTTAGGCGCGGCCGCTCACCCCCTCGAGCCCCTCATCCAGTTCCGTGGCGCTTAGCTCCAGCGGAACCCGCGCAGCGCCAGCGCGAAGGAGATCAGGCCCCAGGCGGCCAGCACCAGCAAGCGCCCGCCCTGGGCGGCAAGCGGCGCGCCCTGAAGAATAACCGCCCGCAACGCGTCATTCAGCGCCGTCAAGGGCAGCAGCCGGATCAGCGGCCAAACGATGCGGGGGAAGCGCTGGTAGGAGAAAAACACTCCCGAGAACACCCACATTGGCATCATGACCACATTGATCAGCCCGCTCACCGACTCGATTTTTTGCGCCCGGCAGGCGGTCAGCAGCCCCAGCGCTCCGAAGCTGACCGCGCCAAGCACGCCCAGCAGCAAAATCGTGGCCCAGGAGCCCAGCACGCGGATGGAGAAGATCCAGACGCCGACGCCGAGCAGCAGCGCCACCTCGACCACCATCAGCAAGAGGCGGCTGGAAGCGAGCGCCAGGAGGAAATCGGAGCGGCGCATGGGCGTGGCAATCAGGCGCTTGAGCAGCTTGCGTTGCCGCATCTCCACCAGCGCGAAACCCACGCCCCACATGCCGGAATTCATCAGGTTCATGCCGAGCAGCCCGGGAATGAGGAAATCAATATAGCGCGCGCCGGGCTGGCGATAGGGGCGGCTGCGCGCCGCCAGCCGGTTACGCCGGCCGGCGGCCGCCTGCAGAGCGTCATCCACCCGGCGGCGCGCCAGCACGCTTTCCGGACGGCTGGGATCATAGCGGTATAGCACGCCTCCACCGGGCTGCGGCACGATTACCAGGTCGTAACGCCCCAACCGAAACTGGTCGAGCGCGGCGGCCGCGGGAAGCACGGCGGCGGTAATGCGAGGCTGGGCTTGCAGCCAATGCCGCAGCCGCGCCGCGCCCGGTCCGGCGCTGATGACGACCGGCGTTTTGCCGACCGGCGCCTGGCGGAAGGCGAGGCCCAGCCCCATGGCGAGCAGCAGCGGAAAGGCAAAAACCCAAAAGATGACTTCCGGCTCGCGCGCCAGCTCCAGCAGGCGCGCCCATAAAAGGCCGCGATAGCCGGCCCAGCGGCCATGCCGCAACAGCGTTTCGGGCGCGGCCGTTACGGTTTTTTCCTCGCTTGCTTGCATTTTTCCATCGCCGCACTTCGAAGGCGGCAAACTTTCACCCTCAATCCTGGCGCAACTGCCGGCCGGTCAATTGCACGAAAACGTCTTCCAGGCTGGTGCTGCGCGTGGACAATCGAGCCAGCGCGATGCCGCGCGCCTGCAATTGCCACAGCAGTTCCGGCAAGCTGTCTTCGATCCGCTGGACCTGCAACTGGCAGCCCTCGGCCGTGGGCCAGACCGCCTGCGCGCCGGGAATGCGGCGGCAGATTTCGGCCAGTTCCGGCGCCGGCGCGGCCGTTTGCGCTTCAATCACGTGCTCGCCGCCGAGATGATGAATCAGCTCGCGGGGCGCGCCTTCGGCGATGATCCTGCCTTGATCGACAATGGCCAGCCGGTCACACAACCGCTCCGCCTCGTCCATATAATGCGTGGTCAGCAGCACGGTGCCGCCGGCGCGGGTGAAGCGCCGCACCACCTCCCAAAGCTGCCGCCGGCTTTGCGGATCGAGCCCGGTGGTGGGCTCGTCCAGGAATAACAGCCGGGGATTGCCCACCAGCGCGGTCGCTACCGCCAGGCGCTGGCGTTGCCCACCGGAGAGTTTTCCCACGCGCGCCTCGGCCTTGTCATCCAACTCCAACTCCGCCATTACCCGTTCCGGCCGCCGCGCCTCGGCATAGAAGGAAGCGAACAGACGCAGGGTTTCGCGCACCGTCAGCTTTTCGCTGAGCCGGGTTTCCTGCAAGGAAATGCCCAATTGTTGGCGCAGCCGGCGGCCCGCTCCCGCCCAACTCTGGCCCAGAATCTCCATTTCTCCGCCGCTCGGCTGCAGCAGCCCTTCCAGCATTTCGATCGTGGTGGTCTTCCCCGCCCCGTTCGGGCCCAGCAAGCCGAAGCATTCGCCCTGGCGTATTTCCAGATCGAGACCGCGGACCGCCTCGACCTTGCCGTCGTAGGTTTTGCGCAAGCCCCGGCAGCGGATGGCGGCCGGAGGCGGCGGGCTGGCGGCACGGTCCGGCGCCGCAAGACCCGCCGGTGTCGCACTCTTCTCCATAATTTCAGTTTAAAGCGGCTCGGCCGCTTTTACTTTTAGGCTCGGCCGCTTGCGGCCTGGCGGCGGCTGAATTGTGTACAGTAGAGAGTTCGTCGCGAAATTGCCGGCGACATGAACGGCTGTCCGACGCGGCCGTCAACGCTGCGCGAAGTTTTTCGAGGCTGACGTCTCGTCCGGCTTGAAAACGATGCCTTCCAGTCAACTCATTTCCGGGTTCCTGCCCGGCCCCGCCGGCGATCTCGAATACCTGCTGCAGGCGCCGGCGGCGCCGGCGGCAACGCGCGCCGCGCTCATCTGCCATCCCCACCCGCTGCATGGCGGCACGCTGCACACCCGCATCGTCTTTCACCTGGCGCGCGGCTTCCAGGAACGGGGCATGCCGGCGCTGCGCTTCAACTTTCGCGGCGTGGGCAAAAGCGCCGGCACGCACGCTTTCGGCTGGGGCGAAGTGGACGATGTCGCCGCGGCGCTGGCGTTCCTGCACGCGCGCTTCTCCCTGCCCATCGTGCTCGCCGGTTTTTCCTTTGGCGCGGTCACCGCCTTGCGCTATCTGGAACGCCAAAACGACGGCCGCATCGAGCGCCTGGTGGCCGCCGGCGTGCCCGCCGACCGCGAATCGCTGCCCGTCAGCCTGGCCTGGCGAGGCCCCAAGCTGCTGATCAGCGGCGATCATGACGAATTCGCCCAGGCATCCCGTCTCGAAGCGTATTTCCAATCCCTGGAACCGCCGAAGCGCATGCTTTGGTTCAACGGCGCCGACCACTTCCTGAACGGCCATATGGATGAGTTGCGCCGAAGATTGGGCGAGAATCTGGACTTCGATCAATAAAATCGCGGCGCCGCCGCTTTTACTCTTAAGCGCCTGTTCCGCCCATCTCGATCAACTTAAAACGTTCGGCAAGCCGCCTTGCGGCCACAGCCGCGTCAACTCGACAAACGCCTCCGCCTGCTGCACGCCCGCTTCGCGGCCGCGGAAGTTTTCCATTTCCCGGTGGTAATCATCCCAGATCTCCGCCGGATGCTGGCTCTGATGCGCGAACAGCGCCGCTTTTTTTTGGGCCACTACCGCGCCGATATCCACATAATGATTGGGCGAAAAGCCGAAGGTTTCGCCGCCCAGATCGACTTCGTATAAATACAGCCCCAGGCGCGGGCGCAGCGCCAGATAAGCGCGCCAGCCCAGCAGGGCGGCAACCTCGTGGTCGGGATGCGTATCCACCGGCCAATGCGTGAAGATCAGGTCGGGACGCCGCGGGCGCAGCAACTCGATAAAGGCCGCGTAGCGGGCGTGGTTGAATTCGGTCGCGCCGTCAATCTGCCCGGCAAACACCGGCGTGGCGCGCAGAATGCGGCAGGCGGCCTCGGCCTCGGCGGTGCGTATGGCGGCGGCTTGAGCGTGGGTTTTGCCGGGAATGCCCGCCTCGCCGCGGGTGAGATAAACGATGGTCACGCGCCACCCGGCCGCCGTAAAGCGGGCCAGCGTGCCGCCGCAGCCGGATTCCGGATCGTCCGGATGCGCGCCGATGCAGACGATGTGGAGCGGCGCGTCCGGAGACGCCGCATGGGCCGCGCCCGGCACGGCCAGCCCGCCCAGGCCGAGCGCGGGCAGCGTTCCGGCCATGAAGGCCCGCCGCGAAGAGAGACTGGTTTTCCGAGGCATGTTCGCTAAGTTAAGTCCGGCGGCATTCCGCCTGATCCCGGAGCGCACTTTATGGCCCCGGAATCGAGACTACGACATTATTGCACCGGCATCGAGACTGCGACATTTACAATCAAAAACCAGGCTTGACGGTTTTCTACTTTTCAATTGCGGCTAGCGTCGGCCCGCCACTCAGGCGGCGGCGGGCTCGACCCCCAAGCGCCGGGCGGCGTAGGCGAGAAAGTCGCGCGGCATCCCGATCGGTTCCCACTGCTGCGTTTCCAGGTTCCAGCGCCGCCGGCCGGGTTGTCTCCGCGTCATCCGCCCGGCCCCGATACCCCCTCGGAATCGGTTTCGTTCTACAGTAAGAAGATATGGCCGTGGCCGAGATCAGCCGCATGGTGCAGCAACAGCCGCTGACGCGCAACCGTCACCTGTTGCGCTGGGTGGAAAAAATCGCCGAGCTAACCCGCCCGGCGGCGATTCATTGGGTGGATGGTTCGCAGGCGGAATACGACCGGCTGTGCGCCGAAATGGTCGAGCGCGGATCGCTGATCCGGCTCAACCCGCAGCTCTGGCCGGGCTGTTATTACGCCCGCTCCTCGCCCGACGACGTGGCGCGGGTGGAAGACCGCACCTTCGTCTGCTCGCTCTCGCGCGACGGCGCCGGACCGACCAACAACTGGGAAGAGCCTTACGCCATGCGGCGCAAGCTGCGCGAGCGCTTTGCCGGCTCCATGCGCGGCCGCACCCTCTACGTGCTGCCCTTCAGCATGGGCCCGCTGCACTCGCCCATGGCGCGCATCGGGGTGCAGTTGACCGACTCGCCCTACGTCGTGATCAACATGCGCATCATGACCCGCATCGGCCGCGAAGTTTTCCAGGAAATCGATAAAGACGTGCGGCGCGTGGTCGCCTGCCTGCACAGCGTCGGCGCCCCCCTCGCCCCCGGCGAGCGCGATGCGCCCTGGCCCTGCAATCCGGAAAAATACATCGTGCATTTTCCCGAAACCCGGGAAATCTGGTCGTACGGCTCCGGCTACGGCGGCAACGCGCTGCTGGGCAAAAAAAGCCTGGGGCTGCGCATCGCCTCCAACATCGCCCGCGACGAGGGCTGGATGGCGGAGCACATGCTCATCGTCGGCGTCGAAGACCCGCGGGGCGAGCGCACCTACGTCGCCGCCGCCTTTCCCAGCGCCTGCGGCAAAACCAATTTCGCCATGATGATTCCGCCCAAGGCCTTTCCGGGCTGGAAAATCTGGACGGTGGGCGACGATATCGCCTGGATGTGGCCCGGCGCCAACGGCCAATTGCGCGCCATCAATCCCGAACATGGCTTTTTCGGCGTGGCGCCCGGCACCTCGCTCGCCACCAATCCCAACGCCATGGCCTCGCTCTCGCGCAACACCATTTTCACCAACACCGCGCTCACCCCCGAGGGCGGCGTCTGGTGGGAAGGCATGAGCGAGACGCCGCCGGCCGAGTGCCTCGACTGGCAAGGCCGGCCCTGGACGCCGGAAATCGCCCGCCAGACCGGGGCGCGCGCCTCCCATCCCAACGCCCGCTTCACCGCGCCCGCGGCGCAATGCCCGGCCATCGATCCCCACTGGGAAGACCCCGAGGGCGTGCCCATCAGCGCCATCGTCTTCGGCGGCCGCCGCTCGCATACCATTCCGCTGGTTTTCCAGGGCTTCAATTGGAGCGCCGGCGTCTATGTCGGCGCCACCATGGGCTCGGAAACCACCGCCGCCGCCGCCGGCGCGGTCGGGCGCGTGCGCCGCGATCCCATGGCCATGCTGCCCTTTTGCGGCTATCACATGGGCGACTACTTCCGCCATTGGATCAAAATGCAGCGCAGCCTGTCGGTCACGCCCAAAATTTTTCACGTCAACTGGTTCCGCAAAGACGAGCAGGGCAAATTTCTCTGGCCCGGCTTTGGCGAGAACATGCGCGTGCTGCGCTGGATTGTCGATCGCGTCCACGGCCGCAGCCTGGCCAGGGAAACCCCCATCGGCTGGATGCCGGGCTACGAGGATATCGACTGGCACGGCCTGGAGTTTCCCCGCGAGCGCTTCGAGGCGCTCCAGTCCGTGGACCGCGCCGCCTGGCACGCCGAGGTGATCAGCCATGAAGAACTGCTGATCGAGCTGCACGATCATTTGCCCTCGGAAATCATCTTCGAGCGCGAGTTGCTGATTTGCCGCCTGTAAGGAATTAAAAGCGGCGCCCCGCGCTTCGGTCTGCCGCCATGCAGACAATTTCCGCAATATTGCCTGAAAATTCCCGCAACGGCCGTTTTCAGCTATTGGCCGCGCTGCCGCCGGAGGCCAACACCGCCTGCGCGGTGGCGGCCATGGGACGCCGCTGGCGGCGGCTTTCCGCCTGCAAGCGCCGGTAGGCTTCCTGTTCGCTGATCTGCCATTGCCGCTGCAGCACGCCCTTGGCGCGCTCGATCAGCTTGCGCGCCGCCAGGGCTTCTTCCTGGTGCGCCGCCCGCCGGCGCCAGCTTTCCAGCCGCAGCCGGCCGGTAAGCAGGCCGGCGGCCAGCGAAAACGCCAGCCATTCGGCGCTGGCGGCGGCCAGGGGCGCGGCGAATTCCATGCCCAGCCAGCCTTCAAGCCCGGCCTCGGGGGCCAGCACCAGCCACGCCCGGCGCTCGCGCCGATGCAGGCCGGGCGGCAGCGCCGCGGCGGCTTCGGCGAAATCGGCGCCGGCGTCGCCCGCCGGCCAGGCGGAGGTTAGGGCTTCCCTGCCGGACAGCAAGCCGGCGGCGGCGCGCGCGGCGCCCGCCGCCTGCGCCAGGGTTTCGAGCCACACCGGCATGGCCCGCGGGTGAAGCAGGCCGCCCTCGGGTTGCGCCTCCAACTGCGCTCGCAGTTTTTCCAGCCGCTGCCCGCCGCGCTCCCAAACTTCCGCCGCCTGTTGCCAGCCCAGGCGGGCCAAGGCCGCGCCGGCCATCATGCCCAGCGCGCTGACCGCCTTGATTTCCGCCGGCGAGTGCGCGTGCGGCTCGCGATGCTGCAGGTTGATGACGCCCCAGACACGGCTGCCATGCAAGATTGGCGCCGACAGCATGGCCTGGTAGCTGTCCTCCGGCAGGGTGGAATAAAACTTAAAACGCGGATCTTTCATGGCGTCGGCGGCAAGCGCCACCGGACGCCGCTGTTCGGCCACCCAGCCGGTTATGCCCTCGCCCAGCCGCATGCGCAGCCGCCCGACCTCGCCCGGATGGGCATTGGAGGATGCGCGCAATACCAGATCGCCGTCCGGCTCCTCGTATAAATAGACAAAACAGGCATCGGCGCGCGTGCCTTCCTGGCAGGTGTCCACCAGATCGTGCGCCAGCAGTTCGCGATCGTTCTGCCGGAACAGGCGCAGCGCGGCCGTATGCAACATATCCAGCAGTTCGGAATCCGCCGGGCTGGGAGGGGCAACGCGCGGGACATCCATCTCCTGACTCTAAAAGCCGGCTCGCCGCCGCGTCCAATTCATTGTTTCAATGCGAAGGATAGCCGGCCCGCGCCGAGGCTCGATCGCTAATGATTTGAGATGGAGAGCATAGAAATTTTCTTTATAGCGGCTCGGCCGTTCAGGCTAAAAGCGGCGTTTAGGCCGGACGTGGCGGAATTGCTGGCGGCGCAACCGCTGGACACGCGGCCGCCGCCGCGTGGCGGCCGCCGCCCGGATGGTTGCCGAGGCCGGCACGGCGGCATTTGCTGTCGCCAGCGTGTTCCCGGCCGCGCTGGCGGCATCACTCGCCGGCGCCGGACGGCGGGAAAATTCGACGATGACCTGCTGGCCGGCGCGCACGCCGGCGCCCGGAGGCGGCGACTGGCGCCGCGCCAGCCCGCTGCCCAGCAGTCGCGGATCGAGTCCCAGCCGCTGGCAATCCGCCACCACCTGGCGCACCGATTTGCCGGTCCAATCGGGCAGACGCTCGCCGCCGGTATAGTCGAGCACGACGCTATCGCCGCCGCTCGCCCCCGCCGCCGCCCGCCCGCCGTTATCCAACCGGGCAAGCAGGATTTTGGCTTGCTCGGCCTCGCGGCGAAAAGCGCCGGGCGGGGTTACGAAGGTCCGCTTCGGCCCGCCATGCGGCGGCGCCGCCCCCCCGCCGGCTTCCGTGAAACCCGGCGCCAGCGGCAAATCGCGCGGCACTCCCATGTAGGGCAGTATGCGCTCCGCGATGTGGCGAAACACCGGCGCGCAAACCGTGCCGCCATCATGCAAGCCAATCGGGTTTTCCAGCATCACCAGAATCACCACCGCGGGGTTGTTCAGCGGCGTTATGCCGCCAAACCAGGCCACATAGTGGTTGCGCGCGTAGACGTGCGCGCCGGGCATCACCATTTGCGCCGTGCCGGTCTTGCCGCCGGAGCTGTAGCCGGGCAGTTGCGCCTTGGGCGCCGTGCCGTCGAGCACCACCTGCTCCATCATCAGCTTCATTTCTTCCGCCACCCGCGCGCTAACCACGCGCCGGCCCGCGGGCGGCGCGAACCGCCGGCGCCGCTCCGGCCGCGGCCCGGCAAAGCTCGAGAGCACCAATTGCGGCCGATGCTCCACCCCATCGTCGGCGATGGTGGCAAACAGCGAGGCCACCTGCAACGGCGTCGCCGCCACCTCCTGTCCCATGCTCAGCGCGCCAATCGACATGCCGCTCCACAGCCGCGGCGGGCGCAGGATGCCGGCCGACTCGCCCGGCAGCGGCACCCCCGTCCGCTGCCCAAACCCGTAGGCGCGAATGTAGCGGTACAGCCGCCGTGGGCCCAGCCGCAACCCCAGCTTGATTGCCCCCACGTCGCTCGATTGCGCCAGAATCTGCGTCACCGTCAGCTCGCCGAAAGGCTTATGGTCGTGAATGATCACCCCGCCCACCCGAATCGCTCCCATCTGGCAGTTGACGATCTGGCTGGGAGTGGCCAGGTGCTCGTTCAAGGCGGCGGAAAGCGTCACCAGCTTGAAGGTCGAGCCCGGCTCGAAGACATCGGAGACGGCCACATCCCCCAGCGCTTGCGGCGGCGCGCGATCGATATGGTTGGGGTTGAAATCCGGCGCGCTGGCCACCGCCAGCAACTCGCCATCCTGCGGGCGCTCGATCACCACCGCGCCGCGCATGGCGCGGGTTTTTTTCATGGCCTGGTCGAGCTGCTGTTGCGCGATGTATTGAATGTATTCATCCAGCGTCAACACATAACTGCGGCCGGGGTGCGGCGCCTGCTCGATCAATTGCAACGGGCGGCCATGGGCATCCAGCTCGATCAGCTCCCGCCCGGGCCGCCCCGCCAGTTGGCGATTGAAGCTGAATTCCAGCCCGCCCAGGCCGTGGCCATCCATGCCGACATAGCCCAGCACCTGCGCCGCCAGCCGCTGCTTGGGATAAAAGCGCTTGCTTTCTTTCTGAAAGTAAATGCCGGGCAGGTGCAGCGCGCGCAGGCGGCGCGACTGGTCGGCGGTGATTTTCCGCGCCACCCAGCAGAAGCCGCGCGACGCGCCTAAACGCGCCCGCAGCTCGCGCGCATCCAGCCCCAGCACCGCCGCCAGGGCTCGGGCTTCGGCCCGGGGATGCGTGATCCGGCGCGGTATGGCGAAAACCGAATCGACCTGCAGGCTCATCGCCAGCGGATGCAAATGGCGGTCAAAGATCAGCCCGCGCCGCGGCTGGACTTTTTCCAGGCGCGATTGCTGGCGGCGCGCCACCCGCTCCAGGAAATGATAGTCGAGCACTTGCAGCGCAAACAGGCGTCCCCAGATCGCCAGCGCCCAGCCCAGCAGGCCAAATTGCAGCAGCCAAGTGCGCCGTAAGGCGCCGCCCGAACTGGCCCGCCGAAAGCCGCCGCGCGAGTTGGCCCGCCGGAAGGCGCCGCCCGAACTGGCCCGCCGTAAGCCGCCGCCCGAGCTGGCGCCGCCCGAGCCGCCGGCTCCGTCGCTTCCGTTTTGCGCCCGCCCATTCGCCGGTTGCACGGGTATTGTCAGGCCTCGCGATAACTTTTCTTCAGCCGTCGGCTCGGAGACTTTGCCGGCCAGGCCGCGTTAATAGCGCAGCGGCCGCCGCGCTTCCGCCAGCACCGGAGCGCCCGTGCTCGCCGGCGGCGCATTCAAGGGAATCACCTGGCCCGGCAGCGGCGAGCGCAGCCCCAGCTCGCTTTCCGAGACGTTGTAGATGCGCACCGGGTCGCGCAGCGAGGCCTGTTCCAGGCGCAGCGCGCGGTTCCAGCCGCGCAAGCCGTTTTCCTGCCGCCGCAGCGCCGCCGTGGCATAGCCCAGGCGGACGATCTGAAACCGCTGCCAGCCATAGCCCAGCATCAAGACCATCGCCAGCGCCGCGCCAATCACCACCCCGGCCAACTCGCGTTGCCGGCGCGGATCGGCCTTGCGGCGCAGCCGCGAGTTGTCAATCTTCTGTACCACGTCGATATCCATCATCCCCACCTCCCGGCGCCATCCGCTCCAAACCCCGCAGCCGCGCGCTGCGGGCGCGCGGGTTGCGCTCGATTTCCTCCGCCGCCGGCCGCAGCGGATGCGGCGTCAGCACCCGAAAACGCGCGCGGTCGGCGCCGCGAAACGCCTGCTTCACCCGCCGGTCTTCCAGCGAATGAAAGGCAATCACCGCCGCTTTGCCGCCCGGCGCCAGCAGCCCGGGCAACTGCTCCAGCCATCGCTCCAAGTCTTCCAATTCGGAGTTGACGTAAATGCGCAAGGCTTGAAAGGTGCGCGTCGCCGGATGCAGCCGCCCCGCGCGGCGGGACGTTTTCATCGGCCGGGACGCGGCGGCTACTACCCGCGCCAGTTCGGCGCTGGTGCGTAGCGGCCGCGCCCGAACGATGGCTCTGGCGATTCTCCGCGACCTCCTTTCCTCTCCGAATTGGTAAATCAAGTCGGCCAACTCGCGTTCGCCGAATTGATTGACCACCTGCTCCGCCGTCAGCGCCTGCCGTGGATCCATGCGCATATCCAGCGGCGCGTCGGCGAGAAAACTGAAGCCGCGCTCCGGCGCGGCCAACTGCATCGAGCTCAAGCCCAAATCGGCAAGCGCGGCCTCCAGCGCGGCAATGCCCCGCTGCCGCAATGCCGCGCCGGCTTCGGCAAAACTGGCCTGCACCAGCTCGATCCGCGGCCAATCCCCGGCCAATTCCGGCGGCGGCTGCAACCGTTCCGCCGCCAGCGCCAGCGCCGCCGGATCTTTGTCGAATCCGATCAAACGGCCGCGCGCGCCCAGGCGCGCCGCCAGCAGCCGCGCATGCCCGCCCGCGCCCACCGTAAAATCCGCCACCGTCCCGCCCGCGGGCGGCGCCAGCAGCTCCAGCGCTTCCGCCGCCATCACCGGCGCGTGCGGCTCGCGCTCGCGCGGCGCCATCGCTGCCCTCTTCGCCCGCTAATGTCGGGGCGGATACTGCCGGATTGGCGGTGGCTTGGGGCATGTGCGGCATCAAATGCCTAAATCCGATAACGCCTGCTTGTCCTCGTCCGTAAACGGCTTGGCCTGCATTTCGGCCAGCAGCCGCTCGTTATTCCAAACCTCCAGATATCGCGTGTTGCCCATCACCGCCACGTTGCCCTTGATCTCGGCCGCTTCGCGCAGCACCGCCGGAATCAGCACCCGCCCCTGCGCGTCCATCTCCGCCGTCTGGCCGTAGTAGTTGGTGCGCCGCAATAGCTTTTCCCGCACCGGATTCATGCTCGGCAGCGCCGCCAGCTTGTCTTCGATCTTTCGCCATTCGTCCATGGGATAAATCCGCGCGTTTTGCCCCTCGAACGAGGTGATGTAAAACTTCCCGCCGGGATAGCTCCGGTCCAGCTCGGCGCGGAACTCCACCGGCAGCTTGAGACGCCCTTTTTCGTCAACCCGCGCTGGACAATTCCCTCGCAATCGCAACCTCGCCCGGGGTTAACACCGGGCCACTTCCACGGCTAAATTTTGCCACTTTTAGCCATTAAAATCCACTCACGCCCACCATCATGTGGGCAGGTACTTACTTTGTCAAGAGGGAAAATTAAAAATTTATTGTGATTTATTCGCTTTTAGGCTGGCTCAGGCGGAGGAGCCGGCGATGGGGCCGTGGCGCGGGATTTCAGTTCAGGATAGCGGATGGCGGGGTAAGTCCGGTGAAAGACCAGGAAGAGAGCGCCCAGAATGACGAAGACCAGCAGGCTGCCCTCCGGGCCGACGCCGCCGCCGGTCAGCCAGGCGGGGCCGTGAATGCCGGGATGGAGCAGGGCGCCGGTGGAGCGGGCGCCGCTGTCGGGCACTCCATAAATAAAGGATTCGGCGTAATCCCAGCCGGCGTGTACGCCCAGCGCAAAGCCAAGATTGCCGGTGCGGCGCACGGTAAAGGCGAAAAACAGCCCCGCCAGCCCGGCCGAGAGCGCGCCCACAATGTCTTCCCCGCGGTTGCCCAGGTGAATGGCGCCAAAGAAAAAGGAGGAAAGCAAGGCCGCCGGCCAGAACCCCATGCCGGTGGCGAAGGTATAAAGCAGGTAGCCGCGGAAAAAGAACTCTTCAAAGCCGGCGACTAAAAGAAACGCCGCCGCCCAAACCAGGGCGTAATACGCGATCTCCGCGCCATGCGCCGACAGCGCGCCAAAGCTGTAAACCCCGGCCAGGCGCAGCCCGCCCAGCAGCGCCGACATCGCCGCCAGCCCCCAGAACGCGCCAACCCGGAAATTGCGGCCAAAGTTTGCGGTCACCGGAGCGATGTAGCCGCGCCACGCGCGCCGCTCTATACGGCTCAGGAGCCAGGCGGCCAGCAGCGCGGCGGGCAGGAAAATGCCCTCGCCCATAAATACCGTCGCCGGAGGAATCAGCGCCCCGGCCGGATGCGGAGCCAGATGCAGCCAATACATCGCCAGCACCATCGGGATGGCGATAAGCAGCGTCAAGACCACAAACAGCAACGCCCGCCAGCCGGCGCGCGCGCCCTGGGGCCCGGCAAAAATTCGCACCAGCGGAGCCTTGATCTTTTCTTCCGGCATGAACGTTTTTAGTCACCTTTCGATGGAAATTGCAGGATGCCTTTCAAAAAGCGCGGGCAATGCTTCGTGCGAAGTGATGAACGGAATAGCCAAGTCCAAACCGGAACACAAAAGGATCGCTGACATCCGACAACCCGAATGCGGGCTCGATGTGCACGGTCCAGCGCGAAGCGAGAGCATAAATAAAGACGGGGCCGAAATATTGTTGTTCCTGATGCCAAAAGAAACCAAAATGCCGGTTGTTTCCCAGCGCGCCCATCATTTCCAGGCCATAGCCCAGGCGCGCGGCGGATAACGCCGGCGGCGCCCCCATATTCGAAGCCGTCATGCTGGCTCCCATGCCCATCCAACGCGGCTCGCGGAATAAGCCCCAGACGTAACCGAAATTATTTTCGTGCGGAGCTTGCAATGCGGTTTCGCTGATGACATTCAAAGTGAGATTGGTTCGTCCCCAATCATGGTATAGGATTGCCCGCTGCTCAAAAGTATGCGCGGGAGCGCGCCGCGCCAAGGTTAGCGGGCCGGCCAAATCCTCGCCGCCAAACCCGCTGACTTCCATTTTGTAGAGCGCGGCCTGATTGAGATCTTCATATTCACCGTACAGGGTAAAATGCAGCCAATGATCGTGCGGAAATAGGCGGATATAGGTATTGAAGCGCATCCCGCCATAAGTCGTGGGTTGGCCGAAAATCTTTTCCCCTTCGAACATGAAACCCGCCGTCCAGTTTGGCGTAATCCCGTACTCAACCATTCCCATCGTGGTAAAGAAGTTGGGGCCGGTGCGCGCCGTCTGGTAATCAGGCAACCACATCAGCATCAACGAGCCCTTCCCGGCTGGATAATTGATAGCGGTGAAATACGGGTCCATTTGGCCCTGCAGGGCTGTAACGGCGGCCAGAAAAAACAATGGCAAGAGCAAGCAGTATGGACGCTGCTTCAGCATTGACCCTCCCCCCGCACCTTATAAATGAGAATACAACGCCAGGGTTTGCCCAAGCGCCGGCCGGGCGGCATGGGCCGCTCCGCTTCAGGCTGCATTCGGGCGTGCGGCGCTCTGCATTTGTCCGGCTGGGCTGCGATAACATACACTGGCAAGCGTAGGGAAGCCGCGGCGCGGTGAATAGCACGTTTACCAGGACCGGCAAATCGCGCAAGGCGCCAGCGAAGATGCCGTAGCTGCCGCGACTGGCCGGCTGGAAAGTCCTGCAATTTTCACAACCGCAAGCAGCCTAGGAGAAGCGCGGCGGCGGCACGTTGTTGTTTCTAAAGTGGGCGCGTAGCTCAGTTGGACTAGAGCATCGGCCTTCTAAGCCGAGGGTCGCAGGTTCGAATCCTGCCGCGCCTGCCAAGAAAATCAAGCAGTTAATTGTTTTAGATTCCTACTGGGCTTTAAGCTTCACTGGGAACCCAATGGGTGGAAAGCACCTCCGCTTGTTCGAGCACGGTCAAGGTGGCTTTTTCCTGTTTATCGGGTGGATAGCCGTATTTGCGCAAAATGCGCTTCACCATGACCCGCAATTTGGCCCGCACGTTTTCGCGGATGGTCCAATCAATCGTGGTATTCCTCTGAACCGTAGCCACCAATTCCTTGGCGATGGTTTTCAGGGTTTCGTCGCCTAATACTTTCACCGCGCTGTCGTTTACTTCCAGGGCATCGTAGAAAGCCGTTTCATCTTCGCTGAGGCCGAGCTGTTCGCCCCGGCGCTCGGCGGCGCGCATTTCTTTGGCCAAGGCAATTAGTTCTTCAATCACCTGCGCGGCCTCTATTGCCCGGTTCTGGTATTTGTGTATGGACCGGGCCAGCATTTCAGAGAAAACCTTGGATTTCACCACATTCCGCGCCAGGCGGGCTTTGATCTCGCCCTTTAGCAGCTTTTGCAGCAGTTCGATAGCAAGATTTCTGTGCGGCAGATCGCGGACTTCGGCAAGAAATTCATCCGAGAGGATTGAGATATCGGGCTTTTTCAGGCCGGCGGCTCCGAAAATATCCAGCACGCCTTCGGAAACAATGGCGCCGGAAATGATCTGCCGTATGGCATGATCCAGATCGGGGCCGGAGCGTTGGCGGTCATCATCCGATTTTTTCAAAATCGCCGCTCTTACGGCCTGGAAAAAGCCCACATCATCGCGGATGCGCAACGCATCGGCGCTGGGGACGGCCAGGGCGAAGGTCTGGGTCAGATCGGCAACTGCATTCAGGAAACGATTTTTGCCATCGTTTTGAGCCAGGATATGTTCTTGCGCCGCAGGCAGCAGCCGGAGCCTGTCGGCGGCCGAGCCATGTTTCCATGCCGTCCAATTGAACCCGTGAAAGAGGTCGCGGCAGATTTCATAATGTTTCAGCATGGCGGCCACGGCTTGAGCTTGATCTATCGCCGGCTCGCCTTTGCCGCCCTCTTCGGTATAGGTGGCAATCGCGGCCCGCAATTCCGGCCCGATTCCTAAATAATCCACGATCAGGCCGCCCGGCTTGTCTTTATAAACCCGGTTTACGCGTGCGATGGCCTGCATCAATCCATGGCCGCGCATGGCTTTATCGAGATACATGGTGTGCAGGCAAGGGACATCGAAGCCGGTCAGCCACATATCGCGGACAATGGCGGCTTTGAACGGATCGCGTGGCTCTTTAAAACGATTGGCCAAGGCTTCCCGCCGGGGTTTATTGCGGCTATGCTTTGCCCACTCCGGGCCATCGGCCGCCGAGCCGGTCATTACAACTTTGAGAATGCCGGCATCGTCGTCATCGCTATGCCAGGCTGGACGCAGGGCGACAATCTGGTTGTATAGCTCGACGCAAATCCGCCGGCTCATGCAGACGATCATGGCCTTGCCATCCATGACGCCCAGCCGCTGCTCAAAATGTTTGACGATATCGGCGGCAACGGCTTTCATGCGCTTTTCGGTGCCGACTACGGCTTCCAGGGCCGCCCACTTGGTTTTGAGTTTATCCTGGGTGGTATTCTCTTCGCCTTCGGTGATTTCCGCAAAATCGCGATCCAGTTTCGGTTTTTCATTTTCCGGCAATTCAAGCTGTGCCAGGCGGGCCTCGTAATAGATCGGCACCGTGGCCTTATCTTCAACCGCCCGGCGCACGTCATAGATGCTGATGTAATCGCCAAAAACCGCGCGAGTGCTGGCATCCTTTTTTTCAATTGGCGTGCCGGTAAAGCCGATAAATGAAGCATTCGGCAGGGCATCCCGCATGTGTCTGGCGAAGCCATCCACAAAATCGTATTGGCTGCGGTGGGCCTCATCGGCGATGACGATAATATTTCGGCGGTCGGAGAGCGCCGGCAGGCGTTCTCCTTCGGCCGGCATGAATTTCTGGATCGTGGTGAAGACGATGCCGCCCGCCGAACGTTGAAGCAGGCGGCGCAGGTCTTCCCGGTCCGCCGCCTGATCCGGCGCCTGGCGCAGCAGGTCCTGGCAACGGGAAAAGGTTCCAAAAAGCTGATTGTCCAGATCGTTGCGGTCGGTGATGACCACAATGGTTGGGTTTTCCAATTCCGGGTTCAGAACCAGGCGGCCGGCGTAAAAAACCATAGTCAGGCTCTTGCCGCTGCCCTGGGTATGCCAAACCACCCCGGCCCGGCGGTCGCCTTCGCCGCGGGCGGCAACCAGCGTGCTTTCTAGCGCCTGATTGACGGCATGGAATTGGTGATAGCCGGCGATTTTCTTTTCCAGATCGCCGGCGCCCTGATCTTCAAAAACGATAAAATGCCGTATGAATTGCAGCAGCCGCCGCCGATCGAAAATGCCGCGCAACAGGACTTCAAGCTGCGGCATGCTGGCCGGCGCCAGCGCCTCGCCCTCGATGGTGCGCCAGGGCATAAAGCGCTCGGATTGGGCGGTAAGCGAGCCGAGGCGTGCAATCAGGCCATCCGAGATGGCCAGCAGCACATTGTGATCGAAAAGCACGGGTATCTCGGCTTTATAGGTTTGCAATTGCATAAAGGCGGATTCAACCGTTGCATTTTCATCCGCCGCGTTTTTCAGCTCGATTACAACCAGCGGCAGGCCATTGATAAAGATCACAATGTCCGGCCGGCGTTCATGCTGGTTTTCGACAACCGTAAATTGATTGACGGCCAGCCAGTCGTTATTTTCGGGATTCTCAAAATCTATTGCTCTGGCCAGATCACCCGAGATGCTGCCATCCGAGTTGGTAAATTCCACCGGAACGCCCAGTGCCAGCAGGTTGTGTATGCCATGATTACGGACAATCAGCGAAGAGCCTTGAGGCGAATAGAGGCGGTCAAAAGCGGACTGGATGGCTGCCGGCGGCAAATGAGGATTGAGTTTAATCAGCGCCTCGCGCAGCCGGCGCGATAGCACCACATCCCGATATCCGGGATCGGTGCGTTCGGTAAAAAGCTCTCCATAGGCGATATTCGGTCCATAAAGCACCGCATAGCCCAGCGATGCCAGCCAATCGAGCGCCGCCTGCTCGATTTCGGATTCGGCCATCCGGGCGCCGGCCGTGCCGCTCATAGCACCGCCCCAATCGCTTTTTCAGCCTCTTTAATGCGGATTTCGCCGGAAATGAGTTTTGGCAAAAGCAAATCGCGAATTGATGATAAATATATATTTTCGTTCATGTTAATTTTTTCGATCATAGGCATAATTATTTTATGAAATAATTTTAATATATTAGGCTCTGGGTTAATAACATATTCATTTTCTAGAAAATAAGATGTCTGAAAATTGCTAATTCCTGTACTCTGATTTTGATATTTCCACGTCCCTCCTAGTAAATAAAGATTTTGAAGATGATAATATAATAAGCATGAATATAATGAATTAATAGGCCTGAAACGTCGGCAGAAACTGGCGGGAAGAACTGGATCATTGAATCTTTTTATAATCGAATTCGTTATGAATATTGACCGACCTGTAGGTTGTTTTGGGCTCCCTCCTGATATTTCAATAATGATATCTGCATCAGTTAATTGTCTGTTTACCATTATTTTATTTTCAACATAACGGCATGGTATATTTCTTTTAAAGCCATCCTGAATTGTTGAAAAATCAGTTCCACGTATTATATGCACTTTTTCTGTACATATATCAGATGGAGCTTCAACACCCCAAGAACCACCAATATTTGATTGAAGTAAATCACTAAATTTTGATACATTCCACCCGAATGGAATAGGACCGATAATTGAATTCTGAAATTTTGATGGAAATAAATTATTAATTTCGGTCATAATATTTGATTGTCGGCCTTCTACTTTGGCGCGCACGGGATCGAAATCTATAAACCAGGATTTGAACAGTGCCTGTGCCATCGCCTCCAGCGTCTCATTCATCTTTCGATTCAATTCAATCTTGTCATCTATGATACTAAGAAATGCAGTAATAGCTTGTTGCTCAGGTAGCGAGGGAATTGAAATAATTAACTCTGAAAGTACATTAACTGGTACTCGCTGGCGTCCTGATGTGCCTATCATCTGTGAAATCGCATACTTACGCACAAAAGGTGAAGTAATAAAATAATATGCAAACCCTGAATCCGTTATCCCAGCACGACCACGAATGACTATAAATTCAGTTGAACCATGAGCAATTTTCAACGGTGAAGTTGCGCAATAACGAGCAATTTTGCCGTTTTCAAGACAAGGTGTAATTCGAGCCATTAATGTATCACCGGCAGCAAATACTGAGCCACTCCCTCGAAAAACCCGGCTTTCTATTGCATGTACACATCTATATCCAGGTTCGATAGCCGCCATATCAATAAATGGATAATCAACTCCTCGATTGAGCATGATTCTTGGCCCAATTGAGAAAGCCTGCCCGAATGACATTTCACGCCAAATATTAGCCATTGCCTAAATCTTTGAGATTGTCGATTATTAAACGATCCAGTTTCATGGCTTCAGCCTGCTGTTCTTTCAGAAGTGCTGTAAGCCGGGCCATTTTTTCCTCAAACGGCTCATCATCGTCCTCAACTACTTCAGCGCCGACGTAACGCCCCGGTGTCAATACATGCCCATGCTGTTGGATTTCGTTCAGCTTGGCCGATTTACAGAAGCCGGGCACGTCTTCATACTTCCCTGCCCCTGAATCCCCGCGCCAGGCGTGATAGGCGCCGGCGATGCGCGCCACTTCTTCATCCGTCAATTCACGATGGGTACGGTCGCGTAGGTGTCCGAGCTTGCGGGCGTCAATAAATAGCGTCTCGCCGAGGCGGTCGCGGAAACGGCCATTGCGCTTATTCCGGACGATAAACCAGAGGCAGACCGGAATCTGGGTCGAATAGAAAAGCTGGCCGGGCAGAGCCACCATGCAATCCACCAGATCGGCTTCGATAATCGCTTTCCTGATCTCGCCTTCGCCGGATTGATTGGACGACATCGAGCCGTTGGCCAAAACGAAGCCGGCGAGGCCGGTTGGGGCGAGGTGATGAATAAAATGCTGCACCCAGGCGAAATTGGCGTTGCCGGCCGGCGGGGCGCCATAAACCCAACGCTTGTCGGTTCGCAACTGATCGCCGCGCCAATCGCTATCGTTAAATGGCGGATTGGCCAGAACGTAATCGGCTTTTAAATCGGGGAATTCATCTTTGATGAACGACCCCTGCTCGTTCCAGGCGATATGGGCATCTATGCCGCGGATGGCCAGATTCATTTTTGCCAGACGCCAGGTGGTGTAGTTCGATTCCTGGCCGTAGATGGAGATATCGCCGATCCGGCCGCGATGCTCCAAAATGAATTTCTCGCTCTGCACGAACATGCCGCCGGAACCGCAGCAGGGGTCATAGACCCTGCCCTGATATGGCGCCAGGATCGCGACCAGGATGCGCACCACATGCGCCGGAGTATAGAACTGGCCGCCTTTTTTGCCTTCGGCGCTGGCAAATTGAGACAGGAAATATTCATAAACCCGGCCGAGTATGTCCCGGGCGCGGTCAGCAGGCGCGCCCAGGCCCAAATCGCTGAAAAGATTTATAAGCTGGGCCAGGCGATGTTTATCGAGCGCCGGCCGGGCATAATCGCGGGGCAGGACACCCTTAAGCGAGGGATTGTCGCGCTCGATGGCGGCCATGGCGTCATCCACCAGCTTGCCGATGGTGGGTTGAGGCGCATTGGCGCGTAGATAGGCCCAGCGGGCCTCTTTCGGCACCCAAAAAATATTCGAGGCGCTGTATTCATCCTGATCTTCCGGATCGGCGCCCTCTTTCACCTGAGCTTGTAATTCGGCATGCTTGGCCTCGAAGGCATCGGAAATATATTTCAGGAACAGCAAGCCAAGCACGGTGTGCTTGTACTCGGCCGCATCCATGTTGTTGCGCAGGGCATCGGCAGCGGCCCATAGCTTGGCCTCAAATCCCAAATCGCCGCCGCTGCCATCGCCACTTTTAGTAACAGCGTTCGATTTGCCATTTTGCCGCGATGCGGCTTGCCTGCCTCTAGCCATAAATTTCCTCGATATTCAGGCCAAATCTTTCCATTCTGGAGTGGTTTGTGTCAAGCGCTTAAATTTGATTCCCTGCTTTTAAATTCCTGAAAAAACAGAATTTATTTATTGGCGTCAAGGGGTTATCCGGCATTTATTCACAAGAAAAGAACGCTGGATGGCATTGAATTCAAATTTTGAAAATTCATTGATTGCGAGAGCAGCCCACGCGCGCGCGTACGACAGCAAATTGACAGTATAGAATTGTCCTGTCGAAGTAGCCTCGTGCCTTTATTTCGTGGATTCCCCCACGCCTCAGTCCGGGTTTTCCCTGATTTTCTTTTCCGAAAAATTATTTAAATTATGTATTGACCGGCGGAGGGCATGCCTCCCTGGGCGCCATGTGCTTTTTTCCTGTTCGGCGCCAAGGTCATCCGGCGCCGGAATGCGGCGCGGCCGTCTTGAGTTTAAAGCGCGGACGGTTGAGTCGGACAGAAGTTTTCGTCATTGGCAATTTCCGCGAAATTGCCGGGGAGATGAACGGCTGTCCGGCGTGGCCGTTAATGCATGGCTCTGGCGCGGGCAACAGGCGGATTTTCCCGGAATTTGAGGAGAGTAATTCAAGGCCAGTGCATGCATCGTGAATATGATCTTTTTCGGCGCGTGGGGGAAAAATCAGGCCAATGGCTTTATTCCATTATTGGATTGCCGGAAGCCTGCGACCGCCTGGCCAAGGAAGCCGCCCAGAGTCTCGAGTCGGAAGTTTATGTCGAGCACGTGCGCAGCAACACGATTGTGGCGCGCATGAATATCCCCGCCCAAGATCTGCACAAATCCATTTTTTTCGTGGGGTTTGGCGAGCCGGCCAGCGCGAATGTCTCCGCCAGCCTGACCGGCATGGGCTATACCGTTACCGTGCATCGGAACAATGCAACCGCCAAGCTGGTGCTGGAGCTGCCGCAGAGCTATAAATATTTTGTCCTGGGCAATGGCCCGGACGAACCGCGCGATGACATTTGCCGCTTCATCAAGCGGCGCTTCCCTGGCGCCAGCGTGCTGGCGTTGAACATGCGCCATGAATCGCTGGCCGGCGCCGACCTGAACCTGCCCGCTATTTCCATTCCCGGCCGGTGGGTTGCGGCCCTGCAGGGGCATTCCAGCGCAGGCTCGCCGCTGCTGGCCGGCTCGGGCAAGCGGACGCGGCGCGCATAGCGTTCCGGGCGAGAGCGGCCGTGCCCTTTTACGCTTATGGCGCGATGCCCGGGCGGAAATAGCGGTGCAGCACCATTGCCACCGAGCCGCGCAGGCGTGGCTGCCGGCCTTCGTCGGAGGGCACGATGCGCGGCGGATTATGGACGCGCGCCAGCGCTGCCGCTTCGTGCTCGATGATGGGGCCTAACGCTTGCCAGGCTTGGGTAATTTCGCCCACCACCACAATGCAGGCCGGCGCCAGGCAATGGGTCAGCATGGCCATGCCTTGCCCGAGAGAGCGCGCCATGCGCTCCAGCGCCTGCGTCGCGCGCGCCTCCCCCTGGGCAAACTGCAGCAGCAAGGCGGGGAATTCACCGGCGCCGGCCCGGCGCGGCTCGCGCGCCGGGCCGGCATGGCCGTTGGCCGGCTGGCGGTAATAGCGCAAGGCGGCGCTATTGGAGGCCAGCGTTTCCCAGCAGCCGCGCCCGCCGCAACCGCACGCCGGCCCATCGCCGGCCAGGCTTATATGGCCAAATTCACCCGCCGCGCCGCTGGCGCCCCGCACCAAACAGCCATTGGCGATGATGCCGGTGCCAATGCCTTCGGAAACTGTCACTACCACCAGGTTTTGGGCGCCGGCGTGCGGACCTTCCCAGACCTCGGCCAGGGCGCAGGCATTGGCGGCGTTTTCAATGTACACCGGCACGTTGCAGGCGGCCTCCAGCGGGGTTTTTAAGTCCACTTGCCGCCAGCCCAGATTGGGCGCAAATACGATGATGTGATTGCCCGCATCCACCCGGCCGGGCACGCTGATGCCGATACTCTCGATCTGGTGGTGGCGCGGGCTCGCCTGCAGGCGCTGTATGCGCGGGATGAGCTGGCGCAGAAAACTTTCCGGTTCGGCGGGCGTGGGCCAGCTTTCCTGGCCCTCGAGGCCGAGATTGAAATCGGCAATCGCCAGATCGGTGCGGCGCGGGCGCACGTTGATGCCCAGTATGCGGCTGCGCTGGCGATTCAGGCGCAAGGCCAGCGGCTGGCGTCCCCGGGGCAGCACCTGCCGTTCGCCTTCGGTGACCCATTGATTGCGCAGCAGCTCATTGACAATGGTGGATACCGAACTGCGCTGCAGCCCGGTGCGGCGGGCCAGCTCGGCGCGCGAAACCGGCTGCCCGATCCGAATCAGATCGAGAATCCGGCTGCGATTGATACTGCGAATGGTTTCCGAGTTGGCCATCGTAAATTGCGGGTTCGCCCGCCCCGGCTCCCGCCCCTAAGCCGCCCTTGCCCGGGGCGTCTAACCTGTTCCGATTTTGAGCCTTAGGATTTAGTTGTCAAGCTGTACAAAATGGCGCGGCCGCGCGCCGCAAGCCGAGCCGCTGGCTGCGAAAACATGACGGCGGGCAGTTTTCGCGCTCACTTAAGCGTTAACGGCCGAGTCGAACAGCAGTATTCGTCAATGGCAATTTCGGAGAAATTGCCTCTAGCCTGGTCAATTTCGGAGAAATTGCCTGCAGCATGCTCAATTTCAGAGAAATTGCCTCTAGTCATGCTCGTAGGCCGAAGCGCGGGGTTACTGTTAGGTCCCGCGCTGATTAACGAAAATAAACTTTCTGCATCTATGAGTATTCGCAACGCGTCCGGTTTCGGCCGGATCTTTGCGAAAGCGTCAGCGCCTAAAAGTCAAAGCGGCCGTGCCGCAAGTTTTCACGGCGCCCACCGGCAGCGGCGGCGGAGCCCCTTCCAGCGCCGTTAATTTTTGCGGCCGGCGGCATGCCCGGCTGAACCGCGCCAGATCGGCTTGCATCGCTTTTTCGCCTTGCAGGGCCGCCAGCGTCTGCCGCAGTATCTTCGCCGCGCCCGCATGCGGCGGCGCCACCATGCGGTAATGCATCCATTTGCCTTCGCGCCGCGCGGCCACCACCCCCGCCCGCCGCAGATAGGCCAGATGGCGGGAGATCTTGGGCTGGCTCTGCTGCAGAATCTCCACGAAATAGCAGACGCAGACTTCCTTGCCGTTCATCAGGTTGAGCAGCCTGAGCCGGGTGCGGTCCGCCAGCGCGGCAAACAAAAGCGCCAGTTCGTAAGTCTTCGAGCCGGGGTTCACGCTTTCATGATAGATACGGATTGACAGATGTGTCCAGGGGCGATTATATTCGGCTTAGCGTATGTATGCCGGAGGGTGGCCGCCGGGCCCGCTGGCGTGAGCTCGGCCGGCGGGCGGAGACGGCGTTGAAAAAAAGCTCCCTGTCTTTTCTGGACCGCTACCTGACCTTGTGGATCTTCGCCGCCATGGCCCTCGGCGTGGCCGGCGGCTGGGCGTGGCCGGGCATGGCCCCTTGGCTGCAGCGCTTCAGCCTGGGCTCTACCTCGCTTCCCATCGCCCTCGGCTTGATCCTGATGATGTACCCGCCGCTCGCCAAGGTCCGCTATGAAGAACTCGGCGAGGTCTTCCGGAACAGAAAAATTTTGGCCCTTTCTTTGATCGAAAACTGGCTGATCGGCCCGGTGTTGATGTTTGTCCTGGCCATTATTTTTCTGCGCCATTACCCGGAATACATGGCCGGGCTCATTATGATCGGCCTGGCGCGTTGCATCGCCATGGTGATCGTTTGGAATGAGCTGGCGAAGGGCGACACGGAATACGCCGCCGGCCTGGTCGCCTTCAATTCGATCTTTCAAGTGCTCTTCTATTCGGTGTATGCCTGGATCTTCGTGACCAAGCTTCCGCCCTGGTTGGGCTTGCACGGCGCCGTCGTGGATATTTCAATCGGCGAAATTGCCCATAGCGTCTTCATTTATCTCGGCATTCCCTTTCTGGCGGGCATGTTCACCCGCCTGGCGCTGGTGCGGAGCAAGGGCCGGACCTGGTACGAAACGCAATTTATCCCGCGCATCGGCCCGCTCACGCTGGTCGCCCTGCTTTTCACCATCGTCGTGATGTTCTCGTTGAAGGGAGCGGTGATCGTGCGGCTCCCCTTCGACGTGATCCGGATTGCGATCCCGCTGTTCATCTACTTTGTCGTGATGTTCCTGGTCTCGTTTTATTTCGGCTACCAATTGGGCGCGGATTATTCCAAGACCGCCACGCTGGCTTTTACCGCGGCGAGCAACAATTTTGAACTGGCGATAGCCGTCGCCGTGGCGGTGTTTGGCATCAACTCCGGCGCGGCCTTCGCGGCCGTCATCGGCCCTTTGGTCGAGGTGCCGGTCATGATCGGCCTGGTGAACGTCGCCTTCTATTTCCAGCGGCGCTATTACGGGGTGGCGGCGGAAGCCGGAACCGCATGACGGCCGGGCGTTAAAGTCGCGGCTCGGCCGCGTGGCGTGTGCTGGCGGGCAGGGTGCCGCTATTGGCGGCCGAAATCGCCTGTGCGCGCCCTGGGCGGCGATGCCGGAACGGGCCCGCTTTCGGCTCGCCTGGAAGCTCCGCCGCCGCTCAGCTTCAGGAGATCAGCCGCTGCTCGGCTTTGAGGGTTACGTACTGCGCAAAGAGGTGTCCGGAGGCAATGCGCGGAGCGCAATGCTCGAAGTCAACGCCGGATTCGGCGTGCAGCAGCGAATAACCAAGCCCGGTCAGGTAGCCCGCCATCTGCCGCGTGCGTTCCGACTTATGCTCGCGGTCGGCGCCGTGAATCTCGATCAGCAGGCTGGGATGATGGCGCGACAAGCAGTGCCCGGCGCCCTCGAGTACCTCCCATTCCAGCCCCTCCACGTCAATCTTGATCAGATCGGGCACGGGTAGCGGATGCCGGTTCATGAGCTGGTCGAGCGGCGTGACCTGGGCTTCGCCGCATTGGCGGCGCAGCCGGGTCCGGGCCTCGACTGCCAGCGAGGCCGTGGTGGGCATGCCTGGCAACATGTAAATCGGCTTCCGCTCGCGCCGGCGGCCCAAGGCCAGCGGGAACGGACGCACATTGCGAATCCGGTTCAGCCGCAGGTTGCGCTCCAGCTTCGCGTAACTGTACGGCTGCGGTTCAAAGGATATGACCCAGCCCTCCGGTCCCACCCGGCGGGAAAAGTAAAGGCTGTAATCCCCGGTATGCGCGCCAATGTCGTACACTACGCGCCCGCTAAGATCGAGTTGGTCCAGCAGCCTCTCTTCCGGGCTCTTCAGGCATCTTGCCCAATCCGGCAGTACCCGCAGATCGCAGCTCTTGAAGCCCGCCGCCATGTTCTTTCGCAGAAAATCCGGCCGGTAGCGGCCCAATGGCCCCAGCGCGCGCCGCAGCCTGCGCAACAGCCCCGGGCGGGCGGCGCCGATTTTTCGCGCGGATTCAATATGGCTTGCTTCTTGCACTGCGGCCAGTTGATTGGAAGCTTGAAATTGAGAGTTGCGATGTATTGCCCAACCTATATTTTGATCCTGTGCGCGAATCGCATGCCGGATCGGTGAGTTTCCGAATCCTAACAGCGTTAACGGCCGAGTCGGATAGAAGTATTCGTCCGAGGCAATTTCGAAGAAATTGCTTCAAGTAATGCCCGCAGGCCGAAGCGCGGGGTTCCGGTTAGGTCCCGCGCTTATTAACGACGATAAACCTTAGGCATCCATGAGTATTCGCAATGCGTCCGGCTTCGGCCGGACATTTGCGAAAATGTCAGCGCCTAAAAGTAAAAGCGGCCGAGCCGCCAGCAGCGGCTTGTACCAGCGCTGCTGAATCCGGCGTTGTGGCAGGACTTGCGCGCGCACCGGCAAGCGGCGTAAAGGCAAAGTGTAATAACCTTTGCGGGTTTGAATTTTCAAGCCGTGGCGATAAATGCGCAGCGTGATTTTACGAAATTTCCCATCGCTGCGCGTATCCGCTGGAGAATAAGCGGCAAGATATAAACCTTTGCGGGTGCCGAAAGCGTTAACGATCGAGTCGAACAGAAGTATTCGTCCGAAATCGCAGGCCGAAGCGCGGGGTTCCTATTAGGTCCCGCGCCGATTAACGACAATACAAAGCAATTCCGCAGGAATTGCGTATGATAATGCCCAGCAGCCATAAGTATTCGCCATGCGTCCGGTTTCGGCCGGACCTTTGTGAAAGCGTCAGCGCCTAAAAGTAAAAGCGGCCGTGCCGCTTGCGCGGCGCAGTTCGGAGCCCAGATCGTTGCTTTGCCAAAAAGCCCGCCCGCCGGTTGCGCCCGCGATCGCAAGCATGCCGAGGTCGCGCGTTTGGTTGAGTTCACTCATCAATACCGGCGAAGCCATGCCAGGCCGCGGCCGGCCGGGCGCGATGCCGCCTGGGTAAGGCGCCTGCAAGCCGCGCGCGTCAATCATGTCGAGTGTCACGCGATAGCGGACCGCCGCCGATTCGAGTGGGCGCAGATCGGGTCTTTGATTCAGGCGCAATTCCGTCATCGAACTGCCTGCGCCATAGGCGTCGGCCAGATCCGCGGCCAGCCGGCCGGGATTGAGCGAAAATCCATAAGCGTTAACGGCTGAGTCGGATAGAAGTATTCGTCCGAAATCGCAGGCCGAAGCGCGGGGTTCCTATTAGGTCCCGCGCCGATTAACGACAATACCAAGCAATTCCGCAGGAATTGCGTATGATAATGCCCAGCCGCCATGAGTATTCGCCATGCGTCCGGTTTCGGCCGGACTTTTGCGAAAGCGTCAGCGCCTAAAAGTAAAAGCGGCTGTGCCGCTTTGAATGCCGCTCTGCTCGGCTTACCGCTTTGGCGTGATTTGCAAGCGCAAAGCAAAATCGCGCTCACGGCCGCTGCTCGGCTCGGCCACGCGCAGGCTGCAAAGATAATTGCCCGGCGATAAATGCAAAGCCGTGGCGAAACGCGTCTCGCCCTCCGGTCCGGGTTTCAGCGGCACCAGCCATAGCCTGTGATACGAAAAAGCGGTGTGCATGCCGGCGACATGGATGAACAATAGCAATTCATCTTTTTGCCCTTGCCATTGCAGGTCTTGGTTTCGCAATATCAGCAGCAGCGGCTTGTACCAGCGCTGCTGAATCTGGCGTTGTGGCAGGACTTGCGCGCGCACCGGCAAGCGGCGTAAAGGCAGCGCGTAATAACCTTTGCGGGTTTGAATTTTCAAGCCGTGGCGATAAATGCGCAGCGTGATTTTACGAAATTTTCCATCGCTGCGCGTATCCGCTGGCGAATAAGCGGCAAGATATAAACCTTTGCGGGTGCCGATTGCGCGGCGCAGTTCGGAGCCCAGATCGTTGCTTTGCCAAAAAGCCCGCCCGCCGGTTGCGCCCGCGATCGCAAGCATGCCGAGGTCGCGCGTTTGGTTGAGTTCACTCGTCAATACCGGCGAAGCCATGCCAGGCCGCGGCCGGCCGGGCGCGATGCCGCCCGGGTAAGGCGCCTGCAAGCCGCGCGCGTCAATCATGTCGAGTGTCACGCGATAGCGGACCGCCGCCGATTCGAGTGGGCGCAGATCGGGTCTTTGATTCAGGCGCAATTCCGTCATTGAACTGCCTGCGCCATAGGCGTCGGCCAGATCCGCGGCCAGCCGGCCGGGATTGAGCGAAAATCCATCGCCAAAATAAACCAGGCGCTTTTCGCCTGGAAAGGCCCCGATAAATCTCATGAGTTCTTCCAATTGCGCTAATTCCTGGCGGACGCTCTGATTCGCCTGCTCCGTGTAAGTATCGGCCTCGGCTATGCCACATTGAGTGTTGGCCGGAATCATTTTGCGGCAATCGTTCAAGCCGAATATCAGATTGTCGCGATTAAAAGTGCCTGGCCGTATCCGGTCGTGCAAGAGGCGCGCCACGCCCTGGAGAAATTTTTTGCGCCGGGCGGTAAATAATTGCAACAGCCGGATGTGATGCCGCAGGGCGAATAGGGCCCAGCGCTGGCGGCCATCCAGGTTGCGGGAATAATGCCGCAGCGTTTTCACGGTTTGCATGCGCGCCCGCGGGGTGAGTTGCCGCTCGTCCACCACGAAGGCGACATAGCGTATCGTGCGCGAAAAACCCAAGCCGCTGGAATAGGCGAAAGAAGCTGGCGAGCTTTTGCCGCGTGGTGGGCCGCTCCGCCATGCGGGTTGGAATAGAACCAACCGTTGAGGTTGGCCATTTTCCAGCACGGTGAAATCACGGCGGCGTAAATGCAATACGGGATGGCCGCGGCGATCCGTGGCGCGTAAGGATAATGTCACCAGGGCGGCGCGTTTATGAAATCTCAGGGTATGAGACGCGGCAATTGGACGCTTTCGCATTGCCGGCGCTTGCGCGACCGATATAAACGAGGTTGTAGCGAAGATGGCCAAGATAGCGGCCGGCTGAACAACTCTCATAGCCGTAAAATAGCACTGGCGATATAGCTCGTCCATGCCCGCTTGCACCCTCGGGGCGCGGACAATTTCGGGGCGCTGGTTCCGGTTAGGTCCCGCGCCCAGGAAAGACAAAAATGACAAAAAAGCTTTCGGCAGCTATGAGTTTTTGTCCGCCGCGGCGGATCAGCGCCTCCAAGTAAAAGCGCCCGAGCCGCGGCTTTTTGCCTGGCTGGCCTCCGGCTGGCCGTGGCCTGCTTTCGGTGCTAGCATTCCAGTGTTCCCGCTGAAGTTTCCCCGGAAAGGGTGCTCCCATGCTGAAATCGTTGCTGCGCGCCGCTACGGCCGGATTCTTTGCATTCGCTGTGGCGATCTGCGGCGGTCTGCCGCTGCGCGCCCAAAGCGCGCCGATCCTGTTCCAACATCCGACAATCAACGCCCGCCAGATTGTCTTTGCCTACGCCGGCAGCTTATGGACGGTGCCGCGCCAGGGCGGGGTGGCGCGCCGGCTGACCGCCGGCACGGAACCGGCCAGCGGGCCTATCTTTTCGCCCGATGGCCAGTGGCTGGCCTATACCGGCGACGATCACGGCAACCTGGACGTTTACATCATGCCCGGCGCGGGCGGCGAAGCCAGGCGCCTGACCTGGCACCCCGGCGCCGATATGGCGGTCGGCTGGACGCCCCATGGCCGGCGGGTGCTCTTCCGCTCTCCCCGTTACAGCGTGGATAACTACAATCGCCTGTTCACCATTCCCGTCCAGGGCGGCTTCCCTACGCCCATCCCGCTGCCTTGGGCGACGCAGGGCAGCTATTCGCCCCATGGCGCCCGCCTCGCTTATGTGCCCTTCCGCAATCATGCCCAGTGGGAAGCCTGGAAACATTACCGCGGCGGCATGGAGCCGCGCATCCGCATCGCCCGGCTCAGCGATTCCACCGTGTCTTCCCTGCCCCGCGGCGGCGGCAACAACCTCGACCCGATGTGGGTCGGCCACGATATCTATTTCCTTTCCGACCGCGGTGGCAATCATTTCCGGCTTTACCGCTACGATCTGAACTCGCGCCGCGTCACCGCCGTTTCGCCTGCCGACGGCCATGACATTCTCTATGCCAGCGCCGGCGCGGCCGGCTCCGGACGCGCCGCCATCGTCTATTGCGAGCTGGGACGCCTGTTCCGGCTCGACCTGCGCTCCGGCCGCATCCATCCCGTGCCGGTGCATATCGCCGCCGATTTTCCCCTCGCCCGCCCGCATTTCGAAAACGTCTCGCATGAGCTGGTCAATCCCGGCATTTCCCCCAACGGCGTCCGCGCCGTCTTTCAAGCCCACGGCGATATCGTCACCGTGCCCCTCAAGCATGGCGATGCGCAAGACATCACCAATACCCCCGGCGCCGCCGAGCGCTATCCCGCCTGGTCGCCCAACGGCCAGTCGATTGCTTATTTTTCCGACGCTTCCGGCGAATATCAGCTCTGCATCGCCCCGCAAAATGGCCTCGGCCAGGTGAAGAAAATTTCACTCGGCAAGCAGCCGTCCTACTATTACCGCCCGGCGTGGTCGCCCGATGGCAAAAAAATCGCCTTCAGCGATATCACCCAGCGTTTGTGGATCGCCGATGTCGCCACCGGCAAGCTCACCCTGGTAACCAAGTCGTACTACGATCAAGACGGTCCGGCTTTCTATTTCGCCTGGTCGGGCGACAGCCAATGGCTGACCTATACCGGCGTGCTGCCCAACTACCTCCACGCCATCTTCGTCTATTCGCTCGCCGGCGCCCAATCCACCCAGGTCACCGATGGCATGAGCGATGCCTTGTATTCGCGCTTCGACCCGAACGGCAAATACCTGTACTTTCTTGCCAGCACCAATCCCAATCCGGGCGCGCTCAACATTTCGCTTTCTTCCTATAACCAGCCGACCGTAATGAATGTCTATGTCGCGGTGTTGCGCCGCGATCTGCCCTCGCCGCTGGCGCCGCGCACCGGCGAGGAAAGCGCCGCGCCGCCAAAGCCGGGTAAAAAGCCCAAAGCCAAACCCGCTCCCGCCGCGGTCCGCATTGACTTTGACGGCCTCAGCCAGCGCATCCTCGCCCTGCCCTTGCCCGCGCGCGCTTATAATTCCCTGGCCATCGCCCAGCCGGGCATCCTCTGGCTGACCGCCGGCCCGGTGGTCTCCGAAAGCCGGCCGGATCATCCCGCGCTGGCGCTCTACCGCTTTTCGCTCAAAAAACGCCAGGCGAAACTCGTCTTGCCCGCCATCGCCCAGTTCTACCTCGACGCCAGCGGCAAGCAGATGCTGATCGAGCAGTCCGGACATTGGCGCATCGTGCCCGCCGCCGCCAAGGTTCCCCCCGGAAAAGGCATGCTCGACACCGCCCACTTGCGCGTCTATGTCAACCCGGTGAAGCAATGGCGGCAAATGTACGACGAAGTCTGGCGCATCGAACGCGACTTCTTCTATTCCCCCCAAATGCACGGCCTGAGCGTGCCGGCGGCGCGCCAATACTACGGCCGGTTCCTGGCCGGAGTGGAAAGCCGCGGCGACCTCGGCTTCCTGTTCCATGACATGCTGGGCAATATCACCGTCTCCCATCTCTTCCTGGAAGGCTCCCGCTTCAATCCGGAACATCCCACGTCCCTGGGCCTGCTCGGCGCCGATTACCGCATCGACCACAACCGCTATCGCTTCGACCGCATCTACAGCGGCGAAAATTGGAATCCCGGCTTGCGCGCCCCGCTCACCCAGCCCGGAGTCAACGTCCATGTCGGCGATTACCTGCTGGCGGTCAACGGACGCCCGTTATTTGCCGGCGACAACCTCTATCGCCTCTTCCAGAACACCGCCGGCAAACAGGTGGTCATCACCGTCGGCCCCAATCCCGGCGGCGCTCATGCCCGCCAGGTGCTGGTCGTGCCCATCGGCAATGAGCTGGCGCTGCGCAAGCGCGCCTGGATCCATCAGAACCGCATGCGCGTCGCCCAACTCAGCCATGGCCGGCTCGGCTATGTCTATTTGCCCGACACCGCCGTCGGCGGCTGGACTTATTTCAATCGCTACTTCTACTCCCAGATCGGCAAGCAGGGCGTGGTCGTGGACGAGCGCTTCAATCACGGCGGCTACATCGCCAACTCGATCATCGATCAGCTCCAGCAGCCGCTGTTGAATATGATCACTTACCGCCATGGCCATAACGAGCTTACCCCGGCCGCCATCTTCGGGCCCAAGGTGATGATCTCCAATCATTTCGCCGGCTCCGGCGGCGATGCGCTCCCCTATATGTTCAAGCAACAGCATGTCGGCGCCCTCGTGGGCACCCGCACCTGGGGCGGATTGGTTGGCATCGGCCGCTATCCCATGCTGCTCGATGGCAGCAGCGTCACCGCTCCGGAAATGGCGATCTATTACCCCAATGGCAAGTGGGATGTCGAAAACCACGGCGTCGATCCCAATGTGGTGGTGCGGATGAACCCGCAACTGTGGCGCCAGGGCCGGGACCCGCAATTGGAAACCGCGGTGGCTATCGCCCTGCGCCAGCTCAAGGCCCATCCATTCCATATCGCCGCCCAGCCGGCTTATCCCAACTACAATGCCGGCGAGCCTTGGGCCGCCACTGCATTGGCGGCTGCCCCGGCCGCTGCCAAAAAAACACGCGCCAAGCCCAAAACCGGCGCCAAAGCGAAATCCGGAACCAAAGCGAAAACCACCAAAAGCCGCCGCTAATGCGCTTTCAAGGAGCTTCCCCTATGTCGAATGCACGGACTTCCTGCCGCCCCCCTGTTGCTGCCTCCCGCGGGGCAATCGTGGCGATTTTCTTCCTGGCGGCGATCAATCTCTCCGCCGCTCCTAAACCTTCGGCGCGGCGTGGACATGCCGCCAGCCCGGCGGTGATCGGGATGGCCAGCGTGCATCTGCGCGTCAAATCGCGCCAGGAAGCCCGGTGGATTTTTCATCATTTGCTCGGGTTCAATCTGGCCTTCGAAACGCATGGCCGCGGCGGCCATCCGGTGCTCTATTACAAGGTCAACGATTACCAATACCTGCGCATCACGCCCCGTTGGTCCGGCGGCAATCAGCCCCGCCTGGTCAGCGTCGGCTATCGCACCCGCAACGCGCGCGGCTTGCATGCCCGGATCGTGAAAGCCGGTTTTCATCCCGGCCCGGTGCATCGCCTGGCCGACGGCAATCTGGGATTCCGCATGCGCGATCCCGAAGGCCATCGGCTGCTGTTTGTGCAATACCTTCCTGGCTCGCGCACCGGCAAACTGCGCGGCCGCCTGCTTTCCAAACGCCGCCTGTCGCCGCGGCTGATTCATGCCGGCTATATCGTCCGCAGCCCCAAAACCGAAGACCGCCTCTTCCTCGCCACGCTGCACTTCAACCACATGTGGCACGGCGGCATGCATGCCGGCGAAACCGATTGGATCGACCGCCGCACCGCCGACGGCCCCGACTGGTTGGAATATATGCTGCGCATGCCGGCGCATCCCTCGCTGCGCCAGCGCGCCGTCGCCGATCACTTCTCGCTCGGCGTTTACCACATGCAAGCCGTCTATCGCGAACTGGTGGCGCGCGGCTGGAAGCCGACCCAAAAACCGCAGATCGGCCGCGATGGCAAATGGCAGCTCAACCTTTATACCCGGGCCGGCTCGCGCATCGAGTTGATGGGTCCGCATCCGGTCGAAAAGCCTTGCTGCTCGCCCATCCTGCCCGGTAGTTGGTAAAAGCAATCAGGTGGGTCAAATGACGCAATTTGCTCCCGTTGTCTCAAATATGAATACTTGAGACAACGGGGCTATGTAATTGAATTTAAAGACCATTCCCGTTATTCCAGGCCTGAGACAACGGGCGTTTTTTTGAGACAACCGGCAATATCGTGAGACAACGCTTTATTTTCAATAACTTAGGTCATATTTTGATCGCTAAAACTGTCAAAATATTTGAACAATTCCGTGCTTAATTATTTTTTATTGAACGCTCCTTTTCGCCCGGCAATGCCCGGCACCAATGAGTATTCGCCATGCCTCCGGTTTTGACCGGGCTTTTGCGAAAGCGTCAGCGCCTAAAAGTATAAGCGGCCGTGCCGCGTGTCTGGATAAAACGTGTTGATCAATGTACAAGTCCAATAACTGGTTTCGCGCAAAGCAAATTCCTGGATTGGGCGACAATATATTTATGAGTTCTACCACGCTGCGAAGCGATTCCACCGCCGCGATCATCCCCAATTTCGAACATCAACTTGATCGCCTGGCCGAAGTCGCCGTCCGATCGGGTCTTGGCTTGGCGCCCGGACAGGAAGTGGTGATGACGGCATCCACGGAAGCTTTGCCGCTGGTTCGCCGCATCACCGAACATGCCTATCGCGCCGGCGCGGCGCTGGTCACCACGCTATTGACCGACGAAGAAACGGCGCTGCTGCGCTTTCAGCATGCTCCCGACTCGAGCTTCGACCGTGCCGCCGCCTGGCTCTACGAGGGCATGGCGGCGGCCTACCGCGGCGGCGCGGCGCGGCTGGCCATTACCGGTGGAGATCCCAGCCTGTTCTCGCGCCAGGATCCGGAAAAAGTCGCGCGCGTCAACCGCGCCCAATCAATGGCGTATCGCCCGGCGCTGGAGCTGATCACCCGCTTTGAAACTAATTGGACTATCGTCGCCTCCGCCACCGAGGCCTGGGCTCGAGCCGTTTTTCCCAGCTTGCCCGCGGATCTGGCCCTGGCGCGCCTTTGGGAAGCGATTTTTGCCGCTACGCGCCTTGATCGTTCCGACCCGGTCTCCGCCTGGCGGCAGCATGATGCCAGCTTGCATGCCCGCGCCGGCCGGCTCAATCAGCGCCGCTTTGCCGCGCTGCATTTTCGCGGCCCCGGCACCGACCTCAAAGTCGGCCTGGCCGACGATCATCTCTGGCTGGGCGGCGGCTCCGAGGCCAATAATGGGCGCTATTGTATTCCCAATCTGCCCACCGAGGAAGTCTTCACCACCCCCCATAAAGACCGCATTGAAGGTACCGTGGTCGGCACCAAGCCGCTCTCCCATCAAGGCACGTTGATCGAGGATATTGCCGTGCGCTTTGAAGCCGGCCAGATTGTCGAGGCGCGCGCCTCCAAAGGCGAAGCCGTGCTGCGGCGGTTGATCGAAACCGATGCCGGCGCCCGCCGCTTGGGCGAGGTTTCGCTGGTGCCGCACTCCTCGCCCATTGCCGCCAGCGGCTTGCTGTTTTTCAACACGCTGTTCGATGAAAACGCCGCCTGCCATATCGCCCTGGGCCAGGCCTATGGCACCTGTTTCATCAACGGGGGAAAATTGTCGCCCGCGGAACTGGCCTCGCGCGGCGCCAATTCCAGCCTGATTCACGTGGATTGGATGATCGGCTCGAATCGGATCGACGTCGATGGCCTTACCGCCGCCGGCCAGGCCGTGCCTCTGCTGCGCCAGGGCGAATGGGTCGAGGCCTAAAGCCCCGCCCCCCGCCCCCATCTTTGGCTTTCAGCTATCGCCTACCGCTCGTAGCGGCTCGTTTTACCCGACCCGCGCCAGCATCAGCGTGGCGTCGTCCGGCTGCTCCTGGTCGCCGCACCATTCCCGCAGCGAGCGCAGCAGCAAATCGCAAATTTCTGCAAGCGGGCGTTGCCGGTGCCGCTCCAGCAATTGCATTAACCGTTCATCCCCAAATTCCACCCCGTACTCGTTTTCCGGTTCCGTCAGCCCATCGCTCCAGGCCACCAGCAAATCGCCGGGACGCAGCGCAATGGTTTCCTGCTCGTAATAGATTTCGGGAAAGAGTCCCGCCACGGTGCCGCCGGTTTCGAGCCGGCGGCGGCCGTCGCGGCTCAAAACCACCGGCGGCGGATGACCGGCGTTGCTATAAGCGAGCGATTGGGTATCGGCGTCATAGACGGCATAAAACAGGGTGATGTATTTTTCCGGCGGGGTGCCGAGGTAAAGCTGGCGGTTGAGGCGGTACAGCACCGCGCGGGGCGAGGAATCGGCTTCGGCATGCGGCAATAAAGCCAAGCCGGCCGCCAGGTTCACGTTCCCGCCGGCGCCCCCCGCCGCCGCGCGCGGCAACGCCCGCGGCTGGGTCGGCAGCGCCTGATAAGCCCGAATCGCGCTGTTTACGGTGGCCATGAGCAAGGCCGAGGAGATGCCTTTTCCGGAAACGTCGCCCAGCGCCAGCGCCACGCGCTTGACCTGGCCCTCCACCCCGTCCGGTTCATCCAGCGGAATGAAATCGAAATAGTCGCCGCTCACCACCCGCGCCGGCAGGCAGCGGCCGCATAACTCCAGCCCCTGTACGCGCGGCATGTGGCTGGGAAACAACTGCGCCTGGACTTCCTGCGCGATGTTCAAATCGCTCTCCAGCCGCTGTTTGGCCTGCTCTTCCCGCAGCAGCCGGCGGATGGAGGCGGACATGGCGTTGAACGAGGTTTCAAGCGCCGCCAGTTGATCGCGGGTGGAAACCGGAATGCGGTATTCGAATTCCCCCCGGTTGATGTGCTCGGTGCCGACATACAAATCACTGATGGCGGCGGTAATGGTCCGCGTCAGGCGCAACCCGAACAGCAGCGACAACGCCTCGAAAATCAAAAAAATCACGCTCACGCTGGCCAATACCGTCAGCGCGGGATTGGCTTCGGCGCCGGTATTCAGGTTCATGGCGCTGAAGAGGTGATGGTTGAGCACCGAGGGGCGCGTCACCACGGAAAGCCAGAGCGGCACCTGGGCGCCGGTGCGGTAATCCATCACTTGCAGCCGCGCGGGAAAATAAATGCGCAAATCGAGCAGGTTGGTCGCGGGCGGCAGATGCCGGATGCCGGAGGGAAACGGCGGCAATACGGAGATATGGCTGGCGATGCCCGCCGGCCTTCCGTCTGGAGCCGAAGCCGTGCCGGCGCCGCTCGCCGGCGCGCCGCGCAGTTTCAGGCGCGAAGGCAGCAACTGTACCCGGCCCAAATCCTGCGTCAGCTTGTCCATGAAGGCCTGGTCGAGCGGCAACAGCGTCAACAACCCGGGAGTCCGCTGCCCGCTTTCCGGATGCAGCGGATGAAAAGCGGCGACATAGTAGCCGCGCGGCATGACCAGGATGCCCACGAAACGGCCGTGCAGCCAGTCCGGCAGCGGCAGCGCCCCCGGCATGTCGCTCTGCCCGTTGGCATTGTAATAAAACGATTGCACCGGGCGCTCAGGCAGTACGGACTGGTTGTAATAGCGAATGTCCTGGTTTAAGTAGCGCCGCGGATGAGGCAGTTGGCTCAACGCGGCCACCACCATCGAGTTGGCATCCTTCACCTGCTCGATGCTGGTTTTAAAGTCGCGCGACAGCAAATAAACCGAGTATTGTCCGTAAAACACGTATACGGCGATGCCGGCCAGCGCCAGGGTCAGGAAGACGGGAATGATGGCCAAAAAGAAAAACGTGACCAGCATGCGGTTGCGCACCGCCCACATGAAACGCGGCAAGGCGCGCGCCAGCCAGCGCAGAACCAGCCACAGCAGGGAAAGAACAAAAAGGAATTGCAGAAAGCCGGCGCCGGGTAACGCGGCGGCATGCCCGAAAAAACGGGGCAGATGCCAGACCAGATCCAGCCCCCCGATCGCCGCCGCCAACAGCACCCAACGATCGCGCAGATATCGACCGCGGGTTTGGCGCCATTCACTGGGCATAACAGTTAGGATCGGCGCAGCCGGAGCGCTCCCAGTGCCAGTATAACTTTGAGAGGATGGCCGGCTGGAGGCGGAGCGGAGCTTCCGCTAAGATGCGCCTGCGCCGGACAAGGAACCGGCTGACGCCGGTTCCTTGCAAACGGTGAACGCGCGTCTAAACGCGTTGCGCCGCCTTGGCGCTGGATTCCGCGGCCAATTGTACCTTGCTGTGCTTGCGGCTGTAGCTGAAGTAGATCACCAGCCCGATCAGCAGCCAGCTCAGAAAAACTTCCCAGGTCAAGGCGTGCAGCGAAAGCATCAGCACTACGGAAACCAGTACGCCCATGATCGGCACGAAGGGCACCCAGGGAGTGCGGAATGGCCGATGGAGATTCGGTTCGCGGCGGCGCAAAATCCAAACCCCGGCGGAAACGATGGCGAAGGCGAACAAAGTGCCTATGCTGGTCAGCTCGTCCAGCGTGGTAATCGGCAGAGTGGCGGCCAATAATGCCACCACGATCCCAATCACGATGGAGGAGAGATAGGGGGTGCGGAAGCGCGGATGCACTTTGCTGGCCCACTTCCAGAGCAGGCCATCGTGCGACATGGTGAAGAAGATGCGCGATTGGCCGAGCAGCATCACCAGCATGGTCGAGGTCAAGCCGCCTATGGCGCCCACTTTGACCAGAAAACTGCCCCAGGCCACGCCGGTTTGATCCACCCCCAGCGCCACGGGATCGGGCACGTTGAGGTTGGCATAGGGAATCAGGCCGGTTAAAACCAGGGCCACCAATATATAGAGGATCGTGCAGATCAACAGCGAGCCGAGAATGCCAATCGGCATGTCGCGGCCGGGGTTTTTCGCCTCCTGGGCCGCGGTGGATACGGCGTCGAAGCCGATATAGGCAAAAAAGATAATGCCGGCGCCGCGCAGAATGCCGCTCCAGCCAAACTCGCCAAAATGCCCGGTATTGGGCGGGATGAAGGGATGCCAGTTGTGCATCGCCAGCGACCAATTGCCGCGCGACAGAAACATAATGCCCAGCCCGATAAAGACCAGCAACACCGAGACCTTGACCACCACGATCGCGCTATTGACGTTAGCCGACTCCTTGATGCCGATGATTAGAATGACCGTGACCAGTGCGATGCCCAAAAACGCGGGCAGATCGAATCGCGAGATGATGTGCGGCAGGTTGGTCAGGGCGGAAGCGGCAACGCCATGCAGCGAAGAGAGCCGCTCCCAGCGATGCTGATACATAACGATCTTGGTTCCCGGCGCGGCGCTGAGCGTGGGGGGAATACGGATTCCGAAATCCTGCAAAAAGCTGTTGACGTAGCCCGACCAGCCAACCGCGACCGTGGCGGCGCCGAAAGCATACTCCAAGACCAGCGCCCAGCCGATCACCCAAGCCACAATTTCACCCAGCGTGGTGTAGCCGTAGCTATAGGCGCTGCCGGCAATGGGAATAACGGAGGCGAACTCGGCGTAGCACAAGCCGGCAAAGGCGCAGGCGACAGCGGCAATAATGAACGAAATCAAGATAGCCGGCCCGGCGTTAGTGGCCGCCACCGGCCCGGTGAGCACGAATATGCCGGTTCCGATAATGGCGCCTATGCCCAGCGTGATCAGGTTGACCGCACCCAAGGCTCGCCGCAGTCCGCCGTGTTCGCCTTGAGTTTCCTCCAAAAGCGAGCGTAGGTCCTTTTTGGCAAAAAGTTTCAGGCTCATAGGAACTCTTTCGTTCTGACCAAATTTCAAACCGAACCGGCTGGCGCCGGGCGCCGTCTCCAGACCCAGTACACGGGCACGCCGAGAACCACCAGAATCAGGCCCGGGACGGCATAGCCGGGCATGAACCGCAGCAACTGTAGATCAAAATAGGCCGCCAGACCAATATAAATCGCCGGCAGCCAGGGATAGCCCACGGCGCGATAGGGCCGGGGCAGGTCGGGCCGTTTCCACCGCAAGACGAAAACGCAGAGGATGGTCAGGATGTAAAACAGCACGATTGCGAACATGATGTAGGTCAGCAATTGATTGTAGGTTCCGGAAAGGCAAAGCAGGCTGGCCCAGATGCCCTGCGCCCAGAGCGCCCACGAGGGCACCCGGAAGCGAGGATGCAGCTTCCCCGCCTTCCGGAAAAACAGTCCATCGCAGGCCATGGCGTACATGACCCGCGCGCCGGCCAGAATCAAGCCATTGTCGCAGCCGAAGGTGGAGATCAGAATAATCAGCGCCATCAGCCCCGCGCCGAAGTGATGGAAGGACACCGACAACATCGCCGAGGCGACCCGGTCTGCGCCGGCATACTGAATGCCGCGGCCGATGGCGGTAGCCGCGTGCGGATTACCGTGCAGCGGCAGAACCATAAGATACGCTACGTTGGCCAGCAGGTATAGAACCGTCACCACGGCCGTGCCCAGCGCCATGGCCAGCGGCAGGTTGCGGCTGGGGTTGCGCACTTCGCCGGCGGCAAACGCGATGTCATACCAGGAATCGGAAGAGAACAGCGAGCCGACCATGGCCAGAAAGACCAGCGCCGGAACGGAAACTTTGAGCAGGCTGGTGGAAACCAAGCCCGTCCCATCCGGAGGCGTGCGCTGCCAAAAATGATGGAAGTTAGCGGCGATAGCGCCGGCATTGCGCGCCACGAACAGCCCGATTGCGATCAGCAGCAAAAGACCCAGCACCTTGGCGGCGGTAAAGATGTTTTGCACGATGGCGCCGCTGCGCACGCCGCGGGCATTAATGGCGGTCAGCAGAGCAATCATGCTGACCGCGACCAGTTCCTGGGTATTGACGCCCAGCGCAATCGTCCCAATATGCCCGAAGAGGAACAGCCAATGGTTATTCGATACCCAGGGAACAAGCACGCCGAGATATTTGGCGAAGGCGATGGCGACGGCGGCGATGGTTCCGGTCTGCATCACCAGAAAAAACATCCAGCCGTAAAGAAAACCGAACAGCGGGCTGAGCGCTTCGCGCAGATACACGTACTGGCCGCCGGCTTTGGGCAAAGCGGCCGCCATTTCGGCATAGCTGAGCGCCGCCACCAGGGTCATGAACCCGGTGATCAGCCAAACCAGCAGCAGCAATCCGGGCGAGCCCACCAGCCGGCCGATCTGCGCCGAAACGATAAAAATTCCCGAGCCGATCATGGACCCGACCACGATCGTGGTGGAACTGATCAGCCCCAGGCCCTGGACAAAACCGGAGCCGGAGCTCTCCGGGGTGGCTTTAGATTGGGTAGCGGAATCCAAAAGTGCTTTGCACAGTGCTCTTCCCGCCGGGCGGGAGCGGCATCCTATTCATTTCGCAGGCGAATCGGCCAATGCTAACAGAAAATGCCGGGCTTCGGCTAGAGGGTCGGCAAACGCCAGCCAGGCGGAGATGATCGCGACGAAATCGGCGCCGGCCTGAATAGCCGCAGCGCAGTTCTCCCGCCTGATGCCGCCGATGGCCACCAGCGTTCCCGAAAACAGCGCGCGCGCGCGCCGCAGCTTCTCCAGGCCGGTTACCGGGTCGGGATTGTTTTTGGTGGCGGTGGGATAAACCGGCCCAAACGCCAGGTATGCGAGCGCATGCAACCGAGGCGTGCCGCTTGCCCCAAGCGGCTCCCCGCTGATCTCGGCATCTTCGGCCAGCGCGGCGCGAATTTGGGATTCGCGATGGGTGGAAAGGCCCAGTAGCGCCGGGGCGGGCAGCAGGCGGCGGGCGGCGGCGAGCGGGAGATCCTCCTGGCCAACATGCAAGCCGCCGGCCGGGCACAAGGCGGCAATGTCGGCGCGGTCATTGATCACCAGGCGGGTACGGCCGCCATATTTTTCCAGAACGGCTTGCAGGCGGCGCGCCTGGGCTAAAAATTCGGCCGCAGGCAGAGTCTTGGCGCGCAATTGCAGCCAGGGCAGACCCAGATCCGCGATGCCCTCGGCCAGGCGCAACGGATCGTGCCCATGCGCGCGCGCCATTTCGAAATCGAGAATCGGATAAAACCTGCGCACATTCCAGAATAAGCGAAGCGGTTTCGCCGGCGGCCGCGGCACAGCCAAACCCCTTACAACGGACTTGTGCCCTAAACTGAATACTTCAACCCTTTTATGACTCACGAGGAACTGCATCAGCTTCGCGCCGAGCGGTGGGAGCAATGGCTGGCGGCGGCGCGCGAGGATGGCAGCCCGGCCGCGGCCTTGGTGCGCCACGCAGGACTGGCGCCCTGGCAGCCCTTGCCGGGCATAGCCCTCGGAAGCATTCATTCGCTTGCCGGCGACGAGACACAGTCCGGAAGGTTGCGGGACGAACTGGAAGCGATGCTGGCCGCGCAAGAACTTTTTGAGCTGCAACTGTGGCCGGCGGCGGTGTATGCCAGCCGGGAATTGTTACCTTTAATTTTCATCTGGGCAGGCCAGCATCCGAGCGCCAAGAGCAACCGGGTCTCGCCCCTAGCCGCGCAGATTGAAACCGAGTTAATGCGGCATGACGTCCTGAGCACGGCCGAGCTGCGGCAGAAGCTGGGAATGGGTCGCACCTCGGAAGCGGCTATCGAAAAAGCCTGTTATGCGCTGGCCCAGACCATGCGGGTTTTCCGTATCGGCAACAGCCAGGGCAGAGCACGCTGGCAGACGCTGAGCCGCGCCTGGCCGGATTTGAAAACGGAAATCACCGGCGTTGCCCGCGCCACCGCGCTCAGCGAGTTGTTACTGCCGATTTTCGAGCAATGGCGGGCGGCGACTGAAGAAGAACTGGAAAAGCTGCTGCTTCCGGTTGCACCGGCGCATGTGCTGCGTTCCGTACTCAATGGCCTGGTATTGGGAAAGCGGCTTCGCCCGACTTCGATAGCCGGCATGCCCGGATGGGAATGGGTGGAAATAAAGGTTTAGGCCTTGGACTTTAAAAAAAGAGGTTCTAAAAAATTGCTGCCATGCTGTCATCAGGCTTTATAAGCTCAAAACTATCAATAATTTACGCATGACAGCACGGCCAAATCCAGATTAAACGCTGCTGTCATGCTGACATAACCAATAGAATCAATAATTTACAGGCGAAAGCCGACTATGCCGCGGGATCATGCTGTCATCAATGTATTCAATATCACAAGCGGCAATTACCCCTATTGATGCCGGCTTTCGGCTTGCGGCGCGATGATGGGCGGCGGCTCGACGGTAATCGGCGCAGCCAAGGGCGCTTCGAGCGCCAGGCCGAGCACATCATCCATGTTATTGACCAGGTGAATGGTCATTTGCGAGCGGATGGTTTCGGGGATTTCGCTGAGATCTTTTTCATTATCTCGCGGCAAGATCAACTGATAGATGCCCATGCGGTGAGCGGCCATCAATTTTTCCTTAACCCCGCCGATGGGCAGCACCTTGCCGCGCAGGGTAATTTCGCCGGTCATGGCCAGGTCACGGCGCACGGCGATGCGGGTGAGCGCGCTGGTGATGGCGGTAGCGATGGTGATGCCGGCAGAAGGGCCGTCTTTGGGGATGGCGCCCTCGGGCACATGGACGTGGATATCCAGATTGCGGTAGAAATCACGCGGCAGGCCCAGGGTATGGGCGCGCGAGCGGATATAGCTCATGGCGGCCTGGGCGGATTCCTGCATGACATCGCCCAGCTTGCCGGTCAGGGTGAGCTTGCCTTTTCCGTCCATGAGGGTGACTTCGGTCCCCAGGATCTGGCCGCCGACTTCGGTCCAGGCCAGTCCGGTGGCGACGCCGATTTCATTTTTTTCTTCGCCGCGGGTGTCGCGGAACTTGACCACGCCGAGCAGCTCATTGACCACTTCGGGAGTGATCTGGACGGAGACCTGCTTGCCTTCTTTCACCACGCGGCGGGCGATTTTACGGGCGATATTGCCCAACTCGCGCTCCAGGTTGCGCACGCCCGCTTCGCGGGTGTAGCCCTGAATGAGGGCGCGGAAGCCGGCATCGGTGTAGGACAAGTTTTTGGTGGTTAACCCGGCGGCGGCGCGCTGCTTGGGCCCGAGAAAGCGGCGGGCAATTTCGATTTTTTCCTGTTCGGTGTAACCGCTCAGGCGGATCACTTCCATGCGGTCCTGCAGCGGCTGGGGAATGGTGTGCAGGACGTTGGCGGTGGTCAGAAACATTACCTGCGAGAGGTCGTAATCGACATCCAGGTAATGATCCATAAAAGCCTTGTTCTGCTCGGGATCGAGCACTTCGAGCAGGGCGGCGGAAGGGTCGCCGCGGAAATCGACGCTCATTTTGTCAATTTCATCGAGCAGGAAAACGGGGTTGACGGTGCCCGCTTTCTTCATCATTTGCAGAATCTGGCCGGGCAGTGCGCCAATATAGGTGCGGCGATGGCCGCGAATTTCGGCCTCATCGCGCACCCCGCCGAGCGAGAGACGGACGAACTTGCGTCCGGTGGCGCGGGCGATCGACATGCCCAGCGAAGTCTTGCCCACGCCGGGAGGGCCGACAAAGCAAAGGATGGAACCGCGCGGGGTCTTCACCAACTGCCGCACGGCGAGGAATTCGAGGATGCGCTGCTTGATGGTATCCAGCCCATAGTGATCCTCATTGAGGATCTCTTCGGCCTTGGCAATATCGCGCAACTCGGGCGAGCGTTTTTTCCAGGGCACGGCCAGCATCCAGTCGATATAGTTGCGCGAGACGGTGGATTCGGCCGACATGGGCGGCATCTGTTCCAGCCGTTTCAGTTCCTGCATGGCCTTTTCGCGCACCGGTTTGGGCATGCCGGCGGCTTCGATTTTTTTCTTCAGCTCGTCGAGTTCGCTTTTTTCACCGCGGCCCAGCTCTTTCTGGATGGCCTTGATTTTTTCGTTGAGGTAATACTCTTTCTGGGCGCGTTCCATCTGCCGCTTCACCCGGCCCTGAATGGCGCGATCCATGTTGAGTTTGTCGATTTCCAGCTCAAGCAATTCGATCAGCCGTTCCAGGCGCGGGCCGGGCTCGAACAATTCCAGCAACTGCTGCTTTTCGGCGACCTCGAGGCTGAGATTGGCGGCAATGGTGTCGGCCAGGCGGCTGGGATCATCCACCCGCACCGCATTCAGCATGGTCTCGTAATTGAGCGACTGGTTGAGCTTGACGTACTGCTCAAACAGCGAAGTGACGCGCTGCACCAGCGGCTCGAGCTGGGGCGCTTCGGATTCGGGGCGAGGCGGGGCGGTGCGGACCACGGCGCGGAAAAAGCCCTCGTCCTGGCTGAGCGAGACCACGCGGGCACGCTCCAGGCCTTCCACCAGCACGCGAATATTGCCGTCGGCCAGGCGCACGCTCTGGACGATGCTAACAATGGTGCCCACGGCGTGAATTTCTTCCGGCTTGGGCTCATCCACGCTGGCGTCATGCTGGGTGGCCAAAAATATCTTTTTATCCGAGGCCAGGGCCTCTTCCAGGGCCCGCACCGAGGACTGCCGGCCCACGACAAAGGGGGTCATCATGTGCGGGTAGATGACCACATCGCGGATGGGCATCATCGGCAAGCGACGGCTTTCCAGCTTTTCACGCGTAGACATAAACGAGTATTACCCCGGCGCAAAGCGCCGACCTTACACTCCCATTGTATAAGTGATGAGGCCCGCGAGGGCAGCGATTCGCAAAAGGCGAGATTAAAAATCGCGCCGCCAGCGTGCAGACGCAAAGCCGGAAGCGGCTTTAGCCGGCTTTTTCCATGGCCTGCAGCGCCACTTCGCGTTTTTTAACCATCTCGCGAGTGACGACAAACTCCCGCACCCGTTTTTGAGCCGGAAGCTGATACATCAGGTCGAGCATCAGTTCCTCGAGGATCATGCGCAGGCCGCGCGCCCCCACCTTGCGCGCCAGCGCCTCAAGCGCAATCTCTTCGAGCGCATCCTCTTCGAAACGCAGCTTGACATTTTCGAATTCGAACAATTTCTGATATTGCCGCACCAAGGCATTGCGCGGCTGGGTGAGGATTTGAATCAGGGCATGCTTGTCGAGATCGTCGAGCACGCCGATCACGGGCAAGCGGCCGATGAATTCCGGAATCAAGCCCGACCGGATCAGGTCGGCGGGCTGGACATGGCTCAAGAGCTCCGTATCGCGCAGCCCCTGGGCGGCCAACTGCTGCGGATCGGTCTCATCGGAGCGGAAGCCCACGGAGCGACGGCCCAGCCGCCGGGCAATGACTTTTTCCAGGCCGACAAAGGCGCCGCCGCAGATGAACAGAATGTTGGTGGTGTCCACCGGGGTAAATTCCTGGTGGGGATGCTTGCGCCCGCCTTGCGGGGGGACATGCGCCACGGTGCCTTCGAGAATTTTCAGCAAGGCCTGCTGCACGCCTTCGCCGCTGACATCGCGGGTGATGGAAGGGTTTTCGTCGCGTTTGGCGATCTTGTCAATTTCATCGATGTAGATGATGCCCTGCTGGGCGCGGGCGACATCGCCATCGGCGGCCTGCAACAGTTTCAAAATCACGTTTTCGACGTCTTCACCGACATAGCCGGCTTCGGTCAGGGTGGTGGCGTCGGCAAGCGCAAAGGGCACATCCAGCATTTTCGCCAGCGTCTGGGCGAGCAGCGTCTTGCCGGTGCCGGTGGGGCCAATGAGCAGAATGTTCGATTTCTGCAATTCGACCTCGTTGCCGCCGGCGGCGCGGGTGCGATTCATATGCAGGCGCTTGTAGTGGTTGTACACTGCCACGGCAAGCTTCTTTTTGGTGCGGTCCTGGCCGATGACATATTCGTCGAGAAACGCCTTGACCTCATGCGGCTTGAGCAATTGAGTGACGCCCGTGGCGGCCGGCTCGAGCCGATCGTCTTCCAGAATGGAGTTGCACACCGCAACGCATTCATCGCAGATATAGGCGCGCGGATACTCATTGGGACTGGAGATCAGTTTCGCTACGGCGTCCTGGCTTTTATGGCAGAACGAGCAACGCAGCACTTCTTCTTGGCCATTCTTGCTTCGCACGTTGAACCCCTTCGGGGCTGGGGGAGGCCCCGGCCGGCGCGGCCATTCACCGCCGCCGCCGATTGCCGCCGGACTCCCGCGACCTGATACGGGAACAAATGCCGGCGCCAGCCTGAACGACTTTGTCCGGCCCTTCCCTGCACATCTGAAAGAGCTCGGACCGACCCAACCAACCGAACCAACCTAAACCGAGCCAACCTGAACCGAACTTCGCAACACTTACTTTCCACTACAAGCTCATTTATGTTTATAGATGATGTCATCTACAATGCCATAATCTTTGGCCTGTTGCGCGTTCATAATGAAATCCCGCTCCACATCACGCTCGACCCGTTTAATATCCTGACCGGTATGCTTGGCCAGCATTTGATTGGTAATCTCGCGCATGCGCAGAATTTCGCGCGCGTGAATATCGATATCCGTCGCCTGGCCGGAAAGCCCGCCCATGGAGGGTTGATGGATTAAGACGCGGGAATTGGGCAAGACGAAGCGCTTGCCGGCGGCGCCAGCGGCAAGCAGCAGCGCGGCCATGCTGGCGGCCTGGCCGATGCAGACCGTGGTCACGTCCGGCTTGATGAATTGCATGGTGTCGTAGATGGCCAAGCCGGCGGTAATCGAGCCCCCCGGACTATTGATGTAGAGCCAGACGTCCTTTTCCGGATCTTCCGCGGCCAGAAACAGCAACTGGGCGGTCACCAGATTGGCGATATTATCATCGATGGGCGTGCCAATGAAAATGATATTGTCGCGCAGCAGGCGGGAATAAATGTCGTAGGCGCGTTCCCCGCGGTTGGTTTGCTCCACCACCATGGGCACCAGCGCGGCCCGGGGTTCGCCATCCGAACCTTCACCCCACCGCCAGATCGGCTCATGGGCGTTGTAGTCAGCCGGCTTCATACCTTCTCACCCACTACCGCGGGCTCGCGACCGGTCAAGCGGGCGAGCAGGCGGTCCAAAGTTTTTTGTTGACGCAACTGGTTACGCAGGCGATCCAGCGTGCCATTGCGTTCCAGGCGCGCGTAAATCTCAGCGGCATTCCGGTTGCCGGACTGGCGCTCGACTTCCGCGCGCAACTCCTCTTCGCTGACGGTAATCTGCTCCCGCTCGGCGAGGCGGTCGAGAATCAGAGCAGCTTTGACCTGATCGCGGGCCGGAGCTTCCTGCTCGCGGCGCAACGCATTCCAATCGAGCTGCAGCTTATCCAGGTCCACGCCTTGCTCCGCCAGCGAATGCAGGCCGCGTTCCAGCCGCAGGGCCGTTTGTTTTTCGACCAGCGAATCGGGAACCTGGAAATCGTGCCGGGCCAGCAATTGACCGATTAACTCCTGGCGCGCGGTTTCTTCCGCATGGTGAAGCTTTTCGGCTTGCAGGTCGGCGCATACCTTGGCGCGCAGTTGATCCGGGGTTTCCACTTCCGCATTCAGGCTGCGAACGAAGGCTTCATCCAATTCCGGCATTTTCCGGCGCTTGCGGCCGGTGATATCGACTTTGAAGCGCAAAGTCTTGCCGGCCACCTGCTCGTGCGCATAATCGGCGGGATAGGTCAGGCTGAATTCGCGCGTTTCCCCGACGCGGGCGCCGGTAAGCTCGCGGGAAAACTCCGGCAAGGTATCGGGGTCGCCCAACTCAACCAGGGCTTCTTCCACATGCCGGGGCTCGGCCTCGCCTTCCATCCAGCGATCATAACGGACCACGGCGGTATCGCCTTCGGACAGGGGTTCTTCCCCGGGTAAATCCTCCAAAGTAGAAGCGTGGCGGCGCAGGCTGGTCAGGGCGCGGTCAATTTCGTCCTCCGCGACCGTCACCGGGGACAGTTCAACCTTCAAGCCTTCGGTCGAAAGCTCAAAGGGCGGCACTACTTCGAAGCTGGCCTTAAAGCGGATGGGGGCACCATTTTGAAAGCTCAGGTTTTCAATCGCAGGCCGGGAGACCGGCTCCAGTTGTTCCCGCTCGAAAGTGGATCGCAGATAGGCGGGCACCATGCTTTGCACCACTTCATCCCAAATCTGCCCCTGATAGCGCTGCCGCACCAGGGAGAGCGGCGCCTTGCCGGGGCGAAAACCGGGAACACGAGCGCGGCGCTGCAAATCGCGGGCAATACGGTCATATTCCCGCTCCACTTCGCCAGCGGGAATTTCAACCTCAATTGCCTGTTTGCAATCAGCCGCGGTAGGCATAGCGGTAGACATAGTAGTTAAACCCGAGATCAGGGCAGGGCGAGTCTGGTTCCGTCCTTTACCAGGGGCAATGCTTGTGAAGCGGCTTTTGCACTTTGGTCCAAGCTCAAGGCATGGATGCCAGGAGAAGATTCCGTCAATAAATTATTCGATGAATTTCCTCCCGGCGCAACCATGGAAATGAACCTTAAAAATAATTAAACAGCACGAACCGCCAGGACGGCATTCAAACCGCCAAAGGCGAATGAATTGGATAAGGCGGTTCGTATTAGCCGCGGACGAGACTGATTGGGGGTGACATCGAGATCGCAGTTGGGATCGGGGGCGGTAAAGTTGGCGGTGGGGGGCACGATTTGGTGACCGATTGCCTGCACTACGGCGGCCAACTCCAAGGCGCCGCTGGCGCCCATGGCATGCCCATGCATGGATTTGGTGGAACTGATGGAGACCTGCGCCGCAGCTTCGCCCAACAGTTCGCGAATGGCGGCGATTTCAATAGCGTCGTTGAGCCGCGTCCCGGTGCCGTGCGCATTGATATAGTCCACCTCCTGGGGGCGCACGCCGGCGGTGGCCAGGGCGGCGCGCATGGCTGACAGCGGGCCCTGACGATTGGGCTGGGTAATGTGGCCGGCATCGGCGCTGGCGCCGTAACCGGCCAGTTCCGCCAGGATCGGCGCGCCGCGGCGGCGGGCGCTGGATTCGCGTTCCAGCACAAAGATGGCGGCGCCTTCGGCCAGCGACATGCCGGCGCGATCGGCGCTGAAAGGTCGGCAGGCACGCCGGGGATTCCCATTGGCCGGCGCCAGAACCCGCATACCCTCCCAAGCTTTAAAGACGCCGAAGGTGATGGGGGCATCGGCGCCGCCGGCAATCACCAAATCGACAATGCCGTCGCGCAGATAGCGCCAGGCTTCGCCCAGCGCATGCGTGGCCGAGGCGCAAGCGGTGGACAGGGTAAGACAAGGGCCGCGGGCGCCGGCTTCCATGCTGATATGCGCGCTGGCGGCATTCGTCATCATGCGGGGGATGCTAAACGGGTGCAGACGCGCCGCGTTCTGGCCATAGATTTGTTGAAAGGCGCGATCTTCGCTCTCGACGCCGCCCAAGCCGGACCCGGTAATGACGCCCACGCGTTCGGGAACAAACCAAGGCTCGAATCCGCCGTCCAGACCGGCAGCGGCCAAGGCATGGCGGGCGCAATAGAGCGCCAACTGGGCAAAACGATCGAGCAGGTCAAGTTGCTTTCCGAACAGCGGTTCGGGGTCAAAGCCGGGAATTTCACCCGCCACGTTGGCGGCCAGCGTGCCGGGATCGAAGCGGGTGATCGGGCCCAGCCCGCCTTCGCCGTCAACCAGCCGCCGCCAAAACTGGCGGCGATCCAAGCCGAGGCAGGAGATAACCTCGAAGCCAGAGATGACAATACGTTCCATTAATTCAGCGTCCGCTACAGGTTACACCGCGGAAGCTTGTCCGAGCTGGCGTCGCAGCGCCTCAATCACCTGACCCACGCTGGTCATCTCGCGCGCGACTTCGTCGGGAATGGTCAAGTTGTATTTTTCTTCCAGCGCGAAAACGATATTTACGCCATCCAGGGAATCGATTTTAAGTTCCTGGAACGTCGCATCCGGGCGGATCTTCTCCGGCGCCAGGCGCTGTTCCCGGGCGATGATGGCAATCACTTCCTCTGTCAACTGGTCCGGCAAAACCCGTACCCCTCCATACAAACTTTTATGATACACGGAGCGGGAATCCCGCTGCCAGTCCCGGGCGATCCAGGGCAGCCGCGGCGGCCGGACAAAAGCTGCCGAGGATATGCAAAGCGGCAAAAAAATCGCGCCGGGATAATCCGCTTGTGAATCAAAATATAACCGATGGAAAACCGCGATCTGGCCCGGCTTTTGCGAGAAACCGCCGACCTGATGGAAATCGCCGACGAAGACAGCTTTCGCATTCGCAGCTATCGCCGCGCCGCCGACGCGGTCGAGACCTGCTCCCAACCGATTCGGATTTTGGCGGCGGAGCCCAAACGGCTGCTGGAAATTCCTGGGGTCGGCAAAGGCATAGCCGCGCATTTGACGGAAATGGTTTCGACCGGACGCTTTTCCGAACATGAAAAGCTGCTATCGCAGTATCGACCGACGATGCTGCAACTGTTACAAATTCAAGGGCTGGGGCCGAAAACCATCGCCTTAATCTGGGCGCGACACAAGGCGTCCACGGTGGAGGAAGTCGAAGCGTTGGCGCGGGAGGGTAAACTGCGCGAGCTGCCGCGCATGGGCGAAAAAGCCGAACAGAAGATTCTGAAAGCGATTACCGCCTGGCGGGCCATGAGCGGCAGGTTTTTATTGGAGGAAGCCCGGCAGGCGGCCGGGCAGGCGCTGGCCCGACTGCGCGAAATCGCCGAGGTGGAACAGGCCGCGGCCGCAGGCTCGCTGCGCCGGGGAAAAGAAACGGTGGGCGATCTCGACCTGCTGGTCGCCGGGCGCCGACTGCAAGGCGCGGCGCTCACGGCGGCGATCGACCATTTTCTGGGTTTCCCCGGCATCGTCGAGATTTATGGCCGGGGAGAGAGCAAGCTTTCCGTGCGCTTGCACGCCGGACTGCAAATTGACGTGCGCTGGCTACCGCCGGAAAGCTTCGGCGCCGGCTTGCTGTATTTCACCGGATCGAAAGCGCACAATATCGCCCTGCGCGGGCGGGCGCTCAAAGCCGGCCTGAGCTTAAATGAATACGGGCTCTCACCGCTGGAAACGGCGCCGCCGGGCAAGTCCAAAGCCCCAGTCGCCGCGCCGACGCCACGCACCCTCTCCACTAAAGCCCGCCGCCCGGAAGACGCCCCCTCCGGCGGACTGCTTCCGGCCGGGGCGGCGGAAGTAGCGGCGGAAGCCCGCATTTACCATGCGCTGGGGCTGGAATGGATCGCGCCGGAGTTGCGCGAGGATGCGGGCGAAATCGAAGCCGCCGCCACGGGGCACCTGCCGCGGCTGGTGAGCGAAGCCGATATTCGCGGCGATTTGCACATGCATACCACCGCCAGCGACGGGCGCTGCTCGATTGAGGCCATGGCGGATGCGGCGCTGGCGCGCGGCTACGAATACATTGCCATCACCGATCATTCGGCCTCGCTCGCGATGGTCCAGGGCCTAGACGAGCGCCGCATGCTGCAGCAATTGAAGCGCATCCACGCCGCCGATGCGAGTTATCGCCAAGGGCGGAAGCCGGCGGGCGGCGGGCGCGAGCGGCCGTTGCGCATCCTGGCCGGCATCGAAGTGGACATCCTCGCCGACGGACGGCTGGATTTGGCCGACGACGTATTGGCTCAACTCGATCTCGTGATCGGCAGCATTCATTCCCGCTTCGACCAGGCGCCGGAAGCCGTCACGGAGCGCCTGCTGCGCGCCATCGAGCATCCGGCGCTGCACCTGCTGGGACATCCGTCCGGGCGCATCCTGCTGCGGCGCGAACCGATCGCGCTGGATTTTGAAACCATCTTGAGCGCCTGCGCGCAGCACGGCGTGACGCTGGAAATCAATGCCGCGCCCGACCGGCTGGACTTGCACGATCGCCACGCCCGGCGCTGCCGCGAAGCGGGCGTGAAAATCGCGATTAACACCGATGCGCATCATCCCCGGCATCTGGAACTGCTGCCCTACGGTCTGGCGATGGCGCGGCGAGGCTGGCTGGAAGCCAAAGATGTGCTCAATACGTTACCGGCCGAAGAGCTGCTGACAACGCTGCAACATCAACGCCGAGCGGCGGGCGCGCATTCCTAAGGAATTTTTCAGCGGCGCGGGACCAGCTTCACTCATACCGCAGCGTTTCCGCGGGCGGCACCCGGACCGCGCGGCGGGAAGGATAAATGGTCGCCAACAGGCCAATGCCCAAACTAAGCGCGGCGACTTCGATGCCGGCGCGCCAACTGGCATGGAAAGGCACATAGCTGATGGAGTAGACGGCGGCGGATACATGAATCCATTGATAACGGTTGGCGGCCCAAGCCAAAAAGTAGGCGGCAGCCAAGCCCAAAGCGGTGCCCAGGGCATCGAGCAGCATGCCTTGCAGGATGAAAATGCGGCGAATCTGGCGCCGCCGGGCGCCCAAGCCCAGCAGAATAGCGATCTCGCGCCGTTTTTCCATCACCAGCATGGTCAACAGGATGAGCACATTCAACCCGGCAACGAAAACGATTAACCCCACCAAAAGAATGGTGCCCAGGCGCTGCAGGCTGAGCGCCTGGAAGACGGCTCGGTTTTGCGCGATCCAGGTCACGGCCACATAGTCCGGGCCGGCGAGCTTTTCGGCGGCACGGGCGACTTGCGGCGCGGCGTAGATGTTATCCAGCCGGAACTCAATGGCGCTGGCGCGGTCGCCGCTCCCGGATTCCGGCGGATGGAGATTTTGAGCGGCCCGCATGCTGGTATAGGCCCAACTCGAATCGAAATCGGCAAAGCCAGAGCGGAATATACCCACGATGCGGAAGGGCACGGTACGGCCGGCATAGCCCAGGGGGGTGAGCACGGCCCGGGGGACATAAAGATTCACCCAGTCGCCAACGGTGACGTTGAGCTGATGGGCGAGCGCGCCGCCAAGCAACAGGTTGGGCTGCTGCGGTTGCAGTTCGAGGTCTTGCCAACCGCCCTCACGCACGCGGCTGAGCAGCGAGCCCACCCGCAACTCCTGCCGCGGCACCACGCCTTTGAGCGTCACCTGGGCGGCGCGATTGCCATGGTAGAGAAAGACGCTGTCGTAAAAAGCCGGAGCCAGGGCGGTGACGTGCGGCAGGCGGGCGAGGCGGCGCATGAGCTGGTGGTAATGGGTGATGGCCGCGCCCGGCTCACGGCGCAAGAGATTGATTTGCGCGGTGGCGCCCACCAGCTCGCGCTGGAGGGCGTCGCGGAAGCCATCCATGACGGCGAGCGAAAGAATCAGCGCCGCCACGCCGGCGGCAAAAGCGAGCACGGCAATCGCGGCGACCACCGAAAGCAGGCCGCGGCCACGGCGGGGCCGGAGGTAGCGCCAGGCGATAAAAAATTCCAAATTCAATAGGCGGGCGCGGCGCTCGAAGCGCACCGGCGCGGGAGGCCATGGCGGCGGCTCGATTTCTGCTGGCATACTAATCATAATGAGGGTAGCGGAGCTGGAAACATTTTGCAGCCCGAACGCTCTCCGCGGCGGCGCGCCCGCGAGGCCCGCCATCGAGGTTTACCCCCCATCCGGGCGGGGAGCCGACGGTTGCGCCCGCGCGGCTCGGCCGCTTTTACTTTTAGGCACTGACGCTTTCGCAAAAGTCCGGCCGAAACCGGACGCATGGCGAATACTCATGGATGCCGAAAGCTTATTATCGTTAATAGGCGCGGGACCTAACCGGAACCCCGCGCTTCGGCCTGCGATCTCGGACGAAGACTGCTGCCCGACTCGGCCGTTAACGCTTAAGGAAGTTTGGCCCGGCGGGCAACGGCCGCGATTTCGGACCGGGAAACTGTCCGAGCCGGCGAGCAGGGCCATATGAGCCGCGATCGCTACCCGGAAGCGGCGCGGCGAGCAGAGGAACGCCACCCGATGGAGCGAACGGCAGCGCAAAGCGTTAGCCCGCCGGCAACGGCCGGCGATCAGGAAGGCGCGGGGCCAAAAAAGCGAATCCCGGACACGAAGCCAGCATCGAATGAAGCAGGCGCCCCCATTGCCGCGGGCGGGCTTCGCGGGGTAGGCCTCCACAAGCGTTACGCGGCGGGGGGTCAGGCGCTGGAGGTACTACGCGACATTGACCTGGAGCTGGCGCCCGGGGAAATGGTGGCGGTGGTGGGCGAATCCGGCTGCGGAAAAAGCACGCTGTTGCACATCTTGAGCACGCTGGACAGGCCGACGGAAGGTGCCGTATACTTCGCCGCAAGTTGCCTGAGCCGCCTGGGGAGCGACGAATTGGCAGAATTCCGCAACCGGGAAATCGGGTTTGTCTGGCAGATGCCGCATCTGTTGCCGGAGTTCACGCTTTTGGAAAATGTGATGCTGCCGCGGCTGATCGCGGGCGAAGCGGAGAGGGCGGCGGCGGGCGCGGCCCGGGCGCGGCTGGAAGAAGTCGGCTTGGAGCGGCGCGCCGGACATCGCGCCGGTGAATTGTCGGGAGGCGAGCAGCAGCGCGGCGCGCTGGCGCGAGCGCTGGTGATGCAACCCCGCCTGCTGATGGCGGACGAACCGACCGGCAATCTCGACGAAGCGACCGCCGAGCGGGTGTTCAGCCTGTTGCTGGATCTGCACCGGCGGCACGGCCTAACCACGTTACTGGTCACGCACAATCTGCAGTTCGCCCGGCGCTGCGATCGCGTCTGGCGGCTGCACCAGGGAAAGCTGGAGCGGCTCGATACGGCTTTCCCCGGCCCGTCCAGAGCGAGCTAAGCCGGCGCCCAGCGCCGCGGGTAGCAGGATTCAGCCGGGGTCATGATGTTCGACCGATACACGGAAAAAGCCCGGCGGGTGATCTTTTTCGCCCGCTACGAAGCCAGCCAGTGCGGCAGCACCAGCATTGAGACGGAACACATCCTGCTGGGGCTGCTGCGTGAGGATAAATCGCTTACCAACCGATTTCTGCGCTCGCACGCCACCATCGAATCCATCCGCAAGGAAATCGAAAGCCGCACCACCCCGCGGGAGAAGGTATCGACTTCGGTGGATCTGCCGCTCAGCCAGGAATCGCGGCGGGTGCTGAGCTATGCGGCGGAGGAAGCCGAGCGCCTCAGCCACAAGCACGTCGGCACGGAACATCTGCTGCTGGGACTGCTGCGGGAAGAACGCTGTTTCGCCGCGGAGATGCTGCAAAGCCGGGGGTTGCGGCTGGCGGCGGTGCGGGAAGAACTGCAACGCACGGCCCAGGAAAAAAGTTCACGGCCGAAAGAAGCCAGCCTACTTGCGGAATTCAGCCGCGACCTGACCCAGGCGGCGCTGGATGGGCAACTGGATCCGCTGGTGGGACGCGGTCATGAACTGGAGCGAGTGATCCAGATCCTATGCCGCCGGACGAAAAACAATCCGGTGCTGATTGGCGAGCCGGGCGTAGGCAAGACCGCGATCGTGGAAGGGCTGGCGCAGCGTATCGCCGAAAGCGAGGTGCCCAGCTTCCTGGCGGAAAAGCGCATTCTGCAGTTGGACCTGTCGCTGATCGTGGCGGGCACGAAATACCGCGGCCAGTTTGAGGAACGGCTGAAGACGATCATGAAGGAGTTGATGGACAACCCCAACATCATCGTATTCATTGACGAGTTGCACACGCTGGTGGGCGCGGGCTCGGCGGAAGGCTCGCTGGACGCGGCCAATATCCTGAAGCCGGCGCTCTCGCGCGGCGAGGTGCAATGCATCGGCGCCACCACCCCGGGCGAGTACCGCAAAAGCATCGAGCGCGACCGCTCGCTGGAGCGGCGCTTCCAGGCGGTAAAGGTGCCGCCGCCGAACGAGGATGAAGCGCTGGAGGTGCTGCAAGGCATCAAAGAACGCTACGAGAAATTCCACGCCGTCAGCTATACCGACGAGGCGTTGCGTTATGCGGTGCTGCATTCCAGCCGCTACATTCCCGACCGTTTCCTGCCCGACAAGGCGATCGACCTGCTGGATGAAGCCGGAGCGCGGGTGAAGCTGCGGCAAAGCTCGGTGCCGGAAGAAGTGGCGGAAGTGCAGCGCCGCTTGAAGGTGATCATTCACCGCATGGAAGCCGCGATCGCCAGCCACGAGTTCGAGAAAGCGCGCTACTACTCCGACGAGGAGCGCAAAGAACGGGAAAACATCCGCGCGCTGCACGATAAATATCATCTCGACGACGCCAGCGGAGCGCAGGTTTCGCGCGCCGACATCGAAGACGTCGTTTCGCGCTGGACCGGCGTGCCGGTCAGCTCGGTCAAAGAAGAAGAGATGCAGAAGCTGCTCCGCATCGAGGAGGAGCTGCACAAGCGCATCGTCAGCCAGGACAAAGCCATTTCAGCGCTGGCGCGGGCCATCCGGCGCAGCCGGGCAGGATTGAAAAACCCAAACCGCCCGGTAGGCTCGTTCCTCTTTCTCGGCCCCACCGGCGTGGGCAAGACCGAAGTGGCGCGCACTCTGGCCACTTTCCTCTTCGGCAGCGACAAGGCGCTGGTGCGCTTCGACATGTCGGAGTTCATGGAAAAGCATTCGGTTTCGAAGCTGATTGGCTCGCCTCCCGGCTACGTCGGCTACGAAGAGGGCGGACAACTGACCGAACGCGTCAAGCGCGCGCCTTACAGCGTGGTGCTGCTGGACGAAATCGAAAAGGCGCATCCGGATATCTTCAACGTGCTGCTGCAGGTCTTCGAAGACGGCCATCTGACCGATGGGCTGGGCAACCAGGTGGATTTTAAAAACACGGTTATCATCATGACCTCCAATATCGGCGCCCGGCACCTGGAAAAGCGAAGCCAACTCGGCTTCCAATCGCCCAGCGGCGAGCAAGTCAACGCCAAAATCGAAGACCTGGTGCGGGGCGAAGTCAAACGCCTGTTCAACCCCGAATTTCTCAACCGGCTGGACGAGATCATTCTGTTCAACGCGCTGACGGATGAAGACCTGCTGCAGGTGATCGAGATGCTGATCCAGCAACTGAACCAGCACTTAGGGCAAAAGGGCGTCAGCATCACGGCCACGCCGGAAGCGAAGCGCTGGATTCTGGAGAAGACCTGCGCCGACCGCAGCTACGGGGCACGCCCGCTGCGCCGGGCGCTGCAGAAGTACATCGAAGACCCGCTCTCCGATCTACTGCTACAAGGCGCCATCACGCAGCCGGCGTTCATCGAGGTTTTTGTGGAAAACGACAGCCTCTATTACCGGCCGGTATCGTCGCAGCCGGATGCCGCCGCGCCCGAAGCCATGCTGCTTACCCGGTGAAGATTTTCCGGTCGGGATCGCATCGCAGGGCTGCGGCGGCGCTCTGCCTGATGGCGGCGGCGGCCGCCTCCCCGCCGCCGCCGTCCCCCGCAGGGGCGGCGGCATTCTCCCGGCCCAGGAAAATTCGCCGCCAGGGAGAAACCGCCCCGCCGCCGGCCGATGCCATTCGCGCGACCGTAATCCGCAATTTCACCGCCGATCAGAAGGCGGAGATGAGCTATCGCCATGTCGAGCACATGGTGATCGATAAAAACCATCATCTTGAAGGCCGCACGGTCGCCATTTATTACGTCAACGGCCACGAAATTCCCGAAATTCTGGCGCTCGATCAACGCCCGCTGAAACCCGCGGAACTGGCCGGACAACGGAAGGCGGCGCGCAAACGCGCGGAATTTGAACGCAAACAGCCGCCGGTCCCGCCCGGCGGGCTGGAGTTCAATCATCGCTACTATTCGTTTGCGCGGCTCGCCAGCGACTACCTATACGGCAAGCCCAGCGTGCGGCAATGGCACGGCCGCACGACCTGGATCTATCCCGCCCATCCCAATCCGGCAGTGCGATCCCGCTCGCGAGCGGAACAGATTTTACTTTCCTCGCGCGGCGCGATTTGGGTGGACGCGCAGGATTTACACATCTGCCGCATTCAGGTAGCGACCTTTCAACCGGTGCGTTACTGGCTGGGTTTCCTGGCCACCGTGCATAATGCCGGCCTGGAGTTGCAGCTCGAGCGCAAGTCGCCGGGATTATGGCTGCCGTCCTACGCCCATTTCTGGGTCAATGCCACGATCCTGCTGTTCAAATCTTTTAACGAGACCAAAACGCAAAGCTTCCGCGATTGGCAACCGATGATCGCGCGATAAAAAAGCCAACGCGGAGAAATGCGGCCGGGCACGCGAGCAGTCTGGAGACAATTTCTTCGAAATTGCTTCGGACGAAAACTGCTGTCCGACTCGGCCGTCAACGCTGACTGAACCAGACCTTAAGATCAGGTTAAAGCCCGCCTTGCGGGCGTAATGCCCCCACCCCGGGGCGTTGAATTTCCTGATGCGGTTCAGATAAATTGCAAGCTTGCCAGCGGTTTGAATCGAAAACCCCGCCAGCCTCATCCCATGAAATAGAGCGAGGTCGAGGCGATGTCTTCCGCCGCACAAATGGTTTTAAACCCGCAGCGCCGCAGCCTGGCGGCGGAAAAGCTGCTCAGCGAAATGAAAGCGCGGGTCGTAGGCCAGGAAACCGCGTTGGGACGCATTGTGGACGCCTACCAGATGTACCTGGCGGGGCTGGCCTCGCCCCGCCGTCCGATCGCCAGCTTTTTACTGCTGGGCCCCACCGGCACCGGCAAGACGCGCGTGGTGGAGGCGCTGGCGGAGAGCCTGTTTGCCAACCCGCGAGCGCTGATCAAGGTGGATTGCGCGGAATTCCAGCACAGCCATGAAATCGCCAAACTGATCGGCTCGCCTCCCGGTTATCTCGGCCATCGCGAAACCCATCCGGTGCTGTCGCAACAGGCAATCGACGAGCAGCAAACTCCGGAGACGCCGATCAGCCTGGTGCTCTTCGATGAAGTGGAAAAGGCCTCGGACGCGCTCTGGCAACTGCTGCTGGGCGTGCTCGACCAGGCCACACTGACGCTGGGCGACAACCATAAAGTCGATTTTTCCCGCTGCTTTATTTTTCTCACCAGCAACCTGGGCGCGATGGAAATGCAGAAGCTGCTCGACCCCGGCTTTGGATTCGCCTCGGCTTCACCGCCCGCCGCGGTTCAAGAACCGATGACGCAAGCCGCCATGGTCGCGGCGCGCCGGAAATTTTCGCCCGAATTCTTCAACCGACTCGATCACATCGTGGTGTTTCATCCGCTCGATGGCCAGCAGTTGAACGCCATCCTGGATCTGGAACTGGAGCAGGTGCGGACGCGCATGGCGCACCCCGCGGCGGGCTGCGAGACGATTGATTTCCAATTCCGCTGCACGCCGGCGGCGCGACAATTCCTGCTCGATGCCGGGACGGACGCACGCTACGGCGCGCGTCCGTTGAAGCGCATCATCGAACGCGCCCTGGTCATGCCACTCGCCAGCCTGCTCTCCACCGGCCAGATCGCCAACGGCGATCGCGTCACTGTCGGCATCAATAACGCCGGCAACGGTTTGGAATTTTTCCGGGAAGCGGCGGCGGGGTGAAAAAGCTGCCAGCCTGCGATCAAGGCAGCATACTCCAGGTATAAGAAGAATAATTCGCGGATGGAATCAGCCCAAACTTATGCTTATCGGCAATCGCGCATTGCTCGGTGGGATTGTACCCATTGTTTTGACGCACATAGGTAAAGGCATTCCGGCTCACGCATCCCATGACGGAATTTTGTTGATAGTTACCTCTCCAGACGTGGCCCAGGCTATCATGCGCATAAAGAAAATATTCAGCGCCATTGTTTAATGCATAACCGATCGGGGTTTTGCACTGCCCCGGCGCAATCTGCCACCATCCCGAGACTTCCTGGACGAATGTGCCGCCGAACCAATCGTCCGGATCATTGCACCCTTCACACCGGGCAATCGCATATGCCGCCCATATAGTCGAACTAGTTTTGTTGCACAGATGCAGTCCGGTGGGAATGGGGCGGTAATAATAACCACGTGTAGGGACACAGGCGGGCATGACCAGCGCCAATCCCAGCAGGAGCGCGCAGGTTAAGTGATTGAGCCTTCTAAAGCAAGCAGCCGATTTCATAGCGGCGCTAATTTTCTATTTAGCCGCCGCAAGGAGCAAGTGACGCTAAATGGCACTAAATGGCGCTAGATGACAACAGCCGTCCGTCTGTAGACAGACGGAGGGCTGCCAAGAACGAACTTGAGCGGACTTACTGCACTTTGGCTTGAAAGTTCAGGTGCGTCGGGGGTTCGCAGAGGCGGTCGTTGCAGGCCTGATAACCCAGTTGGCCGCGCAGAGTGGCGCCGCGGGGGGCGCGCAGCAGCAACCGCAGGGGGAAGATGCCGCTATAAACGGCCAGCGGCCTATGGGAAAAGCTGAGTTTTTTTTGCTCCGCCGGCGGCCAAGTCTGTTTCAGCAGGCGCGCGCCCGGGGCGGGAAGAAGCTTGACCGTGGTGGGGATCAAGTAGGCCGAGTTGGGGTGATGCGAATTGACGTGAAAGCCGGCGGCCACCTGAAAGCGCAACAGCAAGCGAACCCGGCCGGCGGCAGCGCGCCGGCTATGGGCGGAAAGCAGTTTCAGGACCGGGGCGGCGGGGGCGGGCATTTGCGCCCCGCCGGCAGGAATGAAGCCCAGCGCGGCCAAGCCGCAGACCAGCAGCGCGGCGGCGGCAGCAGATTTAGAGAATGCTTTGCACATGATCTTGAAGCTCCGCAGTGTCTTCGACCCCGATGACGCGGGAAGCGATGGTGCCGTCCGGCTTAATGAACAAAGTGGTGGGCAGCCCATAGGGATCGCCATAATCGGGTTCAATGCTGGAATTGGCCATGACCACGGGATAATTGAGGCGGTGGCGCCGCAGATACGCCTGCACGTCGGACACCTGTATATCTTCCGAGATGCCAATGATCACCAGCCCGCGATTGCGGTATTTATCCTGCAGATGCATCCACCAGGGGATCTCGACCTTGCAGGGGCCGCACCAGGAGGCCCAGAAATCGAGCACGACCGGATGGCCGCGATATTGGGCGAGGGAAAGGATTTTGCCGTCCGGAGTGGGAAGCGTCCAGTTGGGAGCGATGCGGCCGACGATATGGCTGCCGGTCAAAAGCATGGCACTGTGGCCGGAAGTCATGGCCGGCTGCGGCTGATGCCGGCGGACCCAGGCGAGATAAGCCAATCCGCCAATAACGACCAAACCGATCACCACCCAAGACCGCCAGTTCGAGCCGACCGGAGGCGGGGAGGGGGGAAGCCCTTCGGGCTGGGAAAATGTTTGGGATGAATCTGAATCTGCCATGCAGTCACCTCTCCGCCGCGGGGCGTAGCCCTATAACGTCAGCTTATTCAATATTGGAATGGATGACAAATAGTTGGAGATCACGCTGAAGCGATGAGTGAGCAACAGGGCGCCAATCAGCACCAGCAGGGCGCCGGAAAAGACTTCCACCTGATGCAAATGCTTACGAAAGCCGCCGTAGAAGCGGGCAAACCGGTCGAAAGCCAGCGAGGTCAGCAGGAAAGGGACGGCCAAGCCGAGCGAATAGACGACCAGCAGCCATAAGCCCTGATGCACGGTCCCCTGCTGCGCCGCCAGCAATAAGATGGCGCCCAGAATCGGGCCAATGCACGGAGTCCAGCCGAAGGCGAAAGCAAAACCGATCAGGAAAGCGCCGAGCGGGCCGGTAAAACGCGCCTGATTGCGCAACCGCTTATCACGGTAGAGGGCGCCAATTTTGATCCAACCCATCAGATGCAAGCCGAAGAGGATAACAATGATGCCGCTGATTTCGCTGAGCAGGAGTTGATGCGCGCGCAAGACTTGCCCGATGGAAGTGGCCGCCGCGCCCAGGGTGATGAAGACCAGCGAGAAGCCGAGGATGAAGGCGAGCGAGTTGCGCAGCAGGCGGGGCGAGGTGACGGCGGCGGCGCCTGCCGCCGAATCCGCGGCGCTGCCGGAGAGCATGGAGACGTAGCCCGGCACCAGCGGCAGCACGCAGGGAGACAGGAAGGATAATATGCCGGCCAGGAAGGCATAGGCGATGCTGACGTGACTGTGCATTTCAATTGTGCTTCGGAGATGATCCCGCAACTCCGAACCGATGGCGCCTCTCAAGACTCATCCAAGACTCATCATCTCAAAACCGGCGGCTCGAAACCTGCTTCATGCCATAAGCCAACTTTATTGGATTGCCCAGAAGCCGATAAAGTGACAGAAAGCCCGAGTGCTAGAGGATGCCCTGGGCTTTGCCAACACGCTGAAAGATTTCGAGAGCCTTGTCCAGATCGTCGTCGG